>NZ_JBIUBJ010000001.1:0-1058534 GCF_044547985.1 Nonomuraea sp. NPDC052265
GGCCCAGAACCCGCTCCCGCAGACACTTAGCGCTTAACCTGCAAAAACAGGATCACGCGAAGATCGATTCATACACCACGTCCGTGGACGTGACCCCCTCACACCTGAGAGGCCCGGATTCAGACGCGTCCTTGATCTGGGATGGCGGCCAGCGATCTGGGATGGCGGCCAAACCGGTGCAGTCCGGTTCTCTGAGCTCCTCATCTCAGGCGCTCCGGCGTCGCTGCACGCCTTCTCCGCGCCCCCACTGGTTGCGATGCTCATCGATCAGGCGGTCACCGTCACCTTGACCCTCACGCCGTCGTGCCTTCACAACCTGCGTCCGCAGAACCACACCTTCGCGCCGTCGCTTCTCATGCCTCCATGCCCTCCCGCATCGGCCCCACCGCCATGTCGTCACAGCATCGGGTCCTCGGGCCGAGGTGTTGTCAGGTGTGGGGCGTTGGCGTCACCAGGGCCGTGCGTGTCCAGGGCCCCCTCTTCGCTCATACGGCGACGCGCGTCCTTCTCGCTCAGCCGTCTCCGGGCGGTGGGCGATCGGGGGCATTGAGGCCCTGGCGGCTTCGGTCAGGCGCGGGGGTGGGCTTGGCGGTATGCGGTGCGGAGGCGGTCGATCGAGACGTGGGTGTAGATCTGGGTGGTGTTGAGGGACGCGTGACCGAGTAGTTCCTGGACGCTGCGCAGGTCCGCTCCCCCTTCGAGCAGGTGAGTCGCCGCGGTGTGCCTCAGGCCGTGTGGGCCCATGTCCGGCGTGCCCTCGGTCTGTGCCAGTCGCGCGTGCACCACCCGGCGTACGGTGCCCGCGTCGATCCGGCCGCCACGGACTCCGAGGAAGAGGGCCGGCCCGGAGCGTTCTCGGACCCAGATGGGGCGTCCGTTGATGCACCATCGGTCGAGGGCTCGAAGCGCCGGCAGCCCGAACGGCACGGAACGCTCCTTTCGTCCCTTGCCCAGGACCCTGATGACATGCCGGTCCCGGTCCACGTCGTCGACGTCGAGCGCGCAGAGTTCACCCACCCGCACACCTGTGGCGTACAGGAGCTCAAGGAGAGCCTGGTCTCGGAGGTCCTTGGGGTCTCCGGTGGAGGGGGGCGCGTTCAGGACGGCCTGCGCCTGCTCCTGGTCGAGCACGGCGGGCAAGGAGTGGGGCGCCTTGGCGCTTCCCAGCAACAGTCCGGGATCGGTGGCCAGCCAACCCCGGCGGTGACAGTACGCGGTGAAGGTGCGGACGCAGGCTGTTCTGCGAGCCAGCGTGGCTCTTGCCTTGCCGGCGCCGTGCTGGTCGGCCAGCCAGGCTCGCAGCTCGCCGATGTCCAGGCCGAAAAGCCGACCGCGCAGGTGGTCGAGGAGGGCGGTGATGTCGGAGAGATAGGCACGCACTGTGTGCGGAGAGAGGTCACGCTCGAACCGCAGATACCTCTCGAATTCCGCGAGGACTTCGTCGGCGTCCAGGTCGTGGTTCGAGCTGTCGTTCAAGTCGTCGTCCAAGGCTTTCCCACCATTCGCACGAAGATCCGCCACCCGTCTCACTGCTGTACTGCCCATCGGGGCGATCGGCAGCTCCGCCGTCCCGGTGATCGCGCAGGGGACGTTACAGGGACTGACTGCGGCTTGGCTGCGCGTCGCGCCGTCCACATGTCGGTCATCTTCGTGCGATCCGTGCCCCCTTCCCTCGTCATCTCACCCCAGGAACTCGTCACCCGCATGCCCCGGTCAGAAGGGGATCGCGAGTTCTTGGGGGTGCGGTGGGGGTGGGGTGTCGTCTTCCGCAGGTGGAGGTGGGTCTGTGGCTGGGGCTTCGTTGGCGGGAGGTGGGGCCAGGGCCATGGTTTCAGGGGCTTTCAGGTAGCTGGCTGCGGTCTTGCGGAGGCGCCAACCGCCGGCTGCTCGTTCTATGTAGCCGGCGGCGGCCAGGCCACCCAGGGCGCTCAGCGTGATGTCCATGCTGACCCCCGCTGAGACCGCTATCGATGCCGGACCGGCGCCGCCGCGGGTGGGGATGGCGTCCAGGACTCTCTTGGTCGATTCGCCGAGACGGTCACGGGGGACGACGGGGGTTCTGGTCTGCGGGGCCAAGTCGTCGCCCATGACGCCGACCAGTTCGATCATTTCCTCTGGCGTGGTGACGCAGACCGCCTTGCGTTCGCGTAGCAGTTTGTGGCAGCCGGCCGACATCGCGGACGTGGTGGGGCCAGGCACGGCGCCCAGGTGTCGGTTGAGGGAGAGCGCGTGCCCGGCGGTGTTCAGGGCACCGCTGCGCAGGGCTGCCTCCACCACGGCCGTTCCTCTGGTGAGGGCGGCTATGAGGCGGTTCCTGATCAGGAAGCGAGCGCGGGTGGGGTGGACGCCGGGCGGGCACTCGCTCATCACGACGCCCTGGTCGCGGGCCTTGGCGAACAGGTCCTGGTGGCCGCTCGGGTAGCAGATGTCCACTCCGCAGGCCAGTACGACCACCGTGGACGAGTCGGCCAGCAGGGCGCCCTTGTGCGCCGCGCCGTCCACCCCGTACGCGCCGCCGGAGACGACGGACCAGCCTGCCTCGCTGAGGCCGATGCCGAAGTTGGCCGCGATGTGCAGGCCGTACTGGGTGGCGGCTCGGGCCCCTACGACGGCCACGGACTTGAGGCAGGCGAAGCGGAGGTCGGCCGTGCCGTGCAGCCAGAGGCCGAGGGGACGGCTCGGACCGAGGTGGTCCAGCTGCGTGGGCCATTCGGGATCGCCCGGGATGATCAGCCTCGCTCCACACTGCTCACCCGCCTCCAGGTCGGCAGCGGGTTTCGAGGCCGCCAGCCGGACGAACCACGCGTTGAGCCGCCCCGACAGGTCACACGGACGTTCCTGCCGCGACTCCTGGGCGATGAAGGCGGGCGGAAGTGTGCGCTCGCGGATCGCCTCCACCGTGCCCGAGGCACCAAGATGCACCACCAGGCGGCCCATGGCGGTGTCGCCCACATCGGCGGCTCGCATGAGAGCCGCACGTGCCTCATGCTCTGGACTGGTCATACGGGCCTCCTGGTGATCTTCATGGGCAGGTTCGTTGGCATGCGGGCGGCCGGGGTCACGGGCGTACTCCGAGCCAGAAACCGAGGGCGGTGGTGGTCTCGTCCTCTTCGGGGCGGTCTTTGCCTGCGAGGTCGGCGAGGGTCCAGGCGACGCGCACTGTGCGGTCGAGGCCGCGGGCGGTGAGGGAGCCCGAGTCGAGGCAGGAGGTCATGGGCTTCATCGCCGCGTCGGACGGACGGAAGTCGGCGTGCAGGACGGAGGAGGGGATCTCGGCGTTCGTGCGCCAAGGGGTGTGGACCAGGCGCTTGACGGCGCGTTGGCGGGCCAGCAGGACGCGTTCCGCCACGGTTTCGCTGGATTCGACGAACTGACGGTCGGCCAGGAGCTCGCGTCTGGACGAGCGGGCGACCGTGACCTTCATGTCGATGCGGTCGAGCAGGGGGCCGGACAGTCGGCCCAGGTATCGGCGTCTGGTGGTGGGCGAGCAACGGCAGGTCGCGCCGGCCTGGTCGTCGGCCTGGGCGCAGGGGCACGGGTTCGCGGCCAGCACCAGCATGAACCGGGCGGGGAACGTGACCGACGCCGCGGATCTGGACACGGTGACGCGCCCGGATTCAAGCGGTTGCCGCAACGAGTCGAGGACGTGACGGGGGAACTCGGGAGCCTCGTCCATGAACAGCAGGCCCCTGTGCGCGAGGGAGACCGCACCTGGACGGACGACCGTGCTGCCACCCCCGATGATCGCGGCCGCCGTCGCCGTGTGGTGAGGGCTGACGAACGGCGGACGGCTGATCATGGGGCTGTCGGGCGGGAGCAGACCCGCGACGGAATGGATGGCCGTGACCTCCAGGGCGTGGTCGAGCTCCAGGTCCGGCAGGAGGGTGGGAAGGCGTTCGGCCAGGAGGGTCTTGCCGGTGCCGGGCGGGCCCACCATCCACAGGTTGTGACCGCCGGCCGCACACACTTCCAGCGCCCGCCGGGCCACCGGCTGGCCGACGACGTCCGCCAGGTCGACGGCGGGCTGGGGCACGGGCTTGGGCGTCTCGACGCGGCCATCCGACTCGGCTTCGGGTGGCTTGTCGCCTTTGCGTAGCCACTCGACCAACTGGCGCAGGTGAGCCACCGGGACCACCTTCACGTCGGGGACCAGACCGGCTTCCCCCGCGTTCTCCGCCGGGACGATCACCGTGGCCTCCTCATGCGCGGCCGCGGCGCCGAGGATGGACGGGAGAACGCCGCGTACTGCCCTGATGCGGCCGTCGAGGCCGAGCTCGCCCAGGAAGAAGGGCTCGGCGATGCGTTCCGCCGGGACGACTCCGGCGGCCCCGAGGATGGCCATGGCGATGGCCAGGTCGAACTGGGATCCGCGTTTGGGGAGGCTGGCGGGGAAGAGGCTGACGGTGATGCGGGCGTCCGGCCACGGGTAGCCGCTGTTGACGACGGCGGATCGCACCCGGTCGCGGGCTTCGCTGAGCGCCGTGTCGGGCAGGCCGATGAGGTGGATGCCGGCCAGGCCGTTGCCCACGTCGGCCTCCACCTCGACGCTGCGGCCGCTCACTCCGACCAGCGCGACGCTGCGGGTCCGGGCCACGGTCATCTAGATCGCCCCCCGGATGTGCCGCAGGGCGAAGTTGCCCGCGAAGCGCTCAAGGGCGATCACGTCTATGCGTACGGCGTCGAAGGAACGGGACTGCGCCGACAGCCATTTGGTGGCCAGCATGCGGAGCCGGGCCAGTTTGGTGCGGCTCACGGACTCCAGGGCTGTGCCGTGGGATCTGCTCGATCGGGTCTTGACCTCGACGACCACCAGGACCTGACCGTCCTCGGCGATGATGTCGATCTCGCCGCGGCGGCAGCGCCAGTTGCGTTCGAGGATGGTCATCCCCTTGGCTTGTAGGTAGATCGCGGCCAGGTGCTCGCCTTCTTTGCCGAGCTCGTCTTTCGGGGCCATGCGCCGCCTCCGTTCATCCGTCTGCCGGTGTTGTCCGGTGACCGACCTTGGCGGATGGCGGGGGGCTCGGAAGGAGGCGAACGGGATTTTGGGGATAGCCGGGAGGAGAGGGCGGCGGCCTGTGGACAACTCCGAGCTCCGGGATGGTTCTCGCCCCCCTACATGCGACGCCGGCGCGCCCACCTGCCGGGACGGGATAACGCGCCGCATCCCGGAATGCGGGACGAGACACCGTGCGATCGGCGGGGGTGCGGTGTGACGGCCCGTGGAGACGCGCGCCGTGGTGCGCCAGGCCAGCGTCTGCACGACTCAAGGAGGCGACGGAGAGTGGCCCCCGGACCTCCTGCGGCGTTGCAGGCGACCGACGTCTGGCGAGTGACGCGAAGCGCGTGCAGGATCGCGCCACCGTGGGAGTGATGCTGCCGCGGGATGAGGTGACGCCCGGCGGGTGGCAGGCGGCACGTGACCCCACCGGGGGCCGTGACACTCATCGTGAGGCCGGTCACGCCCCAGTCCGTGGCAGAAGGGCGCGTGACCCCACTGGGGGCGGGAGCCGCCCATCTGGGGCGGTAACACTCAATGTGAGGCGGGTGACGCCCACCGGGTGACAGCTGAGGCCTGAGCCATGTTCATTCCCTCATGGCACACGCTACGGCCAGTGGCGCCGGCGAGTTGCGGCCCTGCCGCGCGACGCCGGGCACCGAAAACCCGGGGCCCCAGGTGAGGGCGTGGTCGGAGCCGACGTACCGCTGCGGACGCGCAGCCGACGGCCACGGCGCCCAGGTCAAGACGCCGCCGGCGCCCGACGACCCGACCCGTCGCCCCCGCGTCGACCGGCCCTCGATCGGATCTACCCCGAGAACCCTTCCTTGGGCATCTCCAGGTCCGCCTTGGCCAGCTCTTCCACGTTCACATCCTTGAACGTGACCACTCGCACGTTCTTCACGAACCGCGCCGGCCGGTACATGTCCCACACCCAGGCGTCCTGCATCTTCACATCGAAGAAGACGTCGCCGTTCTCCGCGGTACGGACGTCGAGGTCGACCGAGTTGGTCAGATAGAAACGACGCTCAGTCTCCACGACGTATGTGAACAAACCGACGACATCGCGGTATTCGCGGTAAAGCTGCAGCTCCATCTCGGTTTCGTATTTTTCGAGATCCTCTGCGCTCATCGCGGTCCTCCTGTCGTACCGGTCCCCCGGCTCGCCTGCTCAGGCAACCCCGGCCCCCATCTCATTTTCACCCATGCCCTTGGCCACCGTGACGAAGGAGTAACGGTGTTCGGGGCACGGGCCATGTCTCTCCAGTGCCAAACGGTGTCCTGGCGTGACATACCCCTTGTGCTCGGCGAAACCGTACTGAGGAAATCTTCGATCCAGTTCGACCATCAGGCGGTCCCTCGTCACCTTGGCCACGATGGACGCGGCCGCCACGCAGGCGGCCACCTGGTCCCCTTTCCACACCGCCAGGGACGGCGCGGGCATGCCGGGAACCGGGAAGCCGTCCGTGAGGATGTACTCCGGGTCACATGGCAACTGCGCCACAGCCCGCCGCATTCCTGAGACGTTGCTCCTGTGCAGCCCCCGGGCATCGATCTCCGCGGCCGGGATCACCACGACGCCCACGTGGGCGGTGGCGACGACGCGGTCGTACAGACGCTCGCGCACCGGCGCGGACAGCAACTTGGAGTCGCCCAGACCGCCGATCTCCCTGCGCAGGACGACGGCCGCGACGACCAGCGGCCCGGCGCAGGCGCCGCGGCCCGCCTCGTCGACCCCAGCGATCGGGGTCAGCCCACGGCGGGCCAGCGCCCGCTCATAGGCGTAAAGTCCGGAATCGCGCCGGACGACGCTCGGTCGAGGGCGGAACGCAACTGTCATGACACTCGCAGCGTACGCCCCATTCGCCGCAAACCGCGACCGAAAGCCCCTTACTTGACCTTGTCGAAAGTCTCGGGCGTGGAGAACAGGTAACCGCGCGACAGCGGCCAGTAGCGGACGACCGCCTTGCCGATCACGTCGTCGACGGAGATGAAGCCGCCGCCGGGCTCGTCCATGTGGGCGCGCGAGTCCGCCGAGGCGGTGCGGTGGTCGCCCATCAGCCACAACTTGCCGGCCGGGACGGTGACGCTGAACTTGTCGCCGCCTCCGAAGTCGCCGGGGTAGAGGTAGGACTCCTCGTCGAGCGGCGTGCCGTTGACGATGATGCGGTGCTTGGAGTCGCAGCACTCCACCTTGTCGCCGCCGACGCCGATGACCCGCTTGATGGTGTCCTCGCCGGTGCGCCAGCCCTTGAAGACCACGATGTCGCCGCGCTCGGGACTGCCCGCCAGCTTGTTGACGAAGACCCGGTCGTTGATCAGCAGGGTGTTCTCCATCGACTCCGACGGGATGTAGAACGACCCGATGACGAACGCCTGCAACAACAGCGCGATGCCCACACCGAGCACCAGCAGCAGGACGGTCTCCCGGAAGCCGCCCTTTTTCTTCTCTTTGGCCACGCCCTCCGCCTTCTTGGTGACGGCCATCAGCGCTTCCTCCCCAACCGGCGCCGACGAACCAGGACCAAGGGTACGGCCAGCCCGAACCCGGCCACCAGCGGTACGGAGCCACCGAGTGCCTGGAGCGCGGGCTGCGCGAAGGTGTCGGGTATGGACAGCACGCCCGCCCGGTTGAACGGCCAGACGATCACGAAGGCCCGGCCGATGACCTGACCCTCGGGGATCGAGCCGCCGCCCTGGTCACCGGTATGGGAGCGCGAGTCGAGCGAGACGGAACGGTGGTCGCCCATCACCCACAGCCGCCCGGGCGGCACGGTGATGTCGAA
Organism: Nonomuraea sp. NPDC052265; assembly: GCF_044547985.1. Taxonomy (NCBI): domain Bacteria; kingdom Bacillati; phylum Actinomycetota; class Actinomycetes; order Streptosporangiales; family Streptosporangiaceae; genus Nonomuraea; species Nonomuraea sp. NPDC052265. The sequence goes on from NZ_JBIUBJ010000001.1 coordinate 7,783, forward strand.
GAACCTGTCGGACGGCACATTGCCCGGATAGAGATAGCTCTCCTCGTCGATGGCCGTGCCGTTGACCGTGATGCGGCCCTTGGAGTCGCAGCACTTGACGTGGTCGCCGCCCACGCCGATGACCCGCTTGATGTAGTCCTTCTCTCCGGGCACGACGCCGAAGGCCGTGCCGACCCAGCGGAAGAAGGCCGCGATGGGGTTGGACGGCTCCTCCATGTCGAACTCGCCGTCCCAGGAGTCGACGCCGGAGAAGACCACCACGTCGCCGCGCTCGATGTCACGGGTGTGGTAGACGAGCTTGTTGACCAGGACCCTGTCGTTCTTGAGCAGGGTGTTCTCCATGGACTCCGACGGAATGTAGAAGGCCTGGATCACGAACGTCTTGATGATCAGGGCCAGCACGAGGGCTACCACGACAAGAACGGGAAGTTCTTTCCAGAACGACCCCTTCTTCTCCTTGTCGCCCTTTGCCGGCTTCTGAGTCTCTTCGGCGACCACGTCCACCTCGTCCTCGACAGGGCGGCGCGAAGCGCCGTACTCCTGGTCTTCGCTTGTCATCGCTGACGAGCCTAGATGATGGAACGGCTCGACAAGCCTCGACCGACGTTACACCCACGCACGAGTCGCTCCACATAAAGGAAATGGCCCCGCAAAGCCGAAAGGCCCGTGCGGTGCACGGGCCTTTCGGGAAAGATTCGGGTTACTTCGCGGGCGTCGCCTCGCGCTTCTCGCGGATGCGGGCGGCCTTGCCGCGCAGGTCGCGCATGTAGTAGAGCTTGGCGCGACGAACGTCACCGCGGGTCACGAGCACGATCTTCTCGATGACCGGGCTGTGCACCGGGAAGGTGCGCTCGACGCCGACGCCGTAGCTGACCTTGCGGACCGTGAAGGTCTCGCGGGCGCCGCTGCCCTGCCGCCGCAGCACGAAGCCCTTGAAGACCTGGATACGGGAGCGGTTGCCTTCGACGACTCGGACGTGGACCTCGAGCGTGTCACCGGGGCGGAACGCCGGGACGTCGCTCCGAAGGGTCGCCTTCTCGAGCTCCTGGATCTTCGTGTGCATGAGAGCTGTCCTCAAGTCCTCGCGAGCACGCGGAGGTCCACCCGGCCGAGGCTCGCGGTGGACACGCTTGCTGATTTGATGAACCCGGGACCGTTACCCGGGCATGGCAGACCAACCGTGTGACAGTCGGCAGCGATTCAGTTTGCCACATCTTCCGGCCGGACGCGAAACGAGAGCTCTTCGAGCAGCTTCCTGTCGTGCTTGTCGAGCGTCTCCGGATCGAGCGCCGCCGCGAGTTCCGGCCGGTTCCGCACGGTACGCCGGAGCGCCTCGTCCCGCCGCCACCGAGCGACTTTTCCGTGATGTCCGGACAGCAGGACGGCGGGAACCTCGTGCCCGCGCCAGACCGGCGGCTTGGTGTAGACCGGGCCTTCCACCAGGTTCTGCATCGACCCCGGGGCGAAGGAGTCGTCCACGGCCGACTGGGCGTTGCCCAGCACGCCGGGCAGCAGCCTGCCGACGGCCTCGACCATCACCAGCACCGCGACCTCGCCGCCGGCCAGCACGTAGTCGCCGATGCTGACCTCGTCGACCCGCAGCCGGGCGCCGTACTCGGCCATGACGCGCGAGTCGATGCCCTCGTAGCGCCCGCAGGCGAACAGCAGCCACGGCTCGGCGGCCAGCTCCTGGGCCAGCTCCTGGGTGAACGGCCGCCCGCTCGGCGTCGGCACGATCACCCGCGGCGCGCCGTCGCCGATCACGGAGTCGACGGCCTCGCCCCAGACCTCGGGCTTCATCACCATGCCGGGACCGCCGCCGTACGGCGTGTCGTCGACCGTCCTGTGCACGTCGTGCGCCCAGTCGCGGAGCTGGTGGACGCGTACGTCGAGGGTGCCGCGCTCGCGCGCCTTGCCGATCAGGGAGACGTCGAGCGGGGCGAAGTACTCGGGGAAGATGGAGATGATGTCGAGGCGCATCACAGCAGGCCCTCTGGCGGGTCGACGACCAGGCGCCCGCCCGTCAGATCGACCTCGGGCACCAGGGCCTTCACGAACGGGATGAGCGCGTCGTCCTGGCCGCGCCGGCGTACGACCAGCAGGTCCTGGCCGTGGTGCAGAACGTCGGTGATCTCGCCGACGGGCTCGCCCGACACGGTCTCCACCGCCAGCCCGACGAGCTGGTGGTCGTGGAACTCGTCCGGGTCGTCCGACGGCTCCACCTCGGCGGAGTCGATGACCAGCATGGTGCCCCGGAGCTCCTCGGCGCCGTCGCGGTCGTGAACCCCCTCGAACGCGACCAGGAGCACGCCCTTGTGCCAGCGGCGAGCCTCGACGACGAGCGGCCCCCTGCTCGCCGGGTCGGTCGCGATGGACAGGCCCTCGGCGAGGCGCAGCTCGGGATCGTCGGTGCGCACCTCCACGGTCACCTCGCCGCGTACACCGTGCGGACGGCCTATCCGGCCGACGACCAGCTGCACGTGAAACTCACCCTCTCCTAACGCAAGCGCCCCCATCGGCCGTTCAGGACCGATGAGGGCGCGAATTCCTGACGCTAACGGACTGCTTCGTCCAGGTCGAGCAGATCGACCCGTACGTACTTCCCGTCGGCCAGGGCGTTCACAACGGTGCGCAGCGCCTTGGCGGTGCGCCCGCCGCGTCCGATGACCTTGCCCAGGTCCTCGGGGTGCACCCGGACCTCCAGGGCGCGCCCGCTGCGAATGCGGCGAGCGCGGACCCGGACATCGTCGGGATGTTCGACGATGCCCTTAACGAGGTGCTCGAGAGCCTCCTCGAGCACGTCAGCCCTCGCCCTCGGTCGGGGTCTCGGCGGGGGCGGCCTCGGTCTCTTCCTTCTTCTTGGCACGCTTGGGCGCCGTGGTGGCGGCCGCACCGGTGTCGCCACCGGACAGCGCCTCCTTGGCCGCGGCCTCGTAGAGGGCGTGGCGGTCGGGCGCGGGCTCGGCGACCTTCATCGGCGCCGGGGCGGCCTCGCCCTTGTACTTCTGCCAGTCACCGGTGAGCTTGAGCAGCTTGAGCACCGGCTCGGTCGGCTGCGCGCCGACACCCAGCCAGTAGGCCGCACGCTCGGCGTTGACCTCGATGCGCGAAGGGTTTTCCTTCGGGTGGTACAGGCCGATCTCCTCGATCGCCCGGCCGTCACGCTTGGTGCGGCTGTCGGCGATGACGATTCGGTACTGAGCGTTGCGGATCATGCCGAGCCGCTTGAGCTTGATCTTGACTGCCACTGGTGTGGTCTCTCCTGCATTCGAGCGTGGGTGAACGGCACCTCATCGAGTGGGGCACGATGAGACGACGCTCCAGGGACAGGCGCGGCCGGCGGGAGATGAGAGGGCACCCACCTGGTCACGATGTTCCAACATGTCATTCTGCCAGACCGTGGACAGTGCCTTCGACCGGTCCCGGCAGGCCGCGGCAAAGGCTCGGCAAGGGCCGCGTGTCACCTCGCCCGACTTGATCAACTTCCCTGCGGAATGAGTGGGTGACCACCACGACCACTCCGCTGTTCACGCGTGCGCGGCTGCTCACCGCCGGCGCGTCCGTCCTGCTCACCGGCGCCTTGTTCGGGCTTACGGCCACCGCCGCGGCGGGCGAGTTCGCCAATGCCGACGGTATCGGCCTGACCATCACCGAGATCCCGGAGCTGGGCCAGCCGGGCTTCTCCGGCACCTGGGGCACGGCGTCCGTCGGGCCCGACCCCGGCACCGACAACGGCGACTGGAGCGACCCGGACGGAGTCACCGACTTCACCGACCTGGCCAACGAACAACTCCAGGCGAACGGCCTCGACGCGCCGGACGTCTGGGAGGCCAGCGCCCAGCTGGTCGTCGCCTCGGTGCAGCTCAACCCGGACGCGTCCGAACCGCTGCTGGTCACGGGCAACGTGGAGACGCACGCGCGGTGCACACCGCCGGCTCCGGCGATGTCGTCCGTGCAGGCGGCGCCCGGGACCATCACGGTGCTCGGCGTACCCGTGGAGCAGGGGACCACGGAGGTGCCCGCGACGGGAGCGCAGCTCGGGTATCCCGGCGTGGCCTCCGGGACCCTGACGGTGGTCAGGACCGACAACGCGACGACGAACGACGCGACCTCCGCCGAGGCGGACATGACGATCTCGATCTCGGCCCGCCTGCTGGACGACGACGGCAACGTCGTCTACGAAGGCTTGCTCACGGAGGTCACCATCGGCCGGGTGGAAGCCAACTGCGTCCCCAACCAACCCACCCCGACACCCACACCCACACCCACACCCACACCCACACCCACACCCACCGTGACGCCGACGCCCACGGTCACGCCCACCGTGACTCCAACCGTGACTCCCACACCCACGGTCACGCCCACCGTGACTCCCACGGTCACGCCCACGGTGCCCCCGACACCCACTCCGACTCCGACGCCCACCGTGACGCCCACGGTCACACCCGTGGTGACCCCGACGCCCACGGTGACCCCGACGTCCACCCCCACGCCGACGCCGAGCCCGACGCCCACCCATGACTGCACCCACGGGCCGCACAAGCCACACCAGGTGCACGAGAAGAGCCACTGGCCCCATTGCGAATGGCCGCAGAAGCCTCATGAGCCGCACCACCACGGCGACCCAAGCGGTCACCAAGGCCCCGCCGACCACGGCGACCAGGGTGGTCCGGCACCTGAAGGAGCATGGGTGGCCCAGGAGCCGCCGCTCACCGGCCTGCCGATGTGGATGCCCTCAGCGATCGCCTCGGGGTGGCTCCTCATGGACCCCGCTCTGCAGTGGCTGCTCCTCTGCCGTTAGAGCAGACCGAACGGCCCCACCTCCGCGCGCCCGGTGACCAGCCATGGTCCCGGGCGCGCCCGTTCGAGCGAGCGAGGGCGCGCCGCGAGGACGGCGACACAGCGCCGACCCGCAACCACCATCAAAGAGCACCCACATGCGAACCGCCGTCATGGCATCGGCGTGAGGCCCGCCCTCAGAGCGCCGGCGCGTGGATCCCGGACCGTCCCAAGGGACGAGGCCGCGCCACGGGACCCGGACGAAACGCCGATCCCGCGCGACAGGGCAGGGGCGGGCGGAGGTGAACCGGGACGCCCGCCCCGGTCGCCCGCTACTGGCCGGGCAGCTTCAGCTTCGACGGGTCGAAGCCCGGAGGCAGTTCGAGGCCGGGCGGGAGCTTGCCGCCCAGGTTCCCCAGCACTCCCGCGGCCTTGGGCGCGCCGCCCTCGCCGTCGGGGGACGGGGACGCCGACTTCTCCAGGGCCGCCTTGCGCGGGTCGCCGCTGACGCGCCGCCCCTTCTTGGCCTTCTTCTGGACCTTGGACGCCTTCCCGCGCCCGCCGGGCATGCCCGGAAGGCCCATGCCCCCGGCCACCCGCTTCATCATCTTCTGCGCCTCGAAGAAGCGCGTGACGAGGTTGCTCACGGCGCTGACCGTGACGCCGGAACCGGCGGCGATGCGGGCGCGGCGGGAGCCGTTGATGATCTTCGGCTCCTGCCGCTCGCCGGGCGTCATCGAGCGGATGATGGCGGCGATGCGGTCGAGGTCGCGGTCGTCGATGGAGTTGAGCTGGTCACGCATCTGCCCCATGCCGGGCATCATGCCGAGCAGGTTCTTGATGGGGCCCATCTTCTGGACCATCATCATCTGCTCGAGGAAGTCGTCGAGCGTGAAGTTCTCGCCCGAGGTGAGCTTGCCCGCCATCTTGGCGGCCTGCTCCTCGTCGAACGTCTTCTGCGCCTGCTCGATCAGGGTGAGGATGTCACCCATGTCGAGGATGCGGGAGGCCATCCGGTCGGGGTGGAAGGCGTCGAAGTCTTCCAGCTTCTCGCCCGTGGAGGCGAACATGATCGGGCGGCCGGTGATGTGCCGCACCGACAGCGCGGCGCCGCCGCGGGCGTCGCCGTCGAGCTTGGTCAGCACGACGCCGTCGAAGCCGACGCCGTCCATGAACGCCTGGGCCGTGGTGACGGCGTCCTGGCCGATCATGGCGTCGACCACGAACAGGACCTCGTCGGGGCGGACCGCGTCGCGGATGTCGGCGGCCTGCTTCATCATCTCCTGGTCGATGCCCAGGCGGCCGGCGGTGTCGATGATGACGATGTCGTGGTTGAGCCGCCTGGCCTCGTCGATCGAGCGGCGGGCGACGGCGATCGGGTCGCCGACGCCGCTGCCGGGCTCGGGCGCGAAGACCGCGACCTGGGCGCGCTCGCCCACGACCTGGAGCTGCTGCACGGCGTTGGGCCGCTGGAGGTCGGCGGCGACCAGCATGGGCGCGTGACCCTGCTCGCGCAGCCACCGGGCCAGCTTGCCGGCCAGGGTGGTCTTACCGGCACCCTGGAGACCCGCGAGCATGACGACGGTCGGCGGGGTCTTGGCGAAGCGGAGCCTGCGGGTCTCGCCGCCGAGGATCTCGATCAGCTCGTCATTGACGATCTTGACGACCTGCTGCGCCGGGTTGAGCGCCTGGGAGACCTCGGCGCCGCGGGCGCGCTCCTTGACCTGGGCGACGAACGCCTTGACCACCGGGAGCGCGACATCGGCCTCAAGCAGGGCGATGCGGATCTCGCGGGCGGTGGCGTCGATGTCGGCGTCGGACAGCCGACCCTTGGATCGGAGGGAGGAGAAGACCGATGTCAGCCGGTCGGAAAGCGTCTCGAACACGTGGTTGGCCAGTCCTCGAAGCGAATGTACGTCTAAGACTTCAGCCTATCCGCTCTCCTAGCCGCTCCAGCCTGGCACGGCCATCCGGACGGTCAACGCGTGCTCGACGAGGTTGATCAGAGCACTTTTGACCGAGTCCTTCTGGCGGGCGTCGAGGCGGACCAGCGGGATGTGGGGGGCCAGCGTGAGGGCGTCGCGGACCTCGGCGTCGCTGTGGGCGTACGTGCCGTCCCAGCCGTTGACCCCCACGATGAAGGGGAGCTGCGCCTCCTCGAAATAGTCGATCGCGGGGAAGCTGTCGGCCAGGCGGCGCGTGTCGACCAGGACGACGGCGCCGATGGCGCCGCGGACCAGGTCGTCCCACATGAACCAGAACCGGTGCTGTCCGGGCGTGCCGAACAGGTACAGGATCAGGTCGCGGTCGAGGGAGACGCGGCCGAAGTCCATCGCGACGGTCGTGGTCGACTTCAGCGGCGTCATGCCCAGGTCGTCGATGCCCGCGGAGGCGTCGGTCATGACGGCCTCCGTGGTGAGCGGCATGATCTCCGAGACGGCGCCGACGAACGTCGTCTTGCCCACGCCGAAGCCGCCGGCCACGACGATCTTCGTCGAGGTCAGACCGGGGCTAGAGCCTGCGAAGTCCACTGAGCACCCTTTCCAGCAGGTTGACGTCCGGCCTACCCGCATCCAGCTGCGGCTGATGCACCCGTACGAGGCCCTCGGCCGCCATGTCGGCGATCAGAACACGCACCACCCCGAGCGGGATCCGCAGCAGCGCCGAGACCTCGGCGACCGACCGGACCTGGCGGCAGAGCTGGCTGATCGCCTTGTACTCGGGGGTGATGTGGGAGAACTCCCGGTGCTCGGCGGTCGCCGACGAGACCAGGGCCTCCATGGCCAGCTTGACCTTGGGCGCGGTACGCCCGCCCGTCACCGCGTACGGGCGGACCGGCGACGCCGGGTCCGAGCTGACCTGCGGCTGGGGTTCCCAACCGCCGCTGTTCCAGGAATCCGTCACCTACATCACCTGGTCTGGCTGGCGCGCAGTTCGGCACGCACCGCCGGAGTCAGCACCTGACCGGCGCGATCCACCATCAAGGTCATCTGGTACGCCACCAACCCCATGTCACAGTCCGGAGCCGCCAGCACCGCGAGACACGAACCGTCGCTGATCGACATGATCAGCATCAGCCCGCGCTGCATCTCCACGATCGTCTGATTGACCGCACCGCCCTCGAACACCCTGGCCGCACCCTGCGTCAGGCTCACCAGCCCGGACGCGATCGCAGCCAGCTGATCAGCCCGGTCAGCCGGAAAACCCGACGAGGCCGCGAGCGGCAACCCATCGGATGACACGACCACCGCGTGCGCGACCCCCGGGACGGTACTGACGAAGTCGGTGATCAACCAGTCGACCCCGCGTGCCGCGTGGCTCAGGTCATTCACGCGCCCTCCTCCCTACTGTCGTTCCTAGGACCGGATTGGTATGTCCTGCCCTCGCTGATGTCGTCACGCGCTGCTCGGAAGCCCTGCTGGAAGCTCGACAACCTGCTGCGCACCCGGTCCGGCGAGACCGACGGCATGGGAGCCACGCCCTTGGGCGCGGACGCCGTGTCCGCCGATCCGGGCACCAGGTTGGCCTTGGGCACCCGCTTGGGCAGCCCGGCCGCCGTCGAGCCGTCGCGTACGGGCTCCACCACGGACGCCGCCGCGCTCCAACCGGCGTCGGCCTTGGCCGAGCCCCAGGTGGCGCTGGTCTCACCGTGGTCGAACCAGGCCGACTCCACGGCGGCGAAGATCGGCAGGTACTCGTCCCCGCCGGAGGCGGGCTTGACCACGGGGATCGGGCCGGTGGCGGCCGACTCCGTCTCGGGGTAGTCGTACTTGGGCGCGGCCGGCGGCGTCTCCTGCGGAGCCGACCACGGGCGGGGCTCCTCGGTGGGCAGGCCGCGCTGCGGCGGCGCGTGCTCCCCGGTGACCGGCCCGCGCGAGGACACCCAGACATCGGACGACGAGTCCGGCAGCCAGTCGGAGCCCGTGTTCGTCGACTCGGTCGAAGGCCACTGCGGCATCGCGGACGGCAACGAGGCCGGCATCGACGGCCAGGACCCCCCGGCCGGCTCGGACGGATACGACGGGTAGGACGGATGCCCGGGGGCGAGCCCGAAGCCCGAGGCGCCGGGCCACTGCTGGGCGCCGGCGGCGGGCTGGGAGCCGGCGAAGGCGTCCTCGCGGGCGGTCGTGGCGGTGGTGTTGCCACCCGCGCCGGCGACCGCGGCCGGCTGCGCGCCGAGCAGCGACTCGGGGATGAGGACCATGGCGGTCAGGCCGCCGGAGCCGTGCGGTCGGAGCTGCACCCTGATGCCGTGCCGGTGGGCCAGCCTGGCGACCACGAACAGGCCCATGCGGCGGGAGACCGACACGTCCACGGTGGGGGCGTCGGTCAGGCGCTCGTTGGCCGCGACCAGCTCGTCGCCGGTCATGCCGATGCCGGAGTCGCTGATGGAGAGCATGATCCCGCCGCCGTCGATCCTGCTGCCGGAGACGGGGACGCGGGTCTCGCGCGGGGAGAACGACAGCGCGTTCTCGATGAGCTCGGCCAGCAGGTGGATGACGTCGTTGACGGCCTGGCCGGCGATGGAGACGCCCTCGGGCACCTCCAGGACGACGCGCTCGTAGTTCTCGACCTCCGACAGGGAGGCGCGGGCGACGTCCACCAGCTTGACCGGCTGGCTCCAGCGGCGCGGCGGGTCCTGACCGGCCAGCACCAGCAGGTTCTCACTGTTGCGCCGCATACGGGTGGCCAGGTGGTCCAGCTTGAACAGGTTGCCGAGCCGCTGCTCGTCCTGCTCACCCTGCTCCAGGCCGTCGATCAGGGTGATCTGCCGCTCCACCAGCGTCTGACTGCGGCGCGACAGGTTCACGAACATCGCGTTGACGTTCGAGCGCAGCCTGGACTCCTCGCCGGCCAGTCGTACGGCTTCGCGGTGGACCTCGTCGAAGGCGCGGGCGACTTCACCGATCTCGTCCTTGGAGTTGACCTCGATCGGCGGGACATGGAGCTGTTCGGGGCTGACGTCGGTGTTGCGGAGCTGCCTGACCAGGTCGGGCAGCGTCTGACCGGCGATCTTCAGGGCGTCGCCGCGGAGGCGGCGCAGCGGGCGTACCAGCGAGCCGGCCATCAGGGCGGTGATCGCGAGGACCAGGACGAGGAGGCCGGCCACGATGCCGATGTTGATCGCGGCGACTTGCCGGTCGCTGCTGGCGATGTCGGCGCTTCGGGTGGCGATCTGCTCCGACAGCGACTTCTGCACGGTGTGCAGGCGCTCGACGGTCTCGGTGATGGACTGGAACCACTGGTCGGTGTCGTCCCTGGTCGAGGTGTCGAGCCGGCGCAGCGACTGGTTGGCGTTGTGCAGCAGCACGGCGCGGCTGGCGTAGAACTCGGCGCGGCCGATCTTCAGGCTGGCGACGGTGTTGTCGTAGAACTGGCGCTGCGCGGGCGTGGCGACGGCGCGGAAGGCGTCGCGCTCGCTGTTGCGGCGGGAGCGGGCGTCGAGGAAGGCGTTGTACTCCGGCTCCTCGAACGTGCCCCTGATCAGCGCGCTGGTCAGCAGGCCGCGCTGCTTGGACGCCTCCTCCTCGGCGCGGGCGACGGCGCGCAGGGCCGCGCTGGTGGCGATGATCTCCTCGTCCGTGGAGCCCTGGCCGAGCTCGTCGTAGAGCTGCAGCAGCTCGGCGATGGTCTCGGAGTACTTCTCGCTGGTGGGCAGCGGCGGGAGCTTGGTCTCGGCGACCGTCTTGCGCATCGAGGGGATCTGGCTGAGCCGGATCCGGATGTGGTCGAGGGCCTTCTTGCCGAGGTCGGACAGGGACGTCTCAGTCTTCTTCGCCGCGTCGAGGGTGCCGGCGATGCGCTTGTCGACGATCTCGTGCTGGCTCTTCAACCGCTGCTCGTCGGCGGACGCGCGGTTGGAGGCGACGTGGCGGGTGGCCAGGTCGCGTTCGAGGCCGAGGTCGCGGGAGAGCTCGCCGAGCTGTGCGACCAGGGTCCCCACGCTGCTGATGTCCTGGTACTGCTGGGCGCTGCTGATCGACGTCGTGACCCGCAGGGCGCCGAGGATGACGGCGACGACCGTGGGGATGGCGATGAGGGCGATGAGGCGGGTACGCACGCGCCAGTTGCGCAGCGCGAACGGGCTGCCCGCCTTGGACGGGTGGGCCTGCTGCACCTCGCCGTCCGCGGCCTTTTCCGGGGCGTCCGGAGCCCTGCCACGACCGGGGCCGGTCGTTGTTGTCCTCACTGGTGGCAACCTCTCGCCATGGCCTGCTTCAGGGGGAATCAGCGGCTTCGTCACGCGGACGAGTGATCGCAGGCAAGTTCGAGGCCCAATTTGAGCACAAACCTCATACTTAGGCCAACGTTTCGGGGGTTTTCAACCGTTCCACATTGCACTCCCTTCACGTCGCATGCCATCGCACACGGAGCGCAACCACTGCCCCAATCCGGACATATCGCCATCAATCGTACTTAATCTCTAGATTTACATCTATAACGTTGATTTGTCATATTTTCGCGATAAACCTACATATACACGGCATAGCGCTGTAGATCCGAACTCTGCTCCGGTACGCTTCACGCCCGGCATCCCGTGCCGATCTCCGGAACTTCCCCCTGGTAGGAGAACCCCCCCATGACACGCACTATGCGCGGTCACGCCATTGTCGTCGGCGTGGCTCTGGCGCTCACCCTTGCCGGCTGCGGCGGAGGCGGCGGCGAAACCGCGAACACCTCGGCCAACGGCAAGGGCCTGGAGAAGACCACCATCAAGGTCGGCGCACTCCCCGTGCCCGACGTTGTGTCGGTCTATCTTGCCAACGCCAAGGGCTTCTTCAAGGAAGAGGGACTGACCGTCGAGCCGGTCACCATCACCGGTGGCGCGGCGGCGTTGCCGCAGATCGAGAGCGGCGCGCTCGACATCTCCCAGACCAACTACGTCTCGACCTTCCTCGCGGTGAGCAAGGGCAAGAAGATCAAGCTGGTCGCGGACATGTACCAGGCCGCGCCGAACACGTTCAACATCATGGTGCCCAAGGACTCCCCCATCAAGACGGTGGCGGACCTGAAGGGCAAGACGGTCTACGTCAACAACCTCAGGAACATCGCCACCCTGGCCGTGGAGACGCAGCTCAAGGTCGCCGGTCTGGCCGAGGCCGACGTCAAGTTCATGGAGAAGCCGTTCCCGGAGCAGGGCAACGCGATCAACACCGGGCAGGCGGACGCGGGCTGGATGACCGAGCCCTTCATCACCGCCAACCAGAGCGCCTTCGGCTTCCGCAAGCTCGCCGACACCATGACCGGCCAGACGGAGGACTTCCCCATCGCCGGCTGGATGGCCACCGAGGACTGGGTGCAGAAGTACCCGAAGACGCTGGCCGCCTTCCAGCGGGCCATCGCCAAGGCGCAGCAGCTCGCCTCCAGTGACCGCAAGGCGATCGAGGAGACGCTGCCGAAGTACACCAAGATCGACGCCAAGACGGCTTCGGTGATCACGCTCGGCACGTACCCGAGCGAGCTGAACGAGAACCGGCTGCAGAAGGTCGCCGACCTGATGCTGGAGTACAAGTACCTCACCAGCCCGGTCGACGTGAAGTCGGTCATCGCCGCCCCTGCAAGCTGATGAACACCGCGCGTCTGCTCCGCGGCGCCGCCGGCGCCGCGGGGTTCCTCATCGCCGGTGAGCTGGTCATCCGCTTCGCGCTGAGCGACGGCGTGATCTTCCCGGCGCCGTCCGTCATCCTGTACGAAGCCGCGCGCCTCCTCGCCGACCCGGTGTTCTTGGAGGGGCTGGCCACCACCCTCACGAACTGGGCGCTCGGCCTGCTCGTCTCCATCGCCGTGGCCGTGCCGCTGGGCGTGCTGCTGGGCGCGGTGCCCCCGGTGGAGCGGGCGATCCGGCCGCTGCTGGAGTTCATGCGCCCGATCCCCTCGGTGGCGATCATCCCGCTGGCGATCCTGCTGATCCCGGTGGACGGCCTGATGAAGGTCTCGGTCATCGTGTACGCCTCGATGTGGCCGATCCTGATCAACACCCTGTACGGCATGCAGGACGTGGACCCGCTGGCCAAGGAGTCGCTGCGCAGCTTCGGCTTCGGCCGCCTCGCCGTGCTGGCCCGGGTCAGCCTGCCGAGCGCCGCCCCCTTCGTCGCGACCGGCATCAGGATCGCGGCCGGCATCGCGCTCGTGCTCGCGGTCAGCGCCGAGCTGCTGGCCGGCGGCACGGCCGGGATCGGGGTCTACACGATCCAGGCGGGCAGCGGCAACCGGATGGACCTGATCATGGCGGCGACGTTCTGGGCCGGGGCGTTCGGGGTGTTCGCGAACCTCGTCCTGCTGGCCGGCGAGCGGCGGCTGTTCCGCTGGCACCGCGTCCGGATGGGAGCGTCGGAATGGTGAGGCGGCTGTCCAGGCTGTGGGTGGTGCCGCTCGTGCTGGTCGTCTGGGAGCTGCTCGGGCGGCTCGTCGACGACGGCAACTTCCCGCCGCCGCTCACCATCGTCACCAGCATGTACCGGATGTGGTTCTCCGGGCCCGTCTCCCACCTGTTCCTCACCGAAGAGGCGATCGGCAACATCCTGCCCAGCCTCGGCCGCATGTTCAGCGGCTGGATCCTGGCCTCGCTGCTCGGGGTGCTGCTCGGCGTGGCGCTCGGCCGTTCCAAGGCGGCCACGGACTACGTGGACGCGCTGTTCGAGTTCGGCCGGGCGATCCCGCCGCCGCTGCTGCTGCCGCTGTTCGTCGCGCTGTTCGCGCGCACCGAGCACGCGCAGCTCAGCATGCAGCTCGCCACGATCGTGTTCGGCGTGATCTGGCCGGTGCTGCTCAACACGATCGAGGGCGTCCGGGCCGTGGACCGCACCTACACCGAGACCGCCACCGTGTTCGGCCTGTCCAAAGCACAGCGCCTGCGCGTGGTCGTGCTCCCCGCCGCCTCGCCGAAGATCTTCGCCGGGCTACGGCTGAGCCTGTCGCTGGCGCTGATCCTCATGGTGATCTCCGAGCTGTTCGGCAGCACGGACGGCATCGGCTACCAGCTTCTGCAGGCCCAGCGCAGCTTCGACGGGCCCGACGTGTGGGCCGCGATCGCCCTGCTCGGCATCCTCGGCTACCTCGTGAACTCGCTGTTCGTGCTGGCCGAGCACCGCCTGCTGGTCTGGCACCGGCAGGCCAACCGCAACGTCTGACTTCTGGAAGGACCCCATGCCCCACTCGGATGACCTCCTTTGGGGGGCCGTGGCCGACATCTCGCGCTTCGCCGCTCTGCTGACCATGGCGGAGCTCGGCCTGGCCGACCATCTCGCCCACGGTCCCCTCACCACCACCGACCTGGCCGCCCGCTGCGACGCCGACGCCCCGCGGCTGCGCCGCGTGCTGCGCGAGCTGGCCGGGATGGGCGTCGTCCGCGGCGCCGGGCCGGACACCTATGACCTGACCGAGCGCGGCACGGCGCTGCGCTCGGACGTCCCGGACTCGGTGCGCTCGTCGATCCGCATGCTCGGCGAGGAGGGCTTCTGGCACGCCATGGGCAACCTGCCCGCCACCGTGCGCGACGGCGGCTCGGCCTTCGTCGCCCGCTACGGCCATCTGTACGAGTACCTGGCGGCGAACCCGGGAGCGGGGAAGCTGTTCGACGACTACATGACCGCCCGCGCCATCCCCTTCACCGAGGGTCTGGCCAAGCGGTACGACTTCCCGGCCACCGCGACCATGGTGGACGTGGCCGGCGGCAAGGGCCACATCCTGGCCACGGTGCTGCACGCCAACCCGGACATGCGCGGCATCCTGTTCGACCTGGAGCACGTGGCCGACCGGGCCAGGGAACTGCTGGCCGCCGAGGGGCTGGGCGAGCGGAGCGAGGTCGTCACCGGTGACTTCTTCGCCGGGGTCCCGGCCGGCGGCGACGTCTACCTGCTGGCCAGCGTCCTGCACAACTGGGACGACGAGGACGCGGTGAAGATCCTGCGCAACGTCCGCCGGGCGATGAACCCCGACGGCCGCGTCCTGGTGCTGGAGGTGGCGCTGCCCGACGACGAGGCGCCGCACCTGGGCAAGGACATCGACATGCGGATGCTGGCGATCTTCGACGGCGGCACCGAGCGCAGCCGCGAGGAGTACAGGGCGCTGCTCGACCGGGCGGACCTGCGCCTGGCCGAGGTCGTCGAGCTGGGCTCGGGAGCCGGCCTCATCGAGGCCCGTCCCCGCTGAGCACAAGGGGCGGCGGCGGGCCGGATCAGCCGCCGCCGCTCCAGCCCGGCACCGCCATCCTGATCGACAGGGCGTGCTCGACCAGGTGGATCAGAGCGCTCTTGACCGAGTCCTTGGAGCGCGCGTCCAGCCGTACGAGCGGGATGTGGGGGGCCAGCGTGAGGGCGTCGCGGACCTCGGCGTCGCTGTGCGGGTACTGACCGTCCCAGCCGTTGACGCCCACCACGAACGGCAGTTGCGCCTCCTCGAAGTAGTCGAGCGCCGGGAAGCTGTCGGCCAGGCGACGCGTGTCCACCAGCACGACCGCGCCGATCGCGCCGCGCACCAGGTCGTCCCACATGAACCAGAACCGGTGCTGGCCCGGCGTGCCGAACAGATAGAGGATCAGGTCACGGTCGAGGGAGACCCGGCCGAAGTCCATCGCGACGGTCGTGGTCGACTTCAGCGGCGTCATGCCCAGGTCGTCGATCCCCGCCGAGGCGTCGGTCATCACCGCCTCCGTGGTCAACGGCATGATCTCCGAGACCGCGCCGACGAACGTCGTCTTGCCCACCCCGAAACCACCGGCCACCACGATCTTCGTTGAAGTCAAGCCGGGGCTAGAGCCTGCGAAGTCCACTGAGCACCCTTTCGAGCAGATTAACGTCCGGCCTACCGGCGTCCAGCTGTGGCTGATGCACGCGGACCAGGCCCTCGGCCGCCATGTCGGCGATCAGAACACGCACCACGCCCAGCGGGATCCGCAGCAGCGCCGACACCTCGGCCACCGACCGGACCTGCCTGCACAGCTGACTGATCGCCTGATACTCCGGCGTGATGTGCGAGAACTCCCGGTGCTCGGCGGTCGCCGACGACACCAGGGCCTCCATCGCCAGCTTGACCCTGGGCGCCGTCCGCCCACCCGTCACCGCGTACGGGCGGACGGGTGAGGCGGGGTCGGGGTGCAGCTGCGACTGGGGCTGTGGCTTGGGCGGAGGTGCCCAGCCGCCGCTGTTCCATCTCTGGTCCGTCACCTACATCACCTGGTCTGGCTGGCGCGCAGTTCGGCCCGCACCGCCGGGGTGAGCACCTGACCGGCGCGATCCACCATCAAGGTCATCTGGTACGCCACCAGGCCCATGTCACAGTCCGGAGCCGCCAGCACCGCGAGACACGAACCGTCGCTGATCGACATGATCAGCATCAGCCCGCGCTGCATCTCCACGATCGTCTGATTGACCGCACCGCCCTCGAACACCCTGGCCGCACCCTGCGTCAGGCTCACCAGCCCGGACGCGATCGCAGCCAACTGGTCAGCCCGGTCAGCCGGGAAACCCGACGAGGCCGCAAGCGGCAACCCGTCGGACGAGACGACCACCGCATGTGCCACCCCGGGGACCGTGCTGACGAAGTCGGTGATCAACCAGTCGACTCCGCGCGCCGCGTGGCTCAGGTCGTTCATGCGCCCTCCTCTCTGTCACTGTTGTGGGATTCACCGTTGTAGGAGCCGCGAGGGCCCGGCTGGAACGCCCTGCCCTCGGTGATGTCGTCGCGCGCGGCCCGGAAGCCCTGCTGGAAGCTGGACAACCTGTTCCGCACCCGGTCCGGCGAGACCGAGGGCATCGGCGACACGCCCTTGGGCGAGGCGGAGGTGTCGGCCGAGCCCGGCACCAGGTTCGCCTTGGGCACCCGTTTGGGCAGGCCGGCCGCTGTCGTGCCGTCGCGGGCCGGTTCGGCCACCGCCTCGGCCGCGCTCCAGCCGGCGTCGGCCTTCGTCGAGCCCCAGCCGCCCTCGTCGCGGCCGAACCAGGCCGACTCGACGGCGGCGAAGATCGGCAGGTAGTCGTCGCCGGCGGAGGCGGGCGGCACGGGCGGGATCGGGCCGGTGGCCGCCGACTCGGTCTCGGGGAAGTCGGGCCGCGGCCGCTGGAAGCCGTCCTGCTTCCAGGGGGGCGGCGGCTCGGCCGCGGGACGTTCGGGCAGCCCGCGGTCGCCGTTGTGGCGCGGCGGGGACCAGATGTCGTGGCTGTCGAAACCGCCGCCGTGCGCGTCGGCGGGCCAGCCGTCGGACGGCCACTGCGGCCAGTTGCCCCCCGCCTCCGGGTTCGACGGGTACGACGGGTGCGCCGGGCCCATCTGATAGGTGGGCCGCGGCCAGTCCTGCCCGGCGGCCGGTGGCGACTGCGGCCAGTCGGCGGCCGGGGTGAGCGGCGACTGCGGCCAGTCGGCCCCCGGCGCGGGCGGCGCGGGCGGCCAGTCGGCCCCGGCTGAGGAGGCGACCGCGGGCCAGTCGGGCTCGGGCGGAGCCGAGATCGGCGGCCAGTCGGTGGCCGGCGGCGCCGCGTGCGGCCCCACGTACGGTTCGCTCCCCGACGTGCTCTCGGCGAGCACCGGCGGCTGCATGCCGGCGAAGCCGGGCGGCTGCGAGCCCAGCATGTTCTCCGGGACGAGCACCATGGCGGTCAGCCCGCCCGAGTTGTGCGGTCGGAGCTGCACCCTGATGCCGTGCCGGTGGGCCAGCCTGGCGACCACGAACAGGCCCATCCGCCGCGAGACCGACACGTCGACGCTGGGCGAGTCGGTGAGCCGGTCGTTGGCCTGGGCCAGCTCCTCGGGGGTCATGCCGATGCCGGAGTCGGTGATCGACAACATCACGCCGCCGCCGTCGATCCTGCTGCCCGACACCGCCACCCGCGTCTCGCGCGGCGAGAACGACAGCGCGTTCTCCACCAGCTCGGCCAGCAGGTGGATGACGTCGTTGACGGCCTGGCCGGCCACCGACACGCCGTCGGGCACCTGGAGCACCACGCGCTCGTAGCTCTCGACCTCCGACAGGGAGGCGCGGGCGACGTCCACCATCTTGACCGGCTGGCTCCAGCGGCGCGGCGGGTCCTGACCGGCCAGCACCAGCAGGTTCTCACTGTTGCGCCGCATACGGGTGGCCAGGTGGTCCAGCTTGAACAGGTTGCCGAGCCGCTGCTCGTCCTGCTCACCCTGCTCCAGGCCGTCGATCAGGGTGATCTGCCGCTCCACCAGCGTCTGACTGCGGCGCGACAGGTTCACGAACATCGCGTTGACGTTCGAGCGCAGCCGCGCCTCCTCGCCGGCCAGCCGGACCGCCTCGCGGTGGACCTCGTCGAAGGCGCGCGCCACCTCGCCGATCTCGTCGTGGGTGTCCACCCCGATCGGCGGGACGGGCCCGACCTTGCCGTCACCCGCCTCGCGGAGCTGCCGCACGGTCTCCGGCAGACGTTTCCCGGCGATGTCCAGGGCCTCGCCGCGCAGCCTGCGCAGCGGCCTGATGAGCGAGCGGGCGATGAAGGTGATGATGATCAGCACCACGATCAGCAGGATCATGATGAGCACACCGGAGATCAGCGCCGAGCGGTTGGCCGCCTCCTCCAGGGCGCGGGCCCGCAGGATCACCGAGGAGGCCAGCGACTTCTCCACGCTGCGCAGGGCGTCGATCTTGCCCGTGCTGACGTCGAACCAGGTGCCGACGTCCTTGTCCGACCGTACGCCGATGCTCAGAGGCTTGGCCTCGACGGACTGGGCCATGGCCCGCAGCCGGAACAGGTCGGTCTGGTCGACGTCCCTGCCCACGACGGTGTCGCGGTAGAGCTCCAGCTGGTCGATGCTGGCCAGGGTGGCGAACAGGGTCTCCTCGCTCTCCTCGCGCGCCTTGGCGTCGGAGAGGGCGTCGAGCTCGCCGCTGTCGAAGCTCTTCTTGTCCAGGGCGCTGGCCAGGATGCCGCGCTGCTTGGACGCCTGCTCCTTCGCGCGCGCGATGGCCGCCATGGAGCTGGCGCTGTGGGAGATGTCGTCGTCCACGGCGACCTGTCCCACCTGGTCGTGGAACTGCAGGAGGGTGGCGATGATCTGGGAGTACTTCTGGATCATCGGCAGGGGCTGGATCTTGCCCTTGACGGCGGTGTCGCGCAGGGTCTGGATCTCCTCCAGGCGGCGCAGCACCGGGCGTACGGAATCGGCGTGGGTGTCGGTGAGGGCGCCGGCCCGCACCTTGGCCTCGTCGATGAGGTTGTCGACCCCGCTGTAGGTGGTGCGGAGCTGGGCCGCGCGACTCTCCGGACGGCCTTGCGCGATGTAGAGGGCGGTCTCGTCCCGCTCGAAGGCCAGTTCGTGCGTGACGGCGCCGAGCTGCTCGCTGAGCTCGGCGACCTCCCTGAGTGTCTGGTAGGTGTCGGCGTCCCTGAGGGAGGTGATCACGTTCAGCCCGCCCAGACCCACCGCGACGGCCGTGGGCACGACGATCAATGCCACAAGGCGCGATCGTACGTGCCAATTGCCCAATCCGAACCTGTTAGAAGCTGGTTTGGGCAGCCGTCGCTTCTGGCGCCCGTGCGGCTCGCGGTCAGCGGAAGCTTCAGCGCTCTGCGTTCTCACTTGCCTCGCAACCTCTCGCCCCGGAGGGGAATTCTCGAAGACCATGCAGGTAAATGCACGTGGGGCAATATGTACAATCGAGATGAGGGCCATTTGAGCACAGGTACCGGTCAGGACCAACCACCTATAGTGCCCCTCTGAGGCTTATATCCCGGATTGTCCAAAAATTGTGACAAAATTGGTAGACCGCCGTTTACCTGCAAAAACGGGCAGCCGAAACGTGTTCCGCAAGCCCCCTTCCGCCCGCGGAACGATCCAGGTCAGCTAGTCCCACCAGTAACAGACGCCCCGGTCGCCACCTTCTTTCCCAAAACGGACAAAGACATCTCACGCCTCTATTTACGATAGAGCGGCAAACGGACATTGCAACCACAAGAGTCATTTTCTTGATAATGACTGCCAATGTGGTGCTACGGTCGTTTCCTGCTTGTTCGTCAGGCACTCAGCCCCGGGGGCAGTTCAGCCACCCGGTCCCCCCGGCTCCACGTCTTGAAGGGAGTCCCTGACATGAGGCTTGGCCGCTCCGCCAAGGCCGCCATCATCGGGTTCGCTGTGACTTTAGGCGCCGTAGCGTGCAGCACCGGCGGCTCAACCACCGCCGGCGCACCACCTTCCGCCTCCGCGAACGGCGGCGGCGGCGCCTTGGAGAAGACGAAGCTCAAGATCGCCACCCTGCCCGCCATCGACAGTGCCGCCATCTACGTCGCCATCGACCAGAAGCTCTTCGAGCAAGAGGGGCTCGACGTCACCCCGCAGGTCGTCCAGGCCGCCCCCGAGGCGATCCCCATGCTGGTCAACGGCGAGATCGACGCCATGTTCGGCAACTACGTGTCGATGTTCCAGGCGCACGACAAGGGGGCGATCAAGATCCACGTGCTCGCCGAGGGCTCGCGGGCCGCCCCCGACTCGCTCAGCATCATGGCGCTGCCCAACTCCCCCATCAAGACGCCGAAGGACCTCGCGGGCAAGACGATCAACGTCAACGTCCTGCACAACTTCCAGGAGCTCGCGCTCACCCAGGTGCTCAAGGCCAACAACATCGACCCGGCCACGATCAAGTACGTCCCCGTGACGTTCCAGAACATCATGGCCTCGTGGAAGAACGGCCAGATCGACGCGGCGTACCTGGGCGAACCGCAGGTCACCGCGGCGACCTCGCAGATGGGCGCGCGCAAGATCCTCGACCCCGCCTCCGGGCCGGCGGCGGAGTTCCCGATCTCGGGATACATCAGCACCCAGGACTGGTACGAGAAGAACCCGAAGACGGCGGCGGCCTTCCAGCGGGCCATCCACAACGCGGCCAAGCTGATGGAGAACAACCGTGAGGTGGTGGCCAAGGTGCTGCCGAACTTCACGCAGATCGACGCGTCCACGGCGGCGACGGTCACCTTCCCCTACTTCTCCAGTTCCGACAACCCGGTGCGGCTGCAGCGGGTGGCCGACTGGATGTGGGAGGCCAAGTGGCTCGGCAAGGAGATCGACGTCAAGACGTTGATGTCGCCGACCACGTCAGGGTGAGCACCACCACGACGGGAGTCGTCGTCCGCCGTCCGGCCGGCGCCGCCACGCGGTGGTCGCGCCGGGCGGCGGGGGCGGCGGGCTTCGCCGTCCTCGTCGAGCTGCTGAGCCGGTCGGGGCTGGTGGACGCCGAGGTGCTGCCGCCGGCCACGCGGATCGTCGGGCGCGGCGCCGCGCTGCTCGCCGATCCCGCCTTCCGCGACCACGCCCTGACCAGCCTGCTCGCCTGGGCCCTCGGGCTGGGCCTCGCGGTGCTGGTGGCGGTGCCGCTCGGCCTGCTGCTCGGCAGCGTGCCGGTGATCGACGCCGCCACGCGCTCGGTGGTGGAGTTCCTGCGGCCGATCCCGTCCGTGGCGCTGATCCCGCTGGTCGCCCTCGTGATCGGGACCGGCCTGCAACTCCGCGTCACGCTCGTGCTCTACGCCGCCATGTGGCCCATCCTCTACAACACCATGTACGGCCTGCGCGGCGTCGACCCCGTCGCCAAGGAGACCCTGCGCTCCTACGGCTTCGGCCCGCTGTCGGTGCTGCTGCGCGTCAGCCTGCCGTCGGCGGCGCCGTTCATCACGACGGGCGTGCGGCTGGCGGCGTCCGTGGCGCTCATCCTGACCGTCAGCACCGAGATCGTGGCCGGGCGCGGGGAGGGCATCGGCGTGTTCATCTTCTTCGCCGGGATCGCGGTCCCGGCCAGGATGACCGACATCCTGGCCGGGGTGTTCTGGGTGGGGCTGTTCGGCGTGCTGGTCAACGCCTTGCTGGTGGCGGCCGAGCGGCGTGCCTTCGGCTGGCACCACGCCCGGCTGACGGAGGGGGCGTGACCAGGGCCGGGCGCGGGCCGTCGGCGCGCGACGGCGGGCGCGGCACGGCGTTCCGGGTGGCCGTGCTGGTCGTGCTCGTCCTGGGCTGGGAGGTGGGCACGCGGCTGGCGGGCAGCGCGTTCTTCCCCCCGCCGACGACGATCGTGGGCCGGATGCACCAGATGTGGTTCTCCGGCCCGCCCGGCAGCCTGTTCCTGACCGGCGAGGCCGTCGACAACGTCCTGCCGAGCCTGGGCAGGATGGCCGCCGGGTTCGCGGGCGGAGGCGTGGCCGGGGTGGTGCTCGGGCTGGCGTTCGGCCTGTCCGCGCGGGTCTACGACTACCTCGACGGCGTGCTGCAGTTCCTGCGCGCGATCCCGCCGCCCGCGCTGGTCACCGTGTTCCTGGTGGTGTTCGGGTTCGGGCTGCGCATGCAGCTCGCGTTCATCATGTTCAGCGTCGTGTGGCCGGTGCTGCTCAACACGGCCGACGGCGCGCGGGCGGTCGATCCGCTGCACCTGGACACCGGGCGGGTGTTCCGGCTGTCGCGGACCGAGCGCCTGCTGCGGGTCGTCCTGCCGTCGGCGCTGCCGAAGATGTTCGCCGGGCTGCGGCTGGCGCTGTCCCTGTCGCTGATCGTGATGGTCTTCGCCGAACTGCTGCCGGGGGCCTCCGACGGCATCGGGTTCCAGCTCACGAACGCGTACTCGACGTTCGACCTGCCCGCGATGTGGGCCGGGATCGTGCTGCTGGGCGTGCTGGGCTACCTGCTCAACGAGCTGTTCCTGGTGGCCGAGCGGCGGGTGCTGGCCTGGCACCTCGGCGCGCAGCGGCTCACGGAGCAGTGAACGTGCCGGCGGCGACCGGGCGGCTGCGCGGCGGTTCGTAGGCGCCCGAGTCGATGCCCCACGACGCGACGGCGAGCGGCATGATCTCCACCCATACGGGCTCGTACCCGGGTTTGAGCCGTTCGCCGCCCTTGGGGTGGACCCGCCCGACCCCCTGGACGAGGACGCCGCGCGGCCCCTCCTCGGTGAAGTCGTCCACGACGAGCGACACCTCGGGGTTGCTCCTGACGTCGGCGCGGTAGCGCCGCGGACGCACGCCGCCGGGCAGCATGCGGGAGCCGACCGCGATCATGCCGCGGTCCGGCTGGAGATGGATCCTCACCGGCACGACGTGCGGCGTTCCCCCGGCTCCCGCCGTGGCGAGCCGCGCCAGGTCGTGCTCGAGCAGGTAGGCGAACTCCCCGTCACTGAATCCGCGCATCACACACCTCACACCAGATAGGAACGAGGTTAGTGGGATAAATCTGTTCTTCGACGTGCAAAGGGCGAGAAACTTAGCGTCATGTTCCGCGTCAGGAACACCGATGACCGGATCGACACCTCTGGGGGCGACGTGCGGACGATGATCGTGGGCGGCGGGATCGGCGGGCTCACCACCGCGCTCAGCCTGGCGGCGGCCGGGCTGGAGTGCGTGGTCGTGGAGGCGGCCGCCGCGCTGAGGCCGCTCGGCGTCGGGATCAATCTGCAGCCGCACGCCGTACGGGAGCTGACCGAGCTCGGGCTGGCCGGCGAGCTGGCCGCGCTGGGCGTGGAGACGAGCTTCATGACCTTCGCCGACCGGCACGGCAACGTGATCCTGGCGCTGCCGCGCGGGCGGTCGGCCGGTTACCGCTGGCCGCAGTACAGCATCCATCGCGGCGAGCTGCAGATGGCGTTGCTGGCCGCGGTCGAGGAACGGGTCGGCCCGGTGCGGACGGGCGTGCGCCTGGAGGGCTTCGAGCAGGACGGCAAGGAGGTCCTCGTCCGGCTCCGGCAGGGCGGCGAGCTGCTGGAGGAACGGGTGGACGTGCTCGTCGGCGCGGACGGCGTGCAGTCCACGGTACGCGCGCTGCTGCACCCGTCGGGCGATCCGCTGCTGTGGGCGGGCATCAGGATGTGGCGCGGGGTGGCCGAGGCCGACCCCATCCTGGACGGCGCCACGGTGCTGGTGGGCGGCTCCAACCGGGCCGGGAAGTTCGTGACGTATCACGTCTCTGCCCGGAATCCCCGGCTGGTCAACTGGGTGGCCGAGGTCAAGGTGGCCGAGCCCGGCCTCGTCGCGGAGGCCGACTGGTCGCGCGAGGGCCGGCTGGAGGAGGTGGCCGCCCACTTCGCGCATTGGCGGTACCGTCCGGCCGACGTCCAGGGATTGCCGGCGGCCTCCGCCCGCATCCTGGAGTACCCGATGGTCGACCGCGACCCGCTGCCCGTCTGGGGGGAGGGCCGGGTGACGCTGCTGGGCGACGCCGCGCACCCCATGTACCCGATCGGCTCGAACGGCGGCTCGCAGGCCGTGCTCGACGCGCGGGTGCTGGCCCGGTGCCTGGCGACGTCCGGCGACCCGGTCACGGCGCTCGAGACGTACGAGGAGGAACGGCGTCCGCCCACGTCGGCGCTGGTGCTGGCGCATCGGGCGTTGCCGATCGAGGATACGATCGGGCTGGTGACCGAGCGCGCGCCCGACGGGTTCGCCGACATCGCCGACGTGCTGACGGAGGCCGAGCTGGCCGCGATGGCCGGGGCGCAGCGGCGCATCTCCGACGCCGACGTCCGGGCGCTGAACGAGCGGGAGTCGTGGAGCGTACGCATCCCATGACAGCCGTGAAGACTCAAGGGTAAGATCCGACACCGTAGAGCCATACCGACATTTCTGGCTTCCCGAGTCGGTCCTCCGCTCGCGGCCTCGCCCCCTAGGACATCCATGCTCGAGATAGAGAACCTCTCCCACGTGTACGGCGGCGGTGGCCCCAACGCTCACCACGCCATCGAAGGGCTGAACCTGAGCGTCGCCGCGGGCGAGCTGCTGTGCATCGTCGGGCCGTCGGGCGCCGGGAAGTCCACCCTGCTGCGGTCCATCGCCGGGCTGATCAGGCCCACGGGCGGCGAGGTCAGGGTCGAGGGCGAGCTGGTACGGCAGACGCCCGACAACCTGGCGGTGGTCTTCCAGGACTACAGCCGCTCACTGTTCCCGTGGATGTCGGTGGCCGACAACGTCGCCCTGCCGCTGCGCCGCCGGGGCATGGACAAGCGGCAGCGCCGCGAGGCCGCCCAGGAGGCGCTGGAGTCGGTCGGGCTCCAGGGCGCCGAGAAGAAGTACCCGTTCCAGCTCTCGGGCGGCATGCAGCAGCGGGTGGCGATCGCGCGGGCGCTGGCCTACCGGCCCTCGCTCATGCTCATGGACGAGCCGTTCGGCTCGGTCGACGCCCAGACCCGCGAAGACCTGGAAGACCTCGTGCTGAAGGTGCGCGGCCACCACCAGATGACGATCGTGCTCATCACGCACGACATCGACGAGAGCGTCTACGTCGGCGACCGCGTCGTGGTGCTGTCGAAGGCGCCCGCGCACGTGGTCGGCGACCTGAAGGTCGATCTGCCGGGGCCGCGCGACCAGATCACCACCCGCGAGCACCCCGACTTCGTCCACCTGCGCGCCGAGGTCGGCCGCCTGGTGCGCGGCCACGCCGCCGCCGTCTGACGCGGACCGGCCTCAGCCGCGGGTGCGGGCCGCCGGAGGCCGGTGTCGTCCCCCCGGCGGGATGCGCCCGGCGGTGATCGGCTGGAAACGCAGCACGGCCAGGGCGGTCTCCCCGTCCGGCCGCTCGCCCCTGGGCCGGCCCGTCAGCTTCATCGCGCCGTAGCCCACGCGGGCGACGTCCAGGTCGCCGCCCGGCATCCACCGTTCCATGGTCGTGGCCCGTCACCTTGGCGGGCGCGCGCGGACGGGATGCGCGCGCCCGGTGTGCGCCCGTCTATACAGGTGTGTGCGAGTGGCGGGTGAGCGCGTGCTCCACCAGCGTGATCAGGGTGGATTTCACCATGTCGCGCTGGCGGGCGTCGAGGCGGACGATCGGGATGTGCCCGCCGACGGACAGGGCCTCCCGGATCTCGTCCTCGGCGTGGGCAAACTGGCCGTCCCAGCCGTTGATGCCGATCACGAAGGGCAGCTTGGCCTCTTCGAAGTAGTCGATCGCGGGGAAGCTGTCCGCGAGACGGCGCGTGTCCACCAGGACGACGGCGCCGATCGCGCCGCGGACGAGGTCGTCCCACATGAACCAGAAGCGGTGCTGTCCGGGGGTGCCGAACAGGTAAAGGATCAGGTCGCGATCCAGCGACACACGTCCGAAGTCCATCGCCACGGTGGTGGTCGTCTTGTTCGGCGTGAGCGAGATGTCATCGACGTGTGCCGAGGCGTCCGTCATGACCGCTTCCGTGGTGAGCGGCAGGATCTCCGAGACCGCTCCCACGAACGTCGTCTTCCCCACGCCGAAGCCCCCGGCCACGACGATCTTCGTCGAGGTCAGACCGGGGCTAGAGCCTGCGAAGTCCACTGAGCACCCTTTCGAGCAAGTTGAGGTCCGGCTTTCCCGCGTCCAGCGCAGGCTGGTGCACGCGGATCAGGCCCTCCGACGCCATGTCGGCGATCAGCACCCGGACCACACCAAGGGGCTGGCGTAAAAGGGCGGAGATCTCGGCAACCGACCGGACGTTCCGGGTCAGTTGAATGATCGCCTGATACTCCGGACTCAGTAGGGAAATGTCTTGGTATTCCGACGTCACGGAGGACACCAAAGCCTCCATGGCGAACTTCATCCGCGGCGCGGTGCGCCCCCCGGTCACGGCATAGGGCCGTACCAGGGAGCTCGGCTTCTGCGGACGAGGGGCCGCCGGATGCGGCGGAGTGCTATCACCAGCCCAACCCTGACCTGACACCATGATCTCCTGTCACCGCCCGCTAGCGGGGGCGGGCCGCTTGCAGCTCAGCGCGTACGGCCGGGGTCAGCACCTGACCGGCCCGCTCGACCAGCAGCGTCATCTGGTACGCCACGAGGCCCATGTCACAGTCGGGGGCCGCCAGGACGGCCAGACAGGAACCGTCGCTGATGGACATGATCATCAAGAGCCCGCGCTGCATCTCGATGACGGTCTGGGTGACCATACCGCCCTCGAAGACCCGCGCGGCGCCCTGCGTCAAACTGATCACGCCCGAGGCGACCGCGGCGAGCTGGTCGGCCCGGTCCTTCGGGAAACCCTCCGAGAAGGCCAGCGGCAGGCCGTCGGACGACACCACGACGGTGTGCGCGACGCCCGGCACGTTGTTCACGAAGTCGGTGATCAGCCAGCTGATGCCACGCGCTCCCTGGCTCATCTCTCTCATTTGTCCTCCTCATTCTCTTCTCCGCGGGTGAACGCGCGGCCTTGCCGCACTCCCTGCTGGAAGCTGGAGAGCCTGCTGCGCAACCGCTCGGGCGAGATCTGCGGCGGCGGCGACGTGGGCTGCGGCTCGGCGAGACTGGCCGTACCGGGCACGAGGTTGGCCTTGGGCACGCGGCGCGGCAGGCCCGAGGCCGTGATGCCGGACTGGGCGGGCTGCGCGGCGGCCTGGGCCGCCTGGAAGCCGGAGTCGGCGGGCGAGGACCACGACGCGCCGGCGCCCGACTGGCCGGGCTTGCGCTGCGGCAGCCCGGACCGGCCCACCTCCGGGGCGGCGGGCGGCGCCGCCGACGGAGGCTCGGCGGGCACGGCCGGGTGCACGGCGGTGATCTCGTGCTCGTGCTCCTGGTCGTGGCGCAGCTGCTCGGGGTCGGGCCTGCGGAACCAGTCCGAGCCGACGGACGAGAAGATCGGCAGGAACTCCTCGCTCTGCTCCTCCAGAGCCGAGGTGCGCACCACGGGGAGCGGGCCGGTCAGGTCCTGCGAGGAGTAGTCGCCCTGCCCGAACGGGCCGTAGGCGCCCGGACGGCTCTGCTCGTACTGGTCGGCGGGCTTGGGCTCCTCCGCGCCGAACCCCTGGAGGTCGCCGAACGCCGAGCGGTAGGGCTCCTCGCCGTACGGCGGGGGGCTCGGCCGGTCGACCGACTCGAACAGGGATCGCCGCTGCTCCTCGCCGAAGGCCGACTGGCCGAGCGAGGTGTCGCCGAAGGACGGCGAGCCGAAGGAGGACCAGCGGGGCTCCTCCGTCCCGCTCTGCGGCGGCTCGGTGGCGAAGGAGGGCCAGCGGGGCTCGTCGTCCTGGATCGGCGGCGGCTGCTCGGCGAAGGAGGGCCAGCGCTGCTCGCCCCACGGGGACTGGGCCTGCGGCTGCGGCTCGGGCTGCGCCGGGGCCGCGGGCGGCTCCTCACCGGGGAACGGCCTGGGTTCCTCACCGAAGAACGGCTTGGGCTCTTCGGCGAAGAAGGGCTTGGGCTCGTCGCCGAAGGACGGCTTGGGGTCCTCGGCGAACGACGGCCAGCGCGGCTCGTCCCGGCCCGGCTCCTCGCCGAAGGAACCCCAGCGGGTCTCCCCCTGGGCGGGCTCGTCGGCGAAGGACGGCCAGTTGCCGGTGCCCGGCGCGGGCAGCGAGCCCGGCCACTGCGTGTCCAGCACCCGGTCGGCCGCGTCCGGCGCGGAGACGTGGCCGCCGTTCTGGCTCGCCTCGGCGGGCTGGGCGGGGAGGCCGAACTGGCTCGGGTCGAACGTGGTGAACGCCTCGTACTGGCTGCCGGCCTGCTGCGGCATGCCCGCGCCGCCGCTGATGAGCATGTCGGGCATCATCACCAGCGCGCTCAGGCCGCCGGTCTCCCGCATGCTGAGCTGGACGCGGATGCCGTGGCGCAGCGCCAGGCGGCCGACCACGAACAGGCCCATGCGGCGGGAGACGCCGACGTCCACGACGGGCGGGTTGGCCAGGCGCCAGTTGGCCTCGGCGAGCTCTTCGGGGCTCATGCCGATGCCCAGGTCGTTGATGGAGATCATGACGCCGCCGTCGGCGGCCACGCTGGAGACCTCGACCTTGCTCTCGCGGGGTGAGAAGGAGATCGCGTTCTCGATCAGCTCGGCGAGCAGGTGGACGGCGTCGGTGACGGCCGGGCCGACGATCAGCGTGCCGGACGGGATCTTGATCTGGACGCGTTCGTAGTTCTCGACCTCCGACAGCGAGGCGCGGGCGATGTCGACCAGCGGCACCGGCTCGCTCCACTTGCGCGCGGCCTCCTGGCCGGCGAGGACCAGGAGGTTCTCGCTGTTGCGGCGCATGCGGGTGGCCAGGTGGTCGAGGCGGAAGAGGTTCGCGAGCCGCTGCTCGTCCTCCTCGCCCTGTTCCAGGCCCTCGATGAGCTGGAGCTGCCGTTCGACCAGCGTCTGGCTGCGGCGGGAGAGGTTGACGAACATGGCGTTGACGTTGGCGCGCAGCTTGGCCTCGTCACCGGCCAGCCGGAGCGCCTCGCGGTGGACCTCGTCGAAGGCCCGGGCCACTTCACCGATCTCGTCACGGGTGTTGACGCCGACCGAGGGCACCTCGGGCACCTGCGCGCCCTCGCCGGACTCGCGCAGGATGCGGACGGTCTCGGGCAGCCGGGTGGTGGCCACCTGGAGCGCCTCGGCGCGCAGCCGGCGCAGCGGGCGGACCAGCGAACCGGCCACCCGGGTGGTGATGATCAGGACGAGCAGCAGCAGGACGAGGATGGTCGCACCGCTGATGATGGCGTTGCGCTGCTCGGTGTCGCTGAGCTCGCGGGCCCTGGTCACGATCTTGGTGGCCAGGCCGTCCTCGACCTTGCGCATGGCGTTGCCGGCCAGGGTGGTGCTGTCGTACCAGCGGCTCAGGTCGCGGGCGGAGGTGACGTCGAGGTCCCTGATCCGGTTGTACTCGCGGACCTGGGCCAGGGCGCGCTGCCGCATGGCGTCGGCGCGGTCGATGTCCGGGCCGCGCATGCCCTTCTGGTACGCCTTCAGGTCCGCCGGGTCGGCCTCCCGCTCGAAGGAGGTCAGCTCGGCCTGCTGGCGGCTCCACGAACCGAGGAACTCCGACAGGTCGTCGTAGTCCAGCTCACGCTCGATGAGCGCGATCATGACAATGGCCTGCTGCCTGGAGACTTCTTCCTTGACGCGCTGCAACGAGCCGAGAGCGGCCACGTCACCCTGGAGGTCGTCGTCGTTCACGCCGTCGCCCAGGTCGCCCTGGATCGCGGAGAAGACGTCGATCATCGTGGTGTACGTGGTGATCGCGGCTCGCGGGGGCACGCCCTCGGCCACCATCGACGTGCGGAGGCTGTCGAGGCCGGTGAGCCACCGGCGCATGTTCTCCACACCGTCGCGGATACGGGCCGAGTGCGCGGCGTCGATGGCGTTCGCCGAGGCCAGCACTTTCTTCTTGGCCGCGTCGACGGCCGCGCGCTGGGTCTTGAGCTGGACGAACCGTCCGGCCTTCGACTGGTCGGTGACGTACCACGCGGTGAGCGTGCGTTCCTTGGCCAGCTCGTGGGTGAGCCCGCCGATGCGCTGCACCAGCTCGGCGACCTGGGTCAGCCGGCGGTACTCGGAGCTCGTCCCGATGGCGTTGGCGAGCTGCACACCCGCGAGGAGCACGCCCACGATGGTGGGGATGAGGATCAGCGCGATCAGCCTTGAGCGCACACGCCAGTTCCCCAGCCGGAACCTTCCGCCTGTGTACTCCCCTGACCTCGTGTGCCTGGGGTTTTCCGTCCTCACTGACTCTCGCAACCTCTCGCCGGTACGTGCTCGAAAGAAAATCAGACACGCGTGTGGCGCATGGGATTCTGTCCGGCTGGGTAATTGGAACACAGTCCGTACCAGACGGCCAACCGTACATTTCCCACTAAATGCACCCAAAGCAGCGCTTTGGGCGTCATATCGCCGTACACGTTTTCAGGCGGGCCGGAACGAATCCCGCTCCACGGGTGCCGCGTGCTTGACCATCAGGTGACGCGTCACCGAATACTCCTGCACCGCCTCCTGGCTCATGTCCTTGCCGAACCCGCTGCCCTTCACGCCGCCGTGCGGCGCCTCGCTGGCGATCGGGAGATGATCGTTCACCCAGGTCACGCCCACGTCCAGCCGGTGGGACACGCGCATCGCCCGCGCGACGTCGCGCGACCACACCGACGAGGCGAGCCCGTACGGGGTGTCGTTGGCCAGCCGGACGGCCTCGTCCTCGCCGTCGAACGGCACCGCCACAAGGACCGGTCCGAAAAGTTCCCCCTGAACGATCTCGCTCTCCTGTGCGACATCGGTCACAAGCGTGGGCGGGTAGAAGAAGCCGGGCCCCTCGACGGGCGCGCCGCCGTGCACGATCCGGCCGCCCGAGCGCGAGACAAAGCCGTGCACCCGCTCGCGGTGGGCGGCCGAGATCAGCGGGCCGATGTCCGTCGCCGGGTCCCAGGGGTCGCCCACGGTGATCTCGGCGAGGGTCGCCCGGATGGCCTCCACGGCGTCGTCGTAGATCTCGCGGGCGACGTAGACGCGGGTGGCCGCGGTGCAGTCCTGGCCGGTGTTGTACGTGGCGCCCATGGCCACGCCGCGGGCCATCTCGGCCAGGTCGGCGTCCTGGAAGACCAGGGCGGGCGCCTTGCCGCCGAGTTCGAGGTGCACCCGCTTGAGCGTGGCCGCCGCGCCGGTCATGACCGCCCGGCCGGTGCCGGTCGAGCCGGTGACGCTGACCATGTCCACGCCCGGGTCGCTCACCAGCGCCTGGCCGACCTCGGCGTCGCCGGTGACCGCCTGGACGAGCCCTTCGGGCGCGCCCGCCTTGGCGAACAGCTCGGCCAGGCGCAGCGTCGTGCGCGGCGTCTGCGGCGCCGGCTTGATGACCACGGCGTTGCCCGCGGCCACGGCCGGGCCGACCTTCCACACCGCCATGACGAACGGGAAGTTCCACGGCGCGATCGACCCCACCACCCCGACGGGCCGGCGCAGCAGCACCGAGGTGTAACCGGCGCTGAACACCCCGGCGCCCGACCCCTCCAGAGAGCGGGCGGCGCCGGCGAAGAAGCGCAGGTTGTCGACGGCGAAGGGCAGCTCGCCATCCCTGAACACGGCCGCCGGCTTGCCGGTCTCCTCCACCTCCAGCCTGGTCAGCTCCTCGGCGTCGGCCTCCACCAGGTCGGCCAGGCGCAGCAGCAGCCGCTGGCGCTCGGCGGGGGTGGTCTGCGACCACTCCTCGAACGCGCCCCGGGCGGTCCGGACGGCCGCCGCCACGTCCGCCACCGGCGTGTCCGGGATCTCGGCGCACGGGAGGCCGGTGGCGGGGTTGATCAGTTCACGCATGGAAGTCCTCGAAATCCCTACTGGCCGAGCTGTTCGATCAGGTCGGCGGCCTTGCGCAGGCCGTCGCGGCGGCGGATCTCCTCGCCGGCGGCGGCGAGCCTCGCGCGCATCTCGGTGTCGCCGAGCAGGCGCTCCACAGCGCCGGTCAGCTCCTCGTCGGTGAAGGTGTAGGTGGAGAGCCTGACACCGTAGCCCAGCTCGTCCACGCGCTGGGCGTTGTCGTACTGGTCCCAGAACAGCGGCAGCACGATCATCGGCTTGCCGAAGTGCGCCGCCTCGGTGGTGGTGTTGTTGCCGCCGTGCGTGATGACCAGGTCGCACAGCGGGATGATCTTCGTCTGCGGCAGGAACTCGGCGCCGTACATGTTGTCGGCGAGCTTGATCTCCTCGTGCAGCGGGCCCTTGGAGACGATGTACTGGTGCCGCGTGCCGGCCAGGATGTCGATCACGCGCTGCATCAGCTCCACGTCGGAGGAGCCGAGAGAGCCGAGCGAGAAGTAGATGAGCGACCCGTCGTTGCGCTCGAAGGGCAGCGTGAAGTCCTCGTCGGTCTCGCGCACCGAGGAGTCCAGCCGGTGCCAGCTCGGGCCGAGCGGGCGGGCGTCGGTGTAGTCGAGGATCTCGGGGAAGACGTAGAGGTTCAGGTCGCCCTCGTGGATGAAGTCCAGGTCGGACAGCGGGGCGGTGCCCTGCTCGACGCACCACTCGTTGAAGGCGGTCCAGACCTCGCGGTGGGTGCGGTCGTACTCGGCGCGGAAGGCGTCCCAGTCGGAGCGGTCGCCGGCGGGCAGGCCGGAGAAGACCGGCGCGACGTTCTCGCCGCGCACCTCCAGCGGGTTGCAGGAGACGATGCGGACGAACTTCTTGCCCGCCGTGAGCAGCGCCGGGAACGTGATCACGTTGTCCTCGACGATCACGTCCGGGTTCACCCGCTCGATGATGGCCTTGAGCTGCGGCTCGCAGTACTTGGCGCCGTCGATGAGGGAGTCCCAGATGGGCTTGGTGACGGTGTCGAGCTGCTCCAGCGTGCTCTTGCGGTACTCCGGCGCGGTCTCGCGGATGAAGTCCTTCCAGAACTGGCCGGCGTCCTGCTCCTCGGCGTTCTCGGGCGGCGGGGCCAGGTCGACGAGGTCCTCCTCGAAGCCGAGCGCTTCGAGCTTGCCCTTCCAGGACGACTCCGCGGCGAAGACGACGCGGTGCCCGCGACGGCGGAGAATGTCGCCGACGCCGATGCAGTTGTTCGTGGGGCCGTACGCGCTCTCTGGCATGAAAAGGATGGTGAGGGACATCGTGAACTCCGGGGGAACTCGTCAAATTGAAGAGGAATTCAAATACTCATCTAGCGTGAAGCGCAAGTTAAGTGCACTATGGTCACGGCCGATCTGAATGATGACCAAACGCACGGGGGGTGGTGGTCGTGGCCCAGCGCAAAAGCCGTAGTGACCGGCGCATCGACTTGATCGAGGCCGCGCGCCGAGCCATCATCCGTCACGGCATCGACGGAGTACAGCTCTCGCACGTCGCCGAGGAGGCCGGTCTGACCTCCGGCGCCGTGCTCTACCACTACCCCGACCTGGGCGAACTCCTGGTCGAGGCGCAGCACGCGGGCATGGAGCGCTTCTACGAGCTGCGTATGCGCCGCCTGGCCGACTTCACCGACCCGGTCGAGAAGCTGGTCGTCACGATCCGGTCGGGGTTGCCGACCGGGCCGCTCGACCCCGACGTGCGCCTGCTCAACGAGCTGGGCGGCGCCGCGGGCCGCCACCGGGTCTACGGCGTGCTGCTCACCTCGCTGTACGACCGCCAGGTGTCGATGTACCAGGCGATCCTGGACACGGGAGCCGCGCTCGGGGTCTTCCGGCTGACGGCCGACTCCGTGACCGTCGCGCGCAACCTGGTGGCCCTGGAGGACGCCTACGGCTACCGCATCACCGCCCGGCACCCGCTGATCGGCCCCGACGAGGCGGCCGACCTGATCCTGTCGTACGCGCGGGCGGCGACGGGCAACGACCTGGCTCATTGATCGACCGTCATGATGACGGCGTCCTGGGCTTCCCAGCGCACCTTCACCTTGGCGCCGGGCTGCACCGTGCTCGCCCCCTGCACCGCGGCGAGCACGGGCTTGGCCCGTCCGGGCACGTCCACGGAGACGTGCGAGACGCCGCCGTAGAAGCTCACGTCCAGGACGCTGCCCTTCAGGCCCCTGGCCGCGTTCTCGTCGGCCAGCTCGACCTTCTCGGGACGCACCGCGAGCAGCGCCTTGGAGTCGGCGGCGAGCTCGTCGAGCGGCGTGCCGGCCAGCATGCCGAACTCGTCGCTCTTGATCCCGTCCAGGCCGGTGTAGACGCCCTCGAAGAGGTTGTTCGCCCCGACGAAGTCGGCCACGAACGGTGAGCGCGGGCGCTCGTACAGGGCGACGGGGGCGTCCACCTGGCGCACGGTGCCGCTGTCGAAGACCGCGATGCGGTCGGCCAGCGACATGGCCTCCTCCTGGTCGTGCGTGACGACCACGAAGGTGATGCCGACCTCGTTCTGCAGCCGCTTGAGCTCCAGCTGCATGTCGGCGCGGACCTTCTTGTCCAGGGCCGACAGCGGCTCGTCGAGCAGCAGCAGGCGCGGGCGCTTGACGATGGAACGGGCCAGCGCGACCCGCTGCCGCTGGCCGCCGGACAGCTGCGCGGGCTTGCGCGAGGCGTGCGCCGACAGGCCCACGGTCTCCAGCACCTCGCCGACGCGCTGCTTGATCTCCTGCCGGGGCAGCTTCTCCCGCTCCAGGCCGTAGGCCACGTTCTTGGCCACGCTCATGTGCGGGAACAGCGCGTACGACTGGAACATGAGGCTGATCGGCCGCCGGTTGGGCTGCTTGGCCAGCAGGTCCTCGCCGTCGAGCGTGACCGTGCCCCCGTCGGGCGACTCGAACCCGGCGATGATGCGCAGCAGGGTGGTCTTGCCGCAGCCGGACGGCCCGAGCAGGGCGAAGAACTCGCCCTGCTCGATCTCCAGCGAGACGCCGTCCAGTGCGGTGACGTCGCCGAACCTGCGGGTGATCCCGTCAATTCTGAGCACGTGACTCCCCGATCTTGGTCATCCGCTGCCCGGCGATCACCGCCGTGAAGCTCACGAGGAGCAGGATCGCGGCCAGCGCGTTGATCTTCGGGGTCACCCCGAAACGAACCATTGAGTAGATGACGATCGGCAGCGTCGGCTCGGCGTTGCCGATCGTGAAGAACGCGATCACGAACTCGTCCAGGGACAGCGTGAACGCCAGCAGCGCCCCCGCGACGATCCCGGGCACGAGCTGCGGCAGCGTGATCTTCATGAACGTGACCACCGGCCCGGCCCCCAGGTCGCGCGAGGCCTCCTCCAGCGACATGTCGGCGTTGGTGAGCCGGGTGCGCACCACGGCCGCGACGAACGCCATCGAGAACAGCGCGTGCGCGATGGTCACCGTGGGCAGGCCGAGCGCGAACTGGGCGTCCCACTGTGCCAGGAACTGGTTGATCAGGGCGTACAGGAGCAGCAGGCCGATCGCGAGCACCAGGTCCGGCAGCACGGCCGGCATGAGCGAGAGCGCGTCGAGGATCTTGGACTTGGTGTACCTGGCCAGGCCGACGGCCAGCAGGGTGCCGAGCACGGTGGCGATCGCCGTCGAGCCCAGGGCCACGATCAGCGTGTTGACCAGGCCGTCCCTGATCTTCTCGTCGGCGGCCAGCTCGCCGTACCACTTGAGGCTGAAGCCCTCGTAGGTGTAGGCCGACTTGCCGGAGTTGAACGACATGACGACCAGCACGATGATCGGCACGTAGAGGAAGACGTAGGTGGCCCAGAAGGGCACGTACAGCAGCTTGGGTCTACGCACGGCGGGCCGCCCACGCCTGCACGAGCAGCAGCAGGATCAGCACCGCGATCAGCGCCAGCACCAGCGCCGAGCCGAACGGCCAGTCGCGCGCGGTCAGGAACTGGTTGCGGACCAGGTTGCCCACCATGATCGACTTGCTGCCGCCGAGCATCTCGGGGATGACGAAGTTGCCGAAGCTCGGCACGAACACGAACATCGCGCCGGTCAGCACGCCGGGGAGCGTGAGCGGCAGCGTCACCTTCCTGAACGTGGTGAACGCCGAGGCCCCCAGATTGGCCGACGCCTCGCGCAGTTGCGGGTCGAGCTTCTCGATCGTGGAGTACAACGGCAGCACCATGAGCGGCAGGTACGAGTAGAGCAGCCCGGTGACGATCGTGCCCTGGTTGTAGAGCAGCTCCATCTTCGTGCCCAGCAGGGAGTTGATCAGCCCGGGACCGCTGAGCATGATGATCCACGCGTAGACGCGGATGATGAAGTTCGTCCAGAAGGGCAGCACGATCGCCACCAGGGCGATGGTCTTCCACTTCGTCGGGAGCTGCGCGATCAGGTACGCCGTCGGGTAGCCGAGCAGCAGCGCGATCACCGTGGTGATCGCCGCGATCTTCAGCGAGTCGGCGACCACGCCCAGGTAGAGCGAGTCGAACAGGCGTTGGAAGTTCTCCAGCGTGAACTCGTAGACCACGCCGCCGAAGCGGCCCCGCTGGAAGACCGTGTAGCTGAGCACCAGCGCCAGCGGCACCAGCAGCAGCACGACCAGGTACGTCAGACCTGGCGAAAGGAAAACGAACGCGCCCAGCCGGCGCCCCCGATCACGGGACACCGGCCGGGCCTTGACCTCGGATCTCACTGCACCAACGACTATCCGGCCGTGACTTCCTGCGACAGGCGGCTGAACTTGGTCGACGCCTGCCCCAGGTCGATGATCGACTCACCGTTGAGCAGCTCCGCCGGCTTGATGTCCAGCAGCGAGCCCTTGGCGATGGTCACCTTGTCCATGGCGGCCTTGTTGGGGACCTTGTAGTTGATGTTCTCGGCGGCCCAGCGGTGGGTCTCCGGGTCGAGGATCATGTTGATGAAGGCGTGGGCCGCTTCCTTGTTCTTGGAGGACTTCATGATCACCATGGTGTCCACCCAGAGGTCGCTGCCCTCCTTCGGCACCACGAACTTGATGTTCTGCTTCTCGTCCGTGGTCGGGCACCAGCCGTCCCACGCCTCGACCATGATCGCCTCGCCGGACTTCAGCTTGTCGCCGAAGGTGGTGTCGTCGTAGGAGAGCAGGTGCGGCTTCTGCGAGACCAGGAGCTCCTTGGCCTTGTTGATCTCCTCGTCCTTCTCGGTGTTGACCGAGTAGCCGAGGGACTTGAGCGCGGGCAGGGCCAGCCAGCGCTCGGTGGTCATCATGGTGACCTTCTTCTCGGCCCAGGACGGGGGCTTGAGGATGTCGTTCCAGCTCGTCGGCGGCGTCTTCACCAGGTCGCTGCGGTAGCAGATGCCGGTCGTGCCCCAGGTGTAGGGCACCGAGTACTTGTTGCCCTTGTCGTAGGAGAGCTGGGTGGCCTCGGGGTAGAGGTTGGCCAGGTTGGGGATCAGCTCGGCGTGGATCGGCTCCAGCAGGCCCTGGGCGCTGAGCGCCTGGGCGTACTGGCCCGAGACGAAGGCCACGTCGATGCCGCTGTCACCGGAGGCGGTCAGCTTGGCCATCGCCTCTTCGTTGGTGGCGTGCAGGGTCACCTTCATCTCCTGCACCTTGAGCTTCTCCTTGACCTTCTCAGGCAGTTCCTTGGGCGTGTAACCGTCCCATACCGTCACCTGGAGCGACTGCTTGGTCAGGTCGGCGTTGGGCTGGAGCTGCTCCGCCTTGGCCGCGGTCGTGCCGTCTGAGCTGGTCGACGACTCACCGCCGCACGCCGCGACGGCTAGCGCGAGGCCGGCCACCGCCACGGCGGCCGGAAGACGACGGGTGAACCGGTTACGGGACACGGCCGCTACTCCTTCTGGTGCTGAGGATTGAGGGGTCGCGCGACCTTACTGGACACGGCAGACCAGAGCAGGAGTGTTGCAGCAGAAATCAACATGAGCAAGACTTTTCCCGACATTGCTACCAGGAAGTTTGATCAGAGTGTTGAATCGAGATTCAATAACGGAGTCGCCTCATCCCGGTCCGTGAGGGACCTCTCACCTCGCGTACGGACCGCCTTTGGGCCGCGCTCTTCGCGCCATCTCTCCCAGCCGTAATCTAGCGGTTCGGGGGCGCGCAATCCCTGGCGGGTGCAGAGGAAACGGGCGAAAGATCAGGATCCGCCCAGGACAGGACGACGGTCGCCTCCACACCGGGCCGGTCCGATCGCCACGGTCGCCACCGGGCCGGTCGGGACGGATCGTCCGCCCGGAGGCGGCGCCCGTCGGGAGAGGAGCCGGGGTCGCCGTGAGCGACCACCGCGATCAAGGCAGTACCCTCCTGCCCGACGCGGCGGCTTTCCCTCATGCGATGACCCGCTGCGATTACCGCCGACCCGGCGGAGTTGCAGCGGATATCAACATGAGCGAGACTTCCTTCCATACGTCGATCGGGAACCATGGGCAATCTGTTGAACTGGGATTCAATTGCGCGTCGGCTCGCTGCCCTCGCGGAGGAGCCCGTCTCCGACCGGGACCACGGCCTGTCCACGACTTTGCTGCGGGCGCTCGCGGACGACCCGCCGCCCCCCTTCGGGATCCGCCGGTTCCGTCCCCTTCCCGCTCCGGGAGCGACGGCCGCCGAGCGCGGCTTCGGGCCGCACGTCGACCAGACCAACCACTCGGTCGTGGTGGACGAGCGGGTGGTCGTGAAGTGGCTGACCCCGCCGGTCCCGCTGCCCCACCCGACGCCCGAGATCTTCGCCCATCTCGTCGAGGTCGGCTTCGCCGACACCGCGCCCCCGTACCTGGCCCTGACCCGCGCGTCGGACACCGGCGAGGAGCTGCTGGCGCTGGTGACGGGCTACCTGCCCGAGGCGCGCGACGGCTGGGAGTGGTGCGTGGACGAGGCCGGGTCGGGCGGCACGGAGTTCGCCGGCGAGCTCGGCCGCCTGGCCGCCGACCTGCACGTGGCGCTGGCCGGCCTGCCCGGCGGCTCGTCCGGGGGGCAGGCGGACCCGGCGGCGCGGGCCGCGGACGCGCTGGCCGAGGCGCTCTCCCTCACCGGCGGCGCCGACGGCGAGTGGCTGGCCACGCGGGCCGGCGCCCTGGCCCGCGAGCTGGAGCCGCTGCGGGCGGGCGTCGCGGGCCCGTCGATCAGGATCCACGGCGACCTGCACGTGGGCCAGATCCTGCGCTGGCGCGACGGGTACGCCGTGATCGACTTCGACGGCAACCCCACCGTGGCCGACACCGGCGTGCGCCAGCCGGCCGCCAGGGACGTCGCCCAGCTCACCACGAGCCTGGAGCACGTGGCCCAGGTCGCGATCAGACGCCGGGGCACCCCGCCCGCCCACGCCGCGGCCTGGGCGGCGAAGGCCCGCGCCGGCCTGCTGGCCGCCTACCGCCGCCGCCTGTCCGACAAGGGCCGGCCCGATCTCCTGGACGAGACGCTGCTGCGCCCGTTCGAGGTCGAGCAGGAGTGCCGCGAGCTGATCTACGCCGCCCGCCACCTGCCCCGCTGGCGCTACGCCCCCATGGGCGTGCTGCGCACCTGGTACCCCGAGGAGAACCTGCCGTGAATCCCGAGCTCTACCTGGCCGACCTGGAGGCCAAGCCCGCCGCCCTGGCCGCCCTCGCCGACGGGCTGCGCGCGGCCGACCCCTTCGCCGGGCTGCCCGAGGGGGTGCGCCGGGTGTTGTTCCTCGGCATGGGCAGCTCCCGGTACGCCGCCGGGGTCGCGGCCCTGCGCCTGCGCGCGGTCGGCGTGGACGCCTACGCCGACTACGCCTCCGCCGCGGCGACCTACCCGGCCGGTCCCGGCACGCTGGTCGTGCCGATCTCGGCCACCGGCGGCAGCCGCGAGACCCTCGACGCCCTCGCCCGCTACGCCGGGGGCCCGTCGTACGTGGCCGCGATCACCAACGTGCCCGGCTCGCCCGTCACCGAGGCGGCCGACCTGGTGGTGCCCATGAGCGCGGGCGAGGAGCGCGGCGGCGTGGCCTGCCGGACGTTCCAGCACACGCTGGCCCTGCTGCTGGCGCTCGAAGCCCGTCTCACCGGGGCGGGAGGCGACCTCCCGGCGCTGCTCACCCGGGCCGCCGAGGCCACCCGCGACCTGCTGGACCGCCGCGACGAATGGCTCCCGCTGACGATGGAGCTCCTCGACGGCCCCGACGGCGTCTACACGATCGCCCCCGCCGAGCGGCTGTCGTCGGCCGAGCAGTCGGCGCTGATGCTCCGCGAGGGCCCGCGCCGCGCGGCCGACGCCTGCGAGGCGGGTGACTGGTCACACGTGGACGTCTACCTCACCAAGACCCTCGACTACCGGGCGCTGCTCTTCCCCGGCTCCCGCTACGACGAGCAGGCCATGGACTGGGTGCGCGAGCGCGGCTCCACGGTGATCTCCGTCGGCGGCGAGGTGAAGGACGCCGCGGCGGCGATCCGCTACGCGCACGACGACGACCCCGACGTGGCGCTGCTCACCGAGATGCTGGTGGCCGAGCTGGTGGCCGCGTACTGGTGGAACGCCCAGTAGGGACGGGTCAGAGGCGGCGAAGCCCGCTCAGGACCCTTTCGAGCAGCCTCCTGTCCGGAAGGCCGGCCTCCAGCTGCGGCTGGTAGACCTTCACCAGCCCGTCGGCCTCCATGTCGGCGACCAGCACCCGCGCGACGCCCAGCGGGACGGCCAGCAGCGCGGAGATCTCGGCCACCGAGCGCACCTGGCGGCACAGCTCGCTGATCGCCCGGTACTCGCGGGTGTAGGTCATGCCGAGCCGCGCCGAGGTCGCCGAGGAGACCAGCGCCTCCATGGCCAGGCCGGTGCGCGGCGCCGTCCTGCCGCCGGTGACGGCGTACATGCGCACCAGCGAGCTGCGCTCGGGCTCAGGCTCCCCGTCATGCCACGATGCCAACGTCCACTCCCATCACCAGGGGCGCGCGGATGACAACTCCGCCCGTACGGCAGGGGTCAACACCTGCCCCGTGCGTTCCACCAGAATCGTCATCTGATACGCCACCAGGCCCATGTCGCAGTCGGGCGCGGCCAGCACCGCCAGGCACGAGCCGTCGCTGATCGACATCACCAGCAGCAGCCCGCGTTCCATCTCCACCAGGGTCTGGGTGACGCCGCCGCCCTCGAAGACCCGCGCCGACCCCTGCGTGAGGCTGACCAGCCCGGCCGCGATGGCGGCGAGCTGGTCGGCACGGTCTTTGGGGAAGCCGCGGGAGAAGGCCATCGGCAGTCCGTCGGCGGAGACCACCACGGCGTGGGCCACGCCGGGCACCTCCTCGACGAACGCGCTCACCAGCCAGTTGATGTCCCTGGCCCCCTGGCTCAGCTCCTTCATCAGTCCTCCTCTAGCTCGGCGCGGCCCTTGCGAACGCCCTGCTGGTAGCCGGCCAGCCTGTTACGCAGCCGGTCGGGGGACAGCGGAGGAACCGGCGCGGGCGGCGGCTGTGGGACCGCGGTGCCCGGCACCAGATTCGCTCGCGGCGTGCGCTTGGGCAGGCCGGAGTTCGTGGTGCCGCTCCTGGCCGGCTCGGCGGTCGTGTTCGCCGCCTGCCAGCCCTGGTCGGCGGGCGACGACCAGGCCGGGTCCCGCCGGTCCGCGGTCGGCGCGGCCTTGCTGAACCAGCTGCTCTCCTCGACCGAGGCGAAGATCGGCAGGAACTCGTTCGTGGCCGCCGGCTCGGCGGGCTCGGGACCCGTGGCGAACGACGGGTACGACGACCCCGGCGCGGACGGGTCCGGCTGCGGCACCTCGACCGAGTGCGAGGAGGTCGAGGTGAACCACGACGACGACTCGAACGACGACTCGAACGACGCCCCGGACGGGGACTCCGACGGGGACGCCCCGGAAGGGGACGAGTCGGGCGCGGACGGCATGGGGTCGAGCGACGGGTGCCCGTAGGCGGGCATCGGGGCCGTGGGCGGCGCGTACGGCTCGGCGCTCTGGAAGGGATCGGCCCGTCGCTGGTCCGGGCGTCCCGCGCCGCTCATGGAGGTCTGGACGCCCCCGGCCATCGAGCCGTGCTGAGGCCCGGCCATCGCCCCGTGCAGGGGCCCGGCCGTCGTGCCCGGGACGGCGGTGAGCAGCATCTCCGGGATCAGCACCATCGCGGTCAGGCCGCCGATGTCCTGGCGGCGGAGCTGCACCTTGATGCTGTGCCGCAGCGCGAGCCGCCCGACCACGAACAGGCCCATCCGCCGCGACACGGACACGTCCACGACCGGCGGGTTGGCCAGCCGCCAGTTGGCCTCGGCCAGTTCCTCGGGGGTCATGCCGATGCCGTTGTCGGTCACCGAGACCATCAGCCCGCCGCCGTCGATGCGGCTGCTGGAGATGATCACCTTGGTGTCCCTGGAGGAGAACGAGACCGAGTTCTCGACCAGCTCGGCCAGCAGGTGCACCACGTCGGTGACGGCCTGCCCGGCGATGGCAGCGTCCGACTGCACCTGGACGCTGACCCGGTCGTAGCTCTCGACCTCGCCGAGCGCCGCGCGCACGATGTCCATCAGCTCGACCGGCTCGCTCCACTTGCGCGCGGCCTCCTGGCCGGCCAGGACCAGCAGGTTCTCGCTGTTGCGGCGCATGCGGGTGGCCAGGTGGTCGAGCTTGAACAGGTCGCCCAGGCGGTCGTCGTCCCGCTCGCCGCGCTCCAGGCGCTCGATCAGGGTGAGCTGCCGTTCGACCAGGGTCTGGCTGCGCCGCGACAGGTTGACGAACATGGCGTTGACGTTGGAGCGCAGCCGCGCCTCGTCGCCCGCCAGCCGTACGGCCTCGCGGTGCACCTCGTCGAAGGCGCGGGCGACCTCGCCCACCTCGTCCTTGGAGAAGATGCCGATGGGCGGCACCTCGGCGTTGACCGCGCCGTCGCGCGACTCGCGCAGGTGCTGGACGAAGTCGGGCAGCCGGTGCCCGGCGATCTCCAGCGCCTCGCCGCGCAGCCTGCGCAGCGGCCGGACCAGCGACCTGGCCACGCCGGTGGTGATCAGCAGGACGGCGACGAGCAGCGCGAGCACCGCGCCCGCGATGACCAGCGCCCGCTGCTGCTCCTGGCCGCTGAGCGTACGGCTGCGCGCCACGATCCCGGCGGCATGGCGCTGCTCGACCGTGCGCATGGAGTCCACGACGACGTTGGATGCCTCGAACCACTCCTTCGCGTCGTCGCGCTTGGCCAGGTCCAGCCCGCGCAGCGGCAGCGAGGCCGAGGCCCTGATGAGCACGAGCTCGCGCAGGAACAACATGCGGTCGGCGCTGCGGCCGTTCACGGTCTCGTCGAAGAAGCGGCGCTCGTCGGCGGTGGCCTCGGCGGCGAAGCCCTTGCGCTCGGCGGTCTCGCCGGACAGCTCGCCGAGGAAGCGCTTGAGCTGATCCTGGCCGAAGGCGCCCTCGACGAGGACGGTGGTGAGCAGCGCCTGCTGGTAGGAGACGCTCTCCTTCGCCCTGGCCAGGCCGTCCAGCATGCGGGTCTGGCGGAACAGCTCGTCGTCGGAGCTGCCCTTGATGAGTTCGGTGTGGATGGACAGGAGCTCGCTGATCACCGTCGTGTAGAGGTCGACGGCGGGACCGGGGAGCAGATTGGCCTCCAGCGCCTGCTGGCGCAGCGAGGTCAGGTCGTCCAGGCGGCTGAGCATGTTCTCGATCTGGTCGGCGGTGCGGCCCTCGACGTCGGCGAGGATCTGCTGGGCGGTGCCGCGTACCTCTCTGATGGCGACGTCCACCTGGTCCATCTGGGACTGGACGCCGCCGAGCCCGTTCACGGGCCGGTTCCTGGCGATGTACCAGGCGGTCTTGGCCCGCTCGCCGGCGAGCTGGTGGGTCAGGTCGCCCACCTGCTCCGAGAGCACGGCTAATCGGTTCGTCCGGTCGTAGTCGGCGGCGGCGCCCGTCGAGGACAGCACCTGGACGCCGCCCAGCAGCACGGCGGCGGCCGTCGGCACCAGGATGAGGGCGACCAGGCGCGCACGTACGCGCCAATTGCGCAGGCGCCAGTTGCCTTCGACGGCCCGCCTCTCGCCCAGCTGTGTTGTCACCGAACGCACCTCGCCCGAATCGGCGTATTTGTCAGGGCTGTGCCCCTTGAGAGAAATCAGCAAGTGCGGGTAATTGGAACACATCCTAAGCGGACGTGGCCAGCCGCACATATCGGGACGCAATTCAACTTCTGTGTCCAGTGGGACGAGAAGCTGGAGCCCCATCTCGTCCTCAGTCCGGCGAGAAATACCCCACCATATGTTTATATGTCCACTTATGGGCGATTAGCGCGTTCCAAGCGCATAACACGGGAGGAGCAGCCAGGTCTCTCACGGGTCACAGCGTTGAGATTTGCGTTATTCACCGCATATGTTGAGCCCCGGCAAACGAGGAGGCGAGGGTGCGGGATTCTCCCGACAGCGCGGCTATCAGCGTCGACGGGCTTTGGAAGATCTTCGGATCCAGGGCGCAAAAGGTGCTGGA
Organism: Nonomuraea sp. NPDC052265; assembly: GCF_044547985.1. Taxonomy (NCBI): domain Bacteria; kingdom Bacillati; phylum Actinomycetota; class Actinomycetes; order Streptosporangiales; family Streptosporangiaceae; genus Nonomuraea; species Nonomuraea sp. NPDC052265. The sequence continues at coordinate 51,938 of NZ_JBIUBJ010000001.1, forward strand.
CAGCGAGGACAGACACCTCGACCCCGCCGCGATGCGAGAGAGGACCGGTTGCACCGCCGCCGTCCGCGACGTGAGCTTCGAGGTGCGCCCCGGCGAGGTCTTCGTCGTCATGGGCCTGTCGGGAAGCGGCAAGTCCACCCTCGTACGCTGCCTCACCAGGCTCGTCGAGCCCAGCGCCGGCCAGATCATGATCGACGGCGAGGACGTCGGCCGCGCCTCCCCCGCCCGGCTGCGCGAACTGCGCCGTCACCAGGTGAGCATGGTCTTCCAGCATTTCGGGCTGTTGCCGCACCGTAAGGTCGTTGACAACGTTGCCTACGGTCTGGAGATCCAGGGCACCTCCAAGGCCGCCAGGCACGCGCGGGCCGCCGAGATCCTCTCCCTCGTGGGCCTCGACGGACACGCCGACGCCTACCCCGACCAGCTCTCCGGCGGCATGCAGCAGCGCGTCGGCCTGGCCCGCGCGCTGGCCGTCGATCCCCAGGTGATGCTGTTCGACGAGCCGTTCAGCGCGCTCGACCCGCTGATCCGGCGCGACATGCAGGCCGAGGTGATCCGGCTCCACCGCGAGGTCGGCAAGACGATGGTGTTCATCACCCACGACCTGTCCGAGGCGCTCAAGCTGGGCGAGCGGATCGCCATCATGCGGGACGGCTCGATCGTGCAGCTCGGCACGGCCGAGGAGCTGGTGGGCGCGCCGGCCGACGACTACGTGGCCGACTTCGTCCGCGACGTGCCGCGCAGCCACGTGCTGACGCTGCGCTGGATCCGCCGCGACCCCGAGCCCGGCGAGCCGCTGGACGGCCCGCAGCTCCCCGTCACCACCCTGGTCAAGGACGCCATCGCCGCGGCCTCGGCCTCCTCCCGCCCGATCCGGGTGATGGACGGCGACGAGCTGACCGGCGTCGTGGACCGCGTGGACCTGCTGTCCTTCCTCGCCGGTGAGGACGCGGCGGTAAGGGCAGGCGCGTGAGCACCACCGCGGTCAGCGCCCCCGGCAGGCTCAGGATCCCGAGGTGGGCCGGTGCGGCCGGGGTGGCGGTGCTGTTCGCCGTGGCGTACCTGGTCTTCCGGGGCACCGGCACGCTGCCGCACGACAAGGAGGCGCCGCAGTTCCTGGCGGTCACCGACCTGCGCGAGTGGATCGACGACCACCGGAACGAGAGCCCGCTCTTCCTGTACTTCCTCAACTACATCCGGCTGTTCGTCGACGGCCTCTACACCTTCTTCCAGACCGTCCTCACGGCCCTGAACTGGCCCGGTCTGATCGGCGTCCTGGGCGCGCTGGGCTGGCTGGCGGGCGGCCGGCGCATCGCGCTGCTCGCGACGGCGGGTGTGGGCGCGTTCGGGGTGCTCGGCCTGTGGCAGTCGAGCGTGGACACGCTGGCGCTGGTGGCGGCCTCGGTGCTGCTGTCGCTGGCGGTGGGCGTGCCGCTCGGCGTCTGGGCGGGGCTGTCGCCGCGGGTGCACCGGGTGCTGACGCCGGTGCTCGACGTCATGCAGATCATGCCGACGTTCGCGTACCTGGCGCCGCTCGTGCTGTTCTTCCACATCGGCGCGCCGGCCGGGGCGATCGCGACGATGATCTACTCGATCCCGCCCGCGATCCGCATCACGGCGCTGGCCATCGAGGAGGTCTCCCCCACGGCGGTCGAGGCGTCGGCGTCGCTGGGCGCGACCCGCCGGCAGACGCTGTTCAAGGTGCACCTGCCGCTGGCCCGCTCGACGATGGCGCTGGCGGTGAACCAGACCATCATGATGGCGCTGTCCATGGTCGTGATCGCGAACCTGATCTCGGCCCCCGGCCTGGGCGGCGACATCATCCGCGGCCTGTCGCGGGCCCAGGTCGGCATCATGCTCCCGGCGGGCCTCGCGATCGTGGTCATGGCCGTGGTGCTCGACCGCATGCTCATGTCGGTGGCCCGCCGCCAGGCGCACACGACGGCCGGGCGGCTCGACCTGGCCGTCGCGGCGGCGGTCGCCGTCGTGGGGATCGTGGCCGGTTCCGTCCTGCCGGCGGGGTGGCCGGAGAACCTGACGATCGGCTTCGCCGCGCAGGTGAACGACGCCGTCCGCTGGGCGGAGACGACCTGGTACCCGGTCACGACGTTCGTCAAGGATCTGACCTCGGCCTTCCTGCTCAACCCGCTGGAGGGCCTGCTCACCTCGGCCCCGTGGTGGCTGATCGCCCTCGCGGTGCTGACCCTCGCCTGGCGGGTGAGCGGGGTACGCCCGGCGCTGACCGCGCTCGGCTGCCTGCTGGCGATCGCGCTGCTCGGCGTGTGGGAGCACGCCATGCAGACGATGACCACGGTCGCGGTGGCGGTGCTCGTCACCCTGGTCATCGGCCTGCTGCTGGGCGTGGCCGCGGCCCGCTCGCCGCGCTGGTCGGCGATCCAGCGCCCACTGCTGGACGCCGCCCAGACCATGCCCGCGTTCGTCTACCTGCTGCCGGCGCTGGCCCTGTTCGAGACGACCCGGTTCACCGCGATCTTCGCCTCGGTGATCTACGCGGTGCCGCCCGTGGTGCGCCTGGTCGAGGACGGCATCAGAGGGGTGCCCGCCACGGTCGTCGAGGCGGCCACGTCGGCGGGCTCGACCCCGGGCCAGCTCCTGTGGAAGGTGCAGCTCCCGATGGCGCGGCGGGCCATCCTGCTCGCGGCCAACCAGGGCATCGTGATGACGCTGGCCATGGTCGTCGTCGGCGGCCTGGTCGGGGCGGGCGCGCTCGGCTACGACGTGGTCGTCGGCTTCTCCCAGCGCACGGATTTCGGCATGGGCTTCGTGGCGGGCATCGCGACCGTCCTGCTCGGAGTCATGCTCGACCGCATCACGCAGGGCGCCGACAGGCGCCCTTCCCCCCGAAAGAGGAAGCGCACATGAAGATTCGCCTGCTCGCAGGCCTGCTCGTTCTCGGCCTCACCGCCGTGGGTTGCGGCGGTGGCGCCAAGGTGGAGACCTCCCCCAGCGCCGCCGCCCCGTCGGCCGGCGCCGCCTCCGGCGCGGCGACGGCGGGCACCGTCAAGATCGCGATCAACCCGTGGGTCGGTTACGAGGCCAGCGCGAACGTCGTCGCCTACCTGCTGAAGAACGAGCTCAAGTACAACGTGGAGCTGCCCGAGATCAAGGAGCAGGTCGCCTGGGAGGGCTTCGAGACGGGCGATGTCGACGTCATCATCGAGAACTGGGGTCACCCGGACCTGAAGAAGAAGTTCATCGACAAGAAGAAGGTCGCGCTCACGGCGGGCTCCACCGGCAACAAGGGCGTCATCGGCTGGTACGTGCCCAAGTGGATGGCCGACAAGTACCCGGACATCACCGACTCCAAGAACCTCAACAAGTACGCCGACCTGTTCAAGACGTCGGAGTCCGGCGGCAAGGGCCAGCTCCTCGACGGCGACCCGAGCTACGTCACCAACGACGAGGCCCTGGTCAAGAACCTCAAGCTGAACTACAAGGTGGTGACCGGCGGCAGCGAGGCGGCCCTGCTCAAGGCGGCCGAGCAGGCGCAGGCGCAGAAGAAGGCGCTGCTGTTCTACTTCTGGACGCCCCACTGGCTGTTCGACAAGGTCGAGCTGACCCGGGTGAACCTGCCCCCGTACACCGAGGGCTGTGACGCCGACGCCAAGAAGGTCGCCTGCGACTACGCCGAGCTGGACCTCGACAAGATCGTCAGCAAGAAGTTCGCCGACACCGGCGGCAAGGCGTACGAGCTGGTCAAGAACTTCAGCTGGACCAACGAGGACCAGAACGCGGTCGCCAACGACATGACCAACAACGGCCTGACCGGCGAGCAGGCAGCCAAGAAGTGGGTCGAGGCCAACACCGCCAAGTGGCAGGCCTGGCTCCCCAAGTGACCCCTCTTGACCGCGCCTCCTCCGGCCGCCCGCCGGAGGGGCCGCGGTCGCGGAGACCTCTCATGCGAACCAAGAAGCCGGCCGGGCCGCTGCTCGCGGCCCTGCTCCTGACGTCCTGCTCCGGCGGCGCCCCCGAGACCGCGGCCGCCGCCAAGGGGACGGTCAACATCGACGTGCACGCCTGGGTCGGGTACGAGGCCCAGGCCGCCGTCCTGGCCTACCTGCTCGAACACGAGCTGGGCTACAAGGTCAGCACGCGCAAGATGAACGAGAGCGATTCCTGGCGCGATTTCGAATCCGGCAAGGTCGATGTGATCGTCGAGAACTGGGGACACAACGACCTGAAGAAGGAGTACATCGAGCAGAAGAAGGTGGCGCTGTCGGCCGGCCTCACCGGCAACAAAGGTGTGATCGGTTGGTACGTCCCCGAGTGGATGGCCAAGAAATATCCAGACATAACCGACTATCGGAACCTGAACAAGTACGCCCCCCTCTTTCGGACCTCCAAAACCGGAAATTTGGGTCAGGTACTCGACGGGGACCCGACATTCGTCACCAACGACGAGGTTCTCATCAAGAACCTCGGCCTCGATTACAAGGTCGTCTACTCCGGCAGCGAGGACGCCCTGATCAAGGCCGCGCAGTCCGCGGCGAAGAACCGCACACCCCTGCTCATGTATTTCTACGAGCCGCAATGGCTGTTCACCAGGGTCAAACTGGTCAAGGTCAACCTGCCCGCGTACGCCATCGGGTGCGACGACGTGCCCGCCAAGGTCGCCTGCGACTACCCGCCGTACCTGCTGGACAAGATCGTCAGCAGGCGGTTCGCCGAGCGCGGCGGGAAGGCGTACGAGCTGGTGCGCAACTTCACCTGGACCAACGACAACCAGAACGCCGTGGCCGGGGACATGGTCAACGGCAGGAAGACCGCCGCGCAGGCAGCCCGGCAGTGGGTGGAGGAGAACAAGATCGTGTGGAAGGACTGGATCCCGCGTTGAGCTTCGACTTCGTCATCGTGGGCGGCGGCTCGGCCGGCTGCGCCCTGGCCAACCGGCTGAGCGCCGATCCGTCGGTGTCCGTGCTGGTGCTGGAGGCGGGCCGGCCGGACTACCTCTGGGACGTCTTCATCCACATGCCCGCCGCGCTGATGTTCCCCATCGGCAGCCGGTTCTACGACTGGAAGTACGAGTCCGAGCCCGAGCCGCACATGAACGGCCGGCGCATCTACCACGCCCGCGGCAAGGTCCTGGGCGGCTCCAGCAGCATCAACGGGATGATCTTCCAGCGCGGCAACCCGCTCGACTACGAGCGCTGGGCCGCCGACCCCGGCATGGAGAACTGGGACTACGCCCACTGCCTGCCCTACTTCAAGCGCATGGAGAACTGCCTGGCCGACCCCGGCTCCCCCTTCCGGGGCGGCGACGGCCCGCTGAAGCTGGAGCGCGGCCCGGCCCGCGGCCCGCTGTTCGAGGCGTTCTTCGAGGCCGTCCAGCAGGCCGGCCACCCCCTCACCGACGACGTGAACGGCTATCGCCAGGAGGGGTTCGCCGCCTTCGACCGCAACGTCCACCGGGGCCGCCGGCTCAGCGCGGCCCGCGCCTACCTGCATCCGGTGCGCCGCCGTCCCAACCTCACGGTCAGGACGCGGGCGCACGTGGAGAAGGTGCTCTTCGAGGGGACGCGGGCGGTGGGCGTCCAGTGCGGCGGCGAGCGCATCGAGGCGCGCGAGGTCGTGCTGTGCGGCGGCGCGATCAACACCCCCCAGCTCCTCCAGCTCTCCGGGGTCGGCCCGAAGGCGGTCCTGGAGTCCGCGGGCGTCAAGGTGGTGCACGACCTGCCCGGCGTGGGCGAGAACCTCCAGGACCACCTGGAGGTCTACGTCCAGCACGCCTGCCTCCAGCCGGTCTCGCAGCAGCCGTCGCTGGCCATGTGGCGGCGGCCGTTCATCGGCGCCGACTGGCTGTTCCTGCGGCGCGGCCCCGGAGCCACGAACCACTTCGAGGCGGGCGGGTTCGTCCGCTCGAACGACGACGTGGCGTACCCGAACCTGATGTTCCACTTCCTGCCGATCGCCGTGCGCTACGACGGCTCGGCCCCGGCCGGGGGCCACGGCTACCAGGTGCACATCGGCCCGATGTACTCCGACGCCCGCGGCTCGGTGCGCATCCGGTCGGCCGACCCCCGCGACAAGCCCGCGCTCCGCTTCAACTACCTCTCGACCGAGCAGGACCGCCGCGAGTGGGTGGAGGCCGTCAGGCACGCCCGCGCCATCCTGTCCCAGCCCGCCTGGGCCGGCCTGGACGGCGGCGAGATCTCCCCCGGTCCGGACGTCCGGACCGACGAGGAGGTCCTGGCCTGGGTCGCCAAGGACGGCGAGACGGCCCTGCACCCGTCGTGCACCTGCAAGATGGGCGTGGACGACCTGGCCGTCCTGGACCCCGCCACCATGCGCGTGCACGGCCTCGACGCCCTGCGCGTCGTGGACGCCTCCGCCATGCCGTACGTCACCAACGGCAACATCTACGCCCCGGTCATGATGCTCGCCGAGAAGTCCGCCGACCTGATCCTCGGCAACACCCCCCTGCCCCCCGACCCCGCGGACTTCCACCGCCGCGCCTGAGCCGTCCTCACCGGTCCAGGCGCTGGTACAGGCGTACGGACAGGACGAAGAAGACGACGGTGATCGCCACCGGCCACAGCACGGCCATCGGCACGGCGTGCCGGGCCACCCACGAGTCGCCGCCCCAGCCGGGGTTGCCGAACAGCTCCCTGGCGGCGGCAACCGTGGAGGAGAGCGGGTTCCACTCCGAGATCGCGCCCAGCCAGCCGGGCATGGTGGCGGGCGCGACGAAGGCGTTGGACAGGAAGCCGATCGGGAACTCCAGCGTCTGGATCGCGACCACCGCGCCCGGCTCCCGGGTGAGCAGGCCCAGGTACATGCCCGCCCACAGCAGGGAGAAGCGCAGGAGCAGCAGCAGGCCGACCGCGCCGAGCGCGCCCCCGGCACTCGCGGGCCGCCAGCCCACCGCCAGGCCGCAGAGCAGCAGCCCGCCCAGGATCAGCACCGAGTTGAGCAGGTCGGCGACGGCCCGCCCGATCAGCACGGCCGAGGGGGCCATGGGCATCGACCGGAAGCGGTCGGTGACGCCCTTGGAGACGTCCGAGGACACCGCCATCATGGTGGAGCTCAGGCCGAAGAGCATCGTCATGCCGTACATGCCGGGCATGAGGAAGGCGAAGTAGTCCGCGCCCGCGGGCACCTCGACCGCGCCGCCGAACAGGTAGCCGAAGGCCAGGGTGATCACCACGGGGAAGAGCACCCCGAAGACCACCGTCATGGGCTGGTTGGCCCAGTGGATCAGGTCGCGGCGGGCGACGGTCCAGCCGTCGGCCAGCGCCCATCTGAGTGCGGTCATCGATCGCCTCCCGCGGTCGTCAGGTTCAGGAAGACCTCGTCGAGGGTCGGACGGCGCAGCGCGACGTCCTCGGCCTCGATGCCGGCCGCCGCCAGCGCGGGCAGGACCCGCGTGAGCGCGCCCACGCGGTCGGCCACCGGGGCGCTGACGTGCCGGGTGTCCCGGTCGATCTCGGCGGCGCCCGAGGCCGTCGCCGAGAGGATCGCCGCCGCCTCGTCGAGCCGCCCCGGGTCGTTGACCACCACGTCGAGCCGGTCGCCGCCGAGCTTGGACTTCAGCTCCTCCGGCGTGCCCTCGGCCACCACCCGGCCGGAGTCGATCACCGCGACGCGGTCGGCGAGCTGGTCGGCCTCCTCCAGGTACTGGGTGGTCAGCAGCACGGTCGTGCCGCCCGCCACAAGGTCGCGCACCGCGCTCCAGATCCCGGCGCGGCTGCGCGGGTCGAGGCCCGTGGTGGGCTCGTCGAGGAAGAGCACGGGCGGCGCCAGGATCATGCTCGCGGCCAGGTCGAGGCGGCGGCGCAGACCGCCGGACAGCTCCTTGGCCGGGCCGTCGTGCTCCGCCAGGCCGAAGCGCTCCAGCAGCTCGGCGGCCCGGGCGCGGGCGGCGGGCGCGCTCAGGTGGTAGAGGCGGCCGAACAGCTCCAGGTTCTGCCTGCCCGTCAGGATCTCGTCCACGGCCGTCTGCTGGCCGACCAGGCCGATGGCGGCGCGGACCCGGCGGGGCCGGGCCATCACGTCGAACCCGGCCACCTCCGCCCGGCCGCCGGACGGGCGCAGGAGCGTGGTGAGAATGCGGACGGCGGTGGTCTTCCCCGCGCCGTTGGGCCCGAGCAGGCCGAAGACCGTGCCTGCGGACACGTCGAGATCGATGCCGTCCAGCGCCGTCTTCGAGCCGTACGTCTTGCGCAGGCCCTGGGCGAGCACTGCGGACATGGCCACCTCCTCATCGAATCGTACGGCGTACCGTACAACATACGATCAAAGTCGGCAACCGTACGGTGTACCGTACGAGGGTGACTGTTGAGTACCCCGGCAAGGGCGACCCGGCGCGCAGCCTGGCGCTGCTGTGGCGGACGAGCGAGCGGGCCAGCCGCAAGGGCAGGCCGGAGCTGAGCGTCGAGCGCATCGTCCGCGCAGCCATCGACGTGGCCGACGCCGAGGGGCTGGCGGCGCTGTCCATGCGCCGGGTGGCCGAGAAGCTGGGCGTGGGCACGATGTCGCTCTACACGTACGTGCCGGGCAAGCCCGAGCTGCTCGACGTCATGCTCGACACCGTCTACGGCGAGACCGCCCGCCCCGAGGACGTGCCCGGCGGCTGGCGGGCCCGGCTGGAGCTGATCGCCCGCGAGAACTTCGCCCTCTACCTGCGCCACCCGTGGCTGCTCCAGGTGGCCGCGAGCCGCCCGGTCCTCGGCCCGAACGTCACCGCCAAGTACGACTACGAGCTGCGCGCCGTCGACGGCATCGGCCTGACCGACCTGGAGATGGACTCGGTGATCACACTGGTCACCGGCTTCGTGCACGGCACGGCCAGGGGCGCGGTGGAGGCCGCCCAGGCCGAGAGCCGGACCGGCATGACGGACCTGCAGTGGTGGGCCGCGCACGCGCCCTTCCTCAGCCGGATCTCCGACCCCGCCATGTTCCCGACGGCCTCGCGCGTCGGCCAGGCGGCCGGGGAGGCGCTCCAGGCCGCCTACAGCCCCGAGCACGCCTTCGAGTTCGGCCTCCAGCGCGTGCTCGACGGCGTGCAGGTGCTGGTCAACAGCCGGTCATCGGCCTGACAACGCCTGCTCGCTGGCCGGCAGGGTGCGCACGAACGTCCGCCGCTCCTGCGGCGTCAGCGGATCGAGGGCGGCCCGCCAGGCCGTGGCGCGTAGCCGAGCCGTTCGGTGATCGCGTCCCGTGGGCGGTCCGCGGCTAGCGGACGGGGGCCGCGCGCAGCCGTACGACGTGCTCGACGAGCGAGATCAGCGTCGACTTGACCGAGTCCCGGTTGCGCGCGTCGGTGCGCACGATCGGCACGTGCGAGCCCAGGGCCAGCGCCTCGCGCACCTCGTCGTCGGTGTGCAGGAACTGACCGTCCCAGCCGTTGATGCCCACCACGAACGGCAGCTTGGCCTCTTCGAAATAGTCGATGGCCGGGAAGCTGTCGGCCAGGCGGCGGGTGTCGAGCAGCACCACCGCGCCGATCGCGCCGCGGACCAGGTCGTCCCACATGAACCAGAACCGGTGCTGTCCGGGCGTGCCGAACAGGTACAGGATCAGGTCGCGGTCGAGCGAGAGGCGGCCGAAGTCCATGGCGACGGTCGTGGTCTGCTTGTTCGGCGTCAACCCGAGGTCGTCGATGCCCGCGGACGCGTCGGTCATCACCGCTTCCGTGGTGAGCGGGAGGATCTCGGACACCGCCCCCACGAACGTCGTCTTGCCGACGCCGAACCCACCAGCGACGACGATCTTCGTCGAAGTGAGCCCGGGGCTAGAGCCTGCGAAGTCCACTGAGCACCCTTTCGAGCATGTTGAGGTCTGGCTGTCCCTGGCTGAGGCGTGGCTGGTGCAGGCGGACGAGACCTTCGTCTGACATGTCCGCCACAAGCACCCTCGCCACGCCCAGCGGGACGCGGAGCAGGGCCGAGATCTCGGCGACCGACCGGAACGTCCTGCAGAGCTGCATGATGGCCTCCTGCTCGGGGGTGAGCATGGCCATCTCGTCGTCCGGGATCGACATCGACGAGATCAGCGTCTCCATCGCGAGGTGATAGCGCGGCTCGGAACGGCCGCCGGTCACCGCGTAGGGACGGAACAGGGGCTCGTCGTCCCCGATCCCGTCACTGCCGTACACGGCCCTCTCCCATCAGTTCCATCACATCACCGGGTCCTTGCGGCCTGGAGTTCGGCGCGCAGGGCCGGCGTGAGCGCCTGTCCCGCCCTGTCTACCAGCAGCGTCATCTGGTACGCCACCAGCCCCATGTCACAATCCGGACCCGCCAGCACCGTCAGCACCGAACCGTCGCTGATCGCCATGACCAGGAGCAGCCCGCGCTGCATCTCGACGACGGTCTGCGACACCGCGCCGCCCTCGAACACCCTGGACGCGCCCACGGTCAGGCTCAGCAGACCGGCGGAGACCGCCGCGAGCTGGTCGGCCCGGTCCGGCGGGAAGCCCTCCGAGGCGGCCAGGCACAGGCCGTCGGCGGAGACGACCACGGCGTGCGCGACCCCCGGAGTGTTGCGCACGAAGTCGGTGATCAGCCAGTCGAAGCGGTTCGCTTCATGGCTCAGCGTTGTCACGCATCCTCCCCAGCGGGACGCTTACTCACTCTGTTCCTCCTGTCCACGTACTTCCTGGCGGCCCCGTCGCACACCCTTTTGGTAGCTGGCCATACGGCTGCGCATCCGGTCGGCTGAGACCGGGGGCACCGGCGGCTGCGACTGCTGAGCCTGCTGCTGAGCGGGCTGGCTCGCCGTGCCGGGGACCAGATTGGCCTTGGGGGTGCGCTTGGGGAGCCCCGCGGCGGTCACGCCGCCGAGGCTGGGCTCGCTGGCTTTGGCCGCCGCACGCCAACCGGCGTCCGCGGCCGTCTGCCACGCTTCCTCCCCAGAGGGTACGGCTTGCGCAGGCCTCGCCTCACCGCCGGTTTCGCCGGACGAGGGCGCCTCGGGCGCCGACTCCCCCGGCGGCCTGCGGAACCACGCGGACTCCACCGACGCGAAGATCGGCAGAAACTCCTCCTGCTCCGGCTCCATCGGCGAGACCTCCACCGAGGGAGCCGGGTCGGGACGGCGTACGTCGTTCGTCCCGTAGTTCGTCGCGTACGGCGGCGGCGTCGGGAACGTCCCCCCGTTCGCCGGGTACGACGGGAACGAGCCGGTGCCCGACGACAGCGACGGGTAGGCCCCGGAGTCGAACGAGGACGGCTGCCGCCGGTAGGAGCCGCCGTCGGTGTCGGCGGTGAAGCCGTTGACCGGACGGCCCGGGTCGGAGTTGAACGCCCCGAGCCCGTGCCTCGGCGCCGGCGGCGGGTTGTCGAAGGACGACGGCCCGGAGGACGCGCTGTCGAAAGGCCCGGACGGCGCGGAGGGCGCGCTGTCGAAAGGCCCGGACGGCGCCGAGGGGGCGCTGTCGAAGGCCCCCGACGGCCCGGCGCCGAACCTGGCCGAGTCGCCAGGACCCGGCCTGGACCCGTTCGCCTCGACCGAGTCGAAGCTGCCGAACGACCGGAACGAGCCGTTCTGCGAGGGCGGCGTCACCGTCCCGCCGCCGAACGCCGGACGCTGTGGCAGCGGCTGCTGCATGCCGTCGGCGATCAGCGTGGGCGGCAGCAGCACCATGGCGATCAGGCCGGCGCCCTCGCCCTTCCTGAGCTGCACCCGGATGCCGTGGCGCAGCGCCAGGCGGCCGACCACGAACAGGCCCATGCGGCGGGAGACCGACACGTCCACGACCGGCGGCTCGGCCAGGCGGCGGTTGGCCTCGGCCAGCTCCTCCTCGGTCATGCTGATGCCGGAGTCGCTCACCGACAGCAGCGCGCCGCCGCCCTCGATGAGGCTGCTGGACACCAGGACCTGGGAGTTGCTCGGGGAGAACTGGATCGCGTTCTCGACCAGCTCGGCCACCAGGTGGACGAGGTCGTTGGCGGCGCTGCCCTGCACGGACGTGGCCCGGTGGACCTTGACCTGGACGCGCTCGTAGCCCTCGACCTCCGACAGCGCGGCGCGCACGACGTCGACCAGCTTGGCCGGCTGGCTGCGCCGGCGGGTGGCCTCGTGTCCGGCGAGGACCAGCAGGTTCTCGGAGTTGCGGCGCATGCGGGTGGCCAGGTGGTCGAGCTTGAACAGGTCGGACAGGCGGCCGCCGTCCTGCTCGCCCTTCTCCAGGCCGTCGATCAGCGAGATCTGCCGCTCGACCAGCGTCTGGGTGCGGCGCGAGAGGTTGACGAACATCGAGCTGATGTTGCTGCGGAGCTCGGCCTCCTCGCCGGCGAGGCGTACGGCCTGGCGGTGGACCTGGTCGAAGGCCCGCGCGACCTCGCCGATCTCGTCCTGGCCCTCGACCTCGATCGGGCGCACCTCGGTGCTGGCCTCGCCCGAGACGCGGAGCTGGCGCACCACGTCGGGGAGCCGGAAGCCGGCGATCTCCAGGGCCTCCGTGCGCAGCCGGCGCAGCGGGCCGACCATCGAACGGGCGATGGCCACGGTGAGCAGCAGCACGATCAGCAGCAGCGCCAGGATCAGCACACCGGCGATGATGGCGTTGCGGATCTCGGACTCGCGCAGCTCCTGGCTGCGCAGGTTCACCTTGTCGGCGAGGTCCTTCTCGATCTCGTGCAGGACGCCGATCGCGACCGTGTTGTCGGCGAACCACTGCTCGCGGGCGTTGGACCGGGAGGAGATCAGGTTGTCGGCGATCCGCACGCCCGGAGCCCGGCCGCTGGCCAGCGTGACCGCGCGGGCCTTGGTGAGCTGGACGTTGACGTACTCGTTCTTGCCGGTCAGCAGCTTCGACAGCTGCAGGCCGATCTCCACGCCGGCCTCGGCGCCCACGGTGGCGATGTCGCTCTGCTCGCGGGCGTTGGAGGCGATGAACCGCTCGACGTCCTTGGCGTCGACGCGGTCGACGTTGTAGGAGTTCTTCAGCAGCTGCACGCGCTGGCGGGACATCTCCTCCTTGGCCTGCGCGAGCGCGCTCAGGGCGCGGAAGTGGCCGATGATCTGGGAGTCGTCCGAGAGCAGGGCCAGCTCGTCGTGCAGCTTGAGCAGGGTGTCGGTCAGGAAGTCGTACCGGATGGTGTCGGCCTGGCCCTCGGCGCGGATCTTGGCCAGCCGGCTGAGGTCGTACTTGGCCTGGCCTGCGGCCTTGACGACGCGTTCGCCGTAGGACTCGTCCATGGTGTCGAGGTCCTGGCGGACGCTCGTGACCAGCTTGTCGACGGCGGCCTTGTACTCGTTGAGCTCGCCCGCCTTCGACTTGCGGAGCTTGGGATAGGCGCCGATCCAGCCCCCCGTGTCACGCTCCAGGCCGAGTGCCTGCACCAGGTCCCGGATCCGGCCCGACTGCTCGGCCGCGGTGGCCGTACGGTCGTAGTCGCCGATGCTCTGGACCGAGCCGACCACACGCGCTCCCCCGAGCACGACGCCGGCGATGGTGGGCACGAGGATGAGCGCCGTCAGACGCCATCTCACGCGCCAGTTGCGTAGGCCGAGCCGAGGCAGCGACCGCTTCCCGCGGTCCCGCCTCGCGGCATGGCCGCTGTCGGAATTCCCCGTGATCACTGCTTTCGGTACCCCTCAATCGTCCCGTTCAACGACGGGTGTTCAAGCCGTCCACAAGGTATCCGCAGTATCCGACTTATCAGGCATTTCGGACACAATCGTTACATATGTGACCGACAGTTGTTCACTGTTGGTTATCGCAATGCGGCCAGCACCTGATCGTGGACTTGAGCTCGCTGCGCGCTGTCGCTGAGGGGGCGACCGGCGCGGTCCACGACATAGAAGACGTCCACCGCCTCCGCGCCGAGAGTCTCCACGCGAGCGGCTCTCACGTCAAGACCGCACTCCCCGAACGCCCGTCCGATGCGCCACAGGAGCCCCGGCCTGTCATGGGCCCTGACTTCCACCACGGTGGCCGTCGCTGAGGCGTCGTCGACCAGTGTCACCCGAGGTGGAGCCACAGGTACCCGGGGCGGCCGGACGGACCGGCTCCTGCGGGCCAGCCGCTGCTCGATGTCAAGACGGCCGGCAAGGACGAGACGGAGGTCGGCCTCCAGGGTCGCGGGGTCGGGCGGGGAGCCGTACTCGGGCACGACGGCGAACTCGATGACCGCCGTGCCGCCCGCCGACGCGGCCGACGCCGAGCGCACCACCATCCGGTGGGCGGCCAGCACCCCGGCGGCGCTCCACAGCAGCCCGGCCCGGTCGGGGGCGACGACCGTGACCGCCCCGCCGTTGACCCGGACCGCCCCGCCGCCGTGCCGGGCCAGCGCGGCCTGCTCGGGCGGGATCGAGGGCGCCTTGGGCGGCGGCGAGCCCGACAACACGGACCTGACCCGGCGGACGAGATCGGCGACCAGGCCGGCCTTCCAGGCGTTCCAGGCGGCCGGCCCGGTCGCGTTGCCGTCGGCGACCGCCAGCGCGGCCAGCAGGTCGAGCACCTCGCGGGAGCCGACCGTGGCGGCGACCTTCTCGATCGTGACCGGGTCGTCCAGGTCCCTGCGGGTGGCGGTCTCGGGCAGCAGCAGGTGGTGGCGTACGACGGTGGCCAGCGTCTCGACGTCATGGGCGGGCAGCCCCAAGCGGCCGGCGATGTCGCGGACCACGACCTCGCCCGTCTGCGAGTGGTCGCCCGGCCAGCCCTTGCCGATGTCGTGCAGCAGCGCGCCGATCAGCAGCAGGTCGGGACGGGAGACCTCGCGGGTGTGCCCGGCGGCGTTCGCGGCGGCCTCGATCAGGTGCCGGTCCACGGTGAAGCGGTGGATGGGATTGCGCTGCGGACGGTGCCGTACGCGCTCCCAGTCAGGAAGCAGCTTGACAAGGACGCCCGCCTGGTCGAGCTCCTCCCACACGGGCACGGCGGCCCGCCCGGCGCCGAGAATCGACACCAGCGCGTCGCGTGCCTCCTCGGGCCACGGCACCGGCATGGAAGCCGACTGAGCGGCCAGGACGGACACCGTGGCAGGCGCCAGCGGCAGCCCCGAGTCCGCCGCGGCGGCGGCCGCCCGCAGCACCAGGACGGGGTCCTTGCGCGGGTCGGCGCCCCTGGCGAGCACCACCTCCCCGCCGTGCTCGACCACGCCGTCGGCCAGCGGACGGCGCCCGCGCGGGACCGGTCCTGACAGCAGTTTGTCAACCGTGCGCCAGGTGGCGTCGAAGGCGTGGGAGACGGTCCGGCCCGCCTCGGCGAGCCTGCGCATGAGGGCCTCGGCGTCGAGCAGGCCGAGCAGCCCGGCCACCGCGTCCTGCTCCTGGAGCACCAGCCGGTCGGCACCGCGCGCGGTGACGACGTGCAGCGCGTGCCGCACGTCGAGGATGAACTCGTGCGCCTCGCGCGCCCGCGGCCCGGGGGCCGAGGCCACCCACGCCGCCGCCACGGCCTGCATGGCCTGGACGTCGCGGAGCCCGCCGCGGCCGTCCTTGAGGTCGGGTTCGAGGAGGAAGGCCAGCTCGCCGCTGACCTGCGCCCGGTGGTCGGCCGACGCGCGCAGCTCGCCCAGCCTGCGCCGCGAGTCGGCCCGCCACTCGGCCAGCACCGCCTCCCTGGCCTTCCTGGTCAGCTCGGGGTCGCCGGCGACGTGCCTGGCCTGGATGAGGCCGAGCACGGCCTTGAGATCCTGCCTGGCCACGGCCACGGCCTCCGCCACGGTCCGCACGGAGTGGTCGAGGCCGACGGCGGAGTCCCAGATGGGGTACCAGATGCGGTCGGCGATCCGGGCCACGTCGGCCCGCCCGTCGTGCAGCAGGACCAGGTCCAGGTCGCTGCCCGGGGCCGGCTCGCCGCGCCCGAGACTGCCGACGGCGACCAGGGAGACCTGGTCGCCGTCGCTCGCCGTCCTGAAGAGGTCCTTGAGCCAGCGGTCGGTGTCCGCGGTCCGTTCCTTGCGGGCCGCGGCGTACGAACGCGCCTCTCCCCTCACAGGGCCTCCGGCCCTCGCTCTCCGGTGCGTACGCGGACGACCGTGTCGACGGGCACGGACCAGACCTTGCCGTCGCCGATCTTGCCGGTGTGGGCCGCCTTGACGATGACGTCGAGGACGTCCTCGGCGTCGTCCTCCTCGGCCAGCACCTCCAGGCGCACCTTGGGCACCAGGTCCACCTGGTACTCGGCGCCGCGGTAGACCTCGGTGTGGCCGCGCTGGCGGCCGTAGCCGCTGGCCTCGCTGACCGTCATGCCCTTGACGCCGAACTGCTCCAGCGCCGCCTTGACGTCGTCGAGCTTGAACGGCTTGATGATCGCGGTGATGAGCCTCATGCCTCCACCTTCTTGGGAGCCGGAGCCGGAGCCGGGGTGAGCGGACCGTTCGGGGTGGTCACGCCGGAGGCGTAGACCGTGCCGAGGTCGTACCCGGTCTCGGCGTGCGTGGTGACGTCGATGCCGGTGAGCTCGTCCTCGGCGGAGATGCGGAAGCCCATCGTCCTGTCGATGAGCTTGCCGACGATCCAGGTGGCGACGAAGGAGTAGCCGCCGATCGCGACCGGGCCGAGCACCTGCAGCCCGAGCTGGCCGAGGCCGCCGCCGTAGAACAGGCCCTTGCTCTGCTGGTCGAGGAAGGGATAGGCGGCCAGGAACCCGAGCGAGACCGCGCCTATGACGCCGCCGACCAGGTGCACGCCGACCACGTCGAGCGAGTCGTCGAAGCCCAGCCGGTACTTCAGGCCCACGGCGTAGGCGCAGACGGCCCCGGCGGCCAGGCCGATGACCATCGCGGCCCACGGGTCCACGAAGCCGCAGGCCGGTGTGATGGCGACCAGGCCGGCGACCGCGCCGGAGGCGACGCCGAGGCTGGTGGCGTGGCCGTCGCGCAGCTTCTCCACCACGAGCCAGGCGCCGGCGGCGACCGCGGTGGCGATCTGGGTGTTCATGAACGCGAGCCCGGCGGTGCCGTCCACGGCCAGCTCCGAGCCGGCGTTGAAGCCGAACCAGCCGAACCACAGCAGGCCCGCGCCGAGCAGCACCAGCGTGAGGTTGTGCGGCCGCATCGGCTCCTTGCGCCAGCCCTTGCGCTTGCCGATCACCAGGGCCAGGGCCAGCGCCGCGGCGCCGGCGTTGATGTGCACGACGGTTCCGCCGGCGAAGTCCTCGATGCCCATGGTGTTGAGCCAGCCGGTGCCCCACACCCAGTGGGCGACCGGGAAGTAGACCACGGTGGCCCAGACGACGGTGAACAACATCCACGCGCCGAACTTCGCCCGGTCCGCGATCGCGCCGCTGATCAGGGCGACGGTGATGATGGCGAACGTCAGCTGGAAGGCCGAGAAGACCAGGCTCGGCATGCCGGTGCCGTCGTCCTTGGTGGCCGTGTCGACCAGGCTCTGCAGGCCCAGGGCGTCGAAGCCGCCGACGATGTTGTTGAGCACCGTGCTGCCGTTGTCGGTGAAGGCGATCGAGTGCCCGAACAGCACCCAGGCCACGGTGACCGTGATGATGGCGCCGAACGACATCATCATCATGTTCAGGACGCTCTTGGCCCTGGTCATGCCCCCGTAGAAGAACGCGAGGCCCGGAGTCATCAGCAACACCAGCGCGGTGGCCGCGAGCATCCAGGCTGTGGTGCCGCTATCGATCTTCACGACGCGACCCTCCTTACATGTGACGTGTTGCCACAGCGTGTTCGGCCGGGGTTTCGTGGCTCGACCTGGAGTGTTTCGCATGCGTGAATCTCGTCGGCACGGTGTTTCGGGTAAGTTTCGGCCCCCTCACACGCTTCGATCCGGCCATGAGATACTTAGGGTTGCCTAACCTAATAGATCAAGGAATCCTCATGCGTCTCCGGCTTCTGGCCCTGCTTCCCGTCCTCGCCCTGGCCGCCTGCGGCACCTCGACCGGCACGGAGGACGCCGGCCCCACCCGGACGGTCGAGCACGCCATGGGTGAGAGCGAAGTGCCGATGACCCCCAAGCGGGTGGTCGTGCTCGACACCGACAAGCTGGACACGATGGTCTCCCTCGGGATGGCCCCCGTCGGCGCGGCCCAGGCGGGCGAGAACCAGACCTGGCCGGAGTACCTCGGCTCGGCGCTGTCGGCCACCAAGCCGGTCGGCACGCTCCAGCAGCCCAACATCGAGGCGATCATGGCGCTCAAGCCGGACCTCATCCTGGGCTCGAAGTTCCGCCAGGCCGCCTTCTACGACAAGCTCAGCAAGATCGCGCCGACCGTGTTCACCGAGAAGGTGGGCGTCACCTGGAAGGAGAACTTCCTGCTGGACGCCGAGGCCCTGGGCAAGAAGGAGCAGGCGTCCGGGCTGCTGTCGTCGTACGAGCAGCGGGCCAAGGAGGTGGGCGCGAAGTTCTCCGAGCTGTCGGTGAGCATCGTGCGCTTCATGCCCACCGAGATCCGCGTGTACGGCCCCGAGTCGTTCAGCGGCATCGTGGTCGGCGACGCCGGCGTCCAGCGGCCGGAGGCCCAGCGCCTGGCCGACCAGGACGACAAGCGCTTCGGCAAGCTGAGCCAGGAGAACATCGCCAAGGCCGACGGCGACGCGATCTTCTACAGCGCCTACGGCGAGGCCGCCGCCAAGTCGCAGGCCACGGTGACCGGCGGCCCGCTGTGGAAGAACCTGGCCGCGGTGAAGGCCGGCCACGCCCACGACGTGGACGACGAGATCTGGATGACCGGCATCGGCGTCACCGCCGCCGGCAAGATCCTCGACGACCTGGAGAAGTACCTCAGCCCCCTGGCCTGACGGCGTCGCCCTGGGCGATCCGGCCGGGGCGCAGCACCCGCGCGTAGACGCCCGCGCACGCCTGGAGCCCGGCGTCCAGGACCTCGACCCGGTTGTGCCGGGCGACCACGCGCAGCGCCTCGATGTCGCGGCCGAGCGCGCCGTGGGCCAGCGTCGGCACCGCGCAGCGCGGGCTGGGCACGATGACCTGGAGCACGACCTCGTCCCCGACGTGCAGCTCGCGCCCCACCCAGTCGTTCTCGGCGAAGCCCTCCGCCTCGGTCCTGATGACCAGGTTGGGCCGGTAGCGGAGGGCTTCGACGTGCCCGCGCGGGCTGAGCTCGCCGATGCGGTCGATCGTCGAGGTGGAGATCAGGTGCAGGGGCGCGAAGTCGAAGAACGTGCCCTCCGGCGAGGCCCCGCCGAGCGTGCCCACCGTGTACGGCACCTCCGCCTCGATGCCCTCGGCCAGCACCCGTTCGGGCACCGACCGCTCCAGCTCTGCGCCCTCCGGCGGCACGTCGATCAGCCGCACCTCGCGGCCGAGCAGCTTCGACAGCTCCGCGTCGCCCGGCGCGCGGGCGCCTTCGACGGTCAGCAGGTCGCGCCACAGCCTCGGGTTCTTGGCGCTGGCGATCTTCCCCGTGGCGACGTCGAGCACCGCCCGGCCCCGGTCGCCGGTCAGGCCGCGCTCGGTCACCTCGCTCTCGGCGATCTCCTCGCCCAGCATCGACTTGACCGGATAGCGGCGCAACGCCTCGACGTACATGATCGAGAGCTTACGGGCGGCCCCAGAAGCGGCGCAGGTGGGGAACCAGCTCGGCGGCCCGCTCGTCGGGGAAGAACAGCCGGCCGCCCTCGATCTCGACGACCTCCTTCACGCCGGGGATCGTGTCGCGCAGCCAGTGGGCCCAGCTCACGTCGAAGAACGTGTCGCCGGTGCCCCACACGACCAGCGTCGGCACGGTGAGCACGGTGAGCTGAGGCTCGATGGCGACCATGTCCTCGGCGTCGATCGAGGTCAGCAGGCGTTCGAAGGCGCGCCCGCCGCCGGGCTTGGCCAGGATCGGGCGCAGGTAGGCGTCGACCAGCGCGG
This sequence comes from Nonomuraea sp. NPDC052265, assembly GCF_044547985.1. Lineage (NCBI taxonomy): Bacteria > Bacillati > Actinomycetota > Actinomycetes > Streptosporangiales > Streptosporangiaceae > Nonomuraea > Nonomuraea sp. NPDC052265. The sequence goes on from NZ_JBIUBJ010000001.1 coordinate 71,684, forward strand.
CGGGGTCGTCGATGTGCTCGTAGCCGGCGCCCAGGGCGGTCCTGGCCAGCAGCTCGGGATGGTCGAGCACGGCGGCCACGAGCCCCGCCAGCTCGCCCCTGACGGCCAGCTCGACGGTGTCCTTGAACGCCTCGGGCGGGGTGTTGGTGTGCACGTCGCAGTTGGTGAGGGTGAGCGAGCGCAGCCGGGCGGGGTGGCGGACCGCGAAGACCTGGGCCACGGCGCCGCCGGTGTCGTTGGCCACGAGGTCGACCTCGTCCAGGCCGAGCCCGGCGCACAGCTCCTCCACGGCCTCGGCCAGCGCGGGGATGGACAGGTCGTCGCGCGGCTCGCTGCCGCCGTGCAACGGCAGGTCGACGGCCACGCAGCGGCGCTCGTCGCGCAGCTCGGCGATGACGTTGCGCCACAGGTACGAGCTGGTGCCCACGCCGTGCACGAACAAGGTGACCGGGCCCTGGCCCACGTCAACGCAGGTGATGCCGTCCATGACCACTCCTCCAGGATTGCAGACCGACTGTCGGTCTAGGAAATTACCGACCGTCGGTCGGTTTGTCTAGAGTGGGGGCATGAACCTCAAGGCGGAGCGCGGCGCGGCCACCCGCGACAAGGTCCTCGCCATCGCCACGCGGCTGTTCGCCGAGCGGGGCTACGACGACACGTCGATCGAGACCGTGCTGCAGGAGTCGGGGCTGAGCCGCGGGGCGCTCTACCACCACTACGCGGGCAAGGACGCGCTGTTCGAGGCGGTGCTGGAGGCCACCGAGTCGGCCATCGGCGTCAAGATCGCCAAGGCGGTGCGCGGCATCGGCGACCCGGCGGCGGCGCTGCGGGCGGGCGCGCTGGCCTGGGTCAGGCTCGCGGGCGATCCGGTGATCCGGCGCATCGTGCTCATCGACGCCCCCGCGGTGCTGGGGTGGGAGAGCTGGCGGGCGATGGAGGAGCGTTACTCGTTCGGCATGCTGAAGGCGGCCCTGCAGGCGACCGGGGCGGTGCCCGACGAGTTCGTCGACCTGCACGCCCACATGCTGCTGGCCGCCATCAACGAGAGCGCCCTGCTGGTCGCCAGGGGCGGCGACACGGCGACGGCGGAGTCGGCCGTGGAGGAGTTCCTGCGCCGCGTCCTCAGGCCGTAGAAGGCCCTCAGGGCCCTGGAAACGGCGGCGCCGCCCGGGGAGGCCGGGCGGCGGCGCCGAAGAGGCGGAGAAAGATCAGGCGGCGGCGTTGGCCATGCGGCGCAGTCGGGCCAGGGCGTCGCGCTCGATGCGGCGGGCGCGGTCGCGGCCGATGCCGTAACGCTCCCCCACCTCGGTCAGCGTGTGCTCGCGCCCGTCGACCAGGCCGTAGCGCCACCGCAGCATCTCGCTGGTGTCGCCCTCCAGGTCGGTGAGCCACTGGTCGAGCCGCTCGCGCTCAAGGATGTCGATGGCCTGCTGCTCGGGATCGGCCCACGTCTCGTCGGCGATCATGTCGCCGAGCTCGGTCTCGTCCTCGTCGCCCACGCCGAGCTGCAGCGACACCGGGTCGGAGGCCCAGCGGCGCAGCTCGCGCACCCGCTCGATCGGCAGGTCGAGGATCTCGGCGAGGTCGCCGTCGGTCGGCTCGGCGTCGAACTCGGCCAGCAGGTCGCGGCGCACCCGCATGAGCCGGGTCATCTGCTCGCCGGCGTGCGTCGGCAGCCGGACCGGACGGGCCTGCTCGTGGATGGCCCGTCCGACCGACTGCCTGATCCACCACGTGGCGTAGGTGGAGAACTTGTACCCCCGCCGGTAGTCGAACTTCTCGACCGCTCGCACCAGGCCCAGGTTCCCCTCCTGGACCAGGTCGATGAGCGGCATCCCCCGACCCGAGTACTTCCGGGCCACCGCCACCACCAGGCGCAGGTTGGCCTGGATGAACTCGTCCTTCGCCCGCTGGCCCGAGATGGCCAGGCGCTCCAGCTCCTCGTCGGCCGCGTCCCCGATCCGCGGCTCGGAGCCTCCGCTGTCAAGAAGCTGCTCGGCGAACAGGCCCGCCTCGATCCGTTTGGCGAGCTCCACCTCTTCCTCCGCCGTGAGCAGCGGGACCCGGCCGATCTCGGCCAGATACGTCCCCAGCAGGTCGCGGTCAGCGACGTGCTGCTCCTGCGTGCGACTCCCCGTAGGCCTTGCCATCCCCTGGCACCTCGTTCCGCAGCTGCGTCCTATATCCGGCCAACGTCCGGCCGGAAGCAAAGATTCCCTAAACAGCTACGCCAGAGGGAGGGTCTTGAACGTCCTCCTAAAGGAGGAGACCCGCCTGAAACACCTGGTGGACAAGGGGAACACCGGGCCTGTAGGCCAGATGGACATAGGAGGGGGCGTCGAGCACGACCAGGTCCGCGCGGGCTCCCTGACGCAACCACCCTACGTCCGTACGGCGCAGCGCGCGGGCCCCGCCGTACGTCGCCGCCCGCACCGCCTCCAGCGGCGTCATGCCCATCTCGCGCACCGCCAGCGCCACGCAGAACGGCATCGACGAGGTGAACGACGAGCCCGGGTTGCAGTCGGTGGCCAGCGCGACCGTGACGCCCGCGTCGATGAGCCGCCGCGCGTCGGGATAGGGCGACCGCGTGGAGAACTCGGCCCCCGGCAACAACGTCGCCACCGTGCCGCTCGCCGCGAGCGCGTCGACGTCGGCCGCCGACAGGTGGGTGCAGTGGTCGGCCGAGGCCGCGCCCAGCTCGCAGGCGATGCGCACGCCGGGCCCCTCGGTGAGCTGGTTGGCGTGCACCCGGGCCTGGAGCCCGGCCTTGATCCCGGCGTTCAGGATCTCCCTGGTCTGGTCGCCGTCGAACGCGCCGCGCTCGCAGAAGACGTCCACCCATTTGGCGTAGGGGGCGCAGGCGTCGAGCATCTCGCCCGTGACCAGCCGGACGTAGTCGTCGGCGTCCGCGCCTTCGGGCACGACGTGCGCGCCGAGGTAGGTGGTCTCGTCGGTGAGGGTGGTGGCGATCTCCAGGGAGCGGCGCTCGTGCTCGGCCGAGAGCCCGTAGCCGCTCTTGATCTCCACGGTGGTGGTGCCCTGGGCGAGCATCTCCTCCACCAGGGCGCGGGCGTGCGTGGCCAGGTCGGCGTCGCTCGCCGCGCGGGTGGCGGCGACGGTCGTCCTGATGCCCCCGCCGGTGTACGGCTGCCCCGACATGCGGGCCTGGAACTCGGCCGTGCGGTCGCCGGCGAAGATCAGGTGGGCGTGGCTGTCCACGAACCCGGGCAGCACGGCCCGGCCGCCGACGTGCACGCGCTCGTCGGCGTCGGGCGCCTGGGCGGCGGGGCCCAGCCAGGCCACCACGCCGTCCGCGACGACCAGCGCCGCGTCGATGATCTCCTCGCGCTCGGGGTCGCCGGTGTAGAGCAGCCCGATCCCGTCGATCAGCGTGGTCATCGCACTTTTCCTATCGCCTCGGAGAGCATGGATCCGACGTCGCCCAGTTCGTGGCGGCCCTGCGCGACCACCCTGCGTCCGCCGGAGACCACCGAGTGCACGTCGGAGGCCGTGGCCGCGAACACCACCGCCTCCAGCCCGCCGATGCCCGCCGTGCGCACCGAGTCGAGGCGGACCGACACCAGGTCGGCCCACGCCCCGGGGATGAGGCGGCCGGCGTCGGCGAAGCCGAGCGAGGTGTGCCCGGCGCCGGTGGCGGCGGTGAGCAGGTCGGCGGCGCTCCAGTGGCCGCGCCGCTCGCTGGTCAGCCGCTCGTCGAGCTCGACCGCGCGGGCCTCCTCGAACAGGTCGATCACGGCGTGGCCGTCGGAGCCGAGCGTGATCGGCGTGCCCCGGTCGGCCGCCGCCCTGGCCGGGCCGACGCCGTCGGCGAGGTCGCGCTCGGTGGTGGGGCACATGCAGATGTACGTGCCCGACTGGCCGAGCAGCTCCACGTCGGAGTCGGTCAGATGGGTGGCGTGCACGGCGGTCGAGCGCGGGCCCAGCACGCCGCGCTCGTGCAGGATCTGGACCGGGGTGGCGGCGTACGTCTCGGCGCAGGCCGCGTTCTCGGCGCGCTGCTCGGAGACGTGCACGTGCAGCGGGGCGGCGTGCCGGTGGGAGAACTCGGCCACCACCGGCATCTGGTCGGGCGGCACCGCGCGCACCGAGTGGACGGCGGCCCCGATCTCCACGTCGTGCTGCCCCTCGTAGGCGGCGGCCAGCTCGTCGGCGCGGGCGGCCCAGCCGTGGGTGCTGCCGTCGCTGAAGCGGAGCTGGGTGCCCGACAGCGGCACGCCGATGCCGCCGGACAGGTAGCAGGTGTCGAGCAGCGTGATGCGCAGCCCGGCCTCGCGGGCGGCCTGGATGAGCGCGTGGCTCATCACGTTCCTGTCCTCGTACGGGCGGCCGTCGGGGGCGTGGTGCAGGTAGTGGAACTCGCCCACGCAGGTCACCCCGGCCAGCGCCATCTCGGCGTAGACGGCCCTGGCGAGCTGGAAGTAGGTGTCGGGGTCGAGCTTGCCGGCGACCTCGTACATCTGGTCGCGCCAGGTCCAGAAGTCGCCCTTGCCACGCTGGGTGGCACCGCGCAGGGCCCGGTGGAAGGCGTGGGAATGGGCGTTGGCCAGGCCGGGGATGGTCAGGCCTGGCAGCCGCTCGGCCGAACCGGGCTCCCCTCGGGCGATCCGGGCGATCCGGGCGCCTTCGACCTCGATGAGGACGCCATGGGCGACCCCGTCGGGCAACCAGGCCTGCTCGCACCAGTAGGTCAGCGACACAGATCCTCCAGCACGTCCGCGAGTGCCACCACTCCCGCATGGCAGTCTGCCTGGTCGGCGTGCTCCTCGGGGGAATGGGACACGCCGGTGGGGTTGCGTACGAACAACATCGCGCTCGGGACGCCCGCCGTGGCGAGGATTCCGGCGTCGTGACCCGCTCCGGTCGGCAGGATCGGCGCGGGCGTGTCGCCGCCCGCCACGCGGGCCAGCCGGTCCCTGAGCGCGGCGCCGAAGGCGACCTCGGGGGTCCACGACTCCTCGCGCACGTCCGCCCCGGCCGCCGCGGAGAGCTCCTCGACCAGGGCGCGGACCGCGGGCTCCGCCGGGCCTCGGGCGTCCAGCCAGGCCGAGACCAGCCCGGGGACGGCGTTGGCGTTGCCGGGCGAGACGCGGGTCTTGCCGACCGTGGCCACCACGTCGTGCCGCTCGGCCGCCTCGCGGGCGGCCAGCACCAGGCGGGCGAAGGGCAACATCGGGTCGTCGCGGTCGGCCAGCCGGGTGGTGCCCGCGTGGTCGGCCCTGCCGTGGAAGTCGAACCGCCACCGGCCGTGCGGCCAGATGGCGCTGGCCACGCCCACCGGCCGGCCCTCGTGCACCAGGCCGCGGCCCTGCTCGACGTGGAGCTCGACGAACGTGCCGACGGTGGCCAGGGTCTCGGCGTCGCGCCCGATGGCCTCCGGCTTGCGGCCGGCCCGTGCCATGACGTCGGCCAGCGTGTCGCCCTCGTCGTCGGTGAGCGCGAGCGCGCGTTCCGGGGTGAGCGCGCCGGTGAGCAGCCGGGAGCCCATGCACGGCATGCCGAACCTGGCTCCCTCCTCGTCGGTGAAGCAGGCGACGCCGACCGGCCTGCCCGGCGTGACCTGCCGTTCGCGCAGCAGGTCGAGGGCGGCGAAGGCGGACACCACGCCGAGCGGGCCGTCGAAGGCGCCGCCGTGGCGCACCGAGTCGAGGTGGCTGCCGGTGACGACGCCCGGACGGCGCGAGGGGTCGCCCCACCAGGCCCAGAGGTTGCCGTTGCGGTCTTCCCGCAGGTCGAGCCCGCGGCGCGCGGCCTCGCCCGCGAACCACCCGCGTAGCTCCATGTCGGCGGCCGACCAGGCGTCTCTCACGTATCCGCCGGAGCGGGGATCTCGTCCTATGTGCGCGAGTGGTTCAAGCATGGGTCCACTGTAGTGAATGGATCCATTCAGATGTCAGTTGACCGGGCCCGCGCTCGGTCTGATGGTCAGTTCGGTGAGGTGGGCGTCGGGTCCGGCGTTGATCGTGGCGAGCACCGCCCGCGCCACGCTCTCCGGGGTGAGGTACTTGTCCGGTTCGTACGCGCCGCCCTCCTGGGCTCGTACGCCGCGCTGCATGTCGGTGGCCACCCGGCCCGGATAGACGGTGGTGACCCGCAGCTCGGGCTCCTCCAGGCGCAGCGCGTCGGCGAAGGCGCGCAGGGCGAACTTGCTGGCCGCGTACGAGGCCCACTCGGGGTTGGCCCGCTGCCCCGAGCCGGAGTTCACGCAGACGACGTGCCCCCGGGCGCGGCGCAGCGCGGGCAGCAGCAGCCGGGTCAGCTCGGCGACCGCGACGACGTTGAGCTCCATGGTCGTGCGCCAGTTGTCGGCGGGCTGGTCGGCGATCCGGCCGAGCAGCGCGATCCCGGCGCTGTGCACGAGCACGTCGAGCCGTTCGACGCCGCTGACGTCGGCCTCGGTGAGCCGGGTCAGCTCGACGGGCCAGGGCCGCGCGTCGGGCAGTTCGGCGGCCAGCTTCGCGAGCGCGGGCTCGTCCCTGCCGCCGAGGATGACATGATGCGTGGGGCCCAGCGCCCGCGCCACGGCCTCGCCCACACCACGGGAAGCGCCGGTGACCAGCGCGATCGGTCGTTCAGTCATGCCGCCGAGTTTAGGACCTTGACGATTACTCAAATTTGAGTACAAACTTGAGCACATGTCGGCGTCAACGCGCATCCTGATCCTCGGTTCCCTGCTCGACGGCCCCATGAACGGCTACGGCGTACGCCGCCGGCTGGAGATGATGGGCGCCGACACCTGGGCGAACGTGGCCTTCGGCTCGATCTACCACGGCCTGGGCAAGATGGCCGACGAAGGACTGCTCGCGGTCGTCGAGGCCGGCAGGGGCGGCAAGGTCGTCTACGAGCTGACCGAGGCCGGCCGCTACGAGTTCCACCGGCTGCTCATGCAGAGCTGGTCGGAGGTGCGGCCGGTCGTCGATCCCTTCCAGGTCGCGCTGACGTTCATGAACCGGATGAAAAAGCAGGAGATTCTCGACGTCCTGCATGGCAGGATTCGGCAACTGCGACTGAACATCGAGACCATCGACCACGCGTACGGCACCAAGCAGCGCTACGGCGAGCCCAGGCATCTCGACGAGAACCTCCGCCTGACCCAGGCCGTGCTCCAGGCCCAGCTCGACTGGGTCGAAGGCGCGATCGGCCGGGTCGAGAAGGACGAACTGCCCTGAGGAGAACGATGATCATTGAGGCACGTGAGTTACGCAAGACGTTCACCACCAGGAGCCGCAAGGGCTCCCAGACCGTCGAGGCCGTCCGCGGCATCGACCTCGACGTCGAGAAGGGCGAGATCTTCGGCGTCCTCGGCCCCAACGGCGCCGGCAAGACCACGACGATCCGCATGCTGGCCACGCTGATCACGCCCGACTCCGGCACCGCCGTCATCGCCGGGCACGACCTGCGCAAGGAGCCCGGGGCCGTCCGCCGCAAGCTCGGCTACGTCAGCCAGGCGGGCGGCGTGGAGGAGACCACGAGCGCCCGCGCCCAGATCATGATGGCCGCCAGGATCCACGACGTGGCCGACCCGAAGCAGGCCACGGCCGACGTCCTCGAACGCTTCGACCTGACCGAGATGGCCGACCGGCCCGGCCGGACGCTCTCCGGCGGCCAGAAGCGGCGGGTGGCCGTCGCGCTCGGGCTGGTGCACGCCCCGCCGCTGCTCTTCCTCGACGAACCCACCACCGGCCTCGACCCGCAGAACCGCGCGAACCTCTGGGACCGCATCAGGCAGCTCCGCGAGGCCGGCACGAGCGTGCTGCTCAGCACCCACTACCTCGACGAGGCCGACGCGCTCTGCGACCGGCTGGTGATCGTGGACCACGGGCGGATCGTGGCCGAGGGCACGCCCGGCGAGCTCAAGCGCGAGGTCTCCGGCGACGTCGTCACGCTGCGGCTGGACGACCCGGAACGGGCCGCCGAGGCGCTCAGGCCCCTGGCCCGCGAGGTCCGCCTGGACGAGGACGCCCTGCGCGTCTACGTCGACGACGGCGAGCACACGCTGCCCGCGCTGCTGCGCATCCTGGAGGAGCAGGGCATCGGCCTGCGCTCGATCGCGCTCGACCGCTCCACGCTCGACGACGTCTTCCTGGCCAAGACCGGCCGATCCCTCCGCGACACGGGAGCCGCCGCATGATCCGCCACATCGTCCTGTTCACCGGCTACGAGCTGAAGAAGTCCTTCAGCAACCCGGTCTGGCCGCTGTTCGGCATCCTGCAGCCGGTGCTCTACCTGCTGATGTTCGCGCCGCTGCTGAAGGACCTGACGCCGGGCGGGAGCACGGTCGACGCCCTGCGCATGTTCACGCCCGCGTCGATGATGATGATCGCCGTGTTCGGCTCGCTGTTCTCGGGGTTCGGCCTGATCGCCGAGCTGCGCAACGGCTCGCTCGAACGGTACGCCGTCAGCCCCGCCTGGCGGCCGGCCATCGTGCTCGGGCGGGTGGCCAAGGACATGGTCGTGCTGGTCTGCCAGGCGGTCCTGGTGCTGGTCGTGGCCGTGGCCATGGGCGTGCGGATCGGCGGCGTCGAGCTGGTGCTGGTGCTGGCGCTCATGGCGGCGACCGGGCTGTTCGCCTCCGGGCTGTCGCAGGGGCTGGCGCTGACCGTACGCGACGAGAACGGCATGTCGCAGACGCTCAACCTGTTCATGCTGCCGATCATGCTGCTGGCCGGGCTGTTCATCCCGATCTCGTTCGCGCCCGGCTGGATGCGGGCGATCGCGCCGGTCAACCCGCTCTACCACGCGGTCGAGGCCGGGCGGGCGCTGTTCGCCGGGCGGCTGGGCGACTCGTCGATCCCGATCGCGTTCGCGCTGTTCATCGTGCTCGCGGTGCTCACGACGATCTGGTCGATGCGGTCGCTACGCAGGATCGCCGGGTAGGAAGGTGCCGGCCTCGTCGGTCATCCGCTCGTACTCCTCCAGCCTGGCCCGGGTACGCAGCGGCGCGGCGTCGGCCATGGCCTCGACCAGAGCCATGGCCAGCGCCAGGGGGGCCGCGTGGGAGTCGAACACCAGGCGGTCCCCGACCGGGCCGTCGAGCACGACCTCGGCCGGGAAGCCCGGCTTGTCGGTGATCGCGGCCACGCGCAGGCCCAGCTTCTCCGCGTACTCCAGCGCCTGGACGACCTCGGCCGGATAGCGCGGGAGCACCACGGCCACCACCCACTCCGCGCCCGCCCGCCGCGCCGCGTGCAGCCCCTCGACCAGCTCGGAGCCGCCGTGGGTGAGCAGGCGCACGTCGGGGTGGATGCGCCTGGCGTAGTAGGCGAAGGTGGTGGCCAGGCCGCAGGAGACCCGCAGGCCCAGCACGGGCAGCGGCTCGGTGGCGGCGAGCTGCTCGCCCAGCTCCTTGAGCGGGAGCGCGGCCAGCCGCTCGCGGACGACGGCGAGGTTGCGGATCTCGCTGTCGATCGCGTTCCGCAGCAGGCTCTCCTGGGGCGCGACCAAGCCGCCGCCGAGCACCAGCGGGCGCAGCGCCTGGCGCAGCTCGGGATAGCCGGCGAAGCCGAGCACCATGGCGAACCTGGTCACCGACGGCTGGCTGACCCCGGACCGCTCGGCCAGCTCGACGCTGGACAGGAAGATCGCCTCGTCGAGATGCTCGCTCAGGTAGTGGGCGATCCTGCGCTGCACCGGCGACAACCTCCGGCCGTCGAGCAGCATGCCGAGCCCACCGAGATATGCGTCAGCCACGCCACCTCCAACGTTCCTCGCCCTGCATTCTCATCCCCCACACCCCGTGGGGGACGGGACGGCGGGTGTCAGGACTCGCGCATGGGGATGCGCACGCCGCGGGCCTCGGCCACCTGGGCGGCCTCGTCGTAGCCCGCGTCCACGTGCCGCATCACGCCCGTGCCCGGGTCGTTGGTGAGCACGCGGTTGAGCTTCTCCCCGGCCAGCGCGGTGCCGTCGGCGACCGTGACCTGACCGGCGTGGATGGAACGCCCGATCCCCACGCCGCCGCCGTGGTGGATGGACACCCAGGCCGCGCCGGAGGCGGTGTTGAGCATGGCGTTGAGCAGCGGCCAGTCGGCGATCGCGTCCGAGCCGTCGGCCATGGCCTCGGTCTCCCGGTACGGCGAGGCCACCGACCCGCTGTCGAGGTGGTCGCGGCCGATCACGATCGGCGCCTGGAGCTCGCCGGAGGCCACCATGTCGTTGAACCGCTCGCCCGCGACGTTGCGCTCGCCGTAGCCGAGCCAGCAGATGCGCGCGGGCAGCCCCTGGAAGTGCACCTTCTCGCCGGCCTGCGCGATCCACCTGGCCAGCGGCTCGTTGTCGGGGAACAGCTCCAGGATCGCGCGGTCGGTGGCGGCGATGTCGGCCGGGTCGCCGCTCAGCGCGGCCCACCGGAACGGGCCCTTGCCCTCGCAGAACAGCGGCCTGATGTACGCCGGCACGAAGCCGGGGAAGTCGAAGGCCCGCGTGTACCCGGCGAGCTGGGCCTCCCCGCGGATGGAGTTGCCGTAGTCGAACACCTCGGCCCCGGCGTCCTTGAAGCCGACCATGGCCTCGACGTGCCGGGCCATCGACGTGCGCGCCCGCTCGGTGAAGCCGGCCGGGTCCTTGTCCCGTTCGGCGGACATGTCCTCGAAGGCGACGCCGAGCGGCAGGTACATCAGCGGGTCGTGCGCCGAGGTCTGGTCGGTGACGATGTCGATCTCGGCGCCCCCGGCCAGCAGCTCGGGCAGGGCCTCGGCGGCGTTGGCCACGACGCCGATGGACAGCGGGCGGCGCGCGTCGCGGGCCTCGTAGGCCAGGCGGAGCGCCTCCTCCAGGGAGGCCGCCTGCACGTCGAGGTAGCGGTGCTCGATGCGGCGGGTGACCGAGCGGGGGTCGCAGTCGATGCAGATCGCGACGCCGCCGTTCATGGTGACGGCCAGCGGCTGGGCGCCGCCCATGCCGCCGAGGCCGGCCGTGAGGGTGATCGTGCCGGCCAGCGAGCCGCCGAACCGCTTGGCGGCCACTGCGGCGAACGTCTCGTACGTGCCCTGGAGGATGCCCTGGGTGCCGATGTAGATCCACGAACCGGCGGTCATCTGGCCGTACATGGTGAGGCCGGCCGCCTCCAGGCGGCGGAACTCCTCCCAGTTGGCCCAGTCGGGGACCAGGTTGGAGTTGGCGATGAGCACCCGGGGGGCCCATTCGTGGGTGCGGAACACGCCCACCGGGCGGCCCGACTGGACGAGCAGCGTCTCGTCGCCCTCCAGGGTGGTCAGGGTCCTGACCATGGCGTCGAAGGAGGGCCAGTCGCGGGCCGCCCTCCCGGAGCCGCCGTAGACGACCAGTTGCTCGGGGTGCTCGGCGACCTCGGGGTCCAGGTTGTTCTGGAGCATGCGGAGCGCCGCCTCCTGCGGCCACCCCTTCGCGGTGATCGTGGTGCCTCGCGGTGCGCGCACGCTGCGGCTCATGGTGACCCTCCTGAATGAACACATTCACCTTTGTCACCCGAAGACTACGGTGGACCGCGTCCAGCGGTCCACCGCAGGCGGCGGAGTCTGCGCCTACGGTCCCCGCGTCCAGCGGTCCACCACAGGCCGCGGAGTCTGCGCCTACGGTCCCCGCGTCCAGCGGTCCACCACAGGCCGCGGTCCACCGTTCTTTGGTCAGCTCACCAGGAACTGGGTGGCGGCGAGTTCGCGGTAGAGGTCGTCGGCCGCCACCAGTTCGGCGTGGGTGCCGACCGCCCGTACGCCGCCCGCCTCCATCACCACGATCCGGTCGGCGTTCGTCACGGTGGACAGCCGGTGCGCGATGACCAGCACCGTCGTCTCGGCCGCCACCTCGGCGATGACCTCGCGCAGCCGCAGCTCGTTGACCGCGTCGAGCTGCGAGGTGGCCTCGTCGAGCAGCAGCAGCCGGGGCCTGCGCAGCAGCGCCCTGGCGATGGCGACCCGCTGCCGCTCGCCGCCGGACAGCAGCACGCCGCGGTGGCCCACCGCCGTGTCGAGCCCCTCGGGCAGCCGGGCGACCAGGTCGTCGAGCCGGGTGCGGCTGACGGCGCGGCGCAGCTCGTCCTCGGTGGCGTCCTGGGCGGCGAAGAGCAGGTTCTCGCGCAGCGTGCCAGCCAGGACGGGGGCGTCCTGCTCGACGTAGCCGAGCGCGGCCCGCAGCTCGCCGAGCGGCCAGTCGCGGATGTCGCGGCCGCCGATCGTGATCAGGCCGTCCTGGTGCTCGTAGAAGCGTTCGAGCAGGGCGAACACCGTGGACTTGCCCGCGCCGGACGGCCCGACCAGCGCCGTGAGCCCGCCCGCGGGCACGTCGAAGGAGACGCCGTCGTGCACGGTGGGACGGTCGTCGCCGTACCGGAAGACGACGTCCTCGAACCGGACGCCCACCGGCGTGCTGTCGGCCGGGACGGCGACGCTGACCGGCTCGCCGGGCAGGTCCTCGATCTCCTTGATGCGCCGCATCGCGGCCAGCCCGTTCTGGAGCTGGACCGCGCCCTGGACGAGCTGCCCGATCGGCGGCACCAGGTAGAACAGGTAGAGCAGGAACGCGATCAGCGACGAGACCTCCAGCACGCCCGACGCGACCCGCGACCCGCCGACGGCCAGCACGCACAGGAAGGCGATCTGCACGGCCATCCAGGTCGCCACGCCGGCCAGCGACGTCCAGCCGGCCACCTGGAGCCCGCGGTCGCGGGCCCGCTCGGCCGCCTCGCCGACGACGGCGATCTCCCGCTCCTCCGCGCCGCTGGCCTTGACCGTCCGGTACGCCTGGAGCGCCCGGTCCAGCACGGCCCCCATCTCGCCGACGGCCTCCTGGGCCTGCGTCTGCGCCCGCTGGATCTTCGGCATGATGAGCGCGACCAGGCCGCCGATCACCACCACGACGAGCAGCGTGACCAGCAGCAGCACGCCGTCCATGGTGGCCATCATGACGATCGCGCCGACCAGCATGAACACCGCGCTGACCGACTCCACGATCCCGTTGGTCAGCACCGCGCGCAGCAGCGTCGTGTCACTCGTCACCCGTGACATCAGGTCGCCGGGCTTGAGCCGGTCGACGTCGGCCACCCTGAGCCGGAGCATCCGGTCGACGAGCCTGCGCCGGGCGCCGAGGACGACGCCCTCGCCGGTGCGTTCCATCAGGTAGTTGCCCCCGGCCGAGACGACGGCCCCCACGAGCACCGCCACGGTCAGCCCTAACAGCGGCGCGGCCAGCGACTGGTCCTCGCCGAAGGCGTCCACGACGTACTTGGCCAGCAGGGGCATCGCCAGCCCCGCCACCGAGCCGATCAACCCGAGCAGACCACCCGCGATCAGGACTTTCCGATGCGGCCGGATGTAGGCCAGCAGCTCCTTGAGCACCCCAACTCCCCTCACGACATTTCTCGAAATTTCCCAACGAACGGGACAGCGCAATCCGCACCGCCGCGACAGGGTCAACTTAGATTGACGACCTAAGTATGTCAACATTCGTTGACGACTCCTCCTTGAGGAGGAGAAGGACCCGACATCCGGGGACGAACACGGCCTCGCCCGGCCGTTTCGGCCTCTGGCCCCAGAGCCCCGGACGGCCCTATAGTCATGTCCATGAGTAGTCATCGTCCTGAGCATCCCTGATGGCGCTGCGGCACGCCGTGCTGGCCGCGCTCCTCGACGGCGAGTACAGCGGCTACCAGCTCACCAAGGTCTTCGACGTGGGCGTCTCCAACTTCTGGTACGCCGCCCCCCAGCAGCTCTACGCCGAGCTGGCCAAGCTGGAGTCCGACGGCCTGGTCACCGGCCGGGAGGTGGTCCAGCGCGGCCGTCCCAACAAACGCCTGTTCGCGGTCACCGGTGCGGGCCTGGACGAGCTGGCCGCCTTCGCCGCGGCCCCGGCCAGACCGTTGCTCCTCCGCGACGACCTGGCCGTCAAGGTCCACGCGGCCGACCGGCTCGACCCGGCGCCGCTGATCGCCCAGCTCCTCGACCGCGCCGAGGAGGCCGCCGCCAAGCTCGCGTTCTTCGAGAAGACCCTGCTGCGCCTGCGCGGCGACCGTGACGAGGAGTCGTTCCTGCGCGAGGCAGAGCACGTCGGCCCGTACCTGTCCTGCCTGGGGGGCTGCCGGCTGGAGCGGGAGATGCGCGACTGGTGCCTGAGCACCGCCCGTACGCTCGGCGAGCGCGCCGCCCGGAGCACAGAGGAGAGTCCGTGACCTACACCCGTTACGTCGCGCTCGGCGACAGCCAGACCGAGGGCCTCGGCGACGGCGACGACGTCCTGGGCCACCGCGGCTGGGCCGACCGGCTCGCCGAGCACCTGGCCCGCGACAATCCCGGCCTGCTCTACGCCAACCTCGCCGTGCGCGGCCGGGTGGCCGCCCAGATCCGCGCCGAGCAGCTTCCCGTCGCGCTGGAGCTCCGTCCCGACCTGGTCACGGTCATGGCGGGCATGAACGACGTCATCCGTCCCGGTTTCGACGCCGCCGGCGTCGCGGCCGACCTGGAGCACATGTTCGCGGCGCTGACCGGGGCGGGCGCGCGGGTGGTGACGGTGACGTTCCCCGACATCGGCAGGATCGCGCCCATGGCCAGGCCGCTGCTGCCGCGCGTGCTCGACCTCAACGCTCGCGTCCGCGAGGCCGCCGCCCGGCACGGCGTGACGCTGGTGGACACCTTCCCCGACACGGGGGTGACCGACGCGCGGCTGTGGAGCTCCGACCGGCTGCACGCCAGCCCGGCCGGGCACGCCAGGTTCGCCGCGGCGGTGGCGTACGCGCTGGAGGTGCCCGGCAGCGACGACACCTGGAACCTGCCGCTGCCCGTGCTGCCCCCGCCCGGCCGCCTGCGTACGGCGGCGGCCGAGGTGCGCTGGCTGGGCTCGTTCGCGGGCCCGTGGATCGCGCGGCGCATCCGGGGGCGTTCGTCGGGCGACGGCCGCGTGTGCAAGCGCCCGGCGCTCGCCCCCGTGCCTGTGCCCGTGCCGGATCAGTCGACCTCGGGCAGGTCGGGGTCGTCGTAGTCGGCGTCGCCGTCATCGGCCCTGCGCAGCTTGATGTCCTCGGCCCACTCCCGGGCGACGGCGCGGATGTCCACGATGTGCCGTTCGTCCAGGCCGTGGGCCTCGAAGCGCTCGTCGCTCATCAGCTCGACGAACTCCAGCCGCATGAGCAGCTCCCGCGGGGAGAAGTCGTCGAGGTGGGCGGCGGCGAGCCGTTCGAGGTCGCGGAAGGAGAACTCCTGCGCCGCCGCGGCCGCGTCGGCGACGGCCGGGAGCGGGCTCTCGCCGGCGGTCACGAGCTCGACCTCCTCGACCAGGCGGTCGGTGAAGCCGTGGGCCCGGAGGGCGTGGCCGCCCGCGAGCAGCAGCCCGTACCGCTCGCCGGCCGGCGACAGGGCCCGCAGCAGGCGCTCGGGGAACGGCGGTAAGCGCATCAGAGCGGAGTCCGGGGCGCGCGCGATGTCATGGATCAAGTATGCCGACGGCCGCGCCGGGTGGAGGGCAGGTCGTGCCGCCCCGACAGGAACTCCTGGAACGCGATCTTGGCCCTGATGGCCGGCCGCCGCCAGCGTTCCTCACGGTGGACGGCGGTGGCCAGCTTTCGGGGCGAACGTCCGCCGCGGAAGAACCAGCGGGCCCACGGGGAGTCGGGCCGGGCCAGGCGCACGGCGCCCACCACGAGCAGTAAAGGCAGGAACAGCCCCGCCATCCCGGTCCAGATCTTGCCCTTGAGCAGCGTGACCACCGCCAGCGCGAGGTTGCCCACGATCAGCACCGCCGGGTTGACGGGCGTGCCGTAGTCCCAGGTCAGCGGGCGTAGGCCGATGAGGAGCAGACCGGTCACGGCGACGGCGATGAAGACGGCGTCCACCGAGGTGCGCCCCTCCTCCTCCCAGTAGACGTCGTGCAGGTGCAGGATCAGCGCGAACTCGTCCAGCACCAGCGCGGAGCCGATGCCGAACACGCAGGCGGCGACCACCTGCCCGGCCTGCGAGGCGCCGTTGACGATGAGCCCCGCCACGCCGCCGATGAGCATGAGCACGACGCCGAACACGACGTGGTGGATGTGCATCTCGCCCACGTTCACGTTGCGGAACCAGCCGATCTTGGCCCTGATCAGGCGGACGTTGATGCGGGTGGCGATGAACGCCACGATGAGCGTGACGAAGTAACAGAACAGCGGCAGCCGTCCTGTGGCGACGATGTTGCTCTGGAACCAGTTCCCCATGACCGTTGAAGTCGATGGTACGAGCCGGAAGAGCGTTGTATGTCCCTTGTGGGGGCGCGGGCCGGGACCGTCTGCGCCGGCCGGCTCGGCGCTGGGCAAGCTGCACGCGGCCACCCTGGACCTGTCCGAACGCCGGCTGCGCGCACGGTACGCCCGCACGGCGGGCCCCGGCGCTCCCCCTTTCGAGCAGGTACGCGACAACCTCAGTCGGCAGCTCGTCATCGAGGGCCACGAACGGGCTCTCCAGGCGAGAGCCGCGTCATGAGCGCTTCAGAGGGGTTCAGGCGGAACGGGACAGCGTGGCGGGCTCGACCCGGTGCTCGAAGGGCAGCCCCCGGGCGTGCCGGGCCAGCTCGTCGAGCGCGAGGTCGGCCATCCTGGCCAGCTCGCCGCCCAGCGAACCGGCGATGTGCGGTGTGACGAGCACGTTCGGCAGGTCGTAGAGGGGGGATCCGGCGGGCAGGAACTCCGGCTCGGTGTGGTCGAGCACCGCGTACAGCCGTCCTGAGGCCAGCTCGGCGACGAGCGCGTCCTGGTCGACCAGGGCGGCCCGCGCGGTGTTGATCAGCGTGGCGCCGTCGCGCATGGCGGCCAGCCGGCGCGCGTCGATCAGGTGGCGGGTCTCGGGCAGGTCGGGCGCGTGCAGGCTGACCACGTCGGAGCGGGCGACCAGCTCGTCCAGCTCGACCCTGCGCGCCCCCAGGTCCTCCCCCAGGTACGGATCGCTGACCAGCACCTCCAAGTCGAACGGCCGCAGCAGCTCGATCACCCGCCGCCCGATCCTGGACGCCCCCACGATCCCGACGACCCGCCGGTAGTTGCCGAAGCCGGGGAAGCGGGCGTCCCAGTCGTCGTTGGCCCGCCGGGCGCGGTAGTCGCGGGCGATGTCGATCACCCGCTTGTTCGCGAACAGGATCGCCGCGAGCGTGAACTCGGCCACCGGCTCGGCGTTGGCCGCGGCGGCCGAGGAGACCGCGATGCCGCGCTCCCAGCAGGCGTCGGTGACGTGGTGCTTGACCGAGCCCGCCGCGTGCACGATCGCGCGCAGCCGCGGCGCGCGGGCCAGCACCTCGGCGGTCACCGGCGGGCAGCCCCACGAGGTGAACAGCACCTCGGCCTGCGACAGGTCGGCGCCGTCGAACGCGGCGACCTCGGCCCGGACGTCGGCCAGCCGGTCCAGGCGGGCCCGCACCTCGCCGGTGAGCATGCGCCCGGCGACCTCCGCGGCCATGGCGACGACGGTCACCGGCTTGTTCATGTTCTCCCCCGTGAGCTCGTTCACTTGACGCTGCCCGCCGTCATCCCGGCCTTCCAGAAGCGCTGCAGGGACACGAACACCAGCAGCAGGGGCACCACGGACAGCAGCGACCCGGTGATCACGAGGCTGTGGAACTCGGGGAAGGCGTGGCCCTGCTTCTCCCAGCCGTACAGGCCGAGGCTGAGCGGGTAGAGCCGCTGGTCGCTCAGCATGACCAGGGGCAGGAAGAAGTTGTTCCAGATGGCGGTGAACTGGAACAGGAAGATCGTCACGTACGCGGGCAGCAACATCGGCAGCGCCACGGACGCGAACGTGCGCAGCTCGCCGGCCCCGTCGGACCTGGCGGCCTCCAGCACCTCGCCGGGCACGTACCCGGACGACAGCACCCGCGCCAGGTAGACGCCGAACGGGTGGACCAGCACGGGCACGAACACCGACCAGAACGTGTTCACCACGCCGACCTTGGAGGCCAGCAGGTAGAGCGGCACGGCCGTGGCTGTGGTCGGCACCAGCACGCCGAGCAGCACCAGCCCGAACATCTTCTCCTTGGCGAACCAGGAGTACTTGTCGAAGGCGTAGCCGCACATCACGGTGACGAACGAGCTGACCGCCGCGCCGAGACCGGCGTACAGGACGCTGTTGAGGTACCAGCGGAAGAAGACACCGCCGCCCTCCTGCGCGACCGCCCCGATGTTCTCGAACAGGTTGAAGCCGGCGAAGGAGAAGCCGGGCGTCGAGTACAGGTCGGACAGCGACTTGGTGGAGGCGAACAGCAGCCACGTCAGCGGCAGCAGCGTGTAGAGGACGGAGATGATCAGCAGCACGTTGACCGTGGCGCGGGACATCCACTTCACCGGCGGTTCCCCCACTTCGTGACGGCGTAGGACAGCACGGCGGCGAGCAGCGCGAGCAGGATGGAGGCCGCGCCGGCCTGGCCGTAGTCGTTGTTGCCGAACGCCTCGTTGTAGGCGTACATGTTGGGCGTCCAGGTGCTGACCACGCCGTCGCTGACGTTGTCGAGCACCATCGGCTCGGTGAACAGCTGCAGCGAGCCGATGATGGTGAACAGCACGGTGGTGACCACGGCGCCGCGGATCAGCGGCACCTTGACCTGGAGCGCGACGCGCAGCGGGCCCGCGCCGTCCATCCTGGCCGCCTCGACCACCTCGGCCGGGATGGCCTGGAGCGCCGCGAAGTAGATGATCATGTTGTAGCCGACCCACTCCCACAGCGCGATGTTGACCACCGAGCCGAGCACGTGGTCGCCGCCGAGGAAGTCGACGTCGCCGAGCAGGTCCACGATGGGGCTGATGCCGGGCAGGTACAGGTAGAGCCAGATCAGCCCGGCGATCACGCCGGGCACGATGTGCGGCATGAACAGCGCGAGCTGGAAGAACCTGCCCAGCCTGGCCAGCCCGGAGTCGAGCAGCAGCGCCAGCGTGAGGGCGCCGCCGATCATCAGCGGGATGTACAACACGCAGTAGCCGAGGATGACCAGGAAGCCGTCGGTGAACGCGGAGTCCTTGAGCGTGTCCAGGTAGTTGCCGAGCCCGACGAACACGGTCTCCGCGCCGCCGAAGCCCAGCCCCGAGGACTTCTCGCTGAACAGGCTGAGGTAGACCGCGTAGGCCAGCGGGGCCACGATCACGGCCGCGAACAGCGCGAAGAACGGCCCGACGAACAGCAGGATCGCCCCCCGCCGCCGCCACCCCTCGCCGCCGCGACCGCTTCCTACTGGAGGAGTCACAAGCTGCCTTTCGGTGGGTCGCGGCGGAGCCGGCGCTCCGCCGCGCGCGTCGTGCTACTGCTGGGCGACGTTGAGGCCGCGGCTCTTGATCTCGCCGACGGTGGCCGTCTGCGCGGTGTCCAGCACGCCGGGGATGGTGGTCCCGCCGCTGCCGACCTTGCCGAGGGCGTCCTTGAACGTGGTCAGCGTCTGCACCATGCTCGGGCCCCACGTCCAGCCGGGCTGGACCGTCTTGTACGACTCCGAGAACAGCGCGTAGATGTCCTGGCCGCCGTAGAAGGAGGCGTCGAAGCTCTTGGCCGCGACCGGCACGAGGTCGGCGATGGCCGGGAAGCCGCTGGAGGTGCCCGAGGACAGGCGGGCGGTCCACGCCTCCTCCGAGCCGGTCAGCCACTTGACGACCTCGACGGCGGCCTTGGCGTTCTTCGACCCCTTGCTCACGCCGAACGTGGTGCCGCCGAGCATGCCGCTGGCCGGGGTGCCCCAGTTCGGGATCGGCGCGATGGCCCACTTGCCGGACTGGCCGGCGTGGTTGCCCTTCATGACGCCCGCGCCCCAGTTGGCGCCGACGTAGCCCCAGAGGGTGTCGTCCTCGAAGGCGGCGTTCCACTCCTGGCTGAAGGACGGCTGGACCTTCAGCAGGTCGTCCTTGACCAGGCCCTGCCAGTATTCGGCGACCTTCTTGCTGGGCTCGTCGTTGATCGTCACCTTCCAGGCGTCGCCCTCGGTGCCGAACCACTTGCCGCCCGCCTGCCACGACAGCGCGGCCAGCACGCTCGGGTCGTCGGGGAAGAAGGTCGCGATGCGGGACCTGCCGTCGGCCTTCTTGACCTTCTCGGCGGCGGCGCGGAAGTCGTCCCAGGTCTTCGGGACCTCGATCTTGTTCTTCTCGAACAGGTCCTTGCGGTAGAAGAACACCTGCGGGGCGGCGTCCATGGGCAGCGCCCACGCCTTGCCGCCCAGCTCGACCAGGCTGAAGACCTCGGCCGGGTACTTGGACTTGACGTCGGCCACGTCGGCCGAGATGTCCTGGAGGGCGCCCTGGTTCACGAAGTCGGGGAGCTGCGGGTACTCCACGGACATGACGTCGGGGGCGTTTCCGGCCTTGACGGCGTTGGAGAACTTGGCGTAGCCGCCCGCGTTGCCCGAGGGGATCTCCTCGTACCTGATCTGCACGTCCTGGTGGGACTTGTTGAAGGCGTCCACGACCTGCTGGGTGCCCTTCGCCCAGCCCCAGAACGTCACCTGGACGGGGTTGCCCGCCTCACCCGCGGGCTGCGCCGGCTCCGTGCTGCCGCACGCGGCGGCGAGCAGGCTCATACCGGCCAGCAGTCCGGCAATGCCGGCGCTCTTGCGTCCCATCGATGGCTCCTCATCGCTTTCGATCGATAAGGCATCATTCGCTCATATTCGATCGGTTGTCTAGAGAGAGGCCGCAAATCGATCAATAACGAAATGGATGCGTACCTTTACGGGCGCGGCGCGACCGTGGACTCCCGGACCCTCAGCTCGGGCAGCAGCGCCACGTGCTGGACAGGGCGCCGCGGGCCCTCCTGGATCCGGCTCACCAGCAGGTCGACGGCACAGCGGCCGACCGCGGCCTTGGGGGGCGCGACGGCCGTGAGCGGGGGGTCGCTGAGCGCCGCCACCTCGTCATCGTAGGCGACCAGCGACACCTCTTCTGGAATGCGCACCCCGGCCACCCGCAGATGCTGGACCAGCAGCAACGCGTCCTCGTCGTTGTGCACGAGCATCGCCGTGACCCCGCCCCTGATCGCCGCGACCACGGCGGCCACCTGCTCGCGCGAGGGCCCCTCCTGCGCGACGTCGAGGTGCACGGGCTCGGCCGGCCCCAGGTCGCGGACGGCGGCGAGGAACCCGGCCCGCACCCGCGGGGCCGTCGGGCTGTCCCGCGACACCATGGCCAGCCGCCGGTGCCCGAGCCCGGCCAGGTGCCGCGCGCCGAGGAAGGCACCGTGGGCGTGGTGGGAGGCCGCCGCGTCCAGCAGCGAGGCGGGCCCGCCCAGCTCGGCCCGCCGTTCGACGAGCACGGCCGGCACGCCCAGCTCGGCCAGCCAGTGCTCGTGCGAGGCGTCCGGCTGCCTGCTCGGGGTGAGCAGGAGGCCCTCGATGCCGCCGTCCACGAGCTGCCTGACCTGGGTGCGGTCCTCCTCGTCGTCGTAGCGCGAGACGCCCAGGACGAGCCGGGCGCCCAGGCGTTCGGCCTGCTCACGGGCGCCCTTGATGACCGCCGGGTAGTAGTAGGTGGCCGAGGGCACCAGCATGCCGAGGGTCAGCGAGCGCTCCCGCGCCGGGGCGGGCACCGACTCGGGCCGGGTGATGCCGCCGTGCACGCGGTTGACCAGGCCCTGCCCGGCCAGGTGCTCGACGTCTCTGCGCAGGGTGACCATCGAGACGTCGAGCCGGTCGACCAGCTCGGCCAGGCGTACGGAACCGCGCTCGCGCACCTCGCGCAGGATCAGTTCATGACGTTGTTCGGCGAACACCGCGACTCCTTCTGACTCGACCCTACGATCCTAGCGGGAAGTGCTTTCGTTTTTGAACGGATGCTTTCTTTCGATCAGGATGCTAAGGTCCCGCCGGAGACCGGACGTCCCTTTGGAGTGCCGCATGTTCCCGCTTCCGCCGGAGGATCGAACGCTCAGCCCGTACACCGGCTGGACCCGCGCCCACTGGGAGGCGGTGGCCGACGGGCTGCTGGCCGCGGTGGAACCGTACCGCTCCGCGGACGGCGCCGTGATCAACCTGCCGGGACGCGAGAGCTGGTCGCGCTGCGACGGCCTGGAGGGGTACGCGCGCGCCTTCCTGCTCGCCGCCTTCCGCGTGGCCGGCGGCGGCCCCGAGGAGCTGCTGGCCCCGTACGCGCGCGGCCTGGAGTCCGGCCCCGGCGTCTGGCAGCCCATCGAGGACCGCACCCAGCCCATGGTCGAGGCGGCCTCGATCGCCCTGTCCCTCTGGCTGACCCGCGAGCGCCTGTGGGACCGGCTGGCTCCCGCCACCCGCGAACGCGTCGCCGCCTACCTCGCCGAGGCCCTGCGCCACGAGCCGGTGGACAACAACTGGTGGCTGTTCCCCGCCATGGTGGGCGGCTTCCTGTCGGCCGCCGGCCTGCACGCCGAGGAGGCCGACGCGGCGGTGGCGCGCGGCCTGGCCCGCATCGAGCCCTGGTACGCCGGCGACGGCTGGTACGCCGACGGCGACAACCGCTCGTTCGACCACTACAACGGCTGGGCCATGCACCTCTACCCGGCCCTGCTGGCCCACCTGTCGGGCCAGGGCTCCCCCGGCCCCCGCCTGCGCCGCTTCCTGGAGAGCTACGCGCTCACCTTCGACCAGGACGGCGGCATGCTCTACCAGGGCCGCTCGCTCACCTACCGCTTCGCCTCGGCGACCTCGCTCTTCGCGGGCGCGCTGCTGGGCTCCACCCCGCTCTCCCCCGGTCAGACCCGCCGGGTCGCCTCCGGCGTCCTGCGCCGCTTCCTCGACGCGGGCGCGCTCTCCGCCGAGGGGCTGCTCACGCTCGGCTGGCACGGCCCCCACGAGCCCTCGTTGCAGTCCTACTCCGGCTCGGCGTCCCCGTACTGGGCCTCGAAGGCGTTCCTCGGGCTGCTGCTGCCGGCCGGCCATCCGGTCTGGACGGCCCCCGAGGAGCCCGGCCCCACCGGCCTGGCCGCGCTGCCCGGCCCCGGCCTGGTCGTCCAGAACACCGGTGAGGTCGCCCGCCTGTTCAACCACGGCAGTCAGCACCACCCCGGCGACCCCCTGTACGACCGCTACGCCTACTCCACCCGCACCGCCCCGACCACGCGCGTCCCCGACAACCACTTCGGCCTGGTCCGCCCGGACGGCACGGTCACCGAGCGCGGCACGATCACGCCCCGGGGCGCGGGCTCGGCGGGCGACCTGGCGTGGGCCGCGTCGGCGGGCGACGGCGTGGAGAGCCTGAGCGTGATCAGGGGGGCGGTCGAGGTCCGCGTCCATCGGGTCGCCCCCGGCTCGCCGGTCCGGCAGACCGGCTGGGCGCTCGTCGCGTCCGCCGGCCCGGCCGCCGGGCCCGGCGCACGCGTGCTGGACGGCGACGGGCTGGTCTCGGAGCTGGTGGCGATGCGCGGCTACAGCCGGGCGTACGTCGCCGACGACCCCGAGGGCAGCGCCTTCGGGGCGCCGGCGCGCGTGCCCGTCCTGGAGGGGGTCGCGGAGGACGGCTGGGCGGTCGGCGCGGCCGTCCTGGGCGACGGCTCGACCGGCGTGCCGTCGGCGGCGGTGACGGCTGACGTCATCACGCTGACCTGGCCCGACGGGACCCGCCACGCCTTCCCCGTCCGCGAACCGGGCGGCGACACCGCCTGACGGTCCCGCCGAGGCGGGCGCCGGTCAGGACAGGAAGGCGCGCAGGAGCGCCGCCGTTCCCTCCAGGTGCTCGGCCATCGCCCGGCGGGCCGCGTCGGGGTCGCCGGACAGGATGGCGTCCACGATGGCCCGGTGCTGGGCGGCCGCGTGCTCGATGTTCACCTGGAGCATCGGGATCGCGTTCAGCAGGTCGCTCACCCGGGAGCGGGCGTCGGCGCACGTCGTGGCGAGCAGCGTCGAGCCGGTCAGCTCGGCGATCGACAGGTGGAAGGCCGTGTCGAGGCGCCGGTAGTCCTCCAGCGGCGCCTCGTTCAGCTCGGTCAGCCGGCGCAGCAGCACCTCGCGCTTGCCGGGGGTGAGCTCGGCGGTGGCCAGCACCTGCGCCGCCCCGCACTCGACCGCCAGCCGGAAGGTGAGCGCGTCGGACAGCTCGGCCATGCCCATGTCGGCCACCGCCTGCCGCAGGTCGCCCGCGTCGGGCCGGGGCGGCACGTAGGTGACGAACGCGCCGCCGTACCGGCCGCGCCGCACGTCGAGGTAGCCCGCCTCCTGCAAGGCGCGGATGGCCTCGCGCAGGGTGACCCTGCTGATGCCCAGCCGCACGGCGAGCTCGCGCTCGGGCGGCAGCTTGTCGCCGTACGCCACCACGCCCAGTTTGATCGCCTGGAGCAGCCGTTCCACGGTCTCCTCGAAGGCGTTTCCGGCCTTGACCGGGCGGAGCACTGTCATCAAACGCGCCGAATCGTCCAAGGTGTCCTCAGGTCTTGACAAGCGATCCCGGCATGCACATCAATGGTCTGAGACTAGCCCAATCAGCGGGAAAGCGCTTCAGACCAGATCGGAGCGACCTAGGGTGAGCGAACCAGCGGGCCACGGATTCCTGTCCGTCGAGGAACTGCGGGGCGAGGCCGCGGTCGGACGGATCGACACGGTGCTGCTCGCCATAGCCGACATGCAGGGCAGGTTGCAGGGCAAACGGCTCTCCGCCCGGTACTTCCTGGACGAGGTGCTGCATCACGGCTCCGAGGGATGCAACTACCTGCTCGCGGTCGACGTGGACATGAACACCGTCTCCGGCTACGACATGTCCTCCTGGGACCGGGGCTACGGCGACTTCGCGATGAAACCCGACCTGTCCACCCTGCGCCGCGTCCCCTGGCAGGACGGCACCGCCCTGGTCATGGCCGACCTGGCCTGGGAGGAGGGCGGCGAGGTCACCGCCTCGCCGCGCCAGATCCTGCGCCGCCAGCTCGCCCGCCTGGCCGACCGGGACCTGGCCGCGTACGTGGGCACCGAGCTGGAGTTCGTCGTCTACGACGACAGCTACGAGGAGGCCTGGCGGCGCGCCTACCGCGACCTGACCCCCGCCAACCTCTACAACGTCGACTACTCCCTCCTCGGCACCGCCCGCGTCGAGCCACTGCTGCGGCGCATCAGGCGCGACATGGAGGGCGCCGGCATGTACGTCGAGTCGGCCAAGGGCGAGTGCAACCTCGGCCAGCACGAGATCGCCTTCCGCTACGACGAGGCGCTGCGCACCTGCGACAACCACTCGATCTACAAGAACGGCGCCAAGGAGATCGCCGCCCAGGAGGGCCGTTCGATCACCTTCATGGCCAAGCCGAACCAGCGCGAGGGCAACTCCTGCCACATCCACATCTCGCTGCGCGGCCTCGACGGCGACCCCGCCATGGCGGGTGAGGGGCCGTACGGGCTCTCGCCGCTCGGCGCGCGGTTCATCGCCGGCCAGCTCGCCCACATGCGCGAGCTCACCCTGATGTACGCGCCCAACGTCAACTCCTACAAGCGCTACGTGCCCGGCAGCTTCGCGCCGACCGCCGTCAAGTGGGGCGTCGACAACCGCACCTGCTCCCTGCGGCTGGTGGGCCACGGCCCGTCGCTGCGGGTGGAGAACCGGGTGCCGGGCGGGGACGTCAACCCGTACCTGGCGGTGGCGGCGCTGATCGCGGCCGGGCTGGACGGCATCGACCAGGAGCTCCCGCTTGAGGACGCCTTCCAGGGCAACGCCTACGACTCCGGCGCCGAGACCGTGCCGCACACGCTGCGGGACGCGCTCGCGCTGTTCGAGGGGTCGAAGCTGGCCAGGGAGTCGTTCGGCGACGACGTGGTCGAGCACTACGCGAACAACGCGCGCGTGGAGCTGGCCGCCTTCGACGCGGCGGTGACGGACTGGGAGCTGTTCCGTGGTTTCGAGCGAATGTGACGGTAGGCATGAAGATCGTTAATCCGGCGACGGAAGAGGTCGTCGCCGAGGTCGAGATGGCCGACGCGGCCGAGGTCGACCGGGCGGTGGAGCGGGCCGCGAAGGCGTACCGGAGCTGGCGGGAGGTGGCGCCGGGCGACCGGGCGCGGCTGCTGCGCCGGTTCGCCGACCTGGTGGACGCCCACGGCGAGGAGCTGGCCCGGCTGGAGCTGGACAACGCCGGGCACCCGATCGGCAACGCGCGCTGGGCGGCCGGGGCCGTCCGCGACGTGCTGCACTTCTACGCCGCCGCCCCCGAGCGCAACCACGGCAAGCAGATCCCGGTGCCCGGCGGCGTGGACATCACGTTCCAGGAGCCGCTGGGCGTGGTGGGCGTCATCGTGCCGTGGAACTTCCCGATGCTGATCATGTCGTGGGGCGTCGCACCGGCGCTGGCGGCGGGCAACACGGTGATCGTCAAGCCGGCGGAATGGACGCCGCTCACGGCGCTGAGGCTGGCCGAGCTGGCCCTGGCGGCGGGCCTCCCCGAGGGGGTGCTCCAGGTGCTGCCCGGGGCAGGGGAGGTCGCGGGCGCCCGGCTGGTCGAGCATCCCGGCGTGGCCAAGATCGTGTTCACCGGTTCGACCGAGGTGGGCAAGGAGATCGCCGCCAAGGCGGCGGCGCAGGTCAAGCGGGTGACGCTGGAGCTGGGCGGCAAGTCCGCAAATATCGTCTTCGCCGACTCGGATCTCGAAAAAGCGGCAAAAACGGCTCCTTATGCGGTCTTCGATAACTCCGGCCAGGACTGCTGCGCCCGCTCGCGCATCCTCGTCCAGGCCGAGGCGTACGACGAGTTCCTGGAGCGCCTGTCGGCGGCGGTGCGCGGCGTCAAGGTCGGCGACCCGCTCGACGAGTCCACCGAGATGGGCCCGCTGATCAGCGCCGAGCACCTGGAACGGGTCCGCGGCTTCGTCGAGGGCACGCCCTACCTCCAGGGCGACTGCCCGCAGGGCAAGGGCTACTGGTTCCCGCCGACCGTGCTCACCTCGAAGGTCACCGACCGCGCCTTCACCGAGGAGATCTTCGGCCCGGTCGTGTCGGTGGTGCCGTTCACCGACGAGGCGGAGGCCGTGCGCATCGCCAACGACACCCCGTACGGGCTGAGCGGGTCCATCTGGACGCGCGACGTCGGCCGGGCGCTGCGGGTGGCCCGCGCGGTGGAGTCGGGCGCCCTGTCGGTGAACTCGCACTCCTCCGTGCGCTACTGGACCCCGTTCGGCGGCTTCAAGCAGTCCGGACTCGGCCGGGAGCTCGGCCCGGACGCCCTGACCGCCTTCACCGAGACCAAGAACGTCTTCATCTCATGGGAGTGAACCGGACGCAGTGAGCGGAGTGAAGGGCTGAGGAACGAGGCACTTCGCGAAGCGAACGAGGAAGGTGAACGACCAATTGGACAGGGAGTAGGTACAGTGCAGCGATTGCAGGACCGGGT
Organism: Nonomuraea sp. NPDC052265; assembly: GCF_044547985.1. Taxonomy (NCBI): domain Bacteria; kingdom Bacillati; phylum Actinomycetota; class Actinomycetes; order Streptosporangiales; family Streptosporangiaceae; genus Nonomuraea; species Nonomuraea sp. NPDC052265. The sequence continues at coordinate 98,926 of NZ_JBIUBJ010000001.1, forward strand.
GGCCGTCATCACCGGCGCGGGCAGCGGCATCGGGCTGGCCACGGCGCGCAGGTTCGCGCAGGAGGGCGCGAGGGTCGTCTGCGTCGACATCGACGAGGAGGCGGGCGCCAAGGCGGCGGGCGAGGTCGGCGGCCTCTTCGTCAAGGCCGACGTGACCAGCGAGGACGACGTCGTCCGGATGTTCGCCACGGCCCACGAGACCTACGGCAGCGTGGACATCGCCTTCAACAACGCCGGCATCTCCCCGCCCGACGACGACTCGATCCTGGAGACCGGCCTCGACGCCTGGCGCCGCGTCCAGGAGGTCAACCTGACCAGCGTCTACCTGTGCTGCAAGCACGCCATCCCGTACATGCGGCGGCAGGGCAAGGGCTCGATCATCAACACCGCGTCGTTCGTGGCGGTGATGGGGTCGGCCACGTCGCAGATCTCGTACACGGCCTCCAAGGGCGGCGTGCTGGCGATGTCGCGCGAGTTGGGCGTGCAGTTCGCCCGCGAGGGCATCCGGGTCAACGCGCTGTGCCCGGGGCCGGTGAACACGCCGCTGCTGCGGGAGCTGTTCGCCAAGGACCCCGAGCGGGCCCAGCGGCGGCTGGTGCACGTCCCCGTGGGCCGCTTCGCCGAGGCGTCGGAGATCGCCGCCGCCGTCGCGTTCCTGGCCAGCGACGACGCCTCCTTCATCACGGGGGCCGAGTTCCTGGTGGACGGCGGCATCTCCGGTGCGTACGTGACGCCGCTGTGACCCGTCCGGTCATCGGGATCACGACGTACGTGGAGCCCGCCCGGTTCACCGTGTGGGACCTGCCCGTCGCGCTCCTGCCGTACATGTACGTCGAGAAGGTCGTCCAGGCCGGCGGGCAGCCCGTGCTGCTGCCGCCGGCCGGCGAGCCCGCCCAGGTCGTGGGCCGGCTCGACGGTCTCCTCCTGGCCGGTGGCGGCGACGTGGACCCGGCCAGGTACGGCCGGGCGCCGCACGAGCGCACCGGCTACGTCCGGGAGTTCCGGGACGAGGCCGAGTTCGCCCTCCTGTCGGCGGCCCTGGAGGCGGGGCTGCCGTTCCTGGGCGTCTGCCGGGGCCTCCAGGTGCTCAACGTGCTGCTCGGCGGCAGCCTGCACCAGCACCTGCCCTACGTGACCGGGCACACCGGCCACTCGCCCGCGCCCGGCGAGTTCGGCCACCTGCCGGTCGCGCCCGTCCCCGGCAGCCGCCTGGCCAAGGCGCTCGGCACGGACCCGGTGACGGTCCCGCACTACCACCACCAGGCCATCGACCGGCTCGCCCCGGGGCTCTCGGTCACCGCCACGGCCGCCGACGGGACGATCGAGGCGGTGGAGCTCGACGCCGCCGGGTTCGCGGTGGCGGTCCAGTGGCATCCGGAGGCGGGCGACGGCCTGGCGCTCTTCGAGGCGTTCACGGCGGCCTGCTGAGGCCGTTACTGGAAAGCTTCTTTACCTTTTCTGTGACCTCAAACGGCACGAAATCCCAGCTCAGGGGGCCATATCACCGCGTTATAGGAAACTTGTTGGGTACCGGGCCGCGCCATCCCGGTGTCACCCTGTGTTCATCCCCAGCCGGCCGGGGCTCTTCCACTCCACACCCCCCTGAGGAGCCAGAGAGTGAACCCCAAACTCAGGTTGGGGGCTGCCGCAATGCTCGCGCTAGCCCTGACCGCCAGCTCGCTTGTGGGCGCCACGAGCGCCGCGGCCCAAGCGTCGCAGGTGGCCGATCCTCCCAGCCCCGACGAGCGCAGGAACGCGATCGCGACCGCACACAACGCGATCCTGGCCGACTCGGCGGCATTGCTGGCATCCGAGCAGGACACGTTCACGCTGACGTCCACCGTCGAAGGCGTCCGCGGCCTGCAGTACCTGACCTACGCCCGTGAGCACGCGGGCCTGCCCGTATACGGCGGCGACGTGGTCGTCGCCACGGACGCGTCCGGCGCGGTGGTCGACACGGTCGCCACCGGACAGCGCACGAAGATCGGGATCGGCACGAAGGCGAAGGTGACCGCGGCCCAGGCCGCGGTGACGGCCAGGGCCAAGGTGGCCAGGGTCGAGACCGTCGCCACGCCCGTGCTGTCCGTCCACGCCACCACGACGACCCCGCGGCTGGCCTGGGAGGTCCTGGTCACCGGCGCCAACGCCACCGGCCACGAGACCAAGCTCCACGTCTACGTGGACGCCCTCACCGGCAGGGTCATCGACGATTGGGACGAGGTGCGCGACGGCACCGGCAACAGCTACTACGTCGGCACCGTCACCATCGACACCAGCCCCGCGTACACGATGCGCGACCCCCGCAGGAGCGGCGTGGCGTGCGGCGGCCAGAACGGCTCGCCGTACACGAAGACCACCGACACCTGGGGCAACGGCTCGGGCACGAACCTGGAGACCGCCTGCGTCGACGCCCTGTACGCCGCGCAGCGCGAATGGGACATGCTGAGCGCCTGGCTCGGCCGCAACGGCATCAACGGCCAGGGCGGCGGCTACCCGGCCCGCGTCGGCCTGGCCGACGTCAACGCCTACTGGAACGGCCAGTACGGCTCCTTCGGCCACAACTCCGCCAACTCCCAGCAGCTCACGTCGATGGACGTCGTCGGCCACGAGTTCGGCCACGGCATCTTCCAGTTCACCAGCGGCGGCTCGGGCAGCGGCAACGAGACCGGCGGCATGAACGAGTCCACCGGCGACATCTTCGGCGCGCTCACCGAGGCGTACGCCAACAACCCGAACGACCCGCCGGACTACCTGGTCGGCGAGGAGGTCAACCTCTCCGGGGCCGGGCCGATCCGCAACATGTACAACCCGTCGGCCCTCAGCCACCCCAACTGCTACAGCGCCTCCATCCCCAGCACCGAGGTGCACGCGGCGGCCGGCCCGCAGAACCACTGGTTCTACCTCGTGGCCGAGGGCACCAACCCCTCGGGCAAGCCCGCGAGCACCCGGTGCGACAACGGCGCCGCGATCACCGGCATCGGCATCCGCAAGGCCGGTGAGGTGTTCATGTCCGCGCTGAACACGAAGACCCAGCCGTGGACGCACGCCAAGGCCAGGGTCGCCACCCTCCAGGCCGCCAAGACCCTGTACCCGGGCAGTTGCACCGAGTTCAACGTGGTCAAGAACGCCTGGGACGGCGTCAGCGTACGGGCCCAGTCCGGCGAGCCGAGCTGCACCCAGGGCAGCAACGACTTCTCGGTCAACCTGAACCCCGCCTCCGGCAGCGTCACGCCGGGCCAGTCCACCACGGCCACGGTCAGCACCACCGTGACCGGCGGCTCGGCGCAGTCGATCACCCTGCGGACCGGCACCCTGCCGGCCGGCGTGACCGCCTCGTTCAGCCCCGCCACGATCACCGCGGGCCAGACCTCCACGCTGACGATCAGCACCTCGGCGAGCAGCCCGCAGGGCAACCACTCGATCGCGATCACGGCCGACGGCACCGACGTGGACCGGCAGGCCACCTACAACCTGCAGATCGGGCAGAGCTCGCCGAACGACTACGCGTTCGCCGTGACCCCGTCGTCGGCCTCGGTGCAGGCCGGCTCGTCGGCCACCGCCACGGTCAGCACGCAGGTCACCGCCGGCCAGGCGCAGAGCATCGCCCTGTCGGCGAGCAACGTGCCCTCGGGCGTGACGGTCAGCTTCAGCCCGTCCACGATCACCGCCGGGCAGTCGTCCACGGTGACGTTCGCGACCACGAGCGGCGTGACGCCCAGCACGTACACGATCAATCTGAACGCCGACGGCGCGAGCGCCGACCACTCCGCCTCCTTCAGCCTGACGGTGGGCGGCGGCCAGGGCACCACGTGGCAGACCTACACGGCCTACACGGCCGGACAGACCGTCACGTACCAGGGCGTCAGCTACCGCTGCCTCCAGGCGCACACGAGCCTGCCGGGCTGGGAGCCGCCCAACACCCCTGCCCTCTGGCAGCCGGTCTAAGTCGCACGACCTGGGCGGTCACGCCGGGGTGGCCGCCCAGCCCCTTTGGAGCCCCCTTCAGGAGCCACAGATCGTGAACGCCATGCTCAGGCTGGGCGCCGCGGCCACCGCCGCGCTCGCCCTCACCCTCACCACGCCGGCCGGACCGGCCGGCGCCGCCGCCGACCCCGCGCCCGACATCCCCGTCTCGAACGTGACGGCGCATCTGAGCCAGTTGCAGTCCATCGCCACGAGCAACGGCGGCAACCGCGCCTCGGGCAGGCCGGGCTTCACCGCCTCGATCAACTACATCAAGGGCAAGCTCGACGCGGCCGGGTTCACCACCCGGGTGCAGAGCTTCAGCGGCGGCAGCAACCTGATCGCCGACTGGCCGGGCGGCCCGGCCAACCAGACCCTGATGCTGGGCGCCCACCTCGACAGCGTCGCGGCCGGACCCGGGATCAACGACAACGGTTCCGGCTCGGCCGCGCTCCTGGAGAACGCCCTCACCCTCGCCGCCCGCAGGCCCACGCTCACCAAGCACGTGCGGTTCGGCTGGTGGGGCGCCGAGGAAGCGGGCATGGTCGGGTCCAGGTACTACGTCCAGAACGGCGGCGCGAGCGGCGTCGAGGTGTACCTGAACTTCGACATGATCGCCTCGACCAACGCCGGTTACTTCGTCTACGACGACGACGCGGCGATCCAGCGGACCTTCAACGACTACTTCGCCACCATCGGCCTGCAGACCGAGGGGGACAGGGAAGGCGACGGCCGCAGCGACCACGCCTCGTTCAAGAGCGCCGGCGTACGGGTCGGCGGCCTGGCCACGGGGGCCGGGGCGGTCAAGAGCTCGGCGCAGGCCGCCAAGTGGGGAGGCTCGGCCGGGCAGGCGTTCGACCGCTGCTACCACAGCGCGTGCGACAGCTACCCGAGCGCCGTCAACACCACGGCGCTCGACCGCAACACCGACGCCATCGCGTACGCCATATGGAAGCTCGCCGTGGGCACCGGCACGCCCACGGAGAACGACTACTCGATCTCGGTGACCCCGTCGTCGGCATCGGTCCAGGCCGGTCAGTCGGCTACCGCGGCGGTCAGTACCCAGGTCACGTCCGGCCAGGCGCAGAGCGTCGCGCTCTCCGCCGGGAACGTGCCGAGCGGGGTCACCGTCTCCTTCAGCCCGTCCACGATCCAGGCGGGCCAGTCGTCCACCGTCACGGTCGCCACCACCAGCGGCGTCGCGGCGGGGACGTACACCATAGGGATCAACGGCGACGGGGCGACGGCGGACCACTCCGCCTCCTTCACCCTGACCGTCGGAGGGGACGGCCAGGGCACCACCTGGACGGCTTACAAGCCGTACACGGCCGGGGACGTCGTCACCTACCAGGGGGTCGGCTACCGCTGCCTCCAGGCGCACACCAGCCTGCCGGGCTGGGAGCCGCCGAACGTGCCCGCCCTCTGGGCGCGCGCCTGATCCGCACGCGGGCCGGTTCGCACCGGCCCGCCTCCAGGCCGCCGCGTGCGAGCTGACCTGCCATGACCGGCTCGCGCGCGGCCACCAACGCGGCCGCGGCCCCGCCTCTCCGGGGCCGCGGCCGCTTTTCGCTGCGTGCGGTGTGCTGCCAGATACAGGGGCGAAGCGCGACAACACCCCCATGACGGCACTAGGCTGACGGACATCACCGGCGAAACCGTGCGGGAGAGCACTCTGACATCCGGTCAGGGTCCCTGAAGGAGCAAGCCCTCCCCGCGAACCTCTCAAGGCAAAGGACCGCGCGGCAGCCCTGTAAGGCGTTCTTACGGGGAGGTGACCTCTGGAAAGCAGGCCCTGGGGCCTCGCCGAAGGTGAAAGTCCGGTAAAACTCGGGCGAAGCTCTCAGGCATCCATGACAGAGGGGGAGGATGCTGGCATCCAATCCTGTCCTGAGGTGCGACAAATGTCCCGACCTACGCCGCTACGAGACGTCCACGAGGCCCTAGGCGCCACGCTGACCGACTTCGCCGGGTGGCTCATGCCGCTCCGGTACGGCAGCGAGTCGGCGGAGCACAAAGCCGTACGCGAGGCGGCCGGGCTGTTCGACCTCTCGCACATGGGCGAGATCTTCCTGACCGGCCCGCAGGCCGCCGACGCCCTCGACTACGCGCTGGTCGGCCACCTGTCGGCGCTCGTGCCCGGCCGGGCCAGGTACACGATGATCGTGGACGAGCGCGGCGGGGTGCTCGACGACCTGATCGTCTACCGGCTGGCGGACGAGGAGTTCATGGTGGTGGCCAACGCCTCGAACTCCGACAAAGTCGCGGATGAACTGAAAAATCGCACTAAGTCGTATGACGTGGTGGTCGATGACCGCTCCCAGCAGTACGCCCTCATCGCGATCCAGGGCCCGAGGGCCCAGGAGATCCTGGCCACGCTCACCGACGCCGATCTCGACGGCCTCAAGTACTACGCGGGCCTGCCCGGCCAGGTCGACGGCCGCCAGGCGCTCATCGCCCGTACCGGCTACACCGGCGAGGACGGCTTCGAGCTGTTCGTCGCCAACCAGGACGCCGTGCCGCTCTGGCGCGCCCTGGAGGCGGCGGGCGAGCCGTACGGGCTCAAGGCCGCCGGCCTGTCCAGCCGCGACACCCTCAGGCTGGAGGCCGGCATGCCGCTCTACGGCAACGAGCTGAGCTCCGACCTGACCCCGTTCGACGCGGGGCTGGGCAGAGTGGTGAAATTCGACAAGCCCGGTGACTTCGTCGGCAGGGCGGCACTGGAGGCGGTCAAGGACGACCAGCCCCGCCGCCGCCTCGTCGGCCTGGTCGCCAAGGGCCGCCGGGTGCCGCGTCACGGCTACCCGGTCACCCGCGACGGCGCCGTCGTCGGCGAGGTCACGAGCGGTGCGCCCTCCCAGACCCTGGGGAAGCCCATCGCGATGGCCTACGTGGACACCGGGGCCGACACAGGTCTGGCCGTGGACATCCGGGGCAGCCAAGAACCTATGGACCTGGTCGAGCTGCCCTTCTACAGGAGGAACAAGTGAGCAACATCCCTGACGACCTGAGCTACACCAAGGAACACGAGTGGGTGTCGGGCGTGGACGACGGCATCACCGTGACCGTCGGCATCACGGCCTTCGCCGCCGAGGCTCTTGGTGACGTCGTCTTCGTGCAGCTCCCCGAGGTCGGTGCGACCGTCGAGACGGGTGACTCGGTCGGCGAGGTCGAGTCCACCAAGTCGGTGAGCGAGATCTACTCGCCCGTCGGCGGCGAGATCGTCGAGGTGAACCAGGCCGTGGTCGACGACCCGTCGCTGGCCAACACCGACCCGTACGGCGACGGCTGGATGTTCCGCGTCCGCATGGAAGGCGACGCGGAGGACCTGCTGTCCGCCGAGGAGTACACGGCGCTCACCTCGGGCGAGTCCTGACATCGACGCCGGGGCCCGCGTCGGGCCCCGGCTTTTTCTGAACTGAAGGGCGCCCATCAATGGCGATCAGCGTCTTCGACCTCTTCAAGATCGGCATCGGACCGTCCAGCTCCCACACCGGCGGCCCGATGGCCGCCGCGCACAAGTTCGCCCGCGGACTGCACGACGACGGCCTGCTCCCCCGCGTGGCCCGCGTCGAGGTCATCCTGTACGGCTCGCTCGGCCTGACAGGCAAGGGCCACGGCAGCGACAAGGCGGTGCTGCTGGGCCTGTCCGGCGAGAAGCCCGAGCTGGTCGACGTCGACTCCATCGACGCCCGCCTGGCCGAGATGCGCGCCTCGGGCACGGTCACGCTGTTCGGCGCCCGCGAGATCCCCTTCGTCGTGGGCCAGGACCTCGTCTTCGAACGCAAGATCTCCCTGCCCGAGCACCCCAACGGCATGCGCTTCACCGCCCGCGACGAGCAGGGCGAGACCCTGCGCGAGAAGGTCTACTTCTCCGTCGGCGGCGGCTTCGTCGTGGACGAGAAGGCCACGGGCGCCGACCGCATCAAGCCCGACGACACCGTCCTGCCGTACCCGTTCGCCTCGGGCGAGGAGCTGCTCAAGCACTGCTCGAACACCGGCCTGTCGATCTCCGCCCTGATGCTGGAGAACGAGAAGGCGTTCGGGCGCACCGAGGAGGAGATCCGCTCGGGCATCCTCAACCTCTGGCGCGTGATGTCGGAGTGCGTGCGGCGCGGCATCGCCAAGGAGGGCGTGCTGCCCGGCGGCCTGAAGGTCAAGCGCCGGGCCAACCAGCTCCACCGGCGGCTGCAGGCCGAGTCGGCCGAGAAGGACCCGCTCCAGGCGATGGACTGGGTGGCGCTGTTCGCCCTGGCCGTCAACGAGGAGAACGCCGCGGGCGGCCGCATCGTCACCGCGCCCACCAACGGCGCCGCCGGCATCATCCCGGCCGTGCTGACGTACTACACCAGGTTCGTCCCGCGAGCCGACGACGACGGCGTGGTGCGCTTCCTGCTCACGGCGGCCGCGATCGGCGTGCTGTTCAAGGAGAACGCCTCGATCTCCGGCGCCGAGGTCGGCTGCCAGGGCGAGGTGGGCTCGGCCTGCTCGATGGCCTCGGCCGGGCTCACCGAGGTCATGGGCGGCACCCCCGAGCAGGTGGAGAACGCCGCCGAGATCGGCATCGAGCACAACCTGGGGCTCACCTGCGACCCGATCGGCGGCCTGGTGCAGATCCCGTGCATCGAGCGCAACGCCGTGGCCTCCAACAAGGCCATCACGGCCGCCCGGATCGCGCTGCGCGGCGACGGCCGCCACTTCGTGGCGCTGGACAAGGCCATCAAGACCATGCGCGACACCGGCCGCGACATGCTGGACAAGTACAAGGAGACCTCACGCGGCGGCCTGGCCGTCAACGTGATCGAGTGCTGACGCGTCAGGGCCCCTCCGGGTGGGAGGAGCCCTGGTCGTCCTGCGTGTCAGGCGGACGAGCGGCAGATGACCGTGGTGGTGTGCTCGTCCACGCAGACCAGGCCGAACGCGGGGCTGAGCGCCTGGGCCAGTAGGCCGGCCAGGTGGTCTCCCACGCAGTGCATCTGGCCGTCGTCCCCGATCTTGCAGGGGATCAGCGGGAAACCGTCACCCGTCGCCGCGTGTGCGGCGGGCGTGGCGAAGGTGAGAGCGAGGGCTGCGGCGGCGAAAGCGCCGATGATGCGGTGAATGACGACCTCCCGATCGGATTCGACGACGAAGGCGCTGGTCCGCGCCTTCTCCCTTCAGGTACGAGCAGCCGGTTGAGTGGTCAGCGGCGCTCGGCCGGTTGGCGGCGGACGTGGACGCGGACGACCGCCGGCGTCTCGTCGTCGCGTACCTCACGGCGGATGCGGCCGACGATGTCCTGGTCGAGCTTGGTCACCACCGCGCCGACGTCCGCGTCGGAGGGGCAGGTCAGGGCGACGCGCAGGCCGTTGTCGGCGACCCGTACGCCCGCCCGGCCCAGGCCGTCCACGCCTTTGAGGCCCACGCACAGCATGGCCGTGCCGGTGCCGCTGGCCGCGCCCCGGCGGCCCCACCCCAGGCTGAGCAGCAGCCAGCGCACGGCGAGCATGGCCAGGATCAGCATGGCGAAGGCCAACAGCCACAACGTCCAGGGGTCGGCGGCCAGCGTACGGGCGAACTCGGCGGGCAGGACCTTGGCGTTGCGCGGCAGGTCGAAGAGCAGGCCCCGGCCGCGCAGCCAGCCGTAGCCGCCCGCGCCCAGCAGGGTGAGCCCGACCAGGGCCAGGCCGACGCGGTTGCCCGTGTACTGCCGCATCACACGCCCTTCCTGCGCAACCGGACGACGACCTCGCCGGTGCCGAGCGTGCCGACGCCGGCCAGCCGGTCGCCGACCGCCGTGCCGACCTGCCGGAGCATCGCGCCCGAGCTCTCCGGCCCGGTCAGGACGGTGACCTCGATGGTGCGCCGGCGCAGCCGTACGCGGGCCCGGTCCACGCCGTTCGCCTTCTGGGCGGCCGAGCGCAGGGTCCGGCGCAGCCCGGCGCGGGTGATGCCGATGACGACGAGCGGGTCGGACGTCTCGACCGGGACCGTCCTGGAGCGTCCCGGCACGATCGCGAGCAGCAACATCAGCAGCCCGGCCCCGGCGGTGAGCAGCGCGGCGGAGGAGACCTGCGGCCACGTCCGCGCGCCGGCCAGCTCGATCGCCTCGTTCACCGGGACCCAGCCGAGCGGCTTGCCGAGCAACGACGTCACCACCTCGGCGGTCGTCGCGCCCAGCACGGCGGCCAGGAAGAGGGCGACGAGGGCGCCGGGCAGCGTACGTGCCGGTCTCAGCGCCCTTCTCGCCCTGCGCAGCCCGGTGTGCTGGGCGGTGATGGCTGCGGGCACCATCTGCTGAAGCGTGGTCATCACAACGACAGACGTACATGGGTGCGCGGGGGCCGCGTCCGCGCCCTCGCCGCCCATTTGCCCGATCATTACGGCCGCACCAAGGAATGCGAACCTCTCCGGCGTCACACCGCCCGCATAGAGCGCGGTCAACGAGGACGCCCCCCACGGACAGGACCGCCGGGCCACCTGCCACCTGCCGCCCCGGGGCCGCGAAGTAATATGAACCCCCCTCATATTCATTAGCCCGATATGCCGTTACCCTGCTGCTATGGATGACCGCCAGCGCTACGACCGCGCCACCGCGGCGCTCGAACCGCCCTTCGCGATCCTCGACCTGGCGGCCATGCGGGCCAACGCGGCCGACCTGGTACGCCGCGCCGCGGGCAAGCCCATCCGGGTGGCCAGCAAGTCCGTACGCAGCCGCGCCGTCCTGGAACGCATCCTGGCCATGGACGGCTTCCGCGGCATCATGGCCTTCACCCTCCCCGAGGCCCTGTGGCTGGCCGGCGAGGGCTTCACCGACATCCTGGTCGCCTACCCGACGGCCGACCGGCAGGCGCTCGCCGCCCTGGCCGCCGACCCGCGCGCCGCCGCCGAGATCGCGATCACCGTCGACTCCCGCGAGCAGCTCGACTTCGTCGAGAGGGCCGTGTCGGACGTGCACCCCAGGGCCGAACTGCGGCTCTCCCTCGACCTGGACGCCGGCTACGTCGCACTCGGCGGCAAGTTCCGGGCCGGCGCGCTCCGCTCCCCCGTACGCGAGCCCCACCAGGCCGCCGAGCTGGCCACGGCCATCGCCAAGCGTCCCGGGTTCCGTCTGGTGGGGCTCATGGCCTACGAGGCGCAGATCGCCGGGGTCGGCGACGCCCCGCCGGGCAACGCCGCCTTCGCCCGGGTCGTCCGGCTCATGCAGGCCCGCTCGGCCCGCGAGCTGATCGTCCGCCGAGGTCGCGTCGTGAACGCCGTACGCCAGGTCGCCGACCTGGAGTTCGTCAACGGCGGCGGCACCGGCTCGATCGAGACGACGGTCAGGGAGAAGGCGGTCACCGAGGTCGCCGCCGGCTCGGGCTTCTTCCACCCGCGGCTGTTCGACTTCTACCGGCGCTTCAGCGGGCGTCCGGCGGCCCTGTTCGCGCTGCCGGTCGTCCGCCGCCCGGGGCCGGACACGGTGACGGTGCTGGGTGGCGGTTACCTCGCCTCCGGCCCTCCCGGGCCGAGCCGCCTGCCTCAGCCGTACCTGCCCGCCGGCCTGCGGTACGCGCAGGACGAGGGCGCGGGCGAGGTGCAGACCCCGCTGCTGGGCCAGGCGGCCCAGGAGCTGCGGGTCGGGGACCGGGTGTGGTTCAGGCACGCCAAGGCGGGCGAGATGTGCGAGCGTTTCGACACCCTCCACCTCGTGGACGGCGACGCCCTGGCCGAGTCGGTGCCCACGTACCGGGGCGAGGGCAGGACGTTCCTGTGACCCCGGCCCCGGCCCCGGTGTTCAGCGCCGGCGGCGCCTGCGCCGGAACAGGACGATCGCGGCGCCGACGACCAGCACCGCGCCGACGCCGATGAGCACCGGCGCCAGGTTGGGCTGCTCCTCGTCCCACACCCCTTCGGGCTTGTCGCCGTAGTCGACCGGGCGGGCGGTCACCCCGAGGGCGTCCCCCACGGACGCCACAAGGTGGCCCGCCCTGCTCCTGACATCGGCGACCGTACGCTCGGCGACCCGCTTGGGGCTCACCCGGTCGGCGATGGCGTCGACCGTCTGCGCCAACTCCGCGCGCGTGCGCGCGATCCGCCGCTCCAACTCGTCGGGATCGGTGTCAGCCATGGCTCTCCTTCCGACCGTACGCGTGGTCGCGCCCGCCACGCGGTCCGTCGCGAGCTCCGTCCGTTCTGGTCGTGATCAGTCTGTCAGGTCGGCGTGCCGTACGGCACAGCGGCCAGGCCGGTAGGTTTGCCGGGAGAACTCAGGAGGGCCCATGACAGAGACCAAGCTCGCGCCCGGCGACGCCGCGCCCGAGTTCACGCTACCCACCGCCGACGGCGGCACCGTCTCCCTCGACAGCCTTCGCGGCAAGAGGGTGATCCTCTATTTCTACCCCGCCGCGATGACGCCGGGCTGCACCAAACAGGCCTGCGACTTCCGTGACAACCTGAGCCAGTTGACCGGCGAGGGTTTCGCCGTCCTCGGCGTGTCGAAGGACAAGCCCGAGAAGCTGGCCAAGTTCGTCGCCCGCGACGCCCTGACCTTCCCCTTGTTGTCGGACCCGGAGCTGGCCGTCCACCAGGCGTACGGCGCGTACGGCCCGAAGAAGCTCTACGGCAAGGAGATGATCGGCGTGATCCGCTCGACGTTCGTGATCGACGCCGACGGGAAGATCGAGCAGGCGCTCTACAACGTGAAGGCCACCGGCCACGTGGCCTCGCTCAAGAAGAAGCTCGGCCTGGCCTGACCCCGGTCCGCGGGCCCTGCGCACCAGGGGCCCGCGGTCGTCGCGGAAGGCTGCCCGGCGACGGCCGGAGCGCTAAGCTGTTCCCAGCCCGCCTCGGCGGGATCGCGGGCGTGGCGAAATGGCATACGCGGCAGGTTTAGGTCCTGTTGGTGGAGACACTGTGGGGGTTCGAGTCCCCCCGCCCGCACACGCACCGGCGGCGGCTCGGGAGGTCGGGTCGCGCGGTGCTTCCTCTTCACCGCGCGACCCGCGTCTCGATCATGATCCGCCATCACGATCTCCCTTTACTCGCCCGCGAGGGGCGCTCCCATGAACCACCATGCCCGGTCCGCCGTAAGACCCATGTAAGACCTGGGTCGTAGTCGGACTTCCCCCTTGAGGCGGACAAACCCCCGGCGGGGCTTACATATCGTGATGATGTGTTCGGCAGGGTACGGGCGTGGTCGAGGCGCCACGGCGGGCTGGCGAGCGTCCTGCGGGTCGCCCCCCTCGCCGTCTTCAGCTTGCTCCTGGCGATTCCCTACGCCTGGCTCACCCCGGCGCAGGGCAGCAGATACCTGGGCGTGCCCGGCTACGTGGCGCTCTCGGTGCTGCTGATGCTGCCGCTGCTCTGGCGGCGCAGGCCGCTGGCGGCGTACGCGGCGGTCGCGCTGCTCTCCTTCGGCCAGTGGCTGGCCCACGTCGACCCGCTGCCCGCCAACCTCGCGGTCATGGTGGCGCTCTGGACGGTCGCCTCCGAGTGCGCCTTCCGATGGGCCCTGGCGGCCGGGCTGGTGGCCGAGCTGGGGATCTTCCTGGCGCTGGTGAACTGGTCCGTGGCCACCTTCGGCATGTTCTTCAGCGGCTCGATCTTCGTCGTCACCATCTGGCTCGCCGGCCTGTACGCCAACACCCGCCGACGCTACCTCGAAGGGCTGGAGGAACGCGCCGAACGGGCCGAGCGCGAACGCGACCAGCAGGCCAGGATGGCCGCGGCGGCCGAGCGGACCAGGATCGCCAGGGAGCTGCACGACGTGGTGGCCCACAACGTCAGCGTGATGGTGGTGCAGGCCGACGGCGCCGGCTTCGCCCTCGACAGCGACCCCGAGCAGGCCCGGCTGGCCGTACGGAACATCTCCAAGACCGGGCGGGCGGCCCTGGCCGAGATGCGCAGGATGGTCGGCGTGCTGCGCGAGAGCGAGGACGACGACACCGAGTACACCCCGCAACCCGGCCTGGGACAGCTCGAAGAGCTGGTACGCGGCGCCGGCGTCCCCGCCAGCCTGCGGATCGGCGGCGTGCCCGGCGAGCTTCCCGAAGGGCAGCAGCTCGCCGTCTACCGCATCGTCCAGGAGGCGCTGACGAACGCGCTCAAGCACGGCGGCCCGCACGTCCACGCGCGGGTCGAGATCGACTACGGCGGCCCCGAGCTGGTCGTCCGGGTGACCGACGACGGCCGGGGCGCCGCCGCGCCGCGCAGCCCCGACGGGCACGGCCTGATCGGCATGCGCGAACGCGTCGGCATGTACGGCGGCGCGGTCTCGGCGGGCCCCCTGACCGGCGGCGGCTTCGAGGTGCTGGCCCGCCTCCCGACGGCCAGGGCGGCGTGATGATCAGAGTCATGCTGGTCGACGACCAGGAACTGCTGCGGGCCGGGTTCAAGATGGTCCTCGGCGCCCAGCCCGACATCGACGTGGTGGCCGAGGCCGGCGACGGCGAGGCGGCCCTGGAGCTGCTGGAACGCGTCGAGGTGGACGTCGTGCTCATGGACGTCCGCATGCCGCGCATGGACGGCGTCGAGGCGACCAGGCGCATCGACGGGCCGAAGGTGCTCATCCTGACCACGTTCGACCTCGACGAGTACGCCCTGGCCGCGGTCAAGGCGGGCGCGGCCGGGTTCCTGCTGAAGGACGTGCCGCCCGCCGACCTCGTCAACGCCATCAGGCAGGTGCACGCGGGCGACGCGGTGGTCTCGCCGCGCACGCTGCGCAGGCTGCTCGACCGGTTCGCCGCCCAGTTACCCGTGGAGGAGCTGCCCGCGGCGACCGAGCTGACCCCGCGCGAGCGGGAGGTGCTGCTCATGGTGGCCCGCGGCCTGTCCAACATGGAGATCGCCAACCGCCTTGAGGTCGCCGAGGCCACCGTGAAGACGCATCTGGGCCGCGTACTGGCCAAGCTGGGGCTGCGGGACCGGGCCCAGGTGGTCGTGTACGCGTACGAGGCGGGGCTCGTCGTGCCCTCGCATCGGCCGAAAGTCTGACGGGGGTCGTCTGAGGTCCTACACGAAGTCCCTCCTCAGGGCCCACAAATCCTGAACTTTCCACTCCTAGCGTTGGTCGCGACGAGAAATTGCGACAAGGAGTGAACGTGACCCTCACCGAGTCCTGGCGCGCGGCCCCGCCCGCGGTGGTGGCCAAGGCCCTGACCAAGGTGTACGGCCAGGGCGACGCCCAGGTCCACGCCCTTCGCGGCGTGGACGTGGCCTTCGCGACCGGCGCCTTCACGGCGATCATGGGGCCGTCCGGTTCCGGCAAGTCGACGCTCATGCACTGCCTGGCCGGCCTCGACACCGCCACCTCGGGCACGGTGCACATCGGTGACGTGGAGCTGACCGGCCTGGCCGACCGGCAGCTCACGCTGCTGCGCCGGGAGCGGATCGGCTTCATCTTCCAGGCGTTCAACCTGCTGCCCACGCTGACCGCCGAGCAGAACATCAGGCTGCCCCTGGACATCGCCGCCCGGCAGGCGGACGAGGAGCTGTTCGCCCGGGTCATCGACACCGTCGGGCTGCGGAACCGCCTCGGGCACCGGCCGAGCGAGCTGTCGGGCGGCCAGCAGCAGCGCGTGGCCGTGGCGAGGGCCCTGATCAGCAAGCCGCAGGTGATCTTCGCCGACGAGCCCACGGGCAACCTCGACTCGCGCAGCGGCTCGGAGATCCTCTCCTTCCTGCGCACCTCGGTCCGCGAGCTGGGCCAGACCATCGTCATGGTCACGCACGACCCGGTCGCGGCGGCGTACGCCGACCGGGTGGTGTTCCTGCGCGACGGCGAGCTGGTCACCGAGATCACCTCGCCGTCGCCGCAGGCGGTCCTGGACACGCTCGTGAAGCTGGAGGGCTGAGGTGCTGAAGACGGCGCTGGCCGGGCTGCGCGCGCACAAGCTCAGGCTGCTGCTCACCTCGCTGGCGATCACGCTGGGCGTGGGCTTCATCGCGGGCACGTTCGTGCTGAACGACACCATCCAGGCGGGCTTCTCCCAGCGCGTCACCGCCGACGCGGACAAGGTGGACGTGGCCGTCCTGCCCAAGGAGCGCGACGGCGTCCTGCCGGACAAGGCGCTCGAACGGGTGCGCGCCCTCCCGGGCGTGACCGAGGCACAGGGCCTGATCCGCGCCCCCGCGCCGCTGCTCGGCAAGGACGGCAGGGCGGTCGGCAGCAGCCCGACCACGGCCCTGTCCATCGTCCCCGGCCCGCTGGACCGCACCTCGATCGTCGCGGGCACCGGCCCCGGCAGCGACGACCAGGCGGCCGTGCTGGACAAGAACACCGCCAAGTCGCAGGGCCTGCGGCTCGGCGACACGATCACCGTGCTCGACCGCGAGCAGGCGCCGCAGCGGTTCCGGCTGGTCGGCCTGCTCGACCCCGGCGTGGACCTGGAGTTGTCCTTCACCGGCGCGGTCGGCTTCACCGCGGCCACCGCGCAGCGCATGACCGGCGCGAAGGGCTACCGCGAGATCGACGTCGCCGGCTCGGCCCCCGGGCTGAAGCAGGCCGTCGCGGCGGCGCTCGGCGGCGCGTACGAGGTCAAGTCCGGCGCGGAGCTGGCCGACGACCTGGCGGCCTCGGCCGGGCTGTCGATGCGCACGCTGACCGTCGGCCTGCTGCTGTTCGGGGCCGTGGCGATGATGGTGGCCGCGCTGGTCATCTACAACACCTTCACCATCCTCGTCGCGCAGCGCACCCGCGAGATGGCGTTGCTGCGCTGCATCGGCGCGACGCGCGGGCAGGTGTTCGGCTCGATCGTGCTGGAGTCGCTCGCGGTCGGGCTGCTCGCCTCCGCGCTCGGCCTGCTCGCCGGGTACGGGCTGGCCGTGCTCGCGCTGACGCTGCTGGCCGCGTTCGACGCCCCCATGCCCACCGACGCGGCGGTCGCGCTGACGCCGGTCACCATCGGCATCGGCCTGGCCGTCGGCCTGGTGGTCACCATGTTCGCGGCCCTGCTGCCCGCACGGGCGGCCACCCACGTGCCGCCGGTCGCGGCGCTGCGCGCCCAGCCGGAGGAGCAGGACTTCCGCACCGGCCTGCTGCGCTGGGTGTTCGCCGGGCTGTTCCTGCTGGCCGGGGCCGGGACGACCGCGTTCGGCGTGGCGGCTCTGCCGGCGGGCGAGCCGAGCACGCTGTTCGTCGTGATGGCCGGCGGCGCGCTGGTCTTCCTGGCCGTGCTGATCCTCGGGCCGGTGCTGGTCAGGCCGCTGAGCGCGGTGGTGGGCTGGGTCCCGGCCAAGCTGTTCGGCGTGCCCGGACGCCTCGCGCTGGACAACTCGGCCCGCAACCCCCGGCGCGCCGCCACCACCACGGTCGCGCTCACCATCGGCGTCACGCTGATGACGCTGATCTCGGTGCTCAGCGCCTCCACCCGGCTGACCGTGTGGAACAAGCTCGACGAGCAGTTCCCCGTCGACTACATGCTGGCCGGCCAGGTGCAGGACAGCGGGGTGCCCCGGTCGGTGGCCGAGAAGCTGCGCGGCCGGCCCGAGCTGGCCTCGGTCCTGCAGATCCGCGAGACCCCGGGCAAGGTGGGCGACCGGCGCTTCGACATCGGCACCTACCACGGGACCGTCACCCCCGAAGTGCTGTCCGGCTCGATGGCGGGCCTGTCGGCCGGGCAGGTCGCCCTGCTCGACCACGCGGCCTCCGCGCTGGGCGTCAAGGTCGGCGACACGGTCACGGTCAGGACCGAGCGGGCCGGGTCGGTGCCGCTGAAGGTCGTCGCCGTCCTCGCCGGGACGAACTCCACCCTGCCGCCGCTCACCGTCGCCGAGCGGCCGTTCGACACCTACTACGACCGCGTGCCGGACTCCCGCGTGATGATCAACATCCGCGACGGCGTGGCGGCCGACCAGGCCCGCCAGGTGGTCATGGCCGCGATCGCGGCCCATCCCACCGTCCAGATGGCCAGCTCGACCGAGGTACGCGGGCAGTTCGACGAGACCCTGGACATGCTGCTCATGATTGTCACCGGGCTGCTCGGGCTGGCGATCCTGATCTCGCTGCTGGGCATCGCCAACACCCTGTCGTTGTCGGTGCACGAGCGCACCAGGGAGTCGGCACTGCTGCGGGCGCTCGGGCTGACCCGGCCGCAGCTGCGGCGCATGCTCTCCGTCGAGGCGCTGATGCTCGGCCTGATCGGGGCGCTGGTCGGCGTGGTGCTGGGCGGCGTGTTCGGCTGGGCCGCGGTACGGGCGATGCTGCCCGGGGCGGTCTTCTCCGCGCCGCTCGGGCAGATCGCGCTGTTCGTGGTGCTCTCGGGGCTGGCGGGCGTGCTGGCCGCCGTGGTGCCGGCGCGGCGTGCGGCCAGGGCGTCGATCGTGGGGTCGTTGGCCACGGGCTGATCCCGATAAAACCGAATAAAAGCGAAATATCAGGATAGAAGGTACGCGCAGGGGCTGCGCGGCCTCATGGGACGAGGTGTCGTGGGGGACGCCGGGGCCGCGCGGCCAACGTTCGTGCCGGCGGGCCGGGCGCCCCATGGGGGCGGCGCCCGGCCTCACGGGGTGTCGGGCGATCAGCGGGGCGTGCGGCCGGGCCAGAGTTCCGCGACGGTCTCGGGATCGAGCAGCGGCCGGACGACGACCTCCCCCGACGCCTTGTCGATCACGATGCAGGCCCCGCCGATCGTCTCCGGCAAGGTGGTGGGATCGTCGGGGTCGAGCTCCCGGATCCAGGCGACATATCCGTCGTGGAAGCCGTACAGGCCCACCGAGAGCGGCTCGTCCGGCGGGCGGGTCCCGTTGAAGTACTCCTCCGCCAGCGCCCTGGCCTGGTCCATGTTCATCGTGGCCGCCCCTGCCGGTCGAGGATCATGCAGAACACCCCCGTCACCGTCGCGTACGGCGGCTCGACCGACATGTGCCCCCGCTGGGCGTCGATCCAGATCACCTCGCTGCCGGAGTTGACCGCGTTCCAGACGTGCGAGCCGCCGCCGGGCCAGCGCACCACGATGACCGCGCTCGCGCCGTGCCCGGCCTCCATCAGCCTCCGGGAGACCATGGGGTAGGCGTGCCGCCCCTGGCCCGCGTACTGGAAGCGCTGACCGGTCCACCGCTCGATCCTGGCCGCTCCCCCCTGCTCGCCGGTGAGCAGCGGGCGGCCTATCCCGTCGTACTCGGGGAGCCGGGGAGCGGCGGTGGCCGGCTCGCCGTGCCAGGTGGACAACACGGCCAGGGCGCAGTCGGCGGCGTTGGAGGCCCGGAACGGGTCGTCCGCCGGGCCGCCGCCGTTGATCAGCCTGACCCAGGTGCCACGCGGGTCGGGGAACCTGGCCCCGCCCTCCAGCGCGTGCCTCAGCTCCCGTTCGACCTGCGGGTCCGGCTGTGCCAGCCCTCCCGGCAGCCCGTACGGCCGGGACTCGACCAGCCTCGGTGGCCTGCGACTCCCCTCGAACCAGTCGGCGTTGGCCCCGCTCCTCGTCCGGTCGATCCGGACCTCCAGCGGATGCCGCCCGCCTCCCTCGCGCCCGGAGCCGACCGCGGCCCCGCCGCTCCTCCCCAGCTCGAACGGCCGCATCCCGCCGGCCGCCACCCCGAACCGCCGAACTCCCGACTCACCGTCGCGCGAACCGGCCTCCGTCGCCACGGCCCCGGGATCAGCGCCACCGCCGTTCACCTCTGCCTTGCCGGGCCCAATCCCATCCGGACCGGCTCCACCGGGACCGCTCCCCGGCTTCGCGTCGAGACCGCCCCCGTTCGCCACTGCGTCGGCTCCTGCCGAAACAGACACCTCACCTGCCCCCGGGTCGGCGCCGCGCAGGCCGGTCCTGTGCGGGTCGCCCGGCGCCGGTGCGGCCTCGTGCGGATCGCGGTCCGTGTGCGAGGGGGCTGTCACGCCCGGCGCCCCCTCCCCGAGGAGTTCTCGGCCGTCGGGCGCGCCCGACGGCTCCTCCCGAAGGTCATGCGCGTTCGTCCGCGTCTCCCCGACGGTGGGGGCCTGTGCGGCGAGGCGGTTCAGGGCGTCCAGGCTGAACATCAGGCCGTACGGCGTGCCGGGGCGGCCCCGGCCGGACGGTGGCGCGGCCGGACGGGTGGCGAGGCCGGTGAGCACGTCCAGGGCGGAGGCCACGCCGAAGGCGGTGGTCACACTCGAAGCCGAGGCCGCGCCCTGGTCGGAGCCGACGTCGGAAGTTGCGGCCACGTCCGATGCGGAGGTCGTGACGGAAGGTGAGGGCGTGCCCGCGGCTTGCGTCGTGTCAGGGGCGGGGGCCGGGTGGGAGGAAGGTGGGGCCTGCGCGGGGAGGCCGGGCGGCGGAGTGGGTCCCTCCGCGGGGCTGTGTCCGGCGTGGGAGGGAGGGGGCGCCAAGGGAGCCGAGCCCTCACGGGAAGAGGGGGCCTCGGTGGCGGCGGGCGCGTCGCCGGGGACGTCCTCGGCGGCACGTTCGTAGTCGAGCCACCGGACCCCCTCCCCCACCACCGGGTTGTACTGCCCCTCCGGAAGGACCCCTCGGACGCTCGACTTGCGTTCGCGGAACACGTCCTGCCTCCTGTCCTGCTTGGACGACCGATCGTAGGGCCGTCGTCGCGTCCCGGAGGGTGAAGTGAGGAAGATTATCCGTCCGGACCACCGGCTTTATCTGCGCAAACGTCCGCGAATCAGGCCACCTGGACCGTCACCGCGGGCCATCCGCTGGCGCCGTCGGGCGCGGGGGGCGCCTGCTGCTCGGTCTGGGTACGTCCCGCCGCGTCCGTCGCCCGCGCCTCGATCGTGTGCTCCCCGGGGGTGGCGTCCCAGTCGAGCGCCCACTGCCGCCAGGTGTCCGGCCCCGGCACGGCGGCCAGCCGAGCCTGCCGCCACTCGCCGCGATCGACCCGCACCTCGACGGCGTCCACCCCGGTGTGCTGGGCCCACGCCACCCCGGCGATGGTCGTGCGCCCGGCCTTCAGGGAGTCTCCGCTCTTCGGTACGTCGATGCGCGACGCCGTCTTGATCGGCGCCTTGGCTGCCCACCCGCGCGGCGTCCAGTACGCCTCGTCCCGGTCGAACCTGGTCACCTTGACGTCCACCACCCACTTGGTGGCCGACACGTAGCCGTACAGGCCGGGCACGACCTGGCGTACGGGGAAGCCGTGCTCGAAGGGGAGCGCCTCGCCGTTCATGGCGATCGCGAAGAGCGCGTCGCGGCCGTCCATCACGACGTCCACGGGGGTGCCGCAGGTGAAGCCGTCGTCGGACGTGGACAGCAGCATGTCGGCACCCGATCGCAGCCCGGCACGCCGCAGCACGTCGGTCATGCGGACGCCCAGCCAGCGGGCGTTGCCGACGTACGGGCCGCCCACTTCGTTCGAGACGCAGGTCAGGGTGATGTCGGCCTCGGTGAGCGGCAGGTTCAGCAGCTCGGCGTAGGTGATCTCGACCGGCTTGTCCACCATGCCGTGGATGCGAAGCTTCCAGGTGCGCGGGTCCACCTGGGGGACGACGAGGGCCGTATCAACCCGATAGAAGTCCCGATTTTTCGTGATGAAGGAGGACAGGCCGGGGATGTGGAAGTCCGTACCGGCCGGAAGTGGCCTTGCGGGCGTCGCGGGCCTGGGTAGCGCGATGTTCACCCGTGCCGTGTTCAGCTCCCGCTGCCCGCCCAACTGCCGCCCCAGCACGGCCGCCGCCCCGGCGACCACGGCCCCGCCCGCCACGCCGGTGATCAGCCGCCGCCGGTCGAAGCCGCGCTCCCCCGGCCCGGCCCGCATCACGGCCGGCCGCTCCACGCCCCCGCCCTCAACCGGGGAACCCTCGGCGCGCGAAACCTCAGGCCGGGAAACCTCAGGCTCCTCGGCCCGCGAAACCTCAGGCCGGGAAACCTCAGGCTCCTCGGCCCGCGAAACCTCAGGCCGGGGAACCTCAGGCCGCTCAGGGGCCGGAACCGTACCGGCCGCGGAAGGCCGAACCGCACCTCGCCCGCCACCGGCGCGCCGGAGCAGCCACCCCAGCGCCGCCCCCCCGCACACGACCCCCGCCACCGTCGGCAGCACGTCCACCGCGACCGCCCCCGGACGGGTGAGCACCGCGACCGCCCCCACCACCCCGAAAACGGCCAGCCCCGCGTATCCGTAGACCAACCGCCGCCGGGCCAGCACCCCGATCACGGCCGCGATCCCGGCGAGCACCACGAGCACGCCCCCGATGAGGACGGTCTTGTCGTTCTCCCCGAAGGTGTTGATCGCGAAGTCCTTGACCGGCGCGGGCGTGAAGTCGACGGCGGTGTCCCCCACCGCCACCACCGGAAAAGTCTCAGGACCCGCGAGCCCCGCGACGAGCTGCGCGATCCCCAGCGCCAGCGCGCCGGCCGTGAGCCCCGCCAGGGCGCCGGCCCAGGCGGGCACCGTCTCGTTCTTCTGCACGGTACGACGTTACGTCGCCCGTCGTCAGGATGTTCTTACGCGGTGGTTACGAGCCGACGATGTCGCGCACGATCGGCGCCAGCGCGCGGAAGGCGCGGCCCCGGTGGCTGATGGCGTCCTTCTCGTCGGGGGACAGCTCGGCGGTGGTGCGGTCGTGGCCGAGCGGCACCAGGATCGGGTCGTAGCCGAAGCCGTTGGTGCCCCGCGGGGTGGTGATCAGGTGGCCGGGCAGCGTGCCCTCCACCACCCGGTGCTCCCCGGTCGGCAGCGCGAGCGCGGCGGCGCAGGCGAAGTGCGCCGACAGCTTCTCGGCGGGCACGTCGGAGAGCTGGGCGAGCAGCAGGTCGAGGTTGGCCTGGTCGTCGCCGTGGCGGCCGGACCAGCGGGCCGAGAAGACGCCGGGCATGCCGTTGAGCACGTCGACGCAGAGCCCGGAGTCGTCGGCCACGGCCGGCAGCCCGGAGCCCTTGGCGACGGCGTGCGCCTTGAGCAGCGCGTTCTCCTCGAAGGTGACGCCGGTCTCGGCGACCTCGCCGATCTCGGGGAACTCCTCCAGGCCGACGATCTCGAACCCGACGAGGATGCGCCGCAGCTCCGCGATCTTGCCAGGGTTGCGGGTGGCGAGCACGATCTTCATGCGCCCAGCGCCTCCTGCTGGATCAGGGTGAGCTCCTCGCACCCGGCGGCGGCCAGGTCGAGCAGTTGGTCGAGGGCCGCGCGGTCGAAGGGCACGCCCTCGGCGGTGCCCTGCACCTCGACGAAGGCGCCCTCACCGGTCATCACGACGTTCATGTCGGTCTCGGCGGCGACGTCTTCGGTGTAGCACAGGTCGAGCATGGGGACCGAGCCGACGACCCCGACGGACACTGCCGCGACCGAGTCGATCAGCGGGTCTCCCGGGCACATCTTGCGCGCCTTCATCCAGGCGACGGCGTCGGCGAGCGCGACGTACGCGCCGGTGATCGCGGCGGTCCTGGTGCCGCCGTCGGCCTGGAGGACGTCGCAGTCGAGCAGAATGGAGTTTTCGCCCAGGGCCTTGTAATCGACGCAGGCGCGCAGTGATCTTCCGATCAACCGGGAAATCTCGTGGGTGCGCCCGCCGATTTTGCCGCGGACCGATTCACGATCATTACGGGTATTGGTCGCCCGCGGGAGCATCGCGTATTCGGCCGTGACCCAGCCCTGTCCGCTGCCCCTGCGCCAGCGCGGCACGCTGTCCTGCACCGACGCCGCGCACAACACCCGCGTGCCACCGAACTCGACCAGGACCGAACCCTCGGCATGGGTCAGCCATTGCCGGGTGATGGTGATGGGGCGTAGCTGGTCGGGGGTGCGGCCATCCTGTCGGGACATGCAGATCACCCTATCTCCGCGGCACGACGCTCTTGACCAAATGTGTCCGACACATGGATCCTTACGCAATGACAACGGGGGTGTTGCGAAACCCTGACTTCCTCCGGTTCCTGACTGCGCATGTGGGGAACGAACTGGGAGCGAACATCTCGCGCGTGGCCCTCCCGCTCGTGGCGGTCGTCACGCTGCACGCGCAGCCGGCCCAGGTGGCCCTGCTGTCCGCGCTGCAGACCGCCGCGTTCCTCCTGCTCGGCCTGCCCGCGGGGGTGTGGGTCGACCGGATGCGCCGGCGCCGCGTGATGGTGGTCTCCGACCTGGCCAGGTTCGTGCTGCTGGCGACCATTCCACTGGCGGCGTACCTGGGCGTGCTGTCGATCGGGATGATGTTCGCGGTCGCCTTCCTGGCCGGTGTGGCGCAGGTGTTCAACGACGTCGCCGACCAGACCTACCTGCCCAGCCTGGTGAGCGCGTCGCAGCTCGGCGACGGCAACTCCAAGCTGGAGGTCGTGCGCTCGGGCGGCTTCCTGGCCGGGCCGGGCGTCGGCGGCCTGCTGGTGCAGCTCATCGGCGCGCCGCGCACGATGTTCGCGACCGCGCTGGGCGCGCTGGCGTCGGTGCTGTTCCTCAGCGGCATCAAGACCCCCGACAAGCCGCCGGCGACGGGCGAGCGCGAGCCGCTCCTGCGCGGCATCGGCGCCGGGCTGCGCTACGTGTGGCGCGACGGCCTGCTGCGCATGTTCGCCGCGTCCTCGGTGGTGGCCAACGTCACGGTCGGCGCCGTGCTCGGCCTGTCGGTGTTGTTCCTGGCCGAGGACGTGGGCCTGGCGCCCGGTCTCATCGGCGTGCTGCTCATGTCCGGCGGGTTCGGCGGCGTGGCCGCGGGCCTGCTCGGCGGCCTGCTGTCGAGGAGGATCGGCACGGCCAGGATGACCTGGCTCTCCCTCACCGTGCCGGCGCCCTTCGCCCTGCTGCTGCCGATGACCCAGTCCGACTGGCGGGTGGCGTTCTTCGCCGTCACCTCGATCGCGCTGTCGTGGAGCTCGGCGCTGAGCACCGTCGGGCAGATCACCTACCGGCAGACGACGGTCCCCGAGCAGCTGCTGGGCCGGGTCAACGCCTCGTTCCGGTCGTTGATGTGGGGCTCGGTCCCGCTGGGCGCGCTGCTCGGCGGGCTCGTCGCCCAGCAGTTGGGCGTCCGGACGGCCTTATGGGTGTTCATGATCGGGCGCGTCGTGTCGTTCGTGCCGCTGCTGTTCTCGCCGCTGCCCTGGTTACGTGACTTCGACCAGGCTCAGGCCAGCTCGTAGACCGCGCCGCTGCGCGCCAGCTCGACGGGCCCGGCGTAGCCGCCCTTCGACGCGTCCTCCAGCACCCTGGCGTTGTCGTTCCACGGCACGAGGTGGGTGAGCACGAGTTTGCCGGCGTTCGCCTTGGCCGCGTGCTCGGCCGCCTGGCGGCCGGTCAGGTGCAGGTCGGGCGGCAGGCCGGGGCCCTCGATGAACGACGCCTCGCACAGCAGGAGGTCGGCCCCCGCGGCCAGCCTGACCAGCTCCGCCGACTCCCCGGTGTCCCCCGAGTACGCCACGCACACGTCGTCGCTGGCCACCCGGAACCCGTACGCCTCGACCGGATGGTTCACCAGGCCCGCCGTGACGATGAACGGCCCCACCTCGAACGAGCCGGGCGACAACACCGTGAAGTCGAAGGCGGTCTCCAGGCCGGGCTCGTCCGGCATCCCGTACGCCGCCGCCAGCCGGGCCGGTGCCCCCTCGGGCGCGTAGACCGGCACGGGCGGGTACGGCGCGTCCGGCCCGTACGTGCGGGCCACGTGGTAGCCGCAGACGTCGAGGCAGTGGTCGGCGTGCAGATGGGACAGGCAGATGGCGTCCACGTCGTAGAGGCCGATGTGGCGCTGGAGCGCGCCCAGCGACCCGTTGCCGAGGTCGAGCAGCATCCTGAACCCCTCGGCCTCGACGAGATAGCAGGACGCGGGGCTGTCGGGGCCCGGGTAGCTGCCCGAGCATCCGACGATGGTCACCTTCATGTGGGCCTCCCGCTAAAGGTAGTACCCCCCACTGGCGCGACTTCGACCACGTCGATCTCCGGGCCCAGGAATCGTCTGCCCAGGCGGGCGAAGAGCCGGGAGTCGCCGGTGGCGCGGAAGCAGTGCCGGGGGGTGGCCTCGCCTCCCGCCGCCAGTCCGTGGTCGTGCAGGATCCGGTAGACGTCCTTGGCCGTCTCGTCGGCGCTGGAGACCAGCGTGACCCCGTCGCCGACGACGTAGGAGATCGCGCCGGTGAGCAGCGGGTAATGGGTGCAGCCGAGGATGAGCGTGTCGCAGCAGGCCGCCCTGATGGGCTCGAGGTAGCCGCGCAGGACGTCGATGAGCTCCTTGCTCATCGTCTCGCCGCGCTCGACGTACTCCACCAGGCGTGGGGCGGCCACGCCGGTGAGCTGCACGTCGGGGGCCGCGGTGAAGGCGTCGTGGTAGGCCAGGGACGCGATGGTGGCCTGGGTGGCGATCACGCCGACCCGGCCGGTGCGGGTGGCGCGCACCGCCCGCCTGGTGGCGGGCTGGATCACCTCGACGACCGGCACGTCGTAGCGTTCGCGGGCGTCGCGCAGCACGGCGGCGCTGGCGCTGTTGCACGCGATGACGAGCATCTTGACGTCCTGACCGACGAGGTGGTCCATCACCTCAAGGGCGTAGGCGCGCAGCTCCGCGATGGGTTTCGGCCCGTACGGCTGGCGGGCCGTGTCGGCCACGTAGGTGATCGACTCGTGGGGGAGCTGGTCGATGATCGCGCGCGCGACCGTCAGGCCGCCCACCCCGCTGTCGAAGATCCCAATACTCGCGTCCGGCACGTTCTAGAGGGTAGGCGACCTGCGCGATCAACACTGCGTAAGAATGCTCACACCTGGTGAAGGCGGGACTGTCGTGTTGCTCACATCAGCCCCTTCCGACCCTGGCGAGCTGGCGCGACTGGGCGACGAGGCGGCCCGCGGAGTCCCACACCTCGACCTCCTCGTCGAACCAGCCGTCCGAAATGAGACGGCCGCTGCCGATCAGGGTGAGCCAGCCGGGGGCGGGCAGGGCGCGCAGGTGCCAGGTGAGCTCGACGGTGGGCGCCCAGCCGCGGGCGCCGGCGGAGAACACCACGGGCGGCAGCGCGTCGACGGCCAGGGCCAGCACGTACGGGTCGGCGTCCTGCGGCTCGGCCATCCTGAAGTACGCCCGGGACTCCGGCCGGCCGGTGGGGTCGCCGGCCAGCCAGGCGATGGTGGGCGGGTCGAAGCGCATGTCCATCTGGGCGTTGAGGGTCATGTTGTTCTCGGGCTTGGGATCGGGGAGCTTGGTGCACTCCTCGACCGCCGGCATGACGACCGAGGGCGCGTCGGTGTAGACGGGGTCGGCGCCGGCCAGGGTGGCGGTGGTGATCAGGCTCTCGATCTGCGGCACGCCGTCCTGGACGAGCGTGGCCCTGCCGAACGCGGCCGTGCGGCCCGACTTCAGCGGCTCGACCCTGACCTGGGCGGGCCCGGCCACCGGCGACCTGAGGAACTGCGAGGTGGTGCTCACCGGGTGCTCGAACGGCGAGGCGTCCACGGCTGCGCGCAGGACCACGGCCATCAGGTAGCCGCCGTTGAGCGGGCCGCCGATGGAGTATCCGGGGTCGAGGCACACGTCATAGGTGGTCTCGTCGACCCTGATCGCCTGTGTGGCCTCGTCGAACTTGCTCATCCCGCCCTGCCTTCACCGTACGGAACTATATTCTAGTAGTCCCCCCACCTTACGCGTGGGCGCGGCGTTCGCACCACGCCGTTCCGCAATCAGCGCGCCTACCTGCGAAAACATCCTCCCGATGGGACAGTTCGATCATGGCAACTGTCACCGAACTCATCGGTCACTCGGTGTGGGACTCCAACGGGGTGTGGGTCGGTCACGTCGTCGACATCCGCGTCCACAAGCACAGGGGCGAGCTCCAGCAGAGCCAGACGGTCTACGGGCTGGTCGTCTCGGGGCGGCGTGCGCCCGTCCTGCTCGGGCTCACGCGTGACCGCCACGGCCGCTCCCCCTGGCTGTCCAGGACGCTGGCGCGCACGGTGTACGTCGGGTCCACGTTCGTGCCCTGGGCCACGGTGGCGGACTGGACAGGCGGCGAGGTTCACCTCGATGTGCTGAAAAAGGAGCTGAACCGGGCCTAATCCCGACTTCAGCACATTGCAAGCGGCCATCTAGCAACATCAGCTACCTTCTCTGTGGTCATAAGTCCACATTGTGAGTTGAGTGATGTCTGCGAATAATCCCCCGCACGGCGAGGATCCTGACCGCACCACGGTGTACCGAGGCGGCTGGGAACAGCCGCAGGAACCGCAGCAGCAGCCGTACCCGCCGCAGCAGCCGTACCAGCAGCCCCATGGTCAGCAGGCCCCGCAGCCGGGCCAGGGAGCTTCGTACAGCCCCCAGTCCGCCTACGGCCGGCAGCCCGCCTACGGCGCCCCGTACGGCGGCCAGGCGCAGCAGAATTGGCAGCAACAGCAACAACAGCAGCAGCAGAGCTGGCCGCAACAGGACCAGTACGCGCAGCAGCAGAGCTGGCCGCAACAGGACCAGTACGCGCAGCAGCAGCAAGGTTGGCAGCAGCAGGACCAGTACGCGCAGCAGGGTTGGCAGCAACAGGGCCCCGACGGCTTCGGCCCACCGCAACCGGCGAAGAAGGGCGGCCGGAAGGGCTGGCTGATCGCCGGCGCCGCGGCGCTCGCGGTGGTGCTGCTCGGCGGCGGCGCGGTGTGGGCCGTGGGCGCGATCGGCGGCGGCGGCACGCAGCCGGACGAGGTCCTGCCCGCCAACGCGATCGCCTACGCCCGCCTCGACCTCGACCCGGCCGCGAACCAGAAGCTGGCGCTGTTCCAGCTCGCCAGGAAGTTCACGGTCACCAAGGGCTCCTTCACCGGCGAGGACCCGCGCCAGGCCCTGTTCAACCTGGTCAACGAGAGCGGCGACAAGAAGGTCGACTTCGCCAAGGACGTGGACCCGTGGCTGGGCAGCAGGGTCGGCTTCGCCGCCGTGCCCTCCGGCAAGTCCGAGCCCGACTTCGCGGTCGCCGTCCAGGTCAAGGACCAGGCGCAGGCCAAGGCGGGCATCGCCAAGCTCATGGACGGCGACAAGTACGGCATCGCCTTCCGCGACGACTACGCGCTGCTGTCCTCGACGCAGGCGCTGGCCGACAAGTTCGCCAAGGGCGAGGCCACCCTCGCCGACAACAACGAGTTCAGCGACGACATGGGCGACGTCGGCGAGCAGGGTGTGCTGTCGTTCTGGGCGGACATGGGCGGGCTGGCCAAGCTCACCCCCATCCCCGCCGAGCAGGCCGCGAGCATCGAGCCCATCAAGGACGCCCGGTTCGCCGGCGCGCTGCGCTTCGACAGCGCGTACGTCGAGCTGGCCGGCCTGGTCAGGGGCGCCAAGGGCGTGACCGCGGACGACCTCCAGCCGGCCGCCCTGGGCACGCTGCCCGCAGGCACGGCCGGCGCCGTGTCGGTCTCCGGCATGGACCAGATGATCACCAAGCAGTGGGCCCAGATCCAGAAGTCGGCCGCGGCCAGTGGCGGCGCCGAGGTCCAGCAGCTGCTCGACCAGGCCAAGACCAAGTTCGGCCTCGACCTGCCCGGCGACCTCGCCACGGTGCTCGGCAAGAACTTCACGGTCGCGGTGGACAGCCAGGGCCTGGACGGCGACCAGATCAAGGCCGGCGTCCGCGTCGTCACCGACCCGGCCAAGGCCCAGGCGGTCGTCGACAAGATCGAGAAGGCGCTGGCGGCGAGCGGGCAGCCCGCTCCGCAGATCGCCAAGGTCCCCGGTGACGGCGTCCTCACGGCGGCGACGAGCGAGGAGTACGCCAAGAAGCTGGCCGAGGAGGGCACGCTGGGCGACTCCGAGACGTTCCAGACCGCGATCCCCAACGCCGGCGAGGCCACCTTCGCGCTCTTCGTGGACCTCGACAAGGTCGAGCACCTGTACCTGCAGAGCATGGACGGCGACGACAAGGCCAACGCGCAGGTCCTGCGGGCGGTCGGCCTGAGCGGCAAGCAGACCGCCACCGAGGCGGACTTCTCGCTGCGGGTCCTGTTCAACTGACCATGAAAAAAGGGGGGCGGCCGGTCCGGCCGCCCCCTTCTCATGTCGTCAGGCCCAGAGCTGCCCTTCAAGACGCTCTTCGGCTTCCTCCAGGGTGCCCTCGTAGGCGCCCGTGGACAGGTACTTCCAGCCGCCGTCGGCCACCACGAAGACGACGTCGGCGCGCTCGCCCTCCTTGACCGCCTTCCTGGCCACGCCCAGCGCGGCGTGGAGCGCGGCGCCGGTCGAGACCCCGGCGAAGATGCCCTCGGCGGCCAGCAGCTCGCGGGTGCGCCGCAGCGCGTCGGCCGAGCCGACGGAGAAGCGGGTGGTCAGCACGGACTCGTCGTAGAGCTCCGGGATGAAGCCCTCGTCGACGTTGCGCAGGCCGTAGACCAGCTCGCCGTAGCGCGGCTCGGCGGCCACGATCTGCACGCCGGGCACCCGCTCGCGCAGGAACCGGCCGACGCCCATCAGCGTGCCCGTCGTGCCGAGCCCGGCCACGAAGTGGGTGATCGTGGGCAGGTCGGCCAGGATCTCCGGGCCGGTGGTCTCGTAGTGGGAACGCCAGTTGGCCGGGTTCCCGTACTGGTAGAGCATCACCCAGGACGGGTTCTCCGTGGCCAGGCCCTTGGCCACGCGCACGGCCTCGTTGGAGCCGCCCGCGGCGGGCGAGGAGATGATCTCCGCGCCCCACATGCGCAGGAGCTGGCGGCGCTCCTCGGAGGTGTTCTCCGGCATCACGCAGATCAGCTTGTAGCCCTTGAGCCTGGCCGACATCGCCAGCGAGATGCCGGTGTTGCCGCTGGTGGGCTCAAGGATCGTGCAGCCGGGCGTGAGCAGCCCGTCCTTCTCGGCCTGCTCGATCATCCACAGCGCCGGCCGGTCCTTGATCGACCCGGTCGGGTTGCGGTCTTCGAGCTTGGCCCAGACGCGCACCTCGGGCGAGGGCGACAGTCGCGGCAGCCCGACGAGCGGCGTGCGCCCGACCGAGTCGATCAGCGAGTCGAACCGCATGTCACCCGCCGGCGACGGCGGGCAGCACGGTCACGGTGTCGCCGTCGGACACCGGGGTGCCGAGGCCGCCGAGGAAGCGCACGTCCTCGTCGTTGAGGTAGACGTTGACGAAGCGGCGCAGGCTGCCCTGGTCGATCAGGCGGTCCTTGATGCCGGGGTGGCGGGACTCAAGGTTGCTGATCAGCTCGTCGAGGGTGTCGCCCTCGGCGTCGACGGCCTTGGCGCCGTCGGTGTAGTTACGCAGGATGGTGGGAATGCGAACCTCGATGGCCATCGCGGTCATTCTCCTCTTATCTGGTCGTCGTCCCATCGGCGGCAACACCGATGGCTGGGTACGGATTCCAGATCAGCGACAGTCGTAGACGACGACGGCCGGAGTGTGCGCGAAGAGGTAGCTCTGCACCGGCCGGACCATCATGGGAGGAATCTTACCTCTTCCTCCTCGATCACTCCGTCGAGGATCCGGTAGGAGCGGAACTCGACCTCGTTCTCGTCCCTGGTCGAGACCAGGACGTAGTGGGCCTGCGGCTCGGAGGCGTAGGACACGTCGGTGCGCGACGGGTACGCCTCGGTGGCGGTGTGGGAGTGGTAGATCACGACGGGCTCCTCGTCGCGGTCGTCCATCTCGCGCCAGACGCGCAGCTGCTCCATGGAGTCGAACCGGTAGAACGTGGGCGAACGCTCGGCGTTCTCCATCGGGACGAACCGCTCGGGGACGCCGTTGCTACCCGCGATCACACCGCACGCCTCGTCGGGATGGTCGGCCCGCGCGTGCGCGACGATCTTGTCCACCAGTTCCTGCGAGATCGTGAGCATGCCCCGGAAGCTACCAGAGGGCCCGGACCAGGCTGTCTTGGAGGTAGGTCAGCCAGTCGTAGGTGACGTAGGCCGGGTAGCGGGGGTCGTCCTCGGACATCACGGCGATCTCGTCGTGGATCTCCTCGGTCACGTCGAGCTTGGTGCCGAGCGTCAGGCGGACGTCGTTGAGCGAGCGCAGCCACGCCTGGGCCTGCTCGGGCGTCAGGTCGGCGCGGCCCGAACGCGCGGTGTCCAGGACGGTCTGGGCGTCGGCGCGCTTGCCGTCGCGCAACGTGGCCTCGGTGTAGCGGCGGAACTCCGAGGCATCCTTCTCGTCCTCGTACGCCGAGGGGAACAGCCGGGCCAGCACCGGATCGGTCGGCGCCTGGGCCGCCCCGATGCCGAGCGCCCGCTCCAGCGGATCGTCGCTCGTCTCGCCCGGCGACACCAGGCCGAGCAGCATCGAGACGAGCGAGCGCAGCAGCGAGACCTCCGCCGCCTCGAACTGCGCGATGACCGAACCGTTCCGCCCGGCCGAGAACCCCGAACTCACCGCCGCCGCCTCACTTGACCGAATCCGGCTGGACCGTCGCCCACAGACCGTAGGAGTGAAGAATCTGCACATCGCGTTCCATCTCTTCGCGCGTGCCACTGGACACGACCGCCTTGCCCTTGTGGTGGACGTCCAGCATCAGTTTCTCCGCCTTCTCCTTGGTGTAGCCGAAGACGGTTTGGAAGACATAGGTCACGTAGGACATGAGGTTGACCGGGTCGTTCCAGACGATGGTCACCCATGGCAGATCGGGCCGGACGTCCGATGACGGACGCTCGACGGTGATTGGAGCGGTGCTACCCACATCCCCGAGTCTGCCCTATCTGGGTCGTAGTCTTCGAGTCGTGAGAATGACCATGAGCACTGCGTTGCTCACAGATCACTATGAGCTGACGATGCTCCAGGCGGCGCTGCGCAGCGGCGCCGCGCACCGGCGCGCGGTCTTCGAGGTGTTCGCCCGGCACCTGCCGGGCGGGCGCCGGTACGGGGTCGTGGCCGGCACCGGACGCGTCCTGGACGAGCTCGAACGCTTCCGTTTCGGTGACGAAGAACTCACCTTTCTCCGCGAGCAGGAGGTGGTCGACGAATCGACCCTGGCGTTTCTCGCCGATTACCGGTTTTCCGGGAACGTGTACGGCTACCGCGAGGGCGACCTCTACTTCCCCGCCTCCCCGATCATGATCGTCGAGGGCACCTTCGCCGAGGCCGTGCTGCTGGAGACGCTGACGCTGTCGATACTCAACCACGACTGCGCCATCGCCTCGGCCGCCTCCCGCATGACCAACGCCGCCGGCAAGCGCCCGCTCATCGAGATGGGCTCGCGCCGCACGCACGAGCACGCCGCCGTCGCCGCCGCCCGCGCCGCCTACATCGCCGGGTTCGCCTCCACCTCCAACCTCATGGCCGGCCACCTGTACGGGGTCCCCACCGCGGGCACGGCCGCGCACGCGTTCACCCTGCTGCACGACTCCGAGCGCGACGCGTTCGAGGCCCAGATCGCCACCCTCGGCGTGGGCACGACGCTGCTGGTGGACACGTACGACGTGGAGCAGGCGGTGCGCACGGCGGTCGAGCTGGCCGGGAGCAAGCTGGGCGCGGTCCGCATCGACTCCGGCGACCTGGCCGCCGCCGCGCAGGAGGTGCGCGAGCTGCTCGACTCGCTCGGCGCCTTCGACACCCGCATCGTGGTCACCTCCGACCTCGACGAGTACGCCATCGCCGCGCTCGCCGCCGCCCCCGTGGACGGCTACGGCGTGGGCACCTCCCTGGTGACCGGGTCCGGCGCCCCCACGGCGGCCCTGGTGTACAAGCTGGTGGCGCGGGAGACGGGGGCGGGCCGGCTGGAGGCCGTGGCCAAGCGCTCGGTCGGCAAGCCGTCGCGCGGCGGGCGCAAGGAGGCGTACCGGCTGCTCGACCCCGGCGGCCACGTCGAGACCGAGCTGATCACCACCGGCGGCATCGTCCCCGAGGGCGGCATCCCCCTGCTGCACGAGCTGGTGCGCGACGGCGAGGTCGTCGGCCGGGAGCCCCTGTCCGCCGCCCGCGACCGCCACGCCGAGGCCGTCGCACTGCTCCCCCAGGAGGCGCTGCACCTCGGCAGGGGGTACGCGGCGATCCCCACGGAGTTCGCCTGACGTATCGTGCTCTTATGGGCACCGCGTTGATCATCGTCGATGTGCAGAACGACTTCTGCGAGGGTGGCAGCCTGGCCGTGGCAGGCGGCTCCGAAGTGGCCGCCGCGATCACCCACCACCTCGGCGAGCACGGTTACGACCACGTCGTGGCCACCCGCGACCACCACGTCGAGCCCGGCAGCCACTTCTCCGACACCCCCGACTACGTCACGACCTGGCCCGCCCACTGCGTGGCCGGCACCCCCGGCGCCGACTTCCATCCCTCCTTCGACGTGTCGGAGGTGGAGGAGGTCTTCAGCAAGGGCTCCTACGCGGCGGCCTACAGCGGCTTCGAGGGCGTCTCGGGCGACGGCGCGCCGCTGGCCGACTGGCTGCGCGAGCACGGGGTGACCGAGGTCGACGTGGTGGGCATCGCCACCGACCACTGCGTCCGGGCCACCGCGCTCGACGCGGTGGCCAACGGGCTGGCCGTGCGCGTGCTGCTCGACCTCACCGCGGGCGTCTCCTCGGCGACCACGCAGTCGGCCATGGCCCAGATGGAGGCCGCGGGCGTGACGCTGACGGGCGCCCCCGTGGAGGGCTGACCGCCCCGCCCGACCGGCGGGGTTTCGCCGCGCCCGCGCTGATCACGGACGGTACACAGTGCGCAACCCTGCGGTCATGTGATATCCAAGGATGACCTAACCCCTCCGCAGTCGAAGTAGTACGTAGAGTCATATCTCTTCATCCTGTGCGAGGTTCCTCATGCTTGCCATCTCCCTGGGCGCGGCCTGGCTGCTCCTCGCCCCTCTCGCCCTCTGGGTGCTCGTCAAGGGCCGTCCCGGGGCGCGGGTGGGGGCGGTCGTGACACTGGCGCTGCTGGAGGTCGCGACGGTCGCGATGAGCGATGTGCCCTCCGGCCACGGGCCCGCGGTCGTGGCCCACGACATGCCGCCGGGGCCGGCGCTGCCCGCGTGCGACGAGCGCACCCCGATCCCCCAGTGGGCCAAGGTCGGCCGGCAGCTCGTGCTGTCGTGGTCGGCCGCGCCGCACGAGTGCGCGACGGCCAAGGTGATCGCCCGTCCCGAGGGCCGCCGGTTGCTGGTGTGGGTGCACGAGGGCCCGCTGAGCGGCGACCATCAGGGCGTCCGCACCCTTCCCGTCCGCGTCAAGGACGGCCGGGCCGCGCTGACCGTCCCGCTCCCGGCCCAGGAGCGCTACATCCCGGTGGACGGCCGCTCCGGAAAGAGGATCCCGGCCCCCGCGCACCTCTAAAGGGTCGCGACGGCCAGCCGCAGGGCGTCGTCGAACCTGGTGAACACCTCGAACGCGTGCCGCAACCCGGTGATCGACAACACCCGCGCCGTCACCCCGTGCACCCCCGCGAGCAGCAGCCGGGTGCCCCGCGACTCGCACCGCTGCATGACCTCGACGAGCTCGTTCATGCCCATCGAGTCGCAGAAGGCGACCTCGTCGAGATCCAGGATCAGGAACGGCTTGGCGGGAAGCTCCCAGACGCGCAGCATGTGCTCGCGCAGGATCGGGACCGCGTAGACGTCGAGCTCCCCTTCGAGCCGGATGACGACGGCGTTTCGGGAGAGGCCGGAAGTGACGGTGAGCGTCGACTTGCCAAGGGCCTCAGACGACATGGGCAAGATCCTTCTGGTATCCCGAGACAGCCAAGAAGGTTGTTGCCGCTCCGGCCGGCCTTCTAACGGAAGGTCACTGCTCTGTGTCCAAATACGCAGGGTCCCCGCCGACCCCTCCGCCGGTTCGCGGTGAACCGGCGGAGGGGGCTCGGCTAGCGTCGCTGGGTGGCCCAGCGGCGGATGGCGTCGATGCGTTCCTGGATCTGCTCGGACGTGGCCTGCGCGATCGGCGGGCCGCCGCACGTGCGGCGCAGCTCGGCGTGGATGACCCCGTGGGGCTGGCCCGTGCGGTGGTTCCAGGCGCCCACCAGGCCGTTGAGCTCGCGCCGCAGCTCGGCGATCTGCTCATGGGGGGCCAGGGTCTCCTTGGGCTGCTCGGCCGGGCTCTGCCTGCGCTTGGCGGCCTGCTGGTCGGACTGGCGCTTGCGCAGCAGGGTGGCCACCTGGTCGGGCTCGAGCAGGCCGGGCAGGCCGAGGAAGTCCTCCTCCTCGGCCGAGCCGATCTCCGCGCCGGTGCCGAACTCGCCGCCGTCGAAGAGCACGCGGTCGAAGGTGGCCGAGGTCTCCATCGTCTCGAACGGCAGCTCGTCGCCCAGGACGTCGGGGTTGTCCTTCTGCCGGTTGGCCTGCTCCAGCAGGCTGTCGTCGAGGCCGTCCTCCGGGGGCTTCCTGTTGAGCACGTGGTCGCGCTCGACCTCCATCTCGTTGGCCAGCCCCATGAGGGTGGGCACCGAGGGGAGGAAGACCGAGGCCGTCTCGCCGCGCTTGCGGGCGCGGACGAAGCGGCCCACGGCCTGGGCGAAGAAGAGCGGGGTCGAGGTCGAGGTGGCGTAGACGCCCACGCACAGGCGCGGGATGTCGACGCCCTCGGACACCATGCGGACGGCCACCAGCCAGCGGTCTTCGGAGGTGGCGAACTGCTTGATCTTCTTGGACGCCCCCGGGTCGTCGGACAGGACGACCGCCGCGCCCTCGCCGGTGATGTTGCGCAGGTGGCGGGAGTAGGCCCGGGCGGTCTCGTGGTCGGTGGCGATCACCAGGCCGCCCGCGTCGGGCACCCCCCGGCGGACCTCGGTAAGGCGGCGGTCGGCGGCCTGCATGACCTGGCGGATCCAGTCGCCCTTGGGGTCGAGCGCGGCCCGCCACGCCTGGGAGAGCTGGTCCTTGGTGAGCGGGGTGCCGAGCGTCGCGGCGATCTCGTCGCCCGCGCGGGTGCGCCACTTCATCTCGCCGGAGTAGGCCAGGAAGATCACCGGACGCACGACGCCGTCGTCGAGCGCCGGGCCGTAGCCGTAGGAGAAGTCGGAGACGCTGCGCTTGACGCCCTCGGCGTCCTCCTCGTAGCCCACGAACGGGATCGGGTTGTCGTCGGACCTGAACGGCGTGCCGGTGAGCTGGAGCCGGCGGGTGGCGGGCTCGAACGCCTCGCGCACGCCGTCGCCCCACGACTTGGCGTCGCCCGCGTGGTGGATCTCGTCGAAGATGACCAGCGTCTTGCGGGCCTCGGTGCGCGCCCGGTGGAGCGCGGGGTGCATCGCGACCTGCGCGTAGGTCACCGCCACCCCGGTGTAGTCGCGCGAGGTCGTGCCCTGGCTGTTCTTGAACTCCGGGTCGATGCCGATGCCGACCCGGGCGGCGGCGTCGGCCCACTGGCGCTTGAGGTGCTCGGTGGGCGTGACGACGGTGACGGCCCTGATCACCCCGTTGGCCAGCAGCTCGCTGGCGATGCGCAGGGCGTAGGTCGTCTTGCCCGCGCCGGGGGTGGCCACGGTGAGGAAGTCACGCGGCTCGCGCCTGAAGTACAGGTCGAACGCCTGCTGCTGCCAGGCGCGCAACTTGGGCGCGGTGCCCCACGCGGCGCGGTCTGGATAGGAAGGCGAAAGGTGGGACGCGGCGAAGGTGCTCACCGCATCACCTCTGGGGTTCGTGTGCTTCGCTCTCTCACAGTGACCCAAGAGTAATCGGGCTCACCGACAAGACGTGCCGTGCACCGAGGATTCTGGCCAAGGTCTTCCCTACGTGCTATGTGGCTTATCTGAAGCTCGTCATCACCGCTTCGAGCGCCTGTCTGCCGGTGGTCGCCTCGGGCTGGAGCAGCCCGAGGAGCAGCACCGCGCGGCCCGCGCGGGTGAGAAGCATCACGCGCAGGAAGGCGGGCCGGTTGACGACGTCCTGGTACTCGGCACGCAGCGCCCTGGTGTGTCCCTGCGGGATGTCGCGGTCGTCGACGACCGTGACCTTGTCGCCCTTGAGCAGCAGCCTGGAGTACAGCTCGGCGGCCTCCCCCGCGGCCTTCTTGGCGTTGGGCACGGGCTCGGGGACCCGCATGGCCATGACCAGCGCGCCGTTGCCGTCCCTGGCGACCGACGTGAAGCCGGTGACCGGCGGGATCGTCCCGGCGCTCCAGCCGGGCGGCAGCCGCAGCGACACGCCCGCCACGGCGTCGCTCAGCCGTGCGGACTCCGGCGGCGGCGCGGTGAGCCGGGACGCCACCGCGCTCACCCCCGCGACCAGCCCGGCCGCCGCCACCAGGGCGACCAGGACGCCGGCCACGCGCCGTCCGCGCCTCGGGGGCTCCTCCAGCGGTCCGGGGTCGGCCGGGGTGCCGTAGAGCCGCGCCGAGGGGGGCAGCGGCTCGGAGGAGGACGGCGGCCCGGGCGGGACGGTCCTGCGGATCGGGTTCCACGCCGTCTCCCGCTCGTACGGGTCGCGCCCCCGGCGCGGCGGCCAGGGAGCCTCCTCCTCGTCCCCGTCGGAGTCGTCCGGAGGGTCCGCGTCCCGGGGAGGAGTGCGGCGATGCCGAGGCCCGGAAGCGGGGGGCCAGACCCGGTGATCATCCTCCATGACACCTCCTCGTCCCGTTGTCCTATCACTCCTCGGGACGAAGATCTGGCGATCCGTGATCGCTGTGGCGGGAGGGGCAGAATCACACGATCAGCGCGTACGGGCGGCCAGGAAGGTGGCGGCGAGCCCGATGAGCGCCATCAGGACCGAGATCACCACGAACCCGGTGGCGATCTGCCCGGGTCCGTGCCCGATGAAGTTGATCACCGCGCCGCCCAGGCCGACGGTGAGCGCGGAGCCCAGCATGTCGGTGACCGACAGCGCCGCGGAGTTGGCGCCCTGCTCGCTGACCGGCGACTGCCTGAGCGCGGTGACGCTGACCGTGGTCATGCCGAGGCCCATGCCGAACCCG
Organism: Nonomuraea sp. NPDC052265; assembly: GCF_044547985.1. Classification (NCBI taxonomy): domain Bacteria; kingdom Bacillati; phylum Actinomycetota; class Actinomycetes; order Streptosporangiales; family Streptosporangiaceae; genus Nonomuraea; species Nonomuraea sp. NPDC052265. Next base: position 137,483 of record NZ_JBIUBJ010000001.1, read on the forward strand.
GCCGCGATCCAGGCCGGCACCGCGATCCACCCGCTCACCGCGGGCAGCGCCGCGAACAGCGCGATCACGATCCCGGCCGTGACGCACACCGCCCCGAGCCTGATCCGCCGGTGCGGCTCGGCGGTCCGCCTGCTCTGCAGGAACGAGCCCGCCGACCAGCCGAGCGCGCCCGTGGTCAGCGCGATCCCGGCGGCCCTGGCGTCGAAGAGCTTGACCGACGTCAGCAGCAGCGGGATGAAGGAGTTCACGCCGAAGAAGGCCGCCGAGAAGAACCCGCGCATCAGCACAGTCGTGGGCAGCCCGCGCCGGAGCCGCAGCGCGCCCGGCGGCAGCAGCCGGTGAAGGCCGTAGACCAGGAAGCCCAGCCCGCCGAGCGTGGCGACCGTGCCGACCACCGGCTGCTTGTGCAGCTCGTCCACACCCCACAGCAGCACGCCCGCGCCGCCGGCGGCGGAGGTGGCGGCCAGCGTCATCGCCAGCGGCTGCGAACGGGGCCCGCGCGGCCCCTGCTCGTCCTGCTCGGGCGAGGCCATCCGGAGCGCGGGGACGAGCATCACCAGCGCGGGCACCACCAGCGGGATGATCCCGTAGAAGACGTAGCGCCAGCCCCACTGCTCCGCGACGGCCCCCGCCACGGCGGGCCCGACCATCGAGGGCACGACCCAGGCGGCCGACAGCGCCGCGAAGACCTTGGGCCGCACGACCGCCGGGTAGACCCGGGCGATCATCACGTACAGCGCCACGATCGAGGAACCGGCCCCCAGCCCCTGGACGCCCCGCGCCACCAGGAACAGCTCCTTGGCGTCGGCCGCGCCGGCCAGCGCCATCCCGGCGACGAACAGCACCACCCCGACGAGGAACGGCAGCGGGTAGCCGCGACGGTCCGACCAGAGCCCGGCGACCACGTTGGCGAACAGGCTGGCGATGAGGAAGGCGGAGAAGCTGATGCCGTAGAGGTTGAGGGCGTCGAGGTCCTGGGAGACCTGCGGCATCACGACGCCGACCGACATCCCCTCGAAGGCGATCAGGGTGACCACGAGGACGATCCCCAAGGTGGCCGTGCGGTACTCGGGTCCGAGGATCCGGGGTGAGATGTCGGGAGCGTCGATCGCCTTCGGTGCTGTCACCTACACATCGTAATTGCCCCCAAACTACGCATCCGCGCTGCGTCGGTAGGCTGCCCACATCTCGTGCATGCGGTCGGCCTGGCCCTGGGTGAACTCCGACATGCACCGGTCATGGGCGTAGTCCATGTAGTTGTGCATCGGGTCGGGGCCGTTTTGGGGGCAGGTGTCCTTGCCCTCGGGGCAGCCTTCGGTGGCGCGGGCCTCGGGGGCGGTGTCGGCGATGCCGTCGCCCGGCTCGTCGCAGCCGTTCTCGAAGGTGTGGAACAGGCCGAGCCAGTGGCCGATCTCGTGGACGCCGGTGAAGCCCTTGTCGTAGTTGGTCATCGCGCCGCCGGGCAGGCTGCGCCAGTCGATCACGACGCCGTCGAGGGCGGGGGCGCCGGCGTACCAGTAGGGGTAGCTGGCGAAGCCCAGCATGAGCTCGCTGAGCTGGGCGATGTAGAGGTTGAGCGTCTGGGCGCCGCCCTGGTGCAGGCGGGTCTTCATGGCCTTCTCGACGCCGACCGGGTCGGCGAACCAGCCGGCGTGCTCCTTGACGGAGACGGACTCCAGTTTGAAGCGCACGCCGGTGTCGACGCCACCGTTGCGGCCGGCGTACGCGGCGTTGAGCACGTCGATCTGGGTCCTGACCACCTGCTCGGAGATCTTGCGCCGGCCGTCGGTGAGGACGATCACCCGGGTGGGCACGGTGATGCGCGTGGGCACGGTCACCCCACGCAGCCGGGTCTTCAGCTCGGCCGTGACCTTGGCGACGTCTTCGGGGAGCGGCGAGCGCGGGCCCGTGCCGCCCGGCACGCCGGGGGCCAGGCGCGCGGCCGACGGGATGCAGACGGACGTCGGCGCGGCGCCGAGCGGGGGCGGCGGGGCGAGCCCGGCCGCGAGCAGGCATGCCAACGAGACGGCGGTCGCGCGCCGGGCCATGCAATCCCCCCGTGACGGTATGGGCTGGTCAGATTACCGACCGTAGCCTCACCCGAGGGGATTGGGCTTCAGCAACACTCACTGCTTCTTGTCGTCGCCGTCACCGCCGCCGGACGGAAGACCTTCGTAGATCTCCTTGCACTCCGGGCAGACCGGGTATTTCTTCGGGTCCCGGCTGGGCACCCAGATCTTGCCGCACAGAGCGCGGATGGGCGTGCCCGTCACCATGCTCTCAGTGATCTTGTGCTTGTCCGCGTAGTGGGCGAAGCGCTCGTGGTCGCCGTCACCGTGAGAGGTGCGCGGAATGGTCTCCTGCTCGGGGAGGATCTTCGTGCTCACCCCATCGAGTTTATGCCCGCCGGCGACCGGTCCCGCGCTTCGGACCGGCGTGGCAGCGCGGCGAGCCCGGGGAGCCAGCCGAGCGCGATTCCCCAGATCAGCCCCGCGGCCAGGCCGCCGCCGAGATAGCCGAGGTAGGCGCCGATCCCGGCCTGCGCGACCGTGGCTAGCAGGGCGGCGCGCAGCAGGTTCACCGCGACCGCGGCGACCAGGAACCTGGCCCAGGTGCGCCGGAAACCGCCGCGCGTGGAGGCCACCGCGCCGACCAGGGCCAGCGCCAGGACCGTGTCGGCGATCGTGAGCAGCCACGTCGTCTCGCCCAGGGGGACGACGCGCAGCCCCGGCAGCGCGTACGGGGCCCCGATCGCGGACGGCACGGCCAGGTAGCCGACCCTCGTGACCAGGACCGCGCCGAACAGACCGAACCCCAGGACGATCAAGAAGGCGACGATCGCCGGCAGGCTATTGCGAACAAGGCTCATGTTCGGCAGGCTAGCCGCGTCCATGATTCTGATGGAAGACCCTATTTCCCGGCATCCGCGGAGATCAGATGAAGCGTGCCAGGTTGCTCGCGACGGCAGCCGTGCTCGTCCTGCTGGCCGGAGGCGCCGTCGCCGCCGCGACCAGGGACGCTCCCCCGTCCACGCCCCGCTACGTCACCGACGACCGGGGACGGGCGCTGATCCTGCACGGGTTCAACACGGCGGGCAGCGCCAAGGGCGCCCCGGACGCGCTGCCGGAGCTGACCCCGGACGACATCGACCGCGAGTACCGGGACATGGGCACGAACTTCGTGCGTTTCCTCATCCAATGGCGGGCCGTGGAGCCCTCCCCCGGCACCTATGACACGAAATATCTGAACAAGGTGGCTGAGCGGGTGCGGTGGTACTCCGACCGCGGCTACCACGTCATGCTCGACATGCACCAGGACCTGTGGGGCAGCGGCATCACCCCCACCGGCGTCGCCGGCAACGGCGCGCCCGGCTGGGCCACCCACACCGACGGCCTGCCGGTGGCCACCGAGCACTTCACCTGGGAGATGTACTACCTGGAGCCCGGCGTCATCCGGGCCTTCGACCACTTCTGGAACACCACCGGCGAGTATCCCGAGCTGTTGGACCACTACGCCAAGGCGTGGGCGGCGGTCGCGGCCCGCTTCAAAGACGTGCCGGGCGTCCTCGGGTACGACCTGATGAACGAGCCGTGGGGCGGCTCGGTCCAGGGCGCGGCTTTTGAGAGCGGCCCCCTGGCCATCCTCTACCGCAAGACCATCGCCCGGATCAGGGAGGTCGACCCCGACGGCTGGATCTTCCTGGAGCCGCAGGCCGTGGGCGTCAACTGGGGTCTGCCGTCGGCGCTGCCGTACTTCGAGGACCCGCGTGGCGGCCCGGCGCGCATCGCCTTCGCCCCGCACGTCTACCCGCTGCCCCTTGACCTCGGCGACGACTACACCGCCGGCTCCAAGGAGTGGACCGACCGCACGCTGGGCTGGTGGCGCGACAACATCGCGCGGACGGCCGACCGTATGCGGGCGCCGGTCCTGCTGGGCGAGTTCGGGCTGGACATGACCAGGCCCGGCGCGTCCGAGCTGGTGCGGAAGGTCCAGGGAGTGAGCGACCAGGTGGGCACGGGCATGGCGTACTGGTCGCGGGACGCCGACGCGTGGGGGCCGTACGACGTGAAGGGGAAGGCCACTCCGCTGCCGGGCGCGTACGTCAGGGCGTACCCGAGGGCGATCGGCGGCGTCCCGGTCGGCGTCACGTACGGCGAGAACCGCCTCCAGGTGGTCTTCGACGCCAACGAGACCGGCCCCACCGAGATCTACCTGCCCGAGCGCGGCTTCCCGGACGGCGCCGACGTGGACGGCGGCACGGCCGTCTGGAACGCCGCCAGGCGCGTCCTGACGGTCACCACCAAGACGTCGGGCCGCGTCACCCTCACCGTCACCCCCAAATAGCGGAACGGCCCCCGCCACGGTGGCGGGGGCCGTTCCGGCGGGAAGCGGTCAGCCCATGTGGACCGGCGCGCCCTCGCTCTTGCGGCCGGCCTTGACGAACAGCGTCAGCAGGGCCGTCAGCACCGCGACACCGGTGCTGACCAGGAAGGCGAGGTGCATGCCGTCCATGAACGAGTTGTGCACGGCGTCCGTGACCACCTGTGGCAGCCCCTGAGGGGCGGAGCCGAACGCGGCGGCCTTCTCCAGCAGCGTGAGCTGCCCCGGCGGGATCGCCTGCGCCGCCGGGCCGAGGTAGCCGGGCAGCGTGTCGGCGATCTCGCCGGCCATCACGGCGCCCAGGATCGCGGTGCCGAGCGCGCCGCCGACCTGCATGGCCGACTGCTGGAGGCCACCCGCGACACCGCTCAGCTCGACCGGCGCGTTGCCCACGATGATCTCGGTCGCGCCGACGAACACCGGCGAGAGGCCGAAGGCCAGCAGCACGAACGGCAGGCCGCTCTCGATGAACGAGGCGTCGATGCTGAGACGCGACATGAGGAACATCGAGCACGCGGTGATCAGCAGACCGGCGGCCATCGTGATCTTCGGCCCGAGCTTGCCGATCGCCATGCCGGCCAGGGGCGAGGCCACGATCATGCCCGCGCTCATCGGCAACATCCGCATACCGGCCTCAAGCGGGGTCAGGCCGTGCACACCCTGGAAGAAGAAGCCCAGGAAGAACATCGCGCCGAACATCGCGAACGCGACCATCATCATCAGCAGGGTGCCGATCGAGATCGAGGCGTTCCTGAACAGCGACAGCGGCACCAGCGGCTGCCTGGCCCTGCTCTGCCAGAAGATGAACAGGCCGATGAGCACCACGAACGCGCCGATGAAGGTCAGCGTCGTCGAGTCGCCCCAGCCCCACTCGGGGGCCTTGATGATCGTCCAGACCAGCGAGAACATCGCGCCGGACAGCAGCAGCACGCCGAGCCAGTCGATCCTGGCGAAGGTCTGGACGCGGTTCTCCTTGATCAGGAGGATGCCCATGATCAGCGCCACGATGCCCACCGGGGCGTTGATGAAGAAGACCGACTCCCAGCTCACCTTCTCCACCAGCACGCCGCCCACGATCGGGCCGGCGGCGCTGGACAGGCCGATGATGGCCCCCCAGGCCCCCATCGCCTGGTTCAGCTTCTCACCGGGGAAGGCGCCACGCAGCAGGGCCAGGGCGGCCGGCTGGAGCAGGGCGCCGAAGAGGCCCTGCAGCACCCGCAGGCCGATCAGCGCGCCGACCGGCGAAAGGCCGGGAACGATGTCGGCCAGCTCCTGGCTGAGACCGATGCCCACCGAGGACAGAGCGAAGCCGGTCACACCGATCAGGAAGACGCGCTTGTGCCCGAACAGGTCACCGAGCTTGCCCGCGGTGATCAGGAACACGGCCAGCGCGAGCAGGTAGCCGCTGGTCACCCACTGCAGGTCGGACAGCGACGCCTTCAAATCCGTCTGGATGACGGGGTTGGCGATGCCCACCACCGTGCCGTCCAGCATCACCATGATGACGCCGAGGCTCACCGCCAGCAGCACCAGCCACGGGTTTCCGCCACCTGTCCCCGTCTTACCGAGGCCGGGCGACGACGGTTCGACGACCGCCTTCGCGTTAGCCATAAGGTCCCCCTCAGTTACATACCGCCTCAACAAGCGGCATAGGTCTCGTAAGCCTCAGGTAGGGTATGTCAGGCCGTGACTTATGACAAACGATTTTAAAAAGACGCCGCATGACTTCTGGCACACTGTGACAGAAAGGTGGCGAAGGGGTGTCCGCAGTGGGTCTACGGGAACGCAAGAAGGAGAAGACGCGCCTCGCGCTCCTCGACGCGGCGCTCGACCTGTTCCTCGAACAAGGATACGAGTCCACCACGATCGACCAGATAGCGGGGGCGGTCGAAGTCTCTCCTCGTACCTTCTTCCGCTACTTCACCAGCAAGGACCATCTCGTTCTGTGGTTCCACGACCACGGCGAGGAGATCCTGCTGGAGGCCTTCGCCGGTCGTCCGGCGGACGAGCCCCCGTTCACGTCGCTCATGCACGGCCTGCGGGCCATGGTGGACGACATGCAGGGGTCAACGCCGGAGGACACCGAGAGGTTCCTGAAGCTGCGGCAACTTTTCGATAAATATCCGCACCTGGTGGGCCAGTCCGTGGCCCGGGGCGCCGAGACCGAAGTCCGCCTGGCCGAGGCCGTCGCCGCCCGCAGGGGCGTCGCCCCCGAGGACGATCAGCTGACCTACCTGATCGTGGCGTTCGCGATGTCCACCATGCGCATCGGCTTCGAGTGCCCCCGCAGGGAGACCACCATGCCGGAGATCGTCACGCGCATCTCCGAGGCGGTCGCGCTGGCCGAGGCGTCGCTGCGGCCGGGCTGGGACACCCGCCCGTCGGCCTAGTTCATCGTGGGGTCGTCGGGGCAGGTCGCCACGAAGGCCAGCTCGCCCGGCTGACGCCGCAAGACGTGCCGCCAGAGCGAGCCGGGGTCGCCGTGGAAGGTGTCGCCGGCCTCGGAGTCGACGACGTACCAGGCGCCTTCGGCGATCTCGCTCTCCAACTGGCCCGAGGTCCAGCCGGCGTATCCGGCGAAGATCCGCATCTGCGCGATCTCGTCCTGGAGGATCTCCGGAGGCGCGTCGAGGTCGACCGTGCCCAGCCGCGAGACGGCCGGGGTGCCCGCGTGGAGCCGGCGCCAGCCGAGCGGCTCCTCACCGCTCGGGACCGCCGCCAGGGCGAGGGCGCTGTCGGTCTGCACGGGACCGCCCTCGAACAGCACCGGCGGCCCCGTCACCAGCGGATCCCAGACCGGGAGCACCTGGGTGACCGAGATGTCGCTCGGCCGGTTGAGCACCACGCCGAGAGTGCCGCCGTCGTGGTCGTGTTCGAGGATCAGCACGACGCTACGCCGGAAGTTGGGGTCGTCAAGAAGCGGCGTCGCCACCAACAAACCGCCGACGTAGATCGCTTCCGCCATACCTCCATCATGAAGGGTGTGACGGGCTTTCCGCTCCCCCGGCTCGGCCATGTTACTTTGTGTGCGCGTATGGGCACGATGTGTAGCAAAGATCACTCTTGCGGAGGGCTCGGGAGGAGCACATGCGCATCGGTACACGCCTCGTCCTGGCCGCCCTTCCCGTGGGCGCGGTCCTGCTGCTGCCGTCGTCCGCCGAGGCGTGGCCGCTGCCCGACCGGGGCGACCCGTTCACGATGACGACCGACAAGCTCGCGTGCGGGTCGGGGTCCGTACGGGTCACGCTGCGCAACCAGACCCCCCAGCTCGCCCGGTTCGACCTGCGGGCGGACGCGACCAGCGTGGCGACGGGCTCGATCCCGGCCCGCAAGCAGGTGGTCAGGACGGTCAGGATCAGCCGGGGCACCACCCGCGAGATCGAGGCCTACTCCGTCACCGACACCCACCCCGACACGCTCATCGACTCCACCCGGGTGCGCAACGACTGCGCCTGGGGACGGGGGCACAGCCGCCGCCTGCCGTACACCGGGCCGCCCTCCGACCTGCTGGGCAAGCTGGCCACGGGCGGCGGGCTCGTGGTGATGGGCGGGATCATGTGGTGGTACGGCTCCGTCTGGCCGCGTTCGGTCCCCGACGGCCCCCGGTGACCCCGCCCGTGTCGTTTCAGGCGTCCCGTGGAACGAACGCGCCCGCCCGCGCCGCCGCCAGTGTGCGCAGCGCCGCGTCCCTGGCGACCCCCTGGTCCACCGGCTCCTTGGTGACCAGCAGGCGGTAGTAGAGCGGCGCGGAGATCGCCCGGATCACCTCCATCCCGTCAGTGCCCTCGGGCAGTTCCCCCCGCTTCACCGCGAGGTCGACGACCTTGGCCCACTCCTCGATGCGCCGCAGGTAGAACGCCCGCAACGCCTGGACGGCCTGCGCGTCGGAGGTGCCCGCCGCGATCACCGCCTGGAACGTGGCCCCGAGCCGGTGGTCGTTGACCGCGCCCACGACGGCCATGGCGTTGGCCAGCAGGTCGCCCTCGACGGATCCCGTGTCGGCGTGCGGTGACGACTGCTCGGCCAGCTCGATCATCAGGTCCGTGACCAGCCCGGCCCTGCTCCCCCAGCGCCGGTAGACCGTGGTCTTGCCCACGCCGGCCCTGGCCGCCACCTGATCCATGGTCAGCCCATGGAAGCCGTGCTCGACCAGCTCGTCCTGAGTGGCCTCCAGCACGGCCGCGCGCACGCGCGCGGTGCGGCCCCCCGGCCGCACAGTTCCCGCCAAACGGGATTCTTGTTCCATTAACACTCCTTTCGTGCTACCGTCATGACGCATCTTAACGGAACACATGTCCCATTAGGGAGTTGACATGACCGTACTCGCCGACCGGCCCCGATCCGATCGGATGACGCCCGCACAACGGCTGGTTCTGGTGCTCTTGCTGGGGTCCCAGTTCATGCTCGCCGTGGACTTCTCCATTCTGAACGTGGCACTGCCGGTCATCGGTTCGGGTCTCGGCTTCGCGCTGGCCGACCTGCAGTGGGTGGCGACGGCGTTCGCGCTGGCCGCCGCCGGTTTCACGTTGTTGTTCGGCAGGATCGCCGACCTGTTCGGGCGGCGCCGGCTGTTCCTGATCGGCATGGTGCTGCTCGGGCTCTCCTCGCTCGCCGGCGGCCTGGCGACCTCGCCGGGCGTGCTGCTGGTCGCCCGCGTCGCCCAGGGCCTGGCCACGGCCGTCGTCACGCCCGCCGGGCTCGCGCTGCTGACCACGGCCTTCCCCGGGGGGCCGTTGCGGGCCAGGGCGCTGGGGCTGAACGGCGCGCTGATGTCGGCCGGGTTCACCTCGGGCGCGGTGCTGGGCGGCCTGCTGACCGAGCTGCTGAGCTGGCGGTGGGCGTTCTTCGTCAACGTGCCCGTCGCGCTGGCCGTGGTCGTCGCCGCGCCCGCCGTGCTGAAGGAGAGCCGTCCCGCCGAGCGGCCCAGGATGGACGTGCCCGGCGCGGCGAGCGTGACCGCCGGCCTGCTCGCGCTGGTCTTCGGCCTGACCAGGGCCGGCGAGCGCGGCTTCGCCGACCCCCTCGGCCTCGGCGCGCTCGCGGCCGGCGCCGCCCTGCTCGTCACCTTCTGGTACGTCGAGCGCCGCGCCGCCGCGCCCCTGGTGCCCGTCACGGTCCTGGCCAGGCCCAACGTCACGTGGGGCAACCTGGCCGGCCTGATCGCCTTCGCCACGGAGACGTCCCTCGTCTTCCTCATGACCCTCTACCTGCAGAAGGTGCTCGGCTACTCGGCCTTGGCGACCGGGCTGGCGTTCGGGGTACTGGGGCTCGGCACCGTGCTCGGCGGCGTGGTCGCGCCCCGGGTCCTCGGCCGGCTCGGCACGGGCAGGGCGCTGGCGGCCGGGTTCGGGCTCCAGGCCGTCGCCACGGCCTCGCTGGCCCTGCTCGGCACCGGCCCCGGCTGGATCTGGCTGCTGCTGGCCGCCACGTTCGCGGGCGGGGTCGGGAACATGGTGGCGATCGTCGGGTTCATGGTGACGGCCACGTCCGGGTTGCCGGACTCCGAGCAGGGGCTGGCCACCGGCCTGGCGACGATGACGCAGCAGGTCGGCATCACCATGGGCATCCCGGTCATGAGCGCCGTGGCCACGGCCGCGATGGGCACCGTACTCCAGGGCGTGATCGTGGCGGTGCTCGTCAATGCCGCGCTGACGTTCGCGGGAGCGCTGATTCCGCGAAAGCGTTCGGCAATGTCGAACTGATCTGCGCTATGGTTGCCGCCGTGGGAGAGACGATTCAATCGGTGGAGCGGGCGGCCGCGATCTTGCGGCTGCTCGCCTCCGGCCCCCGCCAGCTCGGCGTGGCCGAGCTGGCCAGGGCGCTGGGCCTGCCCAAGGGCACGCTCCACGGCATCCTGCGCACGCTGGTCCGGGTCGGTTTCGTCGAGCAGGACGCGACGACCGGCAAGTACCGGCTCGGGGCCACGCTGCTCCACCTGGGCAGCAGCTACCTCGACGTCAACGAGCTGCGCACCCGCTCGATCAACTGGGCCGACGCCCTGGCCGGGCGGAGCAGGGAGAGCGCCTGGATCGGCACCCTGCACGAGGGCCACGTGCTGGTGATCCACCACGTGTTCCGCCCCGACGACAGCATGCAGACCCTCCAGGTCGGCACCTACCTGCCGACGCACGCCAGCGCGCTCGGCAAGGTGCTGCTCGCCTACGACCCCTACGGGGAGTCCCTGGCGGCGCCGCCGCTGCCGGCGTACACGGACCGGACGCTGGTCGACGCCGCCAAGCTGGAGGAGGACCTGGAGCAGGTCAGGGCGCGGGGATGGGCTGCCGAGATGGAGGAGCTGACCGAGGGCGAGGTCGCCATCGCGGCTCCCATCAAGGACCCGCGCGGCCTCGTGGTGGGCGCCATCGGCATCCGGGGCGCGGTCGAACGACTGACCGCCGACGGGGCCCTGACCATGGAGTATGTCTCCTACGTCCGCGACGCCGCCCGCGCGATCACCCGAGATCTGGCCAGATGACCGGTTGAACAACACCGGGGCAAACACGTAACATCGCTCACATCGTTCGACAATGTCGAACCCCGACTCCCAAGCGAGGAACCTCGTGCCTCGACCGCACTACATCGCAGCCATAGACCAGGGCACCACGTCCAGCCGGTGCATCGTCTTCGACCAGGCCGGCAACATCGTCACCGTCGCCCAGCGCGAGCACCGCCAGATCTTCCCCAAGCCGGGCTGGGTCGAGCACGACGCCGAGGAGATCTGGCAGTCGGTCCGCACCGTCATGGCCGAGGCCACCGAGGGGCTCGACATCGCCGCGCTGGGCATCACCAACCAGCGCGAGACCACCGTCCTGTGGGACCGGGGGACCGGGCGTCCCGTCTGCCCCGCGATCGTGTGGCAGGACACCCGCACCGACGCGCTCACCCGCACGCTCGCCGAGCACGAGGGGCTGTTCAAGGAGAAGGCGGGGCTGCCGCTGGCCACGTACTTCTCCGGGCCGAAGATCCGCTGGCTGCTCGACGCGTACGAGCTGCGGGAGCGGGCCGAGCGCGGCGAGGTGCTGTTCGGCACGATGGACAGCTGGCTGCTGTGGAACCTGACCGGCCGCCACCTCACCGACGTGACCAACGCCAGCCGCACGATGCTGATGAACATCCACACGCTGAGCTGGGACGACGAGCTGCTCGCCGCCCTCGGCGTGCCGCGCGCGATGCTGCCGGAGATCCGCCCGTCCGCCGAGGTCTACGGCCACACCGCGGCCGGCGTGCCGGTGGCCTCCGCGCTCGGCGACCAGCAGGCGGCGCTGTTCGGCCAGACCTGCTTCGAGCCCGGCGAGACCAAGAGCACCTACGGTTCGGGCAGCTTCCTGCTGATGAACACCGGCCAGGAGCCCGTCGTCTCCCGGCACGGCCTGCTCACCACCGTCGGCTACCAGATCGGCGACGGCCCGGCCACCTACGCGCTCGAAGGCGCGATCGCCGTCACCGGCTCGCTGGTGCAGTGGCTGCGCGACAACCTGGGCCTGATCTCCAGCGCCGCCGAGATCGAGACGCTGGCCAAGACCGTCGACGACAACGGCGGCTGCTACTTCGTCCCGGCCTTCTCGGGGTTGTTCGCGCCCCACTGGCGCTCCGACGCCCGCGGCGTGATCGCCGGGCTGACCGGGTTCGTCACCAAGGGCCACATCGCGCGGGCCGTCCTGGAGGCCACCGCCTGGCAGACCCGCGAGGTCGTCGACGCGATGAACGCCGACTCCGGGCTCGACCTGACCACGCTGCGCGCCGACGGCGGCATGACGGCCGACAACCTGCTCATGCAGACGCTGGCCGACGTGCTGGCGGTTCCCGTGATCAGGCCGATGGTCGCCGAGACCACCGCGCTCGGCGCCGCGTACGCCGCCGGCCTGGCCACCGGCTACTGGCCCGACCTCGACAGCCTGCGCGCCAACTGGCACAAGGCGTCGGAGTGGCGGCCGGAGATCGACGAACAGGCCCGCGCGCGGGAGTACCGCAATTGGAAGAAGGCCGTGGCCCGCACCCTCGACTGGGTCGAACAGTAGGACTGGAGCACGTCATGAACATCGCCATCGGCGCCGACCGGGCCGAGATCCGGGACGAGCTCTCCCGCGCCACGTACGACCTGCTGGTGATCGGCGGCGGCATCCTCGGCACCTCCGTCACCTGGATGGCCGCACAGGCCGGGCTGCGGGTGGCGATGGTCGAGGCCGGCGACTTCGCCGGGGCCACCTCCAGCGCGTCGTCCAAACTGGTCCACGGCGGCCTGCGCTACCTGCAGACCGGCAACGTCAAGCTGGTCGCCGAGAACCACCGCGAACGCCGCGCCCTGGCCGCCGACATCGCGCCCCACCTCGTCAAACCGCTCACCTTCCTGGTGCCGATCTACAAGGGCGGCCCGCACGGCGCCGCCAAGCTCGGCGCCGGCGTCTTCCTGTACTCCGCGCTGTCGGTGTTCGGCGACGGCATGGGCAAGGTCATCACGCCGCACCAGGCCATGTCCCGGGTGCCCGCGCTGCGCAGCGAGGGCCTGCGCGCCGCCGCCGTCTACGGCGACCACCAGATGAACGACAGCCGCGTCGCCGTCATGACCGTGCGCGCCGCCGTGGACGCGGGCGCGGTCGTGCTCAACCACGCCGAAGTCGTCGGACTGCGCAAGTCAGGCGGCAACGTGACCGGGGCCGAGCTGCGCGACCGCCTCGACGGCACCGAGTTCGGGGTGGACGCCCGGCTCGTCCTCAACGCCACCGGCCCGTGGGTGGACCACCTGCGGCGGATGGAGGACCCGCACGCCGCGCCGAGCATCCGGCTGTCCAAGGGCGCCCACCTGGTCATGCGCCGCCACGACCCGTGGAAGGCCGCGCTCACCACGCCGATCGACAAGTACCGGGTCTCCTTCGCCATCCCGTGGGAGGACCACCTGCTGCTCGGCACCACCGACGAGGCGTACGAGGGCGACCCGGCCGACGTGCGCGCCACCGACGCCGACATCGCCCAGATCCTGGACGAGGCCGGCCACTCCGTACGCGACTGCCAGCTCCGCCGCGAGGACATCACCTACGCCTTCGCCGGGTTGCGGGTGCTCCCCGGCGGCCCCGGCCAGGTGTCGGCCGCCAAGCGGGAGACCGTGGTGACCAGGGGCGCGGGCGGCATGTTGTCGGTCGCGGGCGGCAAGTGGACGACGTACCGCCACATCGGCAGGCACGTCCTGGAGACGCTCGCCCGCCTGCCGGGAAGGCCGCTCGGCGACGACCTGGCGGCCATCCTGCCGGCCGTGCCGCTGCCCGGCCTGGCCAGCCCGGACGCCGTCGCCATGCGCCTGTGGACCGAACGGGAGCCGGGCGCCCGCATGGACCCGCTGGTCGCCCGCAACCTGGCCACCCACTACGGCACGATCGCCTTCGACGTGGCCCGGCTCATCCGCGAGGACCCCTCGCTCGGCGAGCGCATCCACCCCGACGGGCCCGACATCTGGGCCCAGGCCGTCTACGCCCGCGACCACGAGTGGGCGGCCACCGTGGACGACGTCGTGCGCCGACGTACCACGCTCACCGTGCGCGGGCTCGACACGCCCGACGTCCGCACCCGGATCGAGCAGCTCCTCGGCTGACCGTCACCCGGCCGCGGCGCCCCCGCCACCGCGGCCGGGTGACGGGCGTCACCGCAGATCACAGGTTCAAAGCGGTCGATTCCGGGAATCGGCAACGTCTGCGTCCGTCGCCGATGGCCGCCGGGAACCCCCGGGCCCGCATCGAGGCGGCGGGCCGCCGACCGGCTGAACCCTCTTCTGCCGCCCCAACGGAGGTGACGTCATGTCCGCCAAGTCCCGGCTGCACATCGCGATGGTGACTCCCCCGAGGTTCGAGAACCCGCCCCGCTCGTACGGCGGTGTCAAGGTCATGATGGACGACCTCGCGCGGTCCCTGCTCAGACTGGGCCACCAGGTCACCCTGATCGGAGCCGGCCGTCCTGGCACCTCCGCCCATTTCCTCGCCGCCTACACCGAACCCCCTTCCCACCCGCTGGACGAACCCGCCCCTGGGACGGCGGTCCCCGGCGTCCGGCTGGAGGACCTGGACGTGGACGTCGTCCACGACCACTCCCCGACCGGCCCGCTGACCGCCCTGACCCCCCGGATCCCGACGGTGACGACCGTGCACGGCCCGGCCTCGGGCGAGCAGGCCGAGCGCTGCCGCCGGCTCGGCGACTCCGTCGGCCTGGTGTCCACCTCGACGTTCCAGCGGATGCAGGCCCCCGACCTCAACTGGGTGGGCACCGTGCACAACGGCGTGGACCTCAAGAGCTTCCCATTCCGCGAGCGCAAGGAGGACTACACGCTCTTCCTCGGCCGGTTCAGCCCCGACAAGGGCGCCCACCTGGCCATCGACGCCGCCCGGAAGGCCGGACGGCGCATCCTGCTCGCCGGCGGGCTGAACGAGCCGTCCGAGCAGGACTACTTCGACACCCACATCCGCCCCCGGCTCGGCGACGACGCCGTCTACGTCGGCGAGGCCGACGGCCCGCGCAAGCGCGAGCTGCTGGCGAACGCGCACTGCCTGCTCTTCCCCAGCCGCCGGGAGGAGTCCTTCGGGATGGTGATGACCGAGGCCATGGCGAGCGGCACCCCGGTGGTCGCGCTGCGCGGCGGCGCCGTGGGCGAGGTCCTGGTCGACGGCATCACCGGCTACGTCTGCGACGACCCTGCCGACCTGGCCGAGGCCGTCGCAGCCGCGGGCGGCCTGAACCCGGCCGACTGCCGCATGCACGTCAGGCGCAACTTCGACGCGCTCGGCATGGCCATGGCCTACGAGAAGATCTACGAGCTGGCCATCCGCGACCGGTGTCCGGCCCCGTTCGCCGCCTGACCTGGGCGTACCCGTGCGGCGCATCGCCGCCGCACGGGGTGTCGCCGCCGTCCCGGGGGAAGAGGGTAGGCATGCGCACTGCCATGAACGAGGCCCTGATCAGGCATTTCACCGACCTGCGCGACGGCGTCCACGGCGGCGTCACCGCGCGGGAGGACAAGGAACGCCTGTTCGCCACGGCGGTCGAGCTGCTCGACCCCGTGGCGCGGGCCACGCTGGACGAGTTCAACGCCGACCTGCTCCTCGGCACGGGGCAGGTGGTGGCCAGCGGGCTCACCAGGTCTCAGGAGGGCGGGCTCAACGCCATGTGGTCACTCACCTGGCCGGAGCAGCGCGACAAGGACATCCTGCCGATCGCGATCGTGGCCCACTACGGCGCCGACTTCCACCACCCGCACCTGCGCGGCAACACGGTGGGCGACTGGCCGCTGAACGTCTACGGCCACTCGGACGCGGCCGGCCAGCTCACCACGCTGCGCGCCATCGCCGCCGCCGACGCCCACAACCTGGTCTTCCAGGAAAGCTACCGCCTCATCCCCGCCGTCACCCACACGTAGACGGTCCGCTCCCGGCCATCCGTCTTCACGGCTTCCGTCTGGCGTACGGGGCCGAACCCGGATGGATCGGCCCCTCACGCGTCACGCCTCGGTGAAGCCTCGGGCCCGGCCGCCGGCGCTCTCGCGGACCGCGGCCGCCACCGCCGTCGCCACGTCGGGGTGGAACACGCTCGGCACGATGTAGTTGGGGCCCAGCTCCTCCGGCGTCACCACCGCCGCCAGCGCGCCCGCCGCGGCCAGCAGCATCTCCTGCGTCACCCCGCCGGCCTGCGCGTCGAGCAGCCCCCGGAACACCCCCGGGAAGGCCAGCACGTTGTTGATCTGGTTGGGGTAGTCGGAGCGCCCGGTCGCCACCACCGCGGCGTGCTCGCGCGCGTCGTCGGGCGAGACCTCGGGCTCGGGGTTGGCCAGCGCGAACACCACGGAGTCCTTGGCCATCGTCGCGATGTCGTCGCCGGTCAGGATGCCGGGCGCGGACACGCCCACGAACACGTCGGCGTCCTTGACCGCGCCGCGCAGGTCGCCCGCGTAGCCGTCGGCGTTGGTGTGCTCGGCGATCCAGCGCAGCGACTCGTCGAGGTCGTCGCGGCCCTTGTGCACGGCGCCGAGGTAGTCGCAGACCACCACGTTGCGTGCGCCGGCGGCCAGCAGCAGCCGTAGCACCGCGTTCCCGGCCGCGCCGGCGCCGGCCATCGTGATCTTGACGTTCTCGATGGGCTTGTTCACCACGCGCAGCGCGTTGGTCAGGGCCGCCAGCACGCAGATCGCCGTGCCGTGCTGGTCGTCGTGGAAGACCGGGATGTCCAGCAGCTCGCGCAGCCGGCGCTCGACCTCGAAGCAGCGCGGCGCGCCGATGTCCTCCAGGTTGATGCCGCCGAACCCGGGCGCGATCAACTGCACCGTGCGGACGATCTCGTCGACGTCCTGGGTGTCGAGGCAGATCGGCCAGGCGTCGATGCCCGCGAACCGCTTGAACAGGGCCGCCTTGCCCTCCATGACCGGCAGCGCCGCCTCCGGCCCGATGTTGCCCAGCCCCAGCACCGCCGACCCGTCGGTGACCACGGCCACCGAGTTGCGCTTGATGGTCAGGCGGCGGGCGTCCTCCTTGTTCCTGGCGATGGCCATCGACACGCGCGCCACGCCCGGGGTGTAGGCCATCGACAGCTCGTCGCGGTTGCGCAGCGGCACCTTCGACTTCATCTCGATCTTGCCGCCGAGATGCATGAGGAACGTGCGGTCGGACACCTTGTGGATGACGACGCCCTCGACGGCCTCCAGCTGGTCGACGATGGCCTGCGCGTGGTCGGTGTCACGGGCGGCGCAGGTGACGTCGATGCGGAGCTTCTCGTGGCCCGCATTGGTGACGTCGAGGGCGGTCACCACGCCTCCGGCCGACTCTACGGCGTGGGTGAGCTGGCTCACGGCCTTGCCGCCTGCCGGCACCTCAAGACGCACGGTTATGGAGTACGACACACTCGGGACGGTCGCCACGTCAATCGCTCCTTCGGGACTGACCAAGAAGTCATCCCAGGATAGGGGGCATCAGGTCAATCCAGTGCCGTCGCAGCGAGGACGATCAGTTCGACACACGCGGGGACGGGGATCGTGGTGCTGTCGAGCACAAGGTGATAATGGCACGAATCGCCCGGATCCGCCCGGTAGAAGTGGCGCACGTACGCCGTCCTGGCCCGGTCGTTGTCCTCGATGACGGACTTCGCCTCCCGCTCGCTCGTCCCGCTCAGCGTGGCCGTCTGGCGGATCCGGCGCTTGATCGGCGCGTCGAGCCGGACGTGCAGCGCGCCCGGATGGTCGGCCAGCACCAGGGCCCCGGCCCGGCCCAGGAAGACGCCTCCCTGGGCGAGGGCCATCTCCTTCATCATGCGCTCGGTGCGCCGGACGAACTCCTCCGGCGGCAGGGGCATCGCGCCCGGGACGTACATGTCCACGCCGCCGAAGGTGACCGTGGGCAGCCGGATGGCGCCGGAGAACAGCCGGCCGAGGCCGTGCTCGGCGCGGTCGTCGTGGGCCAGCGCCTCCTCCAGCGTGCACCCGAGTTCCTTGGCGACCGCGCTGGGGATGGCACGGTCGACGAAGGGCACGCCGAGCCGTTCGGCGACGGCCGGGCCGATGTGGCTGCCGGCCGTGCCGTAGGCCGCGGAGATCGTGACGACCCGCATACCCCCAGGTTAGAACAGGGCGCTCGCCAATGCTCTACGCGCTTTCACCAAAGATGGGTCGTCTGTCGGCAACGCATCGAAAAGTCCGAGCAAGTGCTTCCTGGCCCGGTCACGGTCGTCGCCCGAGGTGCGCTTGACCACGGCCACGACGCGCTCGAACGCCTCGTCGACCGCGCCGGAGAGCATCTCCAGGTCGGCGGCGAGGAGCTGCGCGTCGATGTCGGACGGGTCCTGGGCGCGCCGCTGCACGTCGGCCGGGTCGGCCTCGGAGGTGCGCTTGATCAGGCCGACGCCCGCCAGGCCCATCTTGGCGTCCTCGTCGCCGGGGACGCGGGCCAGCAGGCGCTGGTAGGCCGCCTCGGCCGCGTCGAGGTCTCCGGCGTCGATGGCCTGCTCGGCCGCCACGAGGTCGGGGTCGGCGGGCGGCCCGGCGGGCACCTCCGGCCCCTCCTCGGCCGCGGGCGGCCGGGCGTCGGGGTTGGCCTCGTAGAACTGCTCGACCGCCCCCATCAGCTCGTCGAGCCAGCGGCGCACCTCCTGCTCGGGCAGCACCTGCTGGAAGCCGGTGACGGCCTGCCCCTGGAAGATGGCCAGCACGGTCGGCACGGCCTGCACCCGCAGCGCCTGCGCGATCTGGGGGCTGGTGTCGACGTTGACCTTGGCCAGCACGGCCCGGCCACCCAGGTCGCCGATCACCTTCTCCAGCACGGGGCTGAGCTGGGCGCTGCCCGGCGCCCTCGGCGACCACAGGTCGAGCACCACCGGCACGGTCATCGAACGGTCGATGACGTCCGTCGTGAACGTCTCCTCGGTCACGTCGACGACCGAGGCCGAGGTGGCCCCCTGGGGACCGACGGTCTCCCGCCGGGCCTGGGCCTCCAGTGCCTGTTTGCGCGCGCCCAGGTCCACAGCTCCGTAGAGCGACCCGGGCCTAGAGAAGTCCGCCATGCTCCTCATCTTGCCGCATGGACGGGCCGGCGAAGTCACCCGCCGCCACCCTGAGCGTGCGGAGCTGGTCGAAGATCTGCTGGAGTTCGTCCTCGGCGTACATCGTCAGGCCGAACTCGGCGGCCATCAGGTCGTCCGTCGCCCGGCGCACGACCTCCCTGCCCTTGACGGTGATCTCGGCGAGCACGCCGCGGCCGTCGCGGGGGTTGGGCAGGCGGCAGACGAACCCGGACTTCTCCAGCCTGTCAACCGTGTTCGTGACGCTGGTGGGGTGGACCATCAGCCGTTCGCCGATCTTCCACAGCGGCAGCGAGCCGGTGTGGCTGAAGGTCAGCAGGACCAGCGCCTCGTAGCGGGCGAAGGTGAGATCGTGGGGCTTCAGGAGGGAGTCGAGCTGCGACAGCAGGATCTGCTGTGCTCTCATGATCGAGGTGACCGCGGCCATCGCGGAGGAAGGCCCGAAGCGGGCACGCCAGCTCTCCGCGGCGCGGTCGATGGGATCGAACGGCAGATTGAGCGGCTTCGGCTGGGACACAGCGCTACGTTAGCGCGCCTCTCGTCCCGGTTTCGTCGGGCTACCTGGAGCGACAGGCTTCACCGCTTGACCAAGAATCCGACCGTCAATCATCACGCTCCGTTATGGTTCTCTTACGTAAGGTGACGCGGAAGCCAAGTCCATCTGCCGTGGGGACGGGTTGGGGCTGGCATTCTTCCGCTTTGCCAGGGGCACGGGGGGTGCTTGGTGAACTTCAACGGGATACAGGGTGCGTGAGCACTCGGGCGTTACACGCGAGGAGCTGAAGCACAGCGCGGCCGTGACAGTGGCGGTCCTGCTCGCTCTCGGCCTGGTCGCGGCGTGGAACGTCCTGATTCCAGGCGTCGACGCGTGGGAGAACATCCTGGCCGCGGTCATCGGCTCGCTGCGGATGACCGGGCCCGTGGCGGCCGCGTTCGCCGCGTGGGTGGCGCTGCGCAAGCGGCGCGCCCTGCGCGGGCGTTCGCTGACCACGTGGCGGGCGCTCAAGGCGCCGCTGGCGATCGTGGTGGTGGTGCTGGGCTCGTTCGGCGCGACGGTGCTGGTGCTGGCGGTCAAGACCGTGCTCACCGACCAGGCGGGGCGGCTGAGCCTGTCCGGCCTCGGCATGGGCATGGCGGGCCTGGCGCTCTACGCGGTGATCGGGTGGGTGGCCGGCTGGGTCGTTCCCAAGGCGCTCACGCCGCCGATCGCCGGGCTCGCCTGCTATGTCGCCTTCTCGTGGCTGGCCGACGACCGGGGGCTGGCCGACCGGCTGGTGCCGGGCACGGGCGAGCCGTACGACCTGTTCCAGGGGCTGGGCGGGGCGCCGTTCTTCGACCAGACGATCTGGCTGCTCGGCATCACCTGCGCGCTGCTGCTCGGCTGGGCGGCGCTGGTGACCAGGCAGGCCCTGGTGCTGGCGTGCGCGCTGCTGGCCGTGCTGGCGGCGGGCATGGGCGTGTCGCGGATGCTGGCCCACCCCAAGCCGGCCGCGGCCGAGGACATCGCCTACGCCTGCCAGGAATGGCCGATCACGGTCTGCCTGCATCCCGGGATGCGGGCCGGGCAGACCGAGCTGGGCGCGGTGTTCACGCAGATCGCCTCGCGCCTGGCCGGCACGCCGGCCGCGTTCACGCGGGTGGAGCAGCGGCCGCTGGACGAGCCGCTGAAGCCCTCCAACGGCCTCGCGCCGATCCACGTGCCCGACCTGTCGGCGGGGTTCGCCGAGGAGGCGGCCTACGAGTACATCGACGCGCTGGCCGCCCGCTGCCCCGGCACGCCGGCCGACGGCTACCGGGAGATCGTGATGGCCTGGCTGCGCGGCGAGCCGCTGCCCGGCGGCCCGCTGCCCGAGCACCAGTACGCCGCGTCCTGGTTCTCCGGCCTCGACGAGCACCAGCGCAGGGAGTGGCTGCGCATGTTCTACAGCGATTTCCAGGCGTGCCGCCTGTCCAGCACGCACTTCGGCGGCGGTCCGGCCCCCACCGCGGTCATGACGCCTCCCGCCGGCGCCACGCCCGAGAGCAACCACGTCTACCCGGTCTACCCCGACCCCGGCACCGCGGGCACCTCCGGCTGACGACGAAGATGTCACCGTACGGGTGGCACTGATGATCGCCCAGCGGGTAGTCATGCCCCATGACGACATCCCAGACGACGCCGCCGGACCTGGCTCCCCGGCGGCGCCGCAGGTGGCGATATGCGGCGGGGTTCCTCGTCCTGGCGGTCCTGCTCGTGGTGGGCGGCCGGCTGGCCTGGACCTGGCTCAACCCGTTCGGGGAGCAGACCGTCGACCGCAGCCAGCCGGTGCTGCTGCAGTCCATCAAGGACCTGAGCCGGTTCGAGGCGGCCACGGGCACCTTCCAGGTCGTCGTCGACCTGGAGAAGGACGCCAACTTCCTGCCCGACGCCGTCAAGGGCACCCGCACGCTGTTCGTGGGCGCCGGCGGCGTCGACGCGTACGTGGACTTCTCGGCCATGGCGGCGGGCGCGGTGACCGTGAACAAGGACCGCACCGAGGCCACCGTCCGGCTCCCGCGCGCCCAGTTGGAGAAGCCCAACCTGGACAACAACCGCTCGTACGTGTTCGCCCAGCAGCGTGGCCTGCTCGACCGCGTCCAGGACTTCCTGTCGGGCTCCCCGGGCGACCAGCGCGAGCTCTACCTGCTGGCGGAGAAGAAGATCACCGAGGCGGCCGTGGCCAGCGACCTGCGGGCGCGGGCGGACGCCAACACCAAGTCGATGCTCACGGGCATGCTCAGGTCGCTGGGGTTCTCCAAGGTGACCGTCAAGTTCACCGACGAGCCCTGACCCCGTCCCCGACCTGCGTTCCGGCCCTGCCGGCGGACCGCCTCACCTCGGTTGAGGCGGTCCGTCCGTGTTCCCGCCTAGGTATCCCCGCGCGTCCTTAGTCCATGGACGCGTCCGCCTAAGTACCTCCCTACCTGCCCGAACCCCGGCAGATAGGACATCCGCCCGATGTGGCGGGAGGGGCCTTAGGAGGAGTCTCAAGAGTGCAGGGAACAAGGAACACGAACAGCAGGAGCACTCGGATGAACGCCGAACTCGAATACACCGTCATGCAGCACCACGCCGCCGAACTCCGTCAGGCCGCCGCCGAGCAGCGGCGCGTACGGGAAGCGCTGAAGGGACAGCGTTCCGAGCGTCGCCACCGCTCGGTCTTCGCCAAGTTCCTGGCTTCATGACGTCCCACAAGCAGCCCGGCCGCAACCTCCCTCGCGGCCGGGCTGAAATGCCCCCTTAGGGGGCGCGTCCGGTGCCGGATTCCTGGCCGGCCCGAGCGCAGCGTCTGCGACACCCCGGTTCCCGTTCCTGGTGGGACCGGGGTGTCGCGCGTTCACGCCGTACGTCGCGGGGGCTCGTACGGCGTGAACGCGCCGCCGCCAGGGACACTGACGGAAGATGTCAGGGATCGACGCTTACCGTCCGGGCATGGACAACAGCTTCGACTTCTTCGTCGGCACCTGGACCTCACGGCAGCGGCGGCTGCGCAAGGCGCTGGCCGGCAGCGACGAGTGGTACGAGTTCACCGGCCACACCAGGTGCTGGAGCGTCCTGGACGGCGCCGGCAACATCGACGAGGTCACCTTCCCCAGCGAGGGCTCCGCCGGGGTGACCTTACGCCTGTACGACAAGGCGGCCGACGAATGGGCGCTCTACTGGGCCGGCAGCGCCACCGGCATGTCCCTGCCGCCCGTCGTGGGCCGCTTCGACGACACCGGGCGCGGGGTGTTCACCTGCGACGACGTGTACGACGGCCGGCCGATCGAGGTCGCGTACGTCTGGTCGGACATCACCGGCGAGTCGTGCCGCTGGGAGCAGCGGTTCTCCCCCGACGGCGGGGCGACCTGGGAGACGAACTGGATCGCCGACTTCACCCGTACCTCCTGAATCCTTTTCGGGGGTTGATGCCTCTCATGTCCGTACAGCTGAACGAGACAATGGGAGTTCGTCATGGTGGTTGGCATCGCGGTCGGGGTGGCGGCCGTACTGATCTGCACGTGTGTGGTCGTCCTGCGGCGAAGGGGCAAGAATCGTGACTGACCCGCAGCACCTCGACACGCCCGGCCCCGCACGGCAGGCGTGGTCGGACGAGCGGCCGGTCTCCTCCGGCGCGGCCGGGCGGGCGTGGTCGGACGAGAGGCTGGTGAGCGCGGCCCGCGCAGGGGATGCCGACTCGATCGCCGCGCTGGTGTCGGGCGCCCACCCGCACGTGCGGCGCTTCGCCCACACCCTGTGCGCCACGCCCGAGGACGCCGAGGACGCCGCCCAGGAGGCGCTGATCGTCCTGTACCGCAAGATCGGCACCCTGCGCGCGTCCGGAGCGCTGGCCTCGTGGATGTTCCGGATCATCCGCAACGAATGCATCAGGCGGGCCCGCCTGATGCTGCGCCCCCACCCGCCCGTGCCTTCCTCGGCCGCCGCACAGTCGGCCGAGGAGGAGATGTTCGAGCGCCTGGAGGCCGCGCGGGTGGCCGCCGCCATCGCGGCACTCCCCGCCGACCAGCGACGGGTGCTCATCATGCGGGACGTCCAGGGCCTCAGCGGCCGTATGGTCGCCGACGCCCTCGGGCTGAGCGTCCCCGCGATGAAGTCCCGCCTGCACCGCGCCCGTGCGACCGTGCACGGCCTGCTGTCCCAAGGAGCCCTCCATGACTGATCACGCTGCGGGGGCGTCACTGCCCCGGCATCTGGCACGCGGCGCACTGGGCTTCGGCGCGCTGGTCGCGTCGGTCGCGCTGATCCCCTTGGTGGGGCCGGTCAGCCTGGTGCTGGCCATCGTCGGGGCGATCGCCCTGCGGGGGTGTCCGGCGTGCTGGGTCATGGCGTTGGTGCAGCTCGTGTCCATGGGACGGATGCAGCGGTCCTGCTCCGAGGGGCGGTGCGAGCTGGTTCCGTCGGACGGGCGGCGTACGGCGAGTGGGCGCCGTTGAGGGGTGCCCCCATCGTTCACGGGTGGCGGTGACCGGGTGGGCAGCGCCGACCATGAAACGCCCAAGGCGGCCCTCATGGTCGGGTTCCAGCGGGCCCACCCGGTAGCCAGGCGACGGGCTGGGTGGGCCATGGGCGCCGAAGGCGCCGACAAGCCCACCCGGTAGCCAGGCAACGGGGGGGCGGGCTCAGGAAGGTCAGGGAACGCGGATGATGAGCGCGTCCCCCTGCCCACCCCCGCCGCACAACCCCGCCGCCCCGAGCCCGCCGCCTCGCCGCTTCAGTTCGTACGCCAGCGTCAGCACGATCCGCGCCCCCGAGGCACCGATCGGGTGCCCCAGCGCGATGCCGCCGCCGTTGACGTTCACCTTGTCCAGCGGCACCCCGAGCTCCTTGGCCGACTGCAGCACGACGCTGGCGAAGGCTTCGTTGATCTCGACCAGGTCCAGGTCGTCCGCGGTGAGCCCCTGCTTGGACAGCGCGTGCTTGATGGCGTTGGCCGGCTGCGACTGCAGGGACGCGTCGGGCCCGGCCACGTTGCCGTGCCGTCCGATCTCCGCCAGCCACGGCAGCCCGAGCTCCTCCGCCTTGGCCTTCGACATGACCACCACGGCGCACGCCCCGTCGGAGATCTGCGAGGCCGACCCGGCGGTGATGGTCCCGTCGGCGGCGAAGGCCGGGCGCAGCTTGGCCAGCGTCTCGACGCTGGTGTCCCCGCGTACGCCCTCGTCCTCCCGGACGATCACCGGCTCGCCACGCCGCTGCGGGATCTCGACCGGGACGATCTCCTCCTCGAAGACGCCGTTCTTGGTCGCGGCGGCGGCGAGCTGGTGGGAGCGGGCCGACAGGGAGTCCTGCTCCTCGCGGCCGATGCCGAGCCTGGCGTTGTACCGCTCGGTCGACTCGCCCATCGCGCACTGGTCGAAGGCGCAGAACAGTCCGTCGTTGGCCATCGAGTCGACCACGTCGGAGCCGCCGTACTTGACGCCCTTGCGCAGCCCGGGCAGCAGGTGGGGGGCGTTGGTCATGGACTCCATGCCGCCCGCGACCACGATGTCGAACTCGCCGGCGCGGATGAGCTGGTCGGCCAGGGCGATGGCGTCGAGGCCCGACAGGCAGACCTTGTTGACGGTCAGCGAGGGCACGGTCATCGGGATGCCGGCCTTGACCGCGGCCTGGCGGGAGGGGATCTGGCCGGCCCCCGCCTGGAGGACCTGGCCCATGATCACGTACTCGACGGCCTCGGGGGCCACTCCGGCACGTTCCAGCGCGGCCTTGATGGCGATGCCGCCCAGTTCGACGGCGGGCAGCCCGGACAAGGCGCCGAGCAGCTTGCCGATGGGGGTACGAGCTCCGGCGACGATGACGGAACTGGACATTGGCGGCGGCCTCCTGTGTTCATGGGGGGTTCTTTGACACCATACCCACGAGTAGGAGCTCGCCCGCTATGGAGGTAGGCCACACAATGTTCATGCGCATCGACCACATCGGGATCGCCTGCCACGACCTGGAGGAGAAGATCGCGTTCTTCTCGGAGACGTTCGAACTGACCGTCGTGGCACGCGAGGTCAACGAGGCGCAGGGCGTCAAGGAGGCCATGCTGCACATCGCCGACGGCGAGGGCGGGGGCTCCTACATTCAGCTGCTGGAACCGCTCTCCGACGACTCGCCTGTGGGAAAATTCCTCGCTAAGCGGGGCGAAGGTGTCCACCATGTGGCATTTGGGGTTTCCGACGTCACCGAGGCCATGACTAAGATCAACGAGAAGGGCGTGAGGGTGCTCGACGAACGTCCGCGCCACGGTTCCATGGGGTCGCAGATCGCGTTCTTGCATCCCAAAGATGTGGGAGGAATGCTCACCGAGTTGGTCCAAGCAGCCTCGCGCTAGCAAACAGATATTCGTACATAAGTAACTAGTCACGCAGAAAGCTGGACGGGGCCCGAAGGTGGCACCAGCGGAGTACGCTGGCTTCCCACCGGACAGGGAGTCTGCCGCGAGGCACAGGCTCCTGGCTCGGCTGCCCCGAACCCCCCGTCCGGCCCGTGTAGCCGTCTCGACAACCCAGGATCGAGCCTCCATGCAGTCCGACATCGACGCCCAGCTCAACAACTTCTTCGAGGACGCCCCGGCACGCGAGTTCGACGTCGTGCTCAGGGGCTACGACCGGCACCAGGTACACGATCACCTCAAGCAGCTCGACCTGGAGCTACGCCAGGCGAGGGAGCAGGCCACCAACCTGCAGCGCGATCTGTCCGACTCCCAGCGCCAGTTGCAGGAGCAGGAGCGTCCGACGTACTCCGGTCTCGGCGCCCGCATCGAGCAGTTGCTGCGCCTGGCCGAGGAGCAGGCCACCGAGCTCGTGCAGGCCGCCAGGACCGAGGCCAACGAGATCAAGGCCGCCGCCAAGGTCGAGGCGGCCGACCTGCGGGCAGCCGCCGAGGCCGAGGCCGCCGAGAAGCGGGCCCAGGCCACGCGCGAGAGCGACGACATGCGCTCCACCGCCGAGCGGGACGCCGAGGAGATCCGCTCCACCGCCCGCCGCGAGGCCGACGAGCTGACCAACACCACCGAGCGCGAGGCCGCCAAGCTGCGGGCCACCGCCGACCACGAGGTGGCCGAGAAGCGGGCCGACGCCGAGCGCGAGATCGCCAAGCTGCGCACCACCACCGAGCGCGAGGTGGCGCAGCTGCGCGCCTCGACCAAGCGCGAGCGCGACGAGGTGCTGACCACCGCCAAGCGGCAGGCCGACGAGATGCGCGCACAGGCTCAGCGGGTGCTGGAGGAGTCGGAGGCCAAGCGGGCCCAGGACGAGGCGGAGTTCGAGATCCAGCTCGCCTCCCGCCGGGAGGAGGCCGAGCGCCAGGAGGCCGAGCGCCACGCCACCGCCCAGGCCAACACGCAGAAGATGGTCGCCGAGGCCGAGCAGCGGGCCGCCACGGCCGAGTCGCGCGCCACGAAGGCCACCCAGCAGGCCGAGCAGACGCGCCGCGAGGCCGACCTGCACGCCAAGCAGCTCGTCGCGAACGCCCGCAAGAGCTCCGAGACGATCATGTCGGAGGCCAAGACCAGCGCCGAGACCATCGTCACCGAGGCGAAGAACGACGCCGAGCGCACCCGTACGACGATGCAGCGCCAGGTCGACGAGCTGACCAGGCAGCGCGACAGCATCACCAGCCACCTGGCCCAGCTGCGCCAGCTGCTCGGCGGCGCCGCCCTGCCGGGCCTGGAGCCGGAGCCCGCGGTCGCCGCGGCCCCGGCCAAGCCGGCCATCGCGGCCCCGGCCGCCGAGCCGGCCGCGCCGCCCACGACGCCCGCTCCCAAGGTCGAGGCCAGGAGCGAGGACGACGCGGAGTGGTGGCAGGAGTGACGGCGGGCTAGACGGAGACTGCACACGGGGGCTGAGCACGGCTGGAAAGAGAGCCTGGTGACCTTGGGTCGCTAGGCTCTCTTTCTGTTTCACGACACCGCTTCACCGACACGTGTATCCCGACATCTCCCGTCCCCCTAGGAGCCCTCCGTGTCCGCAGAAACCGAGCCCAGGACCGCCGAGGAGGCCAAGTCGCCCCAGGAGGCCGGGCCGTCCGAGGAGGCGGCGCCGTACGGGCTGCCCGGCAAGCCGTTGGCCCGCGGGCCGTTCCTGTTCGGGCTGGTGGGCGGGCTGGGCGTGCTGACCGCCATCGCGCTCGCGCAGATGATCGAGAAGTCGCTCAGCACGATCATCCTCATCGTCGTGGCGATGTTCCTGGCCGTGGGCCTCAACCCGGCGGTCGAGGCGTTACAGCGGCGCGGCCTGGCCAGGCGGCTGGCGATCTCGATCGTGTTCACCGGGGTGATCGTGGCGTTCACGCTGTTCGGCCTGGCCGTGGTGCCGCCGGTCAGCCAGCAGTTGTCGGAGTTCATCGCGGCCGTGCCCGGCTACATCACCGACCTGAGCAACCATCCGACGGTCCGCCAGATCGAGGCCGAGTACCACGTGCTCGCGCAGGTGCGCCAGTTCGTGACCAGCACGCTGGGGCCCGCGCTGGCCAGCGGCATCATGGGCGCGGGGCTGGTGGTGCTCAACGGCGTGTTCACCACGGTGACGCTGCTGGTGCTCATGTTGTACTTCCTCGGCTCGCTGCACACGATCAAGGAGTACCTGCTCAAGCTCGTCCCGGCCTCGCGCCGGTCGCGTACGTCGGCCATCACCGAGCAGATCCTCACCGGCATCGGCGGCTACGTCGCGGGCAACGTGCTCATCTCGGTCATCGCGGGCGTGCTGACGTGGATCTTCCTGTCGATCGCCGGGGTGCAGTACGCGCTCGCGCTCGCCCTCGTCGTGGCCCTGACCGACCTGATCCCGCTGGTGGGCGCCACGATCGGCGCGGTGCTCGTCACCGGGGTCGCGCTGCTGCAGTCGCTGCCCGCCGGCATCGCGTGCGCGATCTTCTTCGTGGTCTACCAGCAGGTCGAGAACTACTTCATCTACCCCAGGGTGATGAAGCGCTCGGTGGACGTGACGCCCGCCGTGACGGTGATCGCCGCGCTGTTCGGCGGCGCCCTGCTCGGCATCGTCGGAGCGTTGCTGGCGATCCCGGTGGCCGCCGCCATCGCGCTGATCATCCGGGAGATCGTGCTGCCCCGCCAAGCTCGGTCCTGAGGAACTCGGTCACCGTCGCGTTGAACGCCTCCGGCTGCTCGACCGCGCTCAGGTGACCGGCCTTGGGGATGACCTCCAGCCTGCCCTCGGGCGCGGCCCGCGCCATGGCCTCGGCGTCGGCCGGCGGCGACAGCTCGTCCTCCTCCCCCACGACGATCAGCAGGGGCACCTTCAGCTCGCCCAGCGTGCCGAAGGAGTCGGGACGGGCGGCCATGGCCCGTTGCGCCCAGGCCACGGCTCCCGGCGGGGCCGACTGCACCAGGCCCTTGACCCGGCCGAAGACCATGGCCCTGCGTTCCTTGGTCGTGGGGCCGATGAGCGCCGGCAGCACCTCGCTGACCAGCACCTCGCTCCCCTCGTCCAGGACGGCCCGCGCGATGCGTTCCCTGTTGTCCCTGGCCGCGGGCGGGTCGGGGCCGGCCTTGGTGTCGGCCAGGATCACGCCGAGCACCCGGTCGGGATGCCGTCGGCAGAAGGCCATGGTCACGTAGCCGCCCATCGACAACCCGCCGACCACCGCCCGATCGATGCCTTCCTCGTCGAGCAGCGCGGCGACGTCGTCGGCCATCAGGTCGAGGGAGGGCTCGTCGTCGCCCAGCCGGGAGCCGCCGAACCCGCGCAGGTCGGGGGTGACGACCCGGCAGACCCTCGACAGCCCTTCGCGTTGGGCCAGCCACATCGCCGACGACAGCGGGAACGCGTGAAGCAGCACAACCGGGAGTCCGGTCCCGGCCGATCTCGTGTAGAGCTGCACGGACCACACGGTAGCCCGGTTCCCGTTGACAATCACTTATTGACGTATGCCGGTATACCGCGATATGCCCGCCCGCCGCGCGAGCAGGCTCAGCCGATCGCGGTGGCCCCGCCGTCGATGAAGAGCACCTGCCCGGTCATGTACGACGACGCCTCCCCCGCCAGGAACACGGCCGGCTGGGCCATCTCCACCGGCGTCCCCCACCGCCGCATGGGCACGCCGGCGATCGTGGCGGCGCTTGTGGCCTCGTCCTCCCACAGGTTGCGGTTGAGGTCGGTGGCCGTCCAGCCGGGGCACAGGGCGTTGACCCGGACGCCCGCCGACGCCCACTCGGCCGCGAGCGTCTTGGTCAGGGCCACCAGCCCGGCCTTGGCGGCGGCGTACGTCGCGGTCGGTGAGGTCGGCGGCGATCACGACGGCCCGCCTGCCGAGCGCCTCGACCTCCTTGCCGACCTCGGCCAGGGTCTCGGCCGACCTGGAGACCAGGGCGACGTCGGCGCCCGCGGCGGCGTAGGCGAGCGCGATGGCCCGTCCGATGCCCTTCGACGCCCCGGTGACCAGAGCCGTCCTGCCGGACAGGTCGAACGCGCCCACAGTGCCTCCTCGCTCGGAACCGAACAAGATTCTACGGATCTTCCCCGTCCTGCGCCATGCCCGTCCCACCCCGAATCAGGACAGGACGGGCAGCCCCGAAAAGCTCATGGCGAACCGTGCCCCCGGTTACCGCCCGGGAACGACGGTCGTTACCCCGCTGTAACCCCGCTCCGGGCATGCTGGGCGGACCATGAGGGTGCTGATCGTCGAGGACCACGAGGAGCTGGCCCACACCGTGGCCACCGGCCTGCGCCGCGAGGGCATGGTCGTCGACGTGGCACTGGACGGGCACGCCGGGCTGGAACGCGCGGCCGTCAACGACCCGGCCGGCGCTCAGCCCGAAGGAGTTCGCGGTGCTGGAGCTGCCGCTGTCGGCCGGCGGCGCGGTCGTCTCGGCCGAGCAGCTGCTCGAACGCGGGTGGGACGAGTTCGCCGACCCGTTCACGCGGACCGTGAAGGTGACGGTCAGCCGGTTGCGCCGCAAGCTCGGCGACCCGCCGCTGATCGAGACCGTGCCGCAGGCCGGCTGGCCGGCCGCCTCCGGCCCGGACGACGAGCTGCTGTTGGCGGGATCACCGGGCACCCGGAGCGGGCCGGGCCTCGGACACGAGCGGAGGTGCCCCGGCGTGCGGCGGACCGTACGGCTGCGGCTGACGCTGCTCTACAGCGGCCTGTTCGGTCGGCGACGGGCTGGGGCTCGGCCTGTCGATCGTCGCCGCCGTCGTCCAGGCCCATCACGGCACGCCGGAGGTGGCCGCGCGGCCGGCGGGCGGGCTGGAGGTGACCGTCAGATGTCCGTCGGCAGTGGGTACGCCCCCGGATTGACCCGCCGGACGATCTCGTTCAGGGCGATCCGGACGTAGGGCTCGCCCACCCACAGGTGCTTGGCGCCGTCCACGCCGATGACCTCGGCCTGCGGCACCCTGGCGAAGCGCCGCCGGGCCTCCTCGGGACGCAGGTAGTCGTCGAACTCGGGCACCAGCGCCACCAGCGGCCGTCCGAACCGGGCCCAGGCGTCGAGGTCGTCGTCGGTGGCCCTGTGGAGCGGGGGCGAGAGCAGGATCGCGCCCTCGACCAGGGGGTCGTGGGCCCACTTGAGGGTCAGCTCGGTGCCGAAGGACCAGCCCACCACCCACACCCGGGGCA
This sequence comes from Nonomuraea sp. NPDC052265, assembly GCF_044547985.1. Taxonomy (NCBI): domain Bacteria; kingdom Bacillati; phylum Actinomycetota; class Actinomycetes; order Streptosporangiales; family Streptosporangiaceae; genus Nonomuraea; species Nonomuraea sp. NPDC052265. Next base: position 168,486 of record NZ_JBIUBJ010000001.1, read on the forward strand.
GGTCGTGGAACTCGGCGTACTCCAGCGCCGCCGCCACGTCGAACCGCTCGCCCTCGCCGCCGTCGAACGTGCCCCCGGAGGTGCCGCGCTCGGAGCTGGTGCCGCGCGTGTTGAAGCGCAGCACGGCGAGGTCGGCGAGCGCGGGCAGCCGGTTGGCGGCCTTCTTGTAGACGTGGCTGTCCATGAACCCGCCGTGGGTGGGCAGCGGGTGCAGGGTCACCAGGGTCGCCACGGGCGGCCGGTCGAGGGGCTGGGCCAGCTCACCGACCAGGGTCAGGCCGTCGCCCGTCTGCAGCTCGATCGGGTCACGTCTGGCGGGTAGCACAGTGGCCGCGCGAATCTCCACGGGGGTCCTCCTAGTAGCGGCTGCGGCCGGGGCCGCGGTCGAGTCTCTTGCGCCAGCAGGCCGGATGCCAGTGGCGGCGCTCCTCGTCGCCGCCCGGCCAGTCGGGCCAGGCGACCAGGTGCGGCCTGCCGCCCAGGATCTCCTGGTCGCAGCCGGGGCAGCGGTAGGTCTTGGTCGAGGACGCGCCCGTGAGCATGCGTACCTTCCAGTCGCCGTCCGGCCATTCCTCCACCTTGTCGTTGCCGGTGGGAAGGCCGAGAGGGCGGGAGTCGTCCCTCCGGCGGGCACGGCGGGGGCTCATGGGCGGGGGAACTCGCTCACACCGGCCGTGACGAGCTGGTCGAGCAGGGGGGCGGGGGCGAAGGCGGGCTCGCGGTATTCGGCGTAGAGGGCCCGCAGGCCGTCGCGGACCCTGGCCAGGCCGAGGTAGGCCAGCATCTCGAACGGACCGGCCGGGTAGCCGCAGCCCAGCCGCATGGCGGCGTCGATGTCGGCGATGGAGGCGTAGCCGGCGTCGTACATGCGGACGGCGTCGTTGAGGTAGGGGAAGAGCAGGGCGTCGGCCACGAACCCGGCCCGGTCCTTGCAGGAGACGGGCACCAGCCCGGCCACCCGCATCAGGTCGCGCGCCGCCTTGGCGGCCCCGGGCGAGGTGAGCGCGGTGCCGGCCAGCTCGGCCACCTTGTGGCCGACGACGTGGACGCCGACCATCCTGGTGGGGTCGGACAGGCGCGCGGCGTACTCGATCACGGGACGGTCGGTGCACCGCAGCACGGTGTCGGGCGAATCGGACGGGCTGAACCCGGAGGCCCGCAGCCGCTCGCCGAGCCCGTGGACGTCGGGCCCGTCGATCCCGAACGTGATGACCGTGGACTTCTCCGGCTCCTTGGGCGGCTCCTGCGGCCCGTAGAAGCCGTGGCCGGTCTTGCGGCCGAGCAGCCCGGCGGTGACCAGCTCGCGCAGCAGCGGCGAGGGCGCGTGCCGGCGGTCGCGCGTCTCGTCGAACAGCACCTCCATCACCTCGTACGCGGTGTCGAGCCCGATCAGGTCGAGCAGCGCGAACGGCCCCATCGGCAGCCCCACGCCCAGCCGCATGGCGTCGTCGATGCCGTCGCGCGTGGCGATGCCCAGCTCCAGCAGGACGGCGGCGTGGTTGAGGTAGGGCAGGAGCAGCCGGTTGACCACGAACCCGGCCCGGTCGCCCGCCGGGACGGCCGTCTTGCCCAGCCGCCCGGCCAGCTCGCAGATCTCGGAGACCACGCCGGGCGCGGTCACCACCGTGCCCACCACCTCGACCAGCCGCATGACCGGCGCCGGGTTGAAGAAGTGCATGCCGACCACCCGCTCGGGCCGGCCCGTGGCGGCGGCGACGGCGGTGACCGGCAACGAGGAGGTGTTGGTGGCCAGCACGGTCTCGGGCTTGCAGACGCGGTCGAGGTCCTGGAACAGCGAGATCTTGTGGTCGAGCACCTCGGGGATCGCCTCGATCACGAGGTCGACCTCGCGCAGGTCCTCGCGCGAGGTGGTCAGCATGATCCGCCCCAGGATCCCGGCCCGCTGCTCGGCCGTCAGCTTGCCCCGGTCGGCCGCCCTGGCCGTGGAGCGCTCGACGTGCCCGCGCCCTCTGGCCAGCGCCTCGGCGTCGGCCTCGACCCCGATCACCCGCAGCCCGGCACGCGCGAAGACCTCGGCGATCCCGGCGCCCATCGTGCCGAGCCCGACAACTCCCACCGTTTCAAACGCCATGCGACCAGTTTTCCAGAGCCGCTAAGGTGGGGCGTCATGCGGCTGGTCATCGCGCGATGCAGCGTGGATTACATCGGACGGCTCACGGCGCATCTGCCGATGGCGCCAAGGCTCGTCCTCATCAAGGCGGACGGGAGCGTCAGCATCCACGCCGACGACCGCGCCTTCAAACCGCTCAACTGGATGAACCCGCCGTGCAAGCTCAAGGAGGACGGCGGCACCTGGACGGTCACCCACGGCAAGACCGGCGAGAAACTGGTCCTGACGATGGAGGAGATCATCCACGACTCCAGCCACGAGCTGGGCGTCGACCCCGGCCTGATCAAGGACGGCGTGGAGGCCCACCTCCAGGAGCTGCTGGCCGAGCACATCACGACCCTGGGCCAGGGCTACTCGCTGATCCGCCGCGAGTACATGACGGCCATCGGGCCGGTCGACATCCTCTGCCGTGACGCGCTCGGCGCGACGGTGGCGATCGAGATCAAGCGGCGCGGCGAGATCGACGGCGTCGAGCAGCTCACCCGCTACCTGGAGCTGCTCAACCGCGACCCGCTGCTCGCGCCGGTGCGCGGGGTGTTCGCGGCGCAGGAGATCAAGCCGCAGGCGCGCGTGCTCGCCGCCGACCGGGGCATCGACTGCGTCACCCTCGACTACGACGCCCTGCGCGGCATCGAGCCGGAGAACCCGACCCTCTTCTGACCCTCCCGGCCCTCATGGGGGCCGGGTTTTCCCCGGCCTGATATTCCTGTGTTGACAGGTCGCTCCTGGACATTCTAGTTTCGACCTATCGAGATTGGAGTGTTCATGAGCGATCCTTCGTACCTCAGCGGCGATCTGGCGCCCGTCCCCGACGAGATCGAGGCGCGCGACCTGGAGGTCACGGGTGTGCTCCCCGGCGAGCTGACCGGGCGCTACTTCCGCAACGGGCCCAATCCCCGGCCGGGCGAGGATCCCGGTCACTGGTTCGCCGGGCACGGCATGCTGCACGGCGTCCGGCTGCGGGACGGGCGGGCCGAGTGGTACCGCAACCGGTGGGTGCGGACCAAGAAGTTCACCGACGACGCGCCGTTCGTCACCGACGCCGGTGTCGATCTGGCCGCCGTGACGGCCAACACGCACGTCGTCCGGCACGCCGGGCGCGTCCTGGCGCTGGTGGAGAACGGCCTGCCGCACGAGGTGACGCCCGAACTGGCCACCGTGGGCCCGTGCGACTTCGGCGGGCGGCTGACCACCGCGATGACCGCCCACCCCAAGCAGGACCCGCTCACCGGCGAGCTGCACTTCTTCGGCTACGGCTACTTCCCGCCGTTCCTCACCTACCACCGGCTCTCGGCCGCCGGCGAGCTGGTGGAGAGCAGGGAGATCGAGGTGCCGGGGCCGACGATGATGCACGACTTCGCCGTCACCGAGCACCACCTGGTCTGGCTCGACCTGCCCGTGGTGTTCGACCTGAACCGCCACGGCATGCCGTACGCGTGGGAGGACGGCTACGGCGCCAGGATCGGCGTCACCCCCAGGGCGGGCGGCCCGACGCGCTGGTTCGACATCGACCCCTGCTACGTGTTCCACGTCGGCAACGCCTGGGAGGACGAGCGGGGACGCGTCGTCCTGAACGCCGCCCGCTACTCCCCCGGCGCCTGGTCCACCATCTGGGACCGCATCGGCGGCGCCGCCGACCCGGCCAGGCACGCGGGCGCCGCCGGCGCGGCCGTCCTGCACCGCTGGACCCTCGACCCGGCCGACGGCACGGCCAGGGAGGAGGCGCTGGACGACCGCGGCGTGGAGTTCCCCACGTTCAACGAGGACCTGCTCGGGCGGCCCAGCCGCTACCTCTACACGGTGGGCGCCGAGGCCGTCGTCAAGTACGACCAGCGCGACGGCTCCGCCCGGGTCAGGACGACCGGCGGCGCCACCGGCGAGGCCGTGTTCGTGCCGGCCGAGGGCGCCACGGGCGAGGACGAGGGATGGCTGCTGTCGATCGTCACCTCCGGGGAGTCGTCCGAGCTGGTGGTGCTGGACGCGAGCGATCTGTCCGACGTCGCGTCGGTGCGGCTGCCCAGGCGGGTGCCGGCGGGCTTCCACGGCTCGTGGTTCGCGGAGGGATGACCGGTGGAGATCAGGGAGTCTGACGACTTCGACGCCGCGGGCCAGGCGCTGGCCAGGGCCTTCCACGACGATCCGGTGATCGGGTGGCTGCTGCCCGGCAACCGGGGCGCGGCGGGCATGTTCGCCACGCTCGCCCGGCACACGCACGCGATCACCGAGACGGCGCTCAGCGGGGGCGGCGCCGTGGCGGGGGTCGCGCTGTGGGACCCGCCGGGCCACCGGCCCGACGACGAGGCGGCGATTCCCGGCCTGGTGGCGGCCATGGGCGACCGGGTGCACCAGGGCCTGCTGCTGGAGGGGGAGTTCGCCCGGCACAAGCCCGGCGGTCCCTACTGGTACCTGGCCCAGCTCGGCACGGTGCCCGAGCTCCAGGGCACCGGCGTGGGGGGCGCGCTGATGCGCGCGGGCCTGGCCAGGTGCGCCGGCCTGCCGGTCTACCTGGAGAGCAGCAAGGAGTCCAACGTGCCCTTCTACGAGAGGTTCGGGTTCGTGGTCACCGAGCGGTTCACGCTGCCGGACGGGCCGCCGGTCTGGGGAATGCTGCGCCCGCCCCAGAGCTAGTAAGCAACGGCTTACCGGTTTATCGTGACGCCATGTCCACGCTGACGTTCGACTCACTGAACCCGGCTACCGGCGAGGTCGTCGGCAGTCACCCCAAACACGACGCCCAGGCCGTGCACGAGGCGGTGGCCAGGGCCGGGACGGCCGCGGAGTGGTGGGCGGCCCTGCCTCCGGGGGAGCGCAGGCGCCGCCTGCTCGACTACAAGGCGGTCATCGCGCGGCGCCTGCGGGAGCTGGCCGCGCTCGTGCACGAGGAGACCGGCAAGCCCGTCGGCGACGCCACGCTGGAGATCGTGCTGGCCGTCACGCACCTCGACTGGGCGGCCCGCAACGCCGCCAAGGTCCTGGGCCGCCGCCGGGTGGCGACCGGCATGCTCGGCCTCAACCTGGCCGCCACGCTCGAATACCTGCCGCTCGGCGTGGTCGGCGTGATCGGCCCGTGGAACTACCCGGTGTTCACCCCCATGGGCTCCATCGCGTACGCGCTGGCGGCCGGCAACGCGGTCGTGTTCAAGCCCAGCGAGCTCACCCCCGGCGTGGGCGTGCGCCTGGCGGAGCTGTTCGCCGAGTCGGTGCCCGAGCAGCCGGTGTTCCAGACGGTGACCGGGCTCGGCGAGACCGGCGCGGCGCTGGCCGCCGATCCCCGGGTGCGGAAGGTGGCCTTCACCGGCTCGACCGCCACCGCCAAGCGGGTCATGGCGGCGTGCGCGGAGAATCTCACGCCCATCGTGGCCGAGTGCGGCGGCAAGGACGCCTTCATCGTGGACGCCGACGCCGACCTGCCCGCCGCGGCCGACGCCTGCCTGTGGGGCGCGATGTCGAACGCGGGCCAGACCTGCGCGGGCGTCGAGCGGGTCTACGTGGTGGACGCGGTGTACGAGCCGTTCATGCGGGAGCTGTCGGAGCGGGCCGCCAAGGTCAAGGCCGGCCAGGACTACGGCCCGATCACCATGCCCGCCCAGCTCGACATCATCCGGCGGCACATCGACGACGCCACCAAGTCCGGAAAAGTGGTGACCGGCGGCCCCGACTCGGTACGGGCGCCGTTCGTGGACCCGGTGATCGTGGAGGACGTGCCGGAGGACTCGCCGGCCGTGCGGGAGGAGACGTTCGGGCCGACGATCACCGTCCGGCGCACCCGCGACGCGCAGGAGGCGCTGGAGCTGGCCAACGCCTCGGCGTACGGGCTGGCGGGCACGATCTTCTCGGGGAACGCCCGCCGGGCGACGCAGCTCGCGCGCGCGATGCGTACCGGGATGACCGCCGTCAACTCGGTGATCTCCTTCGCCGGGGTGCCCGCGCTGCCGTTCGGCGGGGTCGGCGACTCGGGGTTCGGCCGCATCCACGGAGCCGACGGCCTACGCGAGTTCACCAGGCCAAAGGCGGTCTCACGCCAGCGCTTCGCCCTGCCCGGCATGAACCTGACCTCGTTCAGGAGAGGGCCCGAAGAGCTTGAGCGACTGATCAGGCTTGTCACGTTCTTGCACGGCCGACGTAAAAGATAATCATCGCGCTCTTTCCCAAATCCGATCATACGTCCATAATTGTGTGCTCTGGGGGCCACGATCATGTTGGACGGGTGGAATGTGAACCGGTCTTACCGGGGAATGTCGGCTGAGCAAAGGCTGGCGGACAGACGCGAGCGGCTGATGACAGCCGCCTACACGCTATACGCGAAACCAGGTTTCGCGGCGACGACCATCGAAAGATTGTGCTCGGAGGCGCGGATCTCCAACCGCGCCTTCTACGAATGTTTCGGCGGCCGCGAGGAGTTGCTCCAGGCGCTGCACGAGCGGTGCGTCGAGGAAAGCCTCGCGGTTGTGGCCAAAGCGTTACAGGAGGCGCCGGGCACGCTTGACGGAAGAGTCAAGGCGGGGATTCGCGCCTATATCGAGTTCGCCGCCGCCGACTGGCGGCGGGCCCGCATCATGCACCTGGAGGTGCGCAGGTCGGGCGACGTCCTGACAGCCTCACGTCAGCGGGCGGTGGACTCCTTCGCCCGGCTCGTGGAGGAGGCGTCGGCGGATTTCCCGCAGGCTCCCCCGCTGAATCGGCGTCTGGTGGCACTTGGCGTAATTGGCGCACTGCAAGAGCTGCTGATCGAATGGATACTGGCCGAGGAGCAGCCGGGCATCGACGAACTCGTCGAGGTGGCCGTGCACATCTTCATCCGCAGCCTCAGTCCGTCGTGACCCGCCGATTACCCGCAGTGATGGGGTCACAGAATAATCACTTTCGCAGTTCTTTCCGAAGACCCACGCCCGTGATAGCGGCCGAGCCGAAATCTACATTCCATCTATATTCGGCTCGCGGAAAGGGCGCGGGCGACGGCTGATCGGCGCCCGGCCCCGATATGTGACCTCAGGCCACCGCGGCCGCGGGAACCTCGACGAGCAGCACCCGATTCAGCCGGGTCACCGCCAGGATCCGCATGATCCGCGGGGGCACCCCCCGAAGAACGAGGCGGCGTTGCACGCTGATCGCGCGCCGATGCGCCCCGACCAGCACCCCGAGACCGGTGGCGTCGATCATCTCCAGCTTGGAGAGGTCGAGGATGAGGTCGCCCTCGCCGTCGTCGAGCGCGGCGTGCAGCCGCTCGCGCACGCCGGCCGACGTGCCGGCGTCGAGCCGGGCACCGATCCGCACCGTCTGGCCTCGTGGATTGCGCCGGACGCGCATGCCACCTCCTCAATCACGCACACGGCGTGTGGTCGCCGGGATCGAAACCCCCGCTCTCCTCCCCTACCCATCTATCGGCAGTGACACGACCGCCGTCAGCAGGAACTGTCCGTCCCCGGCGGGACGGGCCGTCAGGCTCCCGCCCACGGCGGCCATCCGCTCCCCCATGCCGGTCAGCCCGCTGCCCAGGTCGTCGGCCTGTCTCCGGGCCACGCCGTCGTTGCGTACCGCCAGTTCCGCCTCCTGATCGGTGAACCGCAGCGTGATGTCGCAGAAGGTCGCGGCGCTGTGCTTCAGGACGTTGGTGACCGCCTCGCGCACCGCGTAGGCGAACACCGGCGCGACCCCCGGGGGCAGCTCGCGGTGCGGCAGGCGCACCTCGCAGCGGACTCCGGCTGCTTCGAGCACTCCCTTCACGCTATTCAGCTCAGCGGTCAAGTCAAGTTCGCGGTAGCCGCGCACGGCCTGGCGCAGCTCGCGCAGGGCCTTGCGGGTCAGCGTGTTCACCTCCGCCATCTCGTCCCTGGCGGCCGTGCCGCCCGCGTCGGCCAGGCGTACGGCCAGTTCGGTCTTGACGGCTATGGCGGAGAGCTGGTGGCCGACGAGGTCGTGCAGGTCCCTGGCGAAGCGCAGCCGCTCCTCGGCCAGCGCCAGCCGGGTGTGCGCCTCGCGGCCGTCATGGGCCTGCACGGCCAGCGTCCAGATCCAGGCCCACATCCTGTTGGTGCAGGGCAGCGCGCCGGCCCAGATGACGTCGATGACGGCGATGACGAGCAGCGAGACCAGGAAGGAGTCGCCGCTCTGCGCGAGCAGGCCCGTGCCGCTCAGCACGGCCAGCGCGCCGAGCCCGACGCAGGCCGCGCACGTCGCCGCGCCCAGCGCCAGCGCCCTGCGGGAGGGCAGCCCGATCACCGCCACGGACAGCCAGGCCATGGGCACGAACCCCCAGCCCATCGGGTCGGCCCCGCCCAGCACCGCCGCCAGGAACGCCAGAGCGCCGGTCCACACGACCTCCCGCGTGGGATACCGGCGCTCCATGATCGAGGCGACGACGCGTACGTAGAGCCGGGTGAAGGCGAGCGCGGCGACCGTCGCGAGCACGACGCGCGGCCAGGGCGCCGTCCCGGAGCCGAGGCCGAACACCGTCGACGCGATCAGGAAGATCCACATGATCACGAGTGTCGAGTTCAGCATCCGCCGGGCCAGGCGCCGCGCCCGCGTGATCGTGTCCATCTAGCCGGCGCGCAGCACGTCGCCGAGCTTCAGCCGGGCGCCCGTCCGCAGCACGGCCCGCTCGTAGACCTTGGCGCCGAACGACAACACCGCCAGCACCGCCACCGCCATCGCCGCCATGGACGCCGCCACCTGCCACATCGGCACGTCGGCCGCCGCCATGCGGACCGGCATGATCATCGACGAGAACGGCGGAATGTAGGACATGACCGTGGCCAGCGTGCCCGTGGGATCGTTGGTGGCGTAGAAGGCCACGAAGTACGTGATCATGATGAGCATGGTCAGCGGCGACATCACGCTGCTCACCTCCTCCTGGCGGGAGACCAGCGAGGCGAACGCCGCCGCGAGCGTGGCGAAGAACGCGTACCCGAGCACGAACCAGACCAGCACGGCGGCCACCAGCCCCGGGACGCCCGGCGGGAAGTCGGCGGCGAACCCCGACACCGAGGTGGCGAGCAGGCCGACGGCGAGGATCGTGAGCAGGTTGATCAGCCCGAGCACGCCCAGCCCGACGATCTTGCCGGCGAGCAGCTGCCACGGGCGCACCGCCGCCAGCAGGATCTCCACGATCCTGCTGCCCTTCTCCTCCACCACGCCCATGGCCACCATCATGACCTGGCTCATGAGCAGCATGAACAGGACGAGCACCAGCACCACGGCGATCCCCGTCTTGGCGGCCTGGTAACGGGTGTCCACGCCCACGGAGACCATCTGCAGCGGCGGGATCGACACCCCGGCCGCGCCGAGGCGCATCTCGCGGTTGGTGCTCTGCATGAGCACGCCGAGCTTGGAGTCGATCTCGCCGTCGGTGAGCACCTTGTCGCCGTTGACCAGCACCGCGTCCACGTCACCGGCCAGCACGGCCTTCTTGGCCGCCGCCTCGTCGGGGAACGAGCGCCACTTGATCTCGGCGTCCGGCGCGGCGGCCTTCAGCGGGAGCTGCTGGGAGTTGACCGTGCCCAGCGTGTACGAGTCGTCCCCGCCCATGATCTTGGGTGCGAAGGACACGGCCGCCACCAGCAGGGCGGTCACCAGCAGGCCGACGAGGAACGCCTTCGTGCGCACCTGCGTCACGATCTCGCGACGGGCGACCAGCATCAGTCCGTTCACGCCACGGCCTCCTTGAAGATCTCGGTGAGGGTCGGCTGCTCGACGCCGAAGTGCTCGACGCGGCCCGCCTTCATGGCGCGGCGCAGGATCTCCTGGTCGTCGCCTTCGGTCGTCCGCAGGGTGTGCAGGTCGCCCTGGACGACCACCGTGCCCGGCAGGCCGTCGGCCCAGCCCGGGGCGGGGTCGCGGACGTCCACGCGCAACGTGTCGCCCTCGGCGGCGCGCAGCTCGGCCACCGTGCCCGTGGCGACCATCCGGCCGCCGGAGACGATGCCCACCGAGTCGCACAGCCGCTCCACCAGGTCGAGCTGGTGGCTGGAGAAGATCACCGGAACGCCGCTCCTGCACCGCTCCTGGAGCGCCCCGGCCAGGGCGTCCACGGCGAGAGGGTCGAGCCCCGAGAAGGGCTCGTCCAGGACCAGCGCCTCGGGGTCGTGCACCAGCGCCACGGCGAGCTGCACACGCTGCTGGTTGCCCAGCGACAGCGTCTGCACCGCGTCGCCTCTGCGCTCGGTCAGCCCCAGCCGCTCGATGAGCTCGTCGGCGGCCTTCTTCGCCGCCGCCGGGGCGAGCCCGTGCAGCCGGCCGAAGTACTCGATCTGCTCGGCGACCCGCATCTTCTGGTACAGCCCGCGTTCCTCGGGCATGTAGCCGAACCGCGTCCGGTCGTCGTAGCCGAGCGGCCGGTCCCGCCAGCGCACCGAGCCGGAGTCGGCCTGGAGCACACCCATGACGATACGCATCGTCGTCGTCTTGCCCGCGCCGTTCGCGCCCACGAAGCCGTACATCTCGCCCGGACGTACCGTGAAGCTGATCCCGTCCAGGGCGACCTTGCCGCCGGGGGTGTCGGGACCGCCCGCGAAGCGCTTGCGCAGCTCGCTGATCTCGAGCATCAGGCCCTCTCTCTCGTCATGGGTAAATAGTGGCTTTGATGGCGTTCGTCCTGGTAGTCGCTGAAATCATGGAGGTGACATGGAAAGCGCGTCCCGCTCGGATGACATTTGTCATTACGCTGGGTCCATGACGCGTGCCGACAAGGACAAGCCCGTCGTCCTCTCCCGCATCTACACCCGTACGGGCGACGACGGCACCACCAACCTGAGCGACATGAGCCGCGCCGCCAAGACCGACACCCGGCTGGCCGCGTACGCCGACGTCGAGGAGGCCAACGCCTGCCTGGGCCTGGCCCTGTCCCACGGCACCCTGTCCGCCGACCTCGTGGCGGTGCTCGTGCGCATCCAGAACGAGCTGTTCGACGTGGGGGCCGACCTGGCCACGCCCGTGGTGGACGAACCGGAGTTCCCGCCGCTGCGGGTGGAGCAGTCCTACATCGACCGGCTGGAGGAGCAGTGTGACCGGCTCAACGCCGACCTCAAGCCGCTGCGCAGCTTCATCCTGCCCGGCGGCGACCCGGCCACGGCCGCGCTGCACCTGGCCCGGGTGACCGTACGCAGGGCCGAGCGCACCACGTGGGCGGCGCTCCAGGCCCACGACGACGTCAACCCGCTGACCGCCAGATACCTCAACAGGCTGTCCGACCTGCTCTTCATCGCCTGCCGGGTCGCCCACGGCGGCAACGAGATCCTCTGGAAGCCTGGCGGCACCCGCTAGGCGACGTCGAGGTACGCGCTGGGCGGCGCTGACTCCAGCCAGGCCAGGAACCCGGTGAGCGCGTCGGCGCTCATCGCCAGCGACAGGCCGCGCGTGGTGCCGCCGCAGTCGACGGCATAGAGGCCGCCGTCGATCTCACGCCGGGCGGAAACGACGAGGCCGCGCCTCGCGATCGCGTGGCGCGGCCTCAGACGGACGCCCATGAGCGGAATCCAGTGGAGCTCACCGTCGGCGTAGCGGGCAACCCCGCTCTGCCAGCCCCGGCTGTCTACTTTCAGCCGACAGGGGACGCTGCCGCGTGAGCGGGCGAGCGTCACCCCTCGCAGGACCACGAGGACGACCAGCAGCAACAACAAAACCGAAACCGTCGCCACCATGGCCGCCCCCTGAATCCCGTTGTATGTATTAAACCTCTTCGCCCGCCGCGCGAAGCCGGGCCCTGGCCCGCTTGGCCTCGATCGCCGCGTCGGCGTCCTCCTGGTTGGCCTCGATCGACGCCTGAGCACGGTCGAGAGCGTCCCGGGCAGCCGCGACGTCGACCTCGGAACCGAGCTCGGCGACCTCGGCGAGCACCGACACCTCATCGTCGGCCACGGAGATGAACCCCCCGTGAACGGCCGCGACGAGTTCGGGCTCACCTTCCCGCTTGACGCGCAGCACGCCGCCCTCGACGAGGACGCCGAGCACGGGTGCGTGTTGCGGCATAATACCGATCTCGCCGTCCACGGTCTTGGCAATCACCATGTCGGCCTCGCCCGACCAGATCTCACGCTCGGGTGAGACAACCCCTACGCGTAGCTTCGCCACTTCTGTAGGTTCCTTTCCGATCAGGTAGCGGCACGGGTTCCGACGCCCGTGCCACTACCGTAGGGCGATCAGCGACGCTCGAGTTCCTTGGCCTTGGCCACGGCCTGGTCGATGCCGCCGACCATGAAGAACGCCTGCTCGGGCAGGTGGTCGTACTCGCCGGCGCACAGGCCCTTGAAGGAGGCGATCGTCTCGTCCAGCGGGACGTTCTCACCCGGCTGGCCGGTGAACGCCTCGGCGGCGTACATCGGGTGCGACAGGAACCGCTCGATACGGCGGGCCCGCTGCACGGTGACCTTGTCCTCTTCGGACAGCTCGTCGATACCGAGGATCGCGATGATGTCCTGGAGCTCGCGGTACTTCTGCAGGATCCGCTTGGTCTCCTGGGCCACCCGGTAGTGCTCCTCGCCCACGACCTGCGGGTCGAGGATCCGGGAGGTGGAGTCGAGCGGGTCCACCGCGGGGTAGATGCCCTTCTCCGAGATCGGCCGGGACAGAACGGTCTGCGCGTCGAGGTGCGCGAACGCGTTATGCGGGGCCGGGTCGGTGATGTCGTCGGCGGGCACGTAGATCGCCTGCATGGAGGTGATCGAGTGACCGCGCGTCGAGGTGATGCGCTCCTGGAGCACACCCATCTCGTCGGCCAGCGTCGGCTGGTAACCCACCGCGGACGGCATGCGGCCGAGGAGGGTGGAGACCTCCGAGCCCGCCTGCGTGAAGCGGAAGATGTTGTCGATGAACAGCAGCACGTCCTGCTTCTGCACGTCGCGGAAGTACTCCGCCATCGTCAGCGCGGACAGGGCCACCCGCAGACGGGTGCCCGGCGGCTCGTCCATCTGGCCGAAGACGAGCGCGGTGTCCTTGAGGACGTCCGCCTCCTCCATCTCCAGCCAGAGGTCGTTGCCCTCACGGGTGCGCTCGCCGACGCCGGCGAACACCGAGGTGCCACCGAAGTTGCGGGCGACACGGCGGATCATCTCCTGGATGAGAACCGTCTTGCCCACACCGGCGCCACCGAACAGGCCGATCTTGCCACCCTGCACGTACGGGGTGAGCAGGTCGATGACCTTGATACCCGTGACCAGCATCTCGGTACGGGACTCGAGCTGGTCGAAGGGCGGGGACGGCCGGTGGATGCCCCACTTCTCGGTGATCTGGAGCGAAGCGGTCGGCACGTCGAGCGACTCGCCGAGCGTGTTCCACACGTGGCCCTTGACGATGTCGCCGACGGGCACCGAGATCGGGTGGCCCGAGTCGGTGACGGCCGTACCGCGGACCAGGCCGTCGGTGGGCTGCATGGAGATGGCGCGGACCACGTTGTCACCCAGGTGCTGGGCGACCTCCATGGTCAGGGTCTTGGTCTCGCCGCCGAGGGTCACCTCGACGTTGAGCGCGTTGTAGATGTCGGGCATCGCCTCGACGGGGAACTCCACGTCGACGACGGGCCCCTTGACGCTGGCCACACGACCGGCACCGGCCGACGTGGGCTCAACAGTCTCAACAGCCTCTGCAGTCATTTCACTCTTTCCCCGCTGCGGCGTCAGCCAGCGCGTTGGCGCCACCGACGATCTCGCTGATTTCCTGGGTGATCTCGGCCTGGCGAGCCTGGTTCATCTGCATGGTGAACACGCGGATCAGCTCGTTGGCGTTGTCCGTGGCGGACTTCATGGCGCGGCGGCGCGCGGCCTCCTCCGAAGCCGCCGACTGCAGCAGCGCCGTGAAGATGCGGGACTCCACATAGCGCGGCAGCAGCGATTCGAGCACGTCGCCCGCGGTGGGCTCGAACTCGAAGTACGGCGGGATCGCCTCGCTCGCCGTCGCCTCGGTCTCCTCGACCTCCAGCGGCAGCACACGCTTGACCACGACGTTCTGGGTCAGCATCGAGACGAACTCGGTCGAGACGATGTGGATCTCGTCGATCCCCGCCTCTTCCTTGAAGGAGTCGATCAGCGTCTGCGCGATCTCCTTGGCGTCGGCGTAGGCCGGCTTCCTGGAGAAGCCCACCCACTGGCCGCCCATCGTACGGTTGCGGAAGGTGTGCCAGGTGACACCCTTCCGGCCGGTGACGAACGGCACCACCGTCAGGCCACGGCTCTCCAGCAACCCGCGCAGGGCCTCGGCCTCGCGCAGGACGTTGGCGTTGAAGCCGCCACAGAACCCGCTGTCGCTGGTGACGATGAGGACGCCCGCCTTGGCGGGGTTCTCCTTCGCCACGGTCAACGGATGGTCGACGCTGGCCGCGTTGCTGACGACGCCGGTGACGGCGCGAGTGATCTCACGCTCGTACGGCAGCGCCGCCTGCATCCGCATCTGCGCCTTCACGATCCGCGAGGAGGCGATGAGCTCCTGGGCGCGCGTGATCTTGGCGGTCGACTTGACCGACTTGATCCGCCGCCGCAGCAGCCTTAGCTGGGCACCCATGAGCTACTTCTCCGTCGCCGGACGGACGACCTTCTTGATCTTCTCCTGGCCGACCTCGCCCGCCTCGAGCGGCGCCACCGGCTCGTCCTTGACCAGGAGCTCGCCCGAGGAGGTGGTGAAGCCCTTCTTGAACTCCGTGACGGCGTCCTTGAGGCTGGTCACCGCGTCGTCCGACAGCTCGTTGGTCTCGCGGATGCTGTCGAAGATGCCCTTGTGGGTGCTCTGCAGGTAGTCGAGGAACTCCTGCTCGAAGCGGCGGATGTCCTCGACCGGAACCTCGTCGAGCTCACCCGTCGTGCCCGCCCACACCGACACGACCTGACGCTCCACGGGGAACGGCGAGTACTGCGGCTGGATGAGCAGCTCGGTCAGGCGCTGACCGCGCTCCAGCTGGGCGCGGGAGGCCGCGTCCAGGTCGGAGGCGAAGGCCGCGAAGGCCTCCAGGTCGCGGTACTGCGACAGCGACAGACGCAGCGTGCCGGCCACCTTGCGCATCGCCTTGATCTGCGCCGAGCCACCGACTCGGGAGACCGAGATACCGACGTTGATGGCGGGACGGATACCGGCGTTGAAGTAGTCGGTCTCCAGGAAGCACTGGCCGTCGGTGATGGAGATGACGTTGGTCGGGATGAACGCCGACACGTCGTTGCCCTTCGTCTCGATGATCGGAAGACCGGTCATCGAGCCGCCGCCCATGTCGTTGGAGAGCTTGGCGCAGCGCTCCAGCAGGCGGGAGTGGAGGTAGAAGACGTCACCGGGGAACGCCTCGCGGCCCGGCGGGCGGCGAAGCAGCAGCGAGACGGCGCGGTAGGCGTCGGCCTGCTTGGTGAGGTCGTCGAAGATGATGAGGACGTGCTTGCCCTGGTACATCCAGTGCTGGCCGATGGCCGAACCGGTGTAAGGGGAGATGTACTTGTAACCGGCCGGGTCGGAGGCCGGGGCGGCGACGATCGTGGTGTACTCCAGGGCGCCGGCCTCTTCGAGACGGGAACGCACCTGGGCGATCGTCGAGCCCTTCTGGCCGACCGCGACGTAGACGCAGCGCACCTGCTTCTCGGGGTCGCCCGAGAGCCAGTTGTCGCGCTGGTTGATGATCGTGTCCACGGCGACGGCCGTCTTGCCCGTGCCACGGTCACCGATGATCAGCTGGCGCTGGCCGCGGCCGATCGGCGTCATGGCGTCGATCGCCTTGATGCCGGTCTGCAGCGGCTGCTTCACCGGCTGCCGCTGGACGACCGAGGGGGCCTGCAGTTCGAGGGCGCGCAGGCCCTCGGACTCGATCGCGCCCTTGCCGTCGAGGGGGTTGCCGAGCGGGTCGACCACACGGCCGAGGAAGTTGTCGCCGACGGGCACGGACAGGACCTCGCCCGTCCGGCGGACCGTCTGGCCCTCCTCGATGTTGCTGAAGTCGCCCAGGACCACGACGCCGATCTCTCGGGGGTCGAGGTTCAGGGCCAGGCCGCGCGTGCCGTCCTCGAACTCGAGCAGCTCGTTCGCCATCGCCGAGGGAAGGCCGGAGACATGGGCAATGCCGTCGCCGGCGTCGACGACGGTCCCGATCTCCTCGCGCGCGGCGCCTTCCGGTTCGTACGCCTGGACGAAGCGCTCAAGCGCGTCCCGGATCTCGTCCGGCCGGATCGTAAGCTCCGCCATCTCTACTCTGTCTCCCTATTCATTCGGCGCTCACTGCGCCTCAGCCGGCCAACCGGCGGCGGACTTCTTCAATTCGTCCCACGATCGTGGTGTCGATCATCTCGTCGCCGATGCGGACCGAGAACCCACCGAGCACTCGCTTGTCCACCTCGACGTTCAGGTGCACGTCACGACCGTAGGAGGTGCGCAGCCAGTCGGCCAGACGCTGCTTCTGCACGCCGGACAGCTCGACCGCGCTGCGCACGACCGCCACCAGGCGCCGGCGCTGCTGGGCCACGAGCTGGCCGAACTCCTCCAAGCCCGTCTCCAGGCTACGCCCTCGCGGGTGCACCGCCAGCTGCGTGATCAGGCGCTGGCTGGTGGGGGCGGCCTTGCCGCCGAGCAGGTCGCCCAGCAGCTGCCGCTTGCCCTCCGCGGGCGCGGCCGCGTCGGCGAGCGCGCGTCGGAGGTCGGGGTTGGCGGCGACGATGCGGCCGAAGCGGAAGAGCTCGTCCTCCACGTCGTCGAGCCGGGACTGGCCCTCCGCCTCAGCGGCAGCGGCGACGACGCCGAGCCGTTCGAGCGAGTCGGCCAGGTCTCCGACGCGCGACCACCGGACCGAGACCGCGGCCTCGGTCGTGGCGAGGGCCGCCTCGGAGACCTTGCCACCGAGCAGGGCGCGGACGGTGCCCGCCTTCTGCTCGGCGGCCCTGGCCGGGTCGGACAGCGCGCGGCGCAGGCCATGCTCGCGGTCGAGCAGATCCGCGACGGCGAACAACTCGTCGGAGAGCGTGCCGAGGTCGGCGCTGCCCGCGACCGCGTTGAAGCGCTCCTCGACCTCTGCCAACGAGGTCCTGCTCAGACCTCGCATTAGCGCACCGCCTGCGCGTTGCTGCCCTCAAGCTCGTCGAGGAACCTGTCCACGATGCGGCTCTGGCGGGCCTCGTCCTCAAGGGACTCGCCGACGATGCGGCCCGCGAGCTCCGTGGACAGACGGCCGATCTCCGTACGGAGCTGCGCGAACGCGGCGGCACGGTCGGCCTCGATCTGGGCGTGCGCGGCCTCGACGAGACGACGGGCCTCGGCCTGCGCCTCCTCGCGGAGCTCCGCCTTGATCTGCGCGGCCTGCTCGCGAGCCTCTTCGCGGAGGCGGCCGGCCTCGCGGCGGGCCTCCTCGAGCTGCTGCGCGTACTGCCGCTGGAGGTTCTGCGCCTCGGCCTGGGCCTCCTCAGCCCTCTTGATGCCACCCTCGATCGCGTCGGTCCGCTCGGCCAGAGTCTTCTGGATGCGCGGAACGAGAATCTTGCCGACGACGAGGAGGACGACGAGGAACGAGAAGATACCGACGACGAGCTCGAACGTGTGCGGAAGGAGCGGGTTCGCACCCTCCTCCTGCGCGAGGAGCGTAGCTGCCTTAATCATGGGTGCAGCCTTTCGTCAGGGATTCTTCTGGTCTTAGAGGGCCTGGAAGATGAACGGCGCGACCAGACCGATCAGGGCAAGGGCCTCGGTGAGGACGAAGCCGAGGAGCATGTTCTGGCGAATCAGGCCGTAAGCCTCGGGCTGACGCGCGATGGCCTGCACGCCCTGACCGAAGATGATGCCGACGCCGATGCCGGGGCCGATGGCGGCGAGACCGTAACCGATGGCGGTGACGTTGCCGGAGACCTCAGCGAGAACGCTCATTGCTATTTCCTTTACTGGACGGCCGGTGAAGGGAGTCCCACCGGTCATGGATATTCCGGTATGTGGTTCTCAGTGATCCGGGTGCAGCGCGCCGCCGATGTACATCGAGGCCAGCATCGCGAACAGGAAGGCCTGCAGGAACTGGATGAACATCTCGAACCCGGTCAGGATGATCGTCATGATCACACCCAGGACGCCGACGCCGGCGCCCATCGGAGTCAGCTTCTCGAACAGGAACCAGAAGCCGACCATGCTGAAGAACGCGAGCAGCATGTGACCGGCGAACATGTTCGCGAACAGTCGGACCGCGTGCGTGAACGGCGCGATGATCATGTTCGAGAGGAACTCGATCGGCGCCAGAAGGAAGTAGATGGGCTTGGGCAGGCCGGGCGGGAACATCATGTTCTTGAAGTAGCCGATGCCGCCCTGGTGCTTGACGCCCAGGTAGATCTTGATCACGTAGATCGAGAGCGCGAGCACGGCCGGGAACGCGATGTGCGAGGCGACCGGGAACTGCGCGAGCGGGATCACACCGAGGATGTTCCAGAACAGAACCAGGAAGAAGAGCGTGACCAGCAGGCCCATCCACCGATCGGCGTCCTTGCCGAGGAACGGCCGGGCGATCTGGTCACGGACGAACATGTAGCCGTACTCGACGACGTTCTGGGTGCCCCTCGGCACGAGCTTCGGCTTGGCGAAGGCGACCCAGCAAACCGCGATCACCACGAGCGCGCTCAGGATCGCCAGCAGCACCGGCTTGGTGAACCAGCTCACCCCAGGGATGATCGGCGTGAACGAATTGAACAGCTCATCGGGCGATGGCGCCCGGAAGTTGTCTTCGGGGGCGAGGACCGTCAGCGCAATCACGCGGCGTTCCCTTCAACGTCGTAGTGGATCACAAGGGTTTCCTCAGCGAGGCGATCGCTGCGTCGGGTTAGCGACCGAACTTCCGGTAGACCGCGTAGCCGCCGAGCACGACCCCAAGGACCACGCCTATGGGGAAGAACGCGGACATGTCGAGCCACCGGTCCAGCAACCACCCGAGACCGCCATAGATTGCCATCCCGGCGAGCAGATAGCTGGGGACTGACCACATGGCATCGGAGAAGTCGCGACCGTCGTGTTCCGGCCGGCGTTCCTGTGCGCTCATCGCGGCCCCGACGATAGCAGGCGAGTGGAGGACTAGTCATATCGGACCCCATCCCTTTACCTGCCTCATGAGTCGCCCTTTCCGGGGACCGAGGCATCGGGGTCGACGTAGAGCATCTTGGTCTTCACGAACGCGCGGACCTCGAATCCGGTCCAGACGAGCGTGCACACGACCACGGACCACGCGAAGGCCTGGGTGTTCCAGGCGGTGGTCTCACGGAAGGCGGTGAGCACCGCCATGATGGCGATGACTTTGACGAGGTAGCTGACCATGGCCGCGATCGCCATCATCTGCGGGGAGACGCGGGCGGCATAGGAGACCGCTACCACGCTGACACTGAAGAAAACCCCGACGAGCAAGGTGCCGAGGGCCGCGCCGAGCGCTCCCTTGCCGCCCGCCAGGAGGAACGCCACGATGACCGCGACCACCCCGACCGCGAAGGTCGGAACAGCGGCGCTCTTGAGTACGCGCACGTCGTTGGCCTGCATCGGTGCTCCATCAGCATGTTGTCAAGCGAGCGTTTGCTACCTCCAGAACATGTGCGTCTGAAGGTCCCTGCTCGTGAAAGATATCACAAGCTCACGGAAGACCGCTTTTACCTGCCGTTTCTAGTTCCCGATCACGGACGGCTCGGAAATGCAGGAATGACCGGTTTGCCCTCGGCGCTCGCGCGTTCCTGCGAGGACGGGCCGCTCTGCGGCGGCATCTGCCGTCTGACCTCGGGCTCCGGGGGGATCGGCGGCATCGGGCCGGTGGGCGGGCCGTCGTCGTCGGGCTCCTTGCTGCGCGTAGCCGCGTGCGCGCCGCCCCTGCCCCGCCAGCGCGGCGCCGCCATCAGAACGAGCACCGCCAGCGCCAGCACGATGACCACGACGAACAGCAGCACCGGCACGCCCTCGCGGGACATCGCGACCAGGCCGAAGGCGAACAGGAACGCCCACGCGTACATGATCAGGACCGAACGGCGGTGCGAGTGGCCGATGTCCAGCAGCCGGTGGTGCAGGTGGCCGCGGTCGGGCGCGAACGGCGACATGCCGTGGGACGTGCGCCGGACCACGGCGGTGATCAGGTCGATCAGCGGCAGCACCAGCACCGCCGCCGGCAGCATCAGCGGCAGCAGCACCGGGACCTTGTTCATGTCCTCGATGGCGGCCGGGTCGAGCGGCGTCACCGTGACGATCGACGACGCGAGCACCAGCCCGATCAGCATCGCCCCGGTGTCGCCCATGAAGATCTTGGCGGGATGGAAGTTGTGCGGCAGGAAGCCCAGGCACGTGCCGATGAGGACGGCCGCGATGGCCGCCGTCGTGGTGATGTTCCCCACGCTCATGCTCTGGGCCAGCAGGATCGAGTACGCCCACGTGGCCATGGCGGCGATGCACACGATGCCGGCCGCGAGCCCGTCGAGCCCGTCGACGAAGTTCACGGCGTTGATGGTGACCACCACGATCATGATGGTGATGATCGTGCTCAGCGTGTAGTCGAGGCTGGTGGAGCCGCCCCAGTCCTTGGGCAGCGGGATGTAGAGCAGCCGCAGGTCGAAGTAGACCAGCACGCCCGCCGCCGCGATCTGCCCGCCGAGCTTGATGAAGGCGTCCATGCCCCACCAGTCGTCGAGGAAGCCGGTGAGCGTGATCAGGCCGCCCGCGACGATCAGCGCGGTGACCGCCTTGCCGTTGTACTCCGACAGCGCCTCGCCCGTGTGTTTCAGCTGGGTGGCGACCAGCAGGCCGACCACCAGGCCGCCGTACATGGCCAGGCCGCCGAGCCTCGGCGTCGGCGTGGTGTGCACGTCGCGCTCGCGAACCTCGGGCATGGCGCCGATGCGGATGGCGAAGCGCCGCACCAGCGGGACCAGCAGATACGTCACCGCTGCCGAGATGAGCGCCATGAACAGGTATTCGCGCACGGACCTAGTTTCCCGGATGCTCCGGCCAGCTGTGACCGGAAACCGACACAGACCAGCTTAATATTCGCTGAGATATGGCTGATGGATGGCGAGAAGCGCCGACACTCTTTCCCTGACCTCGGGCGCTGCGGCCGGTTCGCGCACGGCGAGCGACACCAGACTTCCCACCTCTTTCATCTCCCGCGGGCCCATGCCCTGCGTGGTCACGCACGGCGTGCCCACCCGCATCCCCGAGGTGACGGCCGGGGGCTCCGGATCGTACGGGATCACGTTGCGGTTGAGCGTGATCCCGGCGTCCGCGCAGCGCCGTTCGGCCTCGGCCCCCGACACGCCCAGCTCGCGCAGGTCGATCAGCGCCAGGTGGGTGTCCGTGCCGCCCGCGACCGGGCGCATGCCGTCCAAGGCCAGCGCGTCGGCGAGCGTACGGGCGTTGGCGACGACGCGGCCCGCGTACTCGGCGAACTCCGGCCGCAGCGCCTCCCCGAACGCCACCGCCTTGGCCGCCACCGCGTGCATCAACGGCCCGCCCTGCACGAACGGGAACACCGCCCGGTCGATCTTCGCGGCCAGCTCCTCCGTGCACAGGATCGCGCCGCCGCGCGGCCCGCGCAGCACCTTGTGGGTGGTCAGCGTCACGACGTCCGCGTACGGCACCGCCGACGGGATCACCCCGCCCGCCATCAGCCCGATCGGGTGCGCCACGTCGGCGAGCAGCCACGCGCCCACCTCGTCGGCGATGCCACGGAAGATCGAGAAGTCGATCAGCCTCGGGTACGCGGTCGCGCCGCACACGATCACCTTGGGCCGCCGCCGCAGCGCCAGGTCCCGCACCTCGTCGTAGTCGATGAGCTCGGTGTCGCGCCGCACGCCGTAGGAGGCGACGTCGAACCATCGTCCCGAGAAGTTCACCTTCGAGCCGTGCGTGAGGTGGCCGCCGTGCGGGAGCGCCATGGCCAGCATGGTGTCGCCGGGCTGGAGCAGCGCGGCGTAGGCGGCCAGGTTGGCGATGGCGCCGGAATGCGGCTGGACGTTGGCGTGCTCGGCCCCGAACAGCCTGCGCGCCCGCTCGACGGCCAGGCGTTCGGCCCGGTCGACGACCTCGCAGCCGCCGTAGTAGCGCCTGCCGGGGTAGCCCTCGGCGTACTTGTTGGTGAGGGTGGAACCCAGGGCCGCCATGACCGCCAGCGAGGTGAAGTTCTCACTGGCGATCAGCTGGAGGCCGGTGCGTTCCCGTGCGAGCTCGTCGAGCAGCACCTGCGCCAGCTCGGGATCCTGCCGCCGCAACCGCCCGAAGTCGGGACCGTAGTAGGGCTCACCACCCATCCCTTCACTGTACGACCGCATGCCCGATTTGCCCAGGTAGTCGGCTGCGGGCCGCCGTTGTCCGGGGCCGCCGTTGTCCGGGGCCGCCGTTGTCCGCCGGGAGAGTCGCCGCGTGGCGGAAGTCGCTCGCCGGTGCAGTCGCCCGCAGAGGGCGGCCTCCCGTGGGAGGCCGTTGCCTGCGGCTCAGGGGAAGGCGTGCGGGATCAGGGGAAGGCGTGCGGTGCGCCGGTCTGGCTGGGGATCCATCTCGGGGTGTCGTCGGCCTCGTCGCTGATCGCGATGAGCACGGAGTGGCGATAGACGGCCAGCTTGGACCGCCATTCCCGGATGTCCTGCACATAGCGCTCACCGACCGGGGCGTCCCAGGTCTGCGGGCTCTTGGCGAGTGCGTACGCCTTGTCGAGGGCCGTGCTGAGCTTCTCCAGCATGGGCATGACGGTGTTCCAGGCGGTGACGAGACGTTCGTAGTCGGGGTTGAACTCGTACGCCAGCGGCTGGTTGTCCAGCGGGCCCGCGGCGGTGACGGGGGGCATCTCGTCCCTTCCCCTGGGCCTGGGGGCGGGCGGGTCGACGTACATCACACGCTCCTTCCCGACGTCCCGGGGTCGATCTCACCCGATGGACCGTCCGGCCTGATGTCCTTGGGCACCCATTCGCCCTTGCCGTACTCACCGGGCGGGACCTCCACGGAGGGCATGTCGAGTGGCTGGACGTCGCGGGCGTCGCCGATCAGAGCCCTGAGCGCATCCTCACCGACCCCGGGCAGATCCACCGCCACAACCCCATCCCCATCACTGACCCACGTACCGCCACTACTGCCCACGTCCAACCCCTGCGCCCCGCCACCCGCACCGTGACCAGCCGCGCCATGCGCACCCACGCCGTAACCGTCCACGCCGCGAACACCCGCGCCCTGAGAGTCCGGGCCTTGAGCACCCGTGCCGCCGTCCCCCGCCGGGGCCGTCGCGCCAACCGCGTTCCCGCCACCTCCCCCTCCCACGGCCTCCGCTCCCCCAGCCGGTACGTCCCCTCCAGGAGGTACGACCTGCCCTCCCCCCGGCGCCGTAGGGGGAATCCGCACCCCAGCAGCCCCGTCACCACGCCCGGCCCCACCACCATCCGCACTGCCAGAGCCCCCACCAACGTCACGACCACCATTCGTGGCGCCGCCATCAGCCCGAGTCCCGCCGGAACGCCCGCCGTCGGCATTGCCGCCACCGGTGTCGCTGCCGGCATCACGGGTGCCGTTCGCGGTGCCCGCGTCGGTGCGGCTGCCGTTCGTGGCCTTGTCGTCGGCGCAGGCGCCGCCGTCAGCGCGGTTGGTGTCCGTAGTGCCGCCATCGGAACGGCCGGTGTCCGTGGAGCCACCGTCGGAACGGCCGGTGTCCGTGGAGCCGCCGTCGGGGCGGCCGGTGTCGCCGTGCGCGCCGCTGGTTTGGGTGCCGTTGGCGTTGCCCGCGTCCCCAGAGGGGCCGTAATGAGCGCTCGCGCCTCGTGCGGTGCCGTCGTGGGAGCTCGTATCCCCTGCGGTGCCGTAATGAGCGCCCGTGTCCCCTGGGGTGCCGTTGGGGACGCCTGCGTCCCCCGCGGTGCCGTTGTGGACGCCCGTGCCTGCCGCGGTGCCGTGATGGGTGCCTGTGTCTCCGGACGTGCCGAAGGTGGTGCCGGTGCGTCCTGCCGGGTCGTAGTGGTGGCTGGTGGCGGTTGTGGTGCCGGGGGCGAGGGAACCGGTTGGGCCGTCGGGCTGGATGTGCTTCTGGGCCCATTCACCGTGCCCGTATTCGCCTGCGGGGACCTGTACGCCCGGCATGTCCTGCGGCGGGATGTCCCTCGCGTGGTCCACGACCGTCTTCAGGACGTCTGGGTCGAGCTTGCCGGCGTTGGCCGAGACCACGTCGCTGCCGTCGTTCGCCCAGGTGCCGACGTTCGCGGCGCCATCGGCGTGCACCGTCGGCATGTCGGCGGGCTGCACGTTGTCGACGTTCTTGAGCAGGGACTCCAGTTGTTCGGCCGTGGGCGGGTCGATGGGGACCTGGAGGACCTTCACGCCGTCGACCACCACGATCTGGGGCTTGTGCGCGTCGTCCGGCTGGTCCTTGGCGGGGACGTCGGTCGCGCCCGTGTCGGCCTCCGCTCCCCGGTCGCGCCTGCTGTCCTGGTCGGCGGCCTTGGGGTCGTCGGTGGACGGGGTGTCGCCGGTCCGGCCGTCGGTCCCGGTGCCCTCTCCACGAGTGTCGGTCCCACGGGTGTCGGTTCCGCGGTTGTCGTTCCCGCTGGTCCCGGTGTCCTTGTCGGCGTCGTCGCACGCCTTCCCGTCACCGTCGGCCTTGGCGTCGTCGCCGGTCTTCGTGCCGTCGCCCGCTTTGTGACCGTCGCCGGTCTTGGCGTCATCGCCGGTCTTCGGAGTGTCGCCCGTTCTGTGGTCGTCGCCGGGCCTGGTGTCGTGGTCCCTCGGCGTGGGCGGTTCCGTGGGCTTCGGGTCGTGGTCCTTCGGGGCGGGCGGGTCGGCGGGCTTGGTGTCGGGGGTTTTCGCGGGTGGCTCGGTGGGCTTCGGGTCATGGTCCTTCGGGGCGGGCGGGTCGGCGGGCTTGGTGTCGGGGGTTTTCGCGGGTGGCTCGGTGGGCTTCGGGTCGTGGTCCTTCGGGGTGGAGGGGTCGGTGGGTTTCGGGTCGGGGTGTTTGGGGGTGGCGGGGGTCTGGTCGTCGGCGCGGGGGTTGTCGTACTTGTCGTTGCGGGTGCCCGGCAGTTCCTTGGGCTCGTCGTCCGTGCCGCCGCCGCCCGTCTTCGACGTGTCGCCCAGCTTCCCGTCGGCGCGTTTCTCCAGTACGGCCAGCCGCGCGTTGACATCCTTGACCATGTGATCGGCGGAGTCGGCCACCTGGACCGGACGATGGGTGCTCCGCGTGGACAGCCCGGCACGGCTCATCACCGCCCTGACCTGGTCCTCGGCCGTACGCAGCGCCGAGGACGCGTGCTTGACCTCGGTCAGCAGGTCACGGACCAGCTGCGGATCCATGCCGTCGAACTTGCCCATGGGCCACTCCCGGACGTGTCGCCGTTCCGGGACTCACCGTAATCGTGCCCGTGGCGCCACCGCAGCCGGGATAAAAAGACGGTATACGTCAGTCGTCGGTGGCGACGTAGCCGATGATGCCGCGCAGCTTCTCCACCGGGATCGCGCCGCGGCGCAGCAGGCGGGGCACCGCCGTGGTGAGGTCGAGGATGGTCGAGGGCGTGTTGTCGGTGGTCTTGCCGCCGTCGAGATAGACCGCGACCGAGTCGCCGAGCTGCTCCTGGGCCTCCTCCGCCGTCGTCGCCGCGGGGGCGCCGGAGCGGTTGGCGCTGGAGACGGCCATCGGGCCGGTCTCCTTGAGCAGGTCGAGCGCGACCGGGTGGAGCGGCATGCGGACCGCGACCGTGCCCTTGGTGTCACCCAGGTCCCAGGAAAGGGCCCTGTTGGCCCTGCAGACCAGCGTGAGCGGCCCGGGCCAGAAGGCGTCGATGAGATCCTGTCCGTAGGGCCCGAGGTCGTCCACGAGCGCTGTGGCGGCTCTGACGGTGCCCACGAGCACGGGCGGCGGCATGTCCCGGCCGCGCCCCTTGGCGTCGAGCAGCGCGGTGACGGCCGGCGGCATGAACGCGTCGGCGCCGATGCCGTAGACGGTGTCGGTCGGCAGCACGACCAGCTCGCCGCGGCGCACGGCGGTGGCGGCCTCGATCAGGCCCTCGGCGCGCTGGTCGAGGTCGGAGCAGTCAAAGCGTCTTCCCACGGCGTGCATCCTAGTCCTGGCCGAGTCTGGCCGTGACGAAGCGGTCCCTTCGGGTGAGGTCCTGGCGCAGGCGGACGTCGCGCCAGCCGTTGTCCTCGGGGAAGGTCAGGTAGACGGCCCTGCCCTGCTCGTCGGCGTGTTCGACGGCCACCCAGCCGCCGGGGCGCAACAGGCGGCGGGCGGTGCGTTCCACCGCGCGCACCTCGCCGAGCCCGTCGTCGCCGGAGCCGTACAGGGCCCTGGAGGGGTCGTATTCGCGGACCTCGGGGTCGCGCGGGATGGCGCCGGGCGGGATGTACGGCGGGTTGGAGATCACCAGGTCGACCTTGCCGTTGAGCTCGGGAAGAGCTTCGGCGAGGTCTTCCGGGTGCAGGTGCGTACGCCCCTGGCCCAGCTCGGAGATGTTGCGCTTGGCCCAGGTGTAGGCCGCCGGGTCGACCTCGACGGCGTGCACCTCGGCGAGCGCGACCTCCTGGGCGATCGACAGCGCGATGGCGCCCGAGCCGGTGCCGAGGTCGACGACGAGCGGCGCCGTCACGTCCATGGCGCGCAGGGTCTCGATCGCCCACCCGGCCATGACCTCGGTCTCCGGCCGCGGCACGAACACGCCGGGGCCGACCGCGAGTTCCAGGTAGCGGAAGTAGGCGTGGCCGGTGATGTGCTGCAGCGGCTCACGCGCCTCGCGCCGGGCGATGCCCTCCCAGAACAGCGCGTCGAAGTCGGAGTCCTTGACCGTGTGGAGCTCGCTCCGGCGCACGCCGTGGACGAACGCCGCGATCTCCTCCGCGTCGGTGCGCGGCGAAGGCACACCTGCCTCGGCCAGCCGGGCGGTGGCGAGAGCGATCTCGTCCAGCAGAAATGTCATGAGTGTTGTGCGAGCTTCTCCGCCATCTCGGCGTCGATGAGTGCCTGGGTGACGGCGTTGAGTTCGCCGTCGAGAACCTGGTCGAGGTTATACGCCTTGAAGCCTACGCGGTGGTCGGAAATCCGGTTCTCGGGAAAGTTGTACGTGCGGACGCGCTCGGAACGGTCGACGGTACGCACCTGAGACTTGCGCTCGGCCTGCGCCGCGGCGTCGGCCTGCTCCTGGGCCACGGCCAGCAGGCGGGCACGCAGGATGCGCATCGCCGACTCCTTGTTCTGGAGCTGGCTCTTCTCGTTCTGGCAGGAGACGACCACGCCCGTGGGCAGGTGGGTGATGCGTACGGCCGAGTCGGTCGTGTTGACGCTCTGGCCGCCGGGACCGCTGGAGCGGTAGACGTCGATGCGCAGGTCGTTGGCGTCGATCTGGACGTCGACCTCCTCCGCCTCCGGGTAGACCAGCACGCCCGCGGCGCTCGTGTGGATGCGGCCCTGGGACTCGGTGACGGGCACCCGCTGCACGCGGTGGACGCCGCCCTCGAACTTGAGCCTGGACCACACGCCCTCGTCGCCCTTGGCCTTGATGCCGACCGTGACGTCTTTGTAGCCGCCGAGGTCGGAGGGCTGGGTGTCGATGATCTCGGTCTTCCAGCCGAGGCGCTCGGCGTACCTGAGGTACATGCGCAGCAGGTCGCCGGCGAACAGCGCGGACTCCTCGCCGCCCTCGCCCGCCTTGATCTCCATGATGATGTCTTTGTCATCGTTGGGGTCGCGCGGGATGAGCAGGTGCTTGAGCTTCTCCTCAAGCTGCGGGATGCGCTCTTCGATCTCGGCCGCCTCGGCCGCGAACGCCTCGTCCTCGCCGGCCAGTTCCTTCGCCGCGCTCAGGTCATCGCGGGCCGAGCCGAGCTCGCGGTAGGTGCTGACGATCGGGGTGAGCTGGCTGTAGCGCCGGCCGAGGGTGCGGGCCTTGTTCTGGTCGGCGTGCACGGCGGGGTCGGCAAGCTGCAGCTCCAGCTCGGAATACTCCTTGAGCAACTCGTCGAGGTTCACCGTGGGTCCTTCAGTGGTTTGAATGCCGTTTCACCAACAACGCCGACCCGGCGCACGTGGTGCGGCCGGGTCGGCGTCGGTGAAGCTACTTGCCCGTGGCCTTCTTGCCGAAGCGCTTCTCGAAGCGAGCCACCCGGCCGCCGGTGTCGAGGATCTTCTGCTTGCCCGTGTAGAACGGGTGGCAGGCCGAGCACACGTCGGCGTGGATGACGCCGTTCTTCGCGGTGCTGCGGGTGGTGAACGTGTTACCGCAGGAGCAGGAGACCTGCGTCACGTGGTAATCGGGGTGGATGTCGGGCTTCATGGCTGTCCTTTCGGGCTGCGGCCGCCGGGTCGCCATCACGCATGGCGTGAACCGGAACCGCAAAATGGTCAGCTACCAGTGTGCCAGATCGTGCAACCTGCCCAGGCCATGGGGCATTCCCGCGATCTTCATGACGCGGCCGCACGCGTCACACTAGGCTCCCTCGCACAAACCATCACTTTTCCCACAAATGGGACTTAGCCAAAGGATCACCCAACTGATGAAGAGAAGGGTGCGGTTGCTCCTCGCGACCGCCACGGGGGCCGCCGTTCTCCTCGGAGGCGCCGGTCTCTCGGCCACCGGCGCGTCGGCCTCGGCGTACGCGCTGGCGGACGACTTCACGGGAGACGCGTCGGCGAGCGCGTACATCCCCCTGGAGAAGGACGTCGACGCCACCGTCACGCTCAAGCTCAAGAACCCCGACACCGTCACCGGCGTGACCGGGTCCATCGAGCCGCCCGGCAAGTCGGCCAAGACGGTGACGTTCGACTTCACGCCGAGCACGCCGAGCACCTCGACGGCCAGCCCGACGGCCACGCCGTCCCCGGCCGCCGACAAGACGATCACCGGCAAGTGGACGATCTCCAAGGACGACCCGGCGGGCGACTGGAAGCTCACCGTCAACGTCGCCCGTTCGGGCGGGAGCAGCCCCAGCACGTTCACCGTCAAGGTCTCCGGCAAGCAGGGCATCTCCGGCGCGAACGTCACCCCCGACCCCGTCCAGCTCGTCAAGGGCAAGGACACCAGGGTCACGGTCGAGGCGTCGGTGAAGGACGCGGGCACGGTCTCGGCCAAGCTCGTCAGCGACACCACCAGCGAGTACTACGACCTCGGCGAGCTGGCCAAGGAGTCGGACAGCTACTACCGGGGCGTCACGTACTTCACCGACGACACCACCGAGGGCGCCTGGACCCTTGAGGTGTACGCCACCCGCGGCGGCCAGACGCTCAAGGGCGAGGCGTCGTTCTCGGTCGTCGCCCCGACCGGCGGCGCGTCCAAGAAGACCAAGACCAGGGTGACCATCTCGGCCCCGAACAAGGTCAACAAGGGCCGCGCGTTCAAGGTGTACGGCAAGGTCTACCGCGGCACCAAGGCGTACAAGAACAAGATCGTCGAGGTGTACTTCAAGACCAAGGGCACCAAGACGTACAAGTTCATGGGTTACGCCAAGGCCACCTCGACCGGCAAGTACAGCAAGACCTTCAAGGGCAAGAAGGACGGCTACTTCCAGGTCAAGGTGCCCGGCACGAGCAAGACGCGCACCTCCCTGTCGCCGCAGGAGTTCGTGGACGTCAGGTAGCGGGTACGGCCCGCATCCCCAACCCCGGGTGCAGGCCGTATCAGCGACCCAGGTACGTCAGGACGGCGAGTACCCGCCGATGGTCCTCGGGCGCCGGCCCGAGGGCCAGCTTGGTGAAGATGCCGGACACGTGTTTCTCCACCGCCCCTTCGGTGACGACCAGCCTGGAGGCGATGGCGGTGTTCGAGCGGCCCTCCGCCATCAGGGCCAGGACCTCGCGCTCCCGGGGGGAGAGCAGGTCGAGCGGCGCGCCCCTGCGCCTGCGGCTGAGCAATTGCACGACGACCTCCGGGTCGATGACCGTGCCGCCCGCCGCCACCTCGCGCACCGCCTCCATGAACTCGGCCACGTCGGCCACCCGCTCCTTCAGCAGGTAGCCGACGCCCCTGCCGATCAGCTCGCCCGCGTAGCGCTCCTCGACGTACTGGGACAGGACCAGGATCGGGAAGTCCGGCCGGGCCTCGCGGACCCTCAGCGCCGCCTTCAGCCCCTCGTCGGTGTGGGTGGGCGGCATGCGGACGTCGACGATCG
The DNA here is from genome assembly GCF_044547985.1 of Nonomuraea sp. NPDC052265. Lineage (NCBI taxonomy): Bacteria > Bacillati > Actinomycetota > Actinomycetes > Streptosporangiales > Streptosporangiaceae > Nonomuraea > Nonomuraea sp. NPDC052265. The sequence goes on from NZ_JBIUBJ010000001.1 coordinate 198,625, forward strand.
CCAGGTCGGGCTCGTGTTCGAGGACCGCGGCCACCAGCGCCGGCCCGTCGGAGACCGCGGCGACGGTCTCGAAGCCGCCGTCGGCGAGCAGCCGCGCCAGCCCCTCGCGTAACAGTACGGAATCCTCGGCGATGACCACGCGCATGTGCACATGACTACCATTCGCAGGGCAGCTCCGCGCGCACGATCGTGGGCCCTGCGACGGGGCTGTGCAGCACGAGCACGCCGTCGATGGTGGCCGCCCGGTCGGCCAGGCCCGACAGGCCGCCGTCCGGCGTGAGGACGGCGCCGCCGACGCCGTTGTCCCACACGTCCACGACCACGCCGCGGTGGTCCCTGAACACCGCCACCGACGCCTCCGTCGCGCCCGAGTGCTTGGCCAGGTTGGTCAGCGCCTCGGCGACGATGAAGTACGCGATGCTCTCCACCGCGGCGGGCGGCCGTTCGGTCAGCTCGACGGAGACGTCCACGTGCACCGGGGCCCGCGCGGCCAGCCCCGACAGCGCCGCGTCGAGCCCGCGGTCGGTGAGGATGGCCGGATGGATGCCGCGGGCGAGGTTGCGCAGCTCGGCGATGGCCGCCTTCGTGCCCGCGTGGGCCTGGCCGATCAGCGTCCTGGCCGCCTCCGGCTCGGTGTCGAACTTGGCCTGCGCCCGTCCGAGGTCCACCGCCACCGACAGCAGCCGCTGCTGCGCGCCGTCGTGCAGGTCGCGCTCGATCCTGCGGCGTTCGGCCTCGGCCGCGTCGATCCCCCTGGCCCTGCTGGCCCGCAACCGCTCCTCCTCGCTGCCGCCGAGCAGCACCGTGGCGAGCGTGCCGTGCAGCCAGGCCATCCCCCGTACGAGATAGGCCGTCACGACGAGCAGCAGCACCCCGAACGCGCCCGCCACCAGCGCGCCCGCCCAGCTGTCGATGACCAGGGCGCTGTGCACGTCCCCCAGGACGTACAGGACGCGTGCCAAGGGCGCGAGGAGCAGCATCACCGTGGCCGTCCACAGCGTGACCGACAACGCGGACTCCACCAGGCCCAGCGGGAGCAGCATGAGGAGGTAGCCGAGGTCCTGCCAGGTGGCCTTGTCGCCCAGCAGCCAGGTGAGGTGCGCCAGCAGCCCGCCCTCGGGCCTGCTCCGGTACGGGTCCGCGATCCGCACCCCGAACGCCGCCCCCATGAGCCGCCGCTCCAGCATCGCCCCGCCGCGCCACATCAGCACGGCCGCCATCGTCAGCGGCAGCCCCACCCAGACGACCACCAGCGGCACCGCGACCGTCGTCGCCAGAGCCACGACGATGAACCAGGCCAGCCCGACCCCTCCACTGACCAGCAGGTACGGAACCGCCCGCCAGGTCATGGGGTCCACCAGCACCCCCAACGGCCCCCTCGGCCCGAACCGCACCCTGTCCTTCAGCCTCACCGATCGCATGCCACCAGCCTGCCCGGCGGCGCGGGCGGGGTGAATGGAGCAGGCGTCCGGTCCCGGGTGGGGTTAACCCCACCCCCGCGGCCTCACGCGCACGCGAAAGGGGCGGCGGGGAGAACCTCCCCACCGCCCCTCAAGGCACGCGTCCGCTAGTCGCGGTCGTTGCTCACCGTGGTCTTCTGCACCTGCATGAGGAACTCGGCGTTGGACTTGGTCTCCTTCATCTTCTCCAGGAGAAGTTCCAGAGCCTGCTGCATGTCCAGAGCGTGCAGCACCCGCCGCAGCTTCCAGACGATCTGCAGCTCCTCCTTGCCCATGAGGATCTCTTCCTTACGCGTGCCGGACGCGTCGACGTCGACCGCGGGGAAGATGCGCTTGTCGGCCAGGGAGCGGTTGAGCTTGAGCTCCATGTTGCCGGTGCCCTTGAACTCCTCGAAGATGACCTCGTCCATCTTGGACCCGGTCTCGACCAGGGCCGTGGCGAGGATCGTCAGCGAGCCGCCGTTCTCGATGTTGCGGGCGGCGCCGAAGAAGCGCTTGGGCGGGTAGAGCGCCGTGGAGTCGACACCACCCGACAGGATGCGACCGGAGGCCGGGGCCGCCAGGTTGTAGGCGCGGCCGAGTCGCGTGATCGAGTCGAGCAGGACGACCACGTCGTGGCCCAGCTCCACCAGGCGCTTGGCGCGCTCGATGGCCAGCTCGGCGACCGTGGTGTGGTCTTCGGCCGGACGGTCGAAGGTCGAGTGGATGACCTCGCCCTTGACCGACCGCTGCATGTCGGTGACCTCTTCGGGACGCTCGTCCACGAGCACGACCATCAGGTGGCACTCGGGGTTGTTGTGGGTGATCGCGTTGGCGATCGCCTGCAGCACCATCGTCTTGCCGGCCTTCGGCGGCGAGACGATCAGACCGCGCTGGCCCTTGCCGATCGGCGAGACGAGGTCGATGATCCGCGTGGTGAGGATGTTCGGCTCGGTCTCCAGGCGCAGGCGCTCCTGCGGGTAGAGCGGCGTCAGCTTGTTGAAGTCGGGCCGGTTGCGGGCCTGCTCCGGGTCCATGCCGTTGACGGTGTCGAGGCGGACCAGGGCGTTGAACTTCTCGCGGCGCTCGCCGTCGCGCGGCTGGCGCACCGCGCCGGTGATGACGTCGCCCTTGCGCAGGCCGTTGCGGCGGATCTGGGCCAGCGAGACGTAGACGTCGTTGCTGCCCGGCAGGTAGCCGCTGGTCCTGACGAACGCGTAGTTGTCGAGGATGTCGAGGATGCCGGCGATCGGGATGAGCACGTCGTCGTCGCCGATGACGGGCTCGGTGCTGTCGAAGCGGTCACGGCCACGGCCGCGGTTGCGCTCCCTGAAACGGCCCCTGCGGCCACGGCCGCGGTCGTCGTCGTCGCCCCCGCCGCGCTGCTCGCCACGCAGGTCGCCGCGCTGCTCGCCACGCAGGTCACCGCGCTGGTCGCCACGCAGGTCACCGCGCTGGTCACCGCGCTGGTCACCGCGCTGGTCGCTCCTGCCGCCGGCGTCCGTGGCGCGCTGGTCGCCGCGGCTGCTCTCGGCACGGCCGCCCTCACCGCGGTCGGCACGGTCGCCACGCTCACCGCGGTCGCTGCGCTCACCGCGCTCGGCACGGTCACCGCGGTCGGCACGGTCACCGCGGTCACCGCGCTCGCCACGCTCACCGCGCTCGCGGCGCTCGCCGCGGCTGCGCCGCTCGCGACGGCTCTCACGCTCGCCCCGCGTGTCGGCCTGACCGGCGTCCACGACCTGGGCCTGCTGCTCGACGACCGGCTCGGCCGGTGCGGCCACGGGCTCGGGGGCCGCGGCCACCGGCTCGACGGCCTGCGGTGCGGCCTCGTCGGCCGGCTTGGTGCGGGAACGTTCCCTACGCGTACGGGTGGGCCGCTCGGCCACGGGAGGCGCGGCCTCCGTCATGACGGGCGCCGCCTCAACCGCGGGTGCCGCCGGAGCGCCGTCTCCGGAGACGCCACCCTGCTTCTCCTGGATGGCCGCGATGAGCTGGCTCTTCCGCATGCGCCCGGTGCCGCTGATGCCCAGCTCAGCGGCCATCTTCTGCAGCTCGGGCAGCACCTTGGCGGACAGGCCGGTGCCGGAGCGACGCGCACGAGGCTTGGCCGCGGCGCGGGTGGGGGTGTCGCCGGACGCGGGCTGAGCGCCTGGTGCGTCGGAGAGGAGTTCGGTGGTGTCGCTCAACTAAAAGGTCCTTCCCAGGGGTCGGGCGCCGGTTTTGTTCTGCCGGGCGTCCCGGAGGTGCTTGCGACCCGGCGGGACAGACCGGGTCGGGGTGCACGTTGCGATCTTCGGCTGTCGCGGACGGCCGCCACTCTTGGGGAGGGGTTCGTCCAGGCCGCCACAGGACCGTGGCGCGTGGCTGACACCCCCCAGATTGCTGTCGCCAACCAGATGTCGATGTGCGTCGAACGCGCAGGTCCCCGTCGTCGCCGCCTCACGTTGGGCCAACCGGGTGTGGGCCAACCGGAGGCAACGGATTCCGGGGAGACAGCCGCGCTGCCCACGCCTCGCGACGTGAAGCATGATGCAGCGATGTATGGCTGACAAGCACGCACCCACCAAGGGGGCATCTGGTGCGGCTATCAGCCTAACATCACCAGCGCACACGGCTATTCCCTGAAGGTCTAAAGAGGCATCAGCGTGTCTCGGGGAACTGAACGTTCGCACCAACCGGGTCGACGTTCATTTGCTGGATGTGCCAGTCATTACCCACTTCTGGCGCGATCAAATCCTGCGTATCCGGTGACGAAAACGCAAGAACCGTGGGACCCGCCCCCGAAACGACCGCGGGCACGCCGACTGCACGCAGACGTTCTACCAGACGTGCGCTCTCCGGCATGGCAGGCGCGCGGTAGGGCTGGTGGAGACGGTCTTCGGTGGCGGCGAGCAGCAGCTCTGGTTCCGGCCGCGAGGTCAGCGCGGCGATCAGCAACGCGGCCCTGCCGGCGTTGAAGGAGGCGTCCTTGTGGGGCACGTCCTTCGGCAAGAGCCCCCGAGCGGTCTCCGTGGCCAGCCGCGTCGAAGGAACGACGGCGACCGGGCGGACCCTCTCGTCGGGGGCCAGCTTCACCATACGCGGTGCTCCGGCGTGGTCGGTCCAGGCCACCGTCAGGCCCCCGGCCAGGCACGGAGCGACGTTGTCGGGGTGGCCCTCCATCTCGGTGGCCAGCGCGAAGACCTCGTCGTCGGACAGGACGGCGTCGCTCAGCGCGCGGGCGGCCAGGATGCCGGCGCAGACGGCGGCGGAGGACGAGCCGAGGCCGCGGGCGTGCGGGATGCGGTTGACGCAGCGCAGGCTGACGCCCTGCGGCTGCGGCGCTCCCATGCGGGCGTACGCCTCGCGCATCGCCCTGATGACGAGGTGTCCCTCGCCGAGGTCCACCTCGCCCGCGCCTTCGCCCTCCACGCTCACGCGCACGCCCGGCTCGGCGGTGAGCGTGGCCTCCACGTCGTCGTAGAGGGTGAGCGCGAGGCCGAGCGCGTCGAAGCCGGGCCCCAGGTTGGCCGACGTGGCCGGCACGCGGATTCGCACCGTCGTCATTGGTTCACGATTCCCTCGTCGTTCGCTCACTGCCCGTGCCCGCCTCAGGCGAGGTTGAGCGCCGCGGCGGCGGCGTGCACGTCGATCGGGACGACCACCGGGGCGGGCGCGCCCGAGATGGCCCAGTCGGGGTCCTTCAGGCCGTTGCCGGTGACGGTGCAGACGATGCGCTGCCCGGCCGCCACGAGCCCCTGGGAGTGGGCCTGGAGCAGCCCCGCGACGCTCGCCGCCGAGGCCAGCTCCACGAACACGCCCTCCTCCTGGGCCAGCAGCTTGTACGCCGCCGCGATCTGCCGGTCGGTCACCGCCTGGATGACGCCGCCGGACTCGTCGCGCGCCGCCGTGGCCAGGCCCCAGGACGCCGGGTTGCCGATGCGGATGGCGGTGGCGATCGTGTGGGGATGGGTCACCGGCGCGCCCTCGACGATCGGCGCGGCGCCGCTGGCCTGGAAGCCGAACATGCGCGGACGCTTCGTCGAGACCCCGTCGGCGGCGTACTCCTGGTAGCCCATCCAGTAGGCCGAGATGTTGCCCGCGTTGCCCACCGGGATGCAGTGGATGTCGGGCGCGTCGCCGAGCGTGTCGACGATCTCGAACGCCGCCGTCTTCTGGCCCTGCAGCCGGAACGGGTTGACCGAGTTGACCAGCGCGATCGGGTAGCTGGACGACAGCTTGCGGGTCATCTCCAGGCAGTCGTCGAACGACCCCTCGACCTGCAGCAGCGTGGCCCCGTGGACGAGCGCCTGCGCCAGCTTGCCCATCGCGATCTTGCCCTTCGGCACCAGCACGGCGCAGGTCAGCCCCGCGCGTACGGCGTAGGCCGCCGCGGAGGCCGAGGTGTTGCCGGTGGAGGCGCAGATGACCGCCTTGGCGCCCTCTTCGACCGCCTTGCTGATGGCCATGGTCATGCCGCGGTCCTTGAAGCTGCCCGTCGGGTTGGCCCCTTCGACCTTCAGATAGACCTCGCACCCCGTCAGCGCCGACACGCGGTGCGCCGGTACGAGCGGGGTGCCGCCTTCGAGGAGCGTGATGACGGGCGTCTTCGTGGTGACCGGAAGACGCTCTCGGTACTCCTCGATGAGGCCACGCCACGACCTGCCCATGATGACTCCCTACCTGCGGTGTTGGGCACCGAGTGTACGGGGTGCGCGGCGATGGGGCCGAGCCGAGTCCATTGGATGGACAGGTCGTTGGACAGCGGCACTATTCAGGAAATTCTCAGCATCTCCCGATAAGGTCTCGACAGGGGGTCACCATGAACGCGCGTCCTGCTTTGAGGCAGAACGACTATTCACCAGTAGTGCCGCCGGAGCTCGGGGCCTGGTCGCCGGGGCTGTCCGTGAGCGTGGTGATACCGGCGCACGGCGGGCGGGAAAAACTGGATCTGACGCTGGCCGCGCTGGCCGCGCAGACGTACCCGGACCATCTGATGGAGGTCCTGGTCGTGGACGACGGCAGCGCGCCGCCCGTCCGGCTGCCGGAGATCCGGCCGGTCAACACCAGGATCGTCCCGGTACGCGACGGCTGGGGCATCTCGAACGCGGTCAACACCGGCGCGAAGGCCGCCGACGGCGAGATCATCCAGCGGCTCGACGCCGACATGGTCGCCTGCCGCGAGCACATCGAGGCCCTGGCCCGCTGGCACCACGTGACCGACTACCTGGTCACGATCGGGATGAAGAAGTTCGTCGAGGCGCCGCCGGTCACCCCGCGGCAGGTCTTCGGCGCCGGACGCCTGGACGAGGTGTTCGACCTGGCCGGGGCCGTGTCGAGCTCGACCGAGGCGACGATCGAGAAGACCGACGGGCTGCGCAGGAGCCGCAACCCGTACCACGTGTGCACCGGGCCGACCTTCGCCCTCCACCGCGAGGTCTTCGACGCCGTGGGCGGGCTCGACCCGACCGTGGTGCGCGGCGAGGACACCGAGTTCTCCTACCGGCTGGCCATGCACGGCGTGGTGTTCGTGCCGGACCCGGCCGCCCAGGCCGTGCATCTGGGGCTGCCGGCGCAGCACCGCGACCGGGAGCGGGCCGTACGGGCGGTGGAGCCGTACCTGGCGCACCGGATCCCGCTCCGCCGGGACCTGCGCAAGGACCGCGGGCGGCGATGGCTGGTGCCGTACGTGGAGATCGTGCTGGACGTCACCGACACCTCCGAGTCGGTGGTGCGGCGGGCGGTGGCGGCGGCCCTGGACGGCAAGCTCCAGGACGTCGTGCTGACGCTGGTCGGGCCGTGGTCGAGGCTCGACGACGGCCGGCGCGCGGTGTTGTCGGACCCGTGCTTCGAGCTGCGGCTCATGCGTGACCTGTTCGCGCACGACGAACGCGTCCGGCTCATCGACGAGGCCGCGCCGACGCCCGCGCCCACGCCGTTCCGCTACCGGGGGCCGGTGGACGTGCCGCTGCACCGGGCGACGCTGGAGCGCATGGTCGAGTCGGTGCAGAAGGACCTGGCGGGGGTGCTCGTCGTGGACCTGCCCGACGGGCGCACGGCCCGGCTCGAACGCGCCTCGGCGCTGGGCCGGGCGCTGCTGCTGGCCGGTCCCGGCACCGACCTCGACGACGTCATCGACACCACCCACGGGGTACGTCACGAGCCGCCGGACCGCTACTGGCCCGCGCCGCCGCAGCCGGAGCCGGTCACCATCCCCGCGACGGTGGCGGTCCCGGCCGAGTCCGCCGAGAACACCTTGTTCAGGCGGCTGAAGTCGGCCCTGCGCCCGAACTGACCGCCACCGGGGGCCCCTCAGGCGGCTCGGGCGGGTCAGCCGCGCAGGCGGCGGCCGAGTGCCCGTTTCATCGTGGCGGACAGCAATGTGCGCAGGCTCTGCTGGGCGCGGTTGGCGGCGGCGAGCTGGCGGCGCAGGGTGCTCACGTCCCGGCGCAGCTCGACGGCCGTCCTGCGCCATCGCGTGGCCTCGTCCTTCCACTTGCTCACCTGGGCGCGCAGGCGGTCGGCCTCCTTGGCCAGCCGTTCGGCCTCGGCCTGGGCCTCCACCCGCGCCCGGTACGCCCCGCGCCGCCCGAGCAGCGGCGCCGCCTCCGTGGTGAACCCGTAGGTCTCGCCCTCGACCCAGGACACGCCGGACACGGCGTCCACCACGTCGTCGAGGTCGTCCGGGTCGCCGTCGGCCACCATGCGGGCCCTGGCGAAGGCGGACCGGCGTTCCAGGCGGGCCGCGACGACGCCCTGCGACGACTCCCGCAGCAGCACGGCGACCAGGCCGAGGCCCTCGTCGCGGGCCAGGTCGAGCAGGCGGGCGAGGGTGTCCTCGCCGGGGATCCAGCCGGGCGGCAGGCGCAGCACGAACGGCGTGGCCGGATCGACCTCCTCGGCCGAGGCCAGGCGCACCCGGCCTTCGTGCTGGTAGTGGCCGTGGACCAGCACCAGGTCGAGGTCGGGGTCCTTGAGCGGGGCGCGGCGTTCGCGGTCGAGCTCGTCCCAGGGGCCGAGCAGGAGCACCGACAGGTCGGGGACGGTGCCCGCGAGCAGCGCGTCCACCGTCGCGCGCACGCTGTCGTAGCCGGCCGTGCCGTCCACGACGACGGTGACGTACGGGATCTTCCACTGCCGGGACGGATGGGAGCGCAACCACCGGTACGCCGGGATGCGGTCGGCCACGAACGCGTGGCTCACCCGGTCGATGGACTCCTTGTCGCGCATGCGCATGGTCGGGCCGAGATGGTAGGCACGGGCGCGCGGCTCGGGCACGAACACCGCGCCCGCCTGGCCCAGCCGGTAGCCCATCTCGGTGTCCTGGCCGAGGATCAGCTCGTCGTCCATGGGCCCGGCGGCCTCGATCAGGCGGGCGCCCACGGAGGTCGCGCCGCCGACGTGCAGGCTGAAGGGGCGCTGGGGGTTGGCGGTGAGGCCGTCGGTGCGTTCGACGAGGTCGACGATCCAGGCGTGCGGCTCGGCGGGCTCGAAGTGTTCTTCCAGGTCGGCGGGCAGCTCGGTGGGAACCCGCGCCTCGGTGAACCTGATGTAGCCGGTCACCACCAGGTACGGGGCCGCGTGGTGCCAGCGCATGTGGGCCTCGATCGCGCCCGGCGTGAGGACGACGTCGGAGTCGAGCCAGTGGATCACGTCGCCGGTGGCCTCGGCCAGGCCGGCGTTGCGGGCGTTCGCGCGGCCGGGCTGGGGGCAGGCGATCAGGCGGGCGCCCTCGGGGCGGGTGGCGGGCAGCCGCAGGGGCGGGCTGCTGCCGTTGTCCACGACGATGACCTCGGTGAGCGCGGCCGGGTAGGTCTGGCGGGCGAGGGCGGCCAGCACCAGGTCCAGCTTGTCCTGGCCGCCGTAGGCCGGGATGATCACGCTGACCGTGAGGGACGGGGTGAAGTCCTCGCCCGGACGCAGCACGCGATAGTCGTTGCCGCGCACCGGCGGGTTCTGGCGGAGGTTCATACGGGGTCCATCAGCAGGCTCGGCCGGAAGCCGTGCCATTGGTTCGTGGCGATCCTGACGAAATGGGCCAGGGGGAGCTGCCAGGTGTGCTCATCGGTGAGCGCTCTGCGCAGGACGTAGCCGAGGCCGTGCGTGCGATAGGTGCGCGCGCCGATCTTTTGCGCCGCTTTCAGGAACTCCAGATCGACTGCCCGCGGTAGCGCAGGGAATCCCCCAATTTCCCGAAATTTCGCTCTTTGGAGCAAAATGGTGCCTCCGGCCACGTGATCCGCCCAAACCTCGCTAGGGTACGCCGCCCCGCTCGCGAACGTCGTCCGCCGGACCGTGGCGCGCAACGGCTCCAGGTAGAAGAACTCGGCCGTCGTGCCCACCACGTCGGCCCCCGCGTACGAGCGGGCCATGAGCAGATCGGCCAGGTGGTCGGGGCCGTACCAGTCGTCGTCGTCCCATTTGGCGAGGTGGTCGCCCGAGGCCAGGGCGGCGGTCCGGTTCAGCACCTCGCCGAAGGGCACCGTCCGCGCCGCCTCGACCCATTTCACGGGCAGCGAGCACGCCTCGACGGCCGCGCGTACCTGCTCGAAGGCCACCCCGTGCAGCCCGAGCAGGACCTCGGCCTCGACGCCCCGCTGCCGCTCCATCTGCGCCAGCGCCGCGCCGACCAGGCCCGGCCGCTTGGTCGACATGACGATGCTGACCGTCGCGCGGGCCGGCCGGTGGGCCAGGCGGCGCAGGCGTACGCTGTGCTCCTCCCGCCGCAGGTCGGCCAGGCAGCGCGCGGTGCCGTCGGCGGGCTCGGCGAGCCAGTCGCGGTCGGTGAGCAGCGCGGCCAGGTCGCCCGGCACCCACGCGGGGGCGTCCCGGGCGGTCAGCGGGATCCCGGCCCCGGCCAGGTCCGTCAGGCCGTCGAGCGGCACCGGCGCGGCGGGCCAGTCGATCTCCAGCCCGCGCCGGGAGTGCAGCTCGGGAAGGTCGGGCGGCCCGCCGTCGACCTGCCATCCGCCCGCCCAGCGCAACCGGGCGAACCCCTTGCCCGGCGTACGCGTGAAGCCGCAGGGGGTGACGGACATGGGACGGCGCTCCTCCGGACGGGACTGGATCGGCGCCTACCTTACGCCCGTTTTTACACGTCAGTAGACAGACAGGCAGCTTTCGCATGGCGGGCGGCACGAGCCGTGGGACAGCGGGTTCCCAGTTTTCCTCCAGGAACTTATGGCACGGTAGTGGCCAGGATTTATTAGGGTGTAATAAATCCTGCTCCGACTCCTATGCCCGACTAGTCGTGACTATGAAAGGTTTGCGCGGATGCTCTCGCCCCGCCGACTGGCAGCGACCGCCGCACTTCTCGCAGTTGTGGCCGCCGGGGTGCTCGCGCTCCTCGTCCTGGCCGGCCTGCTCACACTCGGCGCGGCGGCGGCCGTCGCGGCGTTCGCGGTCACCCTGGCCGCCCTTGCCCTCCTGCTGCTCACCGTCCGCCGCGTGGACGGCAAGGCGCACCGGATCGACCTGCGGATGAAGAAGCACGAGGCCGAGCTCGCCCGCGCCACGACCGCGCTCAGGAACCTCGAATCCCGGGTGGAGCTGCTGGTCCAGGCCGTCGAGGAGTCGGCCGCGCGGCGCGCCGACGACATCGGGGCGATCCTCGCCTCGCTCGGCGAGGACCGCGTGCACGCCATGACCAGGGCCCGAGAGGTCGAGGAACTGCGCGAGGAGGTTCGCGCGCTGGCCAAGGGCCTGGCATGAGCCGCGTCCGGCACAACGACTACGGGGTGCTGCGCCCGCCCGCGATCGGGGCCTGGGAGCCGGAGCTGAGCGTGTCGGTGGTCATCCCGGCCTACGACTGCCAGGAGGCGCTGGAGCGTGCGGCGTCCGCGCTGGCCGCGCAGACCTATCCGGCCGAGCTCGTCGAGATCGTGGTCGCCGACGACGGCAGCACGCCGCCGGTCGAGCTGCCGGGGGCCCGCGTCGTGCGGGTGACCGGCGGCTGGGGACGCGGCGCGGCCCGGCAGGCCGGGCAACTGGCCGCCACCGGCGAGGTGATCCACTGGCTGGACTCCGACATGATCCTGGCCCCCGACCACCTTGAGGCGCACATGCGCTGGCACCACCTGCTGGACCATGTGGTGGTGATCGGCGACATCCGGTTCGTGACCGCGCCGGGCGAGGAGGGCACGCGGCCGGAGTACACGAGCAAGACCCTGGAGTCGACCCGCATGCTGAAGGACGCGGGGACGAGCGCGTACCTGCTGCACACGGGGGCCTCCACGTCGGTGCGCGCCGGGCTGCTGCGCGCGGCGGGCGGCGTGGACGTCTCGCTCAACATGGCCGAGGACACCGAGCTGGGGTACCGGCTGGCCCAGGCGGGAGCGGTGTTCGTGCCCGATCCGCAGGCCAGGGCGTGGCACGTCGGGCCGTCCACGGTGATGCTGCGGGAGAAGGAGGTCCACCGGCACAACTGGTCGTACCTGGGCGACCTCGTCCCGGACCTGCGCTGGCTGCGCGGCCATCCCCGGCGCCACTGGCGGGTGCCGTACGTGCGGGTCGTGGTGAGCGCCACCACGTACGAGGAGACCCGGGCGAGCGTGGACGCGGCGCTGGCGGGCACGCTGCCCGACGCCGCCGTCACCGTCGTCGGCCCCTGGGGCGAGCTGACCGGCGAACGCCGGTCCAGCCTCGACGACCCGCTGCTCGACCTGCGGCTGCTGCACAACATGTACGCCCACGAGCCGCGCGTCACGTTCGCGGAAAGCGAACCGGACTCGGCCGCCCCCACCCCGTTCCTGCTGCGGCTGCCCGCCGGATGGGTCCTGGGGGCCGACACCCTGGCCCGGCTCGTCCGGCTGGCCGACGAGGACCTGCTCGGCCTGGTCTGCGTCGCGCTGGCGGAGGACGGCGGAGAAGACGGCGGCGAGGTCGTGGCCGCCCGGCTGGAGCGCACGGCCGCCTTCGCCCGCGCCGCGCGCTTCGACGGCGCCGCCGACGACCTGGTGGACGAGCTGTTCGGCGTCCTGTGGGTCGAGGGCGGCGAGCACGGCTTCGGCCCCGCCGAGGACGCTCCGCCGCTGGGCGGCGACCCGGCCAAGTGGCGCGCCCTGGCGGTCCGGCGGCTGGAGGAGACCAAGGAGCTGCGGGCCGAGGTCGACCGGCTCGCCGCCGAGGTCGAGCGCCTGTCCGGCCCGCGGGACGAGGAGGACCCCGCTCCCGGGCCGCTGAGCTCCCTGATCCGGCACCTGCGGAGCGCCGGATGATCGCCGACCAGCCCTCCGCCGAGCGGCGGACGGTCACCGCGCTGCTGGCGGAGTTGCCGGGCGCCCGGGTGTTCCTGGCCGGCATCGAGAGCCAGGCCCTCCTGACCGGGCCCACCGGGACAGGCGTCGTGGATCTGGACCGGGACCTGCTGGAGCCGCCCGCCGAGCCGGAGTCGGCCGATCACGTCCTCGTGGTCGCCGGGACGCCCGCCGACCTGCGCAGGGTGGCCACCTTGCACAAGCTGCTCCCGCTGGCCGGGCGGGTGGTGGTGTGCGTGCTCGACACCCCCGCCTCGCATCCGGCCCCCGTGCCCACGCCGACCCCCGCGCATCGCTGGCGGTCGCTGACGGACCTGCGGGTGTACCAGCCCAGGAGCCGGGTGTGGGTGGTGGACGCCCGCTTCTCCGCCTCGACGCCCGCCGGCCGTACGGTGGCCGCGACCGCCCGCGCCTTCGCCGGGCACCGGCTGGACGTGATCGCCGCTCCGGCCGCCGGCATCGCCGGGATCGGCTCGGCCGACTGGCGTCCGGGCGACCCGAACGCGACGCCCGCCGAGGTGACCGGCCCGGTCCCCGAACGCGTCGGCGCCCCCGGCAGCGACCTCGTCCTGCGCACGCTGGGCCCGGACGCGCGCCCGGCACCGGTCCTGGCCTCCGCCCTGGCCCCGTCGCCGCCCGGATCGGGCGAGCCCGGCGGGATCGGCTGGGCCGGGGATCAGGCGCCCGTCGAGCGGCCCACGATCGTGGCCGCGAGCTGGGAGAGTCTCGGGCGTCCCGGTGGGGCCGGGTCGCCGCTGGCCGATCCCGACGTGCTGAGTGAGCCGTCGATGGTCCCGCCCGTGGACGAGCGCCTGGTGAACCCCCAGGGTTTCGTGACCACGCCGTCCCGGGGCATGGCCGCGCTGGCCGAGCGCGACGGCCGCTGGTCGGTGCTGCTGGACGGCAAGGTCGTGACGACGTTCGCCGAGTCCGGCGGGGTCACCGACGCCGACGTGGCCAGGCTGCGGCAGATCCGGGGCGTCGAGGTGGGCTGGCAACATCCGCACAGCGGCCCGTTGGCGGCCGTACGGGTGCTGGCCGGTCTGGCCGCCGCCGGGGTGCCGCTGGTGACCGGGGCCGTGCCGCGCTGGGCCGGGGCTCTCGGGGACGAGCTGGCCGCGCTGCTGCCCGCCGCGCCCGACCTGTCCGACGACCTGCGGCGCGAGGAGCACAGCATCCGGCTGCGCCGGGCCGCCCTGCGTACCCATGGCGTGGCGGCGCGGTGGGAGCAGTTCGGCGCGCCCGCCCCCGCTCCCCCGCTCACCTCCGTCCTGCTGGCCACCCGGCGCGCGGACATGGTGCCGTTCGCCCTGCGGCAGATCACCCGCCAGCGCGACGCCCAGCTCGAAGTGGTGCTGGCGCTGCACGGCGTCCCCCGGGAACATCCGGACGTCGCCGCCGCCCTGGCCGCCTTCGACGGTCCGCTGACCGTGTACGAGGCCGACCCCGGGGCCGTCTTCGGCGAGGTGCTGAACGAGGCCGCCGCCAGGGCCTCCGGCTCGTTCCTGCTGAAGATGGACGACGACGACTGGTACGGCCCCGACTTCCTGGCCGACCTGCTGCTCGCCCACGCCTACTCGGGGGCCCAGGTGGTCGGCACGGTGCCCGAGTTCGTCTACCTGGCCTCCATCGACGTCACCGTGCACCGCAGCCAGGTCACCGAGCAGATCACCAGCTTCGTGGCGGGCGGCACGATCCTGGTGGAGCGCTCGGCGTTCCAGGCCGTGGGCGGCTTCCGGCCGCTGCGCCGCTCGGTGGACACCCAGTTCCAGGAGGCCCTCCAGGCGGCGGGCGGCCAGATCTACCGCACCCACGGCCTGGGCTACATCCTGCGCCGGGGCCCGGCCTCCGCCCACACCTGGCAGGAGCCGATCGGCACGTTCCTGCGACGCAACAGACGCCAGTGGCGCGGGTTCCGCCCGAACGCCCTGATGGAGCTGGAGGGGAGCAGCCGCCCATGACCGCCGCCCGGATCCGCGGGAACGACTTCGGCGTCCTTGACCCTCCCGAGCTGGGGGCCTGGGAGCCGGCGCTCGCGGTCACGGTCGTCATCCCCGCGCACGACCGCCAGGAGACCCTGGACCTGACGCTCGCCGCCCTGTCCGCGCAGAGCTACCCGGCCCACCTGCTCGACGTGATCGTGGTGGACGACGGCAGCGCCACCCCCATCCGCCTGCCCGAGCTCGTCCCGGGCGGCACCAAGCTGATCTCCAGTCCGCCGGGCGGCTGGGGACGCGCCTGGGCCGTGCAGGCGGGCCTGGACGCCGCCGCCGGCGAGGTCGTCCTCGTGCTGGACGCCGACATGGTCCCCCACCGGCGGCACATCGAGGCCCAGCTCCGGTGGCACCACCTGGCCCCGTACGTGGTGGCGCTCGGCTGGATCGACTTCACCTCGGCCACCGAGCTGCCCACGCCCTGCCAGGTCGTCGAGGCCCTGGACGCCGGCGCCGAGGACGGCCTGTTCCCCCTGTCACCGCACCGGCACGACTGGGCCGAGAAGATCATTCACGACCACGACGGCCTGCGTACGGCGTCCGGCGCGACGGCCTCCCGCGTCCACGTGGGGGCGACGGTGTCGTACCCGGCGGCGCTGCTGCGCTCGATCGGCGGCATGGACACCTCGCTGGTGCTGGCCGAGGACACCGAGCTGGGGTACCGGCTCACGCAGGCGGGAGCGGTCTTCGTCCCGGACCCGGAGTCGCGGGCGTGGCACGTGGGCCTGCCGACCGCGATGCGCGACGTGGCCGCCTTGAAGCGGTACAACGATCCCTACGTGGCCGACCGGGTTCCGTACCGGCGGTACCTGCGTACGGATGCGGGGCGGCAGTGGCTGGTGCCGTACGTGGAGGCGGTGGTGCCGGCGGGCGGGTACGAGGACACCCGCGCCACCGCGGACGCCCTGCTCGCCTCCTCGATCCCCGACGTGCGCCTCACCCTCACGGGCCCGTGGCCCGCGCTGCCCACGGGACGCCGTTCCCCCCTGAACGACCCCGATCTGGACCTGCGCCTGGTCAAGGCCACCTTCGAGCACGACCCGCGGGTCCACCTGGCCACCGAGCCGCCCGCCGGCACGACGGCCCCCTTCCGCCTGAGCGTGCCGCCCGGCTGGACCCTCTCCCCCGGCACGCTCGAACGTCTGATCGCCCATCTGGAGGAGCACGACCTCGGCAGCCTGTGCCTGGCGCTGGACGAGACCGAGCACGGCGTGGTCGCCGCCCGCCTGGACCGTACGGCGGCACTATCCAGAGCCGCCCTGGTCGCCACCCCCGACGACCACCCGGACGACCTGATCGACACCCTGTACGGCCTGGAATGGGCGGACGGCGCGTCGTGGGGCCTGCACCGCCGCCCCGGCGTCTACCCGCCCCGCAGGCCGCCGGTCGCGGAGCTCGCCCGGCTCGCCGCCCGCCACGAGAAGGACCTGACCCTCCACCGCAAACGCGTCGCCGCCCTGCGCGCCGAGATCGCCCAGCTCCGCCGGGAGGCCGCCAAGAACGACAGGGACGCGGCCCGCTGGCGGGAGAAGGCCGAGAGCTGGCGGCGTGAGGCGGTGCGGCTGGCCCGCGAGCAGGACCGCACGGTCCTGAAGCGGGCCGTCCGCCGCGTCCGCGACCTGGCCTTCCCCGGCCACTGAGACCCGGCCTTCCCGACCATCGGGAGCCGGCCTTCCCCGCCCGCTGACCGCCGGGCGGGGCGGGCGTCAGTCGTCGCCCTCCACGCGCATCACGCTGGCGACCGCGCGGACGATGTCGAGCTCGCGCAGCTTCTCCATGGTCGCCGTGAGGGCGGCGTCGGTGGCGCGGTGGGTGACGATGACGAGCTGGGCGTCGTCGCCGTGGCCCTCCTGGCGGACGGTCTGGATGGACACGTCGTGCTGGGCGAACAGGTCGGCCACCCGGGCCAGCACGCCCGGCTTGTCGGCCACGTCGAGCGCCACGTGGCAGCGCGTGACCGTGTCGCCCATCGGATGGACGGCCAGGTCGGCGTAGGTGGACTCCTCGGGCCCGTGGGTGCCGGCCAGGCGGTTGCGGCCGACGGCCACGATGTCGCCGAGCACGGCCGAGGCCGTGGGCGCGCCGCCGGCGCCCTTGCCGTAGAACATGAGCTGCCCGGCCGACTCGGCCTCCACGAACACCGCGTTGTACGCCTCGCGCACCCCGGCGAGCGGGTGGGTGCGCGGGATCATCGCCGGGTGCACCCGCACGCCGAACGAGCGGCCGTCGTCGGAGCGCTGGCAGATGGCCAGCAGCTTGATGACGTAGCCCATGGCCTTGGCGGAGGCGACGTCGGTCGCGGTGATCTCGGTGATGCCCTCACGGTGCACCTTGTCGGCGGTGGCCCGGCTGTGGAAGGCCAGTCCGGCCAGGATGGCGGCCTTGGCGGCGGCGTCGAAGCCCTCGACGTCGGCCGTCGGGTCGGCCTCGGCGTAGCCGAGCGTCTGGGCCTCCTCCAGGGCGTCGGTGAAGGACGCGCCCGAGGTGTCCATCTTGTCGAGGATGTAGTTGGTGGTGCCGTTGACGATGCCGAGCACGCGCTTGACGTGGTCGCCGGCCAGCGACTCGCGCAGCGGGCGCAGCAGCGGGATCGCGCCGGCGACGCTGGCCTCGAAGTAGAGGTCGCCCTCGCCCCGCCGGGCCGCCTCGTGCAGGGACGAGCCGTCCTCCGCCAGAAGGGCCTTGTTGGCCGTGACGACCGACTTGCCGCGTTCGAGGGCGGCCACGATGAGCGTGCGGGCCGGCTCGATGCCGCCGATCACCTCGACGACGATGTCGATGTCGTCGCGGGTGACCAGGGACTCGGCGTCGGTGGTCAGCAGCGCCGGGTCGACCTCGATGTCGCGCTTGCGTCCGAGCCTGCGCACGGCCACGCCGGCCAGCTCCAGCGGGGCGCCGATGCGCGCGGCCAGGTCGTCGGCCTGCTCGTGCAGGAGCCTGATGACCTGCGAGCCGACGACGCCGCAGCCCAGCAGAGCCACTTTCAGCGGTTTCACAGCTGCCCCCTCAACAGGTCGTCCTCGGTCTCGCCCGCCACGATCACCCGGGTCACGCCGTCGGCGACGGCGACCACGGCGGGCCTGGGCAGGTAGTTGTAGTTGCTGGCCAGCGAGCGGCAGTAGGCGCCGGTCGCGGCCACGGCGACCAGGTCGCCGGGCGCCAGGTCGGCGGGCAGGTAGAAGTCGCGCACGATGATGTCGCCGCTCTCGCAGTGCTTGCCGACCAGGCGGCTGAGCATGGGCTCGGCGTCGCTGGCGCGGCTGGCGAGGGTGGCGGTGTACTCGGCGCCGTACAGGGCGGTGCGCACGTTGTCGCTCATGCCGCCGTCGACGCTGACGTACGTGCGCAGCCCCTCGACGTCCTTGACCGTGCCGACCTCGTAGAGGGTGATGCCGCCGGGGCCCACGATGGTGCGGCCCGGCTCGACGGTCAGGCGCGGCACCGGCAGGCCGGCGTCGACGCAGACCTTGGTGACGATCTCGCGCAGGCCGTCGGCCAGCTCCTTGATGTCGGGGGCCTCGTCGCCCTCGACGTAGGCGATGCCGTAGCCGCCGCCGAGGTCGAGCTCGGGCAGGACGACGTCGTGCTCGTCCTGGATCTGCACGAGCAGCGTGGCCAGCCGTCGCGCGGCCACCTCGAACCCGGCGGTGTCGACGATCTGCGACCCGATGTGGGAGTGGAGGCCGACCAGGTCGAGCTGCGGCAGCGCGAGGATGCGGCGCACGGCCTCGGCGGCGGCGCCGGTGTTGAGCGACAGGCCGAACTTCTGGTCGTCGTGGGCCGTGGCGATGAACTCGTGGGTGTGGGCCTCGACCCCGGTGGTCACCCGGATCATCACCTTGGGCCGCTTGCCGAGCTGCTCGGCGAGGTAGCCGAGGCGGGCGATCTCCTCGTAGGAGTCGACCACGATGTGGCCGACGCCGCACTCGAGGGCGCGGGTCAGCTCGGCCTTGGACTTGTTGTTGCCGTGGAGGGTGATGCGCTCGGGCGGGAAGCCGACGCTGAGCGCCACCGCCAGCTCGCCGCCGCTGGCGACGTCGAGCCCGAGGCCCTCCTCCGCCAGCCAGCGCACGAGCTCCTTGCACAGGAACGCCTTGCCCGCGTAGTGGACCTCCGAGCCCTGGAAGGCCGTGGCGTAGTCGCGCATGCGTGAGCGTACGTCGGCCTCGTCGAGCACGTAGAGCGGGGTGCCGTGCTCGCGGGCCAGATCGCGCACGTCGACGCCGCCGACAGTGAGCGTGCCATCGGTCCGGGTCGACGTTCGGGGCCAGATCGCGGGATCGATCCGGTTGAGGTCGGCGGGCGCCATCGGCGGGCGCTCGTGGGGCAGCATCTCGGCGTGCCGGTCCCCGGCTGGATGGACGAATCGACTCACCCGATCGAGGCTATCGGAATCGCCGGCCCTCCCAGGACCGCTGCCCACGTATCGAGACGCGATCAAGGTCCAGAAGGGATATTTTTACGATTTTTCGCGGTTTGGCCGGATATTTTACGAGCCGTCACAATCTTTCCGGTCCCACCAGTACCTCCCGTACAGCCTCCGCCAACCGCAGCCGCGCCGTGTGCACCGGCCGGACCGGTTCGTCCCCCATCGGGACGGCGGGCGCGTGCTCGTGGGCGTCGTGGTAGGCCAGCGCCAGCCGGACCAGGAAGGTGTCCCAGGCGGGGGCGCGGCTGACGGCCCGTCCGGGCAGCTCGGCCAGCACCCGCAGCACCCGGCGGTCGTGGGGGCCGTCGAGGAGCTCGGGCCGGAACCCGGTGAGCGGCACCCCCAGCTCCCCCGCCCACCGGCGCACCGCGCACGCGCGGGCGTGGCCGTACCGGACGACGAAGCCGGGGTTGTCCCACGTGCGCGGGAAGTCGGGCCAGCCGGGATCGGGCAGGTCCGCCGTGGGCAGCGACTCGACCAGCCGCCCCGGCACGTCCACGACGATGCGCAGGAAGCCGTTCGGCCGCGCCTCGGCCCCGGCCACCCCCGCCACGGCCCGCACCCGCGCGGCCAGGTCGGGCGGGGGGATCCGGCGGCGGAGCGCGGCGGCCGAGACGTAGACGGCCTCCCGCTCCCACGTGCCCTCGGGCACCGGCGGCTCCCCCAGCACCTCGGCCAGCAGGTCGATCATCGCCCCAGCGTAGGCGTCAGATCAGCGCGTGCGGCTCGGCCGAGCCGTACTCGACCAGGTGGGCCGCGCCGAGCAGCCAGCGGTCCTCGTCGCGCACCCGTACGTAGCCGAAGCGGTCGGCGGAGAAGACCTTGACGCCGTCGGTGCGGCACTGGCGCATCATGACCTCGTCCCAGCCCTCGGTGAGGTCGGCGAAGCCCACCTCGCGCAGGGCATTCCTGCGGGCGAGCAGGGTGGCACCGGCGATCTCGGGAAGGTAGGCGTACTCGGCCTCGGGCTGCTTGAGCAGGGTCGCCTGGGGCTTGCGCAGGTGGGCGTAGAAGGCGGCCTTGCCGACGATGTCGGCCGTGCTGAACAGGAAGGCCCGGCGCAGGTCCGACAGGTAGTGCGGGCCGTAGACGTCGCGCGGGTCCATGACCGCGACCAGGTCGGCCTCGCACAGGTCGAGGCCCTTGGCCAGCATCGCGCCCTCGGACATGGCGGGGTGGGGCCGCCGGTACAGGACCTCGGCGTCGGTGAGCAGGTCGCGGGCGCGCAGCTCGGCCTCGGGCGGCCCGATGACGATCACCTGAGCCACGCCCGACTGCCTGGCCACCTGGGCCAGCGCGTGCTCCATGAGCGTCGGGTCGAGGATGGGCAGCAGCACGGAGGTGTCGAGGGTGGCGCGGGCGCTCGGCAGGCCGATGGCCTCCAGCAGCTCGTCCACGCGCTCGGTCATCGTCCCCATGTCGTAGGCCCGGCGCAGGGCCACGTGCGCCCGCCGCGAGTCGGGCTCGGTGCCGATCGGCGTGCCGCAGGCGGCGATCTCGGCCAGCCGCCACTGCGGCGTGCCGGGCGGGCATTCGGCCGCCGCGGGCCAGCGGTAGGAGGTGAGCACGTCGGGATAGGCCAGGTGCGGCGGCAGGAGCTGGTCGAGCGTGAGCACCCGGTCGATCCGCCCGCCGGCCAGCGGCAGCGGGTTGTGCACCCGCGGCTGCACGCCGAAGTGCAGGCGCGGCCACGCGACGGTGGTGTCGCTGGTGAAGCGGTGCTCGAACAGCTCGGCCGCCGCGGCGTAGTCGGCCACGTCGCCCTGGGTGTGCCAGAAGACGGTACGGATGCCGCGCTCGGCACACCAGGCCAGCAGCGCCCTGAGCCCGTCGCCCGGCTCGCCGGTCAGCTCCTCCAGCCACGGCCCCTGCGTGACGGACTCCACCACGAGCAGGTGGGGCACCTCCAGCGGCAGCACCCGGGCGAAGTCGCGCGGCGTGAAGCCGGTCGTCTGGCGCCACTCGTAGCGCAGCAGCGCCTCGACGTGCGGATCGGCGACGACGGCGGCGGTCAGGTGCGGCCGGGTGTTGGGCCCGGTGGGGATCCGGTACGGCTTGAGCTTGAACGAGGCCCCGCCCAGCGTCCTGGTCGTGCTCGTGGCCTGGAACGACGCCCCCGGACGCGCCTCCTTGGCCCCCTGGACGGCCACCGGCCGGCGCTTGGGCGCGCTGGGCCGCTTGACCGGCTTCGCGGCGCCCCTGAGCCCCTTGGCCAGCCGCACCGGGTTGTTCTTGCCGCTCTTGATGGCGTCGCCCAGCCGGTTCCAGCGGGCGACCTTGATCGAGGACAGCTTCCAGTTGGCCACCTCGGCCTGGAAGCGCTGCTCGGCCAGCTCCCTGCGCAGCTTGTCGGCCGCGGCCCGCTCGGCCTCCAGCCGCTCCTCGGCCTCGTCCAGCCGCTCGGCCAGCTTCCTGACCTCCTCGGCGTTCTCCTCGGCGGCCGCCAGCCTGGACTGCGCGGCGTCCAGCAGCCTGGCCAGTTCGGCCGCGCGCTCGGCCTGCGCGACAGCTTCCCGCAACGCCCGACGCGTGCTTTCCAGCTCGGTAGACAACCGGACCTCCGCTCTCTCAGCCCGGCAAAGGATACTCTTTTGCAGGAAGCGTCTCGAAGGGATGAGATCCGGTGCAGTTCAACGTGCGACCCTACGTATGCGGCGCTCTCGGCCGGATCGACACCTCCATACTGGGCAAACTCACCGCCGCGGGCCCCAAGGTGCGGCCCGCGCTCCAGACGGACGAGGCGGCGTTGTTCAGCTCCGCGCCGCTGCCGCCGTACCACCGGGCGGGCGGCGCGTTCGCGTTCTCGTGGGGCGAACGCAGGCCCGCCGCCGCCGAGGACTGGATGACGGTCGCGGAGACGTACGAGACGCCCGGCCTGATCGGCGACGGCGCGCGGGTGACGCTGCACGCGGGCGCGCTCGGCCTGGTCGACGTCTACCACGTGCGCCAGGGCGACGCGGTCTACTTCTCGTCGCTGATCCAGCCGCTGCTCAGCCTGGTGCCCGTCGAGATCGACTGGGCCGCGTGGGCCTCGATCATCCAGGTGACGTTCCCGCTGGGCGAGGCGACCCCGAACCGGGAGATCAGGCGGCTGCCGGGGTCGAGCGCGCTGGTGTTCGAGCACGGCCGCCTGGCCACCGAGCGCCGGCTGCCGCGCTGGCTGCGCACCGAGCCGTACGAGGCCTGGACCAGCCCCGAGGAGATCGTCGAGCTGCTGCACCACGTCTACGAGGACTACGACGGGCGCAGGCTGCTCGTGCCGGTCAGCGGCGGCTACGACTCGCGCCTGCTGGCCAGTGTGGCCGTGGCCCGCGGCGCCGACGTCGAGTCGTGGACCACCAGCCCCGACGACGGCACCGACACCGACATCGCCTTCGCCAAGGCGATCACCCGCGAGCTGGGCATCCCGCACCGGGTCGTCACCCAGGACGCCGCCGCCTACCCCGGCGACGCCGCCGAGGTGGCCCGCAGGCTGGAGTACCTGACGCCGCACCACGCCTGGTACGCGCCGTTCGCCAAGGAGGTGCACGGCTCGGGCCGCATCCTGGTGGACGGCCTGGCCGGCGGCCCGCTGCTGAAGAACTTCATGGTCAGCGGCGCCGCCCTGGAGGCCACGACGCAGGCCGAGCGGTCGGCGGCGCTGCTGGGCTCGCTGTCGCTGGGCGCGCCCGCGCAGCCGTTCCTGTCCAAGGCCGCCGCGCAGTGGATGGAGGAGACCGTGCGCGACCAGTTCGCGGCGGCCACCTCGATGCTCCACGGCCACCGGGCCGAGCTGCCGCTGTCGGTGCTGCACACCAGGACCGTGCGCGGCATCGCGCGTTCGGCGGTCAACCTGGTGGGCCCGGAGGCGTCGTTCGCGGCGCCGTTCATCCATCCCGCCTTCTTCGACGCCGCGCTCAGCGTCGGCGTCGCGCGCAAGGACAAGGGCCGCTTCTACCGCGAGGTGCTGCACGCGGCCAACCCGAGGGTGGCCGCGCTGCCCTCCACGAACGTGGTCAAGCAGCCGCTCCAGCGGGTGCCGCTGCGTTCCACGGCCGCCCCGGCGCGGGCCTACTCCCACGCCATGCTCGAAGTCGTGGCCCGGCGCGTGCCCGGGATGCTCTCCGACGAGCTGCACGAGGTGATCGCCGGCGGACCCGACGCCCTGACCCGGTTCAACGGCTGGAACGACCGGTTCTGGGTGCGCGGACTGGTGCTTTTCGGACTCTGGCTGAACGACTTCGAGAACGACCTCCCGGACGTCACCGCACCTTTTTAGTGGACTCTGGGTAACAGGGCGATTACATACGGATCTCGCGGGTATTACACGTCGCACAGCAGAAGCGGGTTCCGGAAAGCCACCGGGCTGGTAGTGTTCGGCCCGTAAGCGCCGCAACAAACGGGCACCAGATCACAAATCCGGTCTCGTTCGAGGGCATGGAGTTCGCAGGGATGACGACTCCACGCGGCGCGGTCACCAGCTAAGAACGCCGGGGTAACCGGTGACTTCGTCCTGCCCACATCTCTTCCTGTGAGCGACATCATGATCAACGCATCCCCATCACCGGAGTCGATCTCTGAGGCTTTCGTCTCGGAAGATCCGCGATGGTACAAGCGGGCGGTGTTCTACGAGGTTCTCGTCCGGGGGTTCAAGGACTCCAACGGTGACGGCACGGGGGACCTGCGCGGTCTCATCGAGAAGCTCGGGTACCTGGAATGGCTCGGCGTCGACTGCCTCTGGCTGCTGCCGCTGTACGAGTCCCCGCTGCGCGATGGCGGTTATGACATTTCGGACTATATGAAGATCCTTCCGGATTTTGGCGATCTGGGAGACTTTGTTCAGTTGATCGAGGCCGCGCACGAGCGGGGCCTCCGGATCATCACCGACCTGGTCATGAACCACACCAGCGACAGGCATCCGTGGTTCCAGGCCTCCAGGCACGACCCTGAGGGGCCCTACGGGGACTTCTACGTCTGGTCCGACGAGCCCACGGGCTATCCGGACGCGCCCATCATCTTCATCGGCGCCGAGGAGTCCAACTGGACGTACGACCCTGTGCGCAAGCAGTACTACTGGCACCGTTTCTTCCACCACCAGCCGGACCTGAACTATGACAACCCGGCGGTGCAGGAGGCCATGCTGGAGGTGCTGCGGTTCTGGCTCGACCTGGGCATCGACGGCTTCCGCCTCGACGCGGTGCCGTACCTGTTCGAGCGTGAGGGCACGGCGTGCTCCGGGCTGCCGGAGACGCACGCGTACCTGAAGAAGATCCGCTCGGAGGTCGACCGGCTCTACCCGGACCGGGTGCTGCTGGCCGAGGCCAACGGCTGGCCCGAGGACGTCGTGGAGTACTTCGGCGACCCCACCGTCGGCGGCGACGAGTGCCACATGGCCTTCCACTTCCCGCTGATGCCGCGCATCTACATGGCGGTGAAGAAGGAGACCCGCGAGCCGATCTCCGAGATCATGTCCCGCACCCCCAAGCTGCCCGACACCGCACAGTGGGGCATCTTCCTGCGCAACCACGACGAGCTCACGCTCGAGACGGTGACCGAGGAAGAGCGCGACTACATGCACAAGGAGTACGCCAAGGACCCGCGCATGCGGGCCTACCTCGGCATCCGGCGGCGTCTGGCGCCCCTGCTGGACAACAACCGGGACCTGATCGAGCTGTTCACGGCGCTGCTGCTGTCGCTGCCGGGCTCGCCGGTCATGTACTACGGCGACGAGATCGGCATGGGCGACAACATCTGGCTGGAGGACCGCGACTCGGTCCGCACACCGATGCAGTGGAGCCCCGACCGCAACGCCGGGTTCTCCTCGGCCGACCCGGGCCGGCTCTACCTGCCGGCCGTCATGGACCCGATCTACGGCTTCCAGGCGGTCAACGTGGAGGCCCAGCAGCGCCACGAGGGCTCCCTGCTGCACTTCACCCGGCGCATGCTGGAGATCCGCAAGAACCACCCGGTGTTCGGCCTCGGCGCCTACACCGAAATGTGGTCCTCCAACCCGTCCGTGCTCACGTACGTGCGCGAGGACCGCGACGACGTGATGCTCTGCGTCAACAACCTGTCGAGGTTCCCGCAGCCCGTCGAGCTGGACCTGCGCAGGTTCGAGGGCATGGTGCCGGTCGAGGCCCGCGGCGGGGTGCGGTTCCCGCCGATCGGGGAGCTGCCGTACCTGCTGACCCTGCCGGGCCACGGGTTCTACTGGTTCGCGCTGAAGCCCGAGGAGATCAGCGCGAAGTGACGGGCACCTGGGCACGGGCCGCGCGGCGGGCGGGAATGAGCGCCACCGCGAGGGCCGTGCCCACGGCCGTCACCACGGCCACCCCCAGCGTCACCGGCGAGGGCGCGCGGCCGATGCCCGCGCCCACGCCGCTCGTGTGACCCTGCAGGTCGATCAGTCCCACCACCACGGACGCCCCCACCGCCGTGCCGGCGCCGACGCCGAGCACGACCAGCAGGCCCGTGCCGGTCACCAGCGTGGCCATGACCTGGCGTGGCGTCAGCCCCATGGCCTTGAGCACGGCCAGGTCGAAGGCGTGGTCGCGCAGCCCGATCGCGCTCGCGGTGAGCAGGTTGGCCAGGCCGATCAGGGCCAGCACGCCGATGAGCGCCACGATCACCACTCTGATGATCGACAGCCGGTCGGCCGGGTTGACCGCCGCCTGCACGTCGATGCTCTCCCCCGACTCCGCCAGCAACCTGGCGCGCACCTCCGCCTTGTCCGCGCCCGGCCGCAGGGCCAGCGCGTAGTACTGCGGCGGCACCGAGTCCTTGGCGGCCAGGCTGTCCAGGCCCACCGAGAGCACCTCGCCGTCCAGGTCGGGCTCGACGGTACGCCCCACGATCCGGACGATCAGCGGCGAGCCGCCCACGGTCAGGCGCACCCGGTCGCCGATCCTGACCCCCAGCAGGTCGAGCAGCCCCTGCCCGGCGACCGCCTCGCCGGGCTCGGTGTAGCCCCGACCCTCCACGACGGGGAACGGGTAGGGATCGATCGAGGTGCCGACCGCCCGCACCCTGACCGAACGGGCCTCGCCCGGGGCCAGGGCGTTCACGTCGGTGCCCGGGTAGACCGAGCGCACGTCGCGGTCGCGTTCGGCGATGCGTTTGGCGTCGGCCGACTCCAGCTTGCCGGGGCGGACGTACAGGCTGGCGTGCTGGCCAACCTGCTCGGGGTGGCTGAGGAAGTTGTCGAGGGTGGCCCAGACGCCGAGGCCGATCGTGATCATCATCATCGGCACGGCCAGGCCGAACGCCGTCAGGAACGCCGGCACGCGCCTGGTGAAGGCGTCGCGGGTGCCCAGGATCAGGGCGGGCGGGAGGCGTACGAGCAGGCCGAGCCGGGCCAGCCGGGACAGGTGGCCGCGCGGCGGCGAGGCCGGCACGGCGGGGATCGGCGGCGTGCGCGCTCCCCGCCAGGCGGGCACCCCCACCGCGCCCAGCACCACCAGCGCCGTGCCCGCCACGATGGCCAGCACCGGCATCGGCGCGGCCGAGTACGTGCCGAGCACCACCGCCGTCGCCCCCCAGCCCGCCAGCGCGCCGAGCCCGACGCCGAGCAGGCCGAGCGCGCCGTGCTCGACCAGGAGCAGCAGGGCGACCTGGCCGCCGGTGAAGCCCATCGACTTGAGCGTGGCCAGGTCGCGGAGCTGGCCGAGCACCCGGCCGCCGGCCGCGTTGGCCAGCGCGAGCGCCGCCGCGACCATGCCCACCACGCCGAACAGCGCGAGCAGCGTGCCGAGCAGGCGGTTGTCCAGCTCCATCGCGGCCCTGACCTCGCGCCAGGTGTAGACGCGCTGGAGCTTGTCCTCCAGCATCACCACGACGCGCTGGGCCACGACCTGGCTGGCGTCGGGGTCGGCCAGCCGCAGCCCGGTCACCCATTCGCTGCGGCCCAGCATGGGCTCGACGCGGTCGAGCGTGGCGGGCAGCACCCAGGCCAGCCCGGGGGTCCATTCGGGGTAGAAGCCCTGGTCGGCGGAGTCGGCGATGCCGCGTACGTAGAGGGTGTGGCGCTCGCCGCTGAGCGCGATGACCGTGAACGGCGAGCCGATCGCCAGGCCGAGCGACCTGGCGAAGGAGTGCTCGACGACCACGCCGTCGGGCTGCGCGCCGTCGAGCCACCTGCCCTCGGCCAGCACGGGATGGGCCACCTGCGGCGGCGCGGCGGGCATCGCGCGCAGCGACGCGGGCTCCTTCTTGCCCTCCTGCGCCACGGTCACGGGGGCCGAGCGGTAGGGGCCCGTGGTGCCGGTGACGCCGTCGATGTCGCCCAGGGCGACGTCGGGGTCGTCGTCGGTGTAGACCCAGACGTGGGCGCCGTCGGTCTGGGCCGACAGGCTGCGCCACGGGTTGGTGCCGTCCTCCAGGAGAGTCGCCGCGGTGATCAGGGCGGCCACGATCCCGGCCACGACCAGCACGGTGAGCACCGCCTGGCCCTTCCTGGCCCGCAGGTCGGCCTTGATCCACCGGCTTCCGGCCAGGGTGGTGCTCATCGGAGGTCGATCACCTCGCCGGCGGTGCGGGTGCGGCGGCGGGCGATGCGGCCGTCGTCGACGATCTCGCCGTCGAACAGCGACACCAGCCGGTCGGCCAGGCTGGCCACCCGGGCGTCGTGGGTCACCATGACGATCGTCTGCCCCTCTTTGTGCACGTCGCCGAGCAGGCGCAGCACGTCGCGGGTGTTGCGGCTGTCGAGGTTGCCGGTCGGCTCGTCGGCCAGCAGCAGGCTGGGCTTGTTGGCCAGGGCCCTGGCCAGCGCGACACGCTGCTGCTCGCCGCCGGAGAGCTGGGCGGGCGAGGCCCCGGCGCGGTCGGCCAGGTTGAGCGCGCCGAGCAGGCTCTCGCGCCGCTCGCGTGCCACCTTGGGCGAGGCTCCGGCCAGCAGCGCGGGCAGCTCGACGTTGTCGCCGACGGTCATGTTGGCCACCAGGTTGAAGAACTGGAAGACGAAGCCGACCTTCTTGCGCCGCAGCAGCGCCCAGGCGCTCTCGGAGAGGGTGTCGACCCGCTGCTCGTCGAGCCAGATCTCGCCGCTGGTGCGCGCGTCGAGGCCGCCGAGCATGTGCACGAGCGTGGACTTGCCCGAGCCGGACGGCCCCATGATCGCGACGAACTCGCCCGGCTCGACCTGGAGATCCACCCCGCGCACGGCCGGCACCGGCACTGCGCCGTCTTGGTAGATTTTGACCAGATTGACCGTTTTTAGGACCGAGCTCATGCCAGATCCTCCTGGCATCGCTCCAGCCAGTCAAGATCGGCCTGCAGGTGCAACATGGCTCCCTCGATCAGCAGCAGGGCGACCCGGTCGGTGGGCGCCGTACGGGAGAGCAGGTCGTTGAGGTCACCCATGAGCGACATGTAGTGGCGGCGCTGGCGGTTGATCAGCGCCATCCGGTCGGCGATGCCGGTGAGCGGGGCGAGCACGAGCTTCATGAAGAACTCGTCGCGCACCCTGGGGCCCTCGGTGGGCTCGTCGACCCAGATGGTGAGCAGGTCGCGGCCCTTGGCGGTCAGATAGTAGACCTTCTTGTTCGGCCGGTTGGACTGCTCGACGTCGACGGCCCTGACGAGCCCGTCCTTCTCCAGCCGGCCGAGCGTCACGTATATCTGCCCGATGTTCGGGGAGGGGTAGGCGCTGCCGAACGTCTGCTCAAGGGCCTGTTTGAGCTCGTAGCCGTGGGCCGGTTCCTTGGCCAGGAGCGCCAGCAGGTGAAGCCGCACGCCTCACCTCCCCGCTTTGTGTTACGTGAGCGTTACGTAGGTATCCGTTGACCATCAGATTACAGGTGTGCATAACATGAATGCATCTACCTAACACGTATGTAACCCCGCTGAATGTGGAGGAAACAGAGTGCTGCGCCCGCTTTCGTTCGTTCTGGTCGGCCTGTTGGCGGCCGGATGCGCGGTGGCGGGTGACGAGGGCGGCGGCGAGACGGGAACGGGCGGCACAGGCCCGATCACCTTCGCCACCGGACGCGACACCACGGCGTACCTGCAACCCCTGCTGGACCGCTGGAACCAGGCCCACCCGGCCGAGAAGGTGACGCTGCTGGAGCTGCCCGAGGCCGCCGACGAGCAACGCGCCCAGATGGTGGCCAACCTCCAGGCCCAGAGCAACCGCTACGACGTGCTGGGGCTCGACGTGGTGTGGACCGCCGAGTTCGCGGAGAACGGCTGGATCATCCCCCTGGAGCGCGGGTTGTTCCCGCTCGACAGGTTCCTGCCGCCCGTCGTGGACACGGCCGTCTACAAGGGCAAGCTCTGGGCTGTCCCGTACACCAGCAACGCGGGACTGCTCTACTACCGGACCGATCTGATCAAGAAGCCGCCGCAGACCTGGGCGGAACTTCGCGATGAAGCACGAGAAGTAACGAAAAAGCGGGATATCGGAGGCTATGCGGCCCAACTCCTGGCCTACGAAGGCTTGACCGTGAACTTCTCCGAGGCGGTGCAGTCGGCGGGCGGGCAGATTCTCAACCACGACGGCACGGAGGTGACCCTCGATCCGGCCAAGGGGAAGATCGCGCTCGACTTCCTGATGCAGGGGCTGCGGGAGGGCTGGATCACCGGCGACTCCCTGAGCTTCAAGGAGGAGGAGTCGCGCCTGGCCTTCCAGGACGGGAAGCTGGCCTTCGCCCGCAACTGGCCGCACGCCTACGGCCCGGCCAGGGCCAAGCTGGGCGACCGCTTCGCGGTGACCCGGCTGCCCGGCCTGAACG
The DNA here is from genome assembly GCF_044547985.1 of Nonomuraea sp. NPDC052265. NCBI lineage: Bacteria > Bacillati > Actinomycetota > Actinomycetes > Streptosporangiales > Streptosporangiaceae > Nonomuraea > Nonomuraea sp. NPDC052265. The sequence goes on from NZ_JBIUBJ010000001.1 coordinate 228,433, forward strand.
GTCAGGGATCCAGCACCCTCGGCGGGATCAACCTGGCCGTCAGCGCCTACTCCAAGCACCAGCACACCGCACAGGAGTTCATCCGCTACTTCACCAGCCTGGAGAACGAACGCCGCGTCCTCACCGAGGGCTCCTTCCCGCCCGTGTGGACCGAGCTGTACGACGACCCGGCCCTGATCAAGCGGTTCCCGTACCTCCCCGTGCTCAAGGAGAGCATCCTCGCCGCCAAACCACGGCCGGTGAGCGCCAACTACAACCAGGTGAGCCTGGTGATCGCCAGCTCGGTCGCCAAGGCCCTGGCCGCTCCCGCGAAAGAGTCCGCCGACGATGTCGCGGTCTCCATCAAGTCAGAACTCGAAGAGATCATCAGAACCCAGTGAGGCAAGCCATGCGTAAAGCCAGAGCAGCAGTAGTCCTGGCAGGGCTCGCGGTAGCCGTCGCCGCCTGCGGCAACGCCCCGACGACGACCACCCCCACCGCCTCGGAGTCCGCGCCGGCCAGCACCGCCGGCGGCGGCAAGACCCTCGAAGGCGTCAAGATCGAGGTCGCGGCCAAGTGGACCGGCGCCGAGCAGAAGAACTTCGAGCAGGTGCTCAAGGCCTTCTCCGACAAGACCGGCGCCACGGTCACGTACGCCTCCACGGGTGAGGACACCGGCGCCTACCTCGGCCCGCGCATCCAGGGCAAGAACCCGCCGGACGTCGCGATCCTCCCGCAGCCGGGTCTGGTGCAGCAGTACGCCAAGCAGGACGCGCTCAAGCCGCTGACCCCCGAGGTCACCCAGGAGATCGACACCAACTACACGCCGTACTGGAAGGAGCTGGGCTCCGCCGACGGCAAGGTGTACGGCGTGCTGATCAAGGCGGCGCACAAGTCGCTGGTCTGGTACCGCTCCGAGGCCTTCGAGGAGGCCGGCGTCCAGGTGCCGACGACCTGGGACGAGCTGATCAAGGCCGGCCAGACCATCGCCGACTCCGGCACCCCGCCCTTCTCCCTCTGCGGCGCCTCCGGCTGGACGCTGACCGACCTGTTCGAGAACGTCTACCTCTCCAGCGCCGGCCCGGAGAACTACGACAAGCTCTCCAAGCACGAGATCCCGTGGACCGACCCCAGCGTCGCCACCGCCCTGGAGAAGATCGCGCAGATCGCGGGCAAGAAGGAGTTCGTGCTCGACGGCGCCTCCGGCGCGCTGCAGACCGACTTCCCGACCTGCGTGACCAAGGTGTACGGCAACAAGAAGGCCGCCATGGTCATCGAGGCCGACTTCGTCGCCACCCAGGCCACCCAGGACGGCGCCAAGGTCGGCGAGGGCGCCAAGTACTTCCCGTTCCCGAAGGCCGGCGACACCGCCCCGGTCGTGCTCGGCGGCGACGTGGCCGTGGTCATGAAGGACTCCCCCGGCGCGATGGCCCTGGTGCAGTTCCTGGCCTCCAAGGAGGGCGGCGAGATCTGGGCCAAGCTCCCCGGCTACCTGTCGCCCAACAAGAACGTCTCCCCCGACAACTACCCCGACGAGCTGACCAAGCAGCTCGGCCAGACGATCGTCTCCGCCGGTGACGCCGTCCGCTACGACATGTCGGACCTGGCCCCGAGCGCCTTCGGCGGCACCGACGGCAAGGGCGAGTGGAAGGTCCTGCAGGACTTCCTGCGCGACCCGAGCGACGTCAAGGGCGCCCAGACGGCGCTCGAGGCCGAGGCCAAGAAGGCCTGGAAGTAAAGAGGTAAGGCCGTGACCGAACGGTTGGACGGCCCGGCGGCCCCGCCTGCGAAGATCGCGGGCGGGCCCTCCGCAGGACCGGCTGAAACCCCCCGTACGAGACGACGCCTCGGCCCATCGCCGACGGTCGCCATCGCCTTCCTCCTGCCGGCGGCCCTGCTGCTCGGCGTCTGGGTGGTCTACCCCATCGTCTACTCCATCTTCCGCAGCCTGTTCGACGCCTCGGGCAGCGGGTTCGTGGGGCTGGGCAACTACACCACGATCTTCAGTGACAACGGCATGCTCGTCACGATCCGCAACAACCTCATCTGGGTGGTCGTGGCGCCGATCGTGGTCACCACGATCGGCCTGATCTTCGCGGTGCTGACCGAGCGTATCCGGTGGGCGACGGCCTTCAAGCTGATCGTCTTCATGCCGATGGCGGTCTCGCTGATGGCCGCAGGCGTCATCTTCCGCCTCGTCTACGAGGAGGACCCCGACAAGGGCCTGGCCAACGCCGTGCTCACCACCGTGCACGACACGTTCTCCTCCTCGCAGGGCTATCCCGAGGCCCGGGCGCGCGGCGGCGACCAGTCTCCCGTGACCGAGCAGAACGGCGCGGTCGTCACCAAGCAGCCCGTCCAGGCGGGCACGCCGGTGCTGATCCCGATCGTCGGCGTCAAGCCGCAGATCATGCCGTCCAACGCCCAGCCCGCCCACGCCCCCACCGGCGGCTCGGCGGTGTCGGGGACGGTGTGGTTCGACTTCACGCAGGGTGGCGGCGGCCAGAGCGGCGCCGTGGACCCGACCGAGAAGGGCCTGCCCGGCGTGACCGTCGAGGCGGTCAAGGACGGCCAGGTCGCGGCCACCGCCACGACCGCCGACGACGGCAGCTTCAGCTTCGCCGGCCTGCCGTCCGGCTCCTACGTCGTACGGCTGCCGCAGTCGAACTTCCAGGCCAGCTACGGCGGCCTGACCTGGCTCGGCCAGACGCTCATCACGCCGGCCATCATCGGCGCGTTCGTCTGGGTGTGGGCCGGGTTCGCGATGGTGCTGATCGCCGCCGGGCTCGCCGCCATCCCGCGCGACGCCCTGGAGGCCGCCCGCATCGACGGCGCGACCGAGTGGCAGGTGTTCCGGCGGATCACCGTGCCGCTGCTGTCGCCGGTGCTGCTCGTCGTCTTCGTGACGATGATCATCAATACGCTGAAGGTCTTCGACCTGGTCTACATCATCGCGCCGGCCTCGGTTCAGCCGCAGTCGAACGTGGTCGCGCTGGAGATGTGGCGCGTGTCGTTCGGCGGCGGGAACAACCAGGGGCTCGGCAGCGCACTCGCGGTGTTCCTGCTCATCCTGGTTCTTCCCTTCATGATCATGAACATCCGCCGGTTCAGAAGGGAAGACACATGACGACCGCGACCGTGACCGCGCCTCACGGACCGGAGTCGGGCGCGCCGCGCAGGGGCCTGGCGAGCAGGATTGTGGACCGCCTCGGCGGCGGGGCCGTCCAGGTGGTCATGATCGTGCTCGGCCTGTTCTGGCTGGTGCCGACGCTGGGCCTGCTGGTCGTCTCCCTGCGCACGGTGAAGGTGAACAACGCCGAGGGCTGGTGGACGATCTTCACCAAGCCCGCGGAACTGACCATCGCCAACTACAAGAACCTGCTGGCCAGCGGCTTCACCTCGTCGTTCTGGAACACGGTGCTCATCACCGTGCCCACCACGATCCTGGTGATCGGCATCGCCGCCATGGCGGCGTACGCGTTCGCCTGGATGGAGTTCCGCGGGCGGGACACGGCGTTCCTGATCGTGGTGGGGCTGCTGATCGTGCCCATCCAGATCGCGCTGATCCCCGTCGCGGCCTTCTACGGCGGTGTCGGGATCTTCGGCACGATCCCCGGCGTGGTGTTGTTCCACACGGCGTTCGGCCTGCCGTTCGCCATCTTCCTGCTGCGCAACTTCTTCGTCGGCATCCCGGCCTCGCTGCTGGAGGCGGCCAGGATGGACGGCGCACCCGAGTGGAAGATCTTCGCCCAGGTCGTGTTCCCGCTGGGCAAGCCGGCCATCGCCTCGCTGGGGATCTTCCAGTTCCTGTGGGTGTGGAACGACATGCTCATCGCGCTCGTGTTCGCCAACACCGACAACCAGCCGATGACCAAGGCCCTGCAGTCCCAGATGCGGCAGTTCGGATCGAACGTCGACATCCTCTCCTCAGGGGCGTTCCTCTCGCTGATCATCCCGCTGGTGCTGTTCTTCGCCTTCCAGCGGTACTTCGTCCAGGGCATGATGGCCGGTTCCGTCAAGTAGGCCATCCCCTGCGGGCGCCCGCCTCCCAGAGGGGGGCAGGCGGGCGCCCGTAACACCCGCTTCCGGACCTCCGATGATTGTTCATGAAGCGTCTTCTCGCTCTCGCCGCAGCAGCCTTCATCTCCCTCCCCCTCACCCCCGCCGCCGCGCTCGGCGGCACCCCCGGCGCTCCCGGGGCGGGCGACCCGTACTTCCCCCGTCAGGGGAACGGCGGCTACGACGTCGGCCACTACGACCTCGCCCTCGACTACGACCCGTCCTCGAACGTCCTGACCGGCGTCGCCACCGTCGGCGCCCGCGCCACCCAGGCGCTGAGCCGCTTCGACCTCGACCTGTCCGGCTCGCTGTCCGTACGCTCGGTCACCGTGGACGGCAGGCCCGCCGCCTTCACCCGCGGCGGCGACGAACTCGTCGTCACCCCCGCCGCCACGCCGGCCTCCGGGCAGAACTTCTCCGTCGTCGTCCGGTACGACGGCAGGCCCACCCACGTCCTCGACCCCGACGGCTCCAGGGACGGCTGGATCAGGACCAGCGACGGCGTCTTCAACGCCAACGAGCCGCAGGGCGCGATGACCTGGTACCCCGGCAACCACCACATGTCGGACAAGGCGACGTACCGATTCGCCGTGACCGTCCCCAGCACGAGGGTCGCGGTGGCCAACGGCGACCTGGTGGCCAGAACGTCGGCCGGCGGCCGGACCACGTACGTGTGGGACGCCCGCGAGCCCATGGCCAGCTACCTGACCACGGTGTCGATCGGCAAGTTCCAGCTCACCGACACCAGGATCGGCGGCTACCGCGTGATCACCGCCGTGGACCCCAAGCTCGCCGGCAAGGCGACGGACTTCGCCGCCCGCCACACCCCCGTCCTCGACTACTTCAGCTCCCTCTTCGGCCCGTACCCCTTCTCCTCCACCGGCGGGATCGTCGACCACGAGCCGAACGTCGGCTACGCCCTGGAGACCCAGACCCGGCCCATCTACCCCGTGGCGCCCGGCGAGTCGCTGCTCGCCCACGAGCTGGCCCACCAGTGGTTCGGCGACTCGGTGACGCCCACCTTATGGCGCGACATCTGGCTGAACGAGGGCTTCGCGACGTACGCGGAATGGCTCTGGCTGGAGAAGATCGGCAGCCGTACCGTGCAGACGTCCTTCGACGGCGTCTACGCCAGGCCCGCCGGCGACGAGTTCTGGCAGACGCCCACCGCCGACCCCGGCGGCGCCGCCGCGCTCTTCCACGACCCCGTCTACGACCGCGGCGCGGCGACCCTGCACGTCCTGCGCCGGACCGTCGGCGACAACGCGTTCTTCACGATCCTGCGCACCTGGGCGAACGAGCACAAGTACGGCAACGCCGACACCGCCGCCTTCGTCGCCCTCGCCGAACGTGTCTCCGGCAGGCAGCTCGACACCCTCTTCGACGCCTGGCTCTTCCAGCCCGGCAAGCCGTCGTTGTGATCATTCCGGTACGGCCTGCGTGCCCGTTCGGGCGGCAAGCCGTACCAGACCTAGATAGGCTTCACGGCCATGGCCGGTCGTCCTTTGCATGAAGTCGTCGAAGCCGGATGGGCTCAGGCTCTTGAGCCCGTATCCGAGCAGATCTCCTTGATGGGTGAGTTCCTGCGCAACGAGATCGCCGAGGGCAGGCAGTACCTGCCCTCGGGCCCCCACGTCCTGCGCGCTTTCAACCAGCCCTTCGACGACGTCAAGGTGCTGATCGTGGGCCAGGACCCCTACCCCACGCCCGGCCACCCCGTCGGGTTGTCGTTCTCGGTGGCGCCCGAGGTGCGGCCGCTGCCCGGGAGCCTGCTCAACATCTACAAGGAGATGGAGTCCGACCTGGGGCTCCCCCGTCCCGCCAACGGCGACCTGACCCCCTGGGCCGAGCAGGGCGTGCTGCTGCTCAACAGGGTTCTGACGGTCATGCCGGGCAAGCCCGCCTCCCACCGGGGCAAGGGCTGGGAGCAGGTCACCGAGCAGGCCATCCGCGCCCTCGTGGCCCGCGACAAGCCGATGGTCGCCATCCTGTGGGGCCGTGACGCCCGCAACCTCGCCCCGATGCTCGGCGGCGTGCCGTGCGTCGAGTCGGCGCATCCGTCCCCGCTGTCGGCGCGCAGCGGCTTCTTCGGCTCGCGGCCGTTCAGCCGCGCCAATGAGCTGCTCACCCAGCAAGGCGCCGCACCTGTCGAGTGGAAGCTGCCCTAGCATCGTCGCCATGAGTGATGAACCGAAGTACCTGCGCCTTACGGTCGAACTGACCGTGGAGGTGCTCGACGTGAACGCGCTGCAGGCGGCGGCGCTGGCCGAGATCAGGCACCCCGACGCCGACCTCAGCGACGAGGAGCGCTCCGAGCAGGCCGACCTCGTCAACTCCGACGAGACCGGCGCCTCGGCGCTGCAGTGGCTGATCGAGCCCGACCACGTGCTGCAGCTCGTGGACCACATCACCGAGATCGAGCCGCGTGAGGCCGTTCTCGGGGTGGAGCCGTCCGAGGGGCCGAGTGAGGACGAGGACGAGGAAGAGCACGACCACGACCACGCGTGACGTGTGACGTACGGCGATCAGCCACGACGCCCCACCCGCGTCGTGGCTCTTCGCCCCGGCTACGATCGGTTCGTCCGGGCTCTTTCCGTCATCCGAGGGATCTGTCGCCATGATCGTGGCCTTCTCCATCACCCCGCTGGGCGTCGGCGAAGGGGTCGCCGAACCGGTCGCCCGCGCCGTCCAGGTGGTCCGCGAGAGCGGCCTGCCCAACCGCACGGACGCGATGTTCACCACGATCGAGGGCGAGTGGGACGAGGTCATGGACGTCGTCCGGCGCGCGGTCGACGCCGTCTCCGAAGTCGCCCCGAGAGTCAGCCTGGTCCTCAAGGCCGACGTCCGCCCCGGCGTGACGGACGGCATGACCACCAAACTCCAAAGCCTCGAACGCCACCTCCCCTGACCCCCGCAGGCTCCCCCGGACTGGACGGGAGCAGCCGCGAGTGAACGGGGTCGCGGCGCGGAGAGGCGAGCAGCGAAGGGCCTGGCGACTGCCGCACGACCCATGGAACGCCAGCGCAGGCCGCGGCAACCGAACACCCACCAGCCGCCGGAACGAACCATCTGGGTGCTGGCTCTGGGTGGGTGCCGGCTTCAGGGCAGCAGTCGGGCGCGGCCAGGCTCGTCGCCGCGCCCATCAGCAGCCCGCCCGCCGAGCCGCCGCGCGACGACCCGCTGGGCCACCGGCTGAGTTGCCTTGGGCAGCCTTCTTGCCGCCAGACCCTGCACTCAGGGAAGGACAGCGGGGGCGGATACACGCCGTCGGGGGTCGAGCCCAGTGGAGGGTCTTCGGCAGCACATCGCGAGAGATCCGATGAATGCCGGTATACGCGACATGTCTTGACCGCCTTCGTCGACGCGACATATCGTGTTGCTTGATCGACGAACGCGATACTACGTGTGCCCGGAGGTGGAGGCAATGAGACAAGAGCGAGTGCCCGTGCTGGTGGTCGGCGGCGGGTACGCGGGCCTGAGCGCTGCCGCGCTGCTGGCGTGGCGCGAGGTGCCCGTCATGCTGGTCGAACGGCACCCGAGCACGTCCATCCAGCCCAAGGCGTTCGGCATGGGACCGCGAGCGGTCGAGCTGCTGCGCCCGCTGCCGGGGATCGAGCAGACGTTCGCCGACATCTGGACCGGCATCGGCGACTCCATGCGCATCGCGATCGCCAAGACCCTCGCCGACCCCGAGCCCCACATGATCTTGGAGGACACGGGCGAGGAGAACGCCCTCGCCGACCTCACCCCCGTGCCCCGCGTGGGCGCACCCCAGTCGGAGGTCGAGCGGGTGCTCCGCGCCTACGCCGACGAGCTCGGGGCAGACCTGCGCTTCTCCACCGAGCTGATCTCCCTCGACCAGGACGACGACGGCGTCACCGCCGTGATCCGCGCCGCCGACGGGGTCGAGAGCGTCGTACGGGCCGACTACGTGGTGGCGGCCGACGGCCACCGGAGCCCGTTGCGCGAGCGGCTGGCCGTGCCCACCTCCGGCAAGGGCGACCTCGTCCAGATGCGCTCGATCATGTTCGACGCCGACCTGACGGGCCTGGTGAACGAGCGCGAGGTCATCGTCTGGTACCTCCACAACCACGCGTTCACCGGTGTCATCGTGACCGGCACGGGCGTGGGCGCGCATGTGCTCGGCATCAACCAGCCCCCCTCCGCACACGGCAGCGCGAACGACCTCACCGAGGAACGCTGCGTCGAGCTCATCCGCATCGGAACCGGCATCCCGGACCTGGACGTGCAAGTGCTCGACACGGCGACGTTCAGCCTGGCGCACGTCGTGGCCGACACCTTCCGCGCCGGACGCGTCTTCTTCGCCGGCGACGCCGCCCACACCATGCCGCCCACCGGTGGCCAGGGCGGCAGCACCGCCCTCCAGGACGGCTGCGACATCGCCTGGCGCCTCTGGCTGGTGATCAGCGGGCAGGCCGGCCCCGGCTTCCTGGACACGTACGACGCCGAACGCCGCCCGATCGGCGCCCTGACCGCCGACGCGCAGCTCGCCAACCTCAGCGTACGGATGCCCGTGGACGAGCGCTCCGACTACCCCGAGCCCCTGGAGGACTTCCTCCAGGCGATGCTCGGCTACCGGTACCACTCCGCCGCCGTCCTGGAGGAACCCGGCGACGACGGCTCCCTCCTGGAGGACCCGCGCACGCCTGATGGCCGCCCCGGCAGCCGCGCCCCGCACGTCGTGCTCGACTGGGAGGGGCAGCGCATCTCGACCATCGACCTGTTCGGCTCGGGCTTCGTGCTGCTGGCCGACAAGAGCGGCGGCCAGGTCTGGATGGACGCCGGCCGCGTGGTCAAGGAGCGCCTGGGCGTGCAGCTCACCCGCATCCTGGTGGACGACGAGCTGGTGGACGTCGAAGGCCGCTGGCGGGAGCGGTACGGAGTCCGGGAAGGCGGCGCCGTCCTGGTACGGCCCGACGGCTATGTGGCCTGGCGCGCCCCTCGTCCGACTTCGGACCCCATGTCCACCCTCGACCAGGCCCTCACCCAGATCCTCCACCGCTAGACCGTCTGCCTCTCCTTCGACCGGCATCTCGGCGACCTTCCCCGGAAGGCGCTCATGAGGAGCAGCTGACGCGCACGGACCACAGGGATCCTGGCCATCTCGCGGGGGCGGGGGTCAGGCGGCGAGAGCCGGGCGTGCGGCCGGGACGACGGCGGGGTCGACAGCGGGGTCGACGGTGGGGTCGACGGTGGGGTCGACGGCGGTCAGGTCGGTGCTCCGGGTGGTGCAGAGCCAGTCATTGAGGGAGCCGGTGAAGCCGGGAGGCGGCCCGACCTTGAGGCAGGTGAGCTGACCGGAACCGGGGGCGGGGCCGACCTTCAGGCGGCGGATGCTGCCCGCCCTGCCCGGTTCGCCGAGGTCCGCGCCGCACGGGGTCAGCCGCACGCCGAACGCTGAGCCGCCCTGGAAGGCGCCGGACGGCTGGATCCGCAGGAGGTCGTCGATCTCGTGGCAGGTGGCCAGCGGGTGCGCCTTCAGGTGGGCGAGCTGGTCGGTGACCAGGCGATGGGCCACCGAGCGCAGGAGGCTGGTCGCGCACAGGCTGTGGGCGCAGGCGGCGCCGTCGAGGGTGATCTCAGGCAGCGCGAAGCGGCTCAGCCCGCGCGAGGTGACGCGCAGGCAGTCGCAGGCGGCCGTGTCGGACGGGTCCCACGGCGGGCAGGTGGCGTCGTCGTGGATCTGCGTGTCCCAGGTGAGCCAGTCGTCGCCGAGGTGGAAGGCGCGCGGCTCGCCAGGACACCTCGGGCAGGCGGGCACGGCCGAGGCGGTCAACGGGTCGATGAGCAGGCCGTCGCTCTGCAGGGCGAGGGCACGGGCGACGGCTCTGGCGGTCTGGACGTTGCCGGGCAGGCGGTGCGGGGGCGCCGTGGTGGACACCAGGACGTGCTGCCCGGCCCGGCGCAGGCGCCGACGTTCGTCGTCGGTGAGGGTGAGCTCGCCCGGTCGCCAGGGGGTCGGATCGTGGGAGACCGTCAGGGCCGGCGGGGTGTCGAGCGCGTCACGGGCCGCCTTCCTGTACGGCCCGGGGACGCGCCAGGGCACGAAGGTCTCGACGTCGGACGGCAGGTGCTCCACGGCTACGACAAACAGGGAGGTCAGTGTGGCGGGGAGCGGCAGAACGATCTTCATGAGGTGCCTCGCCTTCGGAACGTGGTGAGGCACCCAGGATCCGGAACCCCGCCGCCCCCGATGCGGCCGAACCCCGTTCTGGGGACAACCCGACCGGCCCACGCCCACCCTGTGGACAACGACCGGAGAGATTATGGGGTGGCACGGGAGATGGCGAGGGTCTGCCCGGGGAGGCGCAGGCCGTCGGGGCCGGTGACTACCGGGTCGTCGGAGGCCAGGAGGACGGTCGCGCCCGCCGGAGGCAACGTCAGCGTCTCCGGGGAGAAGTTGACGCTGACGCACACCGTCCCACGCCACATGATCAACCACTTCCCGTCCGGATCCGCCTCCACCCGAACCCGTTCCAGCCTCGGGTCCGACAGCTCCGGCAGCGCCTTGCGGAGGGCGATCAGGTCCCGGTACCAGCACAGCAGGGACCAGTTCTCCTCCTCCTTCAGCTCGCTCCAGTCCAGCTTGGAACGGAGGAACGCCTCCTCGTCGGACGGGTCGGGCGCGTCCCAGGCGTACCCGAAGCCGTCGAACTCGCGCTCGCGCCGCGCCCCCTCGCTCTCCCGCAGCGCGGGCTCCACGTGGTCGGAGAAGAACAGGAACGGCGTGCGAGCCCCCCACTCCTCCCCCATGAACAACATCGGCGTGAACGGCGAGGTCAGCAGCAGCCCCGCCCCCAGCTTGAGCGCCGACACCGGCAACCGGTCGCCGCCGGGCCGGTTGCCGATCTGGTCGTGGTTCTGCAGGCAGGCGACCAGCCGGTGACCGGGCACGCCGGCGAAGGTCTGCCCGTGCGCCCGGTCGCGGAAGCTGGAGTAGCCGCCGTCGTGCAGCACCCCTTGGGTCAGCACCCTGGCCAGCGCCGACGGGTCGGCGAAGTCCTCGTAGTAGCCGTGGCTCTCGCCGCTCACGGCGGTGTGCAGGGCGTGGTGGACGTCGTCGTTCCACTGCGCGGTCATCCCCAGGCCGCCGGCCTCCAGCGGGCGGACCATGCGCGGGTCGTTGAGGTCGGACTCGGCGATCAGCGACAGCGGCCGGCCGAGCGAGCAGGCCAGCGCGTCGACCTCCTCCGACAGCTCGGCCAGCAGGTGGCGGGCGCGTTTGTCGTGCAGCGCGTGGACGGCGTCCAGCCGCAGGCCGTCGACGTGGTAGTCGCGCAACCACTGGACGGCGTTGCCGACGAAGTACCGGCGCACCTCGTCGGACCCCGGCCCATCCAGATTGACCGCTTCACCCCAATAGCTACCAGCAAAGCCGGAAAAGTACGGACCAAAGGGGTGCAGGAAGTTGCCCGACGGCCCCAGGTGGTTGTAGACCACGTCCAGGATGACGCCGATCCCGGCCCGGTGGCACGCGTCCACGAACGACTTCAGCCCGTCGGGGCCGCCGTACGTCTCGTTGACCGCGTAGAGGTCGACGCCGTCGTAGCCCCAGTTGCGCCCGCCGGGGACGGGCGCGACCGGCATGATCTCCACGAAGTCCACGCAGAGCTCGACCAGGTGCTCCAGCCGCTCGATCGCCGCGGCGAACGTGCCCTCGCCGGTGAACGTGCCGACGTGCAGCTCGTAGATCACCGAGCCGCGCAGGTCGCGGCCCTTCCAGTCGTGGTCGGACCAGGTGAAGCGGGCGTGCTCGTAGACCGCGCTCGGCCCGAACACCCCCTCCGGCTGCCGCCGGGACCGCGGGTCGGGGTAGGGCCCGGCGCCGTCGAGGACGAAGGCGTACCTGGTGCCGTGTCCGGCCTCGGCGACCTCGGCCCACCACCAGCCTCTCTCCCCGGGGGACATCGGCCGGCGTCCGTCCAGAACGTCGACCTCGACAGCCGTGGCCTTCGGTGCCCAGACCTCAAAGATCATGTCGCTCCAGGAGTGAGACGGGGTACTGATCGAGCAGCCGGGCCAGCGGAACCGTCCCCGAGTGCGGCTCGCCGGTGAGCAGGTCGCGCCAGGATCCGCCGGGCAGCGTCAATGCGGTGTCGCCCCACACCGAGCGGCCGGCGACCGCGGACCGGCGCGCGAGGCGTACCGGCAGCCTGGTGGCGACCGCCACCGCCAGCGGGCCTTCGCCCCGGGCGAAGGCGATCGCGTGCTCGGCCGCCTCCCCCTCCGCCCGCAGCGGCAGGTACGGCGCCGCGCCCCCCAGCCGCCTGCGCAGCCGCAACGCCTGCGTGGTGACCAGGAGCTTGGCGGCGTCCCAGGAGGTCTCGGGCTTGCGCGGGTACGTCACGGGCCGCCGGTTGTCCGGATCGACCAGCGAGAAGTCGGTGGTCTCGTTGCCCTGGTACACGTCGGGCACCCCGGGCATCATGAGCTGCACCAGCTTGGCCCCGAGCGAGTTCGACATCGCGAACGGCTCGATGCGCTCGGTGAACTCCTCCACCGGCAACCGGACCGCGGCCTGCGCGAACTCCCGCAGCCGCCGCTCGTAGCCGGCGTCCGGACGCACCCACGAGATCGCGGTCTTGGCCTCGCGAGCCGCCTTGAGCAGGTACTCGGCGAACCGTTCGGCGGAGATCGGCCAGGCCGCCATGAGGTTCTGCCAGGCCAGGTAGTCGAGGTGGGGGTCGAACGAGAGCTCCCGCGACCATTCGGACACCACGGACGCCCACTCCCGGGGCATCTCCGACAACACCGACAGCCGGGCGCGCACGTCCTCCGACCGCTTGGTGTCGTGCGTGGACAGGGTCGTCATCGTGTACGGGGACATCTCCCCACAGAAGTCATGGAACTCCTCCACCGAGACGCCGAACGCGTCGGGCTCCCCGCCCACCTCGTTGAGACAGGACAGCGGATACCACCGGTACAGCGCGGTGTCCTCCACACCCTTGGCCATGACCGGCCCGCACGTCTGCTGAAAACGGACGATCGCCTCCGCCGAACCGTACAGAACCTCCTGGACGAGCGGCCGCACGGCGGGCGAGCACTCGGCGGCGGCCAGCTCGACGATCTCGACCGACTCGGGCGGCGGCTCCTCCCCCGGCACCAGGTAGGCGCGGTAGAGCGGCATCGCGGCCAGCAGCTCCGACACCGCGGCGGGGTCGCAGCCGGTGACCCTGGCCAGCCGGTCGATCTCCGCGCCGAAGAACAGGTCGAGCACCTCGCGCTTGGCCTGAACCATGACCGGACGGTACTCCTCCGGCTGCCCGGTCAGCTCGCCGAACAGCCGGACCAGCGGCTCCTTGCCCGAAGGATCCACGAACAGGCCGTTGATCCGGTTGAGCACCTCGTAGCCGGTCGTGCCGTCGCAGGCCCAGTCGGGCTGCAGCCGCTCGGGCCCGATGAGGATCTTCTCCACGACCGTCCAGGGGCCGCCGGTCCGCTCGCGCAGCCGGTCGAGGTAGCCCCGGGGGTCGGCCAGGCCGTCGGGGTGGTCGACGCGCAACCCGTCGACCAGGCCCTCGTCGAGCAGCCAGAAGATCACCTCGTGCGTGGCGAACAGGACCGACGGGTCCTCCACGCGCAGCCCGATCAACGAGGACACGTCGAAGAAGCGCCGGTAGCCGGGGCCCTCGCGCCAGTCGACCAGCCGGTAGTGGCCGGGGTGGGGGAAGGCGTGCTCGTGGTAGCGCAGGACGTCGCCGTCCACCACGGGCTCGGTGTCGTCGCCGAGCACCGGCAGCGCCACCTTCCCGTCCACCCACTCGATGTCGAACCAGTTCGCGTACGGCGAGGCGGGCCCGTCCTTGAGCACCGACCAGAACTGGGCGTTCATGGTGTTCATGTGGTTGGGCACGATGTCGATGACGATGCCCAGGTCCTGGGCGGCCAGTTGCTGGGCCATCTCGCGGAAGCCGGTGGCCCCGCCGAACTCCTCCCTGATCCTGGAGTGGTCGACGACGTCGTAGCCGTGCCGCGACCCGGGCGTGGCCTGGAGGACCGGCGACAGGTAGACGTGGCTGACGCCGAGGTCGCGCAGGTAACCGGCGATCTCGGCGACCTGCGCGAAACCGAAGTCGGGGGTGAGCTGCACCCGGTACGTCGAGACCGGCTTAGACACGGCGCAGCACCCGCACGCTGCGTCCGGGGACCTCGATCGCCTCGCCCGCGCGCACCATCCGCACGTCGAGCCTGATGGGCATCGCGGTGTCGATCTCGGTGTGCCACATCTCGCCGTAGTCCTCGGGGATCGTGAACTTGATCGTGTCGTGGTGGGCGTTGAACAGCACCAGGAAGGAGTCGTCCCTGATCGGGCGGCCGCGCCGGTCGGGCTCGGTGATGGCGTCGCCGTTGAGGAAGACGGCCAGCGACTTGGCGTAGCCGACGTTCCAGTCGCTGTCGGTCATCTCCTCCCCGGACGGGGTGAGCCAGGCGATGTCGCTCAGCCCGCGTACCGGCTTGCCGTAGAAGAACCTCCTGCGCCGGAAGACCGGATGCTTCTTCCGCAGCGCCGCCAGTTCCTGGGTGAACTCCAGCAGCAGCCAGTTCTCCCGGATGTCGGACCAGTCGACCCAGGTCAGCTCGTTGTCCTGGCAGTAGCCGTTGTTGTTGCCCTTCTGGGTGCGGCCCAGCTCGTCGCCGTGCGAGAGCATCGGCACGCCCTGCGACAGGAACAACGTGGTGAGGAAGTTGCGCTTCTGCTGCTCGCGCAGCGACTCGATGGCCAGGCTCGCCGGGCCCTCCTCGCCGCAGTTCCACGACCTGTTGTCGTCGGTGCCGTCGCGGTTGCCCTCCTTGTTCGCCTCGTTGTGCTTGTCGTTGTACGCCACGAGGTCCTGGAGGGTGAAGCCGTCGTGGCAGGTCACGAAGTTGATCGAGGCGGCCGGGCGGCGGCTGTCGTCCTTGTACAGGTCGCTCGACCCGGTGAAACGGGAGCCGAACTCCGGCAACGTGGCGGCCTGCCCGCGCCACAGGTCGCGGATCGTGTCGCGGTAGCGGCCGTTCCACTCGGTCCAGCGGGAGGGGAAGTTGCCGACCTGGTAGCCGCCGGGGCCGACGTCCCAGGGCTCGGCGATGAGCTTGACCTGCGACAACACCGGGTCCTGCTGCACCAGGTCGAAGAACGCGCTCAGCCGGTCGACCTCGTGCAGCTCGCGGGCGAGGGTGGAGGCGAGGTCGAAGCGGAACCCGTCGACGTGCATCTCGATGACCCAGTAGCGGAGCGAGTCCATGATCATCTGAAGGACGTGCGGGGAGCGCATGAGCAGGCTGTTGCCCGTGCCGGTGGTGTCGACGTAGTAGCGCCTGTCGTTCTCGACCAGGCGGTAGTAGTTGCTGTTGTCGATGCCCCTGAACCCGAGCGTCGGCCCCAGGTGGTTGCCCTCGGCGGTGTGGTTGTAGACGACGTCGAGGATGACCTCGATGCCCGCCTCGTGCAGACTGCGTACCATCGCCTTGAACTCCAGCACCTGTCCGCCGCGCTGCCCGGTGCTGGAGTAGCGGTTGTGCGGGGCGAAGAAGCCGATGGAGTTGTAGCCCCAGTAGTTGGACAGGCCGCGCTGCTCCAGGATGTGGTCGGTGACGAACTGGTGCACCGGCATCAGCTCCAGCGCCGTCACGCCCAGCTTGGTGAGGTGGTCGAGGATCTCGGGGTGGCCGAGCGCCGCGTACGTGCCGCGCAGGTGCTTGGGGATCTTGGGATGGCTTGTGGTCAGCCCGCGCACGTGCGCCTCGTAGATCACCGTGTCGTGGTACGGCGTCGCCGGCGGCCGGTCGTGCCCCCACCCGAAGAACGGGTTGATCACGATGGACCTCGGCACGTACGGGGACGAGTCGGCGTCGTTGCGCGTGTCCGGCTGGCCGAACCGGTAGCCGTAGACCGCCTCGTGCCAGTCGACGCCGCCCTCGATCGCCATCGCGTACGGGTCGAGCAGCAGCTTGTTCGGGTTGCAGCGCAGCCCGCGCGCCGGCTCGTACGGCCCGTGCACCCGGTAGCCGTAGCGCTGGCCGGGGCCGATGCCCGGCAGGTAGCCGTGCCAGATGAACCCGTCGACCTCCGTGAGCGTCACCCGCGACTCGACGTTGTCCTCGTCGAACAGGCACAGCTCCACCGCCTGGGCAACCTCGGTGTAGAGCGAGAAGTTCGTGCCCGCGCCGTCGTACGTCGCCCCCAGAGGATAGGGGTCTCCAGGCCAGATCTCGATCATCGAAGCTCCCTTGCGGTCTCTCCCCATGTTCCGTTCCCCCGCTCCGCCGGACAAGGCCACACTGTTCCTTCCCACGCGTCCGTCCGGAATACTCCGAAAAATCGAGTGAGCCGCCTCCGACGGCGCGGTGTCGAAGGCGGCCCACGTGTTCGGCCCGGTAGAGGGTGTCGCGCGGTTCACGGATCCGGTGCGCGGCCCCTGCGCACCGGATCCGCACCCGCGATCGGGTGACGCGACGCTGCGTACCCGATCCCCCCGCGGTCAGGACAGGCGCACCCTCCCGAATCCCCGGCAGGCCCGGCAGGCGCCCCGGCTGGTGATCCCGTCGCCGCCGCAGGCCGAGCAGCGGACGTACAGGTCGAAGCGGGGGGTTCGGTAGACCCGGACGAGCGGGGCGGCGAGCAGGGCCTCGGCCAGACGGCCGAGCGTCCGGCGCAGGACGCCGGGAGCCGCCCGTGGCAGGGCTGAATTGCTACCCTTCATAGCGAACCGATCCTTGTGCTCTGGCAGGAGCGAATGATCGTGGAGCTGGGCCGATGAGACGACATCGGCCCAGCCTTATGTGACGGGCGGCCTCTGGTGAGCCTTCACGTCAGGGAATGAACGCGGCATTTCGATCTCTGGCGGTTTTGATCAGATCAGCCCAGGGCATCCCCCTCTCCTACGGCTTGGTTGATTTTTACCCTCCAACGCCAGAAACCCACCCCAATTTGGCACTTGCCATAGGAACGTGCCGGTGACGATTACCTACCGCCCACGACTTCGAAAGAATGCAGCGGGGGTACGCTCCAGGACACCAGACCGCGACGGTCGAAGGGAGTGTGGCGATGTCCGTCCCCAATCCGACACTCCGGCAGCGACAACTCGCCATGCGGCTGCGCGAACTGCGCCACGAGGCGGGCCTGAGCATCGCCGAGGTCGCCGAACACCTGCTCTGCTCCCCGGCCAAGATCAGCCGCATCGAGACGGCCCAGCGCAGGGTGAGTCTGCGCGACGTCCGGGATCTGTGCAGGCTCTATGGCGTCCAGGACTCCTCGGAACTGATGACCCTCGCCAAGGACGCCCGGCAGAAACACTGGTGGCAGGACTACGACAACCGCAGCTTCCGGCCCATGATCGGGCTGGAGGCCAACAGCGTCGCCATCACCGAATACGAGATCACCACCATCCCCGGGCTGCTCCAGACGGAGGACTACGCCCGAGCCGTCATCCGGGGCTGCCTGCCGCGCATCGACAACGACATCCTCCAGGACCGGGTGCTGGCCCGCATGAAGCGCCAGGAGCTGCTGGCCGGCAGGGAGCCGCCCGACTACTGGGTCCTGCTCGACGAGTCGGCGCTGCACCGCCACGTCGGAGGCCGGCAGACCATGCTGGAACAACTGCGCCACCTCCTCACCGTCACGGAGCTGCCGCAGGTCACCATCCAGGTGATCCCCTTCACGGCGGGCGCCCACATGGGGTTCGACAGCACGTTCCGGCTGCTGGAGTTCGACAAGAGGTCGGGCATCGCCGACACCGTCTTCGTCGAGCATCAGATGGGCCTTTTCTACCTCGAAGGCGACAAGGCCGAGCCGTTCAGGGAGACGATCAACCACCTCCGCGCCGAGGCCCTGAGCCCGCAGGAGTCGAAGAAACAGCTGGCCGAAGTGGTACGGAAATTCGCCTAGTTGCCACTTTTTCCCGGAGGCCGCCGGCAACCGCCTTTGGCAAGTGCCCGCGCGCTCCGCCTTGACACCTCACAAACCAGAAATGTCAGGCATATCGTCCGCCCGCAGGGAGCCTCCAGGGGAAATTCAACAAAGACTCCGCTCCCGCCCCTGCGGATTGAAACGCGTTGAGCTCTCGGCACGGCGGCCGCGACCGATGCGAAGCACCGGCACCCGCCCTTGTCGTCCGGCATCCGAATGGACCTCCGGCCCGGTTTTCCCGCAACCCTCAGCGCCCCGGAAAAAGGCTCAGCCGCCGTTCCGGGGAATTTCGCCGGGCGACGGCGCCGCCCCGTCCCTTGACCGTCGGCCCCGCGGTTCTCGCGAAAGGAGAACCGTTCCGCGCCCGCCGAGTTGCTCAGCGGCGGAGGCTCCCGGGTGTAGGGTCGTGGCCTCGGGTGAAACGGTCCACCGAGACCGTCAGCGCCGAGCTCACATCGCCCGCGCACGCCGGATCTGCCCGGCGCCGCCGATGGCCCGTAGGGAGCGACAATGTCGAACGAACAAGACCTTGGTGCATTTCCTCGCTGGCGCGCCTCGTCGCGCTGCAACAATGGCGACTGCGTAGAGGTCGCTTATTTTTCCCATGATTCCATCGGCGTCCGCGACAACAAGAATCCGAACAGTCCCGTTCTCACCTTCAGCGCCACCGAATGGAATGCGTTCATCGGGAGGATCCGGGAGGCCGGCTGAGCCGACCGGCCGGCCACTTGAGGCGGACATCCCATGGGTGTCCGCCTTTTTCATGTCCACGATGATCCAAGGGCACGGACGGCGGCCGAGTGGCAGTCGGCGATCGGGGTAATATCACATCGGCGCAATACCTCTACAGCCGACCTCCAGGAGGTAGTGCATGAAACGCCCACCTGCCCTTGACCAGGTTGCGTGGCATCGCTGCAACAACGGCGAATGCGTCGAAGTCACCATGCTCTCCGACCGGGTCTGGGTGCGGGGAAGTCAGGACGCCAGCGGTGCCGTCCTGTCGTTCACCATCGACGAGTGGAACGCGTTCCTCGACGGCGTGCGACGCGGCCTCTTCGATCTCGAACGGCTCGCGCCCCAGGTCTGACCGGCCACGACGTTCTCGATCGGGCTCTGTCGGGGGCCATCGGGTTTCAGGCCGCGGCCCCCGGCAATATGCCGACTCCATGGGCGGTTTCAAGAAGTTCTTACTCCGTGGCAACATCGTCGAGCTGGCCGTCGCCGTGATCGTCGGGGCGACCTTCAGCAGGCTCGTCCAGGCGCTGGTCACCGACCTCGTCACCCCGCTCATCGGCGCGGTGACCGGCGGACGGCAGCCGAACTTCGCCGAGTACTCCTTCACGATCAACGGCAGCCAGTTCAGGTACGGCGACTTCCTCAACCACCTGGTGACCTTCCTGGTCATCGCGGCGGTCGTCTACTGGCTGGTCGTGGCCCCCATGACGCGGCTGATCCACCTGTTCGACCGGGACAAGGCCGCGACGACCAAGCAGTGCCCCGAGTGCCTGTCCGACATCCCGTCCGAGGCCAGACGGTGTGCCCATTGCACCGCGGAGCTGGTGCCCGAGTCCGAGAAACCGCGCTGAGCTTGAGAAACCGCGCTGAGTCCGAGGAATCGCGCCGAGTCCGAGAAATCGCGCTGTACCGTACATCACGGACTCTTGACCCCAGTGGCGCGCCAGCACGGTGGACGTTCGGCAAGATGGACCGATGAGCGTTGAGTTGATGGTCTGGGACGAGCCCGTGCCGATCAGCAGGGATCAGGCCCGGGCCACGTATCTGGCGGTGAAGCGGAGCGACCCCGTCGAGGGGGACGTGCCCGACGTCGCCAAGGAGCTGCCCGGGGAGGTCACCCTGTACCCCGGACACGTCCTGGTGACGATGGACCTGGACACGATGGACGAGTCCTCGGCCCAGGTGTTCACCACCGCCCGCGCGCACGGCCTGGTCTGCTACGACCCCCAGCGCGACCTGGTGCACAACGTCGCCCCGCTCGGCGTGTACGAGGGCATGCAGCTCCACACCGGCGACGGGATGGTCGTCCACGACCCGGACCTCGGCCTGGTCCACGACGTCCTGGCCACCCTGTCCCCGCAGAACCCGTTCGTCGCCCTGGTGAACTTCGGCCACCACTTCCTCCAGGTCTCCCCCGGCTACGAGCTGGAGTACAAGGAGGGCACGATGGTCCGCGCGGTCGTGCCCGAGCTGGACGAGGTGCGGCAGGCGTTCAACGAGTACGCCACCGGCGAGCGCGGGTTCCTCACCCGCCACGCCTGGGCTCAGGCGTAGACCTGGGCGAACAGCTCCGGATCGACGTTCCCCCCGGACAGCACGGCCACCGTGCGCCCGGCGGGGACGCGGCCCGACAGCAGGGCGGCCGTGGTCGCCGCCCCGCTGGGCTCGGCCACCAGCCGGGCCGTGCGCGCGATGTGCCGCACCGCCGCCCGCAGTTCCTCCTCCGACACCGTGACGATGCCTTCGAGGTGCTCGCGCAGGTGGGCGAAGGTCAGCTCGGAGACCCGGTTCACCCGCAGTCCGTCGGCGATGGTCCGGAACGTGCGCGTGGTCTCCCAGGTCACCACGTGCCCGGCCGCCAGGCTCTCGGCGGCGTCGGCGGCCAGCTCGGGCTCGACGCCGTACACGCGGACGTCGGGCCGCAGCGCCTTGACCGCCGCCGCGACGCCGGCGGCCAGCCCGCCGCCGCTGACCGGCACGAGCACCGCCTCGACGTCCGGCAGGTCCTCGACGATCTCCAGGCCGATCGTGCCCTGGCCGGCGATGATCGCGCGGTGGTCGTAGGGCGGCACCAGCGTCAGGCCGCGCTCGCCCGCCAGCCGCTCGGCCGTCACCTCGCGCTGGTCGGGGGGCACGACCACCAGCTCGGCGCCCCACCCCTCGATCGCCGCCGCCTTGACCGCGGGCGTGCCCTCGGGCACGACGACCACGCACGGCACGCCGAACTCGGCCGCCGCGAACGCCAGCGCCTGGCCGTGGTTGCCGGAGGAGTGCGTGACGACCCCGGAGGGACGCAGGGCGGCCAGCGCGTTGTAGGCGCCGCGGATCTTGAACGAGCCGACCGGCTGCAGGCTCTCGGGCTTCAGCCACGCCTCGCCCATCGGCAGGAGCGGTGTGCGCACCGCGATCCCCTTGATCCGCCCGGCCGCCGCGCGGATGTCGTCGATCGTCACCAGGTCCATACGATCACTCTAGGCTCAGAACGGCACAATTCGGCGAGTGCCTGCTCCATGGCAGGATCGCGAGGCATGAGAACTCTGTACCCGCCCATCGAACCCTACGAGTCCGGCCTGCTCGACGTGGGCGACGGCAACCAGATCTACTGGGAGGTCTGCGGCAACCCCGACGGAAAGCCGGCCGTCATGCTGCACGGCGGGCCGGGCGCCGGGTGCAGCGCCGACCACCGCCGGCAGTGGAACCCCGACCTGTACCGGATCGTCCTGTTCGACCAGCGCAACTGCGGGCGCAGCCTGCCGCACGCCAGCACGCCGGGCACGTCGCTGGCCGCCAACACCACCTGGAACCTGGTGGCCGACATGGAACGGCTGCGCGAGCACCTGGGCATCGAGCGGTGGCAGGTGTTCGGCGGGTCGTGGGGCAGCGCGCTGTCGCTGGCCTACGCGCAGACGCACCCCGACCGTACGACCGAGCTGGTGCTGCGCGGCATCTTCACGCTGCGCCCGCACGAGCTGCGCTGGTTCTACCAGGAGGGCGCGAGCTACCTGTTCCCCGACCTGTGGGAGTCGTACGTGGCGCCGATCCCCGCCGAGGAGCGCGGCGACCTCATGGCCGCCTACCGCGCCCGGCTGGAAGGGGACGACGACGCGGTCCGGCTCGCGGCGGCCAAGGCGTGGTCCCAGTGGGAGGGCGCCACGATCACGCTGCTGCCCGACCCGAGCCTGGTGGCGGAGTTCGGCGAGGACAAGATGGCGGTGTCGTTCGCCAGGATCGAGAACCACTACTTCCACCACGGCGGCTGGTTCGAGCCCGAGCAGCTCATCAGGGACGTCGACCGCGTCCGGCACATCCCGGCCGTGATCATCCAGGGCCGCTACGACGCCTGCACGCCCATGGCCACCGCCTGGGACCTGCACAAGGCATGGCCCGAGGCCGACTTCCACGTCGTGGACGACGCCGGGCACGCGGCGACCGAGCCCGGCATCGTCGACCGGCTCATCGCGGCGACAGACGGCTTCGCGCCAGCCTGACCGCGGGCGTGACCGCGCCGACCAGCAGCAGCGCGAACAGCGGCGCGAGCACCAGACCGAGGAGGAAGCCACCGGCCACGTCGTGCGGGTAGTGCACGCCGACGAACACCCGGGAGAAGCCCATCAGGGCGGCCAGCGGCAGCACCACCCAGGCCAGGGCGCGCCAGGCCAGGATGAGCGTGCCCGCCGCCCCTGCGGCGATCACGGTGTGGTTGCTGGGGAAGGACCAGTCCGTGGAGGGCGGGCAGGCCGCGATCGTGGCGATCCCGCCGCGGCACGGCCGGTCCTCCCGGACCAGCACCTTCACGCCCTCGCTCACGATGTACGCGCCCACCACCCCGGCCGGGCCGGCGATGGCGAGCGCGAGGTCGCGGGCGGGGGCCTGGCGCGCCCGCCACCAGCACACGAGGAACAGCGCCGCGAAGATGAACAGGCCGGCGTCCGTGCCGAACTCGGCGAGGGCGTGCAGCCACCCGGGCGTGGTCAGGGCGAAGTCGACGATGTCGCGGTACACAGGTGTCCAATCCGTGAACGGGTAGTGGACACGACCTTATGAACTTTGATCGTCAAATGCTTCGACCGAAAGGGCGATTCCGGGTTTTACGCAAGATACTGGCGTACGAGGAGGGTGCGCTTCTGCTCCAGCTCGCCTTCGGTGATGAGGCCGCGGTCGAACGCCTCGGCGGTGGCGTCCCGCTCGGCCACGAAGTACGCGGCCATGATCTCGCTGCGCAGCGGGGTGAAACCGCGCTCCACGCAGTCGGAGAAGAGGGTGACCTTCTGCTCGACGACGCCGGCGGGCACGGTGCACGTCAGGTCGTGCTCTTTGAGCTGCTGAACCGCTTCACGAAGGGTGACCGGGCCAAGGGACCCGTTGAAACGGGTGTCAAGGGTGATCTTCACTGTTTTTACGCCTCCAATCGTTTCAAACGCATCGCGAGAGACCGCGTATTCCCAGTTCAGAGCGGGTAAGAGGGCAAACGTGATCGGAGAGCACGTGATCGTCGGCTACAGCAACGACCCCGGTGGGCGTGACGCGCTCGCGCTCGGGGCCGCCATCACCCGGCTCACCGGGGGCGAGCTCACGGTGGCGTCGATCTATCCCCCGGGCAGCCCGGGGCTGGCCGTGGAGGCCCAGGCCAACCTGGCGCACGCGGGTGAGGAGCTGGGCGTCGTCCCGGCCGAGTACATGGCGTTCGAGAGCCGGGGCACCGGTCGGGGGCTGGCGGTGCTGGCCAGCCGGATCAGGGCCGACCTGATCGTGGTCGGCTCGGCGAGCGGCGGCCAGTACGGCCGCATCGCCGTCGGCAGCACCGCCGACCACCTGCTGCACCTGTCGCCGGAGGCGGTGATGCTGGCGCCCTCGGGCTACGTGCCGCCCGACGAGCCCGCCCGGCTCACCCTGGCCTACGTCCACCGGGCGCAGTGCGACGCGGCGGTCGAGCGGGTGGCTCAGGCGGCGCTGCGGCTCGACGTGCCGCTCCGGCTGATCACTCTCGACCTGCGCACCGAGGACCAGGGCAAGCTGCGCGACGACCTCGCCCTGGCCGTACGGCTGGCCTGGGAGAGCACCGGCATCGAGGCCGAGTCGGAGGTGGCCGAGGGCCACGACGTGCAGGCCGCGCTGAAGGACGTCGAGTGGCTGCCCGGCGAGCTGCTGGTGTGCGCCGCGGGCGAGGACGCCCAGCCCCACCGGGTGTTCCTGGGCGAGCTGGCGATGAAGGTGCTGCGGTCGTCGTCCTGCCCGGTCACCGTGTTGCCGAGGGGGTTCTCCTAAGCTTCTGGGCGTGCGTGTCGCCCGATTGATCGTCGTCGTGGTGCTGGCCTCCCTGGCCGGCGTCTACGTGGTGGCCGGTGCCTGGGGGGCGCCGGCGGTGTTCGCCGCGCAGTGCGCCTTCACGCTGCGGGTCAGGAAGGGGTGGCTGGTCGCCGTCCAGGCCGTGCTGGTCTACGCGGTGACGCTGGGGCAGGGCGCCTCCGTCGCGATCCTGGGGTTCCTCGCCGGGTCGCTGCTGGTGACGCGCTGGTGGGCGCTCGCGCCTGCGGTGGCGTTCAGCGGCGTCGTGATCCACCACTGGCGGTACGCCGGTGACGCGGTCTCCACGGCGGACCTCGCGATCACGACGATACTGATGGCGCTGGTGGTGTTCGGCCTCAACCGGCTGGTCGAGCGGGTGGCCGAGATGGAGGCCACCCGTCCGGCGCTGGCCGCGGCGGCGGTGGCCGAGGAGCGGCTGCGCATCGCCGCCGAGCTGAGCGACGGCCTCGGGCGCGGCCTGGCCGCCATCGGAGCGGGCGCGCGGCGGGCGCTGGCCGCGCCGCAGAACGCGGCGCACCTGCTCGGCGAGGTGGTCACGACGGCGCGGCTGTCGCTGGCGGACGCCCGCGCCGCGGCGGCGAGCTACCGCGCGATGTCCCTGGCCCCCGAGCTGACGACCGCCCGCGCCCTGCTGGAGGCGGCGGGCGTCGGCGTGGAGGTGCGGGCCGCCCACACCGAGCCGCTGGGCCCGGCGGGCGCGCT
Organism: Nonomuraea sp. NPDC052265; assembly: GCF_044547985.1. Classification (NCBI taxonomy): domain Bacteria; kingdom Bacillati; phylum Actinomycetota; class Actinomycetes; order Streptosporangiales; family Streptosporangiaceae; genus Nonomuraea; species Nonomuraea sp. NPDC052265. The sequence goes on from NZ_JBIUBJ010000001.1 coordinate 253,127, forward strand.
GCTCGCCTCGGTGCTGCGCGAGGCGGTCACGGACGTCGCCCGCCGCGGCACGGCCACGGTGTGCGTGATCGAGACCTGGGAGGAGCCCGAAGGAGCCCAGGTACGCCTGCGGGTGGCCGACGACGGCCGCCGCACCGCCGAGGACGACGACCTCGGCGGGCTCGCGCGCCAGGTGGCGGCGGCGGGCGGCACGCTCACCCGCGGCCTGTCCGGCCGGGCCCGCTACACGGTCGAGGCCGTGCTGCCCGCCACCCGCCCGCCCGCGACCGCCCGGCGCGAGCCGCCCGACGTCTCGGTGGTCCTGCTGGCCGCCGTGCTGGTCGGGTTCAGCGTCAAGGCGCTGCTGCAGATCCCGGCCGCCCTGCTGGCTCCCGCCGTCGCGGCGCTGGCCGTGATCGTGGTCATGCAGCTGCGGTCGGTCACCGGCCGCCACATGGTGGCGCTGGGGGTGATGGCGGGGCTCACCTTCGCCCCGATCCCCATGTTCGGGCCCATCTGGCTGGGGACGGCGGGCTTCCTCGCCGGTCCGGTGCTGCTCGCCTTCCGCCCGCGTACGGCCTGGCCCCTGACGGCCGCGATCCTGGCCGCGGTCTGGACGGTCGCGTCCCTGTACGCGCTGCCCGGCCGCGTCAACATCACGGTGAGCACGCTCACCACCGGCATGGTGGTCTACAGCCTCCTCCGGCTGGCCCAGCTCGCCAAGGCGCTGCACGCCGCCAGGGAGAGCCTGGCCCGCTCGGCCGTCGTCGAGGAGCGTCTGCGCGCCGCCCGCGACCTGCACGACCTGCTCGGCCACAGCCTGGCCGCCATCCTGCTCACCTGCGAGCTGGCCCGCCGCCTGCCCGACCCCGTGCCGGAGCTGGAGAACGTCGTCACCATGGCCGAGCACGCCCGTCACGACCTGCGTTCGGTCACCGGGGAGCAGCGTGAGCTGTCCTTCGCCGCCGAGGCCGAGTCGGCCAAGAAGGTGCTGGCGGCGGCCGGGGTCGAGGTCACCGTACGGCTCGCGCACCCCGAGCTGACGCCCGAGGTCGAGACCGTGCTCAGCGCCGTCCTGCGCGAGGCCGTGACGAACGTCCTGCGCCACAGCGCCGCCCGCGCCTGCGTGATCTCCACCTCCGCCGCCGGCGACGAGGTCGGGCTGATCGTCCGCAACGACGGCGCGGCCACGGCGGCTCCCCGTCGCGGCTCGTCGGGCCTGGGCAACCTCACCACCCGCCTGGCCACGCTGGGCGGCCGGCTCACCACCGCCGCCGGAGACGGCTGGTTCCGGCTCGACGCGCGCGCTCCGCTAGATCCAGCCGGCCTCGGTGGCGATGCGCACGGCGTCGGTGCGGTTGCGCGCGTTTAGCTTGGCCACGATGGCCGTCAGGTAGTTGCGCACGGTCCCGGCGGTCAGGTGCAGCCGCTGGGCGATGTCGGTGGCCTCCGCGCCGCCCGCGACCAGGCGCAGCACGTCGGCCTCGCGCGGCGTGAGCGGGTTGTCGGCCAGGTCCCAGGCGGTGACGGCGAGCGAGGGGTCGAGCACCCGGCCGCCCCGCGTCACCTCCCTGATCGCCGAGACCAGGTCCTCCGGCGGCGCCGTCTTCAGCAGGAAGCCGTCCACCTGGGCGGCCAGGGCCCGCTTGAGGTGGCCGGGCTTGCCGTACGCGGTGAGCATGAGCGTGCGGCACGACGGCACCCTGGCCCGGATCTCCGCGGCGGCGGCCAGCCCGTCGAGGGTGCCGGGCATGTCGATGTCCAGGACGGCCACGTCCGGCCGGTGCGCGGCGGCGGCGGCCACGGCCGCGTCCCCTGACTCGACCGCGGCCACGATCTCGAAGTCGGCCTCCAGTCCCAGCAGGGTCGCGAGCGCGTGCCTGATCACGGCCTGATCCTCGGCCAGAAGTACGCGAATCACGGAGACATGTCTATCAGTGTCCGAATCATGATGACGTCATGGTCGATCGGTGATGGGGTCTCTGGCCGGCGTACGCGCAGTTCAGCAGGCTTGGAGCCATGACGGACGTAGTGCGTTTGGACGCGGTGAGCAAGGTGTACGGGAAGGGCCAGGGCGCGGTGGCGGCCCTGCGCGAGGTGTCCGTGGGCATCCCGCGCGGCTCCTTCACCGCGGTGATGGGCCCGTCGGGGTCGGGCAAGAGCACGTTCCTGCACTGCGCGGCGGGGCTCGACGTGCCCTCCTCCGGATCGGTCCGGCTGGGCGGCACGGAGCTGGCCGGCATGGACGAGACCAGCCTCACCGAACTGCGCCGGGAGCGGGTCGGATTCGTGTTCCAGGCATTCAACCTGATCCCGGCGCTCGACGTGGTCGAGAACGTGACGCTCCCCCTGCGCCTGGCCAGGGCCCGCGTGGACCAGGCCTGGCTGACGGAGATCCTGAGCCGGGTCGGGCTGGAGGGCAGGGCGGGACACCGGCCCGCGCAGCTGTCCGGCGGCCAGCAGCAGCGGGTGGCCATCGCCAGGGCACTGGTCACCAGGCCGGAGGTGGTGTTCGGCGACGAGCCCACGGGCGCTCTGGACACGATGACCGCCCGCGACGTGCTCAGGCTGCTGCGCGAGGTGGTGGACGGCATGGGCCAGACCGTGGTGATGGTGACCCACGACCCGGTGGCCGCCTCCTACGCCGACCAGGTCCTGTTCCTGGCCGACGGCCGGATCGTGGACGCCATGACCGCGCCGACCGCCGAGAAGGTCGCCGAGCGCATGACCCGGCTGGGAGCGTGGACGCGATGATGATCTCGCTGGCCCTGAGGACCCTGCGGCACCGCGTGGCCGCCTTCGCGGGCGCGTTCTTCGCCCTGCTGTGCGCCGCCGCGCTGGTGTGCGCGTGCCTGATGCTGCTGGAGACCGGTCTGCGCGGCGACGTCGTCCCCGAGCGGTACGCCGGCGCGCCCGCGGTCGTGGCGGCCGACCAGTTCGTCCGCCAGACCGTCGTCAAGGGCGACGGCGACGTCAAGACGAAGGCCAAGGCGCTGGCCGAGCGCGCCTGGCTGGCCGAGTCCGTCGTGGCCGGGCTGCGCCGCGACGGCCTGAAGGTGGTCACCGAGGTGACCTTCCCGTTCGGCGGCTTCACCGGGCACGGCTGGGAGTCGGCCGCGCTCACCCCGTTCACGATCGGCAAGGGCCGTCCCCCGCGGGCCGACGACGAGGTGGCGGTCGACGCCCGCGCCGGGCTGGACGTGGGCGCGCAGCTGCGCGGATACCGCGTCGTCGGGGTCACCGCGCAGGCCCTGCCGAGCCAGGACACCGTGTTCTTCAGCACCGCGCAGGCCCGCCGTCTGGCCGGGCACCCGGGCAGGGTGAGCGCCGCCGGCGTCTTCCCCGGCCTCGACCGGGCCCCGGAGGGGGCCGTGGTGTACACCGGCGACGAGCGCGGCAGGCTGGAGTTCCTCGACGCCGAGCAGGCGCGGGTCAAGCTGATCAGCATGGGCGGCTCGCTGGCCGGTACCTCGCTGCTGGTCGCGATCCTCGTCGTGATGGGCACGTTCGCGCTCTCCGTGCAGCAGCGGCAGCGGGAGCTGGCCCTGCTGCGGGCGATCGCGGCCACGCCGAAGCAGGTGCGCGGGCTGGTCGGCGGCGAGGCGCTGCTGGTCGGCGCCGCCGCCGGGACGCTGGGGGCGGCGGCGGGCATCGGGCTCGGCTTCTGGCTGCGCGGGCAGTTCGTCACGCTGGGGGCGGTGCCGGCGAACCTGCACCTGGTGGTGAGCCCGTTCCCGCCGCTGGTCGCGCTGGCGGCCACGGTCGGCGCGGCCTGGGTCGCGGCCCGGGTGTCGGCCCGCCGCCTGACCCGGATCCGTCCGGTTGAGGCGCTGGGCGAGGCCGCTCTCGGCAGCCCGCGGCTGCCGTGGTGGCGGCTGGCGGCCGGGCTGGTGGCGGTGGCCGGAGCCGTGGTGCTGACGCTGGTCCTGTCGGGCCTGCGCATCGAGGCGGCGGCCACGCCGGTGACCCTGCTGACCGCGCTGGTCTGGACGACCGCGTTCACGCTGCTCGGGCCCGTGGTGGCGCGGGTGACGGCGGCGCTGCTGGCGGTCCCGCTGCGGATCTCGCGGGTGGCCGGCTTCCTGGCCGCGCGCAACCTGCGCGCCGGGTCGGGGGCGCTGGCGTCGGTGTTGTCGCCGCTGACCCTCATGGTGGCGATGACGTGCACGATCCTGTTCGTCCAGACCACGATGGGGTACGCCGCCCAGGAGCAGGCCGACGCCGGCACCCGCGCCGACTACGTGGTGGCCGGGGCCTCCGGCCAGGCGATCCGCGCGGTGCCCGGCGTGCTGTCGGTGACCGAGGTCCTGCGCACGTCGGTGCGGGTCGGCCTGGACAAGTTCCCCGCTCAGGCCGTCTCTCACCCCTCCGGCACCCTCGACCTGGGCGTGGTCTCCGGTTCCATGGACGGCTTCGGCGACCGCTCGGCCGCGATCAGCCGGACCGCCGCCGACCTGCTCGGCCTGCGGCCCGGCGACCCGCTCAAGCTCACCCTGGGCGACGGCACCCCCGCCGCGCTCACGGTCGCCGCCGTCTACACCCGCGGTCTCGGCTTCGGCGACGTGACGTTGCCGTACGCGCTGGTCGCCGGGCACGTGGACGACCCGTCCGCCGCGCTGCTCGTACGGGCCCCGGAGGTGCCGAGGAACGCGCTGACCGCCGCGCTGCCGGGGGCGAGCGTGCTCGACCGGGCCATGGCCGCCGAGGTGAGCGCCGCCAACCCGCAGGTCACCTTCGTGGCCCTGGGCCTGATCATCGCCTTCACCGCCATCGCCGTGGTCAACACGCTGGCCATGGCGACCTCGGCCCGGTCCGGCGAGCTGGCCGCGCTGCGCCTGGCGGGCACGACCCGGCGGCAGGTGCTGCGGACCCTGCGGCTGGAGACGCTGGGCGCGGTGCTGGCCTCCTCGGTGCTCGGGTCGGCGGTGGCCCTGGTGACGCTGGCCGCGTTCGGCTCGGGCATGACCGGGTCGGCGGTGCCGCACATCCCGCTTCCCGCCTTCGCCGGGGTGATCGCGGCGGCCGCCGTCCTGGCCCTCGCCGCCACCGCCCTGCCTGCCCGGTTCGCGCTGCGGTCAGCCGCCTGAGCGCAGGACCCGGTCGTACAGCTCCAGGTAGCGGTCGGCCATCACGGCGGGCGAGAAGCGGCGACGGGCCTCGCGGCGGCACTCCTCCGGGTCGATCTCGTCCACCCGCTGGACCCACTCGGCCAGCTCCTCCTCGGTGTCGGCGAGGAAGCCGGTGCGGCCGTGGTCGATGATCTCGGGGAGGCAGCCGCGGCGCAGGCCCACCGGCGGCACCCCGAGCGCCAGGGCCTCGACGACGGCCGTGCCGCCGGGCTCGTCCCACTGGATGGGGAAGAGCGCGGCGCGGGCCGAGGCGTACAGCTCGTCCCTGGCCCGGCCGCCGACCGCGCCGACCCACTTGACCAGGTCGCCGTCGAGGTAGCGGGACACCTGGTCGAGGTGGTAGCGCACGTCGGGGTGGCTGTGCAGCGGGTGGTAGGGGTCCTGGAGGACGACGTCCAGCTCGGCCCGGCTGTCCCGGCCGCAGACCGGGCCGGCCAGCACCAGCGGCAGGCCGAGCTTCTGGCAGATCCTGGCGGCCACGTGCTGGCCCTTGAGCCCGCAGATCCGGCCCATGATCACCAGATGCTCGCCACGCTCGGCCCGTACGTCCTGGTCGGCGAGCGGGGTGGCCAGGTGGACGGCGCCGAGCGAGGCCGCGCGCAGCGCCTCGGGAGCGCGGGCGAGCTGCGAGTCCGACACCCCGTTGACCGCGATCGACCGCGGGAAGGCGCCGTAGAAGGCCGGGTGCTTGCACAGGTCCCAGTGGAGGGTGTGCAGCACCGGCGGCCCGCTCAACGCCGACAACACCGCCGGCCCGACGACCTCCAGATGGTCGTGGACGAGGTCGATGTCGTCGCGGGCGCGCAGTTCGTCCGCCACCCGCGCCTGGTGCGCGTGCGCGATCCCCATGACCTGGTTGTACGGCTTCTGCAGCTCCCCGAACCGGCCCTCGTCGTAGACGGCGATCAGCTCGTCGGCCTCCAGCGTGCTCGACGCGACGGAGGCCAGCACGACGTGCACGCCGCGTTCGCGCAGCGCGGGCACCAGGGTCGCGACGACGTTCTCGATGCCGCCGTAGCCGGGCGGCGGGACCGCCAGCCACGGTCCCGCGTTGATCAGCACCTTCACGCGACGTCCTCCTCCAGCATGAGGGAGGCGAGCGGCGGTCGTTCCGCCACGCCCACGTCCACCAGGCCGGCCCGCCCGTCGAGCCCGAACTGCAGCAGCGTGTGGGCCGGGGACTCCGAGGACACCACGCGGCCCTGGCGTTCGAGCCGGGACCACGCGGTGAGCATGATCTGCCCGGCCATCCGGCCGAGCGCGCTCATGGACTGGTGCCCGTGCACGCGGGAGCCCAGGTCCACCTGGGCCATCGCGTCCAGTCCCACGAGGTGGAGGAGGTCGACGAGGAGGCCGAACTCCACGCCGTACTCGGTGACGAAGGGCACCTGTTCGAGCACTTCGCGCCGGGCGGCGTACTCGCCGCCGAGGGGTTGGCCGAAGCCCGCCAGCTCCGGCCAGAACATGTTGAGCAGGGGCCTGGCCACCAGCTCGGTCACCCGTCCGCCCGCGCCGCGCCGCGGCACGCCGTCCTCGCCCGTGAAGGGCCGCTCGTACGTCGCCTTGACGAAGTGGGTGTCGGAGTTCACCAGCAGCGGACCGACCAGCCCCGACACGAAGTGCGCGCCGAAGTTGAGCAGGTCCGAGTCGACGAACGCGACGATGTCGCCGTGGGAGGCGGCCAGGCCCTTCCACAGCGCCTCCCCCTTGCCCGTCATGCGCGGCAGGTGGGGCAGCACCTCGTTCTGCGCCACGACCCGCGCGCCCGCCGCGCGTGCCCGTTCCGCCGTCGCGTCGGTGGAGTTGGAGTCGACGACGAGGATCTCGTCGACGAGTGGCGCCTGCTCCACCAGCTCACGCCTGATCACGGTGACGATGTCCCCGACTGTGCGCTCCTCGTCGCGCGCCGGCAGGACGACGCTCACCGTTGTGTTGCCCTTGGCCGCGAGTAAGGCGTCCACCGGCCATTCGCACGCCGTGCTGGAATGCGGGCCGTACCACTCCTGTGCCCTGGCCAAAGCTCGCACATCTGTCTCCATGCAGTCAGCCCCATCTCATAGGGGCACGACCCCTGCCCGATCTATGCGTCTTTGAACATCTTTGTTTGTTAACCCCTAGACGTGGCATATGTCGGGTTGTGTCCCCTATTACCCGTGTCGGCATCATTGGTGCCGGGAATGTCGCCGCTCGCCACGCAGATGTCCTGTCCGGCTTCCCCGACGTGACGATCGCCGGGGTGGCCGACACCGACTTCCACAAAGCTGAGGCGTTGGCCTCCGCCCACGGCTCCCCCGCCTACGGCGACCATGCCGGCCTACTGGAGGCCGGCGATCTCGACGCTGTTTACGTCTGTGTGCCTCCTTTCGCGCACGGTAAACCGGAGTACGACGTCTTGTCGTGCAATCTCCCGATTTTCGTGGAAAAACCCCTTTCTCTCGACCTCGAAACCGCAGAAAACATCGCGGCCGAAATCGAACGGAGAGGGCTCCCGTCCGCCGTCGGCCACCACTGGCGCTACCTCGACGTCGTCGACAAGGCCAGGGAACTGCTCGACGGGCGGCCCGTACGGCTCGCGCTCGGGCAGTGGCTGGACAAGGTGCCCCCGGTCGGCTGGTGGCTGAACGCCGGGCTGTCGGGCGGCCAGATCCTGGAGCAGGCGGTCCACGTCCTGGACCTGGCCAGGGTGCTGGTGGGCGAGGTGTCGATGGTGCACGCCGTACCGGCCGGGAACCCGGTGGAGGGCGAGATCGACCGGGCCACGTCGGCCGTCATGAGCTTCAAGGACGGCGCCACCGGCCTGCTGGCCACCTCCTGCCTGCTGCGCCGCAAGCACCGGGTGGGGCTGGAGGTGTGCGCCGACGGCATAGCGCTGGAGCTCAGCGAGACCCGGCTGCTCGTCGACGGCGAGGAGGCGATCGAGGACGGCGGCCACGCCAAGACCCTCGTGGACCGCGCGTTCATCGACGCGGTGCGGGGGAAGGACGCCGACGTGCGCGCGCCGTACGCCGAAGCCCTGCGAACCCACCGCCTGGCACTCGCCCTGACGCGCTCCGCAGCCGAACGAAGGCCGGTGATGCTGAATGAGTGAGGCCATGAGCCCGCGAGGGAGCGCCGGCGCCTGGAGGAGCGGCGGGAGCGCAGCGACCAGAGCGGAGGAAGGCGACGGCACATGGCGACCGAGCCCGCCTCACGGAGTGAGGCCATGAGCACGACCCTCAGTATCGAGGCGCCCGGTGAGGTGCGGTTGGTGGAGGAGAAGTTGCCTGACCTGCCCGACGGCGGGTTCATGGTGGCCACCACGCACAGCGGCGTCTCGGCGGGCACCGAACTGACCTACGTCAAGGGCGCCAACCCCTACCTCAGCTCGACCTGGGACCCCGCGCTCGGGCTGTTCCTGCCGGGCACGCCGTCGGTGGGCTACCCGGTGCGCGGCATCGGCTACATGCAGGTGGGCCGGGTGGTCGAGACCCGTACGCGGGCCGTGGCCGAGGGCTCGCTGGTCGCCATGGCGTACGGCCACCGCACCGCGTACGTGGCCGACCCGATGACCGACCGGTTCGTCGTGCTGCCCGACGACATCGACCCGCTGCTCGGCATCTACGTCGCCCACATGGGCCCGATCTGCGCCAACGGCCTCCTGCACGCGGCCGCCGACCTGCACGGCCCGGCCGTCCAGCACCTGGGCGACGGCGTACGCGGCCGGCGCGTCGCTGTGGTCGGCGCGGGCGTGGTGGGCCTGCTGACCGCGTCCTTCGCGCTGTCCTTCGGGGCCGCCGAGGTCGTCGTCGTGGACGAGACCCCGGCCAGGCTCGCGGTGGCCGAGGCGATCGGCGCGCAGGTCCTGGCCGCCGCCGACGACCCGGCGGTGACGCTCAAGCGCCGCTGGCGGCACGCCCCCAACGACCGCGGCGCGGACCTGGTCTTCCAGTGCCGCGGTCAGCCCAGGGCGCTGGCCCTGGGGCTCAGGCTGCTCCGGCCGCAGGGCGCGCTGATCGACCTGGCGTTCTACACCCAGGGCGCCGACGAGGTGCGGCTCGGCGAGGAGTTCCACCACAACGGGCTGACGTTGCGCTGCGCCCAGATCGGCCGGGTGCCGCGCGGCCTCGCGCACGCCTGGGACCGGGAACGCCTCTCCTACGAGACGATCGGCCTGCTCAGGGAGCGCGGGAGGCTGCTACGCGAGCACGTGGTCACCGACGTCGTCGGCTTCGGGGAGGCTCCCGAACTTCTGACCGATCTCGCGGCCCGACGGCGGCAGACCGTCCAGGCCGTGCTCAGCCACGACGTCGAGGATGAGGGCGGCTGACCAGCTGAAGTCCCGGCAACCGTGACCGCGCAGCGTGAACGGGTTGAAGTACTCGCGGAAGCCGGAGTGGGCGACGGCGTGGATCATGCCCTCGGCGAGCAGGTCGGCCAGGTCGGGCCGGCGGTCCCTGAGCCCCTGCCAGACGAGCCAGGTCAGGTTGATCCAGCTCGGCCCGCGCCAGTAGCGCGCCGGGTCGAACTCGGCCGTGGCCGGGGCGTGGCTGGGCAGCACGCCGTCCTTGAGCGAGAACCTGTCGACGGCCGTGGCGATCAGCGCCTCGGCGATCTCCGGCGGCAACCCCGGAAGCATGAGCGGCACCAGGCCGGCGGCGCTGCCCGAGCGGATCAGGCGGCCCGTGCGCAGGTCGCGGGGGCGGAAGTGGCCGTCCTGGTAGAGGTGGTCGACCATGGCGGCGGTGACGGCGGCGGCCTCGCGCCGGTGGGGCTCGGGGTCCCGGCCGCACACCTCGGCGATCTCGGCGAGCGCCGACTCGGCCACGCCGTACGCGGCGTTGAACAGCGGGTCCTCGATCTCGAACGAGCCGGCCCGCTGGTAGCCGCTGTCGCGGTAGGCACTGGCGAGAGAGACGTACCGCTCGTAGTCGCGGTCGGTGGGGCGTTCGTCGGCGCTGACGGTGTTGAGGTCTCTGCGGACGAAGCCCGTCACGCCGGGCTCGACCGCGCGCAGCGGGACGTCCCAGGCCGGGCTGTTGTCCATGCCCGATTCCCACGGGTGGACGATCGAGATCAGGCCCTCGGGCGAACGCCGGGAGGCGCGCAGGAACTCCTGCTGGGCGACGAGCTTGGGATAGATCCTGGCCAGGAACGCCGGGTCGGGCTCGGCCTGGTGCACCTTCCAGGCGGCCAGCGCGTGCACGGGCGGCTGCACGATGCCGGAGGTCGCCGAGCCGGACGGCGCGCGGGCGCCCCAGAACTGGGGGCCGGGGAAGTAGGCGCCCTCGGGTACGACGGGGTTGAACACGATGTGCGGCACCCGGCCGTCGCGCCACTGGGCGCCGAACAGCGACAGCAGCTCCGACCTGGCCCGCCGCGGCGACCAGCGGGCGTTGCCGATCGCGATGAAGGCGGAGTCCCAGCTCCACTGGTGGGGGTACAGGCGACGGGAGGGAACCGTGTGGCTGCCGTCCCAGTTGGTGACCAGCACGCGTACGGCGTCGCGAAGGATCATAGGAATTTCCTGATGAAGGCCGCCGTCTGCGGGAGCACGATCTCGGGCTCGCCCCGCAGCCGGCATTCGAGGGCGAGGTAGCCGTCGAAGCCGACGGCGTCGAGGGTGGCGAGCTGCGCGCCCCAGTCGAGGTGGCCGGTGCCGGGCTGGTTCCTGTTGGACTCGCTGATCTGCATGTGCGCGATGTACGGGGCCGCCTCCGCCAGCGCCCGGCAGGGGTCGTCCTCCTCGATGTTCATGTGGTAGGTGTCGCCGACGATCCTGATCGAGTCCATCGAGCAGTACGACACCGCGTCGGCCAGGGTGTTGACCATGTGGTTCTCGTACCGGTTGAGAGGTTCGAGCATGATCAGCACGCCGTTGCGCTGGGCGTGCTCGCCGAGGATGCCCAGCGCCTCGGCCAGCACCTCGCGGTCCTGCTCGGCGGTGCGCGGCGGCTCGAACGGCGGCAGCCTGAGCGAGAACTGGCCCCAGGAGGCCGGGGTCATGACGCCGATGCCGCCCAGCTCGGCGATCACCGTGAGCTGCGACCTGAGCTGCTGGATGGCGTCCTTGCGCCTGGCCGGGTCGAAGTCGCCGATGAAGTGCGGCATCTCGACGCACACCGTCGGCATCACGACGCCGTCGGCCAGCGCCCGCTTGAGCTCGGTCAGGCGGCCGGCGAAGTGGAAGTCGCCCTTCCCCCTCAGCTCGATGGCGTCGAACCCGGCCTCCACCGCGAACGCGAACTTCTCCTGCAGGCTCCGGCCGGGCAGAAGCTGCTCCTGGGCGGCGAGCTTCATCGTGACTCCTCGAAGGTGAAGACGAGCTGGAGCACCTCGGACTGGTGCTTGTCGATCAGGTCGAACGCCTCGGCCGCCTGCTCGACCGGCACGAGGTGGGTGACGAGGTCGCCGACCTCGACCTCGCCCCGGTGCACGAGCTCCATGAACGTGCGCTGGAGGCGTTCGACGTCCCAGCGGTGGGCCAGCCAGGAGGCGACGCCGCCGATCTGGGAGGAGACGAGCTGCACCTGGTTGTGGTGGAACTCCTCACCCAGCCGCAGCCCGATGCCCTCGCCCTGGTAGAAGCCGGCCGCCACCACCCGGCCGCCCTTGCGCACGCTCCTGATGGCCTCCTGGAGGCCGAGGTGGTTGCCGCTGAGCTCGATCGCGGTGTCGGCGCCCTCGACGCGCTTGCGCAGGAACTCGGCGACCGAGCCCGACCGCACGTCGAACGTCTCGGCGGCGCCGAACTTCCTGGCGAGTTCGAGCCGGTCGGGGATCGCGTCGGCGGCGACCACCCGGGCGCCGCTGAGCACCGCCATGCGGGTGGCGAGCAGACCGATGACGCCCTGGCCGAAGATCGCGACCTGGTCGCCCAGGTGCACGTCGGCGGCGTGGACGGCGTTGAGCGCGATGGCCCCGACCCGGGCGAAGACGCCCGCGACGGGGTCGGCCCCCGGCGGCAGGATGTGGCCGGCCAGCTTCTCGGCGGGGACGACCGCCTCGGCGCGGTGGCCCCAGATGCCCCACACGAGGCTGCCGACGGGCGGCTCTGCGACGTCGGGGGCCGCCTCCACCACCTCTCCGACCTCTTGGTAGCCCCAGCCGGACAGGGGGTAGGCGTGCGTCTGGCCTTCGAGGAAGAGCCGGCGCTCGGTGTCCCATTTACGGGTGAGGTAGGGATTGGTGCCGCGATACGCGGTCAGCTCGGTGCCCGCGGAGACCCCGGAATAGAGGGTCCGCACCCGGACGGAGCCCGGGACGAGTTCGGCGGGCGACTCCAGGCTGACGCTGACACGGCCTGGCTCTTGGAAGGTGATGACGCGCATACCCCACACTTACGCTTTTTGATCAAACAAAAGTCAGAGATTTAGTGTTTGTTTGCACACCATAGTTGCGCTCGAAACACTCGTAAGTCTACGACTTCCGTCGATCGCGGCCGATGGAATCCTGGTTTCCGGCAGGGTGCGTTCTGGAAAGAGACCTTACCGACATATCACGCCCTGTCTGTCCACCTGGCCCGGAAGCGCCAGAAGTGCTTGTCCGGGCAGCATCCGGATGACCGAAATGACATCAGACCAGATCGTTTCGCGACGGGTGTCCGCGATCGCTTCTGGGGAAGATTTGCCGCAACACCGACCAACCTTTTACGAATCCCCCCAACCGGAGGAGCGTGCCATGCCGAAGAAGGTCACCGCCGTCCTCGCCGTCGCGCTGCTGGCCTCGGCCTGCCTCGCGGCGTGCGGCGACGGCGGCGAGCAGCAGTCCGGCGCGAACCAGATCACCGTCTGGACCGAGGAGAACCTCGGTGACCGGATGGCCGTGCAGAACCAGATCATCGCCGAGTTCACCAGGAAGACCGGGATCAAGGTGAAACTGGTCGGCGTCGGGGAGGACCAGTTCAGCCAGACCGTGACGGCCGCCGCCGCCGCGGACGACCTCCCGGACGTGATCGGCGCGCTCCCCCTGGCCTCCATCCGCGAGCTGGAGGCCAACGACCTGCTGGACACCGAGACGCCGGGGAAGATCGTCGACCGGCTCGGCAAGGACTCCTTCTCGCCGCGCGCGCTCGAACTGGACTCCTCCGGCGGCAGGCTGCTGGCCGTGCCCAGCGACGGGTGGGCGCAGCTCCTGCTCTACCGCAAGGACCTGTTCAAGAAGGCCGGGCTGGCGCCGCCGGACACCTACGAGGCGCTGGAGGCGGCGGCGGCGAAACTGAACGCGGGTGGGGTGGCGGGCATCACGCTGGCGATCGCGCCCAAGGACTCCTTCACCGCGCAGAGCTTCGAGCACGTGGCGCTGGCGAACGGCTGCCAGCTGGTCGACAATTCCGGAAATGTCACGCTAGATAGCCCACAGTGCGTGAAAGCCTTCGACTTCTACGCGAAACTGGCGAAGAACTACTCGGTCAAGGGCAAACAGGACGTCGACTCCACCAGGGCCACGTACTTCTCCGGGAAGGCGGCCATGATGATCTGGTCGTCGTTCATCCTCGACGAGCTCGCGGGGCTGCGTAAGGACGCGCTGCCGAGCTGCGCCGAGTGCCGCGGCGACCCCGAATGGCTGGCCGCGAACACCGGCGTGGTCACCGCGCTGAAGGGCCCCGACGGGAGCGCCCCCGCCCAGTACGGCGAGATCGTCTCGTGGGCGGTCGTCCGCGGCGCCGCCACCGACCCGGCCGCCAAGTTCGTCACCTACATGATGGACGAGGGCTACGAGCGCTGGATCGGGATGGCGCCCGAGGGCAAGTTCCCCACCCGCGAGGGCTTCGCGGACAAGTGGAACAAGCTGCCCGCGGGCGTGGACTCCAAGAAGCCGCTGTCGGAGGTCTACCCGGCCGACGTGCTCGACGCGCTGCGCAAGAGCCCGGACACCTTCGCCCGCTGGGGCATCCCGCAGGGCCAGGGCAAGCTGGTCGGCGCCACGATGGGCGAGCTGCCCGTGCCCAAGGCCCTGAGCCAGGTCGTCGACGGCTCGCTGACCCCGCAGGCCGCCGCCGCCCAGGCCAGGAAGGACGTGGAGACCATCAAGCGCGGGATCCGGCAATGAGCGCACCCCGCACCCTGCGGCAGCGGGAAGCGCGGGCCGGGCTGGCGTTGATCTCCCCCACATTGATCATCACGCTGGTCGTGGTGGTGCTGCCGCTGCTGTGGGCGATCATGCTGGCCTTCCAGGACGTCCGGCTGATCAACATCCGCCGGGCCGGCGTCTTCGGGCACTACACGCTGGAGAACTTCACGTACGTGATCTCCGAGCCGGGCTTCTGGACGTCGCTGGTCAACACCCTGGTCTACACGGTGGCCGGCACGGCGCTGTCGATCGCGGCCGGCCTGGTGACCGCGCTCGCCCTGCGCGACAGGTTCCGGGGCCGCACCCTGGTCAGGGCCTCGATCCTGATCCCGTACGTGGCGCCGGTCGTGGCCGTGGCCTTCCTGTGGGAGACCATGCTGAACCCCCAGTACGGCATCGTGAACACCTGGCTGAAGGAGCCGATCGCCTTCCTCACCCAGGCCCAGGGCGACTTCCTGGGCCTGAAGGTGCCGGTCGCGCTGCTCACGGTGATCGCGTTCGAGGCGTGGCGGTACTTCCCGTTCGCGTTCCTGTTCATCCTGGCCCGGTTGCAGGCGCTGCCCGCCGACCTGGAGGAGGCCGCGGTCGTGGACGGCGCCACCCCCACCCAGCGCTTCCGCTACGTGATCATGCCGCAGCTCTGGCGCATCGTGGCGCTGCTGGCGGTGCTGCGGTTCGTGTTCACCTTCACCAAGTTCGACGACGTCTACCTGCTGACCGGCGGCGGCGCCGGGACCGAGGTGGTCAGCGTGCGCGTCTACAACTTCCTGACCGCCCGCGACGACATCGGCGCCTCGGCCGCGCAGGCGATCGTCCTGGCCGTCTTCCTCGTCGTCTTCCTGACCGTCTACCTGCGCTTCTTCCCGGGAGGCGACCGTGAGCAGGGATAGGTTCGAGCGCGGGCTGCTCGCGGTGCTCAGGCCCGTGGTGATCGCGTTCCTCGTCGTGGTCACCGCCCTGCCGTTCCTGTACATGGTGACGTTGTCCGTACGCGACATCCAGGAGCTCATCCTGGAGCCGGGCTCGGTGTGGCCGCGGCACCTCACGCTGGACACGTACGTGAACGTGCTCACCACACAGGGGTTCCTCACCTTCATCAGGAACAGCGCGGTCGTCGCGGCGGGCTCGGTGGCCGCGACGCTGCTGATCTCGATCCCGGGCGCCTACGCCGTCGCGCGACTGCGCTTCTTCGGCCGGCGGCAGGTGCACTTCCTGTTCCTGGCGGTGTACCTGTTCCCGGCGATCGTCCTGGCCATCCCCCTGTTCGTGCTGTTCACCATGCTGGGGCTCAGGGGATCTCTCGCCGGACTGATCCTGGTTTACATCGCGCAGACCGTGCCCGTCACGGTATACATGCTGCGCAACTACTTCGAGACAGTGCCGCGGAGCGTGGAGGAGGCGGCCGCGATCGACGGCTGCTCGCGGCTGTCGACCATCTGGCGAGTGGTGCTGCCACTGTCCAAGCCCGCGCTCATGGCAACCGGCCTCTACGCGTTCATGATCGCGTGGAACGAGTTCCTGTTCGCCCTGCTGTTCCTGGTGGAGCGGCGGGAGAGCTGGACGGTCTCGCTGGGGCTCTCTCAGCTGGCGGGCAGCATAGAGATCCCCACGACGGTTCTGATGGCAGGATCTGTGGTGCTGACGCTGCCCATCGTGATCGTGTTCTTCGCCAGTGAACGCCTGCTGACGGAGGGCCTCACGGCAGGAGCGGAGAAGGGATAGACATGCTGACGGCCGGGCAGGTCCTCCAGCTCATCCGCGACGGCTCCTGCCGTACCCGCAAGGACCTGATCGAGTTCACCGGCCTGTCCCGGTCGACCATCACCGACCGGGTCGACCGGCTCATCGCCGCCGGCTACCTGCACGAGTCCGGGATCGGCGCATCGGGCGGCGGCCGGCCGCCGTCGGTGCTCGACGTCGACGCCGCCAGACGGCTGGTGCTCGTGGCCGACCTGGGCGCCACCCACGCCAGGGTGGCGCTCACCGACCTCGCCGCCCGGCCGCTGGCCGAGGAACGCGCCGAGATGCGCATCGACCGCGGGCCCGAGGCCGTGCTGACGTGGGTGCGCGAGGCGTTCCAGCGCATGCTGGACAGGTCCGGGCGGCCGGCGGGCGACGTGTGCGGCATCGGGCTCGACCTGCCCGGCTCGGTCGACCACACCAACGGGCGGGTGATCAGGTCGTTCCTGATGCCGGGCTGGGACGACCATCCGATCAGGGACGCGATCGGGCGCACGTACGACGTGCCCATCCTGGTGGAGAACGACGCCAACGCGATGGCGCTGGGCGAGTGGTGGTCGTCCTGGCGGGAGACGGACTCGCTGATCCTGGCCAAGGTGTCCACCGGCATCGGCACCGGCATCGTCCTGGACGGGCAGATCTACCGGGGCGTCGAGGAGGCCGCCGGGAACATCGGGCACGTCCGCATCCGGGAGACCGACGACCGGGTGTGCACCTGCGGCTCCCGCGGCTGCGTGGCCTCCCTGGCCAGCGGGCACGCCCTCGCGGCCGACCTCGGCCAGGAGACCAGCCGCGACGTCGTGCGCCTGGTGCAGGCCGGCGACCCGGCGGCCATCGCGCGCACCCAGGAGGCGGGCCGCACGCTCGGCGTGGTGCTGGCCACCGCGGTCAGCCTGCTCAACCCCGGCGTGCTGGTGCTGGCCGGGGACATGGCGCAGACGCGGGAGCACTACCTGACCGGGATCAGGGAGGTCGTCTACCGGCGGAGCCTGCCGTACACGACGCGGAACCTGGAGATCGTCACCAGCAGGCTCGGCGACCGGGCCGGGATCACGGGCATGGCGGTGATCGTCATGGAACACGTGCTCTCCCCCGCGGCCGTGGACGGCGCGCTGGCCGCCGTCGGGTGATCAGGCGAGGGCGCGGGGCAGGGCGGTGGCGGCCTCGGTGAGCGAGGGGCCGTACCAGGTCAGCAGGCGGCCGCTGACCAGCGCGCAGGCCAGGCCGGGGAACGCCTCGGGGCCGTCGTCCGCGCTGAAGGCGTAGGGCTCGTCGGGCAGCACGACCAGGTCGGGGCGGTCGCCGGTCAGCTCGGGCAGGGGGATCTTGGGGTAGCGGTCGGCGTGGCCGGCGTACAGGTTGTCCACGCCGAGGTGCCGCAGCACGTCCCCGGTGAAGGTGTCGCGGCCCACGACCATCCAGGGGCGGCGCCAGATCGGGACGATCGCGGTGCGGCGCGGGCCGGGCGCAGGGGCTCCCCACGCCTCGCGGGCGCTTTCGAGCCAGGCCGGGCGGTCCGTACGGCAGGCGTGCGCGAACATGCGCTCCAGCGAGGCGAACGCCTGCTCCAGCGTCTCGATCCTGGTCACCCAGACCGCGACGCCCGCCGCGCGCAGGGCCTCGACGTCGGGCGCGCGGTTCTCCTCGGCGTTGGCCAGGACGACGTCCGGCCGCAGGCGCAGGACGGCGTCGAGGTCGGGGTTCTTGGTGCCCCTGACCCTGGCCACGTCCAGGCCGGCCGGGTGCGTGCACCAGTCCGTCGCCCCGACCAGCGCCTCCGGGACGGTCGCCGCCACGGACTCGGTCAGCGACGGCACCAGCGACACGATCCGCCGGACGCTCGGGGGTACCTTCACTGGGACCCCTGTGTCATCGTGGACCACGGCACCACCTTATGTTGCGTTTTCCTGAAATATGCGTAGCACCACTCTTATGTCGGTATAGATCCGTAGAATCCCGGTAAAGATCGTTAAACTCTGTGATCGGGGGCTCGACGGTTGGAGCACGAGGCATCGGATTTCGATCCGAACACGCCGAACGTGGCACGGCTCTACGACTACTACCTCGGCGGCAAGGATCACTTCCCGGTCGACCGCGAGGCGGCCGAGCGCATCCTCGCGGTGGCGCCCGAGGTACGGGCGGCGGCGCGGGCCAACCGCGCCTTCCTCGGCCGTGCCGTACGCCACCTCGCCGAGGCCGGGATCAGGCAGTTCCTCGACATCGGCACGGGGCTGCCGACCCAGGGGAACGTGCACGAGGTGGCCGCCAAGACCGCCCCGGGCTCCCGCGTCGTCTACGTCGACCGTGACCCCGTGGTGCTGGTGCACGCCAGGGCGCTGCTCACCGGCCACGGCGACGACACGACGGTGGTCGAGGGCGACCTGCGCAAGCCGGGGGACATCCTGCGCGACCCCGAGGTGCTGCGGGCCATCGACTTCAGCCGGCCGGTCGCCGTGCTGCTGGTGGCGATCATGCACTTCATCGAGGAGTCCGACGATCCTGAGGGGATACTCAAGACGTTGCGTGAGGCCATGGCCCCGGGTAGTTACCTGGTCATGTCCCACGGCACCAGCGACGCCCGTCCCGACGCGGTCAGCACGGGCACCGAGGTCTACCGCAACGCCACCGCGCGGCTGGCGCTGCGCAGCCGGGCCCGGATCAGGGAGCTGTTCGAGGGGTTCGAGTTGCTGGAGCCCGGCGTGGTGTGGCTGCCCGAGTGGCATCCCGACCAGGCGGACACGATCGACTTCATGGACCGCCCGGAGTCGTCGCTCATCGTGTGCGGCGTCGGCAGGAAGGTCTAGGACACACCCATGGACCTCGGCCTCGCCGTCCCGCAGTACGGCAGGTTCGCCGAGCTGTCCAGCGTGACACGGGTGGCCCGCGAGGCCGAGGCGACGGGGTTCGCGAGCCTGTGGGCGGGCGACCGGCTGCTGACGCCGCTGCGGCCCAAGGACCGCTACCCCGGGGGCGACGGCAGCGTGCCCGAGGCCCATCGGGTGTTCCTCGACCCGTTCGCGGTGCTGGCGGTGGCCGCGTCCGTGACGTCGTCCGTACGGCTGGGGACCAGCGCGCTCAACGCCTGCTGGTATCCCCCGCCGGTGCTGGCCCGCTCGCTCACCACGATCGACCACCTGAGCGGCGGCCGGCTGGCGGCGGGCCTCGGCCTCGGCTGGTCCTCCGACGAGTACGCCGCCGTGGGCGTGCCCTGGAAGGGCCGGGCCGAACGCTACGAGGCCACCCTCGACGCCCTTGAGGCCATCTGGGGCGAGGACCCCGTGACGTTCGAGCACGAGCTGTGGACGATCGCGCCCAGCCACATCGACCCCAAGCCGGCCCGCCGCCCGCCGCTGCTGCTGGCCGGGTTCGCTCCGGAGGCGCTGCGCCGGATCGGGCGCAGGGGCGACGGCTGGCTGACGGCCGCACTGCCGATCCCCGCGCTCCTGTCGATGTGGGAGACGGTCCGGCAGAGCGCCGAGCGGGCCGGACGCGACCCGGACGCCCTGCGCATGATCCTGCGCTCCAACCCGGTCGTCACCGGCGACGGCACCCCGCCGAGGAGCGGCACGGTCGCCGAGATCGCGGCATACCTGTCGCAGGCGGCGGAGGCCGGGGTCCACGAGGTCATCCTGGACCTCCAGCACACCGCCGCCGACGACGACCACCTGCTGGAGCTGGCCGCCGAGTTCGGGGAGCGCCTTCGCGCCACCTGAGCGCGGGGCCACCGCGGGCTGCCTGAGCGCGGGCTGCCTGAGCGCTGGTTACTTGAGCGCGGAGAGCGCGCCCTCGTAGTCGGGCTCCTGGGTGATCTCGGGCACCAGCTCGGAGTAGACCACGTTGTCGTCGGCGTCGAGCACGACGACCGCGCGCGCGGCCAGGCCGGCCAGCGGGCCCGACTCCTGGGCCACGCCGTAGTCGGCGAGGAACTCACGCCCGCGCATGAGCGACAGCATGGTCACCTTGTCGAGGCCCTCGGCGCCGCAGAACCGGTTCTGGGCGAAGGGCAGGTCGGCCGAGACGCAGAGCACGACCGCGTCGGGGTGCTCCGACGCGACCTGGTTGAAGCGGCGCACGGAGGCCGCGCAGACGCCGGTGTCGACGCTCGGGAAGATGTTGAGCACCTTGGTCTTGCCGGCGAAGTCGGCCAGCGTGCGGTCGGACAGGTCGGTGCCGACCAGCTTGAAGGCGGGCGCGGCGTCGCCGGGCTTCGGGAAGGCGCCGCCCACGGTGATCGGGTTGCCCTTGAAAGTGACGTCGGACATGAAAGCCTCCTGATAGCGATGTTCCCCGACCGCGATCCTAGCGGCGCGATCTCCCCCGCCGAGCGGCGGCACGGGCCGGTTCGCGGCCCCAACAAATCCTCAACAGAAGCTCAACACCCGCCGCCCTACGGTCTGGTCAACAGCTCCGCAGGAAGAGAGGAACGGGAACATGACCAGCATCATCCGTACGTCGCTCGCCGGCATCGCGCTCGCCGGCATCACCTCGCTCGGACTGATCGCGGCCGGTACAGCCCCCGCGTCCGCCACGTCCGCCACGACCGCCACGACCGCGTCCGCCGCGTCCGCCCTCGGCAACGTCCCCGGCTGCGTCGCCGTCTGGCGGACCACCGGCTGGGTCCGCCAGACGGGACACGCCCGCAACGACTGCGGCCACCGCATCCGCATGCGCATCGACTGGGCCTTCGGCTCCGACGGCCCGTGCCGTACCGTGGACGCCGGCCAGACGCTCACCAGCCGGGTGCCCAAGGCGCCGCGCCGCTTCAACGGCGCGGTGTACTGCTGACCGGTTCGGCCCTGGCCGTCCGGACGTCGCGCCGGGCCGGCCCTGGCCGACGGGATGCCGCGCCGGGCCGGCCCTGGCCGACGGGATGCCGCGCCGGGCCGGCCCTGGCCGTCTAGACGTTGCGGCGGTACTGGCCGCCCGCCTCGAACAGGGCGTCGGTGATCTGGCCGAGCGAGCAGACCCGCGCCGCGTCCATCAGCACCGCGAACGCGTTGCCGTCGGACATCGCGACCTCGCGCAGCCGGGACAGCTCCACGGGGGCCTGCGCCCGGTTGCGCTCGTGGAAGGCGCGCAGGCGGTCGAGCTGCGAGCGCTTCTCCTCCTCGGTGCCCCGGGCCAGCTCCAGCTTGTGCGGGTCGGACTGTTCGGCGCCGGGGTTGCGGAAGGTGTTGACGCCGATGATCGGCAGGGATCCGTCGTGCTTGCGCATCTCGTACAGCATCGACTCGTCCTGGATCTTGCCGCGCTGGTAGCCGGTCTCCATCGCGCCGAGCACGCCGCCGCGGTCCGACAGCCGCTCGAACTCGGCCAGCACCGCCTCCTCGACCAGGTCGGTCAGCTCGTCGATGATGAACGAGCCCTGAAGCGGGTTCTCGTTCCTGGCCAGCCCCCACTCGCGGTTGATGATGAGCTGGATCGCCATCGCCCGGCGCACCGAGTCGGCCGACGGGGTGGTGACGGCCTCGTCGAAGGCGTTGGTGTGCAGGCTGTTGCAGTTGTCGTAGATGGCGATCAGGGCCTGGAGGGTCGTGCGGATGTCGTTGAAGGACATCTCCTGCGCGTGCAGCGACCGGCCCGAGGTCTGGATGTGGTACTTGAGCTTCTGCGAACGCTCGCCGGCGCCGTAGCGCTCGCGCATGGCGACCGCCCAGATCCGCCGCGCGACCCGCCCGAGCACGCTGTACTCGGGGTCCATGCCGTTGGAGAAGAAGAACGACAGGTTCGGCGCGAAGTCGTCGATCCGCATCCCCCTGGCCAGGTACGCCTCCACGTACGTGAACCCGTTGGCCAGCGTGAACGCGAGCTGGCTGATCGGGTTGGCCCCCGCCTCGGCGATGTGGTAGCCGGAGATCGAGACGGAGTAGAAGTTCCTGACCGCGTTCTGGATGAACCATTCCTGGATGTCGGCCATCATCCGCAACGAGAACTCGGTGGAGAAGATGCAGGTGTTCTGCCCCTGGTCCTCCTTCAGGATGTCGGCCTGGACCGTGCCCCTGACCGTGGCCAGCGTACGGGCGCGCAGGTCGCGGGCCTCCTGCTCGTCGGGCTCGCGGCCCTGCTCGGCGCGGAAGCGGTCGAGGGCCTGGTCGATCGCGGCGTTGAGGAAGAAGGCCAGGATCGTGGGCGCCGGGCCGTTGATCGTCATGGACACCGACGTGTTGGGCGCCGCCAGGTCGAACCCGTCGTAGAGCACCTTCATGTCGTCGAGCGTGGCGATGGACACCCCCGAGGTGCCGACCTTTCCGTAGATGTCGGGACGCAGGTCGGGGTCGTGGCCGTACAGGGTGACCGAGTCGAAGGCCGTGGACAGCCGGGTGGCGGGCTGGCCCTTCGACAGCAGCTTGAAGCGCCGGTTGGTGCGGAACGGGTCGCCCTCCCCGGCGAACATCCTGGTCGGGTCCTCGTCGTCGCGCTTGAACGGGAACACCCCGGCGGTGAACGGGAACGACCCGGGCAGGTTCTCCGAGCGCAGGAACCTCAGCAGGTCGCCGTGGTCGCTGAAGCGCGGCAGGGCCACGCGCGGGATGCGGTTGCCGGACAGCGTCTCGCGCCAGAGCGGGGTGTGGATCTCCCGGTCGCGGATCTTCACCACCAGCTCGTCGCTGCTGTAGGCCTCCTTGACGGCGGGCCAGCCGTCGAGCAGGCGGCGGCTCTCCTCGCTCAGTTCCCCCTCGGCCTGCTCGGCGAGCCCGGCCAGCCGGGCGTCCTCGCCGCCCAGGAGTTCCCGTACGGCGGCGAGCTGCTGGCGGCGGCGCGCGATCTCCGCCTGGGCCAGCGTCTCGGCGTGGTAGGACCGGACGGACTCGGCGATGTCGGCCAGATAGCGCGACCTGGCGGGCGGGACGATCGCCGCGGCCGCCTTGGAGGTGCGCTCGGTCACGACGGGCAGCAGCCCCGGCCCGACGTCCTCCAGCAGCAGGCCCTTGAGGTGCTGGTAGAGGGCGGTGACGCCGGCGTCGTTGTAGCGGGCGGCGATCGTGCCGAAGACCGGCATGTCCTCGGGTGAGCGGCCGAACGCCTCCCGGTTGCGCACGAGCTGGCGGCGTACGTCGCGCAGGGCGTCCTCGGCGCCGCGGCGCTCGTACTTGTTGATCACGACGGCCTCGGCGAAGTCGAGCATGTCGATCTTCTCCAGCTGGGAGGCGGCGCCGAACTCGGGCGTCATGACGTAGATGGGCACGTCGACGTGCGGGACGATGCCGGCGTCGCCCTGGCCGATGCCGGGGGTCTCCACGATCACCAGGTCGTAGCCGGCGGCGCGGCAGGCGGTGACCACGTCGTCGAGGCAGGCCGGGACCTCGTTGGCGGCCCCGCGGGTGGCCAGCGAGCGGAAGTAGGTCTGGGGGCCCAGGCTGTTCATCCTGATGCGGTCGCCGAGCAGCGCGCCGCCGCCGCGCCGGCGGGTGGGGTCGATGGCGAGGATGGCGATGCGCAGCTTGTCGTCGTTGTCCACCCGGAACCGGCGGACCAGCTCGTCGGTGAGCGACGACTTGCCCGAACCGCCCGTGCCGGTGATGCCGAGCACGCGCGCCGGACGCTCCTGGCCGGCGACCGCGGCCCTCAGCCCCTCGGTCAGCCCGGCCGGGGCGCGGCCGGACTCCATGAACGTGATCGCGCGGGCCAGCGCCGCCTGGTCGCCCGAGAGCACGGCCTCGACCGGCGGCGGGTCGCCGAGCTCGTGGTCGCAGTCCTCGATCAGCTTGTTGATCATGCCGGGCAGGCCGTACCGCTGGCCGTCCTCCGGCGAGAAGATGCGCGTGACGCCCCGCTCGTGCAGCAGCTCGATCTCCTCGGGGACGATCACGCCGCCACCGCCGCCGTACACCTTCACGTGGCCCGCGCCGCGCTCGCGCAGCAGCTCGACCAGGTAGGTGAAGAACTCCACGTGGCCGCCCTGGTAGGAGCTGATGGCCACGCCCTGGACGTCCTCCTGGACGGCGGCCGTGACGATCTCGTCCACGGACCGGTTGTGGCCGAGGTGGATCACCTCGGCCCCCTGCGTCTGGAGGATGCGCCGCATGATGTTGATCGCCGCGTCATGGCCGTCGAACAGCGCCGCGGCGGTCACGAAACGGACAGGGTACGCCGGAACGTGCACGCCTGATCACTCCTTTGTGAGGGGGGCCCCTCCTGCGAAAGATACTAGGACGTCCAACTATTTCGATAGTAGGACGTCCTCGTAGCTCCTTCCGGTCTGGGTAAGGACTGCCCCAGGGGGTGACGCCGATGCGCGCGTTGACGTTCGAGCCGGGCCGGCCGGGGACGCTTGAGGTGGAAGAGGTGCCCGATCCGGAGCCGGGGCCCGGGGAGCTTCTCGTCCAGGGGCTGGCCCTGGGGATCTGCGGGACGGACAGGGAACTGGCGGCGGGCGAGTACGGCTGGGCGCCGCCCGGCAGGAGCCGCATGGTCATCGGCCACGAGTCGCTCGGCCGGGTGCTCCAGGTCCCCGACGGGTCCGCCTTCTCCCCCGGCGACCTGGTCGTGGGCGTGGTACGCCGTCCCGACCCCGAACCGTGCGGCGCCTGCGCCCGCGGCGAGTTCGACATGTGCCGCAACGGCCGCTACACCGAGCGCGGCATCAAGGAGATCGACGGCTACGCCGGCGAGCGGTGGGCCGTCAAGGCCGGGTACGCCGTACGCCTGGACCCCTCGCTGGAGAGCGTGGGCGTGCTCGTCGAGCCGACGTCCGTGGTGGCCAAGGCGTGGGAGCACATCGAGCGGATCGGCTCGCGCGCCTGGTTCGAGCCGCGCACGGTGCTGGTGACCGGCGCGGGGCCGATCGGGCTGCTGGCGGCGTTGCTGGGGCGGCAGCGGGGGCTGGAGGTGCACGTCCTGGACCGGGAGGCGGGCGGGGCCAAACCCGCGCTGGTGGCCGACCTGGGGGCGACGTACCACGTGGGCAGCAGCCTGGACGCCTTCGCCAACGCCAAACCGGACATCATCATCGAGGGGACCGGGGTGGGGCAGCTCGTCATGGAGGCCATGACCTGCACGTCCGCGGCCGGGATCGTCTGCCTGGCCGGGCTCGCGGCGGGCGGGCGCACCCACCGGCTGGACGTCGGCGAGATCAACCGGGACATCGTCCTGGAGAACGACGCGATCTTCGGCACCGTCAACGCCAACCTCCGCCACTTCCGGGACGCCGCGACCGCCCTGGCCCACGCTGACCGGAGCTGGCTCGAACGCCTGATCACCCGCCGCGTCCCCCTCACCCAGGCCAAGGACGCCTTCACCCACACGCCCGACGACGTCAAGGTGGTTCTCGACCTGACCACCTGACCCCGCCCCGCTCGGCCTTCGGTACGGCCCCGGCCCTGCGGCGGGCTCAGTCCTTGGGGGTGTAGGGCTTGCGGCGGGTGGTGGGGGTGCGGCCGGACGCCGAACGTCCCGCGCCCGCCGGGACCCGCCGCCGGGGCTCGACGGGCGTCTCGTACGCCTCGCCCGCGTCCGGGGAGGCCGTGGGGGTCCGCGGCCGGACCGGGGTGGCCGTGGGGGTGCGCGGCCGGGGCGGGGTGGCGCCCACGCGGATCCGGGAGGTGTCCGGCTGAGCGGGGGCGAGAACGGTCACGCGGGGCGCCCAGTCCTCACCGGCCACGGAACGGGCGCCACGACGGTCGTCGGATCCGGTGCGGGCGGTGGCGCGGGCTTCTGGCGCGTTCCAGAGCCGGGCCCAGGTGAAGCGGCGGTGGGTGCCGCGGCGGCGGCCCGTCACGCGTAAGGAGAGCACGACGGTCACCAGCACCATCGCGACCAGCAACGCGGGCGGCGTGCCCAGGACGTCCAGAGGCGAGGAGCGGCCCACCTCCGTGCGCGGCGCGGGCACGAACGGACGCTCGGTCGAACGGATCTCGGCCGCCTGGTCGGCACCGGCCTTGACCAGCCGGGGAAGGCCGTAGCCGACGACCTTGTCGGTGTCCCTGACCTTGCGCTTGAGCCACACGCGATCGACGTTGGCCTCGATGGTGTGGATCTTCTTGCCCTCGACCCGTTCCACGATCCCGACGTGGTCGATGCCCTTGTAGCTCTTCCCGCCGCCCCAGTCGAAGAAGACCAGCGCGCCGGGCTCGGGCCGCTGCGCCCATGCCTTCTGCTTGATGAACCAGGCCGCGTGGGACGGCGTCCAGGCGAATTGCCCGACGTACGGGCCGAAGCCGGTTTTGTCGGCTGCCCAGGCGATGAACATGTCACACCAGGGGGCGTCGCGGTATTGGGTGTCCTGGACGCGATCCGCGTACCACTGGCCGAATTTGGTGGTCTGGCCGCTCTTCTCCTTGTAACCGAGTTCCTGCCGTACCTGCTTCAGCAGCGCGTCCGCGATCGGGTCCAGGGTGACTCCTCCCCGAAAAACCGACAAATCACGATGGACTGTAGTAGCGCCATCGCGAAATTGCTCGAATCATTCAGAAAGTGTCTATTTATGGGCCCGAATTTCGGCATTGGGACGCATGTGACTGGTGAGGCGGGTGATGTTCCTCGTCAGGCCCCCGCACCCACGCGGTAGACGCTCACCTCGCCCGCGCCCGGCGCCACCACGTCGGCCACGATCACGGTGACGTTGTCGGGCGAGCCACCCTCGTTCGCCAGGTCGATGAGCCGCTGGACGGCGGCCGCCGGGTCTGCCACCGTGGTCAGCACCTCGTGCAGGACCTCGGGCCCGAGCACGGTCGTGAGCCCGTCGGAGCAGAGGAGGTAGCGATCATCAGGCTCGGCCTCACGCAGCGCCATGTCCGGTTCGGCCCTGCCCTCGCTGCCCAGCACGCGCAGCACCATGGAACGCCGGGGGTGCACGGCGGCCTGATCCTCCGTTATCCGCCCTTCGTCCACCATCGACTGCACAAGTGTGTGATCCTTGGTCATCTGATAGAGCGCGCCATCACGAAGCAGGTATCCGCGGGAGTCACCGAGATGAGCAAGGGCGAACCGGTAGCCGTCCCACAGCATGGCGGTCACCGTGGTCCCCATCCCCCGGCGGGCGGGGTCGATGTCGGCCAGCTCGACCAGCCTGCGCGCCGCCTCGTGCACGGCGCCCTCCAGTGCCGCCTCAAGGTCAGAGCCGGTCTCGGGAAGCGTGGCATCCAGCTCGCGCATGACGGCGATCGCCGCCGAGCTCGCCAGCTCGCCGGCCGCGTGCCCGCCCATGCCGTCGGCAACCACGAGCAACCGGCCACTCGCATAGCCGGAATCCTCGTTCTGCTCCCTGCGACGGCCCACGTCTGATCCGGCGGCATAGCGGATGTTGTGCTTCATGCCCAGCAGTAAATCATTGGTTGAAAGACTTCACAAGCAGATGCGCTGAAGACTCTTGTGAACTACTGTGGGCTCCATGAGCCACGACCCGACCGTGAACGCCGGGGACATCGCCCGGCTCGCCGGTGTCGGGCGTGCCGCGGTGAGCAACTGGCGCCGCCGCCACGACGACTTCCCCCAGCCGATCGGCGGAACCGCGAACCAACCGCTGTTCTCGCTGCGACAGGTCGAGTCCTGGCTGCGCCGCTATGGGAAGTCCTACCAGGTCTCGCTGGGAGATCGGGTGTGGCAACGCCTGAAAGCCGCCGGCGATCTGCGGCTGGGCCGCCTGGTCGCCGCGGCTGGAACGTTGCTGACCAGCGGGGAGAGCGAGCTGGAGCCCGAGCTGGCCGGGCTCGTGACGGAGCTGGCCGAGCGGCACGACCCGCTGACGGCGTACGAGTTCCTCTGCGAGCGCTACCTGGAGGCCCACTCCCGCCAGCTCTCGGTCACCCGCGACGACGTGGCCGAGCTGATGCTGCGGCTCGTACGCGCCGACGGCGCCACCGTCCTCGATCCCGCCTGCGGGGTCGGCACCCTGCTCCTGCCGCCGGCCGGCGTGCTGCCCGGCGGGCCGGAACCTTCCGAGGCCGTTCCCGGCGACCCCGCGGGGAACGGCGACCCGCCGGCGGGCCGGGGCGGGCCCGCCCGGGTGCTCGGGCAGGAGCTCAGCGAGACCTCGGCCGCCATCACCGCGGCCCGCCTGCGGCTGCGCGGCATCCAGGCCGAGATCGTGGCCGGCGACTCCATGCGGCTCGACGGCTTCCCCGAGGTCAAGGCCGACGCCGTGGTGTGCGATCCGCCGTTCAACGAGCGGGCCTGGGGTTACGAGGAGCTGACCGGCGACCCGCGCTGGGAGCACGGCCTGCCACCGCGCGGCGAGCCCGAGCTGGCCTGGGTCCAGCACTGCCTCACCCACGTCAGGCCCGGCGGCCTGGTCGCCGTGCTCATGCCGCCGGCCGCCGCGAGCCGCAAGGCGGGCCGCCGGATCAGGGCCAACCTGCTGCGCGCCGGAGCGCTGCGCGCGGTGGTGGCGCTGCCGGGCTCCGACCTGTGGCTGCTGCGCCGCCCGAGGGCGGGCGAGCGGCCGCCGTCGGAGGTGCTCATCCTCGACGCGACGGCCGACCTGTCGCCGGTCGAGCCCGCCTGGCTGGCCTACCTCGACGACCGCTCCGACCAGACCGTGCGGATCATCGACCTGCTGGCCGACGAGGTCGACATGACCCCGGCCCGCCACCAGCGCCGCGACGACGTGGGCCGGGCCTTCGCGCAGGCCCGCGACCGTTTCCTCGCCGCCGCCGCCGTCCCGCCCGATCTGAAGGTGCTCGACCAGCCGCTCGACCAGCCGTCCACGACGCTGGGCGACCTGATCAAGGAGGGGCTGGTGAGCACGTCGCAGGCGCCGCCCAAGATGGCCGCCGACGGCGGTGACGTGGCCGTGCTCACGGCCGACGACGTGCTCAACGGCAGCGCGCCCTCCGGCCTGACCACCATGCAGCCGGGGCTGATCGCGATCCGTCCCGGCGACGTGGTGGCCTCCTACTCCGGCGTACGGGTGATCGCCGACGGCGGCGCGGTGCTCGGCCCCCACCTGACCCTCTACCGGGTCGACGCCCGCAGGCTCGACCCCGACTTCCTGGCCGGGTTCCTGCGGGCCGCGGGCGGCCGGGTGACGACCGGCTCCAGCAGGTTCGACGTGCGCCGCACCCGCGTGCCCCGGCTGTCGCTGAAGGAGCAGAAGGCGTACGGGGAGGCGTTCAGGCGACTGGCCGTGCTGGAGGACGCGCTGCGCGAGACCTCGACGCTCGGCCGTACCCTGATCAGGCTCGGCCTCGACGGGCTGGCCGACGGCCATCTGCACCCGCAGTCCTGACGGTGTAGTTTTTCCCGAAAGGCTGCGGGGAGGGCGAATGGTCATCGGCGACCGCTACGAGCTCGACGACCTCCCCCTCGGGCAGGGCGGGATGGGCGCGGTCTACGCCGGCCACGACCGCCACCTCGATCGCAGGGTCGCGGTGAAGCTGCTCAGGCTGCCGAGCGGCCCCGACCACGAGCTGGAACGCCGGTTCATCCGCGAGGCGCGCATCCTGGCCAGGCTGGAGCATCCGGGCGCGCCCGTGCTGTACGACTTCGGCACCCACGAGCAGCGGCTCTACCAGGTCATGCAGTTCATCGAGGGCGTCACCGTGGCCGACGTGGTCAGCGAGCACGGCCCGCTGCCGGTGCCGTGGGCGGCGGCCATCGCGGCCCAGGCGTGCGCGGTGCTGTCGGCGGCCCACACCCTGGCGATCTGCCACCGCGACCTCAAGCCGACCAACCTCATGCTCTGCCCCGACGGGAGCGTCAAGGTGCTCGACTTCGGGCTCGCGCTGCTGCGGGACGCCGACGTCACCACCTTCACCCGGATCGGCCAGATCCTCGGCACGCCGGCGTACATGGCTCCCGAGCAGATCCAGCACGGCGTGGCCGAGCCGCGCAGCGACCTGTACTCGCTCGGCTGCGTCCTGCACGAGATGCTGACCGGGCGGCAGCTCTTCACCGGGCCGACCGATTACGTGGTGTTCGAGCAGCAGGTCAAGGAACGCCCACCGGCCATCCCCGGCCTTCCCGACAAGCTGGGCGCGCTCCTGGCCGAGCTGCTGGAGAAGCAGCCCGAGAACCGTCCCGCCGACGCCAACGAGCTGTACGAGCGGCTCGCCCCCTTCGCCGTCGGGCTGCCGATGCTCCCCGGCTTCCTGGCCGAGGCCCCGAGCCCCGGCCGCATGTACGCCCGCATGGTCGGCCGCGTGCTCAGCCGCCGGTCGTAGCGCCCCGGAGCCCGGCCGGAGGGCCCGGCGGAAGGTCGCTCGTCACCTCCTCGATCGGGTCGCGACCCATCCGGCCATGACGCGGGACCGGCCCTGAACGCGCTCTCTTGGTAACGCCGATCGTTATGCGGACCCCGTTGACAGGGCGGCGCGGAGGCCGCGAATCTGGCGAGAGAGCGCTCTCTCACACATCCCCCCGTTCTACCCAGGAGGGTTTCCATGACCCCTCGTATCCGGCGGCTCGCCCTGCCCGTGCTCACCGCGTCCCTGCTCGCGCTGGCGACGGCCTGCGGCGGCGGCGGAAGTCCCACCACGGAGGCGAGCGCCAAGCCCGGCGAGAAGATCAAGCTGTCCATCGGCCTCTTCGGCGACTTCGGCTTCAAACCGCTCTACGAGGAATACCGGAGGACGCACCCGAACATCGAGGTCGTGGAGGCCGTCACCCAGTTCAACGACCACCACAACAACCTGGTCAAGCGCCTGGCCACGAACGCGGGCGCGGGTGACGTCGAGGCCGTCGAGGTGGGCTACATCAGCACGTTCACCTCCCAGCCCGGCAAGTTCGTCGACCTCAAGCAGTACGGACTCGGCAAGCGCCAGGGCGACTACCTCGACTGGAAGTGGCAGCAGGGCCTCAGCAAGGACGGGCAGCAGCTCCTCGGCCTCGGCACCGACGTCGGCGGCCTGGCCATGTGCTACCGCAAGGACCTGTTCAAGAAGGCCGGGCTGCCGAACGGGCGCGCCGAAGTGAGCGCTCTCTGGCCGACCTGGGAGCAGTACATCGAGACCGGCAAGAAGTTCGGCGCCGCGAACGTCGCCGGCGCCAAGTTCGTCGACTCCCCCGGCGAGATCTTCCGCGCCATGGTCAACCAGGCCCCCGTCGGCCTGTACGACGCCCAGGACAAGATCATCGTGGACAGCAACCCCGACGTGAAGAAGGCGTGGGACCTGTCCAACCAGCTCACCCAGGAGGGCCTGACCGCCAAGCTGGCCGCCTTCACCCCGCCGTGGAACACCGGCTTCGCCAAGGGCTCGTTCGCCACGATCATCTGCCCGGCCTGGATGACCGGGTTCATCCAGGAGCAGGCCAAGGACGCCTCCGGCAAGTGGGACATCGCCACCGTGCCGGGCGGTTCGGGCAACAGCGGCGGCTCCCACCTGATGGTGCCCAAGCAGAGCAAGCACCCGAAGGAGGCGGCCGAGCTGATCGACTTCCTGACCTCCAAGGAGAACCAGGCCAAGGTGTTCAAGGAGGAGGGCACGTTCCCGTCGATCCCGGCGCTGTACGACGACCCCTCGATCCAGAACTTCACCAAGCCGTTCTTCGGCGACGCCCCCATCGGCAAGATCTACTCCGACGCCGCCAAGGCGCTCAAGCCGCAGCACCTCGGCCCGAAGGAGGCCGACGTCCGGGTGGCGATCGGCAACGGGCTCGGCCGGGTCGAGCAGGGCAAGCAGACGCCCGACGAGGCGTGGGCGCAGGTCCTCCAGGACGTCCAGAAGATCAAATGAGCACGCTCCCGCTGTCGGCGCCGGCCCGGCACCGGCGGCGTGGCGTACGGCACACCCTCGACGTGAGGGTGTCGCCGTACGCCTACGTCGCCCCCTTCTTCCTTCTGTTCTGCGCCTTCGGGCTGTTCCCGCTCATCTACACGGCCTGGGTCAGCCTGCACGACTGGACCCTGCTGTCGGAGGAGCACACGTTCGTCGGCGCCAAGAACTTCCAGACGCTGCTGGCGGACGGCTACTTCTGGAACGCCACGTTCAACACGCTGTCCATCGGCGTGCTGTCCACCGTGCCGCAGCTCCTGCTGGCCATCTGGCTGGCCCATCTGCTGAACCGGCGGCTGCGCTTCCAGACGCTGTTGCGCATCTCGATGCTGCTGCCCAACGTCACCAGCGTGGTGGCCGTGGTGGTGATCTTCAGCCAGCTCTTCGGCCGCGACTTCGGGCTGATCAACTGGGTGCTGTCGTGGTTCGGCATCGGGAACATCGACTGGGCGGCCGGCACCGCGACCTCGCACATCGCGCTCTCCGTGATGATCATGTGGCGCTGGACCGGCTACAACGCGCTCATCTTCCTGGCCGCCATGCAGGCCGTACCGCGCGACCTGTACGAGGCCGCCACCCTCGACGGCGCGAGCAGCTTCACCCAGCTCCGCCGGATCACCATCCCGATGATCCGGCCCACGATCATCTTCGTCGTCATCGTCTCCACGATCGGCGCGATGCAGATCATCGCCGAGCCGCTGCTGTTCGGCCAGAGCAGCGGCGCGGGCGGCGGCGCGGCCAGCGGCGGCCCGGACCGCCAGTACCAGACGCTCGCGCTGTTCGTCTACGAGCAGGGCTTCACCAAGTTCGACTTCGGGTACGCCTCGGCGGCGTCCTGGCTGATGTTCCTGGTCGTGGTGGCCGCCGCCGCGATCAACTTCCTGATCAGCCGCCGGGTGAAGGGCGGCACGATATGAGACTGCGCTACCTGACCCTCATCGCGGTCGCCTTCTTCTCCGCCTTCCCGCTCTACTACAGCGTCGTGGTGGCCTCGCGGCACAACTCGGCGCTGGCCGAGGTCCCGCCGCCGCTGCTGCCCGGCGGGAACTTCTTCGCCAACGTCTCCCGCGTGTTCGACACCGTGCCCTTCGGGCTGGCGCTGCTGAACTCGGTCATCGTGGCGGGCTCGATCGCGGTCGCGGTGATGTTCTTCTCGACGCTGGCCGGGTTCGCCTTCGCCAAGCTGAGGTTCCGGGGCAGGAACGCCATGCTGGTGATCACCGTGGCCACCATGATGGTCCCGGCCCAGCTCGGCATCATCCCGCTCTACCTGCTCATGGTGAAGCTGGAGTGGACCGGCACGGACTACGCGCTGATCGTGCCGGCGCTGGTCAACGCGTTCGGGGTGTTCTTCATGACCCAGTACCTGACCCGGGCGCTGCCGGACGAGCTGCTGGAGGCCGGGCGGGTGGACGGCTGCACGACGTGGGGCCTGTTCTGGCACGTCGTGCTGCCCGCCGCGCGGCCGGCGGCGGCCGTGCTGGGCATGCTGACGTTCATGTCGGCGTGGAACGACTACTTCTGGCCGCTGGTCGTGCTGAACCCGGACAACCCGACCGTCCAGGTGGCCCTGTCCACGCTGGCCAGCGGATACGTCAACGACTACGTGCTGGGCCTGGCGGGCACGGCGGTCGGCGTCCTGCCGCTCGTGGCGGTCTTCGCCCTGTTCGGCAGGCAAATCATCGGTGGAATCATGCAAGGAGCTGTTAAGGGATGAAGTTTCCCGAGGAATTCGTCTGGGGAGCCGCCACGGCCTCCTACCAGATCGAGGGGGCGGTCAAGGAGGACGGGCGAGGCCGGTCGATCTGGGACACCTTCTCCCACACCCCCGGGAAAGTCGCCGACGGCGACACCGGTGACGTGGCCTGCGACCACTACCACCGGTACAAGGACGACGTCGGGCTGATGCGCGAGCTGCGGCTCCGGGCCTACCGGTTCTCGGTGGCCTGGCCGCGCGTCCAGCCGGACGGCAGCGGGCCGATCAACCCGCGCGGCCT
This sequence comes from Nonomuraea sp. NPDC052265, assembly GCF_044547985.1. Classification (NCBI taxonomy): domain Bacteria; kingdom Bacillati; phylum Actinomycetota; class Actinomycetes; order Streptosporangiales; family Streptosporangiaceae; genus Nonomuraea; species Nonomuraea sp. NPDC052265. Next base: position 286,670 of record NZ_JBIUBJ010000001.1, read on the forward strand.
CGCCTTCTACGACAAGCTCGTAGATGAACTACTAGCCGCTGAAATTTCGCCCTATGTGACGCTTTATCACTGGGACCTTCCCCAAGCCCTCGAAGCCCACGGCGGCTGGACGAACCGCGACACGGCCTACCGTTTCGCCGACTACGCCCAGGCCGTGCACGACCGGCTCGGCGACCGGGTGACCCACTGGACGACGCTCAACGAGCCATGGGTGTCGGCCTTCCTCGGCTACGGCAACGGCGTCCACGCACCCGGCCGCCGCGACCCCGGCGAGGCCATGCGCGCGGCCCACCATCTGCTGCTCGGCCACGGCCTGGCCGCGCGCCGGCTGCGGGCGGCGGGGGCGCGCAGCATCATGCTCGTGGTCAACTCCGCGCCGGTGCTCACCCCGGCCCAGGTCAACGACCCCTCGGCGGTCGCCGGCGAGGCGGACGCGGCCGCCGCCGAACGCGTCCACGCCCTGCTGACCAGGCAGTTCCTCGACCCGGCGGTGTACGGCACGTACCCGGAGGAGGTCCTCGCGGCGGCGGCCCGCAACGGCGGGACCGCGCACGTCCACGACGGCGACCTGGAGCTGATCAACGCGCCGATCGACCTGGTCGGCGTGAACTACTACAACCCGTGCGTGGTCGAGTCGGGCCCTGGGCTGCCCGCCGACGCCGCCTGGCCGGGCTCGGAGGGAGTGCGCTTCACCACGGCGGACGCGCCGGTCACCGCGATGGGCTGGCCGATCGTGCCCGACGGCCTGTCCCGGCTGCTCGTCCGGCTCTCGAAGGACTATCCGCAGGTCGGGCTCATGGTCACCGAGAACGGCGCGGCCTTCGAGGACACGGTCGAGGACGGACGGGTGCACGACGACGAGCGCGTGGCGTACCTGGACGGGCATCTGCGCGAGGTGCAGCGGGCCGCCGAGGCGGGCGCCGACCTGCGCGGCTACCTCGTGTGGTCGTTGCTCGACAACTTCGAGTGGGCGGAGGGCTACCGGCGCAGGTTCGGCATCGTGCACGTGGACTACGCGACGCAGACCCGGGTGCCCAAGGACAGCGCTCTGTGGTACCGCGACGTGATCAGCAGGAACGGCCTGTAGATTTTTTCCGTGCTCTCCCTCTTGGTGCAGTCATGAGACGCCCGACGCTGGAGGCGGTCGCCGCCCGGGCGGGCGTCTCCCGCGCGACCGCCTCCAGGGTCGTCAACAACCAGACGACCGTCGCGCCGCACATCCGCGACGCCGTGCAGCGCGCGATCGACGAGCTGGGCTACGTGCCCAACTCGGCGGCGCGCAGCCTGGTCACCCAGCGCACCGACTCGATCGCCCTGGTCGTCAGCGAGCCGGGCACCCGGGTCTTCTCCGAGGACCCGATGTTCTCCACGGCGATCAGGTCGGCCAGCTACGAGCTGGAGGCGGTCAACAAGCAGGTCGTGCTGATGCTGGCCTCCTCGCCCAAGAGCCACGCCCGGGTCGAGCGGTACATCTCGGGCGGCCACGTCGACGGCGTCATGCTGATCTCCATGCACGGCGCCGACCCGCTGCCGTCCGCGCTGTCGCGGCTGCGCGTCCCCGTGGTCTCCTACGGGCGGCCGGCCGTGCCGGTGGACATCCCGTTCGTCGACAACGACAACGTGGGCGGGGCCGAGGCGGGCGTGCGGCACCTGGTCGAGTCCGGGCGGCGCAGGATCGCCACGATCGCCGGCCCGCAGGACATGATCGCCGGCCAGGACCGCCTGACCGGCTACCGCAACGTGCTGCGCGACTCCGACCGCCGCTCGATCGTGGCCGTGGGCGACTTCACCAGGGAGTCGGGCGCGATCGCGATGCGCCAGCTCCTCGGCGACGACCCCGCGCTCGACGCCGTGTTCGTGGGCAACGACCTGATGGCGGTCGGCGCGCTCCAGGCGCTGCGCCAGGCCGGGCGGCGGGTGCCCGACGACGTGGCGGTGGTGGGGTTCGACGACATCGAGGCGGCCAAGTACACCGAGCCGCCGCTGACCACGTTGCGGCACCCGATCGCCGAGCAGGCGGCGGCCATGGTCCGGCTGCTGCTCGGCCTGTTCGAGGGCGGCTCGCGGGAGCCGGTGATCCTGCCCACCGAGCTGGTGGTCCGTGAGTCGGCCTGAGCCCGCCGGGGCCTCCCTGGTGATCTCCGCCGGCGAGGCCGTGGCCATCGACAGGTGGCTGCGCGGCCCCGGCGCCCGCTGACTGCTGGACGATCGCGCGGGCGGTCAGGTGGGGATGGTGGCGCGGGCCTCCTCGACATGGACGGCGATGCGGTCGGCGCCGCACGACTCGGCCAGGGCGCGGGCCTCGTCGGCCAGCGCCAGCGCCTCGGCGTGCCGCCCCTGGGCGGCGGCGATGCGGATCAGCCCGACCTGGTTGGACGCGACCCCCGCCAGGAGCCCGAGCTCACGCCGCAGCCGCGACGACTCCGTCAGCCTCTCGCGCGCCTCGTCGAGCCGCCCGGACCTGTGGGCGACGATCCCCTGGTGCCTGAGCACCTCCGCGAGCGTGGCGAGGTCGCCCGCCTCCGCGGCCAGCTCCCCGGCGCGCTCGAACAGGGGCGCGGCGCGGTCGAGATCGCCCTCGACGAGCTGGTGGAAACAGCCCTCCCAGAACGACGACTCCCCCTCCCCGCGCCGGTCGCCGAGCGCCCTGAACAGGGTCGTGGCCCGCTGGAACAGCGGCAGCTCGCGCGGGTCCGCCTCGCCTCCTTGCATGAGGCGCACGTGCATGATCCGGCCTCTGGCCAGGCACAACGCGGCCTCGACGGCGTCCAGCTCGCGGTCGGACGTCGCGAGCGCCGCACTGTCCCCGGCATAGGTCCCGCGTTCATAGAGCTCTTGAGCCCTCTCGATCCACATTTGCCCGAATCTAACGGATTTCGACGCCGGCCACATCGATGTTCACGGGCACGAGGGCGCGGTCAGCCGCGAACGCGCGCCGTCGAGGCCCTGACCACCAGCTCCGGCTCGAACAGCAGCTCGTCGGCGGGTACCACCGCCTTGTCGATCTGGGCCACCAGCAGGTCGACGGCGGCCCGGCCCATCGCGTCGATCGGCTGGCGGACCGTGGTCAGCGGCGGCTCGGTGCAGTTCATCAGCGCCGAGTCGTCGAAGCCGATGACCGAGACGTCACCCGGCACGGTGAGCCCGGCCCGCCTGGCCGCCCTGACCGTGCCGAGCGCGAGCAGGTCGCTGGCGCAGATCACGCCGGTCACCCCCTGCTTGACCAGGCGGGCCGCGGCCGCGTGCCCGCCTTCCAGGGAGAACATCGTGTGCTCGACGAGCAGCGGGTCGCCGCCCCGGGCCTGGAACGTCTCCAGCTTGCGCCGCGAGGGCATGTGGTCCTTCGGGCCGAGCACCATGCCGACGCGTTCGTGGCCGAGCGCGCGCAGGTGGGACAGGGCCATCTCGGCGGCCACCACGTCGTCGCAGGAGACCTGCGGGAAGTCCAGCCGCTCGACGGCCGCGTTGACCAGGACGGTCGGCAGCTTGCGCTCGTGCAGCAGCTCGTAGTGATCGTGCGAGGCGTCGGCCTGGGCGTAGAGGCCGCCGGCGAAGACCACGCCGCTGACCTGCTGCTGGAGCAGGAGATCGACGTAGTCGGCCTCGGAGACGCCGCCGACCGTACGGGTGCACAGCACCGAGGTGAAGCCCTGCTGGGCCAGGGCGCCGCCGACGACCTCCGCGAAGGCCGGGAAGATGGGGTTCTGCAGCTCGGGGAGCACCAGGCCGACCAGGCGGGCCCGGTCGCCGCGCAACTGCGTGGGACGCTCGTAGCCGAGCACGTCGAGCGCGGTCAGCACGGCCTCGCGCGTGGCGTCGGACACGCCCGGCTTGCCGTTGAGCACGCGGCTGACCGTCGCCTCGCTCACCCCGACCTTCTTCGCCACCTCTGCGAGTCGTCGCGTCATGCGCAAACTATACGGCCTCCCGCGCAAGCGCTTGCGATCACTTACGTAACCCCCGCCGGACGTTTCCACACCCGCCCAGGATGCCCTTCCCGGCAATTCCGGCGCATCGAGCGGACGATTTGAGAGGCGCCGCACGACAATCACCAGTCAAATGTTTGCGCAATCACGTCAAGCCATTGCGAAATTCTGCGTCACAACTCCGCCCTGGTCGGCAAGCCCTGCCAGTCGCTCACGCTCGCCATCGCCGCCGCGCTCAACAGCGCGCCCCGGTGCAGCCGCTCCTGCGGCGTCAGGCCGTCGAGCGCGGCGCTGATGTAACCGGCCGCGAACGCCTCGCCGGAGCCCGCCATGTCCACGACGGGCACCTGCGGGACGGCCACGTCGTAACGCATGCGGTCGGCACGCACGCTGGCGCCCTTCGCGCCCCGGTTGACCACGACCTCGCGCTCGGGGGTGAGAGCGGGTTTGACCAGGTCAAGCTCGTCCTGGGCGAGGAAGAGCAGATGGGACTGACAGGCGAGCTCACCGAGCACCTCCTCGGCCTCCCGGACCGAGGGCCACAGCTCGGGCACGTAGTCCACGGAGAACGAGATCATGACGCCGGCCGTCCGCGCCGCGCTCATGGCGGTGTGCACGGCGTCGAGCGCGTCCCTGCCCAGGGCCGCCGTGACGCCGGTCACGTGCAGCATCTTCGCGGCGCCCACCCGGTCCATCGGCACGTTGCCCGGCGACAGCCGCGACCCGGCCGAGCGGGTGCGGTACTGGGCCGTCACCGGCTCGCGGCCGACGCGCACCTCCCTGAGCACCATCCCGGTACGCGCCCCTTCGACCACCCGCACGTCCCCGACGTCCACGCCCTCGCCCCTGAGCACGGTCAGCGCCCTGGCGCCCAGCTCGTCGTCACCCACCCGGCCGGCGTACGCGCATCGGTGACCGAGCCTGGACAGGGCGACGACCAGGGTGAACTCGGGGCCGCAGACGTCCAGTCTGGCCTCGTTCTCGTGCCGCACCCGGCCGCTGGAGACGACCCCGAGCGGCTCGCCGAGCGCGTAGACGTCTGTCATGAGCCAGACTGTAGTTGGTCACGACTGCACTAAATGATTTTTTTGCATAAGTCCTGGTTGGGACCGTGATCAAATATTTTCTGTATCTTTAGCGAACCTTTTCCCCAACTCGTGCCTCAAAGTAGTAGAGGAAGCCGGCGCGCCCCGGTGCCGGCTTCGAGTCGATACGGGGAGAGGAATCAGCACCCTCATGAGAAAGATCGCAGTAGGAATCATCACCGCCTTCGTAGGCGGGGCCATGTTGGTTTCCGGCGCGGGCGCCGCCTCCGCCACCGCGACCAAGCACGCCACCGAGCTCAAGATCCGTGACATCACCCCCAACCCGGTCGTGGTGAAGGCCGGCAGCGAGACCACCGCGTACTTCGACATCGGGGCCAGCTCCGACGTCCAGAAGGTCACGCTGAGCGTCGCGCCGGAGGGCAACTTCCGCACCTTCCGCGCCAAGGACGTCAAGGACCTCGAGGGCTGGCGCTTCGCCGTCCCGTTCAACGAGGGCGACTTCGCCGGCAAGTGGAAGGCCACCGCCGTGGCCTTCGACAAGGACAACAAGCAGGTCGCCACCGACTCCGCGTTCTTCAGCGTCGAGATCCAGAAGGGCAAGGCCGACACCCGCGTCTCGCGCTTCACGGCCGACCCCTACAAGGTCCGTCAGGGCCGCTCGATCTACTTCTCCGGCCGCCTTCAGGTCGATGACGAAGGCTGGGAGGGTCTGCGCGGCGAGAAGGTCAGCGTCTACTACCGCGCCAACGGCTCCAGCGGCTGGAAGTGGGTCGCCTCGGCCAAGACCTCCTGGGGCGGCAAGTTCTCCACCAAGACCCGCGCCTGGAAGAGCGGCACGTTCAAGGCCGTCTACGAGGGCAACGACGAGCTCAACGGCTCCGAGAGCCGTCGCGACTACGTCAAGGTCTACCGTTCCTGGCACCACCGCTGATTGATCGTCGAGGCCCGGTTCCCCTGGTGGGAGCCGGGCCTTCGGCTTTTCCGGATTTCTTTTACGCGCACCGGGGTTTATCGATCATTGGATCGCCGCATGGACTGTCCCATTTGCAAAGGAGGCGGCACGCCGTCTCACGGACAGCACGTCGATCCGACAGGAGCCCCGCCCATGCCGAACCCCCTGATCGCCCTCGTCCTGAGCCTGACGAGCACGCTGGGGGCGGCGCCTTCGGTCCGTTACGAACCCGCCGACACGGCCCGCGAACAACACGCCAGGAAGCTCCTGAAGGACAGCGGCGTCCTACGGCCCCGGCTCGGCGGGGTCGAGGTCGTGGCCCGCGGCTGCGACTCCCCCCGCGCCACCTGGGACGCCGGCAGGCGGCGGATCACGATCTGCTACTCGCTGGTCAGCAAGATCCACCGGACGCTCACCGGCATCTCCGAGACCGAGGAGGCCGACCGGCGCACCACCGCCGCCCGCGTGGACGGCGCGCTGGCCGCTCTCTACCACCACCAGCTCGGCCACGCCCTGGCCGCGCTCAACGGCCTGCCCGCCGACGAGCCTCAGGCCGACCGGTTCGCCGCGCTGACGCTCGCCGCGCGCGACGGCGGCCACGTGGTGGCCGCCGCCGAGGCCCGCCACCTGCTGGCCGCCCACACGGACGCGGACCACCTGTCGGGGACGGCCGCGTCCGCCACGTTCGCCTGCCTCCTGTACGGCGCCGACCCCGTCAGGTACGCCCGCATCGCCAAGGGCGGCTGGGTTCCCGCCGAGCGCGCCCCCTCCTGCCGCGCCGAGTACGAGCAGGCCAGGTCGGCTCTGGGCGCGCTGGCCGTGAAAGTCGGGGCCTGAGGGGTACGTCCGGTGTATGGCTGAGGAGCTGCTGCGAGAGTTCGACCCGTTCGACATCTTCGACACCGAGGCGGCCCGGCTCGACCGGTTCTTCGACGGGCTCGACGAGGACGGCTGGGCGCGTCCCTCTCGCTGTGCCGGGTGGTCGGTCCGCGACGTGCTCGCCCATCTGGCGGGCGAGGAGGCGTACAACCACGCCTGCCTCGACGGCACCGTGCAGGAGCTGCTGACCCGGGTGGCCGCCGAGGGGGTGACCGGGTTCAACGACTTCAACGAGTGGTCCGTACGGCAGCGGCGTGACGTGCCCGTCGAGGAGGTGCTCCAGGAGTGGCGCACCAAGAACGGCGAGACGCGCGAGCGCATGCGGGCCCTGGGCCGTGACGCGCTGATCGACACGACGGCGGGCCCGTACCCGGTGGGGTTGCAGACCTTCCACTACGACTCCGAGTACGCCACCCACGCCGACGACGTCGGCGTGCCGGTGTCGGCGGAGGAGATCGACGACAGGACGTTCTGGCGGGTCGCCGTCGGGCGGTTCGTGCTGGCCGAGCAGGAGTCGAGGGCGCAGGTGGAGCAGACGGCCGAGCAGATCTGGGTGAGCGTCGACCAGGGCAGCGCGTCGCTGTCGTACCCGGAGTTCGTGGAGGCCACCGTGGGACGGCTGCCGACCGACGGGCTCGACCCGCGGGTCGCCGCCGCGCTGCGGTGCCTGGCCTGAGAGGAGAGCGGCATGTGGCTGCGCAACCGCGAGGGCGGCGAGCCGGTGACGGCGCGCAGCCCGCTGCGCGCGAGGCGGATCCTGTCGTGGATCGCCCTGGTCGTCGCCGTGGTCGCGGCGGTCTTCTTCACGGCCCGCGCGATGTCCACGGGGCAGCAGGTGTGGGTCTGGGAGGCCGCCATCGCCGCCGCGGTGGCCGTGGTGGCCGCGGTGGACCTGGCGGTGCTCAGGCGCCGCCGCGCCGGGCCGTCAGGTGGTGAGCACGGCCAGCAGGAGCAGCAGGATCACGGCGGCGGCCAGCCCGAAGATGATCCAGACATGGGTCAGCACCCACACCCGTAGCCGGTCGCCGCAGGCTTGCGGGTAGTCGATTCCGTCGGACTCGATCCTGTTGATCGCCGCCACACGCCGGGCCAGCTCGGGGTCGTCCCGTTCGAGGCCCTGCTCGATCTCAGCGAGGAGGCGGCGTTCCCTTCCAGAGAGACCCATAGCGATCACCATTGCTCCCACGCCGGTGAAAGCCTTGTACCCACGAGTAGCCCCAGCATGCCCGCCCGGCGCGTCCTCGGCGTGACATGCCGAAGCCCCCGGCCGCTCCGGCCGGAAGGCGAGGAGCGGACAGGGGCGGGTCAAGCCTTGGTTGTCATTTCCTGCCGTAGCGCTGGTTGAAGCGCTCGACGCGGCCCTCGGTGTCGAGGACGCGGCTGCGGCCGGTGTAGAACGGGTGGCTGGCCGACGACACGTCGACGTCCACGACCGGGTAGGTCCTGCCGTCCTCCCACTCGACGGTCCTGCTGCTCGTCAGGGTCGAGCGGGTGAGGAGGGCGAAGCCGGCGCTCGGGTCGCGGAAGACGACCGGACGGTACGAGGGGTGCAGGTTCTTCTTCATGCCCCCCTCAACCGGGTGACAATGGTTTTCATTCCCTGGCTTCGGGATCGATGCCGAGCACGGTCCGGCCCCCGTCCACGGGGATCGTCGCCCCGTTGACGAACGAGGCGTCCGGCGAGAGCAGGTGCGCCACGACCGAGGCCACCTCGTCCGGGAAGGCGACCCGGCCCAGGGGGTGGACCCTGGCCATCTCGCGCTCGACGGCCACGACCTCGTCCGCGCTCCTGGAGGCCAGGAAGTCCTCGTAGCGTTCGGTGGCCACCGAGCCGGGCGCGACGGCGTTGACCCTGATGCCGTACCGCCCGTACTCGACGGCCAGGGACCTGGTCAGGCCCTCGGTCGCGGCCTTGGCCGTGGCGTAGGGCAGGCTGCCGGGGACCGCCCTCGTCGCCTGGTGCGAGGTGACGTTGACGATCGCGCCCGGCGTGCCCGCCGCGAGGAACCGGCGGACGGCGACCGCGCAACCCACCAGCGCCAGGTCCAGGTTGGCCGCGACGAGCCGCCTGACCTCGGCGATCGGGGCGTCGTGCACGGAGGCGTCACGGAAGATCGCCGCGTTGTTGACCCAGCCCGCCAGCGCGCCGGCCTCCTGGGCCCGGTCGGCGGCCCAGCCGACCAGTTCCTCGTCGGCCGCGTCGCCCACCACGGGGATGACGCGGGGGCCCGTCCAGGACAGCGAGCCGCCGTCGCGGTCGATGACGACGACGGTGTCCTTCTCCCCCAGGAGCCGCTGGACCACGGCCTTCCCGATGCCACGCCCGCCGCCGGTCACCACGTAGGAAAGACTCATGCGTTCGACGCTACTCGGCGCCAGAGTGACCTTCGTCACCGTGTTCCGGGGTGGTGGACGGGAACGCACCAGGGCGTGATCGCCGTACCCGGTCCCAGGTCGCCGGCCCGCGCGGTCAGGCCCTGGCGATCACGCAGACGGCCGGCTACGGCGTGCTCTACCACGCGTTCTCGGTGTTCATCCCGCCGATGGCCCGCGACCTGCGGACCGGGGTCGCCCGGCTCACCGGGGCGATCACGGTGTCGGTGCTGGTCTCCGCCCTGTTCGCGCCCCTGGTCGGACGCCGGCTGGACCGGCACGGCGGGCGCGCGCTGATGACCGCCGGATCCCTGCTGGGCGGGCTCGCGGTGCTCGCCTGGTCGCAGATGCGCACGGTGACGCAGCTCTACCTGGTGTGCGCGGTGCTCGGGATCGCCTCGGAGCGCTCTCCTGGTGGCCTACGATCGGTACGGGCGGGCGCCGGAGCAGGAGGGCGCGCTGCCCGCCGAGCCGACCTGAGACCCGCGGTCCGCCGTCGGCGGAAACTGACGGAACGTCGATCGACGACCACGTAAGGTAGCCGCATGGATACCCCCACCGAGGTTCTCCACCGCGTCTTCGGTTACGACTCGTTCAGGGCGGGTCAGCAGGAGATCATCGACCACGTCGTCGGCGGCGGCGACGCGCTGGTGCTCATGCCCACCGGCGGCGGCAAGTCCCTTTGCTACCAGATCCCGGCCCTCGTGCGTCCCGGGGTGGGGGTCGTCGTCTCGCCGCTCATCGCGCTCATGCAGGACCAGGTCGACGCGCTGCGCGCGCTCGGCGTGCGGGCCGGTTTCCTCAACTCCACCCAAGACTTCGGCGAGCGCCAGCTCGTGGAGGCCGAGTTCCTGGCCGGCGAGCTCGACCTGCTCTACCTCGCCCCCGAGCGGCTGCGCGTCGAGGCCACGATGCGGCTGCTGGCCAAGGGCGAGATCTCGATGTTCGCCATCGACGAGGCCCACTGCGTGTCGCAGTGGGGCCACGACTTCCGCCCCGACTACCTCGCCCTGTCGGAGCTGCGCGAGCGCTGGCCGCAGGTGCCGCGCATCGCGCTGACCGCCACCGCCACCCCGGCCACCCACGCCGAGATCTCCACCCGGCTCGGCCTCGACGAGGCCCGCCATTTCGTGGCCGGCTTCGACCGGCCCAACATCCATTACCGCATCACGTCCAAGAGCGACCCCAAGCGGCAGCTCCTCGACTTCCTGCGCACCGAGCACCCTGGCGACTCCGGCATCGTCTACTGCCTGTCGCGCTCGTCGGTGGAGAAGATCGCCGCGTTCCTGGCCGACCACGGCATCGCGGCGGTGCCGTACCACGCGGGGCTCGACGCCCGCACCCGCGCCGCCCACCAGTCCCGCTTCCTGCGCGAGGACGGGCTGATCGTGGTGGCCACCATCGCGTTCGGCATGGGCATCGACAAGCCCGACGTGCGTTTCGTCGCCCACCTCGACCTGCCCAAGTCGGTCGAGGGCTACTACCAGGAGACCGGCCGGGCCGGGCGCGACGGCCTGCCCGCCACCGCCTGGATGGCCTACGGCCTCCAAGACGTCGTCCAGCACCGGCGCATGGCCCTGGAGGGCGACGAGGCCCACCGCCGCCGCCAGGTCCTCCACCTCGACGCCATGCTGGCGCTGTGCGAGACGGCCGGCTGCCGCCGGGTCATGCTGCTCGACTACTTCGGGCAGAAGGGCACCGAGCCCTGCGGCAACTGCGACACCTGCCAGAGCCCGCCCGAGTCATGGGACGGCACGATCGCCGCCCAGAAGGTGCTGTCCACCGTGCTCCGGCTGAAGCGGGAACGCGGCCAGAAGTTCGGCGTCGGGCAGGTGGTCGACATCCTGCTCGGCAAGAAGACGGCCAAGGTGCTCCAGCACGGCCACGACTCGCTGAGCGTGTTCGGCGTGGGCACCGACCTGGGCAACTCCGAATGGCACGGCGTGGTGCGGCAACTGCTGGCCCAGGGCCTGCTCGCGGTGGAGTCCGACCACGGCACGCTGGTGCTCACCGACGCCAGCGCCGACGTGCTGCGCGGGCAGCGGGAGGTGCCGTTGCGCCGCGACACGGCCCGTCCGGCGTCCCGGGCGTCCAGGTCGTCGGGGTCGTCCGGGGCGTCCGGGGCGAAGGGGCAGCCGGCCGCCGAGCTGCCCGCCGAGGCGGCGCCGCTGTTCGAGCGGCTGCGGGCCTGGCGGGGGGCCGCCGCCAAGGAGCAGGGCGTGCCCGCGTACGTCATCTTCCACGACGCCACGTTGCGGGAGATCGCCACGTCGGCGCCGTCCTCCCTGGCGGAGCTGAGCAGGGTCAACGGGGTCGGGGAGAACAAGCTCGCCAAATACGGAGACCAGGTCCTGGAGGTCGTCGGGGCGGCGACCGCCGAAGACGCCTGACACCACCCCCGGCAACCAGGGGAAAGCGGGCGGCGTTCGGGGTGATGGCGACGGCCGCACGAAGAACGGTCGTCGCCATCACGTTGGCCGGCCCGGTCGAGGCACCTGGCCCGCGACCGGCCGGACGGATGCCGGGCCCCGTGTCCCTCTTTGATCGTACGGGGTGCCGCCGCCGGGTGGGGGGCCGGTCATGCCGTCAGTTCGGGTTGCGGCCGAGGTAGGCGAGGAGGTGTTCCTGGGCGGTGGCCAGCGGGGGCGGCCGGAGCCGGGCGGCGAACCGGAACGGGCGGTCCTCGTCGGTGACGAACAGGTGGGCCAGGTCCAGCAGCTCTTCGGCCAGGGCGTGCGGGATCGGGCGGTGTTCGCCGCAGGCTCGCGCGATGTCCCAGCCGTGCACGGTGATCTCGATGGCGCCCGCCGCGGCCACCATCGGCGTCGTCATCGGGACGTTCCCCACGGAGATCATTCCCGCCTCGATCGTGCCCGTCCAGGTGCCGAGTACTTCGCTCGCGCCGTCCCTGAGCAGCAGGGCCGGGTTGCCGGGCGCGGGGCCGCCGACGGGGACGGGCCTGCGGGCGGGGGCGATGTGGCCGAGCGCGGCCTCGTTCAGGGCCTCGAAGGAGTCGTGCATGTGGTCCAGGAGCGCCTGGAGGCTCCAGCGGGAGCACGGGGTGGGGCGGCACAGCACATGGGGGCTGACTATGCGGAGGCTGCCCAAGGTGTAGTCGATGGCCCGCTCAAGCAGCGCCACCCCTGCCGTCAACGCCCGTACCCGTTCGTTCATGTCGCCTCCTCGGTTCATGCAGACCTCGGGGAAGCCAGAAAATCATCGGCCTCCGGGGGCGGGGGCGCGTTCGCGCTCGGGGAGCGGAGTGGATGGGGCTGCGGTGGGGGCCTCGGGTGGCTGCTCGCGTTCTGGTGCGGGCGGCGCGTGTTCCGCTGGAACCTTTTCGGCTGCTGTGGGGGCATGAGGAGGATGGCGGCGTTCTCGGTGGTGGCGCCGGCTCCTGTTCGGAGGGCGAGGCGAGCGCGTTACCGGCGCTCACACCAAGCGGGAACGGTGCTCGTGTCGGTGTCCAGGGTAAGTTGGCGGTTTTCGCCTTTGATGGGCCGCATCAGGCTGGGCATCGGCGTGACCTCGCCGGCGCTGCGCTCGTCCCCGGCCGCCGCGAGCCGGTTCGCCAGCCTCAACGCCCTGGCGCCGGGACGCCTCTTGGCTACCGGTCGCCCAGCACCCGGTCCACGAACGCCTGGACGTCGTCCAGCACCTCGTCCTTGTTGGTCTCGTTGAACACCTCGTGCCGGGCCCCGGCGTAGATGCGCTCGGTCAGGTCGATCCCCTTGACCGCCTCCACCCCGGCCCGGCTCCCGGCCAACGGTACGAGCTGGTCGTCCTCCCCGTGCACCCACAACGTGGGCAAGGACCCGAACGTGCCCCCCTTGGCGATCGTGTCCAGCATCGCGGCGAACGCCTCCACCGTGGCCCGCTTGAACGGCCCGTGCCAGACCAGCGGGTCGTCCGCGTACGCCGTCCCCACGGACGGGTCGCGGGAGAGCGTGGCCGGGTCGATGGGGATGTCGGGCAGCTCGTCGAGCGCCATCAGCGCGGGGACGACCTGCCACTCGCCGATCACCGGGCCCGACAACACCAGCGCGGTCAGGCCCTCCGCGTGGCGCTGGGCGTACCGGGCGGCGATCATGCCGCCCATGGAGTGGCCGACCAGCACGACCGGGACGCCGGGATGGTCGGCCCTGGCGCGTTCCTCGACGGCGTGCACGTCGGTGACGACGTCCTCGAAGTCCTCGACGAGCACGCGGTCGCCCGCCGACCTGCCGTGGCCCATGTGGTCGGGTCCGTAGACGGCGGCGCCGTGCCGGACCAGGCGGTCGGCGACGTACTCGTAGCGGCCGATGTGCTCGCCGTACCCGTGGACCAGGAGGGCGAGGTAGCGGGGCCGGTCGTGCGGCCATTCGCGGACGACGTTCGGCCCCCGCGTCCCGGTGAAGGTGTGCTCTCGCGACTCGGCCATGAACTTCCTCTCCCATCCAGCCACGACGTCCGAAAACCGCTGACTTCCGCGGACGCTCCGGTGTTGTAGAGAGTATGGACATCCACACCATCATCGACAGCCCGCTGGGCGAGATTCTGCTCGTCGGCGACGGCGAGGGGCGTCTGACCCGCGTGTCGTTCGACGTGGGCGCGCCGCCCGGACGCCGGGAGCCGGCCGCGTTCGGGGAGGCGGAGCGGCAGCTCGGCGAGTACTTCGCGGGCGGGCGTACCTCCTTCGACCTGCCCCTGGCCACCCACGGGACGGCGTTCCAGCAGCGGGTGTGGGCGGAGGTGGCGGCGCTGCCGTACGGGACCACCACGAGCTACGGGGAGCTGACCGCGCGCGCCGGCGTGGCGCGGGACCGGGTCCGCGCGGTCGGCGCGGCGATCGGCGCGAACCCACTGCTCGTCGTGGTCCCCTGCCACCGGGTGGTCGCCGCGGACGGCGCGCTGACCGGCTACGCGGGCGGCCTGGACCGCAAGTGCGACCTGCTCACCCTCGAAGGCGTGCTCCAGCCGCAGCTGTGGAGCGTGCTGCCATGACGGGGTTCCCGCAGGTCGAAGGGGCCGACTGGAAGCGGCTGGCCGGGGAGCTCGACGCCCACGGCTGCGCGCTGACGCCGCGGTTGCTCTCGCCGGCGCAGTGCGCGGAGATCTCCGGCCTGTACGACGAGCCCGGCCGGTTCCGTGCCACGATCGACATGGCACGCCACCGGTTCGGCTCCGGCCAGTACCGGTACTTCCGCCGGCCGTTCCCGCCGCTGGTCGAGGCGTTGCGGGCGGCGTTCTATCCCCGTCTGTTGCCGATCGCCCGCGACTGGGCGGCCCGGCTCGGCCAGCCTGCGCCCTGGCCGGACGACTTCGGCGAGTGGCTGGACATGTGCCATGCGGCGGGACAGACCAGGCCGACCCCGATCCTGCTGCGCTACCGCGAGAACGACTGGAACGCCCTCCACCGCGACCTGTACGGCGACCTCGTGTTCCCGCTCCAGGTCGTGATCGGGCTCGACCGGCCCGGCGAGGACTACACCGGGGGCGAGTTCCTGCTGGTGGAGCAGCGGCCGAGGGCCCAGTCGCGGGGCACGGTGACCGCCCTGCCGCAGGGGCACGGGCTGATCTTCACCACCCGCGACCGGCCCGTGCGCTCCTCGCGCGGCTGGTCGGCCTCGCCGGTGCGGCACGGGGTCAGCACCGTGCGTTCCGGGCTGCGGCACACCCTCGGCCTCGTCCTCCACGACGCGACATGACGGACGAGCCGATCGCCGAGCTGGAGGGGGTGCTCGCGCTGGTCCGGGCCCAGCGCCCGAGGGCGCGGGCCGTGGTGGTCGGCCACGGCCGGGACGGCGCCCTCCTGGCCGAGGCGTTCGCGGACGCCTGGGAGGGGACGGTGCTCGCGGTGGTCGCCTGGCCGGAGACGGCGGCGTCGTGGTTGCGCCAGGCCAGGCGGTTCACGGCGGGAGACCCCGACGCCTGGGTGGTCGCGGGCGCGCCGGCGGGGTGGGCCGGGATGAGCGGGCGCCTGCGCCGCAGCACCGGCTGGGACCCGAACCGGACGTACGGTTTCGCGGCCACGGCCCGCGCGGTCGCCCTGGCCGCCCCTGGGACACTGGAAGGCATGCGCGGAGCCGACACCGACGGCACACCATGGCGAATAGGACGAAACCTGATATATCGAGAAGAATCGTGATCCCTCTGCCCATGCGGGAGATCGCCCCCGGCGCAGTGCACGTCCCCGGCTGGCTGTCCCTCCGCGAGCAGCAGGACCTGGTGCGCGCCTGCCGCGCCTGGGCGACCGGCCCGGTGCCGATCCGGCACACCGTGCTGCCCGGCGGCGGCGTGATGTCGGTGCGGACGGTGTGCGTCGGCTGGCACTGGCAGCCGTACCGGTACACGCGTCTCGCCCACGACGTGAACGGGCGGCAGGTGGCCGCGTTCCCCGGCTGGCTCGGCGACCTCGGCCGCCGCGCGCTCGCCGACGCCTACGGCCGTCCGGACGACGGCTACGAACCGGACACCGCGCTGGTCAACTTCTACGACGGCCAGGCCAGGATGGGCATGCACCAGGACAAGGACGAACGCTCCGACGCCCCGGTGGTGTCCCTGAGCGTCGGCGACACGTGCCTGTTCCGCTTCGGCAACACCGAGACGCGCGGCAAGCCGTACACGGACGTCGAGCTGGCCTCGGGTGACCTGTTCGTGTTCGGCGGCGCGTCCCGGTTCGCCTATCACGGCGTGCCGAAGGTCTGTCCGGGCACCGGCGACCCGGCCACGGGCCTGGCCGCCGGACGCCTCAACGTCACGATGCGGGTGACGGGTCTTCGATGAAGTAGTCGAACTGGTCGTCGGTGAGGGTGCGGCGCAGGATGCGCAGGACCTTGCCGGGGTCGTCGTGCGGGCCTTGGATGTAGAAGGGCTTGCCGTCGCGGCCGAAGGTGATGGCCGAGCCGCCCTCCCACTTGCCCAGCAGGTCGCTGACCGGCGCGAAGTCCTCGTGGGGCTCGAAGCCGAGCGTGCGGGCGTAGTCCGTCGAGCCGAAGACCAGGTGCTGGGCCAGCTCGATCGGCACCTCCTGGTAGCCCGCGTACTCGCCGAAGAAGTACTCGCGGAACCTGCGCAGGTCGCGCTCGCCGAGCACGTCGGGGCCGATGGTGTTCTTCACGCCGAGGCAGTAGACGTCGGCGAGGTAGCCGCAGACGGTCATCCGGTCCCAGGTGTGGCGCCGGGCGACCAGCACGCACACCATGCCGCCCGCGCCCGACTCCGGGGCCTCGTCGGTCCAGCCCTTGGACGGGTCGACGCCCAGCCCTGCGCTCCAGCCGACGTTCGCCCAGCAGCCGACCACCTCGGGCTCGGCGGACGTCACGTTCTCGGCGGCGATGGCGCGCACGAGGGGCGCGACGACCGACGGCGACACCTTGAGCGCGCGGGCGATCTCCTTGGGGGACCTGCCCTGGGCGCGCAGCTCGCGTACCTGATCCTTCAACTCCACACGCGGCAGCCTAGCGCCCGGCGTCCCGTCAGGCGGACAGGTGGCGGACGAGCCACGCCAGGGCGAGGGGATGGCGGTACTCGATCGCGCCGTGTCCGGCGTCGAAGAGCTCGAAACAGACCCGCTCGTCCGGTACGCCCGCCGCCTCCAGCGCGCGGCGGAACGCCGTGGCGCCGAGGTCCAGGTAGTACCCGTCGCGGCTGCCGGCGTCCACCCAGACGGCCCGCATCGAGCGCAGCGCCTCGGCGTGGCGGGCTCGGCGGCCATGACCACCGGGTCGCGGGCCAGCCAGCGGCTCCACACCTCGGGGATCACCGGGGAACGCGTTCCTGTTGCTGCGCAGGTCGAGCGTCTCGGGGGCGTCGCCCGCGCTGCCGCGGGGGCCCACCGACAGGATGCGCGGGCCGTCGATCAGCACCTCGCCGACGGCCGGTGCGCCGGATCACCGTAAGGCCGCGGGAAGAGGAGCGTAAGGCCGCTCCCGCATCGTAGAGACATGACAACGACGCAGACCGCACAGTACGAGATCGTCCGCACCTTCGACGCCCCCCGCGAGGACGTCTACGCCGCCTGGACCGAGCCCGAGCGCTTCTCCCGCTGGTTCGGCCCCCGCATGCTGGCCACGCCGGTCGGCCGGATCACCCTCGACGCCCACCCCGGCGGACGGTGGCGCGCGACGCTCGTCGGCGAGGACGGGTTCGAGGCCACGCTGGAGGGCTCCTACCGCGAGGTGGAGGCGCCCGCGCGGCTCGTGTTCACGACCGGCGACCCCGACAACCCCGGCGACGGCCCCGCCTCGGTGGTGACGCTCGACCTGCTCGACCGGGACGGCGGCACCGAGATGCGCTTCCACCAGTTCGGCGTCAACACCGACCAGGCGCACGCCGAGCAGGCCAGGACCGGCTGGGACGAGTTCTTCGACCGCCTGGCCGAGCATGTCGGGCGCTAGCGCTCAGAACAGACCCAGGGCGTCGTCCAGCTTGTACGTGCCGCCCCGCTCGTACGCCTCCAGGAAGGCCGGCTCGCCGAGCGTGTCGCGGACCCTGGCCGTGACACGCTCGTCCTCCTCGCATTCGGAGGCGGTCGCCGGGGTCCGGATCTGCTCGCGGACCGCGGCGGCCAGCCCCAGCAGCACCGCCGCCAGCTCGGTCGGCCCGGCCGCCGACGCCGCGCCCGCGACGCACGCCGCCGCCGTACGCGGGTCGCCGACCCGGACCGCCGCGGCCAGCGCCTCCCGGTGCAGTTCCATGGCCGCGGCCGGGTCGCCGCGCCGCTCGGTGACGTGGCCCAGCTCGACCAGCAGGTCCGGCAGGTGCAGCGGCGGCTCGACGCCGGGGTCGCGCGGCACGCCCTCCAGCAGGTGGCGCAAGTGCGACTCGGCCAGGTCGAGCAGCCCGGCGCGGCGCGCGGCGAAGGCCAGGCCCATCTCGGCCATGGTCTCGCCCGTCTTGTAGCCCTGGTCGAGCGCCAGCTTCATCGCCCGTCCGCACAGCTCCATGGCCTGGTCGTACGCGCCGCCGTGCAGCGCCGTCCAGCCCAGCCAGGCGATGCGCCCGGCCGCCTCGGGCCACAGGCCGAGCTCCTCGGCCATGCGCAGCCCCTCGGCGAACAGCCGGCCGGCCCGCTCGTGGTCGCCGGCCATCTCGGCCGCGCCCGCCAGCCATTCGGTGGCCTGCAACATGCCCCAGCGATCACCCAGCTCGCCGAACAGCCGCGCGCTCTCCCCCGCGTCGCGCTCCAGCGCCTCGTTGTCCCGCATGGTGAACGCGTCGCGCGCCTGCCTGGCCAGCGCGACGGCCACGCCCCACGTGTCGCCGAGCGCGCGGCAGGCGGCCAGCGCCCGTCCGGTCAGCTCCTGGCCGGTGACCATGTCGGGCACGCCCATGCCGACGAACAGCTCGGCCCTGGCCCGCTGGCCCGGGTCGGCGATCCGGTCGAGCAGCGGCTCCCAGGCGACCTGCTCGCCCAGGATGAGCGCGAACCCGGCGTGCCAGGCCGCCGCCCTGTGCCGGGCCGGGCCGTCCGGCCCCTCGACGGCCAGCGCCGCGCCCAGCGAGCGCCTGCCCTCGGCCAGCCGGCCGCGCAGGAACCAGTACCAGGCCAGCGCGTTGACCAGGCGCGTGGCGGCGTCGGCGGCCCCTTCGGCGATCGCGGTGTCGAGCGCGGCCCGCATGTTGGCCGACTCGGCGTCCAGGCGCAGCAGGCGGTCCCGCTGCCCTCCGCCGTACAGGCCGGGTTCGGCCTCGACGGCCAGCTCCAGGTAGTGGCTCAGGTGCGCGCGGCGTACGCCGGGCAGCTCGCCGGCGTCGGCCAGGCGGCCCACGCAGTACTCGGACACCGACTCCAGCAGCCGGTACCTGACCCCCGTCGTGCCCTCGGTGACGACCACGAGCGAGCGATCGACCAGCCGGGCCAGCAGGTCGAGCACGTCGAGCCCCGGCTCCGCGCACACCGCCTCGGCCGACTCCAGCGTGCAGCCGTCGGCGTGCACGGCCAGGCGGCGCAGCACCACCCGCTCCTCGTCCGACAGCAGGTCCCAGCTCCAGTCGATCACGGCGGTGAGCGTCTGCTGCCGGGCGGGCGCGCCCCGCCGTCCGGACGCCAGCAGCCTGAACCGGTCGTCCAGCCGGTCCACCACGCCCTGGACGCCGAGCGCCCGCACCCGCGTCGCCGCCAGCTCCAGGGCCAGCGGGATGCCGTCGAGCCGCCGGCAGAGCTGGGCCACGGCCTGCGCGTTGCCCGCCTCCAGGGCGAACCCGCGGGCCGAGGCGGCGGCCCTCGCCACGAACAGGCGGACCGCGTCCGAGCGGGCCATCTCGGTCAGGTCCGTGCCCGCCGGCAGGTCGAGCGGCGGGACGCTCCACAGCACCTCGCCGTCCACGCCGAGCGGCTCCCGGCTGGTGGCCAGCACGGTCAGCCGCGGCGCCGCGGCGAGCAGCGCCTCGGCCAGCTCGGCGACCTGCTCGATCACGTGCTCGCAGTTGTCCAGCACGAGCAGCACGCGCCTCGGCCGCAGCGCCGCCGCCAGCCGCTCGTGGACGTCGCCGCCCGACGGGTCCTCGCGGATGTCCAGCGCGGCCATGATCGCCTCGGCGGGCGAGTGGGTGGCCTGGTCGAGCGCGACCAGCCAGGCGCCGTCGGCGAACCCGCCCAGCAGCCGGCGGGCCGTCTCCAGCGCCAGCCTGGTCTTGCCGACGCCGCCGGTGCCGGTCAGCGTGACCAGCCGCTCGGCGGTGACCAGCGAGCAGACCTCGGCCAGCGCCCCGTCCCTGCCGACGAGCTTGCTGACGGACGCGGGCAGGTTCGTCATGGGCCGCTCGGCGGGCAGGCTCAGCGCCGGGTCCTGGCCCAGGATCGCCTGGTGCAGCGCGACCAGCTCGGGACCGGGATCGAGGCCCAGTTCGTCGGCCAGGCGCTCGCGCAGCTCGGCGAAGCTCGCCAGGGCGTCGCTCTGGCGTCCGGCCCGGTAGAGGGCGCGCATGTGCGCGGCGCGCAGCCGCTCCCGCAGCGGATGCCGGGCCACCAGGTCGCCCAGCTCGCCCACGAGCAGCCCGTGCTCGCCCAGTTCGAGCCTGGCCTCGGCGTGCTGCTCCAGCGCCGTGAGCCGCTGCTCCTCCAGCCGGACGACGGCCGACCTGGTGTACTCCTCGTCGGCGAAGTCCGCGTACGCCGCCCCCCGCCACAACGCCAGGGCGTCGGCCAGCAGGCCCGCCCTGGTCCGCGGGCTGTCGGCAGCCTCGGCGCGGGTCAGCAGGTCGGCGAAGCGGGCCGCGTCGAGCGCTCCGGGGTCGGTGCGCAGCAGGTAGCCGGGCGCCCGCGAGACCACCAGGTTCTTGCCGCCCGGCTCGGCGTCCTCCAGCGCCTTGCGCAACTGGGAGACCCGCACCTGGAGCGCGCCCGCCGGGTTGCCCGGCGGCTCCTCGCCCCACAGGTCGTCGACCAGCCGGTCGGCCGAGACCGGATGCCCCTCGTGGACGAGCAGGTCGGCGAGCAGCGCCCGGACCTTGAGCCCGGGGATCGTCACGGGCTCCCCCGCGTCGGTCCACACGGCCAGCGAGCCCAGCACCCCAAAACGCATGTCCGTCACCTTATGTGCCGCCGTAAGCCGGCGAGAAGGACACCTGAAGCAGGCTCCGGCACCGTGAGGTCCACGAAAGCCGTGAAGCCCACGGAAGGGGCAACGACATGAAGACCGGCACCCTAGCGGGACGGCGTGAATGGACCGGACTCGCGGTCCTGGCCTCGGTGGCCCTGCTGCTCTCCATCGACCTGAGCGTGCTCTACCTGGCGCTGCCGCACCTGAGCGCCGGTCTCGGCGCCTCCGCGCCGCAGCAGTTGTGGATCCTGGACATCTACTCGTTCATGCTGGCCGGCTTCCTGGTGACCATGGGGACGCTGGGCGACCGGATCGGGCGGCGCCGGCTGCTGCTGATCGGCTCGGTGGCCTTCGCCGCGGCCTCGGTCGCCGCCGCGTACTCGGTGAACGCGGAGATGCTCATCGTGTCCCGGGCGCTGCTCGGGATCTCGGGGGCGACGCTGCTGCCGTCGTCGCTGGCGCTGATCCGTACGATGTTCACCGACGTCCGCCAGATGGGGACCGCGATCGGCCTCTGGTACGGCTGCTTCATGCTCGGCATGGCGGTCGGCCCGCTGGTGGGCGGGCTGCTGCTGGAGCACTTCTGGTGGGGGTCGGCGTTCCTGATGGGCGTGCCGTTCATGGCGGCGGTGCTGGTCGCCGGACGGCTGCTGCTCCCCGAGTACCGCGACCCGGACGCCGGCCGCCTCGACCTGGCCAGCGTGGCCCTGTCCCTGGCGACCATCCTGCCGGCCGTCTACGGGCTCAAGGAGATCGCGCGCGGCGGCTGGCAGCCCGTGCCCGTGGCCGCGGTCGTCGCCGGGACGGCCTTCGGCGTGGTGTTCGTCAGGCGGCAGCGCACCCTCGCCAACCCGCTGCTGGACCTGCGGCTGTTCGGCAACCGCGCGTTCGCGGCGACGCTGGGGATCATGTCGCTCGGCGGGATCGTCATGGCCGGGACCACGCTCATGACCACCCAGTACCTGCAGACCGTGGAGTCGCTGTCGCCGCCGGGCGCCGGGTTGTGGCTGGTGCCGCAGAACCTGGCCATGATCGTGGCCCTGACGGTCGCGCCGCGGCTGGCCGCCCGGATCGGCACCGCGTACGTGATGGCCGCCGGGCTGGGGCTGGGCGCCGTCGGGCTGTTCCTGCACACCCAGGTCCCGAGCGCCGGCGGGACCGGACTGGTCGTCACCGGGCTGGTCCTGGCCTCGGCGGGCATCGCGCTGCCGATGGGCGCGGGCAACAGCGTGATCATGACGGCCGCGCCCGCCGAGAAGGCCGGGTCGGCGGCGTCCCTGACCGAGACGAGCGGCGAGTTCGGGGTGGCGCTGGGGGTGGCCGCGCTCGGCAGCCTCGGCACGGCCGTCTACCGCGACCGGCTTCCCGAGCACCTGCCGGTGGAGGCCGTGCGGGAGAGCATCAGCGCGGCGGTGACCGCCGCCAAGGACCTGCCCGGCCTGCTGGACCTGGCGCGGGCGGCGTTCACGTCGGGGCTGAACACGGTGGGGGCCGTGAGCGCGGTGGTCTTCGCGGGGCTGGCCGTCTTCGCCCTCCTCACCCTCCGCGGCCACCGCCCGGCGTCCTGACCGCCCTCCTCACCCTCCGCGGCCACCGCCCGGCGTCCTGACCGCCCTCCTCACCCTCCGCGACCAGCGCCCGGCGTCCTGACCGCCCTCGCCTCCTGACCGCCGGCCCGGCCGGCGGTCCTTCGCCGTCCTCGCGAGGTTCTGTCAGGTGGACGGCGGCGCCTTCCGGGCCGAGCCCCGGTAGCCGGCCGCGTCGTAGCGGCGTTCGTTGTCGGCCAGCTTGGCCGTCGCCGCCTCCACCAGATCGACCCCCAGGACGTCGGCCAGCCGGACCAGGTACAGGGTCACGTCGCCGAGCTCGGCGCGGATGCGGGCCAGCGTGCCGGCGTCCGGGCTCGCGGACTCCTCGGCGGTCAGCCACTGGAACTCCGCGACCAGCTCCCCGGCCTCCCCCGCCAGCGCCATCGCCAGGTTCTTCGGCGTGTGGAACCTCTCCCAGTCACGGGCCCGCGCGAACTCCCGCAGCCGTGCGGCCAGCCCTTCCAGCTCCTCGCTCACGCCACCCGACCTTACTGGCCCCGCCCCTCGATTCATCACCACCGGTGATGACAGTGCGGACGATCCCCGTCTGGTTCCCAGGCCGCTTCCACTTGGGCCGCACAGACCGGGCCCGGCACGGTCACTCCACGGCGGCCGTGCTCTCGCGAACGATCAACTCCGTGGCCAGTTCCACCCGTTTCGTCTCCGGGACCTCGCCCTTCCCCATCCCCAGCACCGTACGGGTGGCCAGCGCCGCCATCTCCTGCAACGGCTGTCGCACCGTCGTCAGCGGCGGCCAGGCCGACTTCGACAGCGGCAGGTCGTCGAACCCCACGACGCTCAGGTCCTCGGGAACGCGCAGCCCCCGCTGCCGGGCGGCCTCGAACACGCCGAACGCCATCAGGTCGCATCCGGCGAAGATGGCCGTGGGCGGTTCGTCCAGGGACAGGAGTGCGTGGCCCTGGTCGTGGCCGGAGTCGACGAGGAAGGTGCCGCGCCGGATCAGTTCGGGGGCGAGCGGGACGCCGGCCGTCTCAAGGGCGGCCCGGTAGCCGTCCACGCGGGCCTGGCTGCACAGCATGTCGGCGGGGCCGCTGATCATGCCGATGCGGCGGTGGCCGAGTTCGAGCAGGTGGCGGGTGGCGGCGAGGCCGCCGTTCCAGTTGGTGGCGCCGACCGAGACGACGCCGGGCGCCGGCTCGCCCTCGGGGTCGACCACCACGAACGGCAGCGACCGGGCGCTGAGCTGGGCCTGCACGCCGGTGGACAGGCGGGAGGCGACGATCACCACGCCGTCGGTACGGCGGGCGGCCAGCCGTTCGAGCCAGTCGCGCCCGGGGCCGGCGTGGGTGTGCAGCACGGAGATGACGACGCTGGCCCCGGCCTCGTGGGCCGCGCTCTCCGCGCCGCGCACGATCTCCATGGCCCACGGCGACTCGATCTCGGCGAACACCAGGTCGACCAGGCCGGCGGGGCTGTCGTCCTGGCTGACGCGCCGCTGGTAGCCGTGCTCCTGGAGCAGCCGTTCGACCTTGTGACGGGTCGCCGGCGCCACCTCGGGCCGGCCGTTGATGACCTTGGAGACCGTCGGGATGGAGACTCCGGCCTCTTCTGCGATCAGTGCGATCGTCACGCGCCTCTTAGCTGACACGTTCGGGAGTGTATCCGAAAGTTTCGGACTGGGATCGCTCCCACGACAGCTCTTGACGCCCTGCGCGGCACCTACCTATGCTCCGGTCAACGAAATTATCGGTGGATATGCGAAACTTTCATACCGCTCGTGCCCGATGAAGGGACCCCTGGATGAAACGCGGTCTGATCCTCATGGCCACCGCCGTACTCGTCGCCGGATGCGGAAGCGGCGGGAGTGGCGGAAGTGGCGACGGCGACGGGCAGCCCGGCAGCTCGCAACAGGGCCAGAAGCCCGCCAAGGTGACGCTGGAATGGTGGCACCTGTCCACCGCCGAGCCGCTGAAGTCCCTTTGGGCGCAGCGGGCCAAGGACTTCGAGGCCGCGCACCCCAACGTCACCATCAAGGCGACGGTGCTGGAGAACGACGCCTACAAGGCCAAGCTCACCACCGTCACCCAGTCGGGCAAGGCCCCGGACGTCTTCGTCACCTGGGGCGGCGGCGTGCTCAAGCAGCAGATCGAGGCCGGCCTGGTCAAGGACGTCTCCGGCGACGTCGCCCCCGTGCTGGACACCTTCACCCCGGCGGCGCTGAGCGCGTACCAGTTCGACGGCAAGACGTACGGACTGCCCACGGACATCGGGCTGGTCGGCTTCTGGTACAACAAGCGGCTTTTCACCAAGGCGGGCATCTCGGCCCCACCCGCCACCTGGGCGGAGTTCCTCGACGACGTCAAGAAGCTGAAGGCGGGCGGTGTCACCCCGATCGCGCTGGCGGGCAAGGAGAAGTGGCCGGGCCACTACTACTGGGCCTACCTCGCCATGCGCATCGCCGGCCTGCCCGCGCTCACCCAGGCAGGCGTGGACCACGACTTCACCAAGCCCGACTTCGTGGCCGCCGGGCAGCAGGTCAAGGCGCTGGCCGACCTCCAGCCGTTCCAGAAGGGCTTCCTCGGGGCGGGTTACGGCACCCCGGACGGACAGGCGGCCACGGTCTCCAACGGCAAGGCCGCCATGGAGCTTATGGGCCAGTGGGCGCCCGCCGTACAGAAGGACTCCGGCAAGGGCCTCGGCGACGACCTGGGCTTCTTCCCCTTCCCCGCGGTCGAGGGCGGCAAGGGCTCGATCGGCGACGCCTTCGGCGGCGGCAACGGCCTGTCGGTGGGCGCGGACGCGCCCACCGAGGCCGTGGAGTTCGTGACGTTCATGACGCAGATGGACCAGCACACCAAGGCCGTGGAGGCCGGCGGCGTGCTGCCGGTCCTCAAGGGCGAGGAGAGCGCGGTCAAGGACGCCAACCTCAAGCAGGTCGCGACCCTGCTGGCCGGGTCCTCCGGCTACCAGCTCTACCTGGACCAGGCCTACCCGCCGGCGGTCGGCCAGCAGGTCAACGACAGCGTGGCCGAGCTGATCGCCGGGACGAAGACGCCGGAACAGATCGGCCAGGACATCAGCGAAGTGGCCAAGAGCGAATGACGACCCTGACCCGAGGGCCGGAGGCGATCGCGCGTCCGGCCCCCGCCCCGGCGGGGCGGCGGCGCGGGCGCGCGGTCACGATCGCCCTGTTCCTGCTGCCCGCGCTGGTGCTCTTCCTCCTGCTGGTGGTGGCCCCGATCCTGGTGGCCGGCTACGCCAGCGCGTTCAAGTGGAACGGCTTCGGCGGGCTGCCCACCGACTTCGTCGGGCTGGACAACTTCACCAGGCTCTTCTCCTCCGGCATCTTCGCCACCGACCTGTGGCACCTGGCGGTCCTGGTCCTGTTGTCGGTGGTGATCCAGCTCCCGTTCTCGCTGGCCGTCGCGATGCTGCTGAACCAGCGCATCCGGGGGCGGGCGGTCTACCGGCTGGTGTTCTTCGCGCCGTACGTGCTGTCCGAGGTGATCACGGGCGTGCTGTTCTCGCTGATCCTCGCGCCGGACGGCGGGATGGCGAACCAGTTCCTGTCGGTGTTCGGGCTGGAGTCGGAGTTCCTGGCCGATCCGGACACCGTGATGCCCGCCCTCTTCCTGGTCATGACCTGGAAGTACTTCGGCTTCCACATGATGATCTACCTGGCCGGGCGGCAGGGCATCCCGAACGAGCTGGTCGAGGCCGCGCAGATCGACGGCGCGACGCCCTGGGAGACGTTCCGGCACGTCACGCTGCCGCTGCTCGGGCCGACGATCAGGATCAGCGTGTTCCTGTCGGTCATCTACACCATCCAGCTGTTCGACCTGGTCTGGATCCTCACCGGCGGCGGCCCGTCGCACTCCTCGGAGACGATGGCCGTCACCATGATGGAGTTCGGCTTCAAGCGCTCCCAGGTGGGTTACGCCAACGCGATCAGCGTCGTGATGTTCGCGCTCAGCCTCGTCTTCGCCCTCGTCTACCAGCGCGTGGTGATGCGCCGGGACCTGGAGGGCGCGACCACGTCCATGGGAGGCCGCCGATGAACCACGGGAGGCCGCCCGCGCGGCGCCGCCGCCCCACCCTGCCCCTGCACGCGATCGCCTGGATCGTCGGCGCGTTCATCCTGGTGCCGATCGTGTACGCGCTGCTCGGCGGGTTCAAGAGCAACAGCCAGCTCTCGGGCAACCCCTTCGGCCTGCCCGATCCCTGGGTGACCGCGAACTACACCGACGTGCTCGGCTCGGGGTCGTTCTGGCGGCAGGTGTGGAACAGCACGTTCATCGCGGTCGCCACGACCGTGGTGATGGTCGGGCTGTCGGCGCTGGCCGCGTTCGTCTTCGCCAGATTCGCCTTCCGGGGCAGGGAGGCGCTGTTCACGCTGTTCACCGCCGGGCTGATGTTCCCGTTCGCGGTGGCCATCCTGCCGATCTTCGTGCTGCTGCGCACGTTCGGGCTGCTGGACGACCCGCTCGGCGTCATCCTGACGCAGGCCGCCTTCGGGCTGCCGCTGACGATCATCATCCTGCGGGGATTCTTCCGGAGCATCCCGGGCGAGATCGAGGAGGCCGCGATCATCGACGGCTGCTCGCCGTTCGGGTTCTTCTGGCGGATCCTGCTGCCGATGGCCCGCCCGGCCATGGCGACGGTCTCCGTGCTGGCCGTCGTGGGGAGCTGGAACAACTTCATGCTGCCCCTGGTGGTCTTCAGCGACGAGACGAGCTGGACGCTGCCGCTCGGCATCCAGCAGTTCCAGGGCCAGTACGCCGCCGACACCGCACGCGTCCTCGCCTACCTGATCCTGGCCATGCTGCCGGCGCTCGGGTTCTACGCCATCGCTGAACGTCACCTGGTCGGTGGGCTCACCGCGGGTGCGACGAAAGGGTGACCATGCTGCACGTCTCCGGAACCCGGCTCCTCACCCCCAAAGGCACGCCGGTACGGCTCAGGGGGGTGGGCCTCGGCGGCTGGATGAACATGGAGAACTTCATCACCGGCCATCCCGCCAACGAGACCTCGATGCGCGCGGCGGTGAGCGGCGTGCTGGGCGAGGAGCGGGCCGAGCTCTTCTTCGACCGGCTGCTCACCTCGTTCTTCACCGCGAGCGACGCCGATCTGCTGGCCGGGCTGGGCATGAACTGCGTGCGCATCCCGGTCAACTACCACCACTGGGAGTCCGACGACCGGCCCATGGAGATCGACCCGAGGGGCTTCCGGCACCTCGACCGGGTGATCGGCCTGCTGGGCGAGCGCGGTCTCTACAGCGTGATCGACCTGCACGCCCTGCCCGGCTCCCAGAACCAGCACTGGCACAGCGACAACCCGACGCACGTGGCGGGCGTTCTGGCAGCACCGCCACTTCCAGGACCGGGCCGTGCACCTGTGGGAGGCGCTGGCCGACCACTACCGCGGGCATCCCTGGGTGGCCGGGTACAACATGGTGAACGAGCCGGGCGACGTCTCGGGCAAGGTGGTCGGCCCGTTCTACGACCGGCTGGTCAAGGCCGTACGGGCCGCCGACCCGGACCACGTCCTGTTCCTGGACGGCAACACGTACGCCACCGATTTCTCGATGTTCCGGGAGATGTACGAGAACACGGTGTTCGTCATGCACGACTACGCCCTGGCCGGGTTCGCCCACGGCGGCCCGTACCCGGGGTTCACCAGGGGCGAGTGGTGTGACCGGAGCCAACTGGAGGAGACCTTCGCCCGGCGGTCCCGCTTCCAGCGCGAGACCGGCACGCCGTTGTGGGTGGGCGAGTTCGGCCCGGTCTACACCGGCGACGCGGAGCGGGACGCGCAGCGCTACCAGGTCCTGCGCGACCAGCTCGACCTCTACGACGCCCACGGCGCGGGCTGGTCGCTGTGGACGTACAAGGACGTGGGCCTCCAGGGGCTGGTGCACGCGTCGGGGGCGTACCTGGACCGGTTCGGCGCGTTCATCGGCAAGAAGCGGCGGCTCGGCGCGGACCGGTGGGGCTCGACCATGGAGGAGTGCGCCGACGTGCTCGGCCCGCTGCACCGGCTGGTCGAGACCGAGTTCCCGGACTGGGAGCCCTACCCGTGGGGCGCCCGCTACCAGACCGACGACCTGATCAGGCACATCCTCATCGCCCAGGCCCTGCTGCCCGAGTACGCCGGGCTGTTCAGGGGGCTCGGCGACGACGAGCTGCTCGCCCTGGCCGACTCGTTCACGCTGGAGCGGTGCGTACGGCGCGAGCCGCTGCTCGACCGGCTGGCCGGCAATCTCACCGGGTGACAAACCGCTCATACAGTCGGGTGCGTCACACCACCGGGCAAACTATCGCCATCACTGCTTGCGCTAGGTATGCTTCGGCTGCCCTAATTTAGGTAAGCCTTTCCTCAGCGAGCGGGAGTGACGGTGTTCGCCAGCTACCTCATCGGACTGCGCGAGGGACTGGAGGCGACTCTCGTCGTCTCCGTCCTCATCGCCTTCCTCGTCAAGAGCGACAGGAAGGACAAGCTTCCCCAGGTCTGGACGGGGGTCGCCGCGGCGGTCGCGCTGTCCGTCGGCTTCGGCGCGCTGCTGACCTTCACCGCCGCCAATCTCGGGCACACCGGGCAGGAACTGTTCGACGCGATCACCTCGCTGCTCGCCGTCGTGTTCGTCACCTGGATGATCTTCTGGATGCGCCGCACCGCCCGCGCGCTCTCCGGTGAGCTACGGGGCAAGCTCACCGACGCGCTCCAGATGGGCTCGCTCGCGGTGGTCGTGATGGCCTTCCTGGCCGTGGCCCGCGAGGGGCTGGAGACGGCGCTGCTGTTCTTCGCCGCCGTCCAGGGCGCGACCGCCACCGCCGAGCCGCTGATCGGCATCGCGCTCGGCCTGCTCACATCCGTGGTCATCGGCTGGGGGCTGTACAAGAGCGCGCTGAAGATCAACCTCACCAAGTTCTTCACCTGGACCGGCCTGCTGCTGATCCTGGTCGCCGCCGGCATCTTCAAGTACGGCGTGCACGACCTCCAGGAGGCCAACATCCTGCCGGGGCTGAGCTCCTACGCCTTCGACATCAGCGCCGCGCTGCCCGCCGATTCCTGGTACGGCGCGCTGCTTTCCGGCATGCTCAACATCACGCCCCAGCCGAGCGTCGTCGAGGCCGTGGCCTGGATCGTCTACCTCGCACCCACTCTCATCCTCTTCCTGCTGCCCCAGCGGGTGAAGACCACTCCCGCCTCCACCGCACCCGCGGCCTGAACAGGAGCATCATGCGTACCGCCATCAGCCTGTCCTTCGGCGCGCTCGCCCTGGCGACCCTGACCGCGTGCGGCTCGGGCACCACCGCCACGGACGCCGCCAAGGGTTCGGCCGCCGCGCCCGGCAAGATCACCGTGGCCGCGTCCGACACCGAGTGCAAGGTCGCGACCTCGGAGATCGCGGCGGGCACGAACACGTTCACGATCACCAACGGCGGGTCCAAGGTGACCGAGTTCTACGTGTACGCCCCCGGTGACCGGGTCATGGCCGAGGTCGAGAACATCGTGCCCGGCCTGACCAGGGAGCTGGTCGCCGAGTTGCCGGCCGGCGCGTACGAGACGGTGTGCAAGCCCGGCATGGTCGGCAAGGGCATCCGCAACGCGCTGAAGGTGACCGGCGAGCACAAGGCGCTCAACTCCGACGCCCAGCTCGCCGACGCGGTCGCCGGCTACAAGCGTTACATCAAGGCGCAGAGCGACACGCTGCTGGTCAAGACGCAGGAGTTCGTGGACGCGGTCAAGGCCGGCGAGATCGGCAAGGCCAAGGAGCTGTACCCGGTCTCGCGGACGTACTGGGAGCGCATCGAGCCGGTCGCGGAGATCTTCGGCGACCTCGACCCGGCCATCGACGCCCGCGAGGCCGACCTGGCCGACGGCGAGGAGTGGACCGGGTTCCACCGGATCGAGAAGGATCTGTGGATCAAGAAGGACATCAGCAAGGACGGCCCGATCGCCGACAAGCTGATCGCCGACGTCAAGACCATCGTCCAGAAGTCCAACGCCGCCGAGCTGACCCCGCTCAACCTGGCCAACGGCGCCAAGGAACTGCTCGACGAGGTGGCCTCCGGGAAGATCACCGGCGAGGAGGACATCTGGTCGCACACCGACCTGTGGGACTTCGACGCCAACCTCCAGGGCTCCAAGGCCGCCGTGCAGTCGCTGCGCCCGGTGCTGGAGGAGCGCTCCCCCGACCTGGTCAAGACGCTGGACGAGAAGTTCGCCGCCGCGGAGGCCGCGCTGGGCGCGCACCGGAAGGGCGACGGCTGGCAGCTGCACGACGAGCTGTCCAAGGCCGAGCTGAAGGCGCTGTCCGACGCGATCAACGCGCTGGCCGAGCCGATCAGTAAGATCGCTCCGGTCATCGCCAAGTAACGGGAGGTGGGGGCGATGTCGCAGGCCGGTGGGCGGATGAGCCGCCGCAAGCTGTTCGGGCTGGGGGCCGCGGGGGCGGCCGTGCTCGGGGCCGGGGCGGTGACGACCAGGTCGCTGCTGGAGGAGCCGCCGGTCGCGCACGCCGCCTCGACATCCGATCCGTACCCGTTCTACGGCGGGCATCAGGCGGGCGTCGTCACGCCCGCCCAGGACCGGCTGCACTTCGTCGCCTTCGACGTGATCACCGACAAGAAGGCCGAGCTGGTCGACCTGCTGCAGGAGTGGACGGCCGCGGCGGCCCGGCTGACGCAGGGCAGGGAGGCCGGGGCGTTCGGCGCGGTGGGCGGGGCGGCCGAGGCGGCGCCCGACGACACCGGCGAGGCGCTGGGCCTGCCCGCCTCGGGCCTCACGCTGACGATCGGGTTCGGCCCGTCGTTGTTCGACGACCGGTTCGGGCTGGCGGGCAAGCGGCCGGCCGCCCTCGCCGACCTGCCGAAGTTCCCCGGCGAGCAGCTCATCCCGGAGATCTCGGGCGGGGACATCTGCGTCCAGGCCTGCGCGCACGACCCCCAGGTGGCCGTGCACGCCATCCGCAACCTGGCCAGGATCGGGTTCGGCAAGGTCTCGGTGCGCTGGTCGCAGCTCGGCTTCGGCCGTACGTCGTCCACCTCGCGGGCCCAGGCCACGCCGCGCAACCTCCTGGGCTTCAAGGACGGCACCAACAACATGAAGCTGGAGGACGCCGACCTGCTGCGCGACCATCTGTGGGCCGCCGGCTCGGACGGCACCGCCTGGATGACCGGCGGCACGTACATGGTCACCAGGAAGATCCGCATGACGATCGAGACCTGGGACCGCGCCTCGCTCGCCGAGCAGGAGCAGATCTTCGGCCGGGACAAGGGCGAGGGCGCGCCGCTGGGCAAGAAGGCCGAGTTCGACGCCGTGGACTTCGCCGCCAAGGGCCCCGACGGGCAGCCGCTGATCAAGGACGACTCGCACGTCAAGCTGGCGCACCCGAGCAACAACGGCAACGCCCACCTGCTGCGCCGCGGCTACAACTTCGTGGACGGCTCCGACGGGCTCGGCCGCCTGGACGCCGGGCTGTTCTTCATCGCCTACCAGCGCGACCCGCGCAGGCAGTTCGTGCCCGTGCAGATGAACCTGGCCCGCCACGACGCGCTCAACGAGTACGTCAAGCACGTCTCCAGCGGCCTGTTCGCCTGCCCGCCCGGCGTCCAGGACGCGGGCGACTACTGGGGACGCACCCTGTTCGCCTGACCTTCCCCGGCGCCCGCGCCGTCAGCGGTGGCGGGCGCGGGAGGCCTGGGCGTGGGCACGGTTGGCGCAGCGGGTCGAGCAGAACTGGCGCTTGCCCGGCCGGCTGCGGTCGATGAAGGCGTCGGTGCACGGCGTGGCCGCGCACTGGCGCAGCCGGTCCCAGTCGCCGGACGCGGCGACCTCCAGCAGCTCGGTGACGGCCCGTACGGCTAGCCGCGCCGCCGCCGTGGCCCCGGGCGGCGCGACCAGCCGCAGCCGGGGCACGCCGCCCGCCTCCGCCACCGCCGCCCGCGCGGGCAGCCCGGCCACCCACTCCGCCAGCACCCGCGCCCGGTCGCCGGGCTCGGCGGCCAGCACCGCCCGCAACCGTGCGCGCACCTCCCTGACCTGCCGCAGGTCCTCTTCCCCGATCCCGTGCCCATCCTCGGGCCCATCCTCGGGCCCATCCTCGGGCCCATCCTCGGGCCCGCCCTCGTCACCGGACCCGTGGCCGTCCTCGACCGGCTCGCCCAGCTCGCGGCAGAAGCGGCGCAGCTCCGCCACGTCGGGCAGCCGCTCGGGATCGTCCAGGTACTCGTCCCACGTGTTGGCCAGATCGACGGCCACGAGACCCGTCTCGATGAACTGGCGCATCCCTCACCCTCCTGCTACCGTCACGACTATGAGCACTATAACCCCTGACAGAAGACTGACCATCCTCGACGCGCCCTCGAACCTCGGCCTGCGCCCACTCGCCGAGGATGTCATCCCCGGCTGCTACAAGGCCCCCTGGGCGCTGCGGAACAACGGGCTGGTCGCCCGGCTCGGCGCGGCCGACGAGGGCACGCTGATCCCGCCCCGCTACGTGGCCACCTGGAAGCCGGGCGACGGCGTGCGCAACGGCGAGGCGATCGCCGCCTACACCCGGCGGCTGGCCGACCGCGTGACCGGGATCAGGGAGGCCGGCGGCTTCCCCGTCCTGCTCGGCGGCGACTGCTCGATCATGCTCGGCCCCGCCCTCGCCCTGCGCAGGACGGGCCGCTACGGAGTGGCCTACCTCGACGCCCACGCCGACTTCCGCCACCTGGGCAACTCGCCGCACGTCGGCGCGGCGGCCGGCGAGGACCTGGCCCTGGTGACGGGCCGGGGCGACGACTACCTGACCGACATCGACGGCCTGCGCCCGTACGTCCGGGACGAGGACGTCATCGTGCTCGGCGTCCGGGACGAGGAGGACGTCCAGGACATCGGCGGCAGCGGCATCGCCTTCGTCGCCGGGAACGACATCCCCCTGGAGGCCGCCGAGCGCGTGCTCGTCCGCGACGACCTGGACGGGTTCTGGATCCACGTGGACGCCGACGTGCTCGACCCGTCCGTGGTGTCGGCCGTCGACTCGCCCTCCCCCGGCGGCCTGACCGGCGAGCAGCTCGCCGACCTGGTCCGCGGGCTGGTCGCGCTGCCCGGCGCGACCGGGATCGAGATCACCATCCTCGACCCCGACCTCGACGAGGACGGCGGCCAGGCGGCCACCCTGACCGACATCCTCGTCTCAGCCCTGAGCTGACCCGTGGCCTTCCGGGGCGCAGCCGTCCGCCCGGAGGATGCGGAAGACGGGATGGCGAGGTGCGATCCGGCGGAAACCGTCCAGCGGCGCCTTCGGGCCGAGGCCGAGATGGGGCCGCGCGCCGGGCGCGACGGCGGCGTAGCGGCGCGGGATCTCGGCGCCCTGGGGCAGCGCCGCCAGCCGGTGGACGACGCCCGTCCGCGTCGGGGTCACCCCACCCTCCTCCACAGCAGCACGACCGCCGCGAGCCCGGGAACCAGCCACCGGGCCCACCCCCTGCCCGCGCGGGCCGCCCGGACGGTGACGAGCCAGCCGACCAGCCCGAACGCCCCCACGACGGCGAGGATCACCTGCGCGTGCTGCTCGCGCACCCGAACATCCTGCCCCTGGTGGTCAGCCGGCCCGCGATCACGCCGCGGAACCTGCGCCTGATGGAGGAAGGGCTCCGCGTGCTGCGTTCGGCGGGCCTGCCGCCGGACCGCGCCCTGGACATGCTCTACGCCGTGACCGGTTTCGTCGTCGGCCACGCCGCCATCCAGGCCGCCGGCGGGAGCGGCCGGCCCGCGCCGGGCGACGGGATGCGGGACATCCCCGAGCCGGACCTGCTGGAGACCCCGCTGCTGGCCGAGGCCACCCGGGCGCGGCGCGCCCAGCCCTCCTCGGGGACCGACCCCCGCTTCGTCTTCGCGCTCGAAGCCATGCTGCGCGGCTTCGGCGGCGAGCCCTAGCGGAACACGTACCCGCTCGTGCTGGTCTGTCCGGCGGCGTTCGTGGCGGTGACGGAGGTCCAGGGGCCGGGCGGGACGTAGGGGGCCCAGGCCGACTCGGGGCGGCCCGATCCGTGCCACTGCTGGGCGACGCTGACCTCGCCTCCGCCGGGCGAGGTGAAGCGCAGGGTGCCGCCGCGCAGGTTGTAGCCCTCGACCGCGATGCCGGGCCGTCCGTCCCGCTCCTTCCGGTACGCGTTCACGATGATCGGCTGCCGCCGGCCGTTCGCGATGTCGTCGGCCAGGGAGGGGGTGGCCGGGCTCGCCTGACAGGTGAAGAAGGGGTCCCAGCCGTAGGAGATGATCTTCGTGGCGTACCCGCCGGTCGCCATGATCTGCTGGTCGAGCCGGGCCTTGCTGGTCCGCCCACGGAACGGCAGCGGCTCGACCCGCCCGCACTCGCCGTCCGCCGGGGCGGGCTCGAAGCCCTCGATGTTCACCCACAGCTCGACCCCGGCGGGCACACTCCGGGCCGCCGCCTCGATGTAGTCCCTGGTCGGCCCGTAGTAGCCGTCGGCGTTGCGCACCCGGCCGACCACCGGCACCAGCCTGGGGGCGACCATGGACCCGCCCTCCTCGATCCCGTGCACGGGGACCTTCCCCGTGCCCCGCCCGTCCTGCACGGCGACGGCCATGGGCGCGCCCGCACGGGTGGCCGCGATGTCGGCGAGCCCGCCGGGCACCCGGCCGGGCGGGAACCCGCGGCCCCTGCGGGCGTCGATGTAGGGGCTGACCAGAATCTTCCTGCCGGGCAGCGCGGCGGCGACCACCGCGTGCTGGGCCGCGTACAGCGCGAGGACGGGGTCGCGCGGCCCCCGCTCGCGCATGGCCAGCTCGAACGACTGGTAGACCCCGCCGAAGGCCGCCGACCCGCCGAACCGCTCCCGGTAGGCGGCCAGCACCCGCGCGGTGAAGGCGTTCAGCGCGGCGAGGTGCGCGAGGTCCGGCTCCCACGGCTTGCCGCGCCGCTGCGGCGCGGCGGGCAGCCCGGGGAACACCCTCATCCCGTACGCCGCCGCCTCCTCGACCAGGTTGCCCAGCCCGTCGCCGTCGGTGGAGACGAGCACGAGGTCCTGGACACGATCGGCGCACGACGCGGCCAGCGACACCCGGTAGAAGACGCGACCGCCGCCCTCGATCCGCCGGTCCACGCCGGGACAGCGCAGCAGCCGGCGCCCGAACTCCTCGCTGGTCACGTACGTGTAGACGTGCCGGATGCGCTTGCCCGGCACCCGCGCGCAGGGCCGCCCGTCCACCCGGCAGGCGGCGAACTCGGCCTCCGCCGGCCCGGCCTCGAACCGCGGCCCGAACGTGACGAGCGTGTCACCGCCGAGCGAGTGGATCGCCTCCACCATCCGCCGCGTCACGCACACGTCGGCCCGCGGCATGACCCAGTAACCGGTGATCGCGTACGGCGAGCTCACCCGCGCGTCCCTGGGCGGGCACCCGTCGTCGCCCACGCCGGCCCCGGCCGGGACCACGACGAAGACCGCGAGGACCGCCATCACGACCAGCCACCGTAACCGGCGCACCCATGCTCCCCTCGACGTACCGACCAGAGTAGGCACCTACCCGATCCGCGGCCGGACGTGCCCCGGTCCCGGACGGCCGCGGGGCGGCCCGGACAATGGAGTCATGGTGAGCATCGACCTCAGTGGGAAGACGGCGCTGGTCACGGGCTCGACCCAGGGCATCGGGGCGGCCATCGCGACCGGTCTGGCACAGGCGGGCGCACGGGTCGGCGTCAACGGCCGCAGCGAGGGCTCGGTGGCCGCGGCCATCGAGCGCATGGACCACGGCGGCCTGGTCGCGGCGCCCGGCGACGTCTCCACCGACGAAGGGCTCCAGCGGGTCCTCGGCTCGCTGCCGCAGGTGGACATCCTCGTCAACAACCTGGGCATCTTCGAGGCCAGGCCGGCGCTGGAGATCGGTGACGACGAGTGGCGGCGCTACTTCGAGGTCAACGTCCTGACCGCGGTGCGGCTGACGCGCGCCTACCTGCCCGGCATGACCGGGCGCGGCTGGGGGCGGATCCAGTACATCGCCAGCGACTCGGCCGTCGTCACGCCCGCCGAGATGATCCACTACGGCATGAGCAAGACGGCGCTGCTGGCCGTCTCACGCGGGTTCGCCAAGGAGGCCGCCGGGAGCGGGGTGACGGTCAACTCGGTGATCGCCGGGCCCACGCACACCGGTGGCGTGGAGGAGTTCGTCTACCAGCTCGTGGACCGGGAGCTGCCGTGGGAGGAGGCGCAGCGGGCGTTCATGCGCCGGTACCGTCCGCAGTCGCTCATCCAGCGGCTGATCGAGCCCGAGGAGATCGCCAACATGGTCGTCTACCTCAGCTCGCCGCTCGCCTCGGCGACCACGGGCGGCGCCCTGCGCGTGGACGGCGGCTACGTGGACGCCATCCTGCCCTGATCCCCACCGCCCGGCCGCGCTCAGTACGACTGGAGCTCGATCAGGTTGCCCTCCGGGTCGCGCAGGTGGGCCGTGCGCAGGCCGGGCCCCCAGGCGGGCCGGTCCTGGGGCGGCGCGGCGACCGTGGCGCCGAGCGCGACGAGCCGGTCGGCCTCGCCGTCCACGTCGTCGACCTTCATCACCAGCATCACCGTGTCCTGGGCAGCCGCCGGGGGCAGGCCGCCGGCGCCGACGACCTCGGCGATGTGGTGCCGGCCGAAGAGCACCAGACCGGCCTGGCCGTCGATGTCCCAGTTGGCGTAGGCGGCCTCCGTCACCACCTTCACCGGCTCCACGCCGAGGGCGGCCCGGTAGAAGGCGACGCTCGCCGGGAAGTCGCGCACCAGCAGCCGAGGGTAGAGAGCGTCCATCCTGGACCTCCGAAATCAGTGGGTGGTCCCCAACTATTGGGAACAACCTACACTTCTCGTTGAGATGGAACTGCCACCCACCCTGCTCGCGACGACCACCTTCGTGCTGCACAAGGTCGGCGTCGCCAACCGGCGCGCGCTGGCCGCGCGGCTGACCGCCGACACGGGGCTGAGCCTGTGGGAGTTCGCCGCGCTGGCCACGCTCGACGACTTCGGACCGGCCGCCCAGCGCGAGGTCGGCGACCGGCTGGGCCTCGACCCCAGCGACATGGTGCGCCTGATGGACGGGCTCATGAACGAGGGGCTGGCCGTGCGCGAGCGCGACCCCGCCGACCGCCGCCGCTACCGGATCTCGCCGACCGCCGCCGGCCGGGACACCCTGGAACGGGCCCGCGCGGTGGTGGCGGACGTCGAACGCGACACCCTCGCCCCGCTGACGGACGCCGAACGCCGCCACCTGCACACCCTGGTCACGAAACTCTTCTCTCCCTGACAAGTTCCATAACTCACGTCAACTCATGAACAACAGTCACAACAACTGCCCTCTTTGCACAAAGAATCAGATCATGTTAGATGGAGGGCAAGCTCCGGGAGAGAGGACCGGGCATTGTGACGCTGCTTCTCGATGGCGTCCGCGTACGGCAGCGCGGGGAGACCTGGCTCGACGACATCCACCTGGACCTACCCAATGGACTGACCACCCTCGTCGGCCCGATGAACTCGGGAAAGACCACGCTCATGCGGGTCGCCGCCGGGCTGCTGCCGCCCGATTCCGGGCGGGTGCTGGTCAACGGAAATGACGTCACCTCGATTTCCGTGCGAAAGCGTTCGGTCGCCTTCGTCTATCAGCAATTCATCAATTACCCGTCCCTCACCGTTTACCAGAACATCGCCTCGCCACTGCGGCTGGACCGGTCGTACCGGAAGGACGGCATCGACCGGCGGGTGCGGGAGGTGGCCGCGGTCATGGGCCTCGGCGACCTGCTGGACCGCAGGCCCGCGGAGCTGTCGGGCGGCCAGCAGCAGCGCACGGCGATCGCCCGCGCGCTGGCCCGGCCCGTGGACGTGCTGCTGCTCGACGAGCCGCTGGCCAACCTCGACTTCAAGCTGCGCGAGCAGTTGCGCGAGGACCTCAAGCGCATGTTCACCGGCTCGCCGGGCGTCGTCCTCTACTCCACGGCCGACCCGAACGAGGCCCTGACCTTCGCCGCGCCCGCCGTGGTGCTCGGCGAGGGCAGGGTGCGGCACGTCGGCGACCCGGCCACCATGTACGCCGAGCCGCCCACGCTCGCCGTCGCCGCCACGCTCAGCGACCCGCCGCTGAACCTGCTGCCCGGCATGGTACGCGACGGCCGGATCGAGGTCCTGGGCACGTCCTTCGCCGCGCCACGCACCCCCGATTCCGGGCCCGCCACCGAGCGCGGCGTCGTGCTGGGCATCCGCCCCCACCAGGTCACGATCACCAGGACCGGCCCCGGCGCGCTGGAGCTGCCCGCCGAGATCAGGCTGGCGGAGGTGACCGGCGGCGCGACGTTCCTGCACCTGCTGCTGGAGGGACGGCGACACCTGGTGGCCCACCTGCCGGGCACCCGCCGGTTCACGCCGGGCGAGGCGGCCACCGCGTACGTGGACCCGCGGCACATCTTGGTGTTCGACGAGGCCGGGGGCCGATTACCGGCCGCCCCGGCGGCGTGGGCCGGCCCGCATGGCTGACATCCGCCTGGAAGGCGTGGGCCACAGCTACGACGGCGGCCGCACCTGGGCGCTCAGGCCGACGACCTGGACGTGGCGCGGCGCCAGGGCCTACGCCCTGCTCGGGCCGAGCGGCTGCGGCAAGACGACGCTGCTGAACATCATCTCGGGGCTGCTCACGCCGACCGTGGGCCGGATCTGGTTCGACGACCGCGAGGTGACCGGGGTGCCCACGGCCGGCCGCAACATCGCGCAGGTCTTCCAGTTCCCCGTCCTGTACGAGGAGATGTCCGTCTACGACAACCTGGCCTTCCCGTTGCGCAACAGGAGGGTCCCGGCCGAGGAGGTCCGCCGGCGCGTTCTGCGGGTCTCGGCCATGCTGGGCCTGGACGACGTGCTGCGCCGCAAGGCGCGCCGGCTCGACCCGGGCCGCAAGCAGATCGTCAGCCTGGGCCGCGGCCTGGTGCGCGAGCAGGTGGCGGCCGTGCTGCTCGACGAGCCGCTGACCGTCGTGGACCCGGCGCTGAAGTGGACGCTGCGCAGCAAGCTCAAGGAGATCCACCGCGACACCGGCCACACGCTCGTCTACGTCACCCACGACCAGACCGAGGCGCTGACCTTCGCCGACGAGGTGGTCGTGCTCAACGACGGCGAGATCGTGCAGGCCGGGGAGCCGGCCGAGCTGTTCCTGTCGCCCGCGCACGAGTTCGTCGGGCACTTCATCGGCTCGCCCGGCATGAACGTGCTGCCCGCCGAGATCGTCGGCGGCGTGGTCAGGATCGGCCGCCGCGAGGTGGGCACAGCGGTCGGCACGGCAGTCGGTACAGCGGTCGGTCCGGCAGTCGGTCCGGTGGCCGGCGAGCTGCCGCCGGGGCCGGTGCGGATCGGCGTGCGGCCCGAGTTCGTCCGGGTCGGCGGCCCGTCCGGCGGCCCAGGCGTGGACGCCAGGGTGACCGGGATCGACCGCATGGGCTCCCACGACCTGGTGCGCGCCGAGGTCGGCGGCCATCCGGTGATCGCCAGGACCGAGGCGGGCTCGTCCTGGACGCCGGGCACGGTCGAGTTCCTGCATTTCCCCGCGGACCGGACGTTCCTGTTCCGCGACGCGGTCAGGTGCGGCTCGCTCGCACCCCTGGACGGAAGGGGGCAGGCGTGACCGACCGGACCGTCGTCGCGGGCGGCCAGACGGGCGGCGAGATCGTCCCGGACGCCGCGCCCGCGCCCCCGTCCGAGGCCGCCGGGCCGCGCGCCGATCCACGGCCGCGGAACAACCGGGCCTGGCTGCTGGTGCTGCCGGTCGTGGTGTCGGTGGCCTTCACCGCGGTGATCCCGCTGATGACCGTCGTGAACTTCTCCGTCCAGGACGTCTTCAGCCCGGTGGACCGGGTGTTCGTCGGCCTGGACTGGTTCCGGCAGATCGCCCGCGATCCCGAGGTGCGCGGGGCGCTCGTGCGCACGCTGCTGTTCTCGGCCCAGGTGCTGCTGGTGGAGGTCCCGCTCGGCGTGGCCGTCGCGGTCTGCATGCCGCGCCGCGGGTTCTGGGTGTCGGTGGCGCTGGTACTGGTGGCGTTGCCGCTGCTCATCCCGTGGAACGTCGTGGGCACGATCTGGCAGATCTTCGCCCGCGGCGACATCGGGCTCGGCGGCTGGGTCGTCAACAACGTGCTGCACGTCAACTTCAACTACACGCTCGACTCGGCCGACGCCTGGATCACCGTCCTGGTCATGGACGTGTGGCACTGGACGCCGCTGGTGGCGCTGCTGGCCTACGCGGGGCTGCGGTCGATCCCGGAGCCGTACTTCCAGGCCGCGCAGATCGACGGCGCGTCGGCGTGGGCGACGTTCCGGCACATCCAGCTCCCGCGGCTGCGCGGGGTGCTGACGATCGCGATCCTGCTGCGGTTCATGGACAGCTTCATGATCTACACCGAGCCGTTCGTGGTGACCGGGGGCGGGCCGGGGAACGCGACCTCGTTCCTGAGCATCCTGCTGTCGAAGATCGCCGTCGGCCAGTTCGACCTGGGCCCGGCGGGCGCGTTCTCGCTGCTGTACTTCCTGCTCGTCCAGGTCGCCTGTTACGTCTTCTTCACCGTGCTGACCAGGGCGGGGAGGTGAGCCCGATGCGCCACCGGCTGCCGTGGGCGCGCACGGTCTTCTGGCTGTACGCCGCCACGCTGATGTTGCCGCTGCTGTGGATGTTCGGCATGTCCATCCGCCCGAACGACGACATCCTGGGCAGCTTCTCGCTGATCCCGCAGCGCGTGACCTTCGACAACTACGCCACGTTCTT
Organism: Nonomuraea sp. NPDC052265; assembly: GCF_044547985.1. Taxonomy (NCBI): domain Bacteria; kingdom Bacillati; phylum Actinomycetota; class Actinomycetes; order Streptosporangiales; family Streptosporangiaceae; genus Nonomuraea; species Nonomuraea sp. NPDC052265. The sequence continues at coordinate 327,701 of NZ_JBIUBJ010000001.1, forward strand.
CACCGATCCGTCGTGGTATTCGAGCTACCTGAACTCCATCGTCTACACCTCGATGAACGCGGTCATGTCGCTCGTGGTGGCGCTGCCGGCGGCGTACGCGTTCTCGCGGTTCCGCTTCGCCGGGGACAAGCACCTGTTCTTCTGGCTGCTGACGAACCGGATGGCGCCGCCGGCGGTGTTCCTGCTGCCGTTCTTCCAGATCTACCAGGCGGTCGGGCTGTTCGACACGCATCTGGGCGTGGCGATCGCGCACATGCTCTTCAACGTCCCGCTGGCGGTCTGGATCCTCGAAGGCTTCATGTCGGGGATCCCGCGGGAGATCGACGAGACCGCGGCGATCGACGGGTACTCGCTGCCGCGCTTCTTCGTCCGGATCTTCCTGCCGATGATCCGGTCCGCGCTGGGCGTCACCGCGTTCTTCTGCTTCATGTTCAGCTGGGTGGAGCTGCTGATCGCCAGAACGATCACATCGGTGGACGCCAAGCCCATCGCGGCCACCATGACGCGGACGGTGAGCGCGGCGGGCGTGGACTGGGGGCTGCTGGCCGCGGCCGGCGTGCTGACCATCGTCCCGGGCGCCGTAGTCATCTGGTTCGTCCGCAACTACATCGCCAAGGGGTTCGCCCTGGGGAGGGTCTGATCGTGCAGTGGATGGTGTGGACCACCCCCACGGCCCTGGTGTTCGCCGGGCTGGCGCTGCTCCTGTGCGTGATGGCCGTGTGGGCCCGGATCTCCCCTCCCGTGGCCAGGCGTGGCTTCCTGCGGATCGAGACCGACCGGGGCGACCGGCTGTACATCGGCCTGATCAGCGCGGCCGTCGTGCTGGCCCTGTGGATTGCAGTCACCGACCTGTCCATGTGGGCGGCGCTCGGCGTCGCGCTGCTGGTCGTGGTCGTGATCGGGATGTGGGGCTGAGAGGAAGAGGAGCCAGGCGATGAGGCATGTGATGGGTGCTGCGGCGGCGGTCGCGGCGGCGCTGGCCCTGGTGGTGGCCGGCTGCACGGGCGGTGAGGAGAAGCCGAAGAGCGACTTCAAGGAGGCCGACGGCAGGGCCGCGGCGCAGCGGTGGGTGTCGGAGGAGTTCACGCCGAGCACCCTGTCGAAGGATCGGCAACTGGCGGAGATGGACTGGTTCATCAAGGCGGCGGCGCCGTACCGGGGCATGCAGATCAACGTGGTGTCCGAGACGATCACCACGCACGAGTACGAGTCGCAGAAGCTGGCCAAGGCGTTCACCGAGATCACCGGGATCAGGATCAAGCACGACCTGATCCAGGAGGGCGACGTCATCGAGAAGCTCCAGACGCAGATCCAGGGCGACCAGAACATCTACGACGCCTACGTCAACGACTCCGACCTCATCGGCACCCACTCGCGCGGCACGTACGTCTTCCCGCTGTCGGACTACATGGCCGGAGAGGGCAGGAACGTCACCTCCCCCACCCTCGACCTGAACGACTTCATCGGCATCAGCTTCACCACCGGCCCAGACAAGAAGATCTACCAGCTCCCCGACCAGCAGTTCGCGAACCTCTACTGGTTCCGCTACGACTGGTTCACCGACCCGGCGATCAAGAAGCAGTTCAAGGACGCCTACGGCTACGACCTGGGCGTGCCGGTCAACTGGGCGGCCTACGAGGACATCGCCGACTTCTTCAGCAACAAGGTCAACGGCGACGGGACCGTCGACGGCAAGAAGGTCTACGGCCACATGGACTACGGCCGCAAGGACCCCTCGCTGGGCTGGCGCTTCACCGACGCCTGGCTGTCCATGGCGGGCAACGGCGACCCCGGCATCCCCAACGGCCTGCCGGTGGACGACTGGGGCATCCGGGTGGAGAACTGCCGCCCGGTCGGCTCGTCGGTCACCCGCGGCGGCGACACCAACGGCCCGGCCTCGGTGTACGCCCTCACCAAGTACGTGGACTGGCTGAAGAAGTACGCGCCCCGCGAGGCCGCGGGCATGAACTTCAGCGAGGCGGGCCCGGTCCCGGCCCAGGGGAACATCGCCCAGCAGATCTTCTGGTACACCACGTTCACGGCCGACATGACCAAGAAGGGCCTGCCGGTCGTCAACGCCGACGGCACCCCCAAGTGGCGCATCGCGCCCAGCCCGCACGGTGTCTACTGGAAGGACGGCAACAAGCTCGGCTACCAGGACGCCGGCTCGTGGACGCTGCTGAACAACACCCCGAAGGACCGCCGGGCCGCGGCCTGGCTCTACGCCCAGTTCGTCACCTCCAAGACGGTGTCGCTGAAGAAGTCGATCACCGGGCTGACCTTCATCCGCGACTCCGACATCAAGAGCGACTACTTCAAGGACAACGCCGCCAGGTACGGCGGCCTGATCGAGTTCTACAACTCCCCCGCCCGCAAGCAGTGGACCCCGACCGGCACGAACGTGCCCGACTACCCCAAGCTCGCCCAGCTCTGGTGGCAGAACGTGGCCACCGCCGTCACCGGCGAGACGACCCCGCAGCAGTCGATGGACAACCTGGCCAGGCAGCAGGACGAGATCCTGGCCCGGCTGGAACGCCTGTCGCGCGAACGCCAGGGCTACGGCGGCCAGTGCGCGCCCAAGCTGAACCCCGAACGTCCGGCCCAGTACTGGTTCGACCAGCCGGGCGCGCCCGCGCCGAAGCTGGCCGACGAGCGCGGCAAGCCGGCCACGCTCGACTACGACAAGCTCATCGCGCGGTGGAAGGCGGGCGGCTGACCAGCTCCCGGGCCAGCCAGCCGAACGCGCGCTCCTGCATGGGCACGTCGAAACAGTGCGGGACCGGCGCGAACACGGCCTCGTAACGGCCGGGGGCGTCGCGGTAGCGCTCGCCGATGAGGGCGTGCGCGCGGCGCAGCGCGGCCCGCAGCCCGCCGACCACCTCCGCCAGCTCCCCGAACACCGCCGCCGGGGACCGGCCGGGAGCGGCCGACGGGTCAGGCAAGGCGGGTGCCGGTGTCCGCCAGGCGCACGGGGGCGCCCGACGCGGCCGACAGGTTGGCCGCGACACCGGTCAGGACGCTGCGGATGCCGTCCCGGTAGCCCGCCTGCCGGGCCAGCGGGTCGTCGGCCGGGCCGCGGAAGACGTCGTCCAGCAGCAGCCGGTCGCCGCCGCCGTGCCCGCCCGCGCCCGACTCGATCGACACCTCGCGCGGCTCCTCCCAGTGGGGGCGCAGGGTGAGCCGCTCCCAGGCCCCGGCGGCGTGCTCCTTGGACGCGGCGCTCGGGTCGATCGCCGCGTGCGGCGGCGTCCAGGCCCGCTCGACCACCTCCAGCTCCAGCCGCCCCGCCGTCCCGTTGAACGCCACCCGGTAGCCCTCGAAGGGCGCGTGGGCGTTCAGCGAGTACGTCAGCAGCGCCCCGCTGTCGTACCGGACCAGGACCGCCATGTTGTCGTCGATGGTCACGCCGTCGCCGAAGACGTCCTGGTCCCGGACGTAGCCGTCCTCGTGCTCCGCGTCCAGGTAGAGGCGCTTGAGCCGGGGATCGGCGGAGATGTCCAGGATGAACGGGTCGCTGCCGAGGCCGGGCGCGCCCTTGCCCCGTTCGGGACGGTCGGCCAGCCCACGCGACCGCGCGTTGGCCGAGCCGTAGAACCGCAGCGAGGTCTGCGCGAAGACGGTCTCCGGCGCCGCCCCGAGCCACCAGTTGACCAGGTCGAAGTGGTGGGTGGACTTGTGCACGAGCAGGCCGCCGGAGCTGCCCCGGTCGCGGTGCCAGCGGCGGAAGTAGTCCGCGCCGTGGATGGTGTCGAGCGTCCACTCGAAGTGCACGGACGTCACCTCGCCGACGGCGCCGTCCATGAGCAGGCGGCGCACGGCCGAGTTGCGCGGCGAGTACCGGTAGTTGAAGGTGACGATCAGCCTTCCGGTGCTCCGCCGGGCCGACTCGGCGATGGCCGCGCAGCTCTCGGCGTCCACGGTGAGCGGTTTCTCCACGATGACGTCGCGGCCGGCGTCCAGGGCCGCGCACACGTACCGGGCGTGCGCGGCGTCCACGGTCGCGACCACGACCGCGTCGGCGAGTTCGAGCACCTTGCCGAACTCGGCGGGGGCGAAGTACGGCACCTCGTGGCCGATCCGCTCGGCGTAGTAGTCCATGCGGGTCCGGTTGGTGTCGCACAGGGCGACGACGGTGCCGGTGTCGCGCCACTCACCGAGCAGCGCGTCGACGTACAACTGCGCGCGGTGCCCGAGCCCGACGAACGCGTACCTCATGGTCGTCCTCTCAGCCGCCGAGGGCGGCGTTGGCCTCGGTCAGGAACTTCTGGGCGGCGACGTCGGGCGCCATCCGGCCGAAGATGACCTCCTCGGTGTACCGCTTGAGCATGTCCTCCAGGGCGCTGGCGCCCTTCGGCGGCGCGGCGGGCGGGTCGGCCAGCTCGCCCTTGATGGAGTCGACGAACTCCAGCGTCTTCTGGTCCGCGGGCGGCAGCTTGTCCTTGACCGCGGCCAGGACCTTCGAGCTGGCGGGCAGGCCGCGGTCGCTGAGGATGATCCCGCCGACCTCGGCGTCGTTGATCATGAAGTCGATGAACTTGGCGGCCTCGGCGGCGTGCTCGCTCTTGGCGGAGGCGGTGTAGAACATCGCCGGCTGGAGGAACATGCCGCCGGCGCCGGCGCCCTCCCCCTTGGGCAGGCGCAGCAGGCTCATCTCCTTGCCCGACGCCTTGACGACCGCGCCGAGCTGGTTGCTCCACCACATGCCGGACGCGCCGGTGTTGGTGGCCAACAGCGACTGGTCCACGCTGGTCGCGCCGACCTCGGCGGTCTTGGCGGCGTCGGGGCTGCCCTTGGCCTTGATCGTGTCCAGCATGACCTGCCACCAGGCCACGATCGTCTGGGGCGTGACGGCGATCTTGTTGCCCTGGTAGAAGGGCTCGCCGCGCTGGGCGGCGAAGATCTGCAGGAAGGCGGGGTTCCAGTTGAGCTGGGTGCCGTAGACCGTGCCGCCGCCCTTGGCGGTGATCTTCGAGCTGAGGTCGACGTAGTCCTTCCAGGTCCACTTGGTGTCGTCGGGCACCTTCTGCCCGGCCGCCTCCACCAGGGACGGGTTGAGCACCACCGAGAAGACGTTCGCGCCCGTCGGGACGGCGTACTGCTTGCCGTCGATGCCTCCGGTGCCGAGCAGCTTGGGGTCGATGTCGGCGGTCTGGACCTTGCCGGTCAGGTCGGCCAGCGTGCCGCGGTCGGCGTACTCGCGCAGGCCGCGGATCTCCAGCGTGATGACGTCCGGGGCGTCGCTGGCTGCGACCTTCGTGGACAGCGTCTCGTAGTAGCTGGCGAAGTCGGAGAACTCGCCCTCGACGTCGATGTCCGGGTTCTTGGCCTCGAACTTCTTGATGGCCTCCTCGGTCATCTTCTGTCGCGCGTCGCTGCCCCAGTAGGAGAAGCGCAGCTTGACCTTCCCGCCGGCGCCCTCGTCGCCGCCGCTGCCGCAGGCCGCGGTGACCGCCAGCACAGCGGTGGCGAGCAGGGCCGCCGACCACATCTTCTTGCCAGAGCTCACGGCTCTACCTCCTGTGGGATTTCTCTGTGTCGGGGGGTGGGGGAACTACTTCAGTCCCGTGGTGGCCACACCACGGATCAGGTACTTCTGGCCGGCCAGGAAGAAGCCGAAGATCGGCCCGAGCGCGACGATCGACATGGCGAACATCGGGCCCCAGGACGAGTCGCTGCTGGCGTCGAGGAAAGTGCGCAGTGCCACCGGAGCGGTGAAGTTGTCCGGGTTGTTGAGGTAGAGGAGCTGGCTGAGGAAGTCGTTCCACGTCCAGATGAACGTGAAGATCGCCGTCGTGGCCAGCGCCGGGGTGCAGAGCGGCATGATCACCCTGATGAAGGTGCGCCAGTAGCCGGCGCCGTCGATCTCGGCGGCCTCGTCCAGCTCCCGGGGGAGGGAGCGGATGAACTGCACCATCAGGAACACGAAGAACGCGTCCGTGGCCAGCACCTTCGGCATGACCAGCGGCCAGATCGTGTTGATCAGCCCGAGCTTGGAGAACATGATGTACTGCGGCACGATCAGCACGTGGTGCGGCAGCATGATCGTGCCCAGCATGATGGTGAACCACAGCTTCTTGAGCGGGAAGTTCAGCCGGGCGAAGGCGTAGGCGGCCAGCGAGCAGGCCACCAGGTTCGCCACCACCGACAGCACGGTGATCACCGCGGAGTTCCACAGGTAGTAGCCGAAGGGGTGCTTCAGCGCGGTCCAGCCCTCGGTGTAGTTCTCCAGCGTCACCTCGCTGGGCCACAGGCCGGGCTGCCGGAAGATCAGCTCCTCCGGTTTGAGCGAGCTGGAGATCATCCACAGCAGCGGATAGAGCATGACCAGGCCGAACCCGATCAGCAGCACGTGCTTGACCACCCGGCCGCCCTTGAACGGGCGGAACAGGACGGGCAGCGGCCTACTTGGTGTCGCCATAGAAGACCCAATACTTGGACGCGAGGAAGTTCACCCCGGTGAGGCCGGCGATGATGAGCAGCAGGACCCACGCCATGGCGGCCGCGTAGCCCATGTCGAAGCTCTTGAAGCCCTTGAGGTAGAGGTAGAGCGTGTTGAACATCGTGGAGTCGGCCGGTCCGCCCGAACCGCCGCTCACGATGAACGACTGCGTGAACGACTGGAACGACTTGATGATCTCCAGCACCAGGTTGAAGAAGATGATCGGCGTCAGCAGCGGCAGCGTGATCGAGCGGAACTGGCGGAACACGCCGGCGCCGTCCACCGAGGCGGCCTCGTAGTAGCTGGTGGGGATCTGCCGCAGCCCGGCCAGGAAGATGATCATCGGGGCGCCGAACGTCCAGACGTGCAGGATGATCAGCGTGCCGAGGGCGGTGTCGGGGTCGCTGACCCAGCCGGGCCCCTGGATCCCGAAGACCGACAGCACGGCGTTGACCAGGCCCTCGGCCCCGAAGACCTTGCGCCACAGGATCGCGATCGCCACGCTGCCGCCCAGCAGCGAGGGCAGGTAGAAGATCGACCGGTAGAGCGACAGGCCGCGCAGCCCGCGGTCGAGCACCAGGGCCAGCGCGAGCGCGAAGGCCAGTTGCAGCGGTACGGAGACGACCACGTAGATCGTCGTCACCTTCAGCGAGTTCAGGTAACGGGGATCCTCGGTGAACATCTTGACGTAGTTGTCGAACCCGACCCACTTGGCCTCCTCCAGGAGGTTGTAGTCGGTGAACGACAGGTAGAGCGAGGCGACGATGGGACCGATCGTGATGACGAGCAGACCGGCGAACCAGGGCGCCAGGAACAGGTAGGCGGCCCGCGCCTCGTGGCGGGAACGTTTGGACGCCCGACGGTCTCCGCGCTCGGGCGGGGTCGCGGCGTCCGGGAGTCTCACCGCCACCGAGTCAGCCATGACGGAACTCATTCGTCATCACGGACCTTCCGGCGAGATGTGAATGGATAGCGCTTTCCTATAGCTGTGAGGAAAGTTCCGTCAACCCTTTGCAGACGTTACATCGCCGTTATCGATATATCGACACAGCGTTTTCCCTGGTGACAAGCGCTTACCATGGATAGGTAGGACGAATATTGCTGCGATTTAGTACAACCGTTTGCAGGTCATCGGGGCGGCGCCGTCGACTCCCGCAACACCAGCCGGGTCTCCAGCGAGGTCGCGGCGCTCACCTCCTGGATGAGCAGATCGACCGCCAGCCGTCCGGCCGCCGCGGTGGGCATGGCGACCGTGGTGAGCTTGGGACGGTTCAGCCGCCCAGGGACGATGTCGTCGATGCCCACCACGCTGACGTCCTCCGGCACGCTCAACCCGAGCTCGCCCAGCCCCTCGATGAGACCGATCGCCATGAGGTCGTTGTAGGCCAGCACCCCGGTCACCCCGGCCTCGCGCACCCCGGACGCGGCGGCCAGGCCACCCCGCTCGGTGGGCGGGTTGGGCCCGATCACCACCAGTTCGACGCCCGCCACCCGCTCGGCGGCCGTCCGGATCTCGCCGCTCGTCCACGAGCCCGCCGGGCCCGACAGCAGCGCGACGCGGCGGTGGCCGAGCGCGGCCAGGTGCTCGACCGCCAGCCGCGCGCCGTGCCCGACGTCCATCAGGACCGTGGCGGCGCCGCGCAGCCGGCGGTTGATCACCACGAACGGCACCCGCTCGGCCAGCCGCTCCAGCGCCTTGTTCGACGAGCGCGGGCTGCACAGCACCACGCCGTCCACCTGCTTGGAGAACGCCTGGATCAGCTCCTCCTCGGCGGCCGGCTCCTCGTCGGTGTCGGCCACGAACAGGTGGTAGTCGCGCTGCCGGGCCGCGGCGTGCGCGGCCTTGATCAGCGGCGGGAAGAACGGGTTGGCGATGTCGGCCACGATCAGCCCCAGGTTGTGGGTACGCCCGGTCGTGAGCGCCCTCGCCGCCCTGTTCGGCCGGTACCCCAGTTCCTCGGCCACCGTCAGCACCCTGGTACGGGTGGCGGCGTTCACCATGTGCGGCGCGGAGAACGTCCGCGACACGGTCGATACGTGCACACCGGAAGCGCGGGCCACATCACGAATCGTCACTGTCACAGTCGCCCACCCTAACGCAACCGCTTGCAGACACCAGGGCTACTATGAAAGCGCTTGCCGACCCGCCCGCCTACCGGCGGCACGACATATTCCCAGCTAGACGGCATGGCCAGAAATCGGCTCTTGACGCCTCGCCCTGCGTGACCCATAGGTTTAGTGCAACTGTTTGCAGTCTTGAAGGAGTCCCCCACGGTGAGCAGAGTGCTCGTCACCGGCAGCGCCGGACGCCTCGGCCGCAGCGTCGTCACCACGCTCGCCGCCGCCGGGCACGAGGTGATCGGCGTGGACCAGGCCCCCGGCACGCCGGTCGAGGCCGCCGCGACGTCACCGGCCGACCTCACGGACACCGGCCAGGCGTACGAGGTCATCGCCCGGTTCCGGCCGGAGTCGGTGATCCATCTGGCGGCCATCGCGACGCCGTTCAGCCGGCCGGAGTCAGTGATCTTCCAGGTGAACACGCGGCTCGCGTTCAACGTCTGCGAGGCGTCGGTGGAGCTCGGCGTGTCCGGCGTGGTGGTGGCCAGCAGCCCCACGGTGATCGGGTACGGCGCGCCCGGCGGCTGGGCGCCGGCGTACCTGCCGATCGACGAGGAGCACCCGGCGCTGCCCTGGAACGCCTACAACCTGTCCAAACTGGTGGCCGAGCAGACCATGAAGGCGTTCGCGCGGGCGGGCCGGACGAGGATGGCGGCCGTCCGGCCGTGCTTCGTCATCCCGCCCGAGGAGTGGGCGGGCGCGCCCACGCAGTCGGGCCACACCGTCAGGGAACGGCTCGACCAGCCGGAGATCGGCGGCGTCTCGCTGTTCAACTACATCGACGCGCGTGACGCGAGCGAGCTGTTCGCCGTGCTGATCGCGGCGTTGCCCGAGCTGCCGGGCGGCGAGGTCTTCTTCGCCGGCGCGGCCGACGCCCTGGCCAGGAAACCGCTGGCCGACCTGCTCCCGCAGGCCGTGCCCGGCACCGAGGAGCTGGCGGCGGGGCTCACCGGCACCGCTCCCGCCTTCTCGACGGACAAGGCGCGCCGCCTGCTCGGCTGGGAGCCCAAGCGAAGCTGGCGAACCGAACTGAAGGAATCCGAATGAATCTCAGCGGTGTGCTGTTCTTCCCCATCACCCCCTTCGACGCCGACGGCGCGCTCGCCGAGCAGGTGCTGGCCGAGCACATCCGGCGGGGCATGGCACACGGCCCCGGCGGCGTGTTCGTGGCCTGCGGCACCGGCGAGTTCTCCGCCCTGTCGGAGGCCGAGCACGCGCGGGCGGTCCGGGTGGCCACCGAGGTCGTGGGCGGGCGGGTGCCGGTGTTCGCCGGGGCGGGCGGCCCGATCGGCGCGGCGCTGAACCAGGCGCGGGCGGCCCGCGCGGCGGGCGCCGACGGCCTGCTGCTCATGCCTCCGTACCTGACGCAGGGGCCGGGGAGCGGGTTCGCGGCGTACGTGGCCGCCGTCGCCGCCGAGCTGCCGGTGATCGTCTACCAGCGCGGCGCGGTCGTGCTCGCCCCGGACGCCGTGGTCGAGCTGGCCGGCGTCCCCGGCGTGATCGGGCTCAAGGACGGGCTCGGCGACATCGACCGCATGCAGCGGACCGTCCTCGCGGTGCGCGAGAAGCACCCGGACTTCCTGTTCTTCAACGGCCTGCCGACGGCCGAGCTGACCATGCCCGCCTACCGCGGCATCGGCGTCGACCTGTACTCCAGCGCGGTCTTCGCCTTCGCCCCCGAGATCGCCGTGGCGTACCTGAACGGCGACGAGCGGCTGCTGACCGGGTTCTACGCGCCGCTGGTCCGCCTGCGCGACAAGGTGCCCGGCTACCCGGTGGCCCTGGTCAAGGCCGGCGTACGGCTGCGCGGCCTCGACGTCGGCGCGGTGCGCCCGCCGCTGGTCGACGTGGCCGGGGACCACCTGGCGGAGCTGGAGGCGCTGATCAGGTCCGGGCTCGCCCTGGCGGCCTCGTGATCGCCGGCCTGCGGACCGAGCTGCGGACGGTCCCGCTGCCCCGCCCGTGGGGCCCGGACGTGCCGGCCAACCACGTGATCGTCTGCCACGTGACGCTGGCGGACGGCCGCACCGGCACCGGGTTCTCCTGGACGCCGCAGATCGGCGCGCACGCCGTGCGGGCCCTGCTGGAGCACGACCTGCGCGAGGCGCTGATCGGGCTGCCCGCCCACCCCGAGCTGGTGTGGGACCGGCTGTGGCGACACCTGCGCGAGGCCGGCCCCGGCGGGATCACCACGGTCGCGCTGGCCGCGATCGACCTGGCGCTGTGGGACCTGCGCTGCGGCGACGCCGGGCTGGCCGACGTGCTGGGCCGGCGGCGCGAGCACGTACCGGTCTACGGCAGCGGCGTCAACCTGCACTACTCCCTGGAGGAGCTGACCGACCAGGCGCGGCGCTGGGTGGCCGCCGGGTACCGGGGCGTCAAGATCAAGGTCGGCCGTCCCGAGCTGGCCGAGGACGTCGCCCGGGTGGCGGCCGTCCGCGAGGTGATCGGGCCCGACCGGCTGCTGATGATCGACGCGAACCAGCGGTGGGACCTCCACCGGGCCAGGCGCGCCCTGGCCGCGCTGCGGGAGTTCGACCTCCACTGGATCGAGGAGCCGCTGCCCGCCGACGACGTGACCGCGCACGTCGAGCTGCGCCGCTCGACCGACGTGCCGGTCGCGGTGGGCGAGAACGTCTACACCGTGTACGGGTTCCGCGACCTGCTCACCGCGGGGGCCTGCGACGTCGTCCAGCCGAACGTCGTGCGCGTCGGCGGCGTCACGCCGTTCCTGCGGATCGCGGAGCTGGCCAGGACGTTCGGCGTGCCGGTCCATCCGCACCTGCTGAGCGAGGTGTCCGGGCAGCTCGCCCTGGCGCTGCCGCTGCCGCCGCTGGCCGAGGACGTCGAGGACGCCTCGTTCGGCCGGCTGGGCCTGCTGGCCGAGCCGTACCCGGTGAAGATCACGGACGGCGTGCTGCGCGTGGGCGGCCACGCGGGGCTGGGGCTGCGATGGACCCCGTGAAGACGGACCCTGTGAAGACGGACCCCGTGAAGGTCGTCCTGGCGGGAGCGCACGGGCACGGGCGGCATCACCTGGACAACCTGCGCAGGCTCGCGGCCACCGGGCTGGTCGAGCCGGCCGGGATCTGCGACGTGCGGCCGGTGGAGTTCGACGGCGCCCCCCTGCCCCGGTCGGCGGACCTGGGCGAGCTCGTCGCCGCCACCGGCGCCGAGGTCACGATCGTCTGCACCCCGATCCACACGCACGCCGACCTCGCGGTCACGGCGTTGCGCGCCGGGTCGCACGTGCTGCTGGAGAAGCCGCCCGCGGCGAGCCCCGAGGCGCACGCGCGGATCGCCGCGGCCGTGGCCGAGACCGGGCTGGCCTGCCAGGTCGGCTTCCAGAGCCTCGGCTCGCGGGCGATCCCCGCGCTGCGCGAGCTGATGGCGAGCGGCGCGCTCGGCCGGATCCGCGGCATCGGCGGCGCGGGCGCGTGGGAGCGGCCCTCGTCGTACTTCACGCGCTCGTCCTGGGCCGGGCGGCGCCGGCTGGACGGCGTGGACGTGGTGGACGGCGCGCTCACCAACCCCTTCGCGCACGCCGTCGCGACCGCGCTCGCCGTGGTGGACGGCCCGATCGAGGCGGTCGAGACCGAGCTCTACCACGCCCACCCGATCGAGGCCGACGACACCTCCTGCCTGCGCGTCCGGATCGCGGGCGGGCCGATGATCACGATCGCGGTGTCGCTGTGCGCGACCGGCCGCAGTGAGCCGTACCTGGTGGTGCACGGGGAGGCGGGGCGGGCGACGCTCACGTACACGCTGGACGAGCTGCGGGTCGAGCGGGCCGACGGCTCGGTGGAGACCACCGTGCACGAGCGCGACGGGCTGCTGGAGAACCTGGTCGCGCACATCCGCACGGGGGCCGAGCTGCTCGTCCCGCTCGCCCGTACGGAGACGTTCACCCAGGTCCTGGACGCGGTGCGGCTGGCCCCCGAGCCGCTGCCCATCGCCGAACGGCACCAGGTCGTGGAGCGTGACGACGCGGGCGAGGTCACCCACCGGTTCCTGCCCGGCATCGCCGAGCTGACCGCCCGCAGCGCCGACGAGCTGGCGCTCTACTCCGAGCTCCGGGCCCCCTGGACGGAGGTGGAGCTGCGGGTGGCCGGCACGCCGGTCGCGGCCTACGAATGGCGGCCCGACCTGCCGGTCACCGACTCGCCGCGGCCGTACCTGCATCCGGTGCGCACGCTCGGCGGCGTCACCGTCACCCAGGTGCGCCCCGACGACCACGTGCACCACCTCGGCGCGGGCGTGGCGATCGCCGACCTGGGCGGCGTGAACTTCTGGGGCGGCCGCACCTACGTCAGGGACCGGGGCCCGGCCTGGCTGGACGACCACGGGAGGCAGCGACACGTCGCGTTCACCCGGCTGGCCGACGACGGCTTCACCGAGGAGCTGGAGTGGATCGGCCCCGGCGACCGGCTGATCGCCCACGAGCGGCGCACGGTCGCCGCCCGGCCGGTCGGCGACGTGTGGGCCCTCGACCTCACGTTCATGCTGACCAACCTCACCGGCTCGCCGCTGGAGGTCAACAGCTCGGCCACCAAGGGCCGGGCCGGCGCCGGCTACGGCGGGTTCTTCTGGCGCGCGCCCGGCGCCTCCTCCGGCCGGGTGACCTTCCCCGGGGACGAGGACGCCGTGCACGGCAGCCGGGCCCGCTGGGTGGCCATGGCCGGGACCGAGCCGGACGGGCGGGACTGGACGCTGGTGTTCGTGCAGGCCGGTGACGACCCCTGGTTCGTGCGGGTGGCGGAGTATCCCGGGGTCGGACAGGCGCTGGCGTGGGACCGCCCGCTCGTCGTCGAGGACGCGCTGAGCAGGCGGGTCGTCACGGTCGTGGCCGACGGGCGGCTCGACGGGCCGTCGGCGTCGGCGCTGGCCGCCGCCGTCGAGGCGATGATCGGGGAGCCCGCCTGACACCCGCTCTGATGATCGGGGAGCGCGCCTGACACCCGCTCTTCGGTAAGCCTCATTCCCGGTTTCCCGGTTTCCCGGCGGTTCGGCGGGCCGCGGCCAGGGTGCGGAGTCTGTGAACGCACCCGTCATCGCCCGGCCCGCCACCGCCAGGGATCCGTTCTTCGACAACGCGAAGTACCTGGCCATCGTGCTGGTCGTGTGCGGTCACCTGATCGAGGACCAGCGCGACGCGCCGCTGGCCCACGCGCCGGCCACCATGTACGCGTACCTGCTGCACGGCTTCGTGGTGAAGGGCGCCGAGCGGCTCGGCCTGGGCCTGCCGCTGTCACTCCTGCTGGGCGTCGTCACCGCCACTCTCCTGTGCACCCCCTGGGTGCGCGGGCTCTTCCGCTGGGCCGTCGAGCCCCGCATGACCTGGGCCTTCACCCCGCTGCGCCGCCCCGCCCGACTCGTGCCGCAGCAGGCGCAGCGCGCCCCTGGACAGCGCGACCAGGATGTCGGCGCACTCGTCCAGATCGGGGTAGCGGCCCTCCAGGTGGCCCATGGCCAGGGCGTTCGTGGCCGCGTTGACGCCCTCGGCGATCATCTCCAGGCGGCGCCGGTCGCGCTCGTCGCCGGCCGTGTAGCCGAGCGCGGCCAGGTCGGCCGCGTGGTGCTCGCGGTAGGCCGCGGCCGTACGGGCGGCGAAGTCGCGCAGCGAGGAGGACGGGTCGTGCCGCGCGCGCAGCTGGATGCGCAGCAGTTCGGGGTGGCGGCAGATCGCCTCCAGCGGGATGCGGAAGGTGTCGCGGTGGCGTTCGAGGTCGTCGGGCGCCTCGCGGGCCCTGCGCCGCGCCTCCCGCATCTCCCCGCGCAGCCGGTCGCCGCCCTCCTCGCCGAGCACCCGCAGCAGTTCCTGCATGTCCTTGAAGTGCACGTAGAAGCTCGACTGGGCGATGCCGGCGGCCTTGGCGACCTTGCCCGTGGTCAGGCCGGCCTCGCCCTCCTCGTCGAGGAGCGTCAGGGCCGCACTGATCAGCCTGCGCCGGGTCAGGTCCTTCGACTCGCTTCTGCTGAGCGGTGTGCTGGTCACGATTCGCCTCACGGGACTTGTGCGTGCTTTCACCGATAGTACTATCGGTGAAATCGCCGAAGGAGAGTCATGGCCATCGATTTCACTCTCGCCCCCGAACACGAGGAGATCCGCGGACGGGTCAGGTCCTTCATCCAGGAGACCGTGATCCCGACGATGTCCGGCGTGGAGGAGGGCGACCGGGACGCCTACCTCCGCACGATCTTCGAGCTGCGCCGCCGGGCGAAGGCCGAGGGGTTGTGGCTGCCGCACATGCCCGTGGAGTGGGGCGGCATGGGCCTCGGCCACGTCGAGCTGGCCATGGTGCAGTCGGAGGCGGCCAAGACCCGCATCGGCCCGTGGGTGCTCAACTGCCAGGCCCCCGACGAGGGCAACATGCACACGCTGCTCCACTGGGCGGACGACGAGCAGAAGGAGAAGTACCTGCGGCCGCTGCTGGACGGCGTCCAGATGTCGTGCTTCGCGATGACCGAGCCCGAGGTCGCCGGGTCCGACCCCACCCTGATCCGCACCGAGGCGGTCAAGGACGGCGACGAATGGGTGATCAACGGTCACAAGTGGTTCATCTCCAACGCCCGCCGGGCGAGCTTCGCCATCCTCATCGCCCGCACCGAGAAGGACGTGCCCGAGGGCTCGCGCGGCGCGAACACGGCCTTCCTGGTCGACCTGCCCAATCCGGGCTGGAAGGACGTGCGCGAGGTCGAGACCATGCACGGTTCGAGCGGCCACAGCGAGATCGTGATCGAGGACCTCCGGCTGCCCGACAGCGCGATCCTGGGCGGCCGGGGCAACGGCCACCGGCTCGGCCAGTACCGGCTGGGCCCGGCGCGGCTCGCCCACTGCATGCGGTGGATCTCGCAGGCCGAGACGGCGCTGGACATGATGGTGGACCGGGCGCTCAACCGCTACAGCCACGGCTCACTGCTGGCCGAGAAGCAGGGCGTGCAGTGGCTGATCGCCGACTCGGCCATGGAGCTCTACCAGTGCAAGCTGATGGTCCTGCACGCCGCCTCGAAGATCGACAAGGGCGAGGACTTCCGTACGGAGGTGTCGATGGCCAAGCACTTCGTGGCGAACAGTCTCAACCGGATCGTGGACCGGGCGATCCAGGTGCACGGCGCGCTCGGCTACTCGACCGACACGCCGCTGGCGAACATGTTCCAGCACGCCCGCTGGGCCCGTTTCGCCGACGGCGCCGACGAGATCCACCAGATGCGCATCGCCGAGCGCACGATCGCGGCCTACCAGGCGACCGGTTCGACGAGCGCGGCGACGGGCGGCCTGCCGCTATAGCGCGAAATATCCCCGCATGACGGGCTGCCAGCGGTTGGCCGGGACGCCCCGGAGCGCGGCCACCGCCAGGCAGTACTTGCTCACACTGACCGGCCGCACCCCCAGCCCGCGCAGCACCCTGTCCACCGCCGCCCGCCCGTCGGCCGACTTCGACTCCAGCAGCACCCGGTCGCGGCGGGCGGGCACGCCCCCGCCGCCGTCGTGGCAGAGCAGGCCGGTGTCGCAGGTCAGCCGGGCCTGCCCGGCTCGGTCGACGAGCGTGACCCGCCGGTAGTCGGTGGACAGCACGGGCCCCAGCGCGTCGGGCACGACGACGCTCAGCTCGCTGCTCAACGTGTCGCCGACGAACTCCATGGCCTCCGTGGTCAGCTCGCCGGCCGGGGCGGCGTCGTAGGGGATGCGGTGTTTGTCGGTGTTGCCGCGCGTGCCGTTCAGCTTCAGCTCCAGCCACCGGCCGCCCCCGTCCAGGTACGTGCGGGTACGCAGCTTGAACCGGCGGCGCCGGTCCTGCCGGTGGTGGCGGAAGGTCAGCAGGTCGGGCGTGTCGAAGTAGGTCGAGGTGTAACGGAACTGGCGCAGCGCCCCGATCCGCAACACCGAGAACCGGTCGCCCAGCTCGGCCGCGAGCCTGACCATGGTCGGGACGCTGACCACGTACTTGCGGTCCACCCGGCTCATCAGCTCGGGCACCTCCTCCAGCCCGACCGGCGGCAGCCCGGCGGCCACACCGGCCATCAGCGCGCTCGCGTCCCTCACCGGGCCACCTCGGCGATCTGGAAGCGCACGTCCACCACGGTCACGTCGCGCACGTAGTCCACCTGGGTGACGACGCAGTGCAGGACGCGGCCCCGCAACCGGCTCTCCAGGTCGGCCCTGAGCAGCTCGTGATCGGCGTGCACGACGTCCAGCGTCACGACCTGCTGCCTCGTGCGGCCGAGCAGGCGGGGGTGGTCGGCGACGTACACGACGGCCAGGAGCACGGCGTCCAGGAGGAACGCGGTCAGCGGGAGCTGCGAGGCGATGCCGTTCACCAGCCCGAGGACGATCGCCACGAAGTAGTAGGCGATCTCCTGCTGGGTGATCTCGCTGGACCGCAGCCGGATGATCGACAACACCCCGAACAGGCCGAACCCGACCGCCAGGTCCACCCGCTGGACCAGCAGCAGGGAGACGACCGCGAAGATGCCCAGGTTCAGCGCCACGTAGGCGAACAGCAGGTCGCGCCGGTGATGTCGCCGGTAGTACAGGCCGTAGGCGAGGACGGTGATCGCCGCCAGGTCCATCGCCAGTCCGGCCGTCACGGTGTCTTGCCCCTCGTTCTCATGCCCACCAGCTTGCGGCTCGCCGGTGAGGGAGCCGTGAGGCGCCCATTAGGTGGCTCTCATCCGGTAGCCCGTGCCACGCACGGTCTCGATGCGGTCGGCGCCGATCTTCCTGCGCAGGTACCGGACGTAGACGTCCACGACGTTCGAGCCGGGGTCGAAGTCGAAGCCCCAGACGTGGCTGAGGAGCTGTTCGCGGGTCAGCACCTGGTCGGGATGCCGGCAGAAGATCTCCGCCAGCGCGAACTCCCTGGTGGACAGGTCCACCACCCGGTCCCCGACGTGCGCCCGCCGGGTCCGCAGGTCGAGCGCCAGGTCCCGGACGCGCAGGACGGTCGGCTCGGGCGTGCGGTCGGCCCGCAGCCGCAGCCTGACCCGCGCGAGCAGTTCCTCGAAGGCGAAGGGCTTGGCGATGTAGTCGTCGGCGCCCCCTTCGAGCCCGGCGACCGTGTCGGTCACGCCGCCCCGGGCCGTCAGGATGATCACCGGGATGGCCACCTTCGACTCCCGCAGCCGCCGCAGCACGGTGAACCCGTCGCTGAGCGGCAGCCCGATGTCGAGCAGGAGCAGGTCGAACCCGCCCGAACCGGCCAGGTCGTAGGCCGCGACGCCGTCCGTCACCACGGCCGTGACGAAGCCGTTCCCGCGCAGGCCCTTCTCCAGGAAGGCCGCGATCCTGCTCTCGTCCTCGGCGATCAGGATCCGGTTCATGCTCTGACCAGCGGCAACGTCATCACGAAACAAGCGCCCCCCGCCGGGACGTCCGCCACTCTCACACCGCCTCCATGTGCCTCGGCGATCGACCTGACGATCGCCAGCCCCAGCCCCGCCCCGTCGTGGGCGCCGGTGCGTCCCGCGCCCCTGACGAACCGGCCGAAGATGCGCTCGCGGTCGGCGGGCGCGACGCCCGGCCCGCTGTCGCGCACCCACAGCTCGGCCCGCCCGTCCCGCACGGCCGACCCGACCGCGATGAGATCGTCGTCCATGGTGTGGCGTACG
Organism: Nonomuraea sp. NPDC052265; assembly: GCF_044547985.1. Classification (NCBI taxonomy): domain Bacteria; kingdom Bacillati; phylum Actinomycetota; class Actinomycetes; order Streptosporangiales; family Streptosporangiaceae; genus Nonomuraea; species Nonomuraea sp. NPDC052265. The sequence goes on from NZ_JBIUBJ010000001.1 coordinate 345,867, forward strand.
GCGTTCACCACGAGCTGCATGAGCGCCTGCGTGAGCCGCTGCCGGTCGGCCGGGATCCGCGCCTCGGCCACCTGGTCGACCCGCCACCGCCGGTCGCCCAGCGGCCGAGCCTTGGCCACCACGCTCACCGTGAGGTCGGCCAGCTCGACCTCCTCGACCGCGAGGAACCCGGGCTGCTCGGCCTTGGCCAGGGTGAGCAGGTCGTCCACGATCCGGTTCATGCGGTCCAGCTCGTCGGTGACCAGGGCCAGGGTCTCCGCCCGCTCGGCCGGGTCGTCCCCCATCAGCTCCAGGTGCCCCCGGATGACCGTGATGGGGGTACGCAGCTCGTGCCCCGCGTCGTCCACGAACGTCCGCTGCACGGCGAAGGAACGTTCCAGACGGTCGAGCATGTGGTTGAACGTGGCGGCCAGCGCGGCCACGTCGTCGTCGCCGGTCACCTTGAGCCTGCGTGTGAGGTCGGCCGAGTCGCTGATCTGCTCGGCCGTCTGGCTGACCAGCCGCACCGGGGCCAGCACCCGCCCCGCCACGAACCATCCCGCCGCCCCCGCCAGGGCCAGCGCGGCCAGCGCCGACAACCCGAGCACGCCGACCGCGTCCACGATCTCGCCCCGGTGGCGGTCGTAGAAGACGGCGGCGACGAAGTGGCCGGGACGGGGGTCGGCCGCCACCCTGACCGGGATGACGGCGTACCTGACCGTGCCCTCGACGCTCTCGGTGTCGCCGTAGGCGGGGCTGGTGGCCGAGGCCAGGACCTTGACCAGCTCCTCGTCCGTGTCGAGCCGGGCCGGGGGCGTGACGGCGGTGATCCGGTCGGCCCTGCCGTCCACCATGCTGAAGAAGGTCTCCCAGCGGTCGGGCGAGTTGATCGCCAGGTAGCCGGTGAGCAGTTCCCGCACGTCGGAGACCGGACGGCCGGTACGGGGATCGTGGGCGGTGGCGGCGTACCTGCGCAGCTTCTCGGCCTCGTTGGTGAACTCCAGGTTCATCCGGTCGTCGAGGCGGGCGAGCAGGACGGTCCAGGTCGCGAAGATCGAGACCGCCAGGGCCAGGCCGACCACGGCGAGCATCCAGCCCACGATCCGGGCGCGGGCACTCACCCGCATCCGACCCCCCGCTCAGTCGTCGCCGTCGTCGTCATCGTCGTCGCCGTCGTCATCGTCGTCGCCGTCGTCATCGTCATCGTCGTCATCGTCATCGTGGTCGCCGCCCTTGAAAGCGTCGTCGTCGTCTCCGCCGGCCCAGGCGCGATGGTGGTCGTCGTCGCCATCATCATCGCCGCCTCCGGGCTTCGGCGCGGGCGGCTTGACGGGTTCCGCCTCGGTTCCCGGCGACGAGAACGGCCGTACGTCGCCGACCGGCGTCCCCGGCGAGGACGAGACCGTGACGGACTCCCCCAAGTCGGGCCCGTCGTCAGCCGCCCGTACCCACCCGGCCGAGAGGAACCCCGCCGCCGTCAGCGCCACGAGAATGAGCATCACGCGTTTCATGAGGTCGAGCGTGCGCCCTCCCGAGGAGACCACCCTGAGCCCCGGATGAGGAACCTCTCATCCGGCCGGCCGGAACGTCGAGCTTGGTCACCACCCCCGATCCGGTGGACGGCAAGCTCGGCCGGCCGCCCAGCGGAGATGATGGTCAAGCAGTTCGAGGGGGCGCTGCGCAGGGAGTACCCGGAGCTGTTCCCGAAGAGGACGGTCCCGCAGGAGTTCCCGCCGCTGATCGAGAGCATCACGGCGCGGCTCGCCGGCCTGCCGCCGATCGCCGTCGACCCGAGGCCGGCCACCTGGGCGTCCGAGGCCGCCGACACGAACCTGGTGGTGGACTTCGACCCGGCGCTGAAGGAGTCCCTGGTCATCAACGGGCGCGCGCCCGCCCCGCCGGGCGTCGCCAGGATGGGCTGCCACACCACCGCCTGGGCGATCGAGACGCAGCACGCCAACCACCTGGTCTCGGACGCCGCCACCGGCCCCCAGGCGGTCAAGGCGCTGAAGGAGGCCGTGCGCAAGGACCTCCAGTCGCGGGTCATGGAACTGGCCGCGCTGCTGCCCGCCGAGCAGATCGAGGGACGCCAGCTCGCGAGCATGTTCGACGAGGCCGCCTCGGTGCCGAACGCCTCCGACGCGCCCACGGCCGCCATGGCCTACCTGTCGTTCCGCAACCTCATGCCCTTCGCGACGGTCAACGAGGGCGACCGCGGCGGCCAACCTGCTCGCCGCCGACCTGGACCGCTGGGAGGACGGCGACACGCTGGCCACCGCCGTCGAGACCGTCCGCGCCCGGCTCAAGGAGCAGGCCGGCTTCCTCAAGCGCGCCAAGAGCGGCGAACTGGCCACGTACGCCCAGGAGGCCGGGACGAAGGTCTTCGACACCAGGCTGGTCGAGCACAAAAGGGTGTGGAAGGAGGTACAGCTCTTCAGAAAGGACTGATCTGGGCAAGGCATGACGTTACCGATACCCCGCCGAGGGAAGATCGCCGGACATGTCAGAGACACCACCACCGCAGAGCCAGCCGTACCCGGGCCGTACGAGCGAGATGTCCCCCGAGCCGCGCGACGAGATGCGCGGCTACGAGGGCAGGGACCTGCTGGCGGGCAAGAAGGCGCTGATCACCGGCGGTGACTCGGGCATCGGCCGGGCGGTGGCGGTCGCGTTCGCCAAGGAGGGCGCGGACGTCGCCATCGCCTACCTCGACGAGCACGACGACGCCAACCACACCCGCGGGCTGGTCGAGCGGGAGGGGCGGCGCTGCGTGCTGCTGCCCGGCGACCTGGGCGACCGCGACCACTGCGTGGCGGTCGTGGAGCAGGCCGTCGCCGAGCTGGGCGGCCTCGACGTGCTGGTCAACAACGTGGCCTACCAGGCACCGGTCGACTCGCTGGAGCAGCTGCCGGACGAGCAGTGGGAGCACACGTTCGCGGTCAACATCCACAGCTACTACCGCGTCACCAAGGCCGCGCTGCCGCACCTGCGGGAGGGCGGCGCGATCGTGAACACCTCCTCGATCAACGGCCTGCGCGGCAACAGGAACCTCATCGACTACGCCGCGACGAAGGGCGCGATCAACGCCTTCACCTACTCCATGGCCCAGAACCTGGTCGAGCGCGGCATCAGGATCAACGCCGTCGCCCCCGGCCCGGTCTGGACGCCGCTGATCCCGGCCACGATGCCGGAGGAGAAGGTGGAGAAGTTCGGCGCGCAGGTGCCCATGAAGCGGGCCGCCGACCCCGACGAGATCGCCCCTTCGTACGTGTTCTTCGCCGCCGACCGGCTGTCCTCGTACTACACGGGCGAGGTGCTGGCCCCGATCGGCGGCGAGACGCTGCCCGGCTGACCGCGGCGGGCTACAGGTAGCCGGTCGCCGCGGCGGGCTACAGGTAGATCGTGCCGCCCTTGCGGGTGAACTCGGCCGCCTTGCCGGCCATGCCCGCCCGTACCTCGTGGCTGAGCTTCATCGAGCAGAACTTCGGGCCGCACATCGAGCAGAAGTGCGCGGTCTTGGCGGGCGCGGCGGGCAGGGTCTCGTCGTGGAAGGCGCGGGCGGTGTCCGGGTCGAGCGAGAGGTCGAACTGGTCCTCCCAGCGGAACTCGAACCGGGCGTCGGAGAGCGCGTCGTCCCACGCCTGGGCCTGCGGGTGGCCCTTGGCCAGGTCCGCCGCGTGCGCCGCGATCTTGTACGTGATCACGCCGGTCTTGACGTCGTCCCGGTTCGGCAGGCCCAAGTGCTCCTTGGGGGTGACGTAGCAGAGCATGGCGGTGCCGTACCAGGCGATCATGGCGGCGCCGATGCCCGAGGTGATGTGGTCGTAGCCGGGGGCGATGTCGGTGACGAGCGGGCCGAGGGTGTAGAACGGCACGTCGTCGCAGAGCTCGCGCTGCAGGTCGACGTTCTCCTTGATCTTGTGCATGGGCACGTGGCCGGGACCCTCGATCATCACCTGCACGTCGTGCGCGTGCGCGACCTTGGTCAGTTCGCCCAGCGTGCGCAGCTCGGCGAACTGGGCCTCGTCGTTGGCGTCCGCGATCGATCCCGGGCGCAGCCCGTCGCCCAGCGAGAACGTCACGTCGTAGCGGGCCAGCAGGGCGCACATCTCGTCGAAGTGCTCGTACAGGAAGCTCTCGCGGTGGTGGGCCAGGCACCAGGCGGCCATGATCGACCCGCCGCGCGAGACGATCCCGGTCCTGCGCCGGACGGTCAGCGGCACGTACGCCAGCCGCACGCCCGCGTGCACCGTCACGTAGTCGACGCCCTGCTCGCACTGCTCGATCAGCGTGTCGCGGTAGACCTCCCACGACAACGCCTCCGGACGCCCGCCCACCTTCTCCAGCGCCTGGTAGATCGGCACGGTCCCGACCGGCACGGGCGAGCTGCGGATGATCTGCTCGCGGGTGTCGTGGATGTTCGGCCCGGTGGACAGGTCCATGACGGTGTCGGCCCCCCAGCGGGTGGCCCAGGTCATCTTCTCGACCTCCTCCTCGACCGAGGAGGTGACGGCCGAGTTGCCGATGTTGGCGTTGATCTTGACGAGGAAGTTCCTGCCGATCGCCATCGGCTCGGACTCGGGATGGTTGACGTTCGCGGGGATGACCGCCCGGCCCGCCGCGACCTCCTGCCGTACGAACTCGGGGGTCATGCCCTCCCGGACGGCCACGAACTCCATCTCCTTGGTGATCACCCCGCGCCGCGCGGCGCCGAGCTGGGTGACCGGCGACCCCCACGCCGAGCGGTCGGTACGCGACGGCCCGGATGTGTCGTAGAGCCGCACCGACGTGCCGTTCGACAGCCTGACCTCGCGCATGGGCACCTGGAGGTCACCGATGTGGATCTTGGAAAAGCGCGCGTCGCTCATCGCGCAAACTCCCTTCGCCGGCATTATCCGGAGCAGGTTCTGGCGGTCGGCGGCTGACAGCCGTCCTCTCAGCCCGGTCCGCACCGGGCTCCCGCGTTGGTCAACCGCGATCATAACTCCGCGCGTGGCAGGATCAAGAGGATGTCTGATCCCATTGCGCACACGACAGCCACCTACAACCACATCGCCGACCAGTTCGACGAGCAGTTCACCGACCCTCTACCCGCGTTCGCGGCCTTCCGGGAGCGGTTCGCCACATCCCTGCCCGCCGGAGCCACGGTCGCCGACCTGGGATGCGGCCCGGGGCGCGAGTCGGCCTGGTTCACCGGACGCGGCCTGTCCACCGTGGGCGTGGACCTGTCGATCGGGATGGCCAGGCTCGCCGCCGGGCGAGGCGTTCCCATCGTTCTGGGCGATCTACGGCACCCGCCGCTGGCGCCCGCGTCCCTGGACGGCGTCTGGTCGGCCGCGGCCCTCGTGCACGTGCCGTCCGAGCAGACCGTGCCGACGCTGCGGGCCTGGCACGCGACGCTGCGCCCGGGCGGGGTGCTCGCGCTGACCACCGCTCTGGGCGACCGCGAGGGGTGGGAGCCGGTGCCGTACCGGACCGAGTACGAGCGCTGGTTCGTCAACCGCGACGCCGGCGACCTGCTCGCGGCGCTGGACGCGGCCGGGTTCGCGGTCGCCTGGCACGAGTCGAGCGTCACCCACCGCACGTGGTTCAGCGTGCTGGCGACAGCGCGTAACGCTCCCCCGCCCTAGTCTCCAGGTCGAGCGCGAACCCGGGGCCGCGCAGCCGGGCGGCCCCGCCGCGCGCCGACGACAGCCTGACCTCGACCGGGAGGCCGTCCGCCCATCGGGCATGACCTGGCCGAGGTCGAGGCGTACCCGGCCGAACAGGGCCCGTGGTCGGCCTCGTGCTCGGCCCGCAGCTCCTCGTGCGGCCGGCGCGCCGCCGCGTCCACGGCCGCCGTGACCCGCGCCGCCGGGTACGGGCCCCGGTAGCCGGGGTGGACGGGCGCGTGATCGGTGGCCGCCTAGAACACGAACACCGCGCTCTCGGCGCCGGTCACGACGACGCGGTCGCCCTCGTCCGTACGGGTGCCGCCCTCGGTCAGCACCTGGACCTGGCCCTCGCACACCAGGCCGTTGTCGGTCAGCACGCCCCGGACGCGCAGCCGCCCCGCCTCGGCGGTCACATCCTCCCCGCCGGGGTGCGCGGTGCCGAACCGCAACGTGAACCCCACCCGTCCCGAGGGCCCCGCGGTCAGCCTTCCGACGATGACGCCCGCCGGGTGCGAGGCGAAATATTCCCTGGTCAACGGCATGCCGTCGGCGTCCTCGTACGTCACGGCGGCCACCGCCGTCTCCAGGTCGAGCGTGCGCCGGTAGCCGGGCTCCGCGCTGCCCGGACCGCCGGTCCACAACGACTTCTCGTTGAGCTGGACGCGCTCGGTCCCGAGGTTCCCGAACACGCACGCGCCGAGCGCTCCGTTGCCGATCGGAAGGACGTGTCCTTCCCAGTCGGGGGCGGGCTCGTCGTACCGGAGCGTCAGCATGGCGATCAGCCCAAGGTTTGACGATCGCCCCTGGCGGTACGGACCCCCTCAGGGGAACTATGATGAAGATCGCCGCTGTGGCCGCGATCGTGGCTCTGACCACGATCGGACCGGCTGCCGCCTCTGGGGACGGCATCGAGCAGCAGGAAGTGAGCAAGCAGCAATACCGGACGCTGACCGCCCAGTGCCGCTACGCCGACACGCAGACCCTGCGCGACAAGTGCAGGCAGGCGGTCAAGGAGAACTACCGCATCGGCCGGCGCAACCGTTCACTCGACTGCCGGACGTACTCCGGCGTGACGGTCTGCGGCGAACTGCTCCTCAGCAAGACCGAGCGCGCGTGCATCGAAGAGTCCACCAGACAGGGCTTGGCCTACCGCCGCGCCGAAGTGGAATGTTACGTGGCCTGACCATGATCGTCTCAGGAGTCGACGGCTCGCCGACCGGACTGCTGTCCGTCGACTGGGCCGCCAAGGAGGCAGTGCTGCGCGGGGTGTCGCTGACCGTGGCCCACGTGGTGCCCGACTGGGTCTGCCACCCGATCTCCGGCCGGTACGCGGAGGTGGGCAAGTGGATGCGCGACGGCGCCCAGGAGGTGCTCGCGGCCGCCGAGCGGCACGCCCGCGAGCAGGGCGCCGAGGTGACCACGGAGCTCGTGCCCGGCGATCCCCGCGCCGCGCTCATCAAGACCGCCGAGCAGGCCGAACTGCTCGTCGTCGGCAGTCGCGGCCTGGGCGGCGTCCGGGGGCTGCTGCTCGGCTCGGTCGCCCACGGGGTGGCCGCGCACGCCCAGACGGACGTCGTCCTGGTCCGCGATCCGCCCGCCGTTCCGCGCGGGGAGCTGGTGGTCGGCGTGGACCGCTCCGAGGGGAGCCTGCGCGCGCTGAAGTTCGCCTTCGCCGAGGCCGAGCTGCGCGGCGCCCGGCTGCGCGCGGTGGAGGCCTGGGCCTGGCCGCACGCTTCCGGCTTCGAGCCCGCCGATCCGGAGGCCGAACGCGAGACCCGCGAGGCCCTGCGGGCCTTCCTCGCCATTCCCCGGCAATGCCACCCCGGAGTGGAGGTGATCGAGGACGTCGTGCACGGCCATCCCGTCGAGGTGCTGCGCGAGGCGGCGTCCGGCGCCGACCTGCTGGTCGTCGGCAGCCGGGGGCACGGCACGCTGAAGGGCATGCTCATCGGCTCGATCAGCCAGGCCATGCTGCACCACGCGCCCGGCCCGCTCGCGATCGTGAAAGTTACATCGGTGTAGGGGACGTTCCCGCAGGTCGCCGCCTTCCGTTCGGACGGCGGCCTTCCCCGTCTCCCCGCCCGCTCCTACCATCTGCGCAGACCACGGGACGGGAGTGGACACATGCGCAGGATCAGCGTCCTCCGGCTGGCTCGCGGCCACCAGGCCCGACATCGTCGTCATGCACCTCGGCACCAACGACGTGTGGAGCAACATCGCCGCCGCGACGATCCTGGGCGCGTTCACCACCCTGGTGAACCAGATGCGGGCGAGCAACCCCGCCATGAAGATCCTCGTCGCCAGGATCATCCCGATGAACCCGCCCACCTGTCCCGACTGCGCGCAACGCGTCGTGGCCTTCGACAACGCCATCCCCGCCTGGGCCGCCGCCACCACCACCGCCCAGTCCCCGATCACGGTGGTGGACCTGTGGACGGGCTTCAGCACGAGCACCGACACCTACGACGGCGTGCACCCGAACGCCTCCGGCGACCAGAAGATGTCCGACGCCTGGTACCCGGCCCTGACCGCCGCCCTCTCCGGCCCCATCCCCACCCCCACCCCCACATCCGGTGGCGGTGGTTGCGCGGCGGTCTACCGGATCACCGGGCAGTGGCAGGGCGGCTTCCAGGGCGAGGTCACCGTCACGAACACCGGCGCCTCCCCCATGACCGGCTGGGACGTCGGCTGGACGTTCGCGAACGGTCAGCAGGTCACCCAGCTCTGGGGTGGCCGGCTCAGGCAGACGGGCCCGTCCGTGACGGTGGGGAACGAGACCTGGAACGGCGCCCTCGCCCCCGGCGCCACGACCACCCTCGGCTTCCTGTCCTCCTGGACCGCCACCAACACCCCACCGACCCCTGCCTGCGCCCGGGCTTAGTTTGCGGCCGGTACCGGCGCCGCCACGATGGTGGCCACGCGCGGCGCGGCCAGCCGTACATAGTCGTCGGTGGCCAGCGCCAGCGACCGATCGAGCCGCGCGGCGTTGAAGTAGATCTCCGGCAGCTCCAGCAGCGAAGGATCGACCACCAGCTCAAGGCGAGGGTCGTAGCTGAACGGCAACACCGTCCCGCTGACGCTCCCCGCCAGTTCCTCCGCTCTGTCCTTGTCGGCGAAGGCCACGTACGTGCCCTCCAGCAGCCCCTTGACCGCCTGCAGATCCAGCCGCGCGTCCCCCGGCACGACGGCCAGCACGTGCCGCGTCACCTTCTTGCCGATCTTGACCATCACGATCAGGCACTTGGCCGCCTGCTCCACACCGTGCCCCCGCAGGGCGCTCACCAGCTCGGTACGGCCCTCCGCCGGATGGTCGATCACCCGGTAACGCGCCCCGCCGGCGTCGAGATCGGCGATCAGACGTGCGTAGGCGTCGGCCGAGTCACCAGTCACTGCTCAACATCTCCTTGACCTTGGCGATCCGGTCTTCGTCGCGCTGGTGGAACACCCATCGTTTGATCTTCGCACCCCGGATCAGGCCCGCCTTGGCCAGCGCCTTGAGGTGCTCGCCGCAGGTGGGCTGGCTCACACCCAGCTTCTCGGCGATGAACAACGAACAGACGCCGTCCCCTACGAGGTCGCCGTCGCGCTGCGGGCGGAAGTGCCGCTCGGGGTCGCCCGGACGGAATCACGACGACTGCACCACCGGCACCCCTTCACTGGCCTGCACCAGGACGAACCCCTGCCCCCGGAACGCCAGCTGCATGGCCTCCCCGCTCCCCCGCCCGATCAACGACCCCACCTTCATCGTGCGGTTGACCCCGACCTGCAACCCCGTGCTCCAGCACACCGCCGCCTGCCCGTCCACGAACGTCGGCATCCTGGCCACGTCCAGCAGCACCGGCGTGCCGTGCGTGGTCACCGCCACCCATCCGGTACCGGTCACCGTGGTGTTGAACAGCCCGCCGGCCGCGACCCCGGCCCCCTGAACCCGCTGGATGTCCCACCTGAGCTCCGGCCCGAACGCCAACAGGTTCCGCCCGTTGACCGTCAGCCCCTCGTTCTCCAGGTAGAAGAGGTGGATGTCGTCGGCATTGTCCGCCAGATAGAGCAGCCCCTGGCCGCGTACCCGCATCAGGGAGGCGCCCTCCCCCGTCACGGCCTTCTTGAGCAGCTTGCCGAGCCCGCCGGCCCCCTCGTAGTCGAAGTCCATCTGCCCCTGGAAGGCGACCATGGACCCCTGCTTGGCCAGCACCTCGTGCGGCAACTGGACCCGCAACATCTTGCGGTTCTCCAGCGCGAACCCGCCGGGGAGCGGCTGGGCGTCCAGGTTGCCAAAGATAGAACTACGCACGTCGTACCTCTCACGTCGATGGTCGTCGCCGCCGACGTGCACCCGGACGCGGCCCGAGCGGCGCCACTCCCGCCGCTCCCACCGCCTCCGGCACTCCGTCCCAGCGCCTCTACAACCCCATCAACTCGGAGCCCCGGAGGCGAGTTCCCGTACCACCTGAATGAGCTCGGCCGGGTCGAACGGCTTGGTCAGGTACGCGTCGACCCCGATCCCCAGCCCCCGCCGCCGGTCATCGTCCTGCGCCCGCGCCGTGATCAGGACGACCTTGATGTGACTGGTCGCCTCCTCCGTACGCAACTTCTCCGCCGTCGCCCACCCGTCCAGGCAGGGCATCATCACGTCCAGCGTGATCACATCCGGCATGACGTCCATCACGCGATCCAGACAGTCCTGCCCATCGGTGGCGGTCGACACCTCGAACCCCTCCAGGTTCAGGTTGACCGCGATGAGCTGCCGGATGACCTCGTCGTCATCCACGACCAGTACTTTGCCAAGAACGTCGCTCACGGGCGCAAAGCTAGCCCGTAGCGGGGCGGTCACGTGGGGTTTTCGCGGGATGCGTTCAAGGAGCGTTATCTGGTGCCGAGTGGTCTGCAGATACTGATAGCCTTATCACTCGTCGCCCCCTTAGCTCAGGGGATAGAGCACCGGCCTCCGGAGCCGGGTGCGTAGGTTCGAATCCTACAGGGGGCACAAGATCTTGACCGGCGGTTCCGACCGCTGACCAGGGCGAACATCGCAGGTACGGGCGGGCCTCCAGTCTCACGGAGTCCCGCCCGTTCTCGTCGTAGCTCACTGGCTGTGGGCCAGTTGTGGGCCACCAACGGAGTCCCCCTCCAAGACCTGGCGGCGAGCCGGCCCTAGGTCACCTTTGCTTCCTCAGATGTGATCGAGATCGCTTGCAGGTCAGTAGACCCTTCGGCATCAAGGTGTACCGATCGCGTCGACGACTGCGATCTACGCGGACTGCTTGGGTCCAGTTGATGGCTGAAATCCCTAAGCTAACCATTTGTCGCATATGGGGATATTGCGGTAGCGGCGACAGGTGGGGCATCGTATGGAAAACTGAGATCTTTCAAGGCTTGAGCGCAGTAAGCACAGGAGGATGACTCCGGGTGGAGATAGCCAAGGATGACCGGCTCATTATCGATGGCGAGCTGGTCACTGTCATGGCTGCGACGCCGACCCGCATGGGCTTTGAGTGCATCATCAAGTCCCCCACTCGGGGATTACTCGAGCGCTTTGTCCGCTCCGGAGACGTAGCTGCATGCAAGGTGCCAGCGTCGGACGGCAGCGGCGACAGTCAGCGAGCAATCACTGCGGTGTGGGCACAGTGGATGCGCTGGGCGATCCCCCGCATCCGATCTGCTGTGCTCGCGACGCGCCCCCTGCGGCCCTACGCCCACCAGGACGATGCTGTGTTCGGGGTAATGCTGTCGCAGCCACGACTGAGGTTCCTGCTGGCGGATGAACCCGGAACCGGCAAAACGCTGATGACCGGCATGTATTTGGCAGAAGGGCGCCGACGAGGGCTAATTCCCGGCAAGACCATCATCATTGTCCCCGCCCACCTCGTAGGCAAATGGATCCGAGAGCTGGAACGTTTCTTCGGCATCAACGCCCACCGGATCACCCCCGAAATCGGCAGAGATCCACTCGACCTGCGCGACGACGTGGACGTATGGGTCGTCTCCCTCGACCTGTACACCTACAACCCCGACGTTCGCCGCAAAATTGTCGGCAGCCGCGCATCCTGGTCCCTGACCGTGTTCGACGAGGCACACCGGCTGACACCCACCTCCCAGCACCTGGGCACAGCACGGCAACTGGCCGACGCCACCCACCACCTGCTTCTGCTGACCGCGACCCCCCACCGCGGCAAGGAGCACTTCTTCCGAGCTCTGCTCAACCTCCTCGACCCGGCGATCTACCCATGGGACGGCTCCGCGAAGGACTACGACACCGCCCTGCGCCCCGGCCGGGACAACTTCCTTCGGCGCATGAAGGAAGACCTTCGAGACCTAGACGGCGAACGGCTCTTCCCCGCACGCTACGCCGAGACCCGCCCCGTCGATCTCACTCCTGCGGAGGACGACGCCTACCAGGCGGTGATGACCTACGTCGACACCTGGTACTCCTCCGACTCGGTTCTGGCACGTTCCATCTACGGCAAGCGCGCCGCATCATCGATCACTGCCGCCCTTGAAACGTTGCGTCGCCGCAGGACCGCCCTGTCTGGCAGCCAAGCCGGTCGCGTCGCTTCACTCCCACCCGAAGGATTCGACAGCGCCGACTTTACCCGCGCCGACCTAGATTCCGACGAGGCATGGCGAGATGCAGAGGAGGCCGTCCTCCAGGCCCGCAGTAACGACCGCCGAGCCGAACTGGAGGCGGTCAAAGCCGTGATCGGCCAGCTGGAGCACGCCTTGACCTCCAAGGACGCTCCAGCGAAATGGCAGATGACCGAGAAGATCATGGCCCACCACGACATCGTGCCGACCGCCGGGCAATTGCTCGTCTTCACCGAATTCACCGACACTGCGCGCTGGCTGGCTGACCTGTTCCGCGCCGCCGGTTTCAGTACCGAAGTCCTCGACGGCAGCGTGGACCAGCGTGGTCGAGAGGACATGCAGATGCGGTTTCTCAGCAACCGCTTCCAGGTGCTGGTCTCCACCGATGCTGGCGGCGAAGGCATCGACCTGCAATCCGCCCACGTGATGATCGACTGGGACATCCCCTGGAGCCTGGTCCGCCTCGAACAACGCGCTGGCCGCCTGCACCGCATCGGTCAGCAGCGTGACGTATCCGTCTACCATCTCGTCGCGCCCGAGACCCGCGAGGGTCGCGTCCAACAAGTCATGCTCGACAACCTGACCGCCGCCTCCAACGCCCTGGACGGCCGCCTATACGATCTGCTCGACGCCACCGTCGACCGGGCAGGGTTCGACTTCGGTGCCGCAATGGCCGCCGCCCACAGAACACCCGGCTCTGTCGGGCAGGTCCTCGCCGCCGTCCCCGACGCCCAGACCCTCGTCGAACGCGCACGGGAGATCGTCGCCGATGAGGACCGGTTAAAGACCCCCGTCAACACCGGCGAGGCGATACAGCGACTGGCAGCCGACCGGTTGCAAGCGATCAACCCGGTCATCGTGTCGGCGTTCATCGACCAGGCCGCAGTGGTCGAAGGCTGGACCGTCGCCACCGGCCCCACCTCCGGCATCCGAATGCTGCGCGCTAACGACGCCCCTTTGCCCGAATCGTTCGGCGGCACCCGCGAGTGCCTCATCGCCGCCGACGCCGCCGCAGTCGCCAAAGCGCAGGAAGAACAGTTCATGCGCGCTGCGGACGTCGTCGTCTTCGGCCCCACCGAAGAACCGTTCCAAGAACTGGTCGAGCGCGCCATACGTCACTGCGAAGGCGACTTACTCGCCGGCGCCGCGGCCGTCGACCTCGCCTCCCTCACCGCCTACACCTTGTTCGTCTACACCGCCGCACTCGAACACCACGACGGACTCCGCCGCACCCGCCGCACTGTGCCGTTCCTCATCCGCTACTCCGGAGCTGGCGCGTTCCCCACCGCCTGGGAGTCGGTCATGAACCTCACGATCGCCTCGGCACGGCCCACAACACCCTTACCCGCCGCACGCGTCGAGGCTGATGAAGCAGCTCGCGCCGCAGTGGCCGCCGAAGCAGCCCACGTCGAGCAACAGCAGCGCGCCATCACCGCCAAAACCCGCACGGACATCAACGACATCGAACGCCGCTACAAGCGACAGGTCCGCAGCCTCGAAGCCAAAGCCAGACGAGAAGCACTCGCACAATTCGACAAGCTCAAGGCGGACCGGCTCGCCCATCTCGACCTCGTCGACGAGGTCACACACACCAACCCGAACCTGCTGGGCTGGATCCAAGTCTCCGGCGGACTCAGAGCCGACGAGATGGGCCGCGACCCCGACTCTGAGAAGGTCGCTATAGCTAAGGTCGTCGCCGAACTGGAAGGACTCGGCTGGCTGGTCGACGACCGGCAAACGGCAGGACTCGGCTACGACCTGCTCGCTCGCAAACCCGGCACCACAGACCAGCGCCTCATAGAGGTCAAAGGCTTCGCCTCCGACATTCGCCCTGTCGTTCTTGAGCAGCACGAATGGGCACAAGCCCAGCAACGCGGGTCCGACTATTGGCTGTACGTCGTGCTGTACTGCGCAACCGGCCCCAAGGTCATGATCCGTTGCCAAGACCCCGCCGGCACCCTCACAGGGCCCAAAGTCATCCAGCGTTTCAAGATCCCCGTATCCCAACTCCGCCGTCTGATGGAGACCCCATGACCGCCGCCGAGCGCAAACTCATCGACACTTGGTTCCCCTGCACGGCGGTCGACGAGGCCTGCGGCAACAGCGCTGGCTCAGGCCAAAACGAAAAGGCCATCTTCACATGGTTCGCTTCACGGCCCATCGCCCAAGCCCGGGCGGCTGTGGCGACAGCCCTCCTTCCAGACGAGGAGGGAGTCCACTCTTTGGTCGACGCTGCCATCAGGGGTGATCGCAGTGCAATCGACAAGCTAGCCGACATCGTCAACGCCTCGTACCCCGATGGGCGGCCGGTGGTCCTCGACGTGTTCTCCGGACGCGGCATGATTGCATTAGAGGCAGCCCGACTCGGGGCTACTGCTGTCGGAACGGACCTCAGTCCGGTGGCCACCCTGGCGGGCAGGATTCTCGCCGACTACCCTCTGCGCGACTGGTCATCCGAACCCCCGTTGCCCTGGATGTCCGGCAAGTATGCGGACCAGTCGCTCTTCGCAATAGATGAGCGACCTCGGCTCGTTTCCGATCTTGAAATGCTGCTTGCTGAGATCGGCCGTCGAGTACGAGTTGCCGTCGAGCCCCATTATCCCAGGAATGCTGACGGGTCTTTCCCCTGGGGATATCTTTGGGCGATCAGCATTCCGTGTGATGGATGTGGCCGCCGCTTTCCTTTGCTGGGTAGTATGATCTTGCGCAACCCTTATTCGAAGACGAGCGATCTCGGCCAATCGCTTCGACTGGTCATAGACGGCGATAGCTGGCGAGTAGAGGCAATCGCAGGCCAGACCAATCAGGCTCCCACTTACTCGTCTACGGACCTGGGCGATGGAAGGAAGCGTAAAGGAAAGAGCGCCCGATGCCCTTTTCCTTGCGGTCATGTACACAGCCTAGAAACAGTCAAGGCCAAGGGGTTCGCAGGCGAGTATCGTGATGAAATACTTCTAGCAATTGATACTGAAGGCAAAGCGAAACGTGTATTCAGAGAACTGCGTCCAGAAGAGCGGGTAGCCGCTTATTCTGTAAATCTGTCAGCCCTTGAGGGATTTGGCACGCTGAGCGCTGTCCCCGACGAACGTATCCCTGCAGGAAACGTTCACACCGTTATGGCTAGTGGATATGGGTACCGAACCTTCGGCGAACTCATGGTCGATCGCCAAGCGCTTCAGTTTGCCGAGACCGCCCGGGCAATTCATGAATGCAAGCTTGAAGCCGTCGCGGCTGGCCTTTCGCCGGATTATGCACGTGCGCTCGCTGCGTTCGCTGGAGCGACACTAATCCGGCGACTGCGGTACTCCACCCGCGGGTGTCGTGTCCAGGCCATGGGGAAACAGGATGGATCCGCCCATAACGGGGTCAAGGTATCTGACCTTTTTGCAAACGAGGCTGCCCTGAACTTCCAGTTCGACTGGGTGGAAACCGGTCCTGGAACCGGGCCGGGAACATGGACATCCGTTAGCCAAACCGGATTGCGCCCTTATCTGACCCATGTGCAAAACCTCCGCGGGTCGGCTGCCAGGTTCCGCCAGGCAGACGCAATGGCACTTCCGTATCGAGACAATAGCGTTGACGCAATTGTCACCGATCCTCCATATTACGACATGATCGAGTATGCGGATGTGTCCGATCTCATGCACGTCTGGTTGAAGAGGACCTTGTTTGACAGCGAACCAGACCTTTTCGGCCGCAAGGCCGTGAGCACCAAGGATGGTCTGCAGAACAAGAATGACGAAATTATCGTCCGACGAGTTCATGAGCCAGGTCGAGTGCGCCACGACAAGGATTTCTACGAAGACTCTCTATCGAAGGCATTCGGAGAATGCCTTCGAGTACTTCGCCCCGATGGACATCTTGTCGTCGTCTTCGGTCACTCTGACCCTGACGCTTGGAAACGCCTGCTGGCAGCCCTTCACGAGGCGGGATTCGTCGTCACCAGTTCCTGGCCGAGTCGCACAGAGTCCGCTAACACCGGAGTGGCCTCCATCAAGGTCACTGTCACCATCGGGTGCCGCGTTGCCCCTGCAGATCGGGAGCCCGCCACCGCAGCGCAGGTCGACAAGGAAGTTGCCGACGCAATCAGAGACAGGGTTCAGGGCTGGAGAAAAGAGGACCTGGCGCTCGGCGACCAGATGATGGCTGCCTACGGACCGGCTATGGAGGTATACGGCCGCTACTCCAAGGTGATCAAGCCCGACGGGGAACTGGCGTCGCTAGAGCGATACCTCACGCTGGCCCGCCGCAGCGTTCGCGAAGCGACCGCGCTCCGCTTGGACAACATTCCTATCGAGACCTTTGATGCAATCACCAGATTCGCGGTGTTCTGGATGCGCATGTATGGGCGCACCATCGTCCCAAAGGGCGAAGCCCGCTTCCTCGCTCAGGTCGACAGTCTACGTCTCGAGGACGTGCGGGGCGATCTACTAGTCGAGTCCAGCAAGGGGTTTCAGCTGGTGCTCTCGCCGCCAGCCCATGTAGGACCAGATAGTGCGGAGTTCGACGTTGCCCGAGCGATAGCCGGCGCGTACGCCGAGGGCGGCACAGAGGCCGCGGCCGCCGTCCTCGCCAAGTGGGAGCGTCCCGTCGATGATGAACACCTGTGGGCCGTCATCGGAGATCTCGCCGCCCAGCTACCGCCCAGCGACAACGTCGCCAAAGCTCTGACCGCCGTACAACGCAATACCAGCACGATAAAGAACCTCGCCCGCGGAATCGCCGACGCGCTGGCAGAGGAGCACCCCGATCGCCGACCGACTCTGTTCGATATCGAGGAAACCCGATGACCCCCCCGTACAAGCATTGGGCCGACCTGCTCACCCTGCGCGAAGAGATCACCAACTCAGCGGGGCAGATCGCTGATCTGCAAATGTCGCTGTACAGCGCGGTCTACACCGACCGCGATGTGCCCTACGCCGACTGCGGCTACTACGCCGAGATCACCGAGCCGACAGAACGGCTGAAACAGTTCATGGGGGCGGTCGCCCGTCGCCTCGGCACGCGAAGGCGTGGTACCAAGGCGCTGTTTCACCTCGACCAGGGTATGGGGGGAGGTAAAAGCCACGCCCTGGTGGGCCTGTACCACCTCGCAAACGACCCCGAGACCTTCCTGACCACTGAGCTGGGCCAGCAAATAAAGACCGAGGCCGAGCGCCTCGGTGGGCCCATCGACTTGTCCGGCGCTCGCGCAGTAGTGTTGTCGGCCGACAACATGACGCCAGGCGTGACCAGCCCGGAGTTCGGCCCCGCCACAAACCTGCACGAGCGGTTCCTGTGGTCGCTGCTGCGCGGCGACAAGGCCCTTTACAACCATCACGTGGCCGAAGGCCCGAACAAGGCGGCCCTGGCCCGAGCTCTACAGGCGGCCAGCAGCGGCCCCGTGCTGATCCTTCTGGATGAGCTCATGGACTACGCCATGCTGCTGTCCGATAAACGGCACCTCGCTTCCATGCCGAGCGAAAAGGCGTTTCTGAACAGCCTGATGGACGCCGTCGACGAGGTCGACCAGGTCGCTTTCGTTGTTGTGATGATCCGCTCCGATTATGACGAGCGCGGTTACACCGTGGAAGCCGAGGATCTGCGCGCCTACGTGGCGCAGCGGTTGGAACGTAACGGCCTCAGCGATTCGGTTACTGAGGCAGGGGATTTTTCCGCCATCATCCGGCGCCGGCTGTTCGAACCGGCTGGCAATCTCCCGGCTCACGCGCTCGCCGCTCACTGGACAGCGTCGGCGCAAGGGGCGTGGCAAGATCAGGTATTCACGCGGCTCGGAAATCGTCGCACTCTTGCCACTCTGCAGGACCGACTCGCCGTGAGCTATCCGTTCTCTCCAGATCTGATGGCACTCGTGCATGACGACTGGTCCCCTCACGCGGGGTTCCAGCGAGTGCGTTCCACCGTGGAAATCTTCGCCGCGACCGCCTACTACTGGATGCGCGAGCATGCGGCGGGTCGCTGGGCCCCCGACCTGATCGGCATCGGCGATCTGCCGCTGCATGTCGTCATCGAGCACATCCTGTCCTCGGGCCTCCTACACGGGAACGAGCGCGCCGTTCAGGGGTACCGCCAGGTCGCTGCCACCGACGTGATCACCAAGGACGGTCGTCACGGCCGCGCTCGTGAACTCGACGAGGTGATCGCCGCCCGCGGCGTAGAGGCCGGGCAGCCTCACCCGGCGTTACGCATGGCGTCCGCCTTATTCTGCTACTCACTCGTACCGCGCGCCCAGGCCAAGCGAGGCGCCACCAAACCCGAACTGCTTGCCGCTGTTTACGGACCGGGAGTGTCGTTCCAGGCCGCTGAAGAGGTGTTCAACGCCCTCATCAGCGACGAGGAAGGGCTGGGCGCACTGGAGGTGACCGACACTGTCCTAGGCAGGGGCGTCGCCCGATACCACCTGGCGGTTGCCCAGACCCTGCGCATGTTTTACAAGCAGGCGCGAAACACGGTCCAGCCTGCTGATCGTGACTCATATATCTGGGACAGAGCCAAAGCCATTGCCCAAGCAAATCCGGGGCACTTCGACCAGGTCATCCCGGTGACCATGCCTGATGTCGCCGCAGCACCTCTATCGCAGATATTCAGCGACGTCGATCAGAACGCAAAGACCCGCCTGGTGATCCTCGACCCGCGCCGCTGGACCCTGCACAACGGCCGCGACACCCCGACCCGCGCTGAAGTCAGCGCCCTCCTCGGCATCGGCACCCAAGCCTTGCCGGTGGACAACGCCGCTTCCTGCGCGGTCGCCTGCGTCAACACTCAGCGCCGTGAAACCGTCCGCAAGCGCGCCGTGGAGGTTCTGGCATGGCGAGCAGTCATCGCCCAACTGGACCCTGAGGACGACAAGCGTGCCGAAGCTCAAACTGAGCTACGCTCCGCCACCGAACGCGTTGAGGCCGACCTGCTGAAGGCCTACCAGCATTTCGCCTACCTCACACGGACGAACGACGAGACCAAGGACGAGTGGCACCGCTTCGACGACGACACGAAAACCGCTCTCAAGGGCGGTCACGTATGGGATGCGCTCGTCGTCGACCTCGGTCGTGCCGTCTACCCAAGTAAACTCGCCGGCGACTACCTCAAGACCCTTCTCTCCAGGATGCCCCGAGCGCTCACCCTCAAGGAGATCGGCCAGCAGTTCTACAAGAACCCGGCCTTCCCGATGGTGCCCTCGCTTTCCGACGTCCGGCAGGCCATCTACCAGACCCTCAGCGGCGTCGACCCCTATGAGGTCGTAGACGGCCAGGGCACCGTTCTGAGGATCTCGTCTGCCGACGAGCTCTCCATCGGTTCGATGGATCTTTCGCTGCGCAAGGCGTCCAGCGCCCCACCTGTCGAGGGCCCGTCGGGGACTATGCCTGGAGGCGGCGGAGATAAGCCGAAGCCTGCTCCTGCACCTGGGCCTGCTCCCAAGCTTGGTCCCGACGCCCCTCCTGGCAATGACGAACCAGAGGGCGATACTCCGACTGTTGAGTACCGCCGTTACCAACTCGAGGTTTCCAACCGGAGTCTGGTCGACCAAGAGGTACGGCGCTCCATGGCCAATCTCCTGCAGGCGGTGCTCGACGCCGTTGACCCGGAGGTCGGGGGCGACCTGCAACTTTTGGACCTCCAGCTGAATCTCACTGCTAATCCAGCCGCAGTAGCAGAGATCGCGGAGCGAGCTTCAGAGGCCAGGGCAATATGGGATGAAGAGGAAGTCGATTTTTAGATCCACGCTAAGCGGTGAAGCATTCCGGCGCTGATGCGTGGCCTGGCGCGCAGGCCACGCATCTTAAGACGGCAGTTGGACAGGTGCGTGTGGCCCTGGACGTCTTGGCCTTAGAAGGCAATCAAGTTTCAAGGGCGGCTTCGATCCGACGGTTGATTCGGCTGTCGCGGCCATCGAGGCACTTGGCGTACCGCTTGAGGAGGACCTCCACGCTGTTGCCCGCACGCTCCGCTACTACCGTCGCATCAACGCCGGCGTTGAGCCACGTGGACAGGGCAGCATGACGCAGGTCATAAGGCTTTCCGGCGAGTGGTGAGGTGACCTGTTGTGGGGTCAAGGCAAGGCGGCGGGCCTCTTCCCAGGCACGCGAGTAGGTAGACGCGCCGAGAACGCTACCGCGCTCGTTCCGGAACAACCGGCCATCTGGAGCGGTGCCGAACTCCTTAAGGTGCATGCGCAGGATGCGAACCAACTCCGGCGGGATCGGCACAGGCCGGACGTCTTGTTCCTGCCGCTGCTTAAGCCCACGCTGGTCGTGCACAGTTCCGTTGTCGGTCCACTGCTTGCCGCTGCTTGGACGAGTGATTTCGAGGGTGAGCAGTCCCCACCCTTCCTCCGGCAGGTGGCAGTCGGTCTTGCGAAGTCCGATCGCCTCGGCGGGACGGAGGCCGGCGAAGTACAGCGTGGCGAAGAACGCCACCAGGCGGCGGCCTCTCCCACGGTGCCAGCTTCCGACGTAGGAGAGGCTTACGAGAAGTTCGCGGGCTTGGGTGGGGTTGACCACGCATCGCCGGTCAACGCTGTTGTCCCTGGCGACTTTCTTCTGCTTGACACGCTTGAGCGGGTTCTCGGTCAGCTCGCCGAGGTCGATTGCATATTCAAGAGCGGTGTTGAGACCGCGGCGTCGGCGGGCCGTCGTGTCGGCGGCCGCTCGCTTGCCGTCGCGTGTGAGGGTGAGTTCCTCGCAGACGTGGCGGGCCACGATGGGGTCTGCGAGGTCGCTCACATTGAGCGTGCCCTTACTGAGCAGGCGTACGGCGTTTGCAAGGTGGAGCGGGGCCGCCTCGCCCTCCTGGCGCGGGATGAGGGCCCACTGCATTGCAGCTCTGATCTCCTTCTTGGAGAGGTCGGAAGCCTCGTCGATCAGGAAGGCGAACGTGGCCACTGTGAGGCTGTCCACGATGCTCTCGCGGGTCTTGGCTGCGGCGCCCTTCCAGCGCATGCGTACGTACTTGCGGCAGAAGTCGTACCAGCTCAGGGAGGCCTTTTCTGCGGTCTTCGTCATGGAAGCGGGCAGGCCGGTGACCGTGTCGAAGGGTTCGCCCTTCTTCGCGGCCTTGAGCAGGTCGGCGCGGAAGTGGTCGGCGAGCGCCTTGGTCAGGAACGACTTGGACTTGGGCTCCGTGCCGACCTTCCAGCGGAGTTCGTACGGCTTGGCACGGCCCTTGCGCTGCCGGATGGTCCAGATGACGACGTCGAGGGTTTCCATGGGCTGCCCCTCCTAGGCTGCGGTCTGCTCGAAGGTGGTGAGCCAGGCGTCCAAGTCGCAGCGGCGGACCTTGCGCTTGCCGTTGGGGAGCTTCAGGGACCTCGGTCCGCGGCCGGTGTTGAGCCAGCGGTAGAAGGTGGACTTCGGGACGTCGATCTCGTCGAGGACCTCGGCGATGGTGAGCAGGGTCTTGGGACGCGTTGTCATGGTGGTGACTGCCTTTCGGGCCTCGTGATCGGTGCTGGGTGATGCCTCGGCGGTTGTGCTTGGCGGCTGGTCACCGAGGGTGGTCGTGGGCGGTTCCGGAGGGGGGAGCCGTCCCAGCCGTCCCAGGGTCATTTCTGCAGGTCAGGCCTGGGACGGCTTGATTGGGTGGGACGGGTCATGCCGTCCCGGCGATGGGAGCCGTCCCGCTCTGACCTGCGGTGACGAGGCTGGGACGGCTGGGACGGGCCTCTCTCTCGATCGGTACGACGTCGGCCTCTGGGACGGGTCCGAGGGTGGGGCAGTAGCGCGCCCAGGCGTCGGCGAAGTCGCCGCGTTGGTAGCCCTTGGCCTGTTGACCGTTGGGAAAGCGGATGTTGCCTGAGCGGATGTCGTACTCGCGCAGCATCGTGCCGAGCTTCATCGCCGTCAGGCCGGCCGGACCGTGATCGGCCCACTCGCTTTCAGGGTCGGTCTTGAGGCGCTCCAGCAAAATGGCGGTAGGTAGTGCGGTGTCGGTGCCGAACGCGGCCCGGCAGGCGGCCAGCAGGCGTACTCGGGCCGAGGTCTGGCCGTTGTCGTCGGCCTCGGCGGTGAGGGTCAATGTCGCGGTACGGGCGCGATCAGGCCAGCTTCCGCCCGCGTGGTCAGCGACGATGACGAGGGGCTCCCAGGTGTCGGCGGCGCGGTCTTCTACCGGCATGCTGGGTTCTGCCGCTTCCAAGACGGACAGGTCAGCGCGGAGCCACAGATTCAGAGCAGAGGCAAGGTCACGGAGAGCGGGCCGATCACGTCGGTGCCGGTACGGGGCGGCGTTCTCGCCAGGGGCGCGTCGGCGCATGCGGATGACGACGGCGCGATCTTCGATGGTGTCGGGCATTGCTCCAATGCCGGCTAGTGCGGCCATGGCGAAGGTTGGGATGCTCTCGACGCGGTTTGTGGCGGCGTCGTAGCGCTTGGCCGGGCGGTTGCGCTGGTGGCCGGCGTTGAGCAGGCCGCGAAGGTCCTCGTTGCCGTCGGCCTTGGGGCCGAAGATGGTGTCGGCCTCGTCCACGAGCATGGTCGGTGGGTCTTCGGTGATGGAGCGATAGACGGCGGCGCTGGAGCTGTTGACGGTGATGAACGGCTCGTGGCAGGTCGCCTCGACCACGTCCAGGAGCCGGGACTTGCCGCAGCGCTTCTCCGGCCCGCGGATGACCAGCCGTGGCGCGTGCGCCCAAGCCGGTTGCGCGTGGGTGGCGGCGATCCACAGCGTGACGGCATCGGCCGCCTCGGAACTCGGCAGGATCACGTAGCGGGTGAGCGCGGCGCGTAGTCGATCGAGCAGGGCGGCGCCGGTCGGTGTGCGGTCGTTCATGGCTGGTGCTCCTTGACTGGTGTTCATGCGGCCCGGCTACGGCGCGGCTGGGCTTTCATGCCTGCGGACAGGCCAGAGGCGATGACGGCGGCGATCTCGCGAGGCGGGTTCGGATGGCCTTCGGCGTTCGCGGTCTCGGCTGCGGACTGGAGGGCGGTGATGACGACCTCGGCGGACAGCACGCGGCGTGCGACGAGCTGGCCGAGGTTGAAGGCGGCGGTGTTGAGCGCGCGGTTACGAGTGCCGCGTGGGGCAGTGGCCACGCGTTCGACCTCGCCGCGTAGTGCGGCCTCGCCGTACTTGGTCAGCCGCTGATCGGGCAGGCCGGCCAGTAGATCGGCGACGCTCAGCGAGGGCGGTGCGGCGGGTGTGAGTGCCTTGGCGAGCCAAGCCGGGAGCGGCGCGGGTGGTAGGTCGCGGATGATTTCGTACAGGCCGGTGCCGTCCGGTTGGCTGACGTGGCTTCCAGGGCCGACGACGTAGCCGCCGCAGGCGCGGGTGTCGATCAGCCATCCGAGCCCGCCCTTGTGGCCTGCGCTGTTGCGCAGCCGTAGACCCTCAGGCGGGGTGAAGTAGAGGTGTGTGCCGCCGCGCCGGGTGCGGATGGTGAAGGTGTCGTCGGGATACGGCTGGGCATGCTCGGCGCACAGGAGGCGGAAGACGTGCTCTCCGTTCTGCGGGTGATGCTGGGCGGGGCCAGCGGGCGGGTGCTCACCGGGCTTGGGCTGGTCGAGGTCGATCACGACCAGGCGGGACGGGCCGCAGGCGATGCCGATGTTGTACGGCTGGCGCGTCCAGAAGGCGGCGATCCGGTCGGTGTCGGTGGTGGCGTGACGCTCCCAGGCGGTGAAGCCGCGCAACGGCTTCTTGCCACGTGGGGTGAGCGGGAAGACATACCAGCCACGAGCGGCGGCCTGGAGGGCGGCGCGGGCCAGGTCAGGCCACACCATTGGACGCCTCCTTGGCCGCAAGGAGCCGCAGACGGTAGCCCTCGGCGTGGACGTGCATGAGTGCGTCCAATGGGGTGGCGGCATGCGTGTCGAGCGTGAGCCGATCCCGGTCCAGGGGCCGGTGTGGTGCGGTCGTTCGGGTGTAGCGGTGGGAACGCGTGCTGGTCGGTGTCATGCTGGGCAGTGCCTTTCCTCGTGATCGGGGTGGGTGGCCTCGGCGGTTGTGCTTGGCGGCTGGTCGCCGAGGCCGTATCCCGGTGGTGCGTGAGCGCGGCTAGAACGGCGGCTTATCGCCCATAGCGGCGGTGGTAGCCCACACGTCGGGTGCGCCGCTGTTGGGGCTGGTAGGGGCCTTGCGGGTCGCCCTGCTGGGCTTGGCGGTGGCGAAGCGCAGGGACGGGCCGATCTCGTCTACGGTCATCTCGAAGACGGTGCGGTGCTCGCCCTCATCGGTCTCGTACGTGCGCATCCGGAGCTGCCCGGAGGCGATGACGCGGGTGCCTCGCGTGAGGGACTCGCAGATGTGCTCGCCGAGGTCGCGCCAGGCCGAGCAGCGCATGAACAGGGCCTCGCCGTCCTCCCACTGCTCAAGCTGCTTGTTGTAGACGCGCGGGCTTGAGGCGATCGTGAAGGTGGCGACGGCCGTACCGGTCTGGGTGAAGCGCAGCTCGGGATCGTTGGTCAGGTTGCCGATGATCGTGATGGTGGTCTCGCCGGACATGGCGGACTTCCTTCCTCGTGGCCTGTGTTAGTGGGTGCCGTCGCGGTACAGGCGGCGGAGGTAGACGTAGAGCTGCCAGCCGAGGCGAGGCCGCATGCCGGTGCCGTCGCAGGCGCGGCAGGTGCAGTTTTTGCCACCGGGGCGGCATCGGATGCAGCGGCCCCAGGGCCACGCAAGGCAGACGATGATGTAACTGAGAGTGATTGACGGGAGGCAGACTGCTAGAAGGGTGAGGGCAGTGGCCATGTGGGCCTCCAGGGCCGATTCCAGGGTTTCCGCAGGTCAAGGTCTAGGCGCTAGATCGCAGGTCGGGAGCGGTTTTGGGCTCTAGGAGGGCCTCTAGACCTAGAGGGGGTTGCCTCTAGGTCTAGAGGCGATCGGCTGAGCTACGAGGCCCTACCTCTGTCACGGTGAGTGACTGCGGTGACGATGTCGTCGCGGGTGACGCCGATGCGGTTCGCGCCCTTGCCGCCGCCCTCAGGCGTGCCCCACACCTGCATGGTCTTGATGGCGTACGGCTTGAGCGCAGTCGTGAGCTGAGCTGTCTTCGCGCCGCCCTCCAAGCGCGCCCACGCGCCGTAGACGTCCGGCCGCAGCTCGGCGAGGCGATCCACGATCGCCTCGTTCCACACCTTGGTTTCGGACGGCGGGACCACGGCCAGGACGTCGGCGAGCAAGTCGAAGGTGGGCGCGTGCTGCTCGGGCGTCTCGCCGAGGGCGTGCCCGCTCAGCGCTCCCGTGCTGGCGCGCAGCGCGCGGGCACGGTCGGCGATGCGTTGCGTGGCGGGAGTGTCCAGGTAGGCGGTACGGACGACCTTTGGCATCGGGGTTGCGCCGAGCAGGTAGCCGATACCGGCGTCCATCCTGGGTTGGAAGACGGTGGCGCGGATGCCGTTCTTGTAAGCGGACGTGCCGAGGATCATGTCGTTCTCGAGTTGGCCGGCGACCCGCAGGCAGAAGCGGATGGTGACGTTCGCGCTGATGCCGGTAGGCAGGCTGTCCTTGTCCGGGCGCTGAGTGGCCAGCACGAGGATCACGCCGAGGGCGCGGCCGAGCTTGATGATGAACTCGGCGTCATCACCTGCCTTGTCGCCATACTCAGCGTGAGCGAACAGGTTCTGGCACTCGTCGAAGATGGCGACCAGCGGATGTAGCCCGAGCGAGCGTTTGTCGGCGATCTGCCGGGTGACCTTCTTGTCCGGGCACAGGTCCGGAGGCAGGGCCTTGAGGGCGGCGGCGCGGCGCATCACCTCCTTGCGGAGCAGCGCCAGTGAGTCGGCGGCGTAGCAGATGGCCTCGTCCTCGATGCCGGAGACGTAGCGGTGGCAGTTCTGTTCGTGCGGGTCGAGGTCGCCGGTGCCCTTCAGCTCGTGGATCCACAGTTCCGCGCTCGGGTCGAGCGCCGCGCCGGAAGCCAGCACCCGTACCGAGGCGGTCTTGCCCTGGCCGGGCTGGGAACCGATCAGGATGTTCTGCTCGATGAGCGGTACGACGATGGCGCGGCCTCGCGGGTCACAGCCGAACGGGATGCCCTTGAAGACGTCGTGCGAGCTGGTCTTGAACAAGGGGGACTTGATGACGGTCTTGGACAGGTCCTTGTCCCCCACCCACAGAATCAGCCGTCCCTCGTGGATGGTCGAATCGCCCTCGGGCCAGATGCAGCCCAGCGGACGGCGTAGCGCCGAGGCCATGCGGTCGCGCTTGTCCATCACGTCGGCCACGGTCACGCCGTACGGCAGATCGATGTCGGCCCGCCAGCCGGGACCGTCGCGAGTAATAGGGGCGACGAACCGGATGGCGTCCTTCGGGTTCCTGGCGATGGCCTGGTTGATGCCGGCGATGCCGAGCACCGTGAGGGACCGCACGACGATGTCGCTGGTCAGCTTCTCCACCGTGGACGGTACGACTGCGCGGTTGATCAGCGGGCGGTCGGCGGGCTTGCCGAGGATGCCGAGCGTGGCGATGGCGACCGCGAGCGCCATCCACTGCACGGGGTCCGTCTGATCGGCCACGATGACGCCTGCGATCAGCAGCGTGACGAGGGCGGTGATGGAGATCAGGGTGCGGAGTCGTACGCGGGAGTCACGCTGCCTGCTGAGCTTGAGGTACGCCTCGGGGTCGGCCTTCTGGACGGCGGCCAGGCGTACCGGTTCGCCCTCCAGGTCGAAGGTCCACTTGATGACGCCGCCCACCAGACGCAGGAAGCCTCGCGGGGCGCGTGCGCTCAGTCGTCCGCCGTACAGCGGCACGCGGCAGACCTGGTATCCGACCACGTGCAGGTAGTGGAGGCTGACCCACTTGATGGTCTCGATGGCCTCAGTGCGGGAGCGGAGCCACAGTGGGACGATCGGCTGCCGGCTGCGCGCTTTCGCCTCCAACGCGGCCCGCCAGTCCGCAGCGGTCGGACCGGGTTGGTCGACGCGGACGACCGCGCCTTCCAGGACCGGCCCGTCCGCGCCCGTGGAGCAGTCCTGCTCGGACCGATCGGCGGGATTCCGCGACTGGCGTCCCGAACGAGCGGCGTCCAGGTGGACGATCTCTGCGTCCTTGCCGTTCTCCAGGTCTGGATCGGTGGTCCGATCCGGGACCTTGTCGTCCTCGTGGTTGGGTTTGTCCTGCTGGTGGGTCATGATGTGTGCACCTCGTTTGACTTGCTGGTCGCGGGGTCCTGGGGCGCGGTCGTTGTCTTGGCGGATGAGGCCGCGCCCCATGTGGCGGTCAGGGACGATGCGCGGTCGAACCGCTTCTCGTCCGGTCGGTCTGCGGGCATCTCGGTGGCGGTCGGAGCGTGCGGTCCGTCCGAGGTCATGTGCGTGTCGGTGATGCTCCGGGCCATCACGCCGCCTCGTCTTCGCGGACGGGCGTCGTCTGTTTCGCGTAGCCCTCGCTCTTCAAGCGCGACAGGAGCGCCCCAGCCCGGTCGGTCGAGATGCTTTGACCTTCGCGGCGAATGGCATCTCGAAGGCGGTCACGTGTCAGAGGCTCGCCTTGTGCCCTGAGATCGGCTGCAACGCGTCGCCCGAGAGGGACGAGGTCGCCCACGTTCGGCTTCGGTGGTAGAGGCTTCTTGGCGTGGGTGTGGCTGGTGGCAGGACGCGTACGCAGCGCGGGCGGCATGGTCGGGTGGGCGTTCTCCAGATCGACACGTACGTCTTCCGCTCTCATCGGGATGTTCTTCGGTGTGAGTTCGCCGAGGTAGTACAGCGCTCGCTCGCGGCGGGTGGCCTTCCAGCGCCAGAGTCGGCCGTAACGGTCCTGTAGCTCTGTCTTGGCCAGGACGCGTTCGCGTTCGCGACCGAGAGCCTCGGGATAGCTGCAGATCTCCCAGAGCACCATGCGGCGCCAGAGCGCGACGGTCGCCATCGGGGCGAGCAGCCAGCGTGAGCGACGGATCCCGTCCATATGATCAGGCTTGGCCAGGTCAGCACGCTTCCGGATGACGTGGGCACCGACCTCGATGGCGATGACCCATAGCAGCGGAAGCAGCGCATGGGCGACGACCGCGAACCAGTCGGTAGAACCGGGGGCGCTGAGATAGGCGGCCACGTTGAGGTAGACCGTCGCGCCGGTTAGCGCCCATGGAATTAGGCGCAGCCAGCTCAACCGCATGCCGAGACGAGCCAGCACGATGTCGAGTGCCGAGAACACGGCTATGCCGAGGTCGATGCCAAGCGGGACCGTCCAGGCGAACCAGCCGAACGACGGGCCGGCGGCGTGGGCGACGCGTTCGAAGCTGTTGATGAACCCAATCAGCCCGAGCGCGCCGGTAACGGCGGCTGTGACGGCTACAGCTGTGCGCTCGCCCTCGGTGAGGGCGCGGGGCGCGGTGTGGCAAGTGTTCATGCGGCCATCTCCTCCGCACAGTCGAGGCAGGTGCCGAGGCGGCGCGGCAGCACGTAGCCGGCATCTGTCAGGCATTCAGGGCAGGTACGGCGAGCGGCGTTCGCCTTCGACAAGGCGGCGCGCTGGCGTGGGGTTGCGGTGCGCTTGGGCAGAGCGAACCGGACGTCGTACAGGTAGGCGGCGCGGACGCCGGGCGCGCCGTAGCGGCGGGAGCACCACAGGACTTGGGCTTGAACTCCCTGGCCGCCAGGCCGTAGCCCTTCGGCGGTGAGTTGACGGAGGGTGCGCAGGTGCGGCGGAGCCATCTTCCACGGGTAGGTGGGGATGCTGTACCGATCGCCGGTCGGGTCCCAGAAGCGGGCGCGGATGCGGCTTGCCATCAGGCCACCTCCAGATCTTCCAGTTCGGCGGCCTGCTCCGCTATCTCGGCGGGCGTCCGGCCTGCCCAGATGCCCGAGGTCGGCCGCGTCTGCAGTGCGTACAGCTCGCAGAACAGCAGGGCCGGGCAGGTGGTGCAGATGTCGCGGGCGACGGCCTCGCGGGCGGCGCGTTCCTCGGTGGTCTCGATCGTGAGCCGAGGGCCGGTGTGCAGCTCAGGGTCGTAGGTGCATTCGGGAAGCGGCGTTCCGCCGTCTACGCGCCATGTCGCTTCGACCTCAGCGAGCGACATGCGTGCCGGGTGGATCGGGCGGTTGGTGTTGTGAGCCACTGGTGGGTCTCTCTTCCTGCGGTTAGTTGCTGACGGTCTGGACGAACCGCGCGAACGACTCGGACGCGCTCATGACCAGGTGCGCCGCCGCCTTGACGATGGTTGCCGCGCCCTCTGGGTCCTTCAGGGCGTAGAGGGCGGCGCAGATCATGAGGACGGTCGGGAGGACCTTTCGCGGACGGACAAGCATGTTGAGCCCTCTCGGTTCGAGAACCCGCAAGCAGGTTCTAAGAGATATAGAACATGTACAGTCACGGGGAGTCAAGTCCACAGCACCGGTCGTGTTGGGTTCCTGCGGGTCTCGCCTCGCTCGTTCCTGCTGACTCAAGAGTTCCTCGCCGGGGGCTCCGGCAACACTGTGATCGCCCCCGGGACTGAATGCACAGGGGGTGCTTTTGGGGGTGCTTTCGCCTCTCGACCAGGAGAAACGCCCATACCAAATTTGTAGAGCGCGAGCCGCGGATGCCTTGTTCGCGCCATGATGCAAAGGCGCGGATATCCGGAGGTGAACGTGTCTCGAATGCCCAATGTTGCGCTCGCGCAGGCCATGCGGCGTGCAGATTGCTCAAATTCGGGACTTGCTTCGCGCGTGCGGCAAATCGCCCAGAAAGACGGCATAAACCTGAGTTGCACTCATGTGGACGTCAAGCGATGGCTTGATGGCGTGAAGCCTCGGTCGGCGACGGCACGGTTCATCGCCGAGGCCCTCTCTCAGAAGGCCGGCGTGACGTTCTCGTTGGACGACATAGGCCTGGGCAGCGTCGTCACTCCAGAGACGCTGGAAGCCAGCCTTGCCCACGGTGGCGGGATCTCCGATGTCGGAAGCCTCTTGCTGGGCCTTACCCGGCGTGACCTCGCCGATGATCCCGTAGCCCTGGAGTCTGTGATCGTGCCGGACGCCTGGAACGAGGCTTTGATCGCGTGGCTGCTCTCACGGCCTGATCCGCATCACACCAGGGAGAGTGCTCAGCCATCTGTGGGCGCGTGGGACGTCCACGCAATTCGGGCGACAACTGAGATCTTCGCCAACATGGGTTTCCAATTCGGCGGCGGTCACGCGCGTTCTGCGCTCATCCAGTATTACAACCGCGAAGTCGTCCCGATGCTGGACGGCAAATTCACCGAGTCGGTCGGACGATCGTTGTACGCGGCGGCTGCGGAAATCACCGAACTGGTCGCCTGGACGGCCTACGACCTGGGCAGGCATGGGCTCGCTCAGCGGTATTTCCTTCAGGGGCTACGCCTCGCGCAGGCATCGGGTGACCGCATGATGGGCGGCCTGCTGCTCGCCGATATGAGCCATCAGGCGAACTACCTTGGCCGTTACAACCAGGCGATCCAGCTTGCGCGGGCAGCTCAGGAAGGGTGCAAAGACGTCTCCACCGCCACGCCCATGGCCCTGTTCTACGCCATGGAAGCACGGGCCCACGCGGGAAACGGCGACGAGGTCCAGTGCGCTCGCGCTTTGCTCCAGGCCGAGACGTATTTCGGTAGGCGCAATGTGGACGATGACCCGCCATGGTCGCGCTACTTCGACGCCGCGGAGCTGGCGAGCGAGGGCGCGCACTGCTATCGCGACCTCAGGATCCCCTCGCAGTCCATGGAGTTCGTCGGCCAGGCCGTCGGTCTCTGCGACCCGATGTACGTGCGGACACTCGCCTTCGACCGTCTCGTCCAGGCGGCCAGTTACGTCCACATGGGCCACCCCGCAGAGGCCGCCTCGGTCGCGCTAGAAGCCGTCAACCTTGCCGGCCCTCTCAAGTCCGCTCGTTATCTTCGGTACCTTCGAGACCTGAAAGCCGACCTCGCGGGTTTCAGCTGCGAAGATTCAGTCAGGATATTCAACAAAATCATCGCCGAGAAATACCCTTCTCTCGGCGGCTAGTACTCCAGCCGCACTTGATGAGAGGCATGAGCCGCAAGCTGGTTCATGTTGATGATTGCTTGAGCATGCGTGTCTATGCCTGACTGTGCGTGCCTGTGCGTGTAGCCGCGTGAAAGGCGAGCGGCCACCGCTGTGATCATTCAGGTGTGATGGAACTGAAGATCAGGCGGTGGCCGCGTTGGCCAGAGTAGAACATGTCAGCGCCGCTCGTCTGCAGGCGGACCTGGATACCGGGTTCGCGCTGGTGGCCGGACGCTTCCAACGCCCTGAAGTCCGGCGACGGGCCCGCGCCTGCATCGAGGGGATGCTGTCCGGGCTGGAGCGCAAGAACGGCTGGTCGCTGGCCGAGTACGCCGGTGAGACCACCCCGGATGGGA
This sequence comes from Nonomuraea sp. NPDC052265, assembly GCF_044547985.1. Lineage (NCBI taxonomy): Bacteria > Bacillati > Actinomycetota > Actinomycetes > Streptosporangiales > Streptosporangiaceae > Nonomuraea > Nonomuraea sp. NPDC052265. The sequence goes on from NZ_JBIUBJ010000001.1 coordinate 377,331, forward strand.
TGCAGCGGCTGTTCAACGCCGCCAAATGGGACGTCGACGGCGTGCGTGACGACATCCGCGACTACCTGATGGAGCACCTGGGCGAGCACGACGGGGTCCTGGTCGGCGACGACACCGGCTTCGCCAAGCAGGGCGACTGCTCAGCCGGAGTGCAACGGCAGTACACCGGCACGCTCGGGAAGGTCACCAACTGCCAGATCGGGGTGTTCCTCGCTTACGCCTCCGGCCGCGGCCGGGCCCTGCTGGACCGGGAGCTCTATCTGCCCAAAGACTCCTGGATCGCCCGGCCGGAGCGCTGCGCAGCCGCACAGATTCCCGAACACGTTGCCTTCGCCACCAAACCCCAACTCCTGCAGGCCATGATCGAACGAGCGCTCGCGGCGGGCGTGCCGTTCGGCTGGGTCACAGCCGATGAGGCCTACGGCGACAATGGGCCACTGCGCCGCGACCTGGAAACCAACCAGATCGGCTACGTGCTCGCGGTCTCCCGTTCCCACCAGATCACCACCGGCGTCGGCAAGGCCCGCGCCGACGTCATGGCCGGCAGGGTGCCCAGGAGCGGATGGCAGCGCCTGTCCTGCGGAGCGGGCGCCAAAGGCGAACGGCGTTACGACTGGGCGCTGATCGCCACGGACAGCCCCACCCATCGCCTGCTGATTCGACGCTCGCTCAGCAACCCCTCTGACCTGGCGTTCTATCTGTGTCACACACCGCGGCCCGTGCCGTTACAACGTCTGGTCGAGGTAGCCGGAGCCCGTTGGACGATCGAGGAATGCTTCCAGACCGGCAAGAACGAGGCCGCCATCGACCACTACCAGGTCCGGCTATATCCGGCCTGGTACCGCTACATCACGCTGGCCATGCTCGCCCTGGCCTTCCTCGCCGTCACCCGCGCCGCCCTGGCCCGGGAGCCCACCCCGTCGGCCGCTACCGACCAGCCCATCATGATCTCCGCGAACGAGATCCGTCGCCTCTTCGCTCTGCTGACCCGGCCGCCCACCAACGAAGAGCACATCCTGAGCTGGTCATACTGGCGGCGGCGCCATCAGGCCCGCGCCCGTCGAAGCCACTACCAGCGTCAACGCCTCAAAGATCGATAAGTGCGGCTGGAGTACTAGAACGCCCGCCACTGACGAGGCGCGTCCGGATTCTGCAGGCAGAACATGCGATTGCGGAACTCGTGAGCGATGGCCTCATCTTCACTGACGTTCTGCATCAGCCATGTCGTCATCTTCAACTCATTGATGTCCCTGAGCACGGGATAGCCTTCCCAAGCCAGGACATCGAAGCCGTAGCACTCCGCGAACTGGTCATACTCGGCACGGGTACCCCAGCCCAGGGAGTGTTCAATGGCCGTGACAGCGAGATCGGTCTCAGGAGGGCCAAAGGCGAAACGCTCGAAGTCGATCAGTACGATGGTGCCATCGGCGGTCTTGATGAGATTGTCAGAGTGAGCGTCACCATGTACGGCACAGGCGGCGAGAGGAAAATCCAGGGCCTCATAGTCTGTCTGAAGCTGGCGATATTTCCTTAGCAGGAACTGACGTTCCTCGTCCGAGAGGACATTGGTCGAGGAGATGCGTTCCGAGACGCGTCCAAGGATGTCCATCTCTGGCAGTGCCAGATCTTCAGGGACCGGCATCTGGTGGAGAGTCCGCAAGGCCTCCGCCAGGTCGATCAACGTCGCGGGACCGCCACCGTTGTCGATGAAGTGCCACAGCGTGACGGGTCTGTCTCTGACAACAAGAGGTTGGGGGTGACGGGTCGTTCGCGCCGCCGGCACTCCCGCGTCATGAAGCCAGGCGGACACGGCTACCTCTTTGCGAGCGTCGTCAAGCACGTCCAAGCTCCGCGCGATGCGGACGACAACCCGTTCGGCCGCCAAAACGAAGAGGGCATTCTCGCCGAGACGGATCAGCCGCGCGTCTTCGCTCGCGAGGCCGGCAACCTTGCATGCCTCCTGAAGGGTCGCCTGTGCTTCCTGAGAGGAGAACGGGACGGCGGCTGACTGGTACACGGTCACTAGGAGTCCCTTGGTTGCGTCTTGACCACGCGGCCTCTTCCGGCCCGCTTCTCGACTATCCCTTCTGCTTCTAGCAGCGCGAACGCCCGTCTAATAGTGATGCGACCAACGCCTCGCTCTTGGGCCAGTGCAATCTCTCCAGGAAGCACAGCACCAACGGCGAACCTCCCTCCGGCTATGTCCTGCCGCAGGGCAGCGGCAACATCGTCAGCGCGCGTCCGTGCATGGTCGGGGCCACCGACGAACCACCCTTTGCCATGGACGGCGGCGATCAGCTGTTCAGAGGCAAGCAGTTGGAACGCCTGCCGGACAGTCCCCTTCGAGACGCCGTACTCATCCGCGGCCGCCGCTTCGCCCGGTAGTTGCTGGCCGGGTGCGAGCTCGCCACTCTCGATGCGCTTGCGTAGAGCCTCAGCGATCGTTTCGTACTGGGTCGCGGCAGCACGGCCGGCGCCTGACGGCTCGTCTCCCAACACTCTGCGTCCGCGGCCTGCCTCGCTGGCCACCAATCCCGTACGCTCCAGCTCGGCGACAGCCTGGCGGACAGTCCCTCTCGCCACGCCGTACCCGCGAGCGAGGTCTGCCTCGGAGGGCAGCATTGCGCCGGCGGGCGGATCTCCTTCGCGAATGCGGCGGCGAAGGTCCTCAGCTATCCGTAGGTAGGTGGGGCCAACCTTCGCCTTGCTCATCGCGCTCCCTCGCCGAGCCACACTGCCTCTAGGGTAGAGCGGACGGGTCTGGATGTGCGAAGCATCGCAGCCCAACGCCTTTGTTGTTGTCCTTCCCGCTGAAGCGCAGAGAGACGCCGTGTGGTTCCAGGTTGAGGGCAGGCCAGAGGGGCTCGCTCAGGCAACAGGCCTGGGGCGTGCCCTTGGGCGGCGACTCCGGGACTTGGCGGCTAGGGAGACCATGGCATCACTCCGGTGCTCGGCCTCGTGAGCGGTAATGAGAAGGATCCAGATCGGGCGCGCCTGCCTATAAATCCCTCTCCCGGTCTCTTCGTAGCCCCCAGAGCGTCCGGCTCGAAGGATGAGGAACTGCCCTCCCTGGCAGGCCCATTCGTAGGCGCCGCAGCATGAAGTCTCGGTGATCCGAATGCGATCTCTTGCGGGACGCGCGTATCGCTCCCATCGCGGGACCGTTCCATCAGGAAGCTGAACCACGACACGTCCTCTCAGGGGGCGTACTCCCGCAGGTAGCGATGGACGGTGCGGCGGCTCCGCTGCCAGGTGCAAGCGAAAGCAAGCTCGAGCGGCGTATCGGCCACCACCTCTTGCCTGATGCCGAAAGCGACCTCATCGGGGGTCAGCATGGGCAGCGGCCTCGCCCGCCATCTGCCGTGAGCGTCGCGCCAGACGTAGAACCGCTTGAACGCACCTCGCAGGTCATCGGGCAGGGTCCTAGGTGCGGGAGGCACCGGTGGTTGATCGTCTGGTGTTGCGCTGGACAGGGAAGTCAGTCCGCCCCCGCCCGCCGATCGACGACCTCTCGCGACCGCGAGCTCGGCTCCGTTCCAAGCACGACTGTGCTCATCATCCGAGGTCATGCTGCGCCTCCCCAAACCAGCGCAGGATGGCCCATGCCCGATGCCCGTTGTGGTCGCCGGACGCGCCGAAGGATGTGGTGGCGCTGGATAGTTCGGCCGTCTCGAAGCCGCCGATGTTGTCGTAGCCGCCTGGATCGTGGACCTCGATGCACAGGCTGTCGGGGCCCACGTCGATTCGCGTTTGGATGAGTTGGCCTCGCTTGGTGCGCCGGATGGCCGCAGCCATCAGGGCACGGGCGACGCGCTCGGCGTCGCTTGCGAGATCTGGGCGTTCGGCCTGAGCGATGCCGCGTGCCCAAACGCCGACGATGTCGATGCTGTCCGGAATGGGCGGTAGGTGCTGCTGATACATCACGAGCAGAACCTTCCCAGGTAGGGTGCGCTGCATCCCGATAAGCTTGAAGCTTACCGGTAAGGCTGTCAAGCTACCCGCGTGAATCGAGAAGACGAGCGCCACTTGTACCTGCGGGTCGCCGACCAACTGCGCGAACGCATCAGGTCAGGAGAGTTGCGGGAAGGAGATCGCCTGCCCTCCGTCCCAGGGCTCGCGAACGACCTCGGCATCTCGCGCTCCACCGCCTCGGAGGCACTGAAGGTGCTTGTGTCCGAAGGCCTCGCCGTCGCGCGGTCCGGGGCTGGCACGTTCGTTCGGCTGCCGCGGGAGCCGCAGCGCCTGATCCGCGCGTGGTACCGGGCGACGCCGTACGGCTCACCGTTCATGCAGGACATGGAACGGCAGGGCCGCGAGGCCGGTTGGACCTACCAGTCGCAGACCGTCCAGGCTCCGCCCGAGATCCGCGACCGCTTGAGCCTCGATGAGGCTACGGGCGATGTGGAAGACGTCGTTCGGACTGACTATGTCTTCTCGGCGGATGGCGAGCCGGTCATGCTCTCGACCAGTTGGGAACCGCTGGCGATCACGCGCGGAACGCCGATCGTGCTGCCGGAGGATGGCATGCTGGCCGGCCGCGGAGTAGCCGAGCGCATGCTGAGCATTGGCATGCCTATCGACGATTGGGTGGAAGAAGTCGGGGCGCGACCTGGCACGGCTGAGGAATGCGAGCGACTACGGCACGCGCCGGGCTCAATCATGGTGACGATCCAGCGTATGTACTACTCAGGCGAGACGCCGGTGGAGACCGCCGAAATCGTGGTACCAGCCGATCGGTTCACGCTGGTCTACAGCGGCAAAATGGGACGCGCCTCCGGCCCCGACAAGCCATCGGCCGAGGAGAACGCCTGACCCTGTTTCTCGCCCCGACTCCCCGAGAATCGGGCGGACCAGGTGCATGGGTGGGCTGCCGGGAAACGCCTCTGTTGAGGAGACGTTTCAGCTAGGCTAAATCGGTTAAAGTCGCGGGGGCCGTCATCGTTGTCCATGAAGCGCCACAGCGTGACGGGCCTGTCCCTGGTTACGAGAGGTTGAGGGCGATCGGTCGTTTGCGCCGCTGGCAGTCCCGCCCCATAAAGCCAGGCGGACACAGCCACCTCTTTGCGAGCGTCGTCAAGAACATCCAGGCTCTGCGCAATGCGCACGACGACCCGTTTAGCAGCTTGAACGAAGAGGGCATTCCCGCCGACGCGGATCAGCCGCGTGTCTTCGCTCGCGCGGCCGGCGACCTCGCCTGGGGAACTACGGGACTTCGGTGGCATGCCTGAGGGCGTGCCGGTCATCGAGATCCTATCTGGCCCCCGAAAGCATCGCCGCGTGCTACGTCGCGACTACGTGGAATTGATCTTCAACTCGTAAGCGAGCGCTCAAATCGCCCCGCTAGATACTTAGCTGCCCACCGAGTCTTGCGGCGCTGATGGACGAGACTCATCCGATGGTTGTTCAAGTTGCTGTTCGCGCTTCCTTTGCTCCTCGCGCAGTAGCTCAATCGTCTCGGCGAGGGTGGACAGCAATTCACGTGGTGAAAGACTTCGGTAGTGCCGAATCTGCAACTCAGCCGCCTGCCACTCCTGCTCAATAGCATCTGCTGTCTGCCGCAAATACATACTCCTCTCTCTATATTTGAAGTAACCAATGAATCCAGCAGCTACACCAACGCCGAAAGTTACAATTGCAGCTATCCATTGAACGGCTTGTATTGCAATAGCTAGGCTAGTTATGCTAGACGCTGCAATGGATCCGACTATGACAACAGATTGCAGCCAGCTATGAATTCTCCGGTAGTATGATGCCCGATTCCTGTATTCGGAGATAAGGTCAGGAATACGTTCCCGATACGCAGCCTGAGGTTCCAGTACACCAGTGTCGTCAGTTGCAGGGTCGACACGAGTTCGACGCTTCTGGTCGTTGAGTTTAGCACGCCTTACTTCTAGCGCCTTTACAGCTTCTCGTCGATTCCACCAGAATACGGAGAGGGCGATAGTCGCAAGACTTAGCAGGAAAGCAACTCCGCCAGGCGTAGAACCGGCAGGCTCGGGAGAGGTTATCCCTGCAAGAATCCACATCAACGTTGCTAAAGCCAAGAAAACAAAGATGCCAGCTACGGCAAGTACGAGTTTCCGCTTGACGGCAGCGATCTCTGCCTCACAGTCAATCAGCATCTCACTTAGTGGCTTATCGTCGCTGCTCATCTCTCTTCACTCCGCGGCTGTGGTGTCGATTCAATCATGCATCAAGGTTTTTAAGTCCTCAAGGGCCTGGCAATAGCCAACCACGTGCGTGATAGTCGGGGGGTGAACTGGAGCCAGATCACCCCTGCACTGTTTGGCTCGCCAGCAGGCTCGCACGTATTGCTCGGGAGTGTCACAAGTGGAGACTGCACCGCGACACCGTGGTTCCGATCAACCGGTTCGCACTGATCTGCAGCGGCAGGATGGGGCGCGCCTCGAACCAAATGGCCACTCGGTTCCTCCGATTCTCGCGAACGCGGACGAGGCACGAAGCCGGGGGTAAGAACAGGGCGGATTCCAACACTAACTGCGTCTAGACGCTCCTGACACCAGCCACTACTTCCAGCGCCTCGGAGTAATCCGCGTGCAAGCAGTCTAAGTTGCGGTCTATTAAGGCTACGGTTTCAGTCCAGCCGCCCTGAGGCATATCAGACCTCCCTGCGCCAAGAGGCAAGTTCAGCAAAGCCCAGTGATCCAGCACTCGGCTCTCCGCCTCAAGGGCAAGGTGCCCCGGTAACAGTCGTTTCGCAATTAGGCTCCACCCATTTCGCTCGTGGTCGCCTATCCGGCTGCTGCCCTCATTGCAGATGCCGATCTTTCCCGCACCAAGGGCGCGATTCACGAGCAGGTACAGATAGCCTGGACGGTTTGGTTGGAACCCATACTTAGCACAGTGGCGGCAGGGAGCGCGTTTTTGTTGGGTCACTTTGTCCAAGGTGGGAGCCACGCGCTTACCGCAGGCGACGTGCTGTGCCGGCCATGGAAGCTTAACGCTTAGAGGGAACGGAACGAGCGGCCTCAGTCCTGCGTTCTCCATGACCTCGAAAGCGGTCTCGGGGTCGGTGGCAACCTTCGCACAGAATCGGCACTTGTGTACCGTCTTCCTCGCATTACACAGCGTTGGATCGACGATCCTCTTGCATCTTTGGCAGCGACTACGCCAGGCAGCGTTGGAACCCGGGTAAGGGACAAGCGGCTCCAATCCGAGAGACAGCATTTCGGCGTATGCTTCCTCGTCAGAAATACGCATTGTGCCAGAGCAGTAGTAGCACGCACCGTTGTTTGAGTAGACCACGCTGGAGTAGTAGACGTCGATCTCCCTATGGCAGGTGTTACAGCGACACCGCCAGGTTACCTGCGTGCCAGGAAAGTCTTCCAACGGCTCGACACCAGCTTTCCGGATCCTAGCCACGGCTGTCTCAGGTTTCACCCTTCTCTTCTCCGCAGCCTTGGCGGAACTCTTTCGCTGCCCACAGTGGAAGCATGCACCCTGCTTCCTGGTGACTACGCTGGTGTACGAGGATCTAGTCTTCTGCTTGCACGTCTGGCATATTCCGGGCCAGGGCTTATCGGCTCCTGGATACGGCACCTGCGGGTCGGTTCCTCGATCCCTCATCGCTTGAGCCCTAGCTATCGGATCGATCTGTGCCACGACGCCTTCCCCTCATCCGCAAGTGACGGCACTCATACTGGTTAGCAGTGATTGGTGCATATAAACAGCCAGCGATCGTGGATACGCGCTCATCATAAGCATAGAGAAGGCTGTTTATAGACGAGATGGAGCCAAAGCGCGAGATCGCAAGTGGCATCACAGGCGAACTATGCGAGGGGCGCAGTCTACCCCGCCTTTATGTTCACAAAATCGATCTTCAATGAATGGACCACTAAAACGCTTTGCCGGCACAGAATCGGCAGCCGCCGCCGCGAGCGCGGACGTTTCCGTAACGAGGTGAGACCACGGCCTCGCATTGAGTGCAGCGGGAGCGCCACGGAGACATACTGCCGGGGTAGTCGTCTAGAGGCTCCAGGCCCGCTGCTCGCATTACCGCTACCGCCTCCAAGGGGTCCACGCGTCGACCCTTGCAGAATCTGCATCCATGTCCGGCACGGACACTGCCCAAGGTAGGAGAAACCTGGCGCCTGCAACGGTTGCATGTACTGAGCCATGGAGCCCGGCTGCCGGGATAGGGGACTAGCGGGATGAAGCCCGCTGCACGCATAACCTCGGCAAGCTCCGCTCGGTCAACGGCAACCTTGGCGCAGAACTTGCATCTTGATCCCCGGCGAACGCTTATCAACGTGGGAGATGTTCGTCGCCCACAGTGCATACAGAGTGAGGGCCAGGGAGTGCGACTGCCTGGATATGCCTGCAATGGCATCAGGCCTGCTTCCTTCAGGAGTGCCTCCGCATGCTCAGGAGGGATGGCCGAGGGAGACATGTTCGAGTTGTCCTTTCGTGCTGTTGCAACCCAACTTAGTGACGAGTGACGGAACAGGCGGGAGATTGCAAAACATGTGACCCAGGTCACATGAGATAGCTCCTCCATGGGGCCGTGGGCCACATGTGGGCCGCCCACGTCATTAGCGAGTGATAACTACGCATCGCGCCTGGTCAGGGGTGTGCCTGCACTGCAATCTGCAACCCTCTCCGGAGCCGGGTGCGTAGGTTCGAATCCTACAGGGGGCACACAACCTTGATCAGCGGCTCAGGTCGCTGACCAGCGCAAACATCACAGGAACGGGCGGGCCTCCAGTCTCACGGAGTCCCGCCCGTTCTCGTTGTAGCTCGCATGTTGTGGGCCGACCGTTGGACCATGATCACCTTCCGTCAATGCCATAGACGGTGGCGGGCGGCAGGTCGCCGGCACCTGCTCGGATGCAATTGCGAGATCGGCCCGGGGAGGCGGATCTCTCGATCGCCTGCATGCTGATCATTGGTCGGCAGCCTGCGATCAATGTTGTCGCGTGCCGGGTGGCCGCCACACAGCCCGGGCAATCGAACATTCCCGGGAGAAGTACTGCACCGTCAGAGCCACGCTGTGCCTCTTCGGGGGGGTAGCAGCACCACGACCTTCTCCCTTCCCCGCGAAGCGGGACACAGCGGACGGTCCATGTCAGTATGACGGTGGGTCCCCTCCGAGGAGTGTCCGATGTGTAACGATGCGTTGCTTCCTGGCCCTGTATCCGCCGCCCTGGCCGATTACCGCGCGCTCCGTGACGCGCACGGCCCCTGCTGGGGCGAACCGTCTCTGTCCTACGTCGTCCAGGCATGGGCGACCGTCTTCCTCGACCGCCGCTACGACTTCTGGAACACCGGACTGCGCCAACTGGCCGAACGCTACCCCGACGTGCCCGCCGCCGAGCTGGAGGACTACCTCGGCGAGGTGGATCCCGACCGGGTGGTACGTGACGCGCTCGCCGGCGACATCGTGGACAACCTGCCCGTGTTGCGCCTGACCCCCCGCGGCTGCGCGGTGGAGGCCATCACGCGAATCGTGCTGGAGGGCGAACCGTTTCGTACGGCGTTGCTGCTCGACTCCAGTAGGGACGAACCGGTCACCGTGGTTGTGGACGGCACCCAGTACACGGTGGAGGCGTGCGGTGCCAAGGTGGTCGAGGTCGCCGAGTCCGTCGTCGTCGACGGGCAGCCGGTCGATCTGGCGCCGCTGAGCAGGCGGGTGCCGGCGGCCGGCGTGCGGTTGCGCGCGGGGTTCCCGTGCCGGTGGAGCGTGACGAGCGCGAACGGCCAAGGCTGGTACCCCGATGGCGCGCCGCCCAAGCTGGACGCGCACCGCCGACCGTTCTTCCACGGCGACGACCTCGTGGTCCCCGTACCCGCCGAGCCCGTCACCGTGACCGTGGCCAGAGGGATGGAGTACGACACCTCCGAAGTGACCATGACTCCGCGGGCCGGCGCGGAGACGCTGGTGGAGCTGGCGCCCGAACGGCTGTACGACGCGGCCGCCCGCGGCTGGTACGGCGGCGACCTGCACGTGCACCTCAACTGGATGGGCGAGGAGCCCGCCGCGCCCGAGCTGGCCGCCGCCGCACAGCACGGCGAGGACCTCCACGTGCTCAACTTGGTGGCGGGCAACGTGGCGAGCGAACGCGTCTACGATGTGGAGGCGCTGGAGCATTGGGTGGGCAAGGACCTGCCGTGGTCCGACGACCGGCACGTGGCCAGGATCGGCGTCGAGTACCGCAACGACGTGCTCGGCCACTGCACGGCGTTCGGTCTGCACGGGCTGCCGAGCCGCTACCACACGGGGTTCGGCGGCACGGCGGACTGGCCGCCCAACATGGCGGCGTGCGAGGAGCTGAAGGCACTCGGCGGGATCGTTTCCTACGGTCACCCGTTCCACACCGCGTTCGGCGACGACGACCCGCCGGACGTCGTACTCGATCGCGGGCGGTCCTGCGCGGCCAGGGAGATCGTGGCCGACGCCGCACTGGGCTTGATCGACTCCCTCGATGTGCTCAACCACTCCTCCGTCTTGGCTACGGCGGCCGTGTACCGCCGTCTCATCGGCGCGGGCAACAGACTGGCGGCGACGGCGGGGACCGACGCCGTGCTGTCGTTCTGCCGACGCGGCCCCGCCTCCGCCCCGCCCGGCTGGGAGCGTGTCTACGCCAACGTCGCCGGCCCCCTCACCGCCGAGTCCTACGCCGAGGCGATCCTGCTCGGCCGTACGTTCGCCACCACCGGGCCGTGGCTGGAGCTCACGGTGAACGGGCACGGACCCGGCGACACGCTGAACCTGCCGCCGGGACAGGAGCTGGAGATCGTGGTCTCCACGATCGGGCCGGAAGTCGAGGAACTGGAGATCCGCACCGCTGCGGGCGTCCTCGCGCAGGGGCCTCCTGGGCGGCTGGTGGCCACGATGACGGCGGACGAACCGACGTACGTGGTGGCTGTGGCAACCGGCGGGCCGCATCCGCGCTCCCAGCACCGGCGCGGCGCCTACGCCCACACCAGCCCTGTGTACCTTGACGTCGCGGGCGGCCACGTGGCCAGGGAGGCGGACGTGCGCTGGTGCCTGGCCTGGCTGGACCGGCTGGAATCGATCCTGCGCGAGTCCGGCCGCTTCGACACCCCCGCCCAGTTGGACGACCACCTGGCCCTGTACGAGCGAGCCAGGCAGGTCTACCGCAACCGCCTGCCCTGACCCCGGCCCGCCGGAGCGCGCCCGGCCCCGGGGACGACGGTCCGGGCGCCGTACGGTCGCACATGCTCACCGATCCAGTCGTGCGCCGTGCGCTCGCCACGCACCCGGAGACCACCAGGGCTCGCGTTGGAGGCCGGGCGCCCGGTGTCGGCGGAGTTCCTGATCGACTGCGTCTGGGGCGAGGAGCCACCCGCCGGGGCCGTCAACGGGCTGGTCTCCCGGCTGCGCAGGACGCTGGGCGGGCCGGAGTCGGTGGAGCTGGTGGCCGGCGGCTACCGGCTGCCGCTGCGTCCCGAGGACGTGGACACGCACCGGTTCGAGCAGCTTGCCGGGCAGGCCAGGCGGGAGCTCACGGCCCGCCGGCCGCGGGAGGCCTCCTGTCGGGCCTTCACCGCTCGAAGGCTGAGCTGCCGTTCCCGTGGCGGCTGCTCCTGGTCCGGCTCCTATGTCTCGGGCCGGCCGTCGTGAGGACGACGTCGAGATCCAGGGGTTCAACCGGTTCGAGCTCGCCGCTGGAGATCATGTAGTACCTGGCGGGCCACCGCCCTTGGGTCACTCTTCTGGAGCAGGGAGACTTTTCACACGAATGACGGGACATGATGGAGCCCGCCCGTAGTGCGCAGGCCTGGTGCGTGGTCTTCAGGCCCGAGAGGCGTATGTCACCTCGGCAGCCCGGCTCTGGCTGATTGAAGCGCTTTCCCGGCCTCGATGAGCTCGGTCATGGACGCGAGGAAAAGCTCACTGTTCTCTTCCCCCAGGCTTTTTTGGCAGTTTCGGCCTCCATTGCCGGCCTGGGTGATGAATGTTTGCCAGAAGGCCTGGGTCTTATGGTCGGGGGCCGCGAAGTAGCGGCCCGCATCTCCGGCGATCTGGCTCATGCGGGTGCACAGGGGGCCGAAGATCGACGGGTCGATGTTGCCACGCCTGGCCTGAGCGGCGTCCTTCAGACTCTCGGAGAGACGTGCGACATCGGTCTTGTAGCGTTTGTCCAGGTCCCATCCGCCGTGTGCCCACCAGGCCTTCATCTGAAGCTGCCTGATCTCGGTGGACACCACCGCATCGTCGAGGCCTACCACCTGTCGCACCTCGGAGAGGGTGCCGGGTCCGGGCGATCCTTGCTGTGCGGCCGCTGCGAGGGGTGCCGCCACCGCGGCAGCGCACAGCACAGCCGTACAGGTGCGCCGCGCGGCGAGCCTGCCGTTCGGCCGGGCCGAATACAGCTCGCGGGTCGCACCTCGGGTCTTGGACCGCACCTTTCGGGCCGCCGATACGATTCCGGCCGCCACAACAGCGGCAACCGCGGCGAGCACGAGAACGTAGCCCGTGATTGTCTGAACGAGCGTCCAAGCCGGATGCGGCAGCCAGTGGCAGCGAGTCGCCATCGTGTTGAGCGGCTGGAGACACCCGTCCGCGGCGGCGAGCACGAAGCGGCCGGCGAGGCCGCCCAACGCCACAACCTCAGCGATGATCAGTGCGACAAGCAGCCGGTAACGGCTCGCCACGACGCTCGCTGCCGTGGCTGCCGCCGCGGCGGCGGCCACCAGAGCCACGAGCACCCACGCCTGGTAGACCAGGGCGTAGAAGCCTCCTCGATCCACGGGTGGAGGCTGCCAGGTGTGCATGTATCCCATCACGATGGCGACGGCGGCCCAGCACGTCAGTACCCCCAGCAGCACGACCCACAGCACCCGCCGCCGCAGCGGCACCCCCTTGTCCAGCGCCTCCGACCGGCCGGGCTCGTTCAGGGAATCGAGTGCCCACAAGGGCGGACCGGTGGTCGGGCGGAACGTCCAGGTGAGCAGTGGCACCACCCACAGGGCCATGACCGCGGAGAGGACGAGTGGCGTGTCGAGGCTGGTCAGGACGGGCCACACTGCGCCGATCGCCGATTGCGTGGCCGGATGGTCGCCCGGCGAGGCGCCGTACAGGTTCTGCAGTATCCAACGCATCCCGGCGAGGTCGACCGTTCCTGTGCTCGTCAACAGCACACCACTGCTCTGCCACCACACGAACCACGAGAACAGCACCAGCCATGCGGCCGCCAGCCCCAGGAGCATGGCCGGCCGGATCGTACGCCCCGGCCAGACCCTGACCCACAGTTCGGCGCATTGCGCGGTCCACCAGGCGAAGGCCACCCCGGCGAACAGCACCAGTGCCAGAACCACCGGGTGGTCCGGCAACCACCCCAGGACCGCGATCCGATTCAGAACCAGTTCGCCGGCCGCTGCTCCGGCTCCCAGCCACAACCCCGCGCGCACACCGGACGGCGCACGGCGCCCGGTCAGCACCGCATGAGCCACAGAACGCCACAGCGCGACCCCGGCCACACCGGTGACCAGACCCGCCACCAGCAGGGCCGACATCTGGCCCATCCAGGTGCCTCTGGCGACGAGGGGCAGGTAGTCCGCCACCTGAACGTCGATGAGCGGAGCGGCGGCCCCGGTCAGGAACATCGGCAGCGCCTGCACACCGAACAGCACCGCCGAGTCGGTGACAGCGTCCCGACGCAGCGTCCAGCGCGGGTGCGTACGCCACAGCTCGGCAAAGGATCCGAAAGCCTGCCGCAACCGGCCCCTGGCCGGGGCGGACACCGTGAACGCCAGAGAGCGCAGGTCAGCGCCCCAGCGCGTCGCGGCGAGGTCAGCGTAGATCTCCCGGCTGCGCAGGACGTCCGAACGGGCGAGATAGACCAGGAGGATCATGCAGACCGGAAGCAGCAGCCCTCGCGTGGTGAGCGCCGTCTCGCCAGGCCAGAACGGTGACCGTACGGAGGTGGGAATCGCGGTGAGGTACCAGAGGACGTACGGGAGGAGCACGAGGACGACGAACACCCGCCACACGACGATGGTGGCGTAGGTGATGGTGACGTCGCCGTTGCGGATGTGGGCGAACTCGTGCATGACGGTCGCCCGGAAGCCGTCGGGAGCGGCGGTCCTGCGGGCGAGCAGCCCACCATGCAGGCACACGATCGGGCGGCGACTGCTGCCGAAGACGACGGCGTCGGTCGTGACCGCCGTCAGGTCCACAACGATCCGGGGCACGCGAGCCAGGCCGGCCACCGCGGCGAAATCCTCCAGCCCGCGCCGGATCTCGCCGTCGTGGTCGATCACGTCCAGCGGTACGAGCCGGCCCCGCCAGGCCTTCCAGCTCGGCAGGCACAAGAAGAGTGCCACGGCCGCCGCCACCACCAGGACCGGCCACAGGAGGGGCAGCCACCAAGGCGCCGCAGGCTCGTAGCGATCCACGCATGCCCAGTAGGCGTCGTGGTACGCGATGATCCTCGCGGAGACGGCCCGGTTGGTGCCCTGGGTGGGATCGCCGCCGGCGGCGAGCAGACAGCCGTATCCGTACCCGCCGTAGTACGTGCTGGCCACGACCTGCATCATCGACCCGCTACTCACCAGCAGCAGGGTCAACAGCAGGATGAAACGCATGGTCGTGCCCGCGCCCATCGCCCGCTCGTCGATTCGCGGCGCGGCGGCCATGGTCCGCGTCACTGGTTCTTCGTCAAGGCGGCGCCGTTGTCCGGGCCGTCCGGTTCCTGCGCGTCCCCCTTCGGTGCGGCCAGCGCGAGCCTGCCCACTACGGCGTCGGCGATGAGCCGTGCGCGAGTGTCGTCGAGCCCGTGCTCCACAGCGGTCTCAAGCACCCGCCGGTGGACCTCTGCGAGCTCTTCACGCGTCAGATCAGGGACGAAGACGGCCGCTGCCGGCCTTCGGAAGATCTTGCGCAGCACGGCCTTCGTTCTTGCCGCCGCGCCGTCCACGGCGGCGTTCCCCACCCGCCGTGCGGCCTCGTCGACCATGAGCCACACCACCGGAGTCACCAGGGCCGCGATCTCCCCCAGACCGAACCCCAACGGCTCACGCCTGTCGCCCCGTCGCCCCAGGCGCTGAATCACGACATCGTCATCGAGCCTGGCCAGCCCGTCCACGAGCAGGAGTTCCTCCGGCGCGGTCTCCGCCACCACATCGCGCACGACGTCGCGAACCCTGGTGGTCCCCGCCCTGCTCACATGACCGCCGCTGCTGGGCGAAGCTGCTCCAGAACTCATGAGGCCCTCTCTTCATCGCGTTCTGTGATGCACTTGCCGCACTGTGCAGGATCACCATCCTCACTGAAGGAGTCTGGCGCTGTAGGCGAACGCGGAAAATCGCATGAGTGTTGTAGTGGCCGGTGTGCTCGCCGGGGGCCGGCGCCTGTCCTCGGAGTCCTCTTGAACAACGCTCGTTCAGTTCAGCAGTTTTGGGTCGGACCGTTATTCAAGACGTTCTCTTTCGTCATTTCGTGAACGTGAAGGCCGTCAGGTCTGCGGCTTTCTATGTGAACGGATGCCATCGCAGGCGGGCTCACAGGTCCACGTCCGGCGCTGGAAGTCGGCTTCGATATCAGACTCCGGAATGTGCCTGTCCAGGTGGGTGAAAGTATTGCCTTTCCTCGTGGAGGTCCGGAAGCCGGCGAGGCATCGGCCGCCGAATTTCCGACGGTGATGGGCGCGCGCCGCGTCTCCCTCGAACCTGACCGTCGCGTCAGGGCGTCATTCGCGCAGGAACGCCAGCAGGGAGGCGGCCAGTTCGTCCGGGGCCTCTTCGGCTACGTGGTGGCCGCTGTCGATCGGGTGGCCGGTCACGTCGTCGGCCCAGGTGCGCCAGATCGCCAGCGGGTCGCCGTACAGGTCCTCCATGTCGTCCTTGGACGTCCAGAGGAACAGGGTCGGGCAGGTGAGGCGGCGGGCGGCGGCGCGGTCGGCGTCGTCGGCCGCGCGGTCCACGGTCAGGCCGGCGCGGTAGTCCTCGCACATCGCGTGGACGGTCTCGGGGTCGTGGACGGCCCGGCGGAAGTCCTCGTACGCCTCCTGGCCCATCTGCTCGGCGGTGCCCTTGTACCAGGCGTCGGGGTCGGCGTTGATGACGCGTTCGGCGGGGTCGGCGGTCTGGCCGAGGAAGAACCAGTGCCACCAGGAGGCCGCGAAGCGGGCGTCGGCCCTGGCCAGCGCCTCGCCGATGGGGATGCCGTCCATCACGACCAGGCGCGTGACGGCGTGGGGGTGGTCGGCGGCCAGGCGGTGGGCGACGTAGGCGCCGCGGTCGTGGCCGGCGACGGCGAACCGCTCGTGGCCCAGCGAGCGCATGAGGGCGACCATGTCGCGGGCCATGGCGCGCTTGGAGTACGGGGCGTGGTCGGGGGTGGTGGGCGGCTTGCCGGAGCGGCCGTACCCGCGCAGATCGGGGCAGACGACCGTGTGGTGGGGGGCCAGGAGGGGGGCGACGCGGTGCCAGGTCGCGTGTGTACGGGGGTGGCCGTGGAGCAGCAGGACGGGCGAGCCGGAGCCGCCGTACCGGACGAAGAGTTCGGTCTCGCCCACGTCGATCATGCCGGTCGCGAAGTCGTCGAACATCGGCCGCCTCTACCCGCGACGGCCGCCGATCAACACAGCCACGATCCACGCGAGGGCCCCGCGTTCCACTGCGGCGGGGCGGTGAGAGCCGGAGGGACGGGTTTCGGATGGGGGCGTTGCTGGGGCTCGTTCGGTGGGTGGGTACAGGGGGCGAACCCGCGACGCGCCGCATATGGGGACGTTCTAGGATCGGGCCATGCCTTTGACCGCGGACGACGTCGACCGGTTCGTGACCGCCAGACCCCGCCTGGAGGCCATCGCCTATCGCATGCTCGGCTCCGCCGCCGAGGCCGAGGACGCCGTGCAGGAGACGTTCCTGCGCTGGCAGGCCGCCGACGCCGGACGTGTCGAGGTTCCCGAGGCGTGGCTGACGAAAGTGCTCACCAACCTGTGCCTCAACCAGCTCGGCTCCGCGCGGGCGCGCCGCGAGACGTACGTGGGCCAGTGGCTGCCCGAGCCGCTGCTCGCCGGCGACCCGATGCTCGGCCCGGCCGACACCGCCGAGCAGCGCGAATCGGTCTCGTACGCCGTCCTGACCCTGATGGAACGCCTCTCCGCCAACGAGCGGGCGGTCTACGTGCTGCGGACGGCCTTCGACCACTCCCACCGGGAGATCGCCGAGATCCTCGACATCACCGAGTCGGCCAGCCAGCAGATCTTCCACCGCGCCAAGAAGCACGTCGCCGACGGCAGGGCCCGCACCGAGGTCGACGAGGCCGCCGCCCGGCGGATCGTCGAGGAGTTCCTGGCCGCCGCCGGCAGCGGGCAGACCGAGCCGCTCGTACGCCTGCTCACCCAGGACGCCATCTCGATCGGCGACGGCGGCGGCAAGGTGCCGGCCCGCGCCAAGGCGTTCGAGGGCGCCGTCGCGGTCGCGACGTTCCTGTGGGGCCTGCTCAAGCCCGGCAAGGCCAAGCTCACCCTGGTCGGCGGCTCGCCCGAGATCCACGCCTGGACGGCCAACGGCGAGCCGGCCGTCGTCGCGGTCGTGGACGGCCGGGTCGTCGGCGTCATGTGCCTGGAGGTCACCGCCGAGGGCATCGCCGCGTTCCGCAACCAGGTCAACCCCGACAAGCTCGCCCGCGCGACCGCGCAATGGGCCGCCACCGACCACGGGGAGCCGCTGCTCAGAGTCGCCTGGTGAGCGGTGTGACGCGCTTCACATCGTGATCCTGTCAGGAAAACGCGGGCCGTCCGGTTCAGGTGGCGAACCCGCGTCAGACAGGAGCGAGGAAATGCAGCAGCGGATCATCGTCCTCGGAGCCGGCTACACCGGAACCATCGTCGCCGGCCGCCTCGCCAGGCGGCTGCGCCACGAGGACGTCGCCATCACCCTCGTCAACGCCGAGCCCGACTTCGTCGAGCGCGTCCGCCTGCACCAGGTGGCGACCGGCCAGGACCTCAGGCCCCGGCCGTTCCGCGAGATGTTCGCGGGCACCGGCGTCGAGCTGCGGCTCGGGACGGTCACCGGCCTCGACGCCGACCGCCGGACCGTCACGGTGACCGGCGCGGGCGGCGCCGAGGAGCTGACCTACGACACGCTGGTCTACGCGCTCGGCAGCGGCTGGAACGCCGAGGGCGTGCCCGGGACCGCCGAGCACGCCTACGACGTCGCCGGCCGTCCGGGGGCGCTGCGGCTGCGCGAGCGTCTGGCCGGGCTCGACGCGGGGCAGAGCGTGGTCGTCGTCGGCGGCGGGCTCACCGGGCTGGAGGCCGCGGCCGAGATCGCCGAGGCCCGCCCGGACCTCGACGTCGCCCTGGCCGCCCGCGGCGGGCTCGGCGACTGGCTCTCGCCGAAGGGCCGCGCGCACGTGCGGAAGGTCCTCACCGGGCTCGGGGTCAGCGTGCACGAGCACACCGCCGTCACCGGCGTCGAGGCCGACCGCGTCACCACCGCCGGCGAGCCCATCCCGGCCGCGGTGACCGTCTGGACGGCCGGCTTCGCCGTGCACCCGATCCCTCGGGCGACCACCCTGGAGGTCACCGGCACCGGCCAGATCGTGGTCGACCGGACGATGCGCTCGGTCTCGCACCCGGACGTGTACGCCGTCGGCGACGCCGCCATGGCGATGGGCCCCGGGGACAAGCCGCTGCGGATGTCGTGCGCGTCGGGGATCCCGACCGCCTGGCAGGCCGCCGACTCGATCGCGGCGCGGCTGACCGGCGGGAAGCTTCCGAACACGCCGCTGCGCTACTTCAACCAGTGCGTCTCGCTGGGCCGGGACAACGGGCTGATCCAGTTCGTCACCGCCGACGACCGCGCCGTGCCCACGGTGCTGACCGGGCGGGCCGCCGCCGTCTACAAGGAGCTGGTCTGCAAGGGCGCCGCCTGGGGGGTCGCCAACCCGATGCTGGGCCTGCCGGCCCGGCGCCGCCGCGTCACCCGGCCGCGCGCCGCGACCGGCCCGGCCGTCAGGGCGCAGGCGTAGAGCGCGACGGCGGGCCCCCGTCAGGGGGTCGTGAGGACGACGAGCTGCCGGGTCGCCCGGGTCATCGCGACATACCGGTCGACCGCGCCTTCGACGCCCTCGCCGAACCTGTCCGGATCGACCAGGACGACCAGGTCGAACTCCAGCCCCTTCGACAGCTCCGGCGTCAGCGACCGGACCCGGGGCCGCTCCGGGAAGGCCGGGTCCCCGATCACGCAGGCGATGCCCTCGGCGTTCGCCGCCAGCCAGGCGTCGAGGATCGTGTCCAGCTCCGCGACCGGCCCGCGCGTGACGGGGACGCCGCTCTCCCGGATGGAGGCCGGCACGTTGGCGTCCGGGAGCGCGGCCCGGATGACCGGCTCGGCCTCGGCCATGATCTCCGCCGGGGTCCGGTAGTTGACGCTCAAGCCGGCCTGCTCGACGCGGTCGATCCCGACCCGGCCGAGCCGTTCCTCCCACGACTCGGTGAACCCGTGCCTGGCCTGGGCACGGTCCCCGACGATGGTGAAGCTCCTGGACGGGCAGCGCAGCAGCAACATCTGCCACTCCGCGTCGGTCAGCTCCTGGGCCTCGTCCACGACGACGTGCGCGAACGGCCCGGCGAGCAGATCCGGCTCCAGCGTGGGCAGCTCCGACTCGTCCACCAGGTTCCGCTGGAGGTCCGCCCGGCGCAGCTGCGTCACCAGGCCCTCGCCGTCGTCGTCGGCCTCGATCAGGTTGTCGACGACCTGGGCCATGCGCTCGCGCTGGGCGGCGAGCACGGCCTCCTGCCTGCGCTTTCTGCGGGACGCCTCCGGGTCGCCGAGGCGCTGGCGGGCCGCGTCCAGGAGCGGCAGGTCGGAGACCGTCCAGGACTGGGCGTTCGCGCGCTGGAGCCGCCGGATCTCGTCCGGGCTCAGCCAGGGGGCGCACAGCCGCAGGTAGGCGGGGACCGTCCACAGGTCGCCGACGAGGTCGGTGGCCTCGATCAGCGGCCAGGCGCGGTTGAAGGCGGCGCGCAGCTCCCGGTTCGCCAGCAGTGACCGGCGGAGCAGGTCCGGCGAGACGTCGTCCTCGTCGTGCCGGTCGTGCTTGTCGATGAGGATCGTGAGCAGCTCCTCCCAGATCTGGTCGCGCGCCTCGTTGTGCGGCGTGCCGGGTTCGGCGGCCTCGAACGCCTCGGCCCAGTCCTCGGCGCTCAGCCGGACGTCGGCCCAGTGCGTGGTGACCGTCATGCCCTTGGCGGGCGGGTTCTCGTAGAACCTGACGGCCGGCTCGATCGCCTTCACCATGTCCGCGGACGCCTTCAGCCGGGCCACCTCCGGGTCCGGCTCGGGAACCGCCGCCGCCCCCTCGGGCACGAGGTCCCGCAAGGTGCAGGTCCGTACGCCCTCCTCCCCCAGGCTGGGCAGGACGTCGGCGACGTAGGCCAGGTAGGGCTGGTGCGGGCCGACGAACAGCACGCCGCCCCTGTTGTGGCCGAGCCGTGGGTCGGAGTAGAGGAGGTAGGCCGAGCGGTGGAGGGCGACGACGGTCTTGCCCGTGCCGGGGCCGCCGTCCACGACCAGGGCGCCGCGGGATCCGGCCCGGATGATGGCGTCCTGGTCGGCCTGGATGGTGCCGAGCACGTCCCGCATCCTGGGCGAACGGTTGCCGCCCAGGCTGGCGATGAAGGCGGACTGGTCGTCGAGGGCGGCGTGCCCTTCGAAGCCGTCGGCGGTGAACACCTCGTCCCAGTAGTCGCTGATCCGGCCGCGGGTCCAGCGGTATCTGCGGCGGCTGGTCAGGCCCATGGGGTTGGCGTGGGTGGCGCCGAAGAACGGCTCGGCCGCGGGCGAACGCCAGTCGAGCAGCAGGCGGCGGCCGGCGCGGTCGGTGAGGCCGAGGCGTCCGACGTACACCGGTTCGGGATGGTCGGCGGTGACCATGTGGCCGAGGCACAGATCCAGGCCGAAGCGGCGCAGCGTACGCAGGCGGGCGGCCAGGCGGTGGATCTCCAGGTCCCGGTCGAGCGCCTGCCGGCCCTTGCCGCCCGGAGCCCTGCGTTCGGCGTCCAGGCGGGCGGACAGGTCGGCGATCGACTGCTCCAGGCTCTCGGCGAGCGCCGCGAAGTGCCGCTCGTCGACGGCGATCAGCGCCGGGTCGGCCTTGGCGGCGAGGTTGCCGGGCAGGTCGAACACGCTGGTGGTCAGGGGATTCATATCTGTGGCTCCGCTACGAGGTCGGTCTTCGCATGGCAAGGCCTCTGGCCTCGGCGGACGATTCTGCGCCACGACGGGGGGCTTGCCGCAAGCCCCCCGGTGCGCTATACGTTGAGAGTGGAAAGGAGTAGAAGCTCCTTTTTTCCGACTTCGCTCCGCAATGCAGGAGCAATCCCCCACAAGGCGTCGAACGGCTCACAGCCTCGACGTGAGGGCGCCCACCACGATTCGCGTGACCGGCGGAACCACCAGGATTCGCGTGACCGGCGGAAGCCGGTGACCCGCCCCTGACGGGCGGATCACCGGTGCGGGGTCACCAGTCGCCGTCGCCGCCCTCGTCCTCGTCGCCTTCGAAGATCTCCTCGACGATCTCGCCCGCCACCAGGCCGCCGACCACGCCGGCGGCGCCGGCCGCGGCCACCGCGCCCCAGCCCGGCCCGCTGCGGTGCTGCTCGTGGTGGCCGTGGCCGTGGTGGTCGCCGTGGCCGTGGTGGTCGCCGTAACCGTGGTGGTCGCCATGCGCGAAGCCCGGGTGGGCGTGGGAGGTCAGGCCGGACAGCCAGCGGTCGAGCTCGCCGGGCCAGTCGGTGTGCAGGGCGTCGGCGTGGCTGACGGTGAAGCGGCCGATCGCGTCGCCGGAGTAGCGGCCGGCGCGCTTGTCGGCCTCCAGGACGACCTCCAGCCCCGCCGGGTCGGCCACGAAGGTCACTTCGAGCTCGCCGAGCACGCCGGCGTACCGGCCTGCCGGGTAGAACTCGATCTCCTGGTAGAAGGGCAGCTCCTGGCGCACGCCGTACAGATGGCCGGCTTCCAGGTCGGCGGACTTGAACGCGAAGCCGAGTTGCCGCAGCGCCTCCAGGATGCGCAGTTGGGAGGGCAGCGGCTCGACCGCGACCTCGTCGAGGTCGCCCTTGTCGACCGCCTTGGCGATGGCGAGCTCGGTGCGCACGCCCAGCGCCATGCCGTGCAGCGGCTGCCCGCCGATCTGGCTGATCGGCGCCTCCCACGGGACGCCGATCTCGAACGGGATCGTACGCTCCTCGCCCTGGCGCAGCAGGAACGGGCCGGACACCTGGACGCGGGAGAACTCCCCCGCCCCCGCGTGCTCGCCGTCGCCGTGCTCGAACTCCACGCGGGCGACCAGGCCGAGGGTGACGTGCTCGATCTCGGCGTCGAAGTCGCCGCCCTTGAGCCGTACCTCGCCGGACAGCCTGCCGCCCGGCTGGACGCGCGGGGTCGCCAGGACGGTGTCCACCGAGGGCGCGCCGACGCCGAAGGCACCCAGCATGCGTTTGAAGACCACGGCTTTGTTCTCCCTGTCGAAGATCGAAATGTGTGCAGCCGACCCGCACAACGATCTCCGGCCTGCCCCGGTTCCGGTTATGGCGAAAACGTATGCGGGGGCGTCGGCACGGCGAGATCCCGGAGCCCGGCCTGTGTGCCGCGCTCCGGGATCCCGGCGTGTCCCGGTCTACCTGACGCTGCGTCTGCCGTAGAGGCCCGCCGCCAGGGCCACCCCCAGAGCGGCGAGCACCACTTGGATGACCAGTTCGATCCAGTCGATGCCGCGGGTGTCCGCGACGCCGACCGCGGCGGCGATCACGGTGCCGATGAGGGCCGCGACGATGCCGATCACGATGGTGAGCCAGATAGGAATGCTCTGACGGCCCGGCACGACCAGCCGGCCGAGGACGCCGATGACAAGCCCGATGATGAGGGCGGAGATGATGCCGGTGACTTCCACGCTTCACGCTCCCGTTCTGCCGCGCCGGGTGTCGCCACTTCTCGTGGGGGGAGGAGTGGCCCCCGGCCTGACAGCGCCTTTGCTTCCCTGCCTAAACTCAAAGAAACCGGATGACTCAGCCTGATATCGGTTCATGGCGGACTGTGCCGACGGGTTTGTGCCGTTCGCGGTGGTGGCGGGGCGAGCCGCCGGTGCCTACACTGCGGGCACACCCCACGAACAGCAGACGCGAACGAACGGCGCACCGAACCCTCTCAGGAGCCCTTTGTGACCGTCGGACGAATCATGCCGCACGCCCTGCTCGCCCTGACGACCGCCGCGACCGCCATGGCGGCACCGGCGTCCGCCACCGCCTTCACCCTGACCAGCACCGCCTTCACCGAGGGCGGGATCGTCCCGAAGGTGCACGAGTGCACCAGCGGCGGCCAGACCGACCCCGGCCGCCGCAACGAGTCCCCGCCCCTGACCTGGAGCGCCGGTCCGGCCGGGACCCGCGGCTACGCCCTGGTCATGCGAGACCTCGACAACAACAACCTCATCCACTGGGTGATCTACGACATCCCGGCGGGCGTGACCTCGCTGCCGCAGAACGTCGAGCACGCCTACCGGCCCGCGTCCCCCGCCGGTGCCCGGCAGGTCTACTACCGCGGGAGCGCGAGCCTGTACGGCTACCAGGGGCCGTGTTCGCCCTGGTCGGTCAACACCTACCAGTTCACCGTGCACGCCCTCGACGGGGCCGCCCTGTCCGAGTTGACGTCCGGTTCGTCCACGACGACCGCGGCGCGGGTCATCTCCGGCGCGTCCCTGGGGACGGCCGTGCTGTCCGGCGGGTCCTGACCACTCGCGAGCCCGCCGGGCCCGCCCGGGAGCGGCCGGGTCCGGCGGGCCACGCCACGACTCCGCGGACCCCCTCCGCACGCGGGGTTCACGCCCGCCGGCCTCTCGTGGCTACGACCGGGACGAGACGACGTCGAGCAGGCCGGCGAGCCGATCGAGCTGTTCGGGGGCCAGGCGGCCGACCGCGGGCGCCAGGGCGCGCCGGATCTCGTCCTCGACGCGCTGGGCGAGTTCGAGCCCCGCCGGGGTCGCGTACACCTCGACGACCCGGCCGTCTTCGAGGTTCTTGGCGCGCGTCAGCAGGCCACGGCGCTGGGCGCGGTCGATGAGGCCGGACATCGTGGACTTGTCCAGGCCGAGGTAGGCGGCCAGGTCGGTGACCCGGGCGCGGCGGTCGCGGAGGATGCCGAGCACCCGGAGCTGGGTGAGCGACATGTCGTGGGCGGCACCGATGCGGGTCAGCACGCCCGTCACCTCGAAAGTGGTCCGGACCAGGGCGTCCATGGCGTCGTCGGCGGCGGTCATGCCGCCATGCTAGCCCCATGGTTGGCAGTCCCAACTATGCGCGCCTTCGAGGTTGACATTGTTTGTATTCCCAACCATCCTGAAGGGGTAGTTGGGAATACAAACCATCCTTCGGAGGTCACCATGCACGCTGCCGTCATCCAGGCGCCCGACACCCCGCCGGTCTATCGCGAGCACCCCGACCCGGCCGAACGCCACGACGACGAGATGCTCGTCCAGGTGCTCGCCGCCGGCCTGCACCATCTGACCCGGTCCAAGGCGAACGGCTCGCACTACTCCGCCGACGGCGGGTACCCGCTCGTCCCCGGCGCCGACGGCGTCGTACGCGACAAGGAGGGCAACCTCCGCTACGTCGTCCTGGACGGCACCCCCAACGGGACGTTCGCCGACCGCACCCTCATCGACCCCCGCCGCAGCGTGATCCTGCCCGACGGCATCGACCCCGTACGGATCGCCGCCGCGATGAACCCGGCCATGTCGTCCTGGGTCGCGCTGCGCCGGCGCGTCGACTTCCGGGCCGGTCAGCGCGTCCTCGTCCTCGGCGCCACCGGCAACGCCGGACGGATGGCGGTCCAGATCGCCAAGCTGTTCGGCGCCGCCCACGTCATCGGCGCCGGCCGCGACACCACCCGTCTGAAGGCGCTGACCGCGCTCGGCGCCGACGAGACGATCACCTTCGACGAGATCGGCCGCGCGGCCGACGTCGACGTGGTCCTCGACTACGTCTGGGGCGAACCCGCCGCCGGGGCGATGATCCCGATGCTCACCGCCCGCGCCGACCGCGCCGTCCCGTTGACCTGGATCCAGATCGGTTCGCTCGCCGGCCAGACCGCGCCGATCCCGTCCGCGGCGCTGCGCGCGGCCCGCCTGCGGATCGTCGGCAGCGGCATCGGCTCGGTCCCCGCCCGGGACTTCCTCGCCGAACTGCCGGAACTGGCCTCGGCGGTGGCCGCCGGCGCGATCGACGTCCAGGCGCGCGCCGTGCCCCTCGCCGAGGTCGCGCGGGTCTGGGACGCCGAGACCGGCGACCGCGTCGTTCTCGTCCCCTGACCGTCACCGCCGAGGAGGAGGCCGCGTCGGACAGCGGAAGCGAGCGGGACCGCAACCCGCCGGCGCCCACGACGAGGGCCCGGTGAGGCCGGCGCCGGAGTGCGCGCACGCCGCTCAGCGGGGCTGCTCCCCCGGGACGCGGGACCGCACGAAGGTCCGGACGTGTTCGGCGATGATCTCGGGGGCGTTCAGGTCGGGAGCGTTGTGGTCGAGCCCGGTGATGATCTCGTGCCGGGCGTCGGGCATGACGTGGGCCAGACGGGCGAGCACGCCGGTGAGGTAGCCGGGGGACCTGTCGCCGCCGAGCAGCAGCGTCGGGGAGTCCACGTTCGCGTACCCGCTGCCGTCGGAGTCCAGGCGGATGATCTCGCGTATCTCGGCCGGGGTCGTCGCCATCATCGCGCGGGTGTCCTGCCCCTCGGCCCCGCGCAGCAGCAGGAACGCCAGCACGCGGAACACCGGCGTCGGCGCGTCGCCGACGGGGGCGAGGCGGGTGGCCTTGAGGAAGGTCGCCATCGCCGCGGTGTGCCTCCCCTCCCCCAGCAGGCGGGTGAAGGAGGGCACCCAGTGGGCGGGGAAGGAGCCGTCGATGCTCACGCCCGGTTCGTGGACCATGAGCGCGTCCACCCGTCGGCGCAGCCCGAGGTGCAGGGCGACGAGGCCGCCGTAGCTGTGCCCGAAGACCAGACGCGCACCGGTGTGGTTCATGACGGCGATCGCGTCGTCGACCTCGGTCTCCACGCTGTACGCCGGCCCCTGTGGGCCGCTGGGGCCGCGTCCGCGCCGTTCGATCACGTGCACGCTGTGCGTGCCGGACAGCTCGTGCGCCAGAGCCCCGTAGTGGTGGGCGCGCCGGTTGTTCCCGGGGATCACCAGCAGCCCGGGGCCCCGCCCCGCGCTGAGCACGGCGATCGTCGTCCCGTCCCGGGAGGTCACTTCCGCGGACTGCCATTGCGTCGTCGTCCTGCCGCCCATCACGTCCTGCCTTCACGTCGGTGGAGACAGCAGCATGGCCGCCGCCGCTGTCACCCACCTGGCAGAACGCTGGCACCCTTGCGCAGCCCGTGCCGGCGGTCAGCGGTCCGGGGTGAGGAGGGGTTTGACGTCCAGGATCGGGGTCGCGTCGAGGGCTTCGAGGTTGCGGACATGCACGCGCCGGCCCTCGACGGCGAGGATGTGGACGGGGTGCAGGCCGATCGGGTTGGGCCGGTCCGGCGCGCGGGTGGCGAAGACGCCGGTGAGCGAGCGGGTGGCGTCGCCGCGCGGGTGGACGGTGAGGGTGTCGCGGTCGGAGCGGTCGAGCCGACTCGACGTGCCCGACGGGGCGCAGCGTGTATTCGGTCATGAGTCCTGGCTCCTTCGCTGGGAGCCCGGTCGGGCCGGCGGGTCGGCGTCCGTCCGGAGATGCCGGAGTGCGCGCCGCCGTCGGCGCGCCCTGCAAGCCTGCGGCATTCGTGACTTCTGATCAATCGCCGGCGCGTGGATCAAGCGCGCGACGGCCCGGGGACCCGGCTGTCAGCCGAGGGCGCGGTCGAGGTTGAAGGCGGCGCTGATCAGTGCCAGGTGGGTGAACGCCTGCGGGAAGTTGCCCTGCTGCTCGCCGGTGCGGCCGATCTCCTCGGCGTACAGGCCGAGGTGGTTGGCGTAGGTCAGCATCTTCTCGAAGGCCAGGCGCGCCTCCTCCACCCGGCCGGCGCGGACCAGCGCCTCGACGTACCAGAAGGAGCAGATGGAGAACGTGCCCTCCTGGCCGCGCAGGCCGTCGGGGCTGGCGTCGGGGTCGTAGCGGTAGACCAGCGAGTCGGAGACCAGGTCGTGGGTGAGCGCGTCGAGGGTGGACAGCCACTTGGGGTCGGTGGGCGAGACGAACTTGGCCAGCGGCATCATCAGCAGCGCCGCGTCGAGGACGTCGTCGTCCTCGTGCTGGACGAACGCCTGCCGCACGTCGGACCAGCCGTGGGCCATGATCTGCCGGTAGAGGTCGTCGCGGGCCCCGCGCCAGCGGGGGATGTCGGCGGGCAGGCCCCGGCGGGCGGCCATGCGCATGGCGCGTTCGATGGCGACCCAGCACATCAGCCGGGAGTACAGGAACTTCTTGCGCCCGCCCCGGGTCTCCCAGACGCCCTCGTCGGGCTGGTCCCAGTTGTCGCAGACCCAGTCGACCAGGGCGCAGACGGCGTCCCAGTGGTCGCTGGAGATGGGCTTGCCCCATTTGTCGTAGAGGTAGACGGAGTCGATGAGGGCGCCGTAGATGTCGAGCTGGAGCTGGCCGGCGGCGGCGTTGCCGACGCGTACGGGGGCCGAGCCGCGGTAGCCCTCCAGGTGGTCGAGCTGCCGTTCGGGCAGGTCGGTGCGGCCGTCGATGCCGTACATGATCTGGAGGGGGCCGTTGGGGCCGGGGCCGCGCAGGCTGACGTACCGGGTCAGGAACGACATGAACGCCTCGGCCTCGCCGGTGAAGCCCAGCCGGAGCAGGGCGTAGACGCAGAAGGCGGCGTCGCGGATCCAGAGGTAGCGGTAGTCCCAGTTGCGCTCGCCGCCGATCAGCTCGGGCAGGCTGGTCGTCGGCGCGGCGACGATCGCGCCGGTCGGCGCGTACGTCAGCAGCTTGAGCGTCAGCGCCGAGCGGTGGACCATCTCCCGCCACCTGCCCCGGTAGCGGGAGGCCGACAGCCATGTGCGCCAGAACGCCACCGTGGCGGTCAGCTGCTCCTCCGCCTCGATGTGCGGGCACCCGAGCGGCGGGATCTCGGCCTCGACCCGGTCGAGCGCGAACACCTCCGACTCGCCCTCCGCGAGGGTGAAGGCCGCCCGCACGTCGCGCCCGTCGGACTCGACCGGCACGGTGGCGCTCAGCGCGAGCGTCAGGTGGACGGACTCGAAGACGGTCAGGCCGTCGACCTCGCGCACGGTGTGCGGCTCGGCGCCGTAGCCGAAGCGGGGGGCCACCCGCGCGTGGAAGGGCAGCGAGCCGCGCACGCAGAGCACCCGGCGGATCAGCCGCTGCCGGCCGCTGCCGCCCGGCTCGCCGATGATCGGCATGAAGTCCTGGACCTCGCCCACCCCGCTCTCGGTGAAGAAGCGGGTGATGAGCACGTTGGTGTCGGGGAAGTAGAACTGCTTGGTACGCGCCGGCACGTCGGTGGCCAGCTCGAACGCCCCGCCCCGGTCGGCGTCGAGGATCGCGGCGAAGACGCTGGGCGAGTCGAAGGCCGGGCAGCAGTACCAGTCGATGGTGCCGTCGGTGCCGACCAGGGCCACGCTGCGCAGATCGCCGATGAGGCCGTGCTCGGCGATCGGCAGGTAGCGGTCACCGTCTGCTCCACCCATCGCAGCAGTTCTCCCAGGTCAGAGCGGTACTCAAACCTCGTGACCGGTTTCGGCCGACGCGTCCGGGCGGCGGCGCAGGTGGCGCGTTCGGGCTCGCTCCCGGCCGCCCGCAGCGCTCCTGACGGCCGCCGGGGCCGCCAGGAGGCGGGGTGGTCAGGACTGCTTGCCGAGCCCCTGGAAGCGGCTCTCGATGAAGTCGCCCCAGGTGGAGTTCAGCGTCATCAGCTCGCCGTCCACCATCTTCCACTGGCGGGCCTTGTGCTGCGGGTAGGCGAAGAGCACCGACGACAGGCGCTCGTAGCCGGCGGGCATCGGCCTGGTGTGCACCCGGTGCGTGGACGGCCGGAACCGCCCGTCGGAGGCGCTGGTGAGCATCCGGCCGATGTTGCACAGCACGACGTCCGTCCCGGCGATCACCGGCTCGACCCAGGTGCCGTCGTGCAGGACGTACTGCAGGCCCTGGTCGGACGGGGGTAGCTGGAGGCCGAGCATCTGGATGCCGGAGTGCTCGTGGGCCAGCACCTGGCGGTCGCCCACGTCCCGGTAGTGGATCACCCGCAGGTTCGTCGCGTCGTGCGACAGGTCCAGCTCGGGCGTGCCGGGCGGCATCATCCCCCGGACGACCTCGCCGAAGAGCGAGATCAGCCGGAAGGCGATGTCGAACACCTCGGCGGCGCGGGTGCCGAACGCCGGGAAGGCCCGCAGCACGTCGGCCGCCCCGGGCGGCTGGTCGCCGATCATGGCACCGCTGACGTGGATGAACTCCTTCGGGTCGGGCACGCCGTTGGCCAGGCGCGGGATCTCCGAGTTGTACGGGAAGAACCCGTGCGTGCCGCCGACGGCGAGCTGCGGGACGACGTCGTAGGCGTAGTCGGACAGGCTCGGCCCGGTCGCCCGGCAGGCCGCGGCGAACTCGTTCATCATGGCCTCGACGCGCTCGCCGATGCCGGGCACCTCCGCGGCCATGAAGCCCCATCCGGTCAGCTGCGACCTGATGGCGTCGGTGGCGGCGGCCATGTCCGCCTCGATGTCGTGCAGCCTGACGACGGGGGCTCGGCCGCTGAGTTCCATGAGAGGGACGTCCATTGTCACTCCGTTTCTCGATGACCGTTCGGGGATGGTTCGTCGTACGTGCTACGTGCCGGTGCTGCTCAGGTGTCGCGGGGTGCGGGCGGCAGGGTCGAGGCCGAGACGCTGGGCGACCAGGGCGACCTCGGTGCGGTTGGAGCAGTTGAACTTGACGAGCAGGTTCGAGATGTGGCGCTTGACCCCGTGGATGGAGATGCCCATCGCGCGGGCGATCTGGTGGTTGCTCATGCCGCGCAGCAGCAGCGCCAGGACCATGTGCTCGCGCTCGGTCAGGCGCCCGAGCAGGTCGGGGCCGCCTCTGGACGGGACGGGCGCGTCGCCGCGCAGCAGCCGCTCGAAGGTGCCCGACAAGCCGGCGACATTGATCTCGTCCCACAGCAGGCAACCGGCCAGGCCGTACCGCTGGGCGAGGCAGGGGGCGAGCTCCTCCCCCTGCCGCACCATGGCCAGGATCCGCGGGCGGGCCCGGCGGGGGCCGCCGCCGAGCACGTCCGGCAGGACGGCGAGCGGGATCACCGCCACGTCGAAGTCCTCGCCGGCCAGCAGCAGCCTGGCCTCCGCCGAGCTGCGCACGACCGCGACCCCGGCCACGTTCGACACCTTCATCAGCAGCGGCGGGAGCCCGTAGAAGGAGACCTCGTCCTCGGCGAGCCAGAAGACGGACAGCCTGGAGCACCTCGCACGGAGGCTGGAAGGGGAGGCCGGGATCGGCTGGCCGGCCTCCAGCGTGATGGCACTCATCGCATGATCCTCTCTGCGTCGGCGAACGGCGGGCGGTCGGTACGCGGCGGCGGCTCTCTCAGTCGCGGCGTCTCACCAGGTGGAAGGAGAAGTCGGTGCCCCTGTGGTAGTCCTGCGAATACAGCACCGGCCGTCCGGCGCTGTCGTGGTGGGTCTGGAGCAGCAGCAGCCAGGCGCCGCCGTCCTCGTGGGTGCCGATGCGCTCGGCCTGGGTGTGGCTGAGGGTCACCGCCCGGACCTGGGCGACGGCGTAGGCGATGGTGTGGCCCTGCTCGGTGAGGAGCTGGAACAGCGAGCCGGTCCAGTCCACCTCGTCCAGGGGGCGGCCGATGAGCGAGCGCGGGAACAGGTCGATCGAGTACAGCAGCGCGTCGTCCCGGTGCCGGCGCAGGCGTTCCAGCCGGACGATGGCCTCGCCGGGCGGGAGTTGCAGCAGCTCGCGCTGGTGGCGGTCCGGCTCGGTGGCCGCGACGTCGAGGACGGTGTTGTCGGCCGTGTACCCCCGGCTGGCCAGCATCTCGGTCACGCCTTCGAGGCGGGTCAGCGGCCGGTCCAGGCTGGGCTGCGTGGTGAGGTAGCGGCCGTCGCCGTGCCTGGCCTGGATGAGCCCTTCCTGTTCCAGGAGCTTGAACGCCTCTCTGATGCTGGTGCGCCCGACGTCGAACAGGGTCATGAGCTCGTTCTCCGACGGCAGCCTGTCACCGGGGCGCAGCCCCTGTTCGACGATCAGGGCGTGCAGCCGGTCACGGATCTGGATGGCCAGGGTGGGATGACGTCGTGTCACGCGGGTCTCTCCTGCACGGACGGACCGCGGAGCGGGGCGATGCCGAGCTCGGCGGCCGATGGGTAGCTGGGGGCACAGAACCGGCGCGTGACCGAGACGGTCGCCACCTGGCAGGCGAGCCGGACGCCGCGCACCAGGCCCGCGCCGGCGCAGAGGGCGGCCGCCAGGGCGCCGGTGAAGGCGTCACCCGCGCCGGTGGTGTCCACAACGCGCACGCTGGGGACGTCGATCAGCATAGTGCCGCCGTCGTCGGCGATCTCGGCGCCGTGCTCGCCGCGGGTGACGACGACGGTGCGTCCTCTGGTCCGGCCGCGCAGGTCGTCCAGGTCGCCGGGGGTGTCCCCGGCCAGGGCGGACAGCTCGCCCTCGTTGAGCACCACCAGGTCGGCCCTGGCCAACAGCTCCTTCCCGGTCCCCTCGCGGAACGGTCCCGCGGGACTGGGATTGAGCAGGACGCGCACGCCCGCCGGGGCCGCCGTCGCGGCGGCGTAGGAGATCTCCAGCGGGATCTCGCCCTGGAGGACGAGCACCGACCCGGCGGGCAGGCCGGCGGCGACGGTGGCCGCCTGGGCGGGCAGCAGCAGGTCGGCGGCCCCCGGCCAGGTCATGACCATCTGCCTGCCGCCGGAGTCGACGTAGACGAAGCTGCGCCCGGTCGCCACGCCGACGGCCGTGGTGCAGTCGCCGACCTCGATGCCCTCGGCGCGCAGCTCGGCCAGCGCCACCGGCCTGGCGGCGTCGTCGCCGAGGCAGCCGAGGAACCGCGCGGGGGCGCCCAGCCGGGCGGCGGCGACGGCCACGTTGGCGGCCTTGCCGCCGTGCGCGGTGGCGTAGTCGGCGGCGTTGACGCTCTCGCCCGGCTCCGGCAGGTGGTCTCCGAACATGTAGAGGTCGACGATGTAGGCGCCGATAGCGACGACGGTCACGAGCCCAGCCCCAGGGCGCAGGGCGCGATGCTGTCGGCGTCGACGGTCACGCGTACGTCGGGATGGCGGTGGGCGAAGGTCACCGGGAGCAGCACGTCCGGCTCGGTGGTGAGCAGCAGGACCCGGACGATGTAGCGCTTCCAGGCGCCGCCGTCGGTGACGAGGTGCAGCCGGCGGGCGGACAGGATCTCCGACATGCCGACGGTGATCGCCATGCGCGGGATCGCCTGCGTGTAGCCGCCGGTCACGCGGTGGGAGTGGGCCACGATCGTGTCGTCGAGCAGGGGGACGACGCGCGTGGTCGAGGCGGCGAACTCCTCGGCGGTGTACTGGTGCCAGCGCGTGGACGGCGGCTCGTTGAAGGCCAGATGCCCCCGGAAGCCGAAGCCCGCATAGCAGGTGTCGGCGCCGCCCGCGCCGCGCAGGCGCTCGCCGAACGCGTCGGGGTCGAACACGTCGGGGAAGACCACGTTGTCGGGGTGGGGCCGCAGGTCGGGGTCGAGGAGCTGGTAGAGGTTGCGGTCGCAGTAGCCGCGGAAGCTGAAGGGGTGCGAGGGGTCCACCGGCCGGCCCTGCCAGTCGAGGAACTCGTCCATGTGGAAGGCGAACACGTCGGCCCAGCTGATGCGCTCCTCGTTGCAGATGCGCGCGAGGATCGGGTACTGCGCCTTCGGGCCCACGGGCAGGATCCAGCGGGTGGGCTCGCCGCGCATGTTGCGGGCGCGTAACTCGTCGGCCATCTCCCGGGCCAGCCGGTAGTAGAGCTCGGTCGTGTCGGGGCAGACGGTCAGCGGGTGGCGGGCGATGGCCGCCACGTCCTCGGCGGGCATGGACAACATCTCGTCGGTCAGCTCGGCCGACGTGCGGGGGTAGGGGTAGTCGAGGTGCCTCGCGCTGGCGGTGGTCACGTCACTCCTCCTCACAAGCTGCGGGAGAGCAGGAATCGGGACAGGACGTTGCGGGTGATTCGCCTGATGTCACCGTCACAGCAGGCGAGGCTGGTCACCCAGTTGACGGATCCGGCGGCGAAGACCGCACCGCCGGATCCGAGCCGTCGCAGGGTCATGTCGGCGCGTACGGTCTCCGCGCCCAGTCCGGCCTCCTCGGTAGGGGGCCGGTAGTGGTGGCCGTGGCCGCCCGCGGAGGTCGCGAGCAGCAGGGTGTCCGGCGGGGTGCCGAGCTCGGGCGCGGCCCGGTCGATCTCGTCACCGGCCGCCCCGCCGAGCGCGAGCCCGCAGCAGCCCACGGGGTCGGTGCCGACGCCCTCGAAGACCCAGGACGCCTCGTCCCGGTAGCTGTCGGGCAGCCGGGTGTAGCCGGGGGCGGGCCCCCAGCCCTGGGCGGCGAAGCCGACGCCGAGCAGCTCCTGCGGCGCCAGGCCGCGGTGCCGCCAGAGGCCGCCGGGCTCGCCGGTGGAGGTCAGCACGTCCTCGCCGGGCTCGTCGTCCCACCAGTCGCCGACGTGGCCGCGGCGGACCTCGATGGCGTGCGGGTGCCGGGGATCGACGCCGGTCACCCAGTAGAACCCGTTGCCGCCCAGGTACATGAGCCGGCCGCCGCCGGACACGTACCCGCCGAAGGCCGCGCGGCCGGGGGCGGTGACGTACTCGGGGTGGCTGCCGGTCAGGACGACGCGGTAGGCGGACAGGAGGCCGGCGCCGCCTTCGTGCACGTCCTCGTCGGCCAGCACGTCGAAGGCGACCCCCTCGGAGCGCAGCCAGCGCAGCAGCAGCAGGTCGGCGGCGAAGTGACGCGGCGCGCCGGTCATCCACCAGCGGTAGCCGGGGGTGAGGTTGAGCACCGGGCGGCGTCTGGAGGAGTGGGTGACGTGGCCGCCCTCCCGGCGCTGGTCGTACAGGGACAGGCCGAGCTCGCGGTGCTCGTTGAGGTAGGCGTCCTCCGGGGAGAGCGTGATCACCCGGTCGGTGACCTGCTTGTAATCCCCGAAGTACTCGGCCTCGCTGGACTGCCGGTGGTTGGCGTAGGCGAGGTAGGTGAACGTGGGCAGGACGACCGCGACCGGGCTCCTGCGCGTCCCGTCCGGGCGCACGACCACCGGGACGACGCACGACGCGTCCCGGGTGCGCAGGCGCACGCCGAGCACGGTGGAGCCGGCGTCCTCGGGGACGGTCAGCTCGCACGTCACCGGCCAGCGGGCGTCGTCGAGGTCCTCGGGGCTGACCTGGAGCGCGGTGCGGGCGACGCCGCCCGGCCCGATCAGCCCGGCGAGCGGCCGGTTGACGGCGTTCGCGTGGCGCCCGTTCCCGCTGACGTCCGGGACGACCGGGCCGCCGGGCTCGGCGGACGGGTCCCAAAGGGCCAGGAGGTCGGGACCGAGGTGCTTGACCAGCTCGGGAGCGGTGGTCAGGTCGCGCAGCGGAGCGCGCCCGGGGGTGGCGAGCGGGCCGTCCGTCAGCATCGGGAGGGCGATCCGGCCCGCGTACGGGTGCTCGTCGCCGGCCCCGATCCGCAGCCCGCCGGACGGGGACGGCAGCGGCAGTCGGGCCCGGCCCGCGCTCACGCCAGGGATGCGGAAGTCGTTCAGGTGCAGGACGGTCATCAGCGGCGCCGCCTCCCAGGCCACGGCCAGCAGCGACCACTCCCCCGCCGGGACGCCCGACCGCAGGCGGCAGCCCATGCTCCCGGACGGCGTCAGCACGGTCGCCTCCGGCCGCCCCTCCTCGTCGAGCGCGAGCAGCAGCCGCCAGCCGGAGGCGCCCAGGCGGGCCACGACCTGGCGCGGCCCGATCCGCTTGGGACGGATCCACAGGGCCAGGCCGCCCCTGGGAGGCGTCGGCACCGAGGCCGCCTCCAGCAGGGAGCCGGGCCGCAGGGGCCGCGGCGCGATCGTCACCGGCACGGCCGGGGTCAGGTCGCCCTCCCGCACGAGGTCCACGAGGGCGACGTCCGCGCCCCCGGACGGGCCGGAGGCGTGCAGGGTCAGCCGCTCGCCGGGGGCGGCGGACCAGCGGTCGGCGTACCCCATCAGGCGCGCCTCCCGGTCGATGGCCATCAGGCGTCTCCTCGCCGGTAGGGGATGCCGACGTAGGCCGGCATGCGGAGCCGTTGGGCGACCGTGACCAGCACCAGGAGCGTGGTGAGGTACGGCGTGGCGTACACGAGCTGGGTGGGGATCGAGTCGGTGCCCTGGAAGACCGCGAAGGCGGCGGCGCCGAGCAGCGCCAGCGTCGCGGCCGGGCGGACCCGCGTACGGACCAGCGCGACCGCCGCGACCCAGGCCAGCACGGCCCCGAGCAGCAGCAGCACGTGCACCGCGCTCGCCTGGCGCAGTTGCAGCGCGTCGGCGTAACCGAACAGCAGGGCCCCCGCCGCCGTGCCGGACGGGCGCCAGTTGCCGAAGATCATGGCGGCCAGCCCGATGAAGCCCCGGCCGCCGGTCTGGCCCTCGCGGTAGACGGTCGAGGAGACGGTGACCAGGTAGGCCCCGCCGAGCCCGGCCAGCCCGCCGGAGACCAGCACGCCGTAGTACCGCATGCGCAGCACCGGGACCCCGAGCGAGTCCGCCGCCGCGGGATGCTCGCCCGCCGAACGCAGCCGCAGCCCGAACGCGGTCCGCCACAGCAGCACGAAACTCAGCGGGACCAGCGCGACGGCGACCACGGTGAGCAGCGAGACCTCGTGCAGGAACCCCCGCGCGATCCCGGCGAGGTCGGACACCAGGAAGAACCGGCCGCGCTCCAGCCCGCCCAGCAGGTCGGGTGTGCCCCCGCCGCCCGCCAGGACGGGCACGCTGACCGTGCCGATCGACCCGCTCACCGGCGGCGACTGGGTGGCCCCCGCCCCCGGCAGGCCGCTGAAGGCGATGACCGACATGAACCGGGCCACGCCCACGGCCAGGATGTTGATCGCGATGCCGCAGACCACCTGATCGACCCCGAACGTCACGGTGACGACCGCGTGCAGCAGCCCCGCGGCGACCCCGCCGAGCGTGCCGGCCAGCACCCCGGCCCAGACGCCGAACGCGTACCCGGCCCAGGCCCCGCAGACCGTACCGATGATCATCATGCCCTCGATGCCGAGGTTGGCGACGCCCGCGCGCTCGCTCCACAGGCCGCTGAGCCCGGCGAGCCCGATGGGGACCGCCAGCCGCAGCGCCGCCCCCACGACGCCCGACCCGGTGAGCTCGTCGGCGCCGGTGAACACCCTGACCACCGACATCGCCAGCAGCAGGACGAGCGCGGCTCGCCACCACCGGTACCGTGCCGCGCTCATGCGGACGGCTCCAGCGCCGGGGAGCTCTGCTCCCGTACGAGCCGCTCGGCGCGCCGACGTTCCACGCGCCGCGCCACCTCGTAGGCGACCACGACGCTGAGCACGATGACGCCCTGCATGATCGTGACGATCTCTTTGGGGATGCCCTCGATGTCGAGGATCAGCGCCGACCGTTCCAGGAACCCGAAGAGCAGGGCGGCCAGCGCGATGCCCGCGGGCGTGTTGCGGCCGAGCAGGGCCACGGCGATCCCGGTGAAGCCCGCGCCGGAGGGGAAGTCCATGCCGTACCGGTAGGTCTGGCCCAGCAGGTCGGGCAGCCCGGCCAGGCCCGCCAGGCCGCCGGACAGCAACATCGTGACCAGGATCATCCGGCGCGGGTCGATGCCCTGGACGCGCGCCGCCACCGGGTTCAGGCCGCCGGCCTTCAGCTCGTAGCCGTAGCGGGTGCGGGTGAGCAACAGGTGCACGGCCACCCCCAGCACGACCGCGGCGAGCGCGGCCGAGCCGAGCTGGTCGCCCGAGGGCAGCGTGAGCTGGGGCAGGCGGGCCGACGGCGGCAGCTCCTGCGTCGAACCGGACGTGCTGCCTGCGGCGAAGACCTCGGCCAGCAGGTAGGCGACGACGGCGGTGGCGACGTAGTTCAGCAGCAGCGTGGACAGCACCTCGGAGACCCCGCGCCACACCTTGAGCACCGCGGCGATGCCCGCCCACAGGGCCCCGGCCAGCACGGCGACCAGGCAGACGAACGCCAGGTGCAGCGGGCCCGGCAGCCGCACGGCCGCCCCGGCGACCGCCGCGAACAGCGCGGCCACGTGGTACTGGCCCTCGACCCCGATGTTGAACAGCTTCATCCGGAAGGTGACGGCCACGGCGAGGGCGGCGAAGAAGTAGACGGCCGCCCGGTTCACCGCCGAGACGAGCGAGTCCGGCCGGACCCCGAACTCCAGCATCGTCAGGTACGTCCGCCCCGGCGCGGCCCCCACCGCGGCCAGCAGCGCGGTGGCGACCGTGAGCGCGATCAGCAGCGCGAGCGCCGGGACGGCGAGCACGCCCAGCGCTTCCCGGCCCGCCGCCCGCGCCCGGCTCACCGGCTCTCCGCCGGCCTGACGGGCACCTTGATCCCGCCCGAGACGATCTGCTTGCGCAGCTCTTCCAGCCGCGGCTGGATGTCGGCGAGCTCGCCGCCGCTGGTGGCGTAGCCGACCCCGCCCTCCTTGAGCCCGAACTCGCGCACCCCGGCGATCGGCCGGCCCGCCGCCGCGTCCCGGACGATGCTCAGCACCGCGACGTCGAGCTGCTTGGTGGCGCTGGTGAGGATCACCCCGGCGAGCCCCGGATCGACCGTCTTCCGCTGGTCGACGTCGACGCCGATCGCCCACTTGCCGGCCGCCTTGGCCGCCTGGAAGACGCCGAGCCCGGACGCGCCGGCGGCGTGGTAGACGACGTCGGCGCCGCCGTCGTACATGCCGCGGGCCGCCTCCTGGGCCTTGTCGGGCGCGGAGAAGCCGCTGAAGTCGGGCGGCTGGGACATGAACACGCTGGAAAGCTGGATCCCGGGTTTCACCGCGCGGGCGCCGGCCTCGTACCCGGCGAGGAACTTCTCCTGCGGCGGCGTCTGCACCCCGCCGACGAAGCCGATCCTTCCGCTGGCGGACTTGAGCGCGGCCGCCGCGCCGACCAGGTAGCTGGCCTGCTCCTCGCGGAACACCACGTTGGTGACGTTGGGCAGCTTCACGGTGGCGTCGTCGATGATGACGAACTGGGTGCGGGGGAAGGCGGGGGCGACCTTGGCCAGCGGCTGGGCGTAGAAGAAGCCGACGGCCAGCACCGGGTTGTGGCCGGTCTGGGCCAGCAGCCGCAGGATCTCCTCCAGATCGGACCCGGCGGCGTTGGGG
Organism: Nonomuraea sp. NPDC052265; assembly: GCF_044547985.1. NCBI lineage: Bacteria > Bacillati > Actinomycetota > Actinomycetes > Streptosporangiales > Streptosporangiaceae > Nonomuraea > Nonomuraea sp. NPDC052265. The sequence goes on from NZ_JBIUBJ010000001.1 coordinate 415,629, forward strand.
CTGAGCTCCTTGGCCGTGACGCCCAGCTCGGCCTTCGCGCGGTCGACGCCGGCCCCCACCGAGTCGTTGAAGGACCTGTCGCCGCGTCCGCCGCGGCTGAAGGCCACGCCGATCGAGGCGGCGCCTTTCGCCCCGGCGGCGGGACCGTCGGCGGGGTTGACGGTGCGGTTGGCGGCGCCGCAGGCGGCGAGCGAGCACAGCGCCGTGCAGAGGGCGAGGACGCGGATGAGCACAGGGGCAGCGGCTAATCGGGGCACGGGGGCACCTCTCAGACGGGACGCCCGCGCCCGGCGCGGGCCCTGGGGGCCTGCCTCCGCAGGCCGATCCTGGCCGGTGCGTTCCCGGCTCCAGCGACCATCATGAATAGTCGTCAGACAAGCGTCAATACTTCTCTGAGAAATCGGCCATGGCGTGCCGTTCCAGCCACGCGGCCACCCCGTCGTCGTCGTTGGAGGAGGTCACCTCGCCCACCGCGCCGAGCACGGCGGGGTGGGCGTTGGCGACCGCCACCGCGGTTCCGGCCCAGGTCAGCATGGGGAGGTCGTTCGGCATGTCGCCGAACGCGATCACGTCGGCGCTGCCCAGGCCGAGCCTTGCCGCCATGGACTCCAGGGCCGCCGCCTTGGTGACGCCGGCCCGCATCACCTCGCAGAACACGTCCGCCGAGATGGTGACCTCGCAGCCGGTCAGGAGCCCGCGCACGGTCTCGTAGTACTGGCGGGCGGCGCCTTCGAGCTGGACCATGAGCTTGCCGACGTCGTGCCGGCCGATCTCGCCCTCCAGGCGGGGGACGCGACGGGCGTCGCGGGCCAGCGGCTCGGGCAGGTGGAAGGAGTCCTCCAGCAGCAGCTCAAGACGGCACTCCGCGCCCAGGCGCACACCGGGGAAGCGGTCGCGCAACATCGACAGCGCCGCGGCGAGCGGCTGCCGGTCCAGCGGGCGGTAGTCGACCACCTCCTCGCGGCCGAAGTCGAAGGTGATCGAGCCGTTCCCGCAGACGGCGACGGCCGCGTGGTCCAGGGCCGCGGCCACCGGACGGGTGTCGCGGACCGGCCGGGCGGTCGCGATGACGAACACGTGCCCGGCGGCGCGGGCCCGGCGCACGGCCGTCCTGGTGCGCTCCGAGACCTGGCCGCGGGAGTCCAGGAGCGTCCCGTCGAGGTCGCACACGATCATCCGCCGGCTCACGCGGTGACGTCCTTCCCGACGCGCGACTCGATGACGTCGAGCGCTCCGGCGGCCAGGATGCCGCCGATGGTCTCGGCCAGGCCGCGCCGGGCGGCCAGCCCCTGCACGACCACCAGGCTCCCGGTCAGGCCGGTGCCGGCCCGCCAGGACCGCTCGGGCATCGCCCCGGCCACGAGCGGCAGGTCCTGCGAGGTGGTGCGGACGGTCAGCAGCACGTGCGCCGCTCCCCCGTCCACCGAGGTCAGCAGCCGCGCGAGCCGCTGGATGGCGGCGCGTCTGCCGGCGTCCCGCCAGGCGGCCGGGCCGGCGACGAGGTGCGGGGAGCACGTGCGTAACGTGGCGATGACCCGCAGGTCGTGCTCGTCCAGGGCGGAACCGGGACCGTCGGCCTCGATGACGGCGTCGGCGAGCTCGGGGATCTTGGCCTCCGTGGCGCCGAAGGACGGGACGATCCGTACGGGCAGCGGCAGGCTCTGGAAGAACTGCCTGGCGATCTTGGGGAACTCGGTGGCGATCCGGGCCCCGGCCGGCAGGCCGGCGGCGTCCGCGGCGGGATGCCCGGAGGGGACGGCGAGCACGAGCCGCCAGGCGGGCACGCACCCGCTCGCCTCGACGAGCTCGACCTTCGCGCCGGTCTCCTCGATCCAGTCGGTGCCGGTCACGCCGACGTCGAAAACGCCTCTCTCCACGGCGAGCGGGATCTCGCGCGGCTTGTGGAAGGCCACCTCGACGCCGCCGTCGTAGGCGATGCTCGCCCGGTAGCTGCGCTCGGACGGGCGGTGCACCTCCAGCCCGGCGGCGGCGAAGAGGTCGAGGACGGGACGCTCCAGGAACGTGCCCTTGGGCAGCGCGAGCGAGACCATGCAGTCCTCCTCGGAACAGGGGGACCGGCCCCCGGCGACTGGGCGTGCGGCGCGCACCGGCAAGCGTCCCCGTCCGGCCGGCCGGCGGCAAGTGAACCAAGGTGGTGGCCGAAGGTTGACTTCGATTCCTGACCAGTGTTCGGGATGATGGAAAAGGGGGGTTCACGGGAGAGGAAACGACGAGTGTCCACATGCCTGACCCTCCTGCCCGCCGTCGACGTGCGCGGCGGCCGGGCCGTCCGCCTGGTGCGCGGCGTGTCGGGGTCCGAGACCTGGTACGGCGACCCGCTCGACGCGGCGCTGGCCTGGCAGGACGCGGGCGCCGACTGGGTGCACCTGGTGGACCTCGACGCCGCCTTCGGCACCGGCTCCAACCGGGCCCGCGTCGCCGAGGTCGTCGGCGCCCTGGACATCCCGGTCGAGCTGTGCGGCGGCGTGCGCGACGACGCGAGCCTGGCCGCCGCGCTGGCCACCGGCTGCGGCCGGGTGGTGCTCGGCACGGGCGCGCTGGAACGTCCGGCGTGGGTGGCCGAGGTCATCGCCCGGCACGGCGACCGGATCGCCGTCGAGCTGGACGTCTGGGGCACGACCGTACGCAGCCACGGCTGGACCCGCGAGGCCGGCGAGCTGTACGAGACCCTGGCCCGCCTGGACGCCGCCGGCTGCGCCCGGTACGTCGTCACCGACATCGCCAGGGACGGCACGCTCGGCGGCCCCAACCTGGACCTGCTGCGCAACGTGTGCGCCGCCACCGGCAGCCCCGTCGTGGCCTCCGGCGGCGTCTCCTGCCTGGACGACCTGCGCGCCATCTCCTCCCTGACCTCGCTGGGCGTCGAGGGCGCGGTGGTGGGCAAGGCGCTGTACGCCGGCAGGTTCACCCTGCGCCAGGCGCTGGACGCGGTACGCAAGCCGGAGCCCTAAACCGGCCGCATGGCCAGCGCGCGCAGGGCCAGCTCGACCATGCCGGAGCCGGGGGACTCGGCGGCCAGGCGGCGCAGGGCGTCGCCGTCCAGCCAGCGGGCCTCGTCGAACTTGTCCTGCTCGATCGTGGGCCGGGTCAGGTCGCCCTCGACCGTGGCCAGCACGTCGATCTCGCGCCGGAGGCCGCCGTCGCCGCCGGTCCAGTCGAAGACGTCCACCAGGCCGCCCACCCGCAGCAGCCGCCAGCCGGTCTCCTCCTCGATCTCCCTGGCCAGCGCCGCGCACAGCGTCTCGTCCCGCTCGACGTGCCCGCCGACGATGTCCCAGCAGCCGGGGAAGAGCCGCACGTGGGCCGCCCGCCGTTGCAGGAACACCTCGCCGGCCGGGTTGACCAGCACCGCGCCCACCACGCAGCGCACGCCCGCCGCGGACGCCTCCCGCTGGATCGGCTCGAACTGCGGCGGATGGGGTGCGCAGGTCATGCGGTCTCCTGGTGGGCGTAGTAGGTGGCGTAGAGCGCGGCGAACGGGCCGTCGCGGCGCAGCAGCTCGTCGAACCGGCCCTGCTCGGCGATCTCGCCGCCGTGCAGCACCAGGACGCGGTCGGCGCGCCGGATGGTGGACAGCCGGTGGGCGATCACCAGGACCGTACGGTCGGCGCACAACCTCGACAGCGCGTCCTGGATGCCGCGTTCGGTCAGCGGGTCGACGCTGGCGGTCGGCTCGTCCAGCAGCAGGATGTCCGGTTCGCGGACGAACATGCGGGCCAGGGCGATGAGCTGCCGCTGCCCGACCGACACGCCCTGCCCGCCGGCGGCCAGGCGGTCGTCCAGGGACATCGGCATGCTGCGGTCCCACACGCGGTGGCCGATCCGCTCGACGGCCCGTACGACGTCGTCGCGCCCGGCGCCGGGACGGCCGTAGGCGATGTTCTCCGCGAGCGTGCCCGCGAAGATGAACGGGTGCTGCGGGACGACCCCCACCCGCCGCCGGTAGGCCCGCAGGTCGAGGCCGCGGATGTCCCGGCCGTCGACCAGCAGCTCGCCGCCCTGGAAGTCGTAGGCGCGGGCGATCAGCTTGGCCAGCGTGGACTTGCCGCCGCCGGTGTGCCCGACGACCGCCACCGTCTCGCGGGCCGCCACGCGCACGTCGAAGTCCCGGAACACGGCGGCGCCCGAGCCGTACCGGAAGTGCAGGCCGCGGGCCTCGATCGCGCCGGTCAGCCCGGTCACCGGCGCGTTCCCGCTCTGGACGACGGCGTGATCGCTGTCGATCAGCGCGAACACCCGCTCGGCGGCGGCCAGCCCCTGCTGGAACAGGCTCCAGAACGAGGCGGCCTGGGTGACCGGCTGCCAGAGCATGCCGAGCGCCTGGAGGGCGAAGTACCACTCGCCCGCCGAGAGCCTGCCGAGCACCGTGAACCGCCCGCCCTGGTACAGCACGACCGCCGTGGCCACCCCGGCCAGCAGCGTCAGGACCGGCAGGATGACCGCGTAGATGAGGCCCTGCCGGACGTAGACGCGGTACGACAGCCGGTTGACGTCGTCGAAGTCGCCGTAGACGGCCTCCTCGCGGCCGAAGCTCTTGGCGACCGCGATGCCGAGCATGGTCTCGTGCACGTTGGCGTTGACCTTGGCCATCACCCGCCGCGTGGCCGAGGCCGCGGTACGGGCCACCCGGCGGAAGGCCAGGGCCGTGCCCAGCAGGAACGGCAGCGCCGCCACGATGACCAGACCGAGGCCGGGGTCGATCCAGAACACCACGCCGCCGAGCAGCACCACCAGGAAGAGCTGGCTGATCAGGTTCAGGGTGAGGGTGAGCACCGAGCCGAAGCCCTCGGTGTCGCCGGTGACCCGGCTGAGCACCTTGCCGACCGAGTTCTCGTCGTAGAAGGCGACGTCCTTGGCGAGCGCGGCGTCGGCGGCCTCGCACTGCAGCCGGTAGACCATGCCGCCCACCAGCCGGGCGGTGATCGCCTGGCGGGCCCAGTTCATCGCCCAGGCCAGCACCGCCGCCGCGACCACGAACAGGCACAGCAGCAGACCGGGGCCGCTGCCGCCGCCGGCCTGGTCGATCAGGCGGGAGACGACGACCGGCACCGAGGCGGTCAGCAGCACCGAGCCCGCGACGAGCAGGGCCGAGCCGACCATGCCGGCGCGGTGGGCGCGCAACTGTCGCAGGATGCGGGCGAGCAGGCGGCGGTTGCCGTACACGCGATCGTAGGCGTCGGCGTGCAGGCCCGCGAACAGGTCGCTCACGGCCGCCGCCGATCCTGGGCGTCATCCACTGTAGATCTCCCGGTAGAGCGCGCAGCGCGCCATCAGTTCGTCGTGCGAGCCCTGGTCGACGACCCGGCCGCCGTCCAGCAGCAGGATGACGTCGGCCCGGCGGATCTGGCCGGGGCGGTGCGAGACCAGCACCGTCGTGCGGCCCGCCGTCGCGCGCTCGATCGCCTCGGTGATGGCCGATTCGGTACGGGCGTCCACCGCGCTGGTGGCGTCGTCGAGGGTGAGGATGCGCGGCTCGGTCAGCAGGGCCCTGGCGATGGCCAGCCGCTGCCGCTGCCCGCCGGACAGCGTCGTGCCGCCCTCGTTGAGCGTGGTGGCGTAGCCGTCGGCCATCGTCTGGACGAACTCGTCCGCGCACGCCTGCTTGGCGACGCGCAGGACGTCCTCGTACCCGGCGGCGTGCGGCGCGCCGAAGGCGATGTTGTCCAGCACGCTCTTGGAGAACAGGAAGATCTCCTGGTCCACGTGGCCGATCTGGCGGCGCAGCGCGCCCGGCTCCCACTCGCGCACGTCACGTCCGTCGATCAGCACGCGGCCCTCGGTGGCGTCATACATGCGGTTGACCAGCTTGATCAGCATGCTCTTGCCGCTGCCGGTGGGGCCGACGACGGCGAGGGTGCGGCCGGCGGGCAGGTGGAAGGAGACCTCGCGCAGGATGTCCCTGCCCTCGTGGCGCAGCGAGACCCGGTCGAAGGTGATCGTGCCCTCGACGGCCGCCGTCGTGCCGCGCGTGTCCTCGCGCTCGCCGGGGGCGCCGTCGATGATCTCCCGCATGCGCGCGGCGGCGGCGAAGCCCTCCTGGATGACCGGCACGGCCTGCTCGGACATGGTGACGGGCTGCGCGAACAGCAGCAGCCAGCCGAGGTAGGTCACCACCTGGGACAGCGCCAGCTCCCCCTGCGAGTAGAGGTAGAGGGAGTGCAGGGAGCCGGTCACCATGGCCAGCGCGAAGCTCAGCGCGGGCAGGTAGACCGCCTGCGCCCGGCCGCGCCGGACGAAGGCGTCCCGGTAGGCGGCGGCGGCCGACCGCAGGGCGCGCCGCTCGTGGTCCTCCTGGGTGGCGGCCTTGACGGTGGCGATGCCCGAGAGCGTGGTGGAGAAGCGTTCGTTGAGGTCGGCGAAGGTCTCGCGGGTGCGCATGACCAGCGGGTAGAGCCGGCGCAGGTGGTAGCGCAGGGCGTAGGCGAACACCAGGACCAGCACGCCGGGCGCCAGCAGCAGCCGCGGGTCCAGCGAGGCGATGAACAGGATCGGCACCAGCAGGGCCAGGACGCCGTTGGCCGCGGTGGCCGCCCCCGGGCTGAGCATGTAGTCGACGAGCCTGGCGTCGTTGATGGCGCGGGCCAGGATGTCGCCGATGCGCTGCTGGTCGTGGAAGGCCATGCGCTTGGTCAGCAGGCTGCGGTACAGCTCGTCGCGTACGTCCCGTTTGACGCGCTGGGCGACGACCTCCATCGAGCCGTTCGACAGCAGGTCGGCGACGAACCGGCCGGCCGCCAGCAGCGCGGCGGCCAGCGCCGCCACCCCGACCGCGCCGAGGTCGTGCCGGGGGCCGGTGGCCTCGGCGAACGCCGTGCCGATCTGGACGGGGACGAGCGTGGAGCACAGGCTCGCCGCCACGGCCGCCACGGTGAACAGCAGCAGCGAGGGCCGGTGCCGGCCCAGATGACCGGCCACCCACCGGCCCACTCCCCGCGACGCGACCGGATCACGTGACCCGGCCGGCCGCCCGGCCCGATCACGCGACGCGACCGGCCGCCCGCCCGCGGCCGGTCGCGCCCGTTCAGTCATGCCTCCCCCTTCTCGTCAACGGCCCCCGCCTAGGCCGAGGCCCGGACGGAACCGGTCAGCAGGCCGAAGCCGTTCGTCGCGGCCGTGTTCAGCTCCGCCATCACCCGGTCGCACAGTGCGGAGGCGGCGAGCGCGTCGGAGACCGACGGCACGCCCTTGATCGCGGGACGTCCGCCCGGGTGGGGCTCGGCCGACCGCTGCGCGCAGGCGTCCACGAACGCCTGGAGCTCGGGCCCGAAACCGCTGCGCGCCCACCCGTGGTCCAGGTTGCGGGTGCTGTGCAGCTCCTGGCCGTACGGCACGCCGTCGGACAGTTCGAGCGTCACCCGCTCCAGGGACGGCGCGCTGTACCGGCTGCCGTCCATGCCCTGCACGGTGACGCCCACCATGAACCGCTTGACGTGGTTGCCCATGCGCAGCGTGGACAGCGAGCCGTCGTGGTGCCGCAGGAACAGGTTGATCTGGAACCGGTCGGCGTCACTGGCGATGGCGTGCGCGTCCACCTGGACGACCGGCGACGGCACGAACCAGCGGGCCAGGTCGAGGGCGTGCACGCCGTTGTGCCGGATCCACGCCTCCAGGGTGGTGTCCACCCCCCACTGCGGCGCGGACGGATGGCGGCTGTAGAAGTCGATGGTCACCGAGCACGGCGTGGCCCGGATCTCCTCGCTCAGCTCGTGCAGCCGCTGCAGGGTCTCGGCGTAGCGGAAGTTGAACCCCACCTGGACGTGCCGCCCGGTGCGCCGCACCACGTGCTCCAGGTCCTGGAGCGACGGCGTGGACGGCCCGGCCGGTTTCTCGACGAAGCAGTCCACCCCGCGCTCGGCGAGCTGCCGAACCAGCAGGTACGACGGCTCCGGCGGGACGGCCAGCACGGCCGCGTCCACCATCTCCAGGTCGAGCTCGTCCACCGAGGAGACGCAGGTCGCGCCGCCGGCCAGCGACTGCACGTCGGCGGCCAGCGCCAGGTCGGGGTCGACGCAGGCCACGACCTGGTGGCCGCGGATGCGTTGCAGGAACGGGAAGAGGTTCTGCTGCATCTGGCGGCCGCAGCCGACCAGGGCGAGCCGCAGGAGGTCAGCCACGGCCGGCCTCCGCGGGCGCGCTCCACGCCTCGAACGCCTGCCGCACCCGGTCGCGCAGGTCCCCCCAGTCGATGTCGCGGTGGGCCAGGCACACGAAGGACGGGTGCCCTTCGAGCAGCAGGATGCCGACCCCGGCGAGCTCGGCCAGCAGCGACTCGCGCCGCTCCTTGTCGCCCAGCAGGCCCACGTCGTGGTAGACCAGCTCGAACATGCCGCCGCCGAGCACCGGACGGGCGCCGACCAGGGCCTCGACCCCGGCGTCCGCGGCGCCCGCGGTGAAGGCGGCGGCCACCCGCGTGCCGATCCGGCCGATCTCGGTCCAGCCGTCCGGGGAGTCGCCGACGGGCTTCTCCAGGATGTCGCGGGTGGCCAGCGCGGCGTAGACGGCGATCATCTCCTTGGAGAACGTGCCGCTCAGCCGGGCCTTCTCGGCCAGCGCGAGCAGGTCCGCGTCGCCGGCCAGGATGCTCAGCGGGGCGCCGTTGGCCAGCGCCTTGCCGATCACGATCAGGTCGGAGCCGAGGGTGTTGTCGTGGTCGTAGCCGAGGGCCGAGATCCGGCCGCCGGTCTTGGTCTCGTCGAAGACGGTGAGCAGGCCGGCCTCGCGGCACATGGCGACGGCCTGGCGCAGCACGTCGGCCGTGGTGAAGGAGGCCAGGTACGCGTCGAAGACGAAGCAGCCCAGCCGGCCGCGGTGCCGTTCCAGCAGCTCGGCGAGGGATTCCAGGCGCAGGTCCACCCAGTTGGCCACCGGCTCGGAGTCGCCGACGCCGCGCATGCCGTCGGTGTAGCGGAGCTTGTCCCGCAGCGGCGAGTGCAGCGGCTCGTGCCACTTGAGGGAGTCGGCGATCTGGGCGTCGTGCCAGCCGACGTAGCCGCTGCGGATGACGCCGAGCCGGCCGGTGCGCATCGCGGCCAGCCGGAAGGCGGCGGTGACGGCCTCGGAGGCGGTCTTGAAGAACGCCCCGCGGTCGCCGGGCCGCTCGCCGAGCAGCCTGTCCAAGTATTCCTGGTGGAACGTGGTGTACCCCGGCAGCATGACGCCGTTGCCGAGATAACCGCAGAGAATTTCGTTGAACTGGGCGTCCGCGTGACCGATTATCACTGGCCCATAACCCATGACGAAATCGATGTACGGTACGCCGTTCGCGTCGGACACCTCGCCCCGCCGCCCCCGCGAGAACAAGAGCTGCTGCCCCGCGGACCTGAACTTACGTGTGATCTTCGAGTGAGCTATGCGCTCATATTCCGACAACGATCCTCCCCCCATTGGGATTTGAATTAAGATCGGAATTTCAATTTCAGAAGACAGTACCGTCCGGCCGCCGGGACCCGTCAAGTACTCTTTCTTCCAGGACCCCGGGCGAGGGCGGACGACATATCAAGACCGCGAGAGGGCCGTCAAGTGCTCCTTTTTCCAGGGTCACGCCGCCTTGACATTCAGGTGCCCGCAATATCAAGTTGTGTGGGCCATTGTCAGCGGATGGAGGCCACGTGGATAACGGATCCGATCCGGGAAGTCCGGCCGGCCGCGGAGAGCCGGATATCGTCGGGCGCAGTAAGCGTCTGTGGCTGCTGCCCGAGGGGCGCTGCCTGGTGCAGATAATCCCCAGCCTGCGCAGTTTCACGTACCACCGCGATGAAATCGTCGAGCGCACCGGGCCGCTCCGGCTCGATTTCTACGAAAGGGCGGCGGCCCGGCTGGCCGGCGCCGGGGTGCCGTGCGCGTTCAGGGAACGGGTCTCGGCCGACTCGTACGTGGCCGACTACTGCCCGGCGCCGCCGTTCGAGGTGATCGTGAAGAACCGGGCCACGGGATCGACCACCCGCAAGTACCCCGGCCTGTTCGAGGACGGCGCCCCGCTGCCGCGCCCGGTCGTGAAGTTCGACTACCGGACCGACCCCGAGGACCAGCCGATCGGCGAGGACTACCTGAGGGCGCTCGGCCTGCCGGTGGAGGAGATGCGCGAGCTGTCCCTCGCCGTCAACGACGTGCTGCGGTCCTGGCTGCGCCCGCTGGAGGTGTGGGACTTCTGCCTCATCTTCGGGCAGACCGCCGACGGCGGCCTGACCGTCATCTCCGAGATCTCCCAGGACTGCATGCGCCTGCGCCACCAGGACGGCTCCCCGCTGGACAAGGACCTGTTCCGGGACGGCGTGGCCGGCGAGGAGATCGTGAACCAGTGGAGCCGCGTCCTCGATGTCATCACATGAGACCCCGGCCGCGCTGGTCACCGGCAGCAACCGGGGCAGCGGGCGGGCCATCGCCGAGGAGCTGCGCGAGCGCGGCTACCGCGTCTTCTCCCTGAACCGCTCGCTCGCCGGCGAGGACTGGCTCGGCGAGCACAAGTGCGACCTGTCGGACCCGGCGCAGATCGCGGAGGCCACCGCCCAGGTGCTCGGCGCGGCCGGCCGGCTCGACGTCTGCGTGTCCAACGCGGTGGACCGGGTGCTCGACCCGATCGCCGACCTGCGCGGGGAGGACTGGGAGCGGCTGGTCGCGATCAACCTGAGCGCCTGCTTCCACCTGCTCAAAGCCGTCCTGCCGGCGTTGCGGGCCGCCGGCGGGATGTTCGTCGCCATGGGCAGCCACGCCGGGACCCGGTACTTCGAGGGCGGGGCCGCCTACAGCGCCACCAAGGCCGGGCTGAAGGCGCTGGTCGAGACGCTGCTGCTGGAGGAGCGGCGCAACGGGGTGCGCGCCTGCCTGGTCTCGCCGGGCGCCATCGCCAACCTCGACGGCGACGGGTCGCCGCACAAGATGAGCACCCGGTCGGTGGCCCGCTGCGTGGGCACCATCGTCGGCTCCTGGCCCGACGACCTCGTGGTGGGCGAGATCGAGGTGCGGCCGTCCAGCCTGCCCGAGCCGCCCGTCGTCGGCATCGACCGGCTGCTGCACGTGTGACCCGTCGTTGCCGTCGTTGCCGTCGTGCCCGCAAGGAGGAAGCATGATCTCGCTCGCCCTGCCGAAGGGGTCGCTGGAGCGGCGGGCCCTGGAGCTCTTCGCGACCGCGGGGCTCCCCGTACGGCGACGCTCGGAACGCTCCTACCGCGGCACGGTGGACCACTCCGGCGTGTCGCACGTGGCCTTCTACAAGCCGCGCGAGATCCCCCTGGTCGTCGGGGACGGCACCTTCGACCTCGGGCTGACCGGCGCCGACTGGGTGGAGGAGACCGGGGCCGAGGTCGAGGTGGTGGAGTCGTTCGACTACTCCAGGAACACCGAGCGGCCGTGGCGGCTGGTGCTCGCGGTGCCGTCCGGCCATCCCGCCCGCAGCGTGGCCGACCTGGACGACGGCGTCAGGGTGGCCACCGAGTACCCGAACATCGGCCGCCGCTTCTTCCGCGAGGCGGGACGGCGGGCCGAGGTGGTCGTGTCCTACGGCGCGACCGAGGCCAAGATCCCCGAGCTGGCCGACGCCATGATGGACGTCGTGGAGACCGGCCACTCGCTCCGCCAGAACGATCTGCGGGTCATCGAGACCGTCCGGACCTGCGGCGCGCAGCTCGTCGCCAACCCGGCCGCCTACGCCGACCCGGCCAGGCGCGGCCTGATCAGGAACGTCGCCCTGCTGCTGCGCGCCGCCTGGGTGGGCCCGGCCCACGTGCTGCTGACGGTCCGCGCCCCCGCCGACCGGCTGGAGGAGGTGACGCCCGCGATGCCGGTCCAGTCCTGGCGCGCGGGCCCCGGCCTTGGGGACGCCGCCATGGTCGTCCTCCAGGGCGTCCTGCCCAGGCGGGAGGTGCCCGAGACGATCGACGCGCTGCTGTCGGCCGGGGCCGTGAACGTCACCGAGTCGGGCATCGGCATCCTCGTCACGGGAGAGGCGGGTTGATCGGCGCCGCCGGCATGGCGAAGATCGGACGTGGGAACCCTGGCCCGCGGAACGCAGTGCGAAGGAGACTCATGGACCCCCGGTCGGCGGCAAAGATCACGGAGACGTCCCCGCCACGCTCCCCCTGGCTGACGATCCTCGTCGTCTACGTCGGCGGGGTCGTCGCCGCGATGAGCCTCGGCAAGTTCTCCTCGGTCGGACCGGCGGTGGCCGCCCAACTCGGGCTGTCGCTGTCGGAGCTGGGCTGGGTGATCTCGGCGGTGGTCGGTGTGGGGGCCGTGGTCGGCCTGCCCGCGGGCTACCTCGTCCGCCGGTTCGGCACCGGGAGGTCGCTGGTCACCGGGCTGACCCTGATCGCGGCCGCGGGCGCGGCGAGCATGGCCGCGAACGACTTCGCCTGGCTGCTCATCGCCCGCGGCGTCGAGGGCGTCGGCTACGTCCTGGTCACCATCTCCTGCCCGGCGCTGATCCTGCGCCTGGCCCACGAGCGCGACCGGGGCACCGCCCTGTCGGTCTGGGCGACGTTCGTCCCGGTCGGGCTGGGGGCCAGCACGCTGGCCGGCGGCGCGGCCGGCGACGCGCTGGGGTGGCGCGGCTGGACCGGGCTGATCGCCGGGCTGACGCTGCTGACGGCCGTGGTGACCTGGGCGCGGCTGCCGCGCGGCGGCGGGGCGCAGGCGGCCGGGCCGGTCCCCCGGATGCGGGCGCTGACCTGGCCGGGCGTGCTCGCCGCGGCCTTCTGCCTGACCGCGCTGGTGACCATCCCGGTGATCGTGCTCCTGCCCACCCTGCTCATCGAGCAGTACGGCCGCTCGGCCGCCGCCGCGGGCGCGCTGACCTCGGTGATCTCGCTGCTCGGCGTGGCCGGCGGGCTGGCGGTGGGCGTCCTGCTGCGCAGGGGCGTACGGGTCGGCGTGCTGGCCCTGTCGGGCTTCCTCGTCGTGCCGGCCGCCTGGATCCTGTACGCCGGCGGCTCCTCCGCGGGCGCGCTCACCGGCGCGGGCGTCATCTCCATGGAGAACGGCTTCCTGGGCGCCCTCGTCTTCGCCGCGCTCCCCCTGATCCTGGAGCGCCTCGACCACGCCGACGTCGGCAACGGCGTCATCGCCCAGGCCGGCAGCCTCGGCTCCCTGCTCGGCCCCCCGCTGTTCGGCATGGTGGCGAGCGACCTCGGCTACCCGGCCCTGATCCCCGTCATCGCCGTCGGCATCGTCGCCGCCGTCGGCGCCCTGCTGCTGATCGGCCGGCGGGCGGCCCGGCCGCTCCCGGCCGCGGACTGAGCCGGCCGCCGGAGCCGGCGACGGGCCGGGCGGCCCGTCGCGGAGTTCGCAGGAAGGTGCGACCATGCGCGGAGACGACCCGCTCGACGACACCGAACAGGCCCTGCTCCCCCTCCCGGCCCGGGGCCTGGCGGTCGCGCTGCTGCTGATCGCCGTGGCCGGCGTGGCGCTCCTGCTCGTGTTCGGGCCGGGCGGGCAGCAACCGGGGCATCCGGCGGCGCCGGCCGCGCCCGCGGGGGTGCCGCCCGCCCAGTCGATCCTGCGGCTGTTCCTCGCGGTGGCGGTCATCGGCGGTCTGGCCTCGCTGGGCGGCGTCCTGGCGCGCCGGGCGGGCCAGCCGTCCGTGGTGGGGCAGATGGTGGCCGGGCTGCTGCTGGGGCCGTCCGCGCTGGGCTCGCTGGCGCCGGGCGTGTCCGCGCTGATCCTGCCCGGCTGGGTGGCGCCGCAGCTCGAACTGCTGGCCCAGGCCGGGCTGGCGATCTTCATGTTCACGGTGGGGCGGGAGTTCGACCCGGCCGCCCTCGGCCGGCAGCGGACGGTCGTGGGGGTCGCCGCGCTGGCCATGATGGCCGTGCCCTTCGCCCTGGGGACGGTCGCGGCGCTCCCGTTCGCCGACGCGCTCGCCGGGCCGTCGGCGTCGGGGACGGCGTTCGTCCTGTTCGCCGGGACCGCGCTCAGCGTCACCGCGTTCCCCGTGCTGGCCAGGATCCTTCAGGAGGCCGGGCTGACCGTCACCCGGCTGGGCTCGCTGGCGATCCTCTGCGCGGGGCTGGCCGACGTGCTCGCCTGGTGCGCGCTGGCCGCCGTGATCGCCCTGGCCCACGCCGGCTCCCCTGCGGGCGTGCTGACCTCGCTGGCGCTGGCCGCCGCCCTGGTGCTCGCCGTGACCCTCGTCGTACGTCCCGCGCTCGCCGCCCTGGCGGCCCGGCACGCCGACCGGCGGCTGCCCGTTCCCGCCGCGCTCGCGCTGGTCCTGGGCCTGATCTTCGTCCTGGCGGCGGCGACCGACGCCATCGGCGTGCACGCGATCTTCGGGGCGCTGCTGGCGGGGGTCGTGTTCCCCCGCGACGCGCCCGTGCTCGGCGCGGTGCCCGAACGCCTCGGCTCGCTCAACCGCGCGATGCTGCTGCCGGTGTTCTTCGCCTCGATCGGGCTGCGCACCGACGTGCATCTGGCCTTCGGCCACCCGGTGGTGCTGGTGGGCGGGGCGGTGCTGCTGGTGGCCGCCGTCCTCGGCAAGCTGGGCGCGGCCGGGGTGATCGCCTGGGCGGGCGGCATGCCGGGACGGCTCGCGCTCGGGCTCGGCGTGCTGATGAACGCCCGCGGCGTCACCGAGATCGTCGTGCTCAGCACCGGGCTCGGCATGGGACTGATCGCACCCGGCACGTTCACGGTGCTCGTGCTGATGGCCCTGATCACCACCATGATGACCGCGCCGGCCCTGCGCCGGCTCGGCCTCTACGCCCCGGCCAGGACCGGGCCGCGCACGCCGCAACCGGCCTGAACCGGCCACGACGGCCACCGGCGCCTACTCACCCCGCCGGACGGCGGTGAGCACCAGGACGTCGTAGTGGACGGTGAAGGCGCCGCCCGCCGCGTCGATCGCGGCCCCGACGCCCTCCAGCAGCTCGCGGCGGCGCTCCGGCGGCAACCCGGTGGCCGGACCGTGCGTGGGCACCTGCTCCAGCCACTCGTCCCTGCTGTAGACGCGCTCCCACGCGTACTGCCACCGCTCGGGCTCGCCGAACGCGTCCGCCGCGCGGACACCGTCGGTGATCTTGTCGAGCAGCGACGCGTACAGGTCCACCGCCGGCCCGGCCTGGCCGAGCGCCGGCAGGTCGGGCAGGATGCGGCGGTAGACCTCGGCGAAGGCGTCGCGCAGCACGTCCGGCGGCTGGAAGACGTTCCAGAACAGCGCCAGCCTGCCGCCGGGCCGCAGCACCCGGGCCGCCTGGGCCGCGCCCGCGGCCGGGTCGATCCAGTGCCAGGTCTGGCCGGCGACGACCGCGTCGAACGTGCGCCCGGCCGGGTCCCAGGACTCGAAGGCGGACACCTCCACCTCGATGCCGTCGCGCCGGGCCAGCTCGGCCATGCGGGGATCGACGTCCACGCCGGAGACCCGGCAGCCGGCCGCCTGGAACTGGCGGGCCGCGATGCCGGTGCCGATGCCGACGTCGAGGACGTCCGGGCCGGGGGCGGCCGCGGCGATCCTGGCGATCATCTCCTCGGGGTAGCGGGGGCGGGTGCGGTCGTAGCGGTCGGCGTCCGCGCCGAAGGACTCGGCCATCCGCCGGTGGCGGTGCGGCTCGCTCTCAGGGCTGTTAGTGGGCATGCGCCCACTCTAGTGGGCATGCGCCCACTCTAGTGGGCATGCGCCCACTCGTCTACGCTGAACGGGATTCGTGACAGAAGGAGACCGGCCCGGTGCCCACAGGCGTAGCCCTCCGCGACGTACGCGAGCAGCTCTTCGACGCCGCCGAGCGCGTCCTGCTCAGAGCCGGCCCCAACGCTCTGACCAGCCGGGCGGTCACCACCGAGGCGGGCTGCGCCAAGGGCGTGCTCCACCGCCACTTCGCCGACTTCGACGCCTTCCTCGCCGACCTGGTGACCGACCGCATCCGCCGCGTCGAGGCCCAGGCCGCCGCCCTGCGCGAGAGCGCCGGCACCGGCACCGTCGCCGGGAACCTCACCCTGGCGCTGCTGGAGCTGTTCGGGTCGGTCGCCGTGGCCGTCGTCGGCCTCGTCATCTCCCGCGACGGCCTGCGCGCCCGCCTGCGCCAGGCCGGGTCGTCGGGCATCCCGCTCCTGGCCGAGGCCACGACCATGATCGCCGCCTACCTGACCGCCGAGCGCGAGATGGGCCGCATCGCGGCCGACGCCGACGTCGACGCCCTCGCGCTCACCCTGATCGGCAGCGGCCACCTGCTGTTCGCCGGCAGCGAGGGCGACCCGCCCGGCGCCACCGCCGTCGAGTGGATCGTGACCACGGCCATCGCCGACGCGGTGCAGCGCCGCCTGCTCTGAGCCCCCGCCTCACCCGGCCGCGGCGGCCCCCAGGGCGACGGGCCACACGACCAGCAGGTACACCTCCGACGGCTGGTTCGACGGCGTCCGCCGGTCGCGGCGGCGACCGTGGACGCGCAGGCCGTACCGTCCGGCGCCCTGGGGCGTCAGGTCGATCGGCTCGTCGGCGACGCCCTGCACGCGCATCACGCCGGTGGTGGTGACGAACTCGACCTCCTCGCTCTCCTCCCAGCCCTCCGGGTCGGGGGGCTGGGCGGTCCCGGCCAGCCGTACGGTCACATCCACCACGCCGGTGTGGATGCCCGTCCGGATCACGGCGGCGCCGGGGGCGGAGGCGGTCAGGCCGTTGGGGACGGTTCCCGGATGGTCGCGGCCCGGCTCGCCTACCAGGATCTGGTGGTAGGTGACGTGCACGTCGGCCCTGGCTTGGGCGGGAGGTAAGTGCGTCATCCCCGGAAGCCTAGGCCGCGCGGGGCGGACGTGACCCGCCGGAGGGATCTTGGGGCTACGATCTCCCACGTAGCCCCTTTCGTCCGGAAGGCGTCGCGATGAGCGAACGTTCGCTGAACACCGATGTTCCGAGCCCCGCCCGCATCTACGACCTGTGGCTGGGCGGCAAGGACAACTACGAGATCGACCGGGTGGTGAGCGAGCAGATCCTCGCCGCCGTGCCCGACCTGCCGGTGCTGGCCCGTACGAACCGGGAGTTCCTCGGCCGCGCGGTGCGGTACATGGCCGGCGAGGCGGGCATCCGGCAGTTCCTGGACATCGGCACCGGCATCCCCACGGCGGACAACACCCACCAGGTCGCCCAGGCGGTCGCCCCCGACAGCCACGTCGTGTACGTCGACAACGACCCCATGGTCCTGGCCCACGCGCGGGCGCTGCTGCGGGCCGCGCCCGCGGGCACGACGGCCTTCGTCGACGCCGACCTGCGCGAGCCCGGCAAGATCCTGGCCGCCGCCGCCGAGCACCTCGACCTCGGCCGGCCGATCGGGCTGACCCTGCTCGGCGTCGTGGACTTCATCCCCGACACCGGACAGGCCCGCTCGATCATCGCCGAGCTGCTGGCCGAGATGGCGCCGGGCAGCCACCTGGCCGTCTCCCACGGGCTCGTCGGCAGGCAGCTCGAAGAGGGCGTCCGCCACTGGAACGAGAGCGGCGGCGCGCCCATGACGCTGCGCACCCTTGAGGAGGTCACCAGCTTCTTCGACGGGCTGGAGCTGCTGGAGCCGGGCGTGGTGCCGCTGCCGCGCTGGCGTCCCCTCCCCGAGACGCTGTACGCCGACCGCGAGGCCGTCTACTACGCGGGCGTCGGCCGCAAGGGCTGACCTCTTCGGGCTTCGTGCCGGTGCCGCCTCGCGGACCGGCGTACGCCGCCTGGCGGGCCCGCGTACCCTGAGTCCCCGATCGACTTCACCGGGTGACGGGATGCGGGTGCGGGATGGACGACGGGTTCGGCGCGGGGCTGGGGAGCGAGCGGGACCGGTACACGCGGGATCCGTGCCCCTGGCCCGCCGGGCCGTACACGGCCGGAGACGCCAGGTGGTTCTTCGGGCGCGAGCGGGTGGTGTCCGAGCTGGTGGGGCTGCTCTCGGATCCGGGCGCCGGCCATCCCGTGGTGCTGACCGGGGCGGCCGGGGCCGGGAAGACGTCGGTGCTGGCGGCCGGGCTGGTGCCGGCCGTGCTGGAGGGGGCGCTGCCGGGGGGCCGCGCCGGGGTGTTGTGGCGTACGCCGGGCTCGCCGGTCCGGGGCGGGGGGCGGCCGGTGGAGAAGTGCGCGCTGCTGGTGGTCGACCGGTTCGAGGAGCTGTTCACGACTCGGGCGGGGGGCGGGCGGGCGGCGTACGTCGAGGAGCTGTGCCGGCTCGCGGCGGGCGGGCTGCCGGTGGTGATCGGGATGCGGGCCGGCTGCTACGAGCGGTGCCTGGGGTTTCCGCCGCTGGTCGAGGCGTTGCGGGCGCGGTCGCTGCCGCTCGGCCCGATGACCGGCGCCGAGCTGCGCCGCGCGATCACCGGCCCGGCCCGGGCCGCGGGCCTGTCCCTGGAACCGGGGCTGACCGAGGCGATCCTGCACGATCTACGGGTACGTGACGACGACGCCCCGGCGGCGGCCGACGCGCTGCCGCGCCTCTCGCAGGCGATGCGCGCCACCTGGCACCACCGCGACGGCGACACCCTCCCCCACAACGCCTACCACCCCGCCCCCACCCCACCCTCCGACGGCCCGCTCTTCGAGACGCCCACGCCTTCCGAGAGCTCCCTGCCGGTGACGCCCCCGGGCGGTGGGGGATGTCCGGTCGGGCGGAGGGTGCGCGGGCTCGTGGTGGCGTTGGTGGTGCTGGTGGTGGTCGCCGGGGTGGGGGCGGGGCTGGCGTGGCAGAAGAGCGGCCGGGCGAGCGCCGCCCGCGTCATCGCGCTCGCCGAACGGGCCGCCGCCCAGGCGCGGGCGCTGCGGGCGACGGACCCGGCGCTGGCGATGCAGGTGGCGGTGGCCGCCCAGGGCCTGGCCGACACCCCGAGCACCCGGGGCACGCTGCTCGACACCGCCGAGCCGTACGCCACCCGCCTGCGCTCCACCGGCGACCGCCTGCGCGCGATCGCCTACAGCCAGGACCACGCCCTGCTCGCGACCGGTGCCGACAACGGCGTGGTCGAGTTGTGGGACGCCGCCGACTCCCGCCGCCGCACCCCGCTCGCCACCCTGCCGCGCACCGCCGGGCCGGTCGGCGCGCTCGCCTTCCGCCCGTCCGGCGGGGACCGCGTCCTGCTCGCGGCGACCCGGGACGGCGTCGAGGTGTGGAACGTCGTGGACCCGGCCCGCCCCCGGCACGTCGCCGCCCTGCCCGGCGCGCCCACGGCCGCGTTCACCCCGGACGGCCGCACGGTGCTCGCCGCTGCCGCGCACGGCGTACGGCGGTGGCGGCTGGCCGGCCGCCCGGTCGCCCTGCCTTCGGTACGCACGTCCGCCCAGGTCACCCGCTTCGCCGTGGGCGACGACACGGTGGTCACCGGCCACGACGACGGGAGCGTACGGCTGTGGGACCCGGCGGCCCCCGCCTCCCCCGCCGACACGATCGCGACCGGCCTCCAGGACGGCCCCGCCGCGCTCGCGATCAGCCCCGACGGCAGCGCGCTGGCCTGGTCCGCCCCCGACCGCGGCACCTGGCTCTGCCGCCTGGACGCCCGCCGCTGCGACCGGCCCACCCGGTACGGCGACCCCGCCGGCGCCCTGGCGTTCAGCCCGGACGGCACCGTCCTGGCCGCCGCCGGCGACGACCGTACGGTCCGGCTGTGGAGCCTGGCCAACCGCGCGGAGGTCGGCTCGTTCCCGCATCCCGACCGCGTGCTCGGCCTCGCCTTCACCGCCGACGGCCAGGCGCTGGCCACCGGGTCCGCGGCCGGCGCCTTCTACCAGTGGCGCCATCCCGTCCGCGTGCCCGACCCGGTGACCGAGCTGGTCCTGAGCCGGGACCGGGCCCTGATGGCCACGACCGGCGCGCACGGCGGCGCGCTGTGGGACGTCCGCGACCCCCGGCACCGCGTGCTGCTGGCCCGCTGGAACGCTCCACCCGCCGCCGGTCTGGCCCTGAGCGGCGACGCCCGCCGCCTGGCCACCGTCGAGCGCGGCGTGGCCGTGACCGTGTGGGACATCCGGGACCCCTACCGCCCGGCCCGGCACGTCCGGCTGCCGGTGCGCGGCCTCGCGGTCGCCGCGCTCAGCCCCGACGGCCGCACCCTCGCGACGGGCGACCACGGCGGCCGGCTGCTGCTCTGGGACGTCACCGGCCCGCCGCGCCGCCTGGCCGCCCGCGACGGCTTCGGCGACGTCGGCGCGCTCGACTTCAGCCCCGACGGCGGCCTGCTGGCCAGCGGCGGCGCCGACCGCGGCGTACGGCTGTGGGACGTGCGCCGCCGCGCCCTCGACCAGGTCGCCCACCACGAGGAGCACGCCGACGCGGTGGCCGGCGTGCGCTTCGGCCCCAAGGGCGACGTGCTCGTGAGCACCGGCCACGACCGGACCGTCCGCGTCTGGAGGATCGCCGACCTCCGCCGCGTTCCCCGTCCGGCGGCGCTGCGCGGGCACGACGACACCGTCCGGATCGCCGGGTTCAGCCCCGACGGCGCCGCCCTGGCCACCACGGACGCCTCCCGCACCACCCGCGTATGGGACCTGCGCGCCCGGCGGCCGATCGCCGAGCTGTCCCACCCCGACCTCGGGACCGTCCTGTACGCCGACGACCACACCCTCGTCTCGGCCGCCGGCCACGACCTGCGGTTGTGGGACCTGCGGCCGGCGTCGGCGGCGGCGCGCGTCTGCGAGGCCGCCGGGATGCCTCTCACGCGGGCCGAGTGGCGGCGGTACTTCGACGACCTGCCCTACCGTCCGCCCTGCTCGTGAGCCCCGGCAGGACGCTGACAGAGATCCGGCAGCGGCCCCTGGCACGGTCCTCCCATGACGGACAAGACGGACGTGCTCATCGTCGGCGCCGGGCCCACCGGCCTCACCCTCGCCGTGGAACCGGCCAGGCGCGGGATCGCCCACCGCGTCGTCGAGCGGGCGGCGGCGAGCGACGAGGTGCCGTACCCGATGGTGCGGATGCACCCGCAGTGGCGCACCGAGGCGGTGCTGCGGGAGCGGCTGGCCGAGCTGGGCGGCGAGGTCGAGCACGGCGTCGGGCTGACGGGCTTGGAGCAGGACGCGGAGGGCGTGACGGCCCGGCTCGGCACCGGCGCGACGCTGCGGACCGCGTATCTGGTCGCCGCCGACGGCGGCAGGAGCACGGTACGCAAGGCGCTCGGCGTCGGCTTCACCGGCGAGACCCGCGAGGAGGAGCGCATGGCCCTCGGTGACGTGCGCGTCGAGGGGCTGGACCGGGAGCACATCCACGCCTGGGTGCGGCCGGGCAGGGGGATGGTCGCGCTCTACCCGATGGCCGGCACCGACTGCTTCCAGTTCATGGCGCCGCTCAGGCCGGGCGCGACGCCGGACCTGACGCTGGTGTGAGCCTGACCCGGGGCGGCGCGATCACCCGCAGACGGGCCGGTAGGGCAGCGCGGGCACGTACGCCCGCCACTCCCGCTCGGTCAGCGCCCGCCCGGCGCGGGCGCAGACCGTCCGCGCCACCAGCTCGGCGGCGGCCGGGACGCGACCGACGGTCCCGCCGGCGTCCACCGTCAGGACGTGCGACCCGTCGGGGGTGAAGGCGACCGACAACACCTCGCCCTCGTCACGGTCGAGGCCGCCGCCCGGGTCCGCGGACAGCCCGAGGTCGCCGCCCGTCACCGGGTCGATCAGGCGGACGCGGCCCTGCCCCGCGTTGACCGCGACCAGGTCCTCGACCGGCGAGTACGCCGGCACGCCGGTGTAGGAGAACCCCTCGGTCTCCTCGACCAGCCGCCGGCCGCCCGCGTCCCACGTGCTCAGCCGGCCGCGCGAGTCGAACACGACCACCCCGTCCCCCGCGTGGGTGAAGCGCACCCAGGAGCCCAGGACGTCCTTGCCGAAGGCGCCGAACGGCGAGCCCGCGACCCGGCCGTCCGCCGCCCGCAGCAGGCGGACGTCCAGGCCGGTCACCGCGAGCCGCCCCCCGTCGGGCGCGAAGGCCAGGTCCACGGCCTCGCTCAGGCGCGTGCTCCACAGGCGGCGGCGCGCCCGCCAGTCCCAGAGCTCGACCGCGTCCTCGCCGCTTCCGGGGCCGTCGAGCACGAGCGCGAGCCGGCCGCCGTCGGGGCTGAAGCGGACGAGCTCGGGCCGCGCCTTCCCCGTACCGGCCGGGAAGCCGCCCACGGGCTGCCTCGTCGCGGTGTCCAGGACGGTGACGTCGTGGCCGGACAGCAGCGCGAGGTTGCGACCGTCGCGGCTGAAGCCGAGCGCGTGCGCGGCGGGCAGGCGGCCGGACGTCCCGCCCTGGACCGGGCGCAGGGCGCCGTCTACGACGAGGTGCAGCCCGTCCTCGCCGAAGTCGGCCCGCTCGTACGGCGGGCCCTCGACCGGCTCGTTCACCAGGTCGGCGACGTCCACGGCGAACACCTGGTCCCCGACGAGGTAGCGGAAGGTCGTGCCGTCGAAGGCGGCGGCCGGACGGGTGCCCATCTCGCCGTCGCCGCGCACCGGAACGGCGCTGAGCAGGTGGCTGTCGGGCAGGCGCCAGAACTGGACGGTGGCGTCGGTGACCGTGGCCAGCAGCCGGCCGCCGTGGTCGAAGACGGGGCCGCCCCTGTTCCAGGCGCCTTCCGTGCCCTCGCCGATCTCCTCCGTCCAGCCCTCCTCGGTCTGGGTCAGGGTCAGGGTGCCGTCGCCCGAAGTGGCCAGCCACCGGCCGTCGGGGCTCAGCGTGCCGCGCCTGGCGGCGGGGGCGGCGGCGTCGGCGACGTCCCATTGCTCGCTGTCGTCCGGCTTGACGATCACCTTGCGGCCCTCGTGCCGGCGGATGACGTCCTCCCAGCCCTCGACCAGGTCCTTGATCCGGTTGACCGGCCAGGTGCCGACCGGCCTGCCGGTCCGGGCGTCCCAGGCGCGGGCGCGGCTCTTGGTGGCGGCGACCAGCGTGCGGCCCGACGGGGACAGCCCGATGTCGGCCACCGGACCGCCGCCGAGGCCCAGGCCGGAGATCAGCGCGGTGCGCCTGCCCGTGCGCACGTCCCACACCCGCGCCTGGTCCTGGCCGACGCTGAGCAGCGTGTGCCCGTCGGCGCCCAGCGCCCGGCGGGTGCTGCGGGCGCGCGCCGGATCGCGGAACATGCCGCGCTCGCGCTGCGCGAGCGCGGCGGTCAGCGCCGCCCTGGCCTGCGGTGTGGGCCGCAGCCGCCAGGCGGCCACGGCGAGCAGCCCGGCGAGCACCGGATCGCTGCGCCTGGTGGCCTCGGCGCGCGCGGCCAGCCGCGTGGACTCCGACGTCGTCAGGCGGTCCTGCAACTCGTCGGCGCGGGCGGCGGCGAGCCTGCTCTGCTGGATCGCCAGGCCGCCCGCGGCCAGCGCGACGACCAGCAGCCCCGCCAGGCTCAGCGTCAGGAGCCGGGCGCGGCGGGCCCGCCGCTTGGCCAGCCGCGCCGACGAATCCAGGAACTCGCGCTCGGCCTGCGAGAGCCTGATGTCGCGGCGGGCGGTCGCGGCCCAGCTCAGGGCGTCGTCGAGCATCGTGCCGTGGAAGAGGCCGCCGTCCCTGCGGCCGCCCTCGTCCCAGCGCCGGACGGCGGCCAGGATCGGGCCGTGGACGACCAGCCCCTCCTTGTTGGCCTCGATCCAGCGGCGCAGCCGCGGCCAGGCGTGCGGCAGGGCCGGGCGGGCGAGCCAGGCCTCGCGCTCGTCGCGGCCCAGCAGGTACGCGAACACCTCCAGGATCCTGGTGACCGCCGGCACCTCCGACGCCGGCCTGCCGGCCACCAGCTCCTCCAGGGCGGCCTTCCGCGTGGCCAGCTCACCCTGCGCGTCCACGGTGAACAGGCGCAGGAACACCTCGGGCGCCAGCTCCCGCTCCGCCGGGGCGAGCAGCGCGTAGGAGTCCTCGGCCAGCGTGCCGAGCGCCGGGTCGGCGCCGGTCCCGGCGACGTGCGCGGCCTGCCGCCCGCGTTCGAGCAGCCGCGCGGTGTCGAGCCCGCCGTCCCCGCTGACCAGGGCGAGCAGGAGCCGGCGGGCCTCGGGACGCCTGCCGGGCTCCTTGCTCAGGGCCGCCGACACCAGCGGGCGCAGCGAGTCCGGCAGGGCGGCCAGGTCGGGCGTGGCCGCCAACACCCGGTGCATCACCCCGCCCAGGCTCTCGGCCTCGAACGGGTCGGCGCCCGTGGCGGCGTACAGGACGACGCAGCCCCAGGCGAACACGTCCGCGGGGGCGCCGGCCCGCTGCCCGCCGAACACCTCGGGCGCCATGTACGTCGGCGTGCCGGTCACCAGGCCGGTCGCGGTCAGCGACATCTCGGCGGTCCGCGCGATGCCGAAGTCGATGACCCGCGGGCCGTCCGGGCCGAGCAGCACGTTGTCCGGTTTGAGGTCGCGGTGCACCACACCGGCCTCGTGGATGGCGGTGAGCGCCGTCGCCACCGCCGTGGCCAGGCGGTGCAGGTCGCCACCGGCGAAGCGGCGGCCCCCGGCGATGGCCTGGCGCAGGCTGGGCCCGGCGACGTACTCGCTGACGATGTAGGGACGCGGGCCGTCCAGCTCGGCGGCGAGCACGCGGGCGGTGCAGAACGAGGCGACCCGCCGCGCCGCCTCGGCCTCCCTGGCCAGCCGTCCGGCCTCGTCGCCGTGCAGCACCTTGATCGCGACCCGGGCGCCGTCCTCGGCGTAGGCCTCGTAGACGACGCCCTGGCCGCCGGCGCCCAGCCGTCCGGCGAGCCAGTAGCCGCCCAGGCGTTGCGGATCGTCGGCGGTCAGCACGTTCACGGACGGTTGGATGCGGTGATCACCGGCAAAGTTGCGATGATTGCCCCGTTTTATCAGGGCTTGACATTCTCTCCACGACAGGGCCTAAGATCGCCGCCGTGCTCATGACCTTGACGCTCAGCGCGGCGCTCGTCCTGACCGGAACGCCCGCCCAGGCCACCAAATCCGTCTCGTTCCGGGGGTTCACCCTCCAGATACCGGTCTCATGGAAGGTGAAGAAGGACCCGATCGGAGGGCTCGACGTGATCACCGGGGCCTGCTCCAAGCGGGCGACGGAGTGTCCGGGGTTCTCCCTCGGCGGGCCGCGGGCCATCGCCTACGCCTCCGAGGGCGGCCCGTACCGGGCGGGGCAGCCGTACCACCCCGGCAGCGGGGTCATGGAGTGCGTCCCCGACCGGCGTTACCTGGAGGGAGTGCCGCCCGTCCGGCCCTCCCGGGCCGCGACCGTACAGGTGGGGGCGGGGCATCCGGCCCGCTTCACCGAGTGGAGCCTGACCTGCCAGACGAAGACCAGCAAGCCGGCCGCGGTGTCCTACACCCAGCGCGTCTGGTACCTGCGCAAGGAGAAGGTGCTCGTCGTCGACCAGTGGAAGACCCCCGGGCTCGGGGACATCCTGGCCAAGGCCGTCTGGCGGTGACCGGGTTGCCCGCGCGTCCGGCGGGCAGGAGATCGTCATGCGCAGCAAGCGGCTCTCCACCGTGGAGGAGCAGACGTACGCGGTCGTCCTCGACGCCGGCGACGAGGTGGTCGAGAGCCTGACGGAGTGGGCGGCCGACAACGGCGTCCGTGCCGCCCGCCTGACCGGCATCGGCGGGTTCCGGCAGGTCACACTGGGCTTCTACGACCCCGACGAGCTCCGCTACGACCCGATCCCGGTCCACCGCCAGACCGAGGTGCTCTCCCTGATCGGCGACTTCGCCATGCCCGACGCCATGCCCGACGCCATGCCCGACGACGACGTACGGCCCCACCTGCATGCCCATGTGGTCGTGGGCCTGCCCGACGGCACGACCCGCGGCGGCCACCTGCTGGGCGGCGAGGTGTGGCCGACGCTGGAAGTGATCGTCACGCAGTCACCGCGCTACCTGAAACGCCGCCACGACCCCGCCACCGGCCTGGCGCTCATCGACCTGGACTGACCCGGTCCGCCGGCCGGTGCCCGGGGGCCGGCCGCGGCCGGCCCGGTGGTGAGCCAAGGGGCGGCCCGGCCGTCACTCGAAGTCGTCCGGGTTCAGTTCCTTGAGGCGTTCGAAGCGCTCGCGCTCCTCGTCGTAGGCTTCCTCATTCACGGGGCCTTCGAGGTCGGCCGCGGGTGTCTCCTGCTCCTCGGGCTCTTTACGTCGCATAGCCATCCCCCTCCGGAAGACGGGGCGCGGGGCTCCCCCGCGCCCATCGCTCCGGCTACCCCTCCGACCTGCGGGCAAACGGCTGCCGGCGCCGGATGTTGACCGGCTCTTGTGCGGGCTCGTGGGGGCGCTTGGCGCGTAGAAGGGGAGGTTTCCGGGCGATTGTTCCGCCTATCTGAGGAGATGTACGTGCCCACCAAACGCTCCACCAAGCCGACCCGGTCGAAGCCCGACAGCCAGCCCTGGCTGCACGTGAACGGCGTGGAGATCCAGGAGTACGGCACCGTGCGGATGTTCCCGCTCGGCCTCTCCCGCGACGCGCGCGAGTACTCCTGCCAGCGCCTCAACCAGATCCTGGCCGACACCCAGATCCTCTACAGCCTCTACAAGAAGCACCACTGGCTGATGCGCGGCCCGACCTTCTACCAGCTCCACCTGCTGCTGGACAAGCACGCCTCGGAGCAGATCGCGCTGGTGGACGAGATGGCCGAACGCGTGCAGACCCTCGGCGGCGTCGCGGTGGGCGACCCGCGCCACGTGGCCGAGATCACCGTGATCCCGCGCCCGCCGAACGGCTGCGAGGAGGTGCCGGCCATGCTCTCGCGCCTGATCGAGGCGCACGAGACCATCCTCGTGGCCGCCCACGACGCGGCCAACCGGGCGCAGGAGATGGGCGACGACGGCACCAACGACCTGCTGGTCTCCGACGTCATCAGGACGAACGAGCTGCAGACCTGGTTCCTGATCGAGCACCTGGTGGACACCCCGCTGGTGGAGAAGCCGGACAAGTGAGGGGCGTGGGGCCCGGTAAGCCGGGACTCGATCGCAGGTGAAGGAAATGTCTGGATTTAGGTGGACATCGCCCTTCGGGCGTAACGGTTCATACCGGGCGCAGTAAGGCGCCGCATCGAGCCTGCGCCCCCGGGTACGGAGGAAACGCGGGCCTGTGGGCCCGCCGGCGACCCGCCAGAGCGCGCCGCCACTGATGCGTGCCTCACCAGCGGGACGCCCCCTGACCAGGGCCGGCCCCGACCGGGCCGCCCTGACGGGGGCTACTTCTGACCGGGAGTGACGGAGAACGACATGACCGAACCGCTGACCTCACCGCCCGCCCCCGCACACGGCGTCGCGGGACGGGAGCGGCGGCCATGAGCCTGTCGGACCGCGAACGCCGCATCCTGGCCGAGATCGAGCAGGACCTGCGCTGGCAGGACCGCGACTTCGCCTGCCGCATCGACGCCCTGAACGCCAAACCGGCCCGCCGCCGCCGCTGTCCGGTGACACGGCGGGAGATGGCGTTCATCCTGATCATCGTGGTCGCGATGACGCTGCTGTCGGCGGTCGTGTTCGTGGCGGCGGGCCGTCCGCGCACCCCGCCCGCGCCGCGCCCCACGCGCGAGGTGGTGACCACCTCACCACAGGTGGGCCACCATTGACCGCGGGGCCGTTCGGGACGGCTGCGGGGCCGTTCAGTAAGGCCGCGGGGCCGTTCAGTAAGGCCGCAGGGCTGTTCAGGACGGCGGCGGGGCGACCGAGGCGCGGGTGATCAGGCGCGAGCGCAGCGTGTGCACGTCGTGCCGCGGCTCGCCGCCGTCGAGCACGTCGAGCAGCACCTCCGCCGCCTTCGCGCCGAGCTGGTGGACCGGCTGCTCGATCATCGTCAGCGGCGGGTCCATGACCGCCGCCCACGCGCTGTCGTCGAAGCCGACGAGCGAGATGTCGGCCGGGTAGGACAGCCCGGCGGCGCGTACGGCGCGCAGCGCCCCGGTGACGGCGTCGGTCTCGGTGCAGAACAGGGCAGTGGTGCGGTCGGGCAGCGCCAGCATCCGGGCCACCTCCTGGGTGGCCCACTCCTCGGTCTTCGGGCCGGTCATGACCAGCTCGGGATCGAAGGGGATGCGGGCGTCGTCGAGCGCGTCGAGGTAGCCGCGCAGGCGCTCGCCGTCGGTCCACACGTTGCGGGCCTTCTCCAGCAGGGCCCGCCTGGTCACGGGCGGATCGACCGCGGACGGCCCCCACACGAACCCGATGCGCCGGTGACCGGCCGCGATCATCACCTCGACCGCCTCGCGGGCCGCGCGGCGGTTGTCGATGACGACCGTGTCGAGGTCGAGCGAGGCGACCGCGCGGTCGACGAGCACGATCGGGATGCCCCGGCCCATGGCCGCCCTGATGTGCTTGACCTCGTCGCGCCCCACGGCCGCGGAGGCGATGATGACGCCGTCGACCCGCTTGTCGATGAGCACGTCGGTGGCCGCCACCTCCTCGTCGAGCCGCTCGTACGTGCTCAGCACGATGGTGTCGAACCCGCGGGCGCGCGAGGCGTCGGAGATGCCGCGCATGACGCCCGCGAAGAACGGGTTGCCGATGTCGGCCAGGATCACGCCGAGCGTGTGACTGACCCCGGTGGACATGCTGCGGGCCAGGGCGTTGGTGCGGTAGCCGAGCTTCTCGGCCGCCGCCAGCACCCGTTCGCGCAGCTCGGGGCTGACGTAGCCGTAGCCACCGAGGGTGCGGGCCGCGGTGGCGCGGCCGACGCCTGCCTCGGCGGCCACCTCCGAGATCGTCGGCCGGCCCGACTGGCTCCGGTCGGCTGCCATCGAACGGGTTCCTCGTTTCTGGGGGGTCGCGGGCACGCCCATGCTAGTCGCGCGGGGCGGGCCTGCCGAAGCCGAACGCGCCTTCGACGAAGCACTGCTCGTAGGCGGTCTCGGCGCCGGCCAGCAGCGCCCGCTCGACCCTGCCGCGGCCGGGCGCCGCGCCCTTGCGCCAGCCGTCGCGCAGCAGCGAGACGGCGAACCCGGCCAGGAACGCGTCCCCGCAGCCCATGGTGTCGACGATCTTGCTCGGGTCCTCGACCAGCCGGGCGGGGGCGGCGACCAGGTCGTGGCCGTCGTAGGCCATCGCGCCGTCCACGCCCCGGGTGCCGAGGGCCAGGCGGGCGCCGCCGGCCACGGCCAGGGCCAGCAGGTCGCGGGTGCCGGCCTCGTCCAGGTGGGAGCAGGACAGGAGCACCAGGTCGGCGTGCGGGCAGACGCGGTCCAGGTAGGCGGGGGCGCGGTAGTCGTCCTCGCTGGACAGGTCGAAGCTGACCAGGGGACGGAGGCCGGCGAGCCCGGCCAGCTCGTCCTCGCTGCCGGAGTAGACGCTGGAGTGCACCAGGTCGAACGAGCCGGCGTAGGTCAGCAGGTCGCCGGCCAGCGCCAGCGGCTCGCGTACGGTGACGCCGCCGCCGTTCCAGCCCAGGAAGACCCGGTCGCCGTCGTCCACGCGCAGCCGCGAGACGCCGCTCTCGCCGGGACGCACCACGCAGCGGTCTACGGCGACGCCCTGCGCGGCGACGGCCTCGCGCAGGAAGCCGCCGAGGTCGTCGTCGCCGAAGACCCCGAGGTAGGCGGCCTCGACGCCGAGGCGGCCCGCGTAGACGGCCACGTTCACGCTGTTGCCGCCCGGATAGTCGATGCCCCGATCGACGAACCGGTCGACGATGTTGTCGCCGAAGCCGAGGACTCTCATGTTTCTCCTGTGCCGGGGGTTCGGGGTGGGCAGGCCGTGGCCGCTCCCGTCCCGGCGGGCGGGATCGGGAGCGGGGGTGGCGGTGGCCTAGTAGTCCATGACCCGGTAGTAGCGGCGCAGGTCGAGCGAGTGGTCGCGGACCCGTTCCAGGTGCTTGCTGACCCGGCCCATCACCGTGTCGAGCACGAGCGGCGCGAGCAGTCCGCGGAACTCGGGGCTGATGCCGTCGAGCGGGTAGTCGCGGGTGTCGAAGACGGTGACGTCCTTGGAGATGCGCCTGGCGAACGCCTCCGCTCGGTCGGTGAGCGGGCGCGTCTCGTCCTCGCCCTGGAAGATCAGCACGCTCGT
The DNA here is from genome assembly GCF_044547985.1 of Nonomuraea sp. NPDC052265. Taxonomy (NCBI): domain Bacteria; kingdom Bacillati; phylum Actinomycetota; class Actinomycetes; order Streptosporangiales; family Streptosporangiaceae; genus Nonomuraea; species Nonomuraea sp. NPDC052265. The sequence goes on from NZ_JBIUBJ010000001.1 coordinate 445,498, forward strand.
GTCCTCCTCCAGCAGCTCCAGCGAGCCGTGGAAGAACTCGGCGCTGTGCACCCTGGTGGTGCGCAGCCACTGCATCTCCTCAAGGATGCACATCGAGTACAGGTAGGTGAATCCCCACAGGTTCCCGCCGCCGATGAGGAAGTGGTAGTCGGTGTCCTTGTGGGCCTCGGCGAAGGCGGCGGCCACCGGCTCGGCCTGCCGGGCGACCTCCAGCAGCACGCCGGGCAGCCCGGCCAACTCGCCGGCCAGCTTCTCGTAGCCCTCGAACTCGCCGCAGCGGGACAGCAGGCGGCCCACGAACAGCAGCATCTGCTGGTCGAACGGCCACGCCTTCGGCTCGGAGACGAGCACGGCGTCCACGGCCTTGGCGATCGGCGAGTCAGGGTAGCCGGTGAAGCCGACCGTGTACGCGCCCCTGTCCTTGACGTACTCGATCGCGCGCAGGCTGTCCTCGGTGGTGCCGGAGACCGAGGTGAAGATCACGACCGTGCGCTCGCCGAGACGGGCGTCGCCGGAGACGACCAGCTCGGCCGCGATCGCGGCGCGGACGTCGAGCGTCGAGCTCCGCCTGGCCAGGTGCTCATAAGGCCACATCTGGGCGTACGTGCCGCCGGCGCCGACGAGCAGGAGGGTGTCGAACCCCTGGTCCACGAGCCGATCGACGAGTTCCTCGATCTGGGGGCGCAGGGCCACGGTGCTGGCCAACTGCGACAGGAATTCCGGCTCGTTGAATCCGAGCATCTTCGCGTCCTTTCGGGAAAGCTTGCGGGCCGGCGCCGCCCAGCGGCCTGATACCGGTATCACGCGGAGGTCACGGTGGCACAGGATCCGGCCACGCGTCAACACCCCACCTGCGAGAACCCGCAACAGCCTGCTGTTTCACCTCGGCGAAAAGCCCATGGAGAGCCGCTCGAAAAGAAAATCTTGCTTGGTGGTCTGGTACCGGTATCAGTTCATCTGTACAGTCAGCCAACACCCCACCGCGGACCGGCAGGTCCCCCTCTCCCTCCGAGAGAAAGGAAGCCCATGCGCCCTCGCGCAATGACGTCGTTCGCGGCGCTCCTCGGGACGCTCGCCCTGGCCGGCTGTTCCGGCGGCGGCGGAGCGGCCGAGGCCCCCGCCGCCGACCTGTCCGCCACGCCCGACTTCTCCGGCACGCTGAGCATCCTCACCAAGTTCGCCGGCGACCCGCTGCAGCCGTACTTCGAGGACCTGGCCGCGGCCTACCAGAAGAAGCACCCGGGCGTGAAGGTCGAGCTCATCCAGGAGACCGACCAGAGCGTCAAGGACAAGACGAAGACGCTGACCGCCTCCGACGCGCTGCCCGACGTCTTCTTCACCTGGAGCGGCAACTGGGCGGAGAACTTCGTGCGCGGCGGCCGGGCCGCCGACCTGAGCAAGGTGATCGGCCCGGACACCGAGTGGGGCAGGACGTTCAGCCCCGGCTCGCTGTCGGCCTTCGCCTACGACGGCAAGTACTACGGCATCCCGCTGTACGGCAACGGCAAGTTCATGGGCTACAACAAGACCGCCTTCGACAAGGCCGGGGTCAAGGTGCCCGGCACGTTCGAGGAGCTGGTCGGGAGCTGCGCGGCGCTGCGCAAGGCGGGCTACGAGCCGATCGCCTTCGGCAACAAGGACGGCTGGCCCGCCCTGCACTACCTCCAGCAGCTCTTCGCCTACGACGTGCCGGCCGACGTCCTCCAGGCCGACTTCAGCCCGAAGACGGCCGAACTCGACAACCCCGGCTACGTGACCGCGCTCAACCGGTTCAAGACCCTGGTCGACACCTGCACCGACACCGGCAAGGGCACCAACGGCGTGCTCTACAGCTCGGCCCAGCAGGCCTTCCACGACGGCAAGGCGGCCATGTACTACCAGGAGGTCCTGGAGTTCGACAACGCCACCGACAAGAACGGCCTCAAGGCGGACGACTTCGGCATCTTCCAGCTCCCGGTCCCCCAGAACGCGGCCGGCGACCCGAAGACGATCGAGGGCGCGCCCGAGGGCTACCTGATCAACGCCAGGTCGCCGCGGGCCGCGCTGGCCGTCGACTTCATGAAGTTCGTGACCGCCACCGAGAACGCCAGGACCCTGTCGGCGCCCCCGTACGGGCAGCCCAGCACGGTCGTCGGCGCGGTCAGCCCCGAGACCTCCAGCAAGGCCGTCTACGAAGGCATGGAGCAGGTCAACAAGGCGCCGCGACTGGCCGCGTGGCTCGACACCGTCACCGTGCCCGAGGTCGCCGACGCCTGGCTGGCCGGCGGCGAGGCGCTGATCAGCGGCGGCTCGACCCCCGACAAGGTGCTGGCCAGCGTCCGCGAGGCGTCGGAGTCGGCGAAGTAGGCCGGGCGGCCGGAGGGAGAGCATGCCGGTGCGTGCCATACGTCAACGGGCGCTCGGCCTGGCGTGGGTGGCCCCCGCGCTCGCGCTGGTCGTGGTGTTCGTCTACCTGCCGCTGGTGCAGAACTTCCAGTTCAGCACCCTCAAATGGGACATCTACAGCGGCACCCAGGAGTACGTCGGGCTCGACAACTACCGCAAGCTGGTCGACGACCCGGTCTTCTGGTCCTCGCTGGGCAACAACGTCCTGTACGCGGTGGTCTCGATCGTCTTCCAGGTGTTCGGCGCGCTGCTGCTGGCCGCGCTGATCGAGGGCGTACGCAGCGAGCGGTGGCAGCGCGGCCTGCGGGCGGTCTACTTCATCCCGTCGGCGATCTCCATGACCGTCGCCGGTCTGCTCTTCTACTTCATCTACGAGCCCAACCTGGGCCCGCTCAACCACCTGCTCAGGGCGATCGGCCTGGACGGCCTGGCACAGGCGTGGCTGGGCCAGGAGAGCACGGCCATGTCGGCGATCATCGCCATGAGCCAGTGGCAGGGCTTCGGCTACTCGACGCTGCTGTTCGCGGTCGCGATCCAGCGCATCCCCCGCGAGATCTACGGCGCCGCCGCCATCGACGGCACCGGCCCGGTCCGGCGGTTCTTCCACGTGACCGTGCCGCTCGTGCGCGAGATGACCGGGCTGATGATGATGGTCACCATCTCGGGCGCCTTCCAGGTGTTCAACGAGGTCATGGTGATGACCAGCGGCGGCCCCGACAACTCCAGCCAGGTCCTGGGCACCTGGCTCTACCGCAGCGGCTTCGTGCGCAACAACTTCGGCTACGCCGCCGCCATCGCGACAGTGATCTTCGTCATCACGCTCGGCATCGCCGTGGGACAGATGTGGGTCACCCGTAAGAGAAGGGTGGAATGGTGAGTCGCCGCGGCTTTCTCGGCGTGATCGCGCGCGTGTTCCTCTGGGCGTTCCTGCTCTGCCTCGCGGTGGTCGTGCTCTATCCCCTGCTGTGGATGGTCCTCAACGGGTTCAAGTCCAACAGCGAGTTGTTCGGCAACCCGTTCGCGCTGCCGTCGAGCTGGAGCTTCGAGAGCTACCAGAAGGCGTGGAACCGGGGGGTGAGCGACTACCTGACGACGAGCGTGCTGGTCACGCTCACCTCCACGGTCGCCACCGTGTTCGTCAGCGCGTGGGCGGCCTACGGGCTGACCCGGGTGAACATCCCGTTCAACCGGTTCGTCACGATGGGCATCCTGGGCGGGCTCATGCTCGCGCCGACCGTGGCGCTCGTGCCGCTGGTCAAGATGTTCCAGGCCATGGGGCTGTACAACAGCTTCTGGGCGCTGCTGATCCTCTACACCGCGTTCCGGATCCCGTTCACGACGTTCCTCATCCGGGCGTACATGATCGACCTGCCGCGCGAGGTGGACGAGGCCGCCGAGATGGACGGGTGCGGCCGGTGGACCGCGTTCTGGCGGATCATCCTGCCGATGTGCAAGCCGATCCTCACCTCCACCGTGCTGCTGCACATCCTGTTCGCCTGGAACGAGTACCTGTTCGCGATGGTCTTCACCAGCGGCGCCGGCGTGCAGACGCTGCCGGTCGGCCTGACCAGCCTGATGAGCAAGCACGGCACGGACTTCCCCGTCGTCTTCGCCGGGATGGTGATCGCGGCGCTGCCCGTGGTGCTGCTGTTCTTCCTCGGCCAGCGCTACATCGTCAAGGGCCTCGCGGACGGGGTCGGAAAGTGAGCCTGATGTCTTTGTCGCTCCGGCAGATCACCGGTTCCAACTTCGCCTACCAGCACCTGCCGTTCGACCGCTTCCTCGACGACGCCGCCGCGCTCGGGCGCGAGCACCTGGAGTTGTGGGGCGTCGCGCCGCAGCTGCACGTGCCGTGGCTGAGCGACGCCGAGGCGCGGGCGATCCGCCGGCGCGCCGCCGGGCGCGGGCTCACCGTCCGCTGCCTGACGCCCGAGCAGGTGGCCTACCCCGTCAACCTGGCCTCGCCGGACAGCCGGTTGCGGGCCGGGAGCGTGGCGATGTTCCGCCGGGCCGCCGAACTGGCCGCCGAACTGGGGGCCGAGTTGCTGCTGCTGACCCCCGGCCGGGGCTTCGAGGACGAGCCGGTCGCCGCCGCCTGGCGGCGCTCGGCCGACGCGATCGGCGAGATCTGCGCGTACGCCGCGACGCTCGGCGTGTCGTGCGTGCTGGAGGCGTTGCAGCGGGTGGAGTCCAACCTGGTCAACGACGCGCCCACGCTGGCCCGCATGATCGGCGAGGTGGACGCCCCCGACCTGGGCGCGGTGCTGGACACCGTGGCCATGGCGGCGGCCGGGGAGAGCGTGGACGACTACTTCGACGCCCTCGGCGACCGGGTCAGGCACGTGCACCTGATCGACGGCTCCCCCACGGGCCACCTGGCCTGGGGCGACGGCGAGCTGCCGCTCGCGGACTACCTGGCGGCGCTGGACCGCAGGGGCTACCGGGGAGCGATGACGTTCGAGCTGTTCGGGGCCGGGGACTACGCCTTCGACCCGCGGCCCGTGGTGGAGCGCTGCCTGGCCTCCGTACGGGCAGCGCTCCCGGGAGCCTCATAGCCCGCCGGCGGCTCCGGGCAGGGCGACCTGTCCCGTGGACCCGCCGGGATACTTGGTCACCAGCCTGGCCCTGCCGGTGCGGACGTCCACCGCGTAGGCCCGGGTGTCCTTCCCGACCCCGACGGCGAGCGTGACCTCCGACGGGCTCTGCCAGATCGTGGCGTTGTCGATGCTCGCCTTCTTCGGCAGGCCCTGCACGGAGACCTTCCGCAGCGTGCGGCCGGTCCTGGTGTCGAGCACGGTGAGCCTGCGGGTGACGTACTCGGGCCGGGCCTTCTTGCCCGGCGGGAACTCGAAGGCGACCACCGTGCGGCCGTCCGGGGCGAGCTCGCTGAACATGATGAAGACGCCGTCGAAGCGCACCGGCCTGCCGCCGCCGGTGACCGGCATGAACAGCAGGTCGGTCTTGCGGTAGCGGACCAGCTCGGCGACGCCGTCCTTGATGGTGACCGGCTCGTACACGCCGGGGACGGACACCGTCCTGCCGGTCCGCACGTCGATCAGCAGGCCGGGGTCCTTGGTGCCCTCGCGCGGGTCGAACGCCAGGTGGCGGCCGTCGTCGGAGACCACGAGCATGGAGCCGACGCCGAGGCGCTCCTCCTTCACCTTCGCGGCCGAGACCGTCTCCGCGCCGGTCACCATGTCGCGGACGACGTGCGCCCCCGCGTCTTTGTCGTAGTAGGCGAACATGCGCCCGTCGCGGCTGACGGCGACGGGCACGCGGTCGTTCCGGGCGGTCACCCGGAGCGCCTGGGGCACCCGGTACGTCTTGCCGGCGCTCGTGACCACCCGCCATTCGTCCTGCACGCAGCCGGACAGCGGGTCCTCTCCCTTGGCGGGCAGGCAGAACTCCCGGTAGGCGTGGCTGAGCGTCCCCACCTTCCCCGCGGGCAGCACGGGCACGGCAGCCGCCTGCGGCGCGGCGGCCGGCGTCCGCCGCGGCCCGGCCACCAGCACGGTCGCCGTCACCCCGGCCAGCACCGCGATCGTCGCGACCGCCGCCAGCGTCGCCGTGCCCCGGCGTCTGCGCCGGTACCCGGCCACCGCCAGGTCGGCCAGGTTCACCGGGGGAGCCTCCTCGGCGATGCCGTTCAGTGCGTCACGCAGTCTGGTCATCGGGCCGCCTCCTGAGCAGTACGTGATTCCAACAGGTCGGGAGCGAGCTCGCGCAGGCGCGCCAGCGCGTGGTGGGTCTGGCTCTTCACCGTGCCGACCGCGCAGCCGAGCACGTCGGCGGTCTGGGCCTCGGTGAGGTCCTCCCAGAAGCGCAGGACGATCACCGCGCGCTGCTTGCGCGTCAGCTTGGCCAGCGCCTGGCGCAGCACGATCCGGTCGAGCACGGCCTCGTCGTAGCTGACCTCCTGCTCGGGCGGGTCGGCGCTGGGCAGCTCGGGGTTCGGCCGGCGTCGCCACGAGATGTACTGGTTGACCAGCGCCTTGCGCGTGTACGCCTCGGGGTTGCCCTCGCGCGCCAGCTTGTGCCAGTGCCGCACGACCTTGACCAGCACGCTCTGGAGCAGGTCCTCGGCCAGGTGAGGGTCGCCCACGAGCAGGTAGGCGGTCCGCATCAGCGCCTGTTGCCGGGCGACGACGAACTCGCGGAAGCCGTCATGAGCGTCCAATGTGGTGATCTCCCTTCGCCCGTTCCCAACGCGGACGGCCGGGCGGAGGGTTGCAGGCCCGTCCCGGAATTCTCTACGGCCTCACCGGGCCCGCTGGACGGGACGGCGGCCCCAGGTGGCCCAGCGCCACAGCCACTCCAGCGGGCCGAAGCGGTACCGGCGCAGCCAGAGGGTGGACCACACCCACTGGAGGGCCAGGATGACGGCGGAGATCCCCACGATCGTGGTCAGCGACCAGTCCTCCGGACGGCCGCCGACCACCCTGCCGATGACCAGGACCAGGGCGGTGGCGCTCAGGTAGTTGGTCAGCGCCATGCGGCCCAGCGGGGCGAAGACGGCCCGCAACAGCGGGCGCAGCGGCGTCCTGAGCAGGACGAGCAGGACGCACACGTACAGACCGGCCATGAGCAGGCCGGACGCGGCCATCGGCAGGGGGACGGCCGAGGTTTCCGCCTGCCACGACAGGGCCGGCACGGTGGCCGCGGCGAAGAGCAGGCCCAGGAGCGCCGGGACGCGGGTGGAGCTCTCGATCCGGTCGATCACGCCGTACCTGGTGAGGGCGGAGCCCAGCAGGAACAGGCCGGGGACCAGCATCGTGCCACCCCCGAAGGCGACCATCGCCGCGACGACGAGCACGGCGGCGAGCCCTGCCACCGCCCGGCGCGGCAGCCACGTCGAGGGCAGGAGCACCACCAGGCCGACGACCGCGTAGATGGTCAGGATGTCGCCGCGCCACAGCAGGAACATGTGCGCCAGGCCCATGCAGGCCAGCACGAGGAGCCTGCGCAGCAGCAGCGCCCGCGGATGGGGGACGCGGGCCGAGGCGGAGTCCAGCAGCAGCGAGAAGCCGACGCCGAACAGCAGCGAGAAGATCGGGAAGAAGCGCTGCTCGACGAGCAGGCCCAGCCAGCGGGCGGCGTCGTCGAGCACCACCGCCTGCTGGGTGACCGGCTCGGTGCCGACGTGCGAGATCGGCTGGACGTTGGCGAGCAGGATCCCGCACAGGGCGAACCCGCGCACGACGTCGAGTGCGATGATGCGCGACCGACCGGGAGCGGCGGGCTCGGGGGGAGCCGCGGGCGGCGTCCCGTCATGGGGCAAGGGGCGGGCGGGCCGCGTGTCGTCGTAGGGCATGGATCCTCATCCTGCGGCGGGCGGCGGGGCGCGGGGAGGGTCGAAAGCAGGGTTCGGGCCGCCGCGACCGTACTTTCGGCCGGTGTGCCGGGCCGACCCGCCTCCCTAGCCTGGTTGGCGTGAACGTGCGGAACGGGGCTGCGCCCGCCTGGCCCGGCGGGCGGGCCGCGGCCGTGGCGGCGGAGGTCGCGCTGGGGGTCGCGGCCGTCGCCGTGCTGGTCTTCTGGGCCGGCATGATCGCCGGCAGCTGGGGCGGCGGCTACTGGGTGCTCGACTGCGTGGCGGGCGCGGCGGTGTGCGCGCTGGCCCTGGCGCGCCACCGTGCCCCGGCGTGGACGGCCGCGGGCGGGATGGCGGTGGCGGTGACGGCCGTCCTGGTCGCCGCGCGGGCCGACCTGCCGAACGAGCCGGGCCCGGCCGTGGCGCTGGGCCTGTCCGTGCTGGTCGGGTCGGCGGTCAGGACGCTTCCCGCGCGGTCCGCCTGCGCCGTCGCGGCCGGTGGGCTCGCGGTGGCCGCCGCGAGCGTGCCCGCGGCGCACAACGCGTCCGTGGTGGCGCTCAACGTGGCCGGCTGGCTGGCCGCCCTGTCCGTCGGCGGCGGCCTGAGGCTGCTGGCCGCGCGCCGCCTGGCGGTCGCCGAGCGCGTACGCCACGACGAGCGCCGCAGGCTCGCCAGGGAGCTGCACGACGTGGCCGCGCACCACATGACCGGCATCGTCCTGCAGGCCCAGGCCGCCCGGCTGCTCGCCCGCAGGGGGTCCGGCCCGCTGGAGGAGTCCCTGGAGGACATCGAGGACGCGAGCACCGGAGCCCTGGCCGCGCTGCGCCGCGTCGTCGGCCTGCTCCGCGACTCCGCCGACGACGTCCCCGGCCCGCCCGGACGCCTCACCGACCTGGTCGGCCGCTTCGACGGCCCGCCCGTGACCCTGCGCGCCCCCGGCGAGGCGGAGAGCTGGCCGCCGGAGGTGACCAGCACCGTCTACCGGATCGTCCAGGAGTCGCTGACGAACGTCGCCCGCCACGCCCCCCGCGCCCGCGCGGTCACCGTCGAGGTCACCGGCCGGGACGGCGCGGTCGTGGTCGAGGTCGCCGACGACGCCCCGCCACCGCCGCCGTCCCGCAGCCGCGGCGGCTACGGCCTGCTCGGCATGCGCGAACGCGTCGAGGCCCTCGACGGCACCCTGCGCGCGGGCCCCCGGCCGGAGGGCGGCTGGTCGGTCCGCGCCACCCTCCCCCTCGGGGGGCGGCGATGACGATCGGCGTGCTGCTGGCCGACGACCAGGCGATGGTCCGCCGGGGCCTGCGGCTGATCCTGGAGGACCAGCCCGACATCCGCGTGGTGGCCGAGGCCAGGGACGGGGAGGAGGCCGTGGAACTGGCCCGGCGGATACGCCCCGACGTCTGCCTGGTGGACATCCTCATGCCCGGCATGGACGGCATCGCGGTCACCCGCGCCCTGGCCGGCCCCGGCGTGCCCGACCCGCTGCCCGTGGTCGTGGTCACCACCTTCGACCTCGACGAGTACGTCTACGACGCGCTGCGCGGCGGCGCGGCCGGGTTCGTGCTGAAGGACGCCGGCCCGGCCCTGCTCGCCGAGGCCGTACGGGCGGCCGGCGCCGGGGACGCCCTGATCTCGCCGTCGATCACCCCGCGCCTGCTGGGCCACCTGGCCGGACGGGCGCCGCGCGCGAAGGGCGCCGTGCACCCGCTGTCGGGACGGGAGACCGACGTGGTGCGCGCCGTGGCCGCCGGACGCACCAACCAGGAGATCGCCGCGGCCCTGCACATCTCGCTGAGCACGGTGAAGGGCCACATCTCGGCCGTCCTGGACAAGCTGGGCGTGCGCAACCGCGTCGAGATCATCGCGTGGGCCTGGGAGAACCGGGTGGCGGGCTAGCTCCGGGGTACGGCCCTCAACGCGACTCGTCGCCCAGCCGGACGCTCGCGCGGGCGATGTCGGCCAGCGTGATGTCGGCCAGCATCATCTCCTCGTGGTCACGCAGCGCGCTCCACACCTCGGCGAGCGGGCTGGCGACCCCGGGATAGCCTCCGTGGTCGCCGCCCTCGGAGACGCCTTCGACGATCATCACGATGTCCGCGAGGGTGATCTCGCCGGCGGGCCTGGCCAGCCAGTAGCCGCCCTCGGGGCCGCGCTGGCTGTGCAGCAGGCCCGCCCGGCGCAACTGCAGCAGGATGTTGTCGAGGAACTTGCGGGGGATGCCCTGGGCCGTGGCGATCTTCTCGGCGGGCATGGGGCCCGGCGGCGCCGCCGCCAACTCGGCCGCGGCGCGCAGGGCGTACTGGGTTCTGGCGGAGATCCGCATGACCGTCTACTGCTCAGGCGCTCACCTGGTGCAGGCCCCAGCGGCGGCGCAGCGCGCCGTCCGCCAGGCCGAAGACGCGGTCCACCACGATGCCGATGACCAGGATGACGATCATGGTGGCGAGCAGGCCGGGCGAGTCGGCCAGCTCGCGGGCGTAGTGGAGCTGCTCGCCCAGCGAGGCCTGGTTGGCGATGATGACCAGCAGCTCACCGGCCATCAGCGAACGCCAGGCGAAGGCCCACCCCTGCTTGAGCCCGGCCAGGAACGACGGCAGCGAGGCCGGCAGGATGACGTGCCGGTAGAGCGCGATCCGGCGGAAGCCGAGCATGTGCCCGGCGCGCAGCAGGATCGGCGGCGTGTAGTCCACCCCGGTGATCAGGCCGTTGGCGATGGACGGCGCCGCCCCCAGCACCACCACGAACAGGATCGCGCTCTCCGACAGCCCGAACAGCAGGATGGCCAGCGGGAACCAGGCGATGGACGGCATCGTCTGGAGCCCGGTGATCAGCGAGCCCGTGGCGCGGCGCAGCGGCCCGATCCGCGAGACCAGCGCCCCGACGACCAGCCCGGCGGCGATGGCCAGGGCGAACCCGGTGACCGCGCGGCGCATGGTGACCGTCAGCGCGGTGTAGAACTCGGGGTCGCCGAGGCGGTGCCCGAGCTCGGTGAGCGTGGTGACCGGGCCGGCGAAGACGTACTCGGGCCACCAGCCCGCCCACACCACCGCCTGCCAGACGGCCAGCACGATGACCACGGCCGAGGCGATCGGCCACAGCGCCGCCCACAGCCGGGAGGCCGGGCCGGCGCGGCGGCCGGTGCCCAGCTCCAGCGCGTCGAGCCCGGCGAGCTGCTGGGCGTGGGTGTCCGTCGTCGTCATGCGGGCTCCTCCTGACGGGCGTGGCGCAGGACCTCCTGGCGGAGGCGGCCGGTGATCTCCCCCGCCAGCTCGGCCACCTCGCCCGAGTCGGTACGGCGGGGCCGCGGCAGCGCGACGGCGAAGTCCTCGACCACCCGTCCCGGCCTGCTGGACAGCAGCACGACCCGGTCGCCGAGCCGTACGGCCTCGCGCACGTTGTGGGTGACGAACAGGACCGACAGGGCGCGTTCCCGCCAGATGCGTTCGAGCTCGTCGTGCAGCAGATCGCGGGTCATGGCGTCCAGGGCGCCGAAGGGCTCGTCCATCAGCAGCACGTCGGCGTCCTGGGCGAGCGCCCTGGCCAGGGCCACGCGCTGGCGCATGCCGCCGGACAGCTCGTGCGGCCGCTTCTTGCCGAACCCGCCCAGATGGACGATGTCGAGGAACTCGGCGGCCCGGTCCCGGCGTTCCTGCTTGCCCACGCCCTTGGCGCGCAGCGCCATCTCGACGTTGGCCGAGACGGTCAGCCAGGGGAACAGCGCGGGCTCCTGGAACATGAGCGCGACGCGGCTGTCGTTCACGTCGATCCGGCCGGCCGAGACCCGGTCGAGCCCGGCCACCAGGGACAGCAGCGTGCTCTTGCCGCAGCCGGACGCGCCGAGCAGGCAGACGAACTCGCCGGGGGCCACCGACAGCGATACCTGGTCGAGGGCCTGAAGGGCCGTCCGGCCCTGACCGTAGAGCTTGGAGACGGCCTCCAGCCGGACCGCGGGGCTGTGCCCCTCGACCCGGCCGGTGGCCTGCTCCGTGAGCGGAGCGGACATCGCGTGCGCCTCCTACTTGTCGGAAATGGCCTGCTGGCCCTTGGCGGCGAGGACCTCGTTGAGGACCTTGAGGTCGTAGATGCCGTTCAGGTCGACCGGGTCGAGGAGGCCGACCTTCGTCGCGTGCTCGGCGCTGCCCACCAGCGACGAGGCGATCGGGTCGTTGGTGAAGGTGATGTTCTTGAACGCGCTGTCCAGCACCTCGGGCTTGAGCGGCTTGCCGGTCAGCTTCTGCAGGGCGGCGTTGGCGGTCTGCGCGGCGCCGGCCGGGTCCCGGGCGATGACGTCGTTGGCCTCGACGTGCGCCTCGATCAGCTTCTTGAGCAGGTCGGGGTGTTCCTTGGCCCACTCCTGGCGGACGATGAGGTGGGTGATCACGAACTGCTTGTTCGGCCACAGGTCGCGCTCGTCCACCAGCACCTTGCCGCCGCTCTCCTTGATCAGGCGGCTGGCGAACGGCTCGGGCACCCAGGCGCCGTCGATGTCGCCGGTGGCGAAGGTCTGGATGGTCTGGGAGTTCTCCTGGGGCACGATCGAGACCTCGCCGCCGCCCTTGGTATCGGTCTTGATGCCCTTCTCGGTCAGCCAGTAGCGCAGCGCGACGTCCTGGGTGTTGCCGAGCTGCGGGGTGGCGATCTTCTTGCCCTTGAGGTCCTCCACCGAGTTGATCCCGGGCTTGACCACGAGGAACACACCGCCGGACGCCGCGCCGGCGACGATCTTGATGGCCTGGCCCTTCGACTTCGACCAGGCGTTGATGGCCGGGTTGGGGCCGACGTAGGTGGCGTCGACGGCGCCGGAGAACACGGCCTCGATCGCGGCCGGGCCGGCGTTGAACGTGCTGGTCCTGGGCGCGGTGCCGAGGTGCTTGGCGTAGATGCCCTTCTCCACGCCGACCAGGGCCGTGGCGTGGGTGATGTTGGGGAAGAAGCCGAGACGCACCTGCGTCGTGCCGGCTCCCCCGCTCTTGGCGCCGCTGTCCGCAGGGCTGCCGCTGCCCCCACAGGCGGCCGCCATGGTCGTGAGCGCCAGGGCGGCCAGGGTGGCCACCGATACGCGAACCCTGCGAGCGTTCATCTCTTCTCCCTATTTCCCACTTATTTAGTGGCTTTAGAGTGTTTATAGGAGCAAGGGGGGGCGCTCGTCAATCCCACCCTGGGTCACAGACTCTTCACGAACGGCAGCCTTCCGTGCGCCGACATCCGTCAATCCCTACCGATTTAGTTGGTTTTTCTCTACGGTGGAGACGTGCGGAAGGACACCATGCCATGTTCCTGATCCTGGCGTTCGTCAGCATCGGGCTGGAGTTCCGGGTGTCGGCGCTGCGTGAGGCCGGTGGCGGCCGGTCGCCGTGTTCGCCGCCGCGACGGTGGTCAACGTGGTCGTCGCGCTGGCGCTGGCCCTGGCGCTGTTCTCCGGCTTCACGGCCGGCTGAGGGCCCCGCCCGCCCGGGGGGCGGGGCCCGCCCGCTATGCGACGGGCAGCTCCGCGGGCTCCGCGACCCGCACGATCGAGCCGCTGATCTGTTGCGGGTCGCGGATCAGGTTGAGGATCGGGCACACCCGCTCGACCTCGGCGTGCAGCCCGGCCAGCTCCTCGTCGGAGGCGGGCGAGCCGATCCGCACCTCGTAGGCGAAGTTGTGCGGGTACACCGGGACGCCCTGGTCGCCCGGGAGCTGGGCCCTGGGGTCGTACTCGGCGCGGACGTCCACCTCCAGGGAGTCGATCGGCACCTCCAGCTCGGCCGCCTTGATCAGGAAGATGTGCGTCACGCAGCTCCCCAGGACGCCGGCCTGGAGCTCGGGCGAGCCGGGGCCGAGGTCGTAGCCGGCGAAGTCGGGGCCGCTGTCGCTGATGATCTGGAAGTCCCTGATCCTGATGCGCCGGATCCCGCTGCGGCCCTCGGCCGTGACGTGGGCGTGCAGCGGCACCGGGCCGCCCGCCGGGGCCTCCCGGCGGGCCAGCAGGGCGGCGCGCTTGTGCGACAGGTACTCGCGAAGGGTGCTCATGGGTCTTTCTCTCTCGAAGGGGTTCAGCTCAGGGTCACGTGGCCGAGCGGCGTGTCGACGACGGCCCGCAGCGCGGGCTCGGGCCCCTCTGTGACGTCGAGCGCCACGTCGAGCGCGGCCAGGTCGCGGCGGAGCGCGGCGGGGTCGGGATGGACGGCGGCGAAGGAGACCAGGCCGAGCAGCGGCAGGTCCGTGGCGGCCGGATGGGTGGTCGTGCCCCAGTCGATGAGGAAGGGCACCGGACGGACCGCCGCCGGATCCTCGCGCCGGGTGAGCCGCCACTCCAGCAGCTCCCCGGACGGGGTGCGCCGGGACAGCGGCTGCACGTCGCCGGGGTCGTAGCCGCGCTCGCGGGCCAGCTCCACGGTCTTGTCGAGGTCCTGCGGATGCACGGCCCAGGCGGCCAGGCGCGGCTCGGTCAGCGTCTCCAGCCCGAACGCCCTCGGCCGCACCTCCGACTCCGGGTCCGGCCCGATGATCTCCAGGTACGCGGCCGGCCCGAAGCGCACCAGGTAGTTCGCGGTGCCCCCGGGATGGCTGCCGCCCCGGACGGGCCGCACGCCGGTGCGCGCGGCGAAGTCCTCGACCCCCGCGAGCAGGTCGGGAACGGCATAGACAAGGTGGTCGAGGTGACGGTCGGTCATCGGTGGTCCTCCGGTTCGCCGAGTGAGAGCATGAGCCGGTTCGCCCAGTTGAAGAAGGCGGCGGCGTGGATGGTGTCGCTGATCGCCAGGTCGTCGAGCCCGGCCGCGCGCAGCGCCGCGATGTGCTCGGGCCCGAACTCGACGGGCGTGGCGGCCAGCGCGACCGAGGCGTCGATGACCGCCCGCCAGGTGCCGTCCTGCGGCGCGTCCACCCCCTCGTCCAGCAGGCGCTGCACGTCCTGCGGGCGCTTGGAGTGGTGGGCGGCGAAGCGGGCGTGCACCGACGCGCAGAACACGCAGCCGTTGCGCCGCGAGGTGGCGGTCGCGGCCAGCTCGCGCTCGGCGCGCGGCAGCCCGCCGTCGGCGTTGTAGAAGATGTCGTTGTCGGTCTTGGTGCGCGCGTGCAGGATCTCGGGGTCGCGGGCCAGCAGCAGGAAGTACGGCGACGACGCCCGCGCCCGGTCCACCAGCGCCTCGTAGTGGGCCTCGGTCAGCTCCTCCGGCGCGAGCGGCGGCAGCCAGGGCCGCCAGCCGAGCTGTTCCCGGGTGAAGCCGGTGCTCACGCCGCCACCTCCACGCCGAGCAGCCGGAGCCCGCCGACCACCCGGACCTGGAAGGCGAGGAAGGCGACGAGCTGCGACAACGTCACCACGCCCGTCGGGCTCCAGCCCGCCGCGGCCAGCGCCTCCAGGGCCTGCCCGCTCGCCTCGCGCGGCCGGAACACCAGCAGGTGCGCGTGCTCGAACGCCGCGGTGAGCCGGACGCCCAGCTCGTCCGGGTTCCGTACGCGGTAGCGCGGGCCCTCGTCGCTTTCGGCGGCCAGCGGCGCGGGGTAGACCCCGTACGGGCCGGTGGTGGCGCCCGCCTCGACCTCGGCCTCGACGGTCTTCAGCAGGCCGGGGGCCAGCTCGGCGAGCCGGTCGGCGTAGAAGCCGGCGACGACGGCGTCGCGGTGCAGCCCGGCCACGAAGGCCGCGACCGCGTCGCGTTCGACGAGGGTGACCTCGCCCTCCTCGTCGGGGGTGAAGAGCGCGTCGAAGCCCCGCTGGGCGTGCTCGCGGGCGGCGGGCCGCAGGTCGCGCAGCTTGTCCAGGCGGGAGCCCGGTCTTATCCCGGCCAGGTGGTCGATGACGTCGTTGATCATGTGGAGCTCATTTCGGTGGAGGGGAGCCAGCCGAGCGCGGGCGCGACCTCGGTCGCCAGCAGCTCGATCGAACGCAGGATCAGCGGGTGCGGCGGGTCCACCGAGTGCACCTGGAAGACCAGGTCGGTGACCCGTTCGAGGGTCGGATCGGCGCGCAGGCCGTCGATGACGTCCTGCGGGGTGCCCACGTGCACGTCGAAGGCGGCGATGCGGCTGTCGAGGTCGCCGCCGGGCAGCTCCCACGGCAGCCGGCCTCGGCCTAGCCCCAGCTCGGCCAGGCGCAGCGCCTCGGCCCTGCTGTCGGCCACGAACGCGGTCCGCGAGGCCACGATGCGCGGGACGGCGCCCGCGGGCAGGTTCTCGTGGTAGGCGTCCACGATCGGCTGTTGCAGGTCGGCCAGCGTCGTCTGCGGGTCGTCGGCCGGGCGCGGCTGCGTGCGCGAGAGCATGAGCCCGTTGCCCGCCCGGCCGGCGCGCGCTCCTCCGGAGGCCGAGAACGTCGCCTCCCAGATCGCGCCGGGCAGCCGGGGCGCGGGCGGGTAGAGCCGGTTGCCGCCGCCCAGATCCTCCCCCGACCAGGCCCTGACCAGGACCGACAAGTGCTCGGCGTACAGGGCGGCGCGGTCGCCGCTGTCGTGCCCGAACGGCCCGAACGACGACGGCGTCCCGCCGCTGCCCACCCCGACCTCCAGCCGCCCGCCGGTGAGCAGGTCGAGCACGGCGGTGTCCTCGGCCACCCGGACGGGATGCTCCAGCGGGAGGGTGATGATGCCGGTGCCGAGCCGGATGCGGCTGGTCCTGGCCGCCACGTGGGCGAGGAACACCAGCGGCGCGGGCAGCCCGCCCTCCTCGCCGTCGAAGTGGTGCTGGGCCACCCAGGCGGTGTCGAACCCGAGCGACTCCGCGTGCGCGATCTGCTCGGCGGCCAGCCGGTAACGCTCGGCCGCGGGCGCCTCGTCCAGGACGCGGGTGAAGAAGCCGAGCCTCATCGCACCGGTTCCGGGATGGCGGCGAGCAGCTCGCGGGTGTAGTCGTCGGCCGGGTCGGTGAAGACCCGCCGGGTGGATCCTGATTCCACGATGCGTCCTTTGTTCATGACGGAGATGGTGTGCGAGATCTGCCGCACCACCGCCAGGTCGTGCGAGATGAAGAGGTAGGTCAGGCCGAGGTCGCGCTGGAGCTGTCCGAGCAGGTCGAGGATCTGCGCCTGGACGGTGACGTCGAGCGCCGAGACGGCCTCGTCGAGCACGAGCACCTCCGGCCCGGCGGCCAGCGCGCGGGCGATGGCCACCCGCTGCCGCTGCCCGCCCGACAGCTCGCGCGGCCTGCGGGACCGCACGTCGGCGGGCAGCGCCACCCGGTCGAGGAGTTCCGCGACGCGGGCCCGGCGGGCGGCCCGGTCGCCGAGCCGGAAGTTGCGCAACGGCTCCTCCACGATGTCGGCGATCGACTGCCGCGGGTCCAGCGACCCGTACGGGTTCTGGTGGACGAGCTGGACGTGACGGCGGAAGCCGCGGCCGTCTGGGGCCCCGGTGACGGTGACCGTTCCCGACGTGGGCTCGGCGAAGCGCACCACCATGCGCGCGGTGGTGGTCTTGCCCGACCCCGACTCCCCGACGAGCGCGTGCGTGGTGCCGCGCGGCACCTCGAACGAGACGCCGTCCACGGCCCGGAAGGCCCGCCGCCCCGACCGGAACTCCTTGACCAGGTCGCGCACCACGATCGCGGGCTCGGCCGTCACCGGCTCGCGGAAGGGGCGGGCCGACAGCGCGGGGGCGTCGTGCAGCAGCCGCCGGGTGTAGTCCGCGCCGGGCGCCGCCAGGATGCCCCTGGTCGTCCCCTGCTCCTCGACGCGGCCGTCCTTCATGACGACCAGCCGGTCCGAGCGGCTGGCCGCCACGCCGAGGTCGTGGGTGACCAGCAGCACCGCGGTGCCGAACTCGGCGCGCAGGTCGTCGACGAGGTCCAGGATGCGCCGCTGCACGGTGACGTCCAGGGCGCTGGTGGGCTCGTCGGCGATGATCAGCCGGGGTTCGAGCGCGACGGCGATGGCGATCAGCACGCGCTGGCGCATGCCGCCGGACAGCTCGTGCGGGTACTGGCGGGCCCGCGTCTCGGGGTCGGGCAGGCCGACGCGGGTGAGCAGTTCGACCACCCGGCGCCGGACGGCGGCCCGGTCGCCGCGCTTGTGGATGCGCAGCACCTCGGCGATCTGCGCCCCGACCGTCTTGACCGGGTCGAGCGAGTTGGACGGATCCTGCGGCACCAGCCCGATCTGGGCCCCGCGCACGGACTCCATCCGCCGCGGCGACCAGGTCGCCAGGTCGTTCTCGCCCAGCAGCACGCTGCCGCCGTCGAGCGAGGCGTTGCGCGGCAGCAGCCCGATGATCGAGTGCGCGGTCGTGGTCTTGCCGGACCCCGACTCGCCGACGACCGCGACGACCTCGCCCGGCTCGACGGTGAAGGAGACGCCGTGGACCGCCGGGCGGCCGTCGTAGGAGACCGCGAGGTCGCGGACGTCGAGCAGGCTCACGAGGACTCCTTGGCGATGGACCGGCTGATCCGGCCGGCGGCGAGCACGACCGCGACCACCACGGCCCCGGGCAGCGTGGTCAGCCACCAGGACGTGGCCAGGTAGTTGCGGCCCTCGGCGATGAGCAGCCCCCACTCGGGGGTGGGCGGCTCGGCGCCGTAACCGAGGAAACCGAGCGTCGAGATGGCCAGGATGGCCACGCCGAACTGCAGGGCGGCCAGCGCGACGACGGGTCCGAGGGAGTTGGGCAGCACGTGCCGCCACAACACGGCGGTGAACCGGCCGCCGCTGCCGAAGGCGGCCTCCACGTAGTCGGTGCGGCGCACCCGGACGACCTCCGAGCGCGACAGCCGGGCGAACGCGGCGACCGAGCCGACGCCGACCGCGACGGCCACGTTCACCGTCCCGGGGCCGAGCAGGATGATCACGACCAGGGCCAGGAGCAGCCCGGGGACCGACAGCAGCACGTCCACGACCCGCATGACGGCGGCGTCGAACACCCCGCCGAGCGAGCCGGCCAGCAGCCCGAGCAGCGTGCCGAGCAGCAGGCCGACCGCGACGGCGACGAACGCCCCCGACAGCGAGTGCACGGCCCCGTGCACCACCCGCGCGAACACGTCACGCCCGACCGCGTCGGTGCCGAACAGGTGCTGCCCGCTCGGCGCCTGGAGCTTCTCGACCGGTACGCCGGCGATCGGGTCGTACCCGGTGAACAGGCCCGGGACGACCGCCCACAGCAGCACCACGGCGATCACCGTCCAGGACAGGATCAGGCCCGCCCTCACGACGCCGCCTTCAGCCGCGGGTCGAGCACCGGGAACAACACGTCCACCACCAAGTTGACCAGGACGAACACCGCCGCGGCGAGCACCACGACGGCCAGCATCACGGGCGTGTCCTGGGCGGTCACGGCCTGCTCGGTGAGCCGCCCGACGCCGTTGCGGCCGAAGACGGTCTCCGTCACGACCGAGCCCGCGATCAGCTCGCCGAACGTCAGGCCCGCCACGGTCAGCGTCGGCAGCACGGCGTTGCGCGCCACGTGCCGCCACAGGATCCACCAGCGGGTGGCGCCCTTGGCCGCGATCACCGGCACGAACGGCTGCGCGTACACCTGGTCGATGCCGCGCGCCAGCACCTGCGCGATGGGCGCCGAGATCGGCACGGCCAGCGTCACCACCGGCAGGACGAGCTGCTGCAGCTCGCCGCCGCCGATGACGGGCACCAGCCGCAGCCGGAAGGAGAAGACCTGGATCAGCAGGATCCCCAGCCAGAACGCCGGGACCGAGATGAACAGCGACGGCACCGACAGCAGCGCCCCGCGCAGCCACGACGTCCTGCTGTAGCTCGCCACGAAGGCGATCGCCACGGCGAGCAGGACCGCCAGCGCGAACGCCGCCGAGGCCAGCAGGGCCGTCTCGGGCAACGCCTCGCCCAGGCGCTCGACCACCGGGGTGCCGGTGTCGATCGAGTAGCCGAAGCCGCCGGTCAGGAAGCCGGACAGGGTACGCAGGTACTCGCCGATCGGCGAGCCGCCGCTGTAGTACGCCCGGATCTCGGCGATCTGCTGCGGCGACAGGCCGAGCTCCGGGTTCTGGAACTTGATCAGGATCGAGTCGCCGGGCAGCAGTTGCAGCAGCACGTAGCTCGCGGTGAAGGCGGCCCACAGCACGAGCACCGCCTGCCCGGCCCTCGTCAGGAGGTACCGGGTCATTGCTGCGTCTTCCAGGCCGAGTAGAACCACGGCCGGGCGACCGCCTCGAAGGCCACGCCCTTGACGTACGGCGCGCCGCCGTAGACCTGGGGCTCCTCGAACAGGGGGATGGCATAGCCCTGGTCGATCACGTACCGCTGGATCTCGGCGACCTTGGCGTTGCGCTTGGCGTTGTCGGGCTCGGCGGACTCCTCCTCCAGCAGGGTGTCGAGCTTGTCGTCCTTGGAGAGGATGACGTCGCGGTTCCGGCTGTGGAAGTGGCTCTTGATGACGTCCTGGTCGGCGCGGCCGACCATGCTGTGCGCGACGGCGGTCTTCTCGGCGTCCTTGATGTCCACGGCCTGGGTGCCGGCGTCGGCGGGGCGGATCTCCAGTTGCACGCCGAGCTTGGCCCACTGCTGGCCGACGAGTTCGAGCGTCTGCTTGGACAGCGGCTGCGGGCCGGCGACGAAGACGCCCAGCCGCAGCTTGACGCCGTCCTTCTCGCGTACGCCGTCGGCGCCCTTGGTCCAGCCGGCCTTGTCGAGCAGCTCGCCGGCCTTGGCCGGGTCGTAGGCCAGGTCCTTCGACAGGTCGACGTAGCCCTGGGCGAGGTGGCTGAGCACCGAGGTGGCCCGCGGGTAGCTCGCGGTGAACAGGGTGTCCACGACCTCCTTGACGTCGGTGCCCGCCTGGAGCGCCTTGCGCACGTCGAGGTCCTTCAGGATGCTGTTGGACGGCCGCAGGTACAGGCCGTTGTTCACGCCCCTGGTCGGCTCGGCGTAGATCTGGAAGCCCGCGTCCTTGACCGTCTTCTCGTCGTAGGCCTGGACGTAGCGCACGAAGTCGGCCTGGCCGGAGGTCAGCGCGCCGACCCGGACGTTGTCCTCGGGCGTCACAATGATCTTGATCTCGTCCAGGTAAGCCCGCCCCTGGTGCTTGGACGACGGCGGCGCCCAGTCGTAGTCCTTGCGCGCGGCCAGGTCCACCTCCTTGTCGACGACCTGGTTCTTCAGCGTGAAGGGGCCCGAGCCGACGATGTTCTTGAGCTGGCACTGCTGCTCGTACGGCAGCGAGATCGTCTTCTTCGACACCAGCCCGGCCCCGATGACCGAGGTGCCCTGGAGGAACCCGGGCGAGGGCTTCTTGAAGTGGAACCGCACGGTCAGCGGGTCGACGACCTCGCTGCGCTCGTAGTTGTTGACGAACTCGGCGACCGGCAGCTTGAGCTCGGTGTTCCCCAGGCCGTACACGTCGAAGTTGGCGGCCACGGCGGCGGCGTCGAGCGGGCCGCCGTCGCTGAAGGTCACGCCCTGGCGCAGGTGGAAGGTGTACTCGGTGGCGTCCTCGTTCACCTCCCACTTGGTGGCGATCCAGGGCTCGATCTCCAGGGTCTGCGGGTTCTGCCAGGTCAGCTTGTCGGTGATCTGGTTGAGGATGCCGCCGTTGGGATAGAAGCCGGCGGCCGGCAGGTAGAGGCAGGTGGGCGGCTGGTGCTCCAGGTAGGTCAGCGTGCCGCCGTAGACCGGCTGACCGCTGGACGGCGCCGCGCCGGCAGCACCCCCTTGACCACCACAGGCGCCGAGGAGCCCAACGACGGCGAGCATGACGGCTGCGGTGCGCAGGCTGGATGAGGACATGGGGGTACTGCCTTTCAGACAAAACATACCTAAAAAGTAGGAAAAGGCTACAGCAAACGCGGGACCGAAGCCACCAGGGCTGCGGCGCAGGCGTGACGCGGGCGGCCGAACACCTCGCCGACCTCGCCCTCCTCCACGACCCGGCCGTCCTTCACGACCAAGGCGGTGCGGTCGAGCGGGCCGGCGTGCCGGTGGTGGCGGTCACAGGTTCTCCTGGTGGGGCAGGAAGCGGCCGAACCGGCCCTGGTGGTAGAGGAGCGGGCGGCCGGCGTTGTGCGTGGCCGCCTCGGCCACCAGGCCGACGACCAGCATGTGGTCGCCGACCTCGACGGTCTCGTACGGCAGGCAGATCAGGTGCGCGGAGACGTCCTGGAGCAGCGGCGCGCCCAGCGGCCCGGCCCGCCATCGGGTGGGCGCGGCGAACCGGTCCACCCCCTTGCGCGCGAACCGCTCCGCGAGCTCGGCCTGGTCGCTGGCCAGGATGTTGACCGCGAAGTGGTCGGCTCCGCGCAACCACGGCCAGGTGGTCGAGGACTGGTCCACGTAGAAGGAGACGAGCGGCGGTTCGAGGCTGACCGAGGAGAACGAGGTGGCCGTGAGCCCGACGGGGATGCCGTCGCTCTGCGCGGTGATCACCACCACCCCGCTGGCGTGCACGGCGAGCGCCTGGCGGAACACGTCCGCGCCGACGGCCTGCTGGTCGGGCAGCGTGTCGGTCATGCGCCGGCCCTCGTTCGGGACGGGCGGGCAGGTCCGGTTGCGATCACGGAAAGGCTCCTCACGGGAGAGAGGGCGTGCTCACGCCGCTCCCGGCGGCGGGGCCGGGAACGCCGGGAAGGGGGCACGGAGAGCGGGGATTCGTCAGCGGAGGCGTGGACGGCGTCGGCCACGCTGGAGCGCTCGGGGGGAGGCGGGCGGCTGCTGGTCCGTGATCAACGACACTGGGCGCTGGCGACGTGGCCGAAGTCCACGTGCGGGCGCCTGGTCAGGAGAGTGCCCTGGCTCATGCCAACGACGCTAGGCCGCCGCGCGCCGAAAGTCAATATTCCCTACCGGCTTTAAAGGGAATGCCTATTGGGATGAATCGCGAAGTCTGGCGGATGGCACCGGGATCGCCGGGAAGGGATTGTCGGGCAGCAGGATGACCCGGCGCGCCTGCCGGGACTGCATCGCCGCGTCGAGGTGGAGCAGGGCGGCCCCGATGCCGGCCGCGCCGACCATGTACCCGGTGTCCGCGCTCACCTCGCCCGGACGCAGCCGCCGGTACGCCTGGTACCAGCGGAACCCCTGGCCGTCGTGGTTGTCGCCGCGTCCGATGAGGTGCCCGGCGAGCACCCGGGCGTGCTCAAGACGGGCCTCGTCACCGGTCGCCGCCCACAGGCCGACGAACAGTTCGAGCAGCCCGGCCGCGCCGCAACACTGGCAGGCCACGTTCCAGAAGCCTTCGGTCCGCCGGTGGGGGGCGCCGCTCTCGACGACGCCGTGCGCGAGCCGTTCCACCCAGTCCAGGTGGCCGGGATCGCCGGTCACCCGGTACAACTCGTAGAACATCCGGGCCACGCCCGCCGAGCCCGAGCAGAAGCCCAGGTAGTGCAGCTCGCGCCCCTGCGGCACGTGGTGCGGGACGACCGCGCACCTGCCCGCCACCGCGCTCACCTCGCGGACGAAGCCCGCGCCACGGGCGGCCGCCTCCAGGAAGCGCCGCTCCCCCGTGACGCCGTAGAGCCTGGCCAGGAGGAAGGCGGTGCCCGCCGTGCCGGAAAGGAAGCCCGGGGTGACGGCATCGAGGGGCAGGTCGGCGCAGTCGCCGAAGCGGTGGCCGGGCACGGCGAGCCCGGCGATGCGCTCGCCCGCCGCCACGGCCGTCTCCTCGTAGCCCGGCACGCCGAGCGCGGCGGACGCCTGGAGCAGCCCCAGCACGATCCCGCCGTCGCCGCGCTGGGCGGGCTCGCGCGTCCAGCCGGGCCCGCCGTCGAGCGGGCGCGCGGCGCGGACGATCGCGTCGGCCACCGCGACGGCCTCCTCCTCGAAGACGCCGTCGCCGAAGGCCCAGCCGGCCTCGACGAGCGCGACGAGCGTGCCGGTCAGGCCGTGGTAGAGGGTCAGGTCGGCGCGTTCGCGCCAGGTGGCGGCCAGGTAGCGGGCGCCCCTGCGGGCGTCGTCCAGGTACGCCTCGTGGCCGGTCGCGGCGGCCAGTTCCAGGAAGAACAGCACGATGCCGGCCGCGCCCGCGTACAGGGAGCAGGAGTCGCCGGCGGCGGCCGACCTGCCACGGGGGTCGGGGTTGGCACGCCAGTGACGGCCTCTGCCGTCGTCCACGGCGGCGGTGCGGATCCAGCGGCCCGCCATGATCGCGGCGGTCAGCGGAGTCTCGGCGCGCTCACTCGGCGAGCGGGTCCGGTCCAAGCCCATGCCGCATTCTCCCACACTTCCGGTAGGAAAATTGGTATTTCCCCAAGGGTTCGCCTCCATCTTGACGGGTAACGGAACGATGACGGTGAGTAACGAACGGGAGGGCGTCGTGAAGCGTCCCATCAGCTGTGCCGCGATCCTGGCCCTGCTCGCCACGGGCTGCACGAACACCGGCTACGACACGGGGAAGCACCTGCCGCAGAACGAGGGCGCGAACGCCGACGCCAAGGGCGTCCTGCACGTGCGCAACGCCTACCTCCGGGCCGCCTCCGGCCAGGCGGCCTCGCCCGTCTCGCCCGCCTCCGAGCAGACCCTCTACGCCGTGCTGATCAACGACGGCCACAAGCCCGACCAGCTCCAGCGGATCACCGTCGACGGCGGCGGCTCGGTGCAGCTCTCCGGCGCCGCCACCGACATCCGGCCCAACCAGCCCGTGGGCGCCAACGAGCAGCCCCTCGGCACGGTCACCGGCGTACGCGGCCCCTCCGTGCCCATGACCTTCACCTTCCGCGACGCGGGGGCCGTGCGCGTGATCGTTCCGGTGAAGCAGAACGCGAGCCAGTCCCCCGCCGGCCCGGCCGCCGCCACCCCGGCGGCGCCGGGGCACGCGCCCAAGCACGCTCCCCGGCACACACCCGGTCACTGACGGCCTTCAGCGCATGCCCGCGAGGACGCCGCGCGCGACGGCGTCCCGTCCGGCGGCCTCCTCGGCCGCCGCCTCCCGCTCGGCCGCCACGCGCACGTCGTAGGCGGAGCGGGCGGCGGCGATCTCGCTCTGGTGCTCCTCGGTCCAGGTGACCAGGGCGCGGATGGTGGCGTGCAACGTGCCGCCCAGGGGCGTCAGCGCGTAGTCCACGCGGGGCGGCACGGTCGGATGGACGGTACGGCTCACCAGTCCGTCGCGCTCAAGGTGCCGCAGCGTCCTGGTCAGCATGCGCTGGCTAACGCCGTCGATCATGCGGCGCAGTTCGGTGAAGCGCAGGCCGCGCCGGTCGAGCAGCGCGATCACCTGGAGCGACCACTTGTCGGCGACCCGGTCGAGGATCTGCCTGACCTCGCAGTCCTCCCGCTGGTCCCATTGCAGCACGTCGTAGTCGGTATCCCCGCAGTGACCGAGGGACATCGAAGTTCCGTCTTCCATGCGTCCCCATGGTCACCAAAAATGCTGCTGGTTACAAGAAGGAACCGACTGTTTTGGAAGGAATGCACCATGCCTCCTATGTCTCCCTCGAACGAGCGCATGGGCGCACGCGCGTGGAGCGCGCTGTTCGTCCTGGCGGGGGCCGTCTTCCTGGAAGGCGTCGACGTGGCCATGCTGAACGTGGCGCTGCCGTCGATCCGCGCCGACCTCGGCCTGTCCACCGGCACGCTCAGCGGCGTGGTCAGCGCGTACGTGCTGGGTTACGGCGGGTTCATGCTGCTGGGCGGACGGGCCGCCGACCTGCTCGGCCACCGCCGCATGTTCCTGACCTGGCTGACGGTGTTCCTGCTGTTCTCCGGACTGGGCGGCCTGGCGACCGAGGGGTGGATGTTGCTGGTCGCCCGGTTCGTCACGGGGGTCGCCGCCGCGTTCATGGCGCCCGCCGGGCTGGCGCTGGTCACCGGCACCTTCCCCGAGGGCCCGCAGCGCACCAAGGCCCTCGGCGTGTACGCCGGGACCGCGGCCGGCGGCTTCTCGCTCGGTCTGGTCGCCGGCGGCCTGCTGGCCTCGATCGGCTGGCGCTGGGTGTTCTTCGCCCCCGTGGTGTTGTCGGCGGTGATCCTGCTGGCCGCCGTGCCGCTGGTCAAGGACTCCGGCGAACGGGCGCGGGGCTCGTTCGACCTGGCCGGGGCGCTGACCATCACCGGCTCGATGCTGCTGCTCGTGTACGGCGTGGTCCGCCTGGAGGCGCCCGCCGACGGCTCCGGCGCCACGGTCGCGACGTTCGCCGCCGGGCTGCTGCTGCTCGCCCTGTTCGTGCTGATCGAACGGCGCTCGGCCAACCCGCTGGTCCGGCTGGACATCCTGCGCTCGGGGCCGCTCGTCCGGGCCAACCTGGGCGCGCTGCTGTTCCTGGCCTCGTTCGCCGGGTTCCAGTTCCTGGCCACGCTCTACCTCCAGGAGGTGCGCGGCTGGAGCACCCTGCAGACCGGCCTGGCCATGCTGGTGATCGGCATCGACACGGTCCTGGCCCCCACGCTCACGCCGCGCCTGGTGAACAGGTTCGGCAACGCCCGCGTGCTGTTCGCCGGGATCGTGCTGGCGGCGCCGGCGTACGCGCTGTTCCTGCCGGTCGGCCCGGACTGGACGTACGCCGCCATGCTGCCCACCATGCTCCTGCTCGGCCTGGCCTTCTCGCTGACCTACGGCCCGCTGACCATGGCCGCGACCGAGGGCGTGGAGGAGGACCGGCAGGGCCTGGCCGGTGGCCTGCTCTACACGGCGATGCAGTTCGGCACCGCGCTCGGCCTGTCGGCGGTGACCGCCGTGAACGTGGCCGCGCTGGGCGGGGGCACCGTGCCGACCCTGGACTCGCTCCGGATCGCCCTGGTCGTCCCGGTGGCCGCCGCGGTGGTGGCCGTGCTGGTGACCGCGTTCGGCCTGCGGGCCCGCGCCGCCGCCGCGCCCGCCGAGAGCCCCGTGCCCGAGACCGTCGGCTAGGACGGGCTCGTTCCCGGCTCCTTCCGCACCCGGGAGAGCTTTTCGGGGTTCGCGACCGTGTAGATGTCGCGCACCTGCGACCCGTCGGGGGTCAGGTCGACGACCATGACGGCGAACGGCGCGTTCTCCACGAACACCACCGCCGAGGGGTCCCCGTTGGTCTCTCTGTACTGGATGTCCAACCCTTCCATCGGCTGGGCGGTGCGCGCGACGAGCAGCCGGGCCACCTTGTCGCGTCCCCGGACCGGACGCGGGCCGCCCACCACCGACTTGCCGCCGCTGTCGGCCCAAAGGGTCACCTCCGGCGCCAGCAGCTCCATCAGCGCGTCGAGGTCGCCGCCGAACGCCGCGGCCACGAACCGCTCGGTCACCTCCTGCTGGACGTGCGCGTCCACCCGGTTGCGCGGCCGCCGGGCCTGGACGTGCTCGCGGGCCCGGTGCGCGAGCTGCCGTACGGCGGCGGGGCTGCGGCCGAGCATGCCGGCGATCTCGGTGTGCTGGAAGGCGAACACCTCGTGCAGGATGAACACGGCCCGCTCCAGCGGCGTCAGCGTCTCCAGCACCACCAGCAGCGCCAGCGACACCGACTCGCCCCGCACGACCTCCTCCGCCCCGTCGGCGTCCGTGACCAGCGGCTCGGGCAGCCACGGCCCGACGTAGGTCTCGCGGCGGCGGCGCAGCGCCGACTGGTGGGCGAGCGCCTGGTTCACGGCGATGCGCACCAGGTAGGCGCGCGGGTTCCCGATCTCGTCCGGGTCCCTCGACGACCACGACAGCCAGGTCTCCTGGAGCACGTCCTCGGTGTCGGAGACGCTGCCGAGCATGTTGTAGACGATGGAGAACAGCAGCTCCCTGTGGCCGGCGAAAACGTCCGTCATTCCAGGCATCATGTCTCCTGAGAGCATGCGCGGCTCCCGGGTGTGACATGAGCTGCGTCACATCAGGTAACGCAGCCACAGGTAGGGCGTGGCCAGCGCGACCGTCGTCGCCGTGACGACCAGGCCGTACTTCGTGAACTGCCAGAAGCTGATCGGGGTGCCGTTGCGGGCCGCGATGCCGAGGATGACCACGTTCGCCGCCGCGCCCACGGCGGTGGCGTTGCCGCCCAGGTCGGCGCCGAGCGCCAGGGCCCACCACAACACCCGCGCCGGTCCGTCGCCGCCGTTGGCCTGGACGAGGTCGGCCACGATCGGGCTCATGGTGGCCACGTACGGGATGTTGTCGACGATGGCCGACAGGCCCGCCGAGGCCCACAGCAGCACCATCGTGGTCAGCCCGAGCTGACCGTGCGTGGCCTGCGCTGCGGCCTGGGAGACCTGGGCGATGACCCCGGTCTCCACCAGCGCCCCTACCATGACGAACAGGCCCGCGAAGAACACCAGCGTGGGCCACTCGACCTCGGCGATCGCCTCCTCGGTGGTCACCTTGGTGAGGGCCACCAGCACACCGGCGCCGAGCAGCGCCACCACCGACGGCTCGTAGTGCAGCACGGGATGCAGCACGAACGCCGCCATCACCACCGCGAGCACGGTCAGCGACTGCCACAGCAGCCTGCGGTCGGCGATGGCCTCGCGCTCGTCGAGCGCCATGATCTCGGCCGCCAGATCGGGGTCGTAGGTGAACGACCGGCGGAACATCACCCGGCACAACCCGATGAAGACGACGATCAGCACCACGATCAGCGGGGCCAGGTGCGCGAGGAAGTCGTTGAAGGTCAGCCCGCCGCGGCTGGCGATGATGATGTTGGGCGGGTCGCCGACCAGGGTGGCGGTGCCGCCGATGTTGGAGGCCATCGCCTCGGCGATCAGGAACGGCGCGACCGGCAGCGCCAGCCGCTCGCAGACCAGGAACGTCACCGGCGCGATCAGCAGCACGGTGGTCACGTTGTCCAGCAGCGCCGACGCGCCCGCGGTGATCAGGATCAGCAGCACCATGAGCCGGAACGGGCGGCCCCTGGCCCGTTTGGCGGCCCAGATGGCCAGGAACTCGAAGACGCCCGTCTGTTTCAGCACGCCGACGATCACCATCATGCCGAGCAGCAGGAAGATGACGTTCCAGTCGATGCCGGTGTGCTCGTCGAAGAAGGCCGCGCCGCCGTCGGTGGCGTGCAGCACCAGCATGATCCCCGCGCCGCCGAGCGCCGCGGCGACCCGGTGCACCTTCTCGGTGGCGATCAGCGTGTACGAGACGAGGAAGACGGCGACCGCCAGCCACGCGGTGACGGTCACGGCGGACCGCCCGGGAAAGCCTTCAAGGAGAACTCCACGATCGACGACGGAATCGCCGACCAGACTTCCCGGCACACCTCAGGACAACTTACCAAGAAGCGCGGTCGGGCGAGACCGGCGGACTGGCCGCCCGTAGGGGGCCAGGCGCCGGTCGCGCCCGGTGGGGTGGCGATCAGCCGACGTCGAACTGGCCCTTGAAGTCCGCGTTCAGCACGCTGCCGGACGAGCCCGACACGCACGTGCCCGAACCGCCGAGCAGGTAGGTGTCGAACCGGCCCGTGAACGTCTTGCCCCTGAACAGCCCGGACTGGATCGTCCCGGACACCTTGGCCGTGTCGTGCACGATCTCGACGATGCGTGCGTTGGCCTTGCTGGTCTGCCTGGTGCCTTTGACGGTCCAGTCGATGGTGACCGTGCCGGTGCCCGCGGGCGCGGCGGCGCTCCCGGCGGCGGCGGCGCGGCCGCGGATGACGCCGTCGGAGGCGCCCCAGCGCTCGCGGTCGTAGACGACGCGGTCGGCCTGGTCGCGCTCGTCACGGTCGTGGATGATGCGGTCGGCCAGGTTGTGCCCATCGCGGTCGTGGACGATGCGGTCGGCCAGGTTGCCGCTCTCGTAGTCGCGGTCGCCGAACACGCGGTCGTAGGCGTTGCCTCCGTCGGACAGGCGCCACCGCGTGCTGCTGGACGTGCGCCCGCCGCAGCTCGGGGTCACGCCGTTGAAGCTGGCGCGGAGCCGGGCCGCCGTGACCCCGGAGCCGCTGCGGTCCACGCAGTTCCACGCCTCCCGCCGGCTGTAGGAACGTTCCAATCGCAGGAGCCGGCCCGCGCCCGGCAGGTACTGGGCCTGGCCGGACACGGTGCAGGAGATCACGGCCGCGGCACGCGCGGCCCCCGGGACGACGGCCGGAGCCAGTACGGTCAGCCCGGCGGCGGCCAGGGCGGGCAGTGACGTGGCGAGAGTGGGCATGAAGCTGCTCCTTTTCGAGACAGGACGGGTCGGCGCATCACAACGTGATGAACCGACCTCACGACACGACGGGTCGGCGCATCACAACGGGATGGACCGACCTGTCACGACAGGACGGGTCGACGCGAGCCGCCGGCCGGGCCCGCCATCGCTCTCCGGTGAGAGGTCCCGATCTCGGACGCTACGAGGAGAGACGCAAACATCGCCCCAAATGGCCGCACGTGGCGTCCCAGATGTACGGACTCACCCCTGCCTGTCCCGCCATCCATGTCCTGCGTCTAACGACGATCTCCGCCTCGACGTCCACAGGCCGTTGTCGTCGGCGTCGAGCCTCAGACAGCCGTGATCACAGGAGCCCGTGCGCGCGGGCGGCGGCGGCCGCCTGGGTACGGGTGGAGACGTCGAGCTTGCCCAGGATGTTGGAGACGTGCACGCTCACCGTCTTCTGCGCGATGAACAGCCGCGCGGCGATCTCCCGGTTGGTCAGCCCCTCGGCGACCAGCCGCAACACCTCGACCTCGCGCGCGGTCAGGCCACCCTCTGGCTGCCCGCCGCCGAACCGGGCCCGCCTGCCGAACTCCAGCAGCGCGGCCTCCAGCGGCGCGGCCCGCAGCCTGCCGGCCGCCTCCTTGGCCAGGGCCCACTCCTCGTGCGCAGCCTCCCGCTCGTCCGCCGCGAGCAGGGCCTCGGCCAGCCGCCAGCGCGCCCTGGCCACCTCGTAGACGAAGCCGAAGTCGAAGGCCGCGACCACCTCGCGCCACAGCGCGACGTCGAGCCGCCCGTGGAGGCGGTGCCACTCGGCCTCCACCCGCAGCGTCCACGCCTGCCCCTCGGGACCGAGGTGGCCGCCGTCGCCGGTCGGCCCCTTCGTCGCGGCGAACCGGGCGCGGGCCAGCAGGTCGTCGGCCCCCTCGGTGGTGCCCAGCTCGGCCATCGCCCACAGGCCGATGGCGGCCAGCCGCACCGTGCCGGACTCGCCCTCGTCGAGCGTGGCCATGGCCGCGTGGACGTGGTCGAGCGCGGCGGCCGGGTCGCCGTTCCACAGGGCGTGCTCGGCGGCCATGCCCCGCGACATGTACGTCGCCAGCGGATCGTGCCAGAACGGACGCAGCCACCCCAGCCGCGCCTCGACCGCGGGCAACCCCCGACCCACCTCGATGAACAGGGCGAACGACGACAGGATGGCCTCCGACAGCGTGCCCACCCGCGCGCCGAACCCGGCGGCCACCGCCTCCGCGGCGTCCCACTCGCCCGCGACGTAGTGGATGAGCAGGCGCAGGAAGCGCAGGTCGGTGCCGTAGGTGCTCCAGTTGAGGCCGGTGTGGACGGCCAGCTTGATGCCGTCGTCGGCCACCTCGGCGGCCTGGGCGAGCCGCCCCTGCTCGTAGTGGATGCGGGCGTGGTGGAAGCGGGCCCGCAGGTCCATCGCCAGGTCGCCCGTCTCCCGGGCGGAGGCGCTCTCGGCCAGCGAATGGGCGCGCGCCACGTCGCCCCGCTGCTCGACGTAGCTGGCCAGCGTGAGCAGCGCGCCCACCTCGGCGTCGACGGCGCCGCAGGCGCGGGCCGTCTCCAGGGCGCGCGCGGTCAGCGGCTCCACCTCGTGGTGGCGCGCGGTCCACAGCAGTGTGCGGGCCTGGGTGGCGAGGGCGCGGGCGAGGCTCGGCTCGTCCTCGGCGCCCTCGACGGCGCGCTCGGCGGCCGCGATCGCACCGGGCGGGTCGTTGGTCTCGAAGAGGTAGTAGGCCAGCCGCTCGGCGACCTCGGAGGTCGGCGGCAGCGCCCGCAGCCGGTGGACCGCCCGGTGGTTGTCGCCGCTGTCGGCCGCCGCGACGGCGCTGCGGAAGGCCAGGGCGACCCGGCTCTCCCCGGCAAGGGCGGCGGCGCCCTCGACGCGGTCCCACAGGCCGAGCGCCTGGTCGTAGTGGTTGTGGGCCTCGGCGGGCGCGCCCAGCCGCTCGGCGTCCCGGCCCGCCTGCGCCGAGGCGGCGAGCGCCCCGGCCAGGTCGTGGCTGGCGAGGTGGTGGTGGGCCAGCTCGGCGGGCGAGGTGAGCAGGCGGGCGAAGTCGGCGTGGAGCCGCGTACGCTCGCCGGGCAGCAGATCGGTGTAGACCGCCTCTTGCAACAGGGCGTGGCGGAAGGCGTAGCCATGGCCCTGGACCTTGAGCAGGCCGCGCGAGACGATCTCCCTGACCGCCTCCTCGAACTCGGCCAGCGGCAGCCCCGAGACCTCGCGCAGCAGGTCGTCCTCCACCCGGCGGCCGGCCACCGCGGCGGCGCGCAGCACCCGCTGCCCGGCCTCGGACAGCACCTCGACCCGCGACAGC
This sequence comes from Nonomuraea sp. NPDC052265, assembly GCF_044547985.1. NCBI lineage: Bacteria > Bacillati > Actinomycetota > Actinomycetes > Streptosporangiales > Streptosporangiaceae > Nonomuraea > Nonomuraea sp. NPDC052265. Next base: position 477,430 of record NZ_JBIUBJ010000001.1, read on the forward strand.
AGCAGGCTGGCCAGCCCGTCGGGCAGGGTGTCGCCCTCGGACATGGCCGCGAACAGCTCTTCGGCGTAGAACGGGTTGCCGTCGGCGCGCGAGACGATGAGCCCGAGCTCCTGCGCCCCCACCTCCCCCAAGGTGGTGACGTAGTCGGACATCTCACCGGAAGCCAGCGGGCCCAGCTCCACGTTCGTCACCGACGGCAGCCGCTTGAGCTCGGCCAGCACCGCGCGCAGCGGATGGCGGCGGTGGAGGTCGTCGGTGCGGTAGGTGCCGGCCACGCAGACGCGCTCGCTCTGGAGCATGCGGCTGAGGAAGACCAGCAGGTCGCGGGTGGAACGGTCGGCCCAGTGGAGGTCTTCGATCAGGAACAGCACCGGCTGGACGTCGGCCAGCAGCCCGAGCAGCGACCCGAACAGCCGCTGCTGGGTGAGCCCGGCCGAAGGCGCCTCGCTCTCCCGGCCCGGCAGGAGCTGGCCCAGCATGGGATGGGCGGCGACCGCCTCGCGCACGCCCGGCTCGGCCCCGCGCAGCGCGTCGGCCAGCGGCAGGTAGGGCAGCGCGTCGCCCAGCTCGGCGCACTGGCCGACCATGACGTGGAAGCCGCGCTCGCGCGCCTCGGCGACCAGCTCACCGGCCAGGCGCGTCTTGCCGATCCCCGCGTCGCCGCCGACGAGCGCGACCCCGGCCGTGCCGTCGGCCGCGGACTCCAGCACACGCACGAGCTTGGACAGCTCGGCCGAGCGCCCGACGAGAAGACCGTTCACGCCAGCAAGTGTGCCATGAGCCGGTGACATTCCATTGGTCCGCCCGACCGCCCCGGAATTGGCCCTCTTCGTCATACCAAACCCGCTCTACGCTGCTCTTTCGTGATCTCCTTGACGACTTTCGTGCTCTTCGGGACGGCCTCGCTCGTCCTGGTGCTCGTCCCCGGCCCCAACCACCTGTACATCACCGCCAGGGGCCTGGCCCAGGGCAGGGCGGCCGGGCTGGCCAGCGCGCTCGGCGTCGAGACCGGGACGCTGGTGCACATCGCCGCGGCCGCCGCCGGGCTCTCCTACGTGATCTCGCGGTCGGCGACGCTGTTCGGGATCGTCAAGTGGGCGGGCGTGGCCTACCTCGTCTACCTGGGCGTGCGCGCCTTCACCGGCAAGGACCCGGAGGCCGGGAGGCTGCCCGTGCAGCCGCTGGCCAAGGTGTTCCTCGAAGGGGTCCTGGTCAACGTGCTCAACCCCAAGGTGGCGCTGTTCTTCGTGGCGTTCCTCCCGCAGTTCGTGGACCCCGGCGCCGGCTCGCCGGCGCTGCAGATCGTCGTGTTCGGCCTGACGCTGCTGCTCCTGGGGCTCGCCAGCGACATCGTGTACGCCCTCACCGCCGGCACCCTCGGCGCCCGGCTGACCAGGGGCGCCAAGGCTCTGCGGTACGTCAGCGGCGTCGTCTACCTGGGGCTCGGCGTGGCCATGGCGTTCGCCGGGAGAAAATGACCTATGGCGCCGAGGAAGCAGCGGGAGATCTTCGACGCGACGCTGTGGATGGTCGCGGACAAGGGCTATGACGGGCTGACGGTCGAGGGGGTCGCCGAGCGTTCGGGGGTCAACAAGACGACGATCTACCGGTGGTGGCCGTCGAAGGCGGCGCTGCTCGGGGCCGCGCTGGTCGAGTCGGACGTGCTGGCGTTCGAGCCGCCGGACACCGGGTCGTTCCGGGGCGATCTGGTGGCGCTGGTCGAGCAGGTCGAGCGGCTGCTCACCGAGCCGCCCGGCAGTGACATCGCGGTCGCGGCACTGGCCGCCGCCGTGCGGCATCCCGAGCTCGACGCCCGCCGGTTCTTCGCCGACCGGTTCGCGCGGGAGCGCGTGGTGTTCGAGCGCGCGGTGCGGCGGGGTGAGCTGAGCGGGTCGGCCGATCCGTTGCTGATCATGGACCTGCTGGCCGGGGCCGTGTGGATGCGCACGGTCTTCCGCGGCCTGCCCCTGCCCGACGGCTTCGCTCAGAAGGCGGTCTCGGCCCTGCTCGACACCTTCTGAGCGGACGCGCCGGACAAGAGCGGGCGGGCCAGGTGTGAGCGGGCGGGCCAGGTGTGACCGGGCGTGTCTGGTGTGAGCGGGCGGGCCTGGTTCGGGGAGAAGGCTCGGGGTCGGTCGGGCGTGCGGCGGGCTCGGGTGGGTCAGCCGGCGGCGGCGAGGGCGGCCGGGATGCGGTCGAGCACCGGGTGCGGCACCAGGCCGTAGGCGTAGAAGTCGACCGCCAGCGCGCCCGCCGCCTTCGCCCCCCTGGCCTTGGCCACCAGGCGGTCGGTCGAGTCGCTGTCGGGGTACCCGGGCCGCAGCACCGCCCGCACCTCGCGGTCCTTGCCCACCGACCGCAGGTACGCGCCCACGTCGTCGGCCACCCGGGCCGCGTCCCGCGCGTACGCCAGCACGCCGAAGGCGGGCACCAGGTCGCCCAGCGCCACCAGGTCCACCCCGAGCTGCCACGCGTCGTGGGCGGCCAGGCCCGGGGTCGGCAGGCCGTCCCGGTAGCCCTTCACCGCCCCGGTCGAGTCGACGAAGACCAGCTTGGAGCCCTCCTCGGCGACCGCCGACGACACCTCGGAGACGAGCGTGGTGACGGTCTCGGAGCGCGCCCGCGCGTACGCCACCACCTCGGGCCCGGCGTAGGCGGTGAGGGCCGCCCTGGTCACCTCGCCCTGCGCGGCCGGGTCGCCGTCGAAGACGCCGCCCACGATCCGCGCGCACTCCTCGCGCGCCACCTCGGCGTTCACGCCCAGGTCGGTGGCCCGGCGCATGCAGTAGTCGCAGAAGCAGAGCCCGAACAGGAACGAGTCCATGGGCCCGAGCTGCACGAAGGAGCGCTGCGGCTCGACCGGCGTGAAGTGCAGCGCCTCGGCGACCACGCTGTGGACGCCCAGCCTGGCCACCGCCCTGGCCAGCGCGACGGAGTACTCGCGCACGTCGGGATGGGCCGGGCACAGGTCGTCGAGCGAGCCGCGGTCGCCGAAGCAGTCGCGCACGGTCACGTCGGGGTGCTCGTTGCCGAGCGTGGCGTTGCGCAGGAAGACCGTCCAGCCGTGGAGCTTCAGGCCGCGCCCGGCGCACGCCTCGCGCAGCCCGTCGAGGGCGTGGACGTGGCCGGGCACGGGAGCGAGCCGGAGCCCGTCGAACAGCCCGGCCGGCGGGGTGAAGTGGGCGCCGTCGTGCCTGACGGTCAGCCTGGACAGTCCGTGCGGGGTGACGTCGCGCGCGGCGTGGTGGACGGCGCCGACCGTGACCCCGCCCACGCCGTACGCGCTGACCCTGTCGAGCACCCGCTCGACGCCCTCACCGTGCAGGTCCTCGGCGAAGACGTAAACCGAACTGTCCACGTGCAGACCTTACGCGCTCTTGTGCGCGACGAAGTCGATCTCCACCAGGATGTTCATGAGCTGCGAGCCCACCGTCGTCCGCACCGGGTACGGCTGGGTGAAGTAGGACTTGTACACCTCGTTGTAGGCGGCGAAGTCCTCCTTCACGTTCTGCAGGTGGACCGTCGACTTGACGACGTCGTCGAAGCCCAGGCCGTGGGCGGCGAGGATGGCGCCGAGGTTCTTCATGACCTGGTGGGTCTGGGTGGCCACGTCGTCGCCGACGATCTCGCCGGTGTGCGGGTCGAGCGGGCCCATCCCGGAGGTGTAGACGAAGTCGCCCACCACGAGCCCCTGGGAGTACGCCCCGACCGGCGCGGCGCCCTCGGTGGTCTTGAGCTCTTTCTTCACGAAATCTCCCTAGAAATCGGTGTGTATCGTGCCGACGACACGGTAGTCCCGGTCCACCAACGGCAGCACGCGCCACTTGTCGAACGCGGTGCACGGATGTGAGATCCCGAAGGCCAGCAGGTCGCCCGGCTTGAGCCCGTCGGCCCGCACGACGGTGTGCTGGTCCTGCATCTTCGTGATCGTGAGGCCGCTCCGGCGCGGCACCGGCAGGCCCTCGTCGTAGGGGGCGTCGCGCTTGCCCATGCCCACGATCGCGAGGCCCGGCTCGGGCGTGGACAACACGTGCGCCCACACCTCAAGGGCCGGCCGCAGCTCGCCCTCGATCCGGTTGAACGGCGTGCGCTCGCGGTAGTAGCCGTCGTCGTGGGTGACGTACGCGCCGCTGCGCAGCAGGATCCGGGCGTGCGTGGTGACCAGCTCGCGCCCGATCACGTCGAACCACTGGCTGCCGCCGATCGTCAGGATCGGGTTGCGCACGCGGACGTGCTCGACGGCCTCCTGCAACCCGGCCAGGTACCGCCGGACCTCCTCCGCGCTCTTCAGCGCCCCCTCGTACCCGGCGACGCCGGCCAGCTCGACGCCGGGCGTCTCCTGCGCGTACGCGGCCACCTTCAGCAGCTCGCCGAGGGTGCGGCAGCCGGCTCGTCCGCCTTCGTGCCCGAGCTCCACGAGCACCCGGAACGGCCGGGTCGAGGCGTGCCGGGCGAGGATGTCCACCCCGGCCTCGGAGTCGACGAAGCTGAGGAACTCGAAGGCGGGGTCGCGGTCGAGCTCTCCGGCGGCCCAGGTCAGCCCGGCGGAGTCGACGACCTGGTTGGCCACCATGATCCGGTCGCCGCCGTAGCCGCGGGCGATCCCGGCCTGCCGGGTCGTCGCGACCGTCAGCCCCCACGCGCCCGCTTCGAGCTGCATGGCGGAGATCTCCGGCGACATGTGGGTCTTGACGTGCGGAGCCAGCTCCATGCCGTGATCGCGGGCGAACGCCGCCATCGTGGCCACGTTGTGCTCCAGCGCGTCGCGGTGCACGATCATCAGCGGAAAGCCGAGTTCGCCGTCGAGGACCGACTGCCCAAGGATTACCTGCACAACACCCCCTTTATCCGCGTCTGACCCTATCCCAGGCGGGATCAGCGTGATCGAAGTGCCCGCCCCGGACGGGCCCCGGTCAGCTCGCCTCCGGCCAGCACCCGTACGCCGGACACGAGCACGTCGTCGACGCCGTGCGCCGGGCTGCGCGGATCGGCGTACGTCGCCCGGTCGGACACCGTGAGCGGGTCGAACACCACCAGGTCGGCGACGCACCCGCCACGCACCAGCCCGCGCCGGTCGAGCCCGAACCGCCGGGCCGGGTGGGAGGCCAGGTGCACGACCGCCTGCTCCCACGTCCAGTCGCCCAGCTCGCGGACGTGCCGGCCGAGGAACCTGGCGAAGGCCCCGAACCCGCGCGGATGCGGATGACCGCCCACGTAGATGCCGTCGGAGCCGCCGGTGTGGGAGGGGTGGCGCAGGATCCGGCGTACGGACTCCTCACCTTCGGGGCCCTCGTCGGGACGCGCGGAGACGCACCCGGCCTCCAGCCGCGTCTCCACCAGCAGGTGGCGGCAGAACGCGGCGGGCGTCATGCCGGCCCGTCCGGCGGCGTCCGGCAGGGTGAGCCCTTCGGCCCATTCCAGGCCGGGCGCGTGGGAGACGGTCAGCCGGGGGTAGACGTCGCCGAGCCCCGCCCACCAGTCGTCCAGCTCCGGCGAGGTGATCATCTCCAGCGCCGCGTCGGTATCGGCGCCCGGCACGGACGGCGGCAGCACCACCATGGCCAGGATCGTGCTGCCGCGCAGGTAGGGATAGGTGTCGAAGGTGAGGTCGACGCCCTCGTCGTGGGCCCTGCCGACCAGCGGCAGCAGCACGTCGGCCGGCCCGTGCAGGTGGGAGACGTGCACGGCCGTGCCCGAACGCCCGGCGATGTCCATGACCTCCGCCATGCCGACCCCGGCGTTCACGCCGTAGGCCCGCATGTGGGTGACGTACGGCAGGCCGCCGAGCGGCGCGCACAGGGCGGCCAGCTCCGCGGCGTCGGCGTAGCGGCCCGGCAGGTATTCGAGCCCGCTGGACAGCCCGACCGCGCCCTCGGACAGGCCGCGCTCGACCCGCTCGACCATCGCGGCCAGCTCGGCCCGCGAGGCCGGCTCCGGCGAGGGCCCCAGGACGTCGTAGCGGATCGTGCCGTGCGGCAGCAGGTAGGCCGTGTTCAGCGCCACCGCGCGGTCGTAGCCGTCGAGCAGCTCGGCCACGCTCAGCGGGCCCTCGTGCAGGGCGCCGTTGACGGCGGCGAAGTAGCGCGAGGCGTAGGCGACGGTCTCGGCCGACCCCGGCGCGAAGGACAGACCATCCTGCCCCAGGACGAACGTGGTCACCCCCTGCCGCAGCGCCGCGAGCTGCACGGAGGGGTCGAACACGGCGGCATCGCCGTGGGCGTGGCAGTCGACGAAGCCGGGCGCGACGAACCGCCCGGTCGCGTCGATCACCGTCTCCGCCTGCGCGCCGCCCAGCCTGCCGACCGCCGCGACCTCGTCGCCCGCGATCCCCACATCCGCCCGGTACGGCGGCGCGCCCGTGCCGTCGAGCACCCGGCCGCCGCTGATGACTACGTCGAACCTCACACCAAGATTCAATCAGAGCCGCGCGAGGACGCCGATGCGCACGTGATCGAGCGGTCCACGGGCCGCTCGGCCAGCAGGTCCCGGGCCCGCGCGCGGGCGAGGTTCCAGCCGTTCCACGGGTCGGGCCGGTCGAGCTCGTTGGCGCGGACCACGTCGGCCAGCACGCAACTGCGCTGCGGCTCGGGCAGCCGGTCGAGCGCGGGCACGGCCTCCGCGCCGAGGTCGCCCAGGTAGTCGGAGTCCATGTTGGTCACGCCGCGCACCTCGACCTGGGTCTGCGCGACCTGGAGGTCGGGGTTCACCAGCGCGAACGCGCCCAGTCCGAGCCCGGTGACCAGGACGATCGTGCGCGGCAGCCAGCCGGAACCGCGGCCGGCCAGGCGTACCGCGCCGGCCAGCAGCACCAGCGCGAACAGCGCGCCCAGCCACCACACGGTCGCCTGCACCGAGATCCGCAGCCGCGACAGGCCGTAGGCGTCGGTGTAGAGGCTCATCCGGTGCAGGGCCGAGGCCAGCACCACCATGGTCAGCCCGCACAGCACGCCGAGCAGGACGGCCAGCAGCCAGCGCTCGCCACGCTCGGTCCGCAGCAGCCCCCCGGCCACCGCGACGATGCCCAGCACGAACACGCTGACCACCACGAGCTGGAAGAACCCCTGCCGGGCGTACTCGGCGTAGGTCAGGCCCGCCGTCCTCAGCACCCAGCCGTCGCCGCCGAACAGCGCCCTGATCTGGACCGCCACGAACGACGAGAACAGCAGGTTCACCGAGACGAGCGGCACCAGCCACACGCTCCTGCTCACGCCGAACTTGTGCTCGGGACCGACCGGGTCGATCACCGGCCGCAGCGCGACCAGCACCGTGGCGGCCAGCAGCACGGCGACGAACCCGAAGACGAAGATCTGCGAGGGCACCGAGTCGGCCCAGGCCGGGGTGCTGGTCAGGCGCTCGACGTACGCGGCGAACACCGCGTCGGCCGAGGCGAACAGCAGCCCGAACACCAGCAGCAGCACGACCGCGATGCCGAGCCCCGCGAGCACCGGCATGATCCGCCGCCTGGCCGTCAGCTTCCTGAGCGGCCCGGCGAGGAACCACGGCACCGGACCGAGCGCGAGCACCACGGACACGCCGCCCCTGACCACGCCCAGCCATCCCGACCCCGCGCCGGACACCGCCAGCGCGCCCAGCCCCGCCCCCGCCACGAGCAGGATCGCGACCAGCCAGTCCGCGTCGCGCACGGCCGCCATGGAGATCAGCCAGTACGCCGTCATCCCCAAGGCCGGCGTCCAGGGGGTCATCCTGCGCAGCACGGCCGGCAGCGCCGCCGCGCCGAGCACCATGGCCACCAGCACGATCCCCAGCCCCACCTGCGCGTCGGGCAGCGCCACGGCGGCGAACACGCCCGCGCCCGCAGCGGCCGGCAGCAGCCAGCGCGGCGCGGCGGGCAGCTCGGGCCTGGGGAAGAGCGGCGGCGGCACGTACGCCGACCCGCCCCCGCCCCCGCCCTGTCCCCGCCCCGCCACCTGGTACGCGGCCTGGTACGCCGCCGCCCTGCGCCCCGACCCCGCGCCCAGTGCCATTCCGAGCGCGCCGCCCAACGCGGTCACCATGACCAGCGTGACGAGCGCCAGACCGTCGCCGACGGTCACCGAGGCCAGCACGGCCGCGAACAGCCCGCCCAGGAACCCGACGACGACCCCGAGCACCCCGCCCCCGACCATCCTGGCAAGCCCCCCGGCCGCCGCCCCCTGCCCCGCGCCCGCGACGGACCCCACGGGCGTGCCGGACTCCGTGAGCGGGCCCGGATCGATCGCGTCCGGGGGGCGCGGTGGCGCCTCGTCGGCGGCGCTCGGTGCAGCGGGAGGCCCCGGGGCCATGGTGCCCGGTGCCGTCGTGCCAGGAGTCAGGGGGACGGGGGCCGGAGCCGGGCCGTCCGCGACCGCGGGGAGCGCGTCGCCCAGGGGAAGCGCGTCCCCCGGACGGCCCTCGTGCACCCTGTTCGCCCCCGTGTCGAACGGTGTGTCCGTCATCGTCGTCCTTCCAGGTAGATCGACGACCATGCGGCACCCCGCGCAGTCGTCGATGCGGATCGACCCCCCGTGCAGCTCCACGACCTCCTTGACGATCGCCAGCCCCAGCCCCGCGCCCCCGGAGTCGGCCGCCCGCCCCGCGTCCAGCCGGGAGAACCGTTCGAACACCCGCCCCCTGGCCGCCTCCGGGATGCCCGGCCCCTGGTCGGCCACCACCACCCGCGCCCCGTCCCGCCCGGCCCCGCACGCCACCGTCACCACGCCCCCCGAAGGGCTGTGCCGTACGGCGTTGTCCAGCAGGTTCGCCAGCACCTGCGCCAGCAGGTCGGGATCGGCCCGCACCACCAGCCCGCCGGGCACCGACGCCGTGATCGTGACGTCCTCGCGCGCCAGCGACATCTCCCGAACGGCCTGCTCGACCAGCGGAGCCAGCTCGACGGCCTCGGGCTCGATCAGCCGCACGCCGGAATCGAGCCTGGACAGGTCGAGGAGCTGGGCGACCAGGCGGCCGAGCCGTTCGGTCTGGGCGAGCGCGGTCCTCATGGTGACCGGGTCGGGCGCGGAGACGCCGTCCACGACGTTCTCCAGCACCGCGCGCAGGCCGGTGATGGGGGTGCGCAACTCGTGGCTGACGTTCGCGACGAGCTCGCGCCGCTGCCGGTCCACCTCGCCCAGGTCGGCGGCCATCGCGTTGAACGCCCTGGCCAGCTCGCCCACCTCGTCCCGCGAGGTGGCGCTGACCCGCAGGCCGTAGCTGCCCTTGGCGATCGTCTGGGCGGCCCTGGCCATCTGGCGCAGCGGCTTGGTCATGCCCATGGCCAGCACCTGGACCATGATCAACGCGAGGATGACCGCGACCACGATCCGGACGTCCCGGGTGAACCCGGCGTTCAGCCCCACCTCGTTCACCACGAACGCGGTGCCCACCGCCAGCACGATGACGATGCCCAGCTTGACCTTGATGCGGCCGAGGAAGTCGAGCGGCCTCATTGCCGTACCAGGGCGTAGCCCACGCCGTGGACGGTGCGCACCACGTCGGAGCCCAGCTTGCGGCGCAGCGCGCGGACGTGGCTGTCCACGGTCCTGGTCGCGGCGGCCTCGGAGAAGCCCCACACGTCCGACAGCAGCCGGTCACGCTCGAAGACCTGCCCGGGACGCTCGGCCAGCCGCCGTAACAGGTCGAACTCGGTCCTGGTGAGCTGGGCCTCGATCCCCCCGACGAACACCCGGCGGGCGGCCGTGTCGATCTCCACCTCGCCCACCCTGATCACCGTGTCCTCGACGGCGAGCTGTGCGGCCCGCTCGACCCGGCGCAGCAGCGCGTGGATCCGGGCCACCAGCTCGCGCATGCTGAACGGCTTGGCCAGGTAGTCGTCGGCCCCCACCCCCAGCCCGACCAGCACGTCGGTCTCCTCGCCGAGCGCGGTCAGCATGAGGACGGGCACCGGCCGCGCCGCCTGCATCCTGCGGCACACCTCCAGCCCGTCCAGACCGGGCAACAGCCGGTCGAGGATCACCAGGTCGGGCTCCGCCTTCCCGTACTGGACCAGGGCGTCGTGCCCGTCGCCCGCCACCCGGACGTCGAAGCCCTCGGCGACCAGCCTGTTCCGTACGGCCAGGGCGATCGTCGCATCGTCCTCGACCACGAGAACGCGCCGCTGCTCTGTCACGTACGAAAGACTAGAAGTGCGCTGTGCAGACGACACTCCATAATTTGTGCACATCTGGTGCAGACTTGGCCGGTGAACACCGCTGGCTACCTCAGCCGTCTGGGCCTGTCCCGCCTGATAGACGCCCCCGCGAGCGCCGAGGGCCTGCGCGCGCTCCACGTCGCGCACGTCGAGAGGGTCGCCTACGAGGCGCTGGAGATCTGGCTGAAGCGCCCCACCTCCCTCGATCCCGTCGAGTCCGCCGAGCGCATCATCAGGGGCCGCGGCGGCTACTGCTACCACCTGAACGGCGCCTTCTCCGAGCTGATCGGGAACCTCGGATACGACGTGACCAGGCACGTCGGCGGCGTGCAGAACCCCGGCAGCGAGCCCGGCGTCACCGGCAACCACCTGGTGCTCACCGTGCGCGGCCTGCCGAGCGAGGACAACCCGGGCGGCGAGTGGCTGGCCGACCTCGGGCTCGGGGACGGCCTGCACGAGCCGCTGCCGCTGGTCGCGGGCACGTACCGGCAGGGGCCGTTCACGTACGTCCTGCGGCCGTCGGAGGTCGCGCCCGGCGGGTGGCGGTTCGACCATGATCCGAGCGGTTCGTTCGTAGGCATGGATTTCGAGCGGACCTCCACAGACATGTCCGCCTTCGCTGAGATGCACAACCATCTGTCGACGTCACCCTCGTCCGGGTTCGTGCGCACCGCCGTCGTGCAGAGGCGTGACGCCTCGGGCGTGGACACCCTGCGCGGGCTCGTCCTGACCCGCGTCGGCGCCGGCAGCCGTTCGATCACCCTGGACACGGCCCGCGACTACTACGCGGCGCTCGCCGACGTGTTCCGGCTGACCTTCGACGACCTGAGCACCCAGGACGCGGAAGGGCTCTGGAGCAGGCTGAACGACGCCCACGAGGCGTGGCTGACCGGCCGGACCGCCTGATGGCCGGGCGGGGCGGGCGAGCGCTATCGTGCACTCGACATGGCTGAGACCAGGAAGCTCGCCGGGCGCTATCGGCTGCTCAACCCCCTGGGCGCGGGGTCCGTACGGCTGGCCTTCGACGAGACGGAACACCGCGACGTCGCGGTCAGGGAGCTGCGCATCCCGCCCGAGCTCCGCGAGTCCGCGCTGCACGAGGCGCGCAAGGCCGCCGGGCTGCGGCACGCCTCCATCGCCCGGGTGCTCGGCGTGCTGGTCGAGGAGCGGGTGCCGTGGCTGGTCATGGAGTTCGTCTCGGGGGTGTCGCTGGAGCAGGCCGTACGCGCGCGGCAGCCGCTGCCCGTCGTCCAGGTGGCCAGGATGGGCGTCTGCGTGTTGTCGGCGCTGACCGTCGCGCACGCGGCGGGGATCGTCCACGGGCAGGTCGGCCCCGGCAACGTGCTGCTGACCAGCACCGGAAGGGCGGTGCTCACCGGCTTCGGGGTGCCCAGCCTCAGCATGCGGCCCTCGGCCGACCTGTGGTCGCTGGCCGCCACGCTGCACTTCGCCGTCGAGGGGCGCCCGCCCGGCCAGGTGCCCGCCGAGGGCGCCGATCCGCTCAGGTCGCTGATCCGCGCCATGCTGCATCCGGCCGGATCGCCGCCGCTGGAGGTGGTGCGCGAGACGCTGGAGCGACTGGCCGTAGACCAGCCGCTCGACCAGGTCGTCCACGCCCTTGGACCGCTCCCGCCCGCCGAGGTGGCCGAGATCGGGCTCGCCGTGCTCGACCAGCTCCAGGCCATGGGCGGCCATCACGGCGCGGTGCAGCCGGGCGGCATCCTCATCTCCGACCAGGGCCGGGCCACGCTGGTCGCCCCGCTGCGGTCGGGCACCGTCCCGGCGTACACGGCTCCGGAGGGGGGCGCGAGCCCGGCCGCCGACCTGTGGTCCCTGGGCGCCACGCTCTTCACGGCCGTGGAGGGGGTGCCGCCCGCGCCGGGGGCGTCGCTGGCGCGGGCCGGCGCGCTGGCTCCCGTCCTGGTCCGCCTCCTGTCCGGCAACCCGGCCGACCGGCCCACCCCCGAGGCCCTCCGGCAGCAGCTCCGAGCGGTCATGGGCGCGCGCCGATGACCCGCGCGCCCGCCCTGCCGCGGCCGGCCCAGGCCGGAGCCGCCGGGCGGGACGCCGGCCGGTGGCGGCCGATCGGGCCCGCGGCCGTCGCCGCGGTGGCCGGGTTCTGGGGGCTCCCGGTGCCGTCGCTGTGGCGGGACGAGTCGGTCAGCGCGCTGGTCGCGCGCATGCCGTTCGGCGAGCTGCGCCGCTTCCTCACCGACCTCGACGCCGTCCACGCCCTCTACTACCTTCTCCTGAGGCCCTTCGCCGCACTCCCCTGGCCGCCGGAGTTCGCCGTCCGCCTGCCCTCGGTGCTCGCCTTCACGGCCGCCGCCTACGGGGTCGCGGCCCTGGGCCGCCGCCTGGCCGGCACCTCCGCCGGCCTGTACGCCGGCATCCTGTACGCCCTCACCCCCATAGCCGCCCGGTACGCCCAGGAGGCCCGCTCGTACGCGCTGGTGAGCGCGGTCGCCGTGCTGGCGACCTGGCTCCTGGTCAGGCTGCTCGACCGTCCCGGCCGGGCCGCCTGGGTGGCCTACGGCGCGAGCGTGGCCCTGCTCGGCTGGCTGCACCTGTACGCGCTGCTCCTCGTCCCCGCGCACCTGCTCACCGCCTGGCCGCCCGCCCTGCGCCGCACGCTCCCGGTGAACCCGGCGCCCGCCGTCGTGCGCTCGATGGCGGCCGTGGGCGCGGCGGGGGTGGCGCTCGTCCCGCTCCTGGCCCTGGCCGCCGGTCAGCGGGACGCCCAGGTGTTCTGGCTCCGGTCACCGGGCTGGGCCGAGCTGGCCGCCTTCCCCGGCGAGGTCGCGGGGGCGGGCGCGATCGTGCTGTTCGCCGCCGCCCTGTGGGGGGCCGTCCGCGCCCCGGCGGTGGCGGTGTGGGCGGCGCTGCCGGTGGCGCTCTCGTTCGCGATCTCCCAGGTCCAGCCGGTCTACCATCCGCGTTACGTGCTTTTCGGGGTTCCGCTGCTCGCGCTGCTCGCCGGGATCGGCCTGGCCGGGCTGCGGTGGCGTCCCGTGGCGGTCGCCGTCCTGGCCCTGTTCGCCGCGCTCGTCCTGCCCGCGCAGGTGGCGATGAGGCAGCCCGCCGCCCGTCCCGACGACCTGCGCACGCTGGCCGCCACGCTGGGCGCGCAGGAGCGTCCGGGCGACCGGGTGCTGTTCGTGCCGCAGCGCTTCCGGCTGTTCGTGGCCGTGTACGGCGCCCCGTACGACCGCCTGACGGATCTCACCCGCGCGCCCGGCGCGCCCGGCCCGCGGACGGCCGCCGAACTGGACGCGGCGCTGAAGGGCGTGGACCGGGTCTGGCTCATCTCCCCCAGGATCGGGACGAAGTACGCAGACGACGAGCGCTACCGCACCCTCAAGAGAACGCTCCTACCAGGCCAGACCCGCACGTACGGCTCGATCCACCTCACCCTCTGGTCCCGCAACAATTGAGATACATCGCGTCCTGGAACCTCAGGCACAGGTCCACTCGTTGGACGGGCGACGCAGAATGTGGGAGAGGCGGGGCACGGGCTCCGCGTTCGGAGGAAGCCAGGGATGTCGCCAGTTCAGAAGTACGTCATCGGCGCAGGCGCCGCGGTTCTGCTCTCGCTGATCTTCTTGCCGGGCTGGATCACCCTGCTGGTGGTCCTCGGCGCGGTCGCGGCGCCGGTGGTCGGCTACCTCATGCTCGACCCGTCGCAGCGCGAGCGGCTCAAGCGGGCCCGCAGGCGCGGGATCGGCGGCTGAGGCCCGCGAGCCGCGGCGGGGGCCGTCAGGCCCTCGCCGCGCTCAGCTCGGCCCGCACCCGGTTGTGCACCCTGCGCTCCACGTAGAACGACAGGAACGGGATCGTGCCGCCGAGCATGACCCCGAGCATGTACGGCCAGTTCCAGCGCGCCTTCATGCCCAGGTTCATCACGGTGATGAGGTAGATCATGTAGAGGCCGCCGTGGATGGGGGCGACGATCTTCGACAGCTCCGCGGCGCCGAAGCCGTAGCGCAGCACCATGGCGACGCACAGGATGAGCAGCATGACGCCGACCACGTAGGCGAGCACCCGGAAGGGCTTGAGAGCCGATTCCACCGTTAACCTTCCAGAACCATCTCGGGGGACTTGTCGCGGTCCCGATCCGCCCGTACGGCGTCGCGTACGAAGTGGAACCACATGAAGACGGCGAATCCAGCGAAGATCCACCAGTTTGCGGCATATGCCAGGTTACGCCAGGTCAGGGTGCCACCGACCTCCGGCGGCCGGATCTTCACCTGCGTGAGCGGACCGGACGGCGGCTGCGCCACCATGAAGCCGGTCCGCAGCTTCTGGCCGGTCCACAGGTTGATCAGCTCTCCGGTGGACACCGTCTGCACCTGACCGGCAGGCAGCCCCTCCACCCGCCGCTGGACGCTGTCGGTGCCCTGCTGGCCGCGCAGCCGTCCGATCACCGCGACCCGACCCTGAGGCACGGCGGCGACGCCCGGATCGTCCGCCCTGGCCACCCAGCCGCGCACGACCGGCATCAGCGTGCCGTCGTCGAGCCTGAGCGGGGTGAGCACCCAATAGCCCCGGTCGCGCGAGACGTTGCCGCCGGGGGCGTCGACGTCGGCCCGGCGGTCGGCGACCAGGAGCTGGCGCGCGGCCTCGTACGTGCCCTCCGCCGTGACCCTGCGTCCGACGGCCTCGCCGTCCATCTGACCGCCCACGGGGGCCAGCGTGGCGACCCCCGCGGGGGCCGGATCGACGGCGGCGTGCGGCTTGCCGGAGTCCTGGAAGACGCCGAGCTGCCAGCGCCCGAGCAGGATGAACGCGGCGAGGACCCCGATCGTCAGCAGATGCAGCCCCACGACGCGGGGCGAGAGCAGGGTCCGGAGCATGCCTCAAAGCTATCCGCCGGGTGGAGTGGTCCCCTCATCAGCCCATGCCTATTAGGTAGTGGCAAAGGGTGCAAATGGACCATGTCATCACGCTAGGCTGCTGGCCATGTCTGACCAGCATATCGACCCGGCGGGGAACACCCAGCAGTTCCGCGCCTTCGCGCAGCGCCAGGAGCAGGAGGCCGCGGCGGCCCCCAAGAAGTCGCCGCTGCTGCCGATCCTCGCGGTCGCCGTGGTGATCGTGATCATCGGCGTCGCCGCCTTCCTGCTGCTCCGCTAGCACACAACGCCATACGGACCCCCACCCGCCCCGACGCCGTGGCGGGTCTTTGCCGTTTCCGCACACGCCGGACATACCGGCCGGTCGGTGTGACCAGCCTCGCGCCCCGGCGTCTCTGGACCGGCGGCGCACGACTGACTACATTGGACTATATGTCCAATACTCTGGACATCAGACCGCGCCGGACGCGTTCGTCGTGGAGGTTCCGTGGGTGAGCCAGCATTGGTGATCATCGGCACCGGCTTCGCCGGGATCGGCATGGCAATCAAGCTCAAGGAGGCGGGCCACCACGACTTCGTGATCCTGGAGAAGGCCGCCGACCTCGGAGGCACCTGGCGGGACAACACCTACCCCGGGTGCGCGTGCGACGTCCCGTCGCACATGTACTCCTACTCGTACGAGCTGAACCCCGGATGGTCGCGGATGTTCGCCCCGCAGGCGGAGATCTGGGACTACATGCGCACGTGCGCGGACAAGTACGGAGTGATCCCCCACATCCGCTACAACAAGCACGTCACGGCCCTGGAGTACGACGACGACCGCCGAGGCTGGACGGTCACCACGGACGACGGCGCAACCATACGGACGAACGCGGTCGTTTCCGGCATCGGCGCCCTCCATATCCCGAAATTTCCGGAAATTGTGGGGAGGGAATCCTTCGCCGGCCCCTCCTTCCACTCCGCCGAATGGGACCACTCGGTCGACCTCACCGGCAAGCGTGTCGCCGTCGTCGGCACCGGCGCCTCCGCCGTCCAGTTCGTCCCCCGGATCGCCGCCCAGGCGCGCGAGCTGACCGTCTTCCAGCGCACGCCCCCGTGGATCCATCCCAAGCCCGACTTCGCCTTCTCCCCCGCCGCCCGGCGCGTCCTGCGCCTGCCCGGCCTGGCCAGGGCCCTGCGCGGCGGCATCTACTGGGCGCTGGAGAGCCGGGCGCTCGGCTTCGCGGTGCACCCGCGCCTGATGAAGGCGCACGAGTCGTTGGCGCTCAGGCACCTGGCCGCCCAGGTCCCCGATCCGGTCCTGCGCCGGGAACTGACGCCCGACTACACGATCGGCTGCAAACGCCTGCTCATCTCCAGCGACTACTACCCGGCCCTGACCAGGCCCGACGTCACCCTCGTCACCGACGGCATCGCCGAGATCCGGCCCCACTCGATCGTGACCGCGACCGGCGAGGAGCGCGAGGTGGACGTGATCGTCTACGGCACCGGCTTCAAGGTCGTGGACGCCCTCCAGGACCAGCACATCACCGGCCGGAACGGCCTGAAGATCCAGGACGCCTGGCAGGACGGCATCGAGACGTACCTGGGCATCACGACCTCCGGCTTCCCGAACCTGTTCTTCCTGCTCGGCCCGAACACCGGCCTCGGCCACCACTCGGTCGTCTTCATGATCGAGGCGCAGGTCCGCCACGTCGTCGAGTGCCTGCGGCTGCTGTCCAGGACCCGGGCCAGGGCGGTGGACGTCAGGAAGGACGTCCAGGACGCCTTCAACCGCCGGCTGCGCGCCCGCCTGGACCCGCTCGTGTGGAACGCGGGCGGCTGCCGCTCCTGGTACCTGGACGAGCATGGAGTGAACCGGACGATCTGGCCGGGCTTCACCTTCGAGTACTGGGCCCGTACACGGAAGGTGCGGCCGGAGGCGTACGAGCTCATCTACTGAGGGCGGCGGGCCACCTGCGGCCCAGCGCACCACGGGTCACCCCGCGAGGGGCGGCGGCCCGCCGGGGGCCGCCGCCGTACGCGCTCAGCGCGGGTTGAGGACCAGGGCGCTGCCGCCGCCCCGCCGTACGGGCTCGGCGACGGCCTGGACCAGGCCGTGGCCGCGCAACTCCAGGGCTGTGGCCGCGCCGATCTCGGGGTTCAGCACGAAGCTGTGCCCCTTGGCCTCCAGCTCGGTCCGGTACTTGTCGAGGAACGCCTGCTCGGCCTGCGTCTGGGCCGTGTTGCGCTGCGTGGCCCGCGGCGCGGCGAGCGCGTCGGGCAGGCTCATGCCGAACTCGTACCGGTTGACCAGGATCTGCAGCACGGTCGTGATGATCGTCGAGCCGCCCGGGGAGCCCGCGGCCAGCGCCGGCCTGCCGTGGTCGAACACCAGCGTGGGCGCCATCGACGAGCGCGGTCGCTTGCCGGGGCCGGGCAGGTTGGGGTCGCCGGGGGCGGGGCCGAAGGTGAAGTCGGTCAGCTCGTTGTTGAGCAGCACGCCGCGGCCCGGCACCACGATGCCGTTGCCGCCGGTCGACTCGATGGTGAGGTTGTAGGCGACCACGTTGCCCCAGCGGTCGGCGACGACCAGGTGCGTGGTCTCCGGGCCCTCGTCCGCGATCGGGGTCGCGCTGCCGGTCGGGGTGGCGCAGGCGCCGTACGTGCCGTCGGGGCTGCCGGGGGCGACCGGGCTGCTCAGGGCCCTGTCGCCGATCAGGCAGGCCCGCTCCTTGGCGAAGCCGTCCGACAGCAGCTCGCGCAGCGGCACGCCGGGCAGGTCGCCGACGTAGGCGTTGCGGTCGGCGAAGGACAGCCTGGACGCCTCCAGGTATTCGTGCAGGCCCACCTTGGGCAGGGCTTCGAGGATGTTGAGCGCCTCGCCGACGGTCGAGCCGCCCGAGGACGGCGGTGCCATGCCGTACACGTCCATGCCGTTGTAGGAGATCTTGGTGGGCTCGCGCAGGAGGGCGCGGTAGGCCCGCAGGTCCGACAGTTCCATCAGGCCGGGCCTGACGTTGCGGGTGCTGCCGGGGGTGACCGGCGGCTTCTTGACGGTGGCCACGACCTCCTGGCCGAGCCGGCCGCCGTACAGCCAGCCGGGGCCGCGCCGGGCCAGTTCCCGGTACGTGTTCGCCAGCTCCGGGTTCCTGAACACCGAGCCGACCGGCGGCGGGGCCCCGTTCGGGAGGTAGAGCCGGGCCGTCGAGGCGATGTCCTTGAAGCGGTCGACGTTGGCGGCCGTCTGGTCGTGGAACGTCTGGTCCACGACGAAGCCGCGGGAGGCCACCTCGATGCCCGGCTGGAGCGCCTGGCCGAGCGAGAGCGTGCCGAACCGGCGCAGGGCCAGGTCCCAATGGGCCAGCGTGCCGGGCACGCCCGCCGACAGGCCGCTGGTGACGCCCTCGTCGAACGGGATGCCCTCGAAGCTGGTGGCGGTCATGGCGCGCGGGGCGGTCTCGCGGCCGTCGATGGTGAAGACCTTGCGCTGCCTGGCGTCGTACAACACCATGAAGCCGCCGCCGGTCAGGCCGGCCGAGTACGGCTCGGTGACCCCGAGCACGGCTCCGGCGGCCACGGCCGCGTCGACGGCGTTGCCGCCGCGTCTCAGCACGGAGAGCGCGGCCTTGCTGGCGTCGAGGTCGACGGTGGCGACGGCGCCTCCGTACCCTTCGGCGACCGGGGACTTCTGCTGGGGGCCCGCCGACGCGGGCGCGGCGGGCAGGAGGGAGATGAGGACTGCTGCTGCGGAAAAGATCACACGGCGCATGGTGTCCACGATGACCCAGCTACGCCCGTCGTGGTAGGGCCCCCTCGGACAAGGGGATGATGTCGCGCGCGCCGCCGGTGGCCTACCGTGGAGGCGTGCGCAGGAAGTCCGGTTTCGACCCTTATCTCGCCCTCATCGTGGCGGTCGCCCAGTTGGTGGTCGCCCAGGGCGCGACGTGGGGCCAGCAGCGCATCCTGAGGGAGCAGCTCGACCCCTACGCGTACGCGTTGCTGCTGGTCGGGCCGCTGGCCATCCTGTTTCGCAAGAGGTTCCCGCTGCTGACGGCCTCCGTCGCGCTCGCCGCGATGGACCTGTTCCTCATCGGCGGCTACGCCTACGGCCCCGCTTTCCTCAGCCCCGGCGTCCTGCTGTTCCTCCTGGTCACGGAGGACAGACGGCTGATGGCCTGGACGATGGCGACCATGACGGTGACCTCGCTCCTCAGCTACGCCTGGTGGGTGGGCAACCGCGACCTGTTCCACAGCGTGTCGATCCTGGCGTTCATCCTGCTGTTCATGGTCGTGGCCGAGCTGGTCAGGATCGTCAGGGAACGACAGGCCGAGCGCGAGCGCGTCGCGGAGGAGGAGGCCAGGCGGCAGGCCAGCGAGGAGCGCCTGACCATGGCCCAGGAACTGCACGACGTGCTCGCGCACAACATCTCGCTCATCCACGTGCAGGCCAGCACCGCGCTGCACCTCATCGACGCCAACCCCGAGCAGGCCCGCTCGGCCCTGGCCACGATCAAGACGGCGTCCAAGGAGGTGCTCGGCGAGATGCGCTCGGTGCTCAACGTGCTGCGCGAGGGCGCCCCGCGCTCCCCGACGGCCGGGCTCGACCGCCTCGACGAGCTCGTCCAGCGTTCCGGGTTGGAGGTCTCGCTCAGGCGGGTGGGGTCGCGGCCGCTGCCGCCGCAGGTCGAGCGGGCCGCGTACCGGATCGTGCAGGAATCGCTCACCAACGCCGCGCGCCACGCGCCCGGCTCGCGGGTGTCGGCGCGCCTGGAGTACGGCGCCGCGGAGCTGGTCATCGTGGTCGCCGACACGGGGGCGACCACCCCCGCCGTGCTGTCGGAGGAAGGCAGCGGCAACGGCATCCCCGGCATGCGCGAGCGCGCCTCCGCCCTGGGCGGCACGCTCGTCGCCGGCCCATCGGGCGACGGCTTCCAGGTCGAGGCCCGTCTGCCCCTACCCGAGGAGAACCCGACGTGATCAAGGTGTTGCTCGCCGACGACCAGGCGCTGGTCCGCGCGGGCTTCAAGGCGTTGCTCGACGCCCAGCCCGACATGACCGTGGTCGCCGAGGCGGCCGACGGCGCGGAGGCGGTGCGTCTGGCCGGCGAGCACGCCCCGGACGTCGTGCTCATGGACATCCGCATGCCCGGCACCGACGGCCTGACCGCCACCCGCCTGATGCCGCCGGGGCCGCACATCATCATCCTGACCACGTTCGAGCTGGACGAGTACGTCTTCGAGGCCCTGCGCGGCGGCGCGTCCGGCTTCCTGGTCAAGGACACCGAGCCGGCCGAGCTCATCCAGGCCGTGCGGGTGGTGGCGGCGGGCGAGGCGCTGCTGTCGCCGAGCGTGACCCGGCGGCTGATCGCCGAGTACGCCTCGCGCGCCAAGGAGCCGGTCGCCACCCAGGGCCTCGACCAGCTCACCGACCGCGAGCGCGAGGTGCTCTCCCTGGTCGGCACGGGCATGACCAACGACGAGATCGCCGCCAAGCTGTTCATGTCGCCGGCCACGGCCAAGACGCACGTCAGCCGGGCCATGATGAAGCTGCACGCCCGCGACCGCGCCCAGCTCGTGGTCATCGCCTACGAGTCGGGCCTGGTCAAGCCGGGGTGGCTCTGACGGCGACGATCTGGCCCGCGAGCCCGTTGGCCTTGGGTAGCTCGCCCGGTTCGGGGCGTTTGTCCAGCGCGGCGACCGGCGGCTCGGCGTCGACCGCGCCGCCGTACGCGCCCGCGTCGCCTGACCCGCGGGAGAAATCCGGTTGAAGCCGCGGCCGGGGCGCTGAGAGGGTCAGAGGATGCGGCGTACATACGATGACCTGGTCGAAGAGGCCGACACCGTGTCCGTGGACGGCTGGGACTTCTCCTGGCTGGAGGGCCGGGCCACCGAGGAACGGCCCTCGTGGGGCTACTCCCGCCTGCTGGCCGGGCGGATGGCGGCGGCCGAGGCGGCGCTCGACGTCCAGACCGGCGGCGGCGAGATCCTGGCCGGGCTGCCCACGCTCCCGAAGGTGACGGTGGCGACCGAGTCGTGGCCGCCCAACCTGGCGCTGGCCGCCGCCCGGCTGCGTCCGCGCGGGGCGCGGGTGGTGGCCGACGACGATGAGCCGCGCCTGCCGTTCCACGACGGCGTCTTCGACCTGGTGGTCAGCCGCCATCCGGTGGAGACCTGGTGGGCGGAGATCGCCAGGGTGCTGCGTCCCGGGGGCGCGTACTTCTCGCAGCAGGTCGGCCCGCGCAGCGTGTTCGAGCTGACCGAGTTCTTCATGGGCCCGCAGGACGGCTCGGCCCGCGACCCGCGCCAGGCCGTGGCGGAGGCGGAGGCGGCCGGGCTGGAGGTGGCCGACCTGCGGGCCGAGCGGCTGCGGATGGAGTTCCGCGACATCGGCGCGGTGATCTACTTCCTGCGCAAGGTGATCTGGATCGTGCCGGGCTTCTCGGTCGGCCGCTACGGCGACAGGCTGCGCGAGCTGCACGAGCTCATCGAGGCCGAGGGGCCGTTCGTCGCCCATTCGTCCAGGTTCCTCATCGAGGCACGGCGCCCCTACGCGCCGAAGTCCGCGGCGTGATCGCGGGCCCACTGCGCGAACGTGCGCGCCGGGCGTCCGGTCACCTCCTCCACGGTCGTGGTGAGGACCGGCGGCGGGCCGTCCAGCATCCGGGCGTAGCCGTCGAGCAGGGGTCCACGAAGTCGTCCGGGAAACCGTCGTCGGCCAGCAGGCGCCGCCGTTCCTCCGCGCGTGACAGCTCCTGCCGGCGCAGGGGCCTGCCGACGGCCTGCCCGATGGTCCGCACCTGCTCGGCCCGGGTGAGCGTCTCCGGCCCCGTGAGCTCGTAGCGGGCGCCGTCATGCCCCTCGGACGTGAGCGCCTCGACGGCCACCGCGGCGAGGTCGCGCTCGTGCAGCATCGCCATCGGCAGCTCGCCGAACGCGCCGCGCACCATCCCGAGGTGGCCTTCGCCGGCGTCACGACCGGCCCGTCGAACCTGGTCGCCGAGGTGGTCTGCCGGGACAACGCCGACCTCTGCCGCTATCTCACCGAGCGCGTGGGGGCCCTGGAAGCCGTCCTGAGCATGGAGACCGCACCCGTCCTGCGGACGATGAAACGCACCGGCGCGCTACCGCCGCAGGCGTACGCCGGGCCCGCCTGAGCACTCCCCCGGGCGCAGGCCGGCCGGGTCCCCGCGGGCGATTCGCCGCCCGCCCCCGCGGCGGACCCTGGAGGCAGGACGAAGGAGGAGAGTCATGCACACGCACTTCTGGCCGGTCTTCCCGGTCTTCTGGGGCCTGTTCTGGGTCGCGCTCGTCGCGCTCGCCGTCACGGCCCGCCGCAAGGGCTGGTGGGGACGTCGCCCGGTGGCCGTGCCGCACGGGCCGACCGCGTCGGCCGAGCAGATCCTGGCCGAGCGGTACGCCCGCGGCGAGATGAGCGACGACGAGTTCTTCGAGAAGATGTCCGTACTCAAGGGCGCAACCACCTAAACGTCACTAAGGGTACAAGAACTGTCACTGGCCGCATCCGGCGTGCCGCGTTACGTTTCCCCCGAAAGCTTCGCGAGCGGGGAGGGGCTGAGCGTGGAGGCCGTCACCCTGTTCTCCGGGGGCGTGGCAGCCGGGCTGGTGGTGGGCACCGCCTCCTGCACGGCCGCGCAGGGCGGGCTGCTGGTGGGTTTGGTCGGCCACCGTCCCGGAGGCGACCCGGCGCTGGTGGCCTGGTTCCTGGCCGGCCGGCTGGCGTCGTACACGCTGGTGGGGGCGTTGCTCGGGCTGCTCGGCTCGGCCGTCGGCCTGCCGCCGCGGGCGCGGGCCGTGCTCCTGGTCGCGGCGGGCTGCGCGGTGATCGTGTACGCGATCCGGCTCATGCGCGGCGGGGATCACGCGTGCGCCGAGCCCGCCCGGCCCGCCGGCTACAAGGCGCCGCTGCTGGGCGCGGCCACCGTCCTCGTGCCCTGCGGGGTGACGCTCGGCATGGAGATGCTCGCCGTGTCCAGCGGCTCACCGATGTCGGGCGCGGCGGCCATGGCGGGGTTCGTGGTCGGCACGGCGCCCGCGTTCGCGCTGCTCGGGTACGTGCTGCGGCGGATCTCCCGCACCAGGCTGGCCAGGCTCGCCGGGGTCGTCGCCGTGGCCGCCGGGCTCTGGACCGTCGTGGCCGGGCTCAACCTGGGCGGCTGGACGGGGGACGCCGCACCGGCCGCCGCGGGCCCCGCCGCCCGGACCGTCACGGTCTTCGCCACCCGCGACGGCTACCGGCCCGCCACCGTGTCCGCCCGCGCGAACGTACCGGTCGAGGTCATCTTCAAACTGGTCGATCCGGGCTGCACGAGCACGGTCACCATCGACGGGCGCGACGTGGCCCTGCCCGCCACCGTACGGCTGCCGCCCCACCGCCCCGGCTCGCTGCGTTACGTGTGCGGGATGGGGATGTATTCCGGGTTCATCAGGTTCTCCTAGGCCCGTTGTCGGCGATTACGGTTCGCGATCGTATGATCACGTGCCACTCTGTCGCCATGGCCTGGTGGCAGGGAGAGGTGGCGACGCCGGCCGTTCCGGCGCCACGGGTGGGGGACGAGCCGGAGTTGCTGGCGGCCGCGCAGCAGGGCGACGCCCAGGCCGCCCACCGGCTCGGCAAGCTCTACGCCCAGCGCGGCGACCGCGCGGCGGCCCGGCTCTGGTGGGAGCTGGCGGCCTCGGGAGGCAACGTCGACAGCGCCTACAACCTGGGCGTCTGGCACGAGAAGCACGGCAGCCTGGAGGAGGCGGTCGGCTGGTACGAGACCGCCGCGGCCACCGGCGACGCCGAGGCCGCCGCCAACCTGGCCACGCTCCTGCTCGAACAGCGCGGCGACGCCGGGGCCGCCAGGGCCTGGTTCGAGCGCTCGGCCCTGGCCGGATCGCGCACCGCGGCACGCCGGCTGGCGCTGCTGTGCGAGGACACCGGCGAGACCGGCGTGGCCCGCGAGTGGCACCGCAGGGCGGCCGACGAGGGCGACATGGCCTCGGCCCACGACCTCGGCTTCCTCGCCTACTCGTCCGGCGAGGACGAGGAGACCGTGCGCTGGTGGGAGTACGCCGCCAGGGGCGGCCACGCCGACTCCGCCCACTGCATGGGCCTCTACCTGCACGCCAGCCGCGACCCCGAGGGCGCCGAGGCCTACTACCGGCTGGCCGCCAAGAACGAGCACCCGGGCGCCGCCTCCCGGCTCGGCGGCATCGCCCTGTCCCGCGGCGACCTGCGCACGGCCCGCGCCTGGTACGAGCGGGCGGCCGCCGCCGGGCGGCTGGAGGACCAGCGCATGGCCGGGTTCGTCTGCGTGGAGCTCGGCGACACCCCGGCCGCCAGCCACTGGTTCGGCAGGGCGGCGGCGGGCGGCGACGCAGAATCGGCCTTCAACTACGGCCTGCTGCTGATCGCCGAGTTCGGCGACCTGGCCGGCGGCCGCCACTGGTTCCGCCAGGCGGCGCGGGCTGGCCACCACGGCGCGGCGGTCGAGCTGGGCGGGCTGCTGACGGTCGCCGGCGAGCTGGGCGAGGCCGAGGAGTGGCTGGCCGACCCGCCGCCGCAGGCGTGGGCCCGCACCGCCGAACCGGAGCTGGCCGCCCGCGCCGAGCTGGCGGCGGCGGCCACGGGCCGCAGGGGCGGCGTGCCGCTGTCCGTGCCGGACCTGACCGAGGTCCTGGGCACGTGGGACCTGGTGACCAGGCCGCTGCACGACCATTCCGACGTGATCGGCTGGCTGGTGGAGCGCAGCGGGGTGCACCGCAGCGCGGTCGAGCACCTGGCGTCCGTGCGCGGCACGCTGCTGCGTCCGGGCAGCGCGCCGTGGCCTGGCACGGGCGAGATCCAGCACGTCCTCGCCACCGCGCGCGACCTGCGGCGCCGTCTGGGCGTGAGTTAGGGGCGCGACCTCGTGCCGCGCCCCTTCAGAGGTTTCAGAGCACGTCGGCGACCGGCGTGTACGCCAGCCCCAGCGCCTCGGCGACCGGCTCGTTGGTGAGCAGGCCGTCATGGGTGTTGAGGCCGCCCGCGAGGCCCTGGTCGGCCTGCAGCGCGTCGCGCCAGCCCAGGTTGGCCAGCTTGACCGCGTACGGGAGCGTCGCGTTGGTCAGGGCGTAGGTGGAGGTGTTGGCCACCGAGCCGGGCATGTTCGCCACGCAGTAGAAGATCGACTCGTGCACCTTGTACGTCGGCTCGGCGTGCGTGGTCGGCCGCGAGTCCTCGAAGCAGCCGCCCTGGTCGATGGCGATGTCCACGAGCACCGAGCCCGGCTTCATCCGCGCGACCAGGTCGTTGGAGACCAGCGTCGGGGCCTTGGCACCGGGGATCAGCACCGCGCCGATGACCAGGTCGGCCTGGAGGACCTCCCGCTCGATCGCGTACGAGGTGGACACGAGGGTCTTGAGCCGGCCCTGGTAGATGGCGTCGATCTGGCGGAGCCGGTCGATGTTGGTGTCGAGCACGGTCACGTCCGCGCCCATGCCGACGGCGATCTGGGCGGCGTTCAGGCCCGAGACGCCGCCGCCGATGACGACGATCTTGGCCGGGGCCACGCCGGGCACACCGCCGGGCAGAACGCCGCGGCCGCCGTTGAAGCGCATGAGGTTGTAGGCGCCCACCTGCGGCGCGAGCCGGCCCGCGACCTCCGACATCGGGGCGAGCAGCGGCAGCGTGTGGCCCACCTGCACGGTCTCGTACGC
The DNA here is from genome assembly GCF_044547985.1 of Nonomuraea sp. NPDC052265. Classification (NCBI taxonomy): domain Bacteria; kingdom Bacillati; phylum Actinomycetota; class Actinomycetes; order Streptosporangiales; family Streptosporangiaceae; genus Nonomuraea; species Nonomuraea sp. NPDC052265. Next base: position 503,091 of record NZ_JBIUBJ010000001.1, read on the forward strand.
GATGCCGGTCGTCCTGGCGGCGAGCAGGGCGTCGGTGCACGGGCGGGAGGCGGCCAGGTGCAGGTAGGTGAACAGGACCAGGCCCTCGCGCAGGCGGTGGTACTCCTCGGCGATGGGCTCCTTGACCTTGAGGACCATGTCCGCCCCGGCCCAGACGGCGTCGGCGTTGTCGAGGATCTTCGCGCCCGCGGCGAGGTACTCCTCGTCGGTGATGTGTGAGCCGAGGCCGGCACCCCGCTGGACGGTGACGTCGTGACCATTCCGCACCAGCTCGTGAACACCGGCGGGGGTTACCGCCACACGGTATTCGTGGTTCTTGACCTCGGCAGGGACGCCGATCTTCATCGTAGGGATCCTTTCGGAGACCGGCACTTCGTCGTACCGGGTGGGGAGGGTGTTAGAGGCGCGCCCACGCTTCCGAGAGCACACCCCGCAGGATGGATCCGATCTCGTCGAACTCCCTGGGCCCCGCGATCAGCGGGGGCGCGAGCTGGATCACGGGGTCGCCGCGGTCGTCCGCCCGGCAGTAGAGTCCGGCGTCGAACAGCGCCTTGGACAGGAACCCGCGCAGCAACCGCTCGGACTCCTCGGCGTTGAACGTCTCCTTGGTGGCCTTGTCCTTGACCAGCTCGATGCCCCAGAAGTAGCCCGAGCCCCGCACGTCGCCGACGATCGGCAGGTCGCGCAGGTCGTCGAGGGTCGCCTGGAAGAGGGGCTCGTTCTTGGTGACGTGGCCGAGCAGGTCCTCGCGCTCGAAGATGTCGAGGTTGGCGAGGGCCACGGCGGCGGACACGGGGTGGCCGCCGAAGGTGTAGCCGTGGGCGAACATGTTGTCGCCCTCCTTGAACGGCTCGAACAGCCGCTCGTGCGCGATCATGGCGCCGATGGGCGAATAGCCGCTGGTCAGGCCCTTGGCGCAGGTGATGATGTCGGGCACGTAGTCGAACTTCTGGCCGCCGAACATGGTACCGAGCCGGCCGAAGGCGCAGATGACCTCGTCGGAGACGAGCAGCACGTCGTACTCGTCGCAGATCTCGCGCAGGCGCTGGAAGTAGCCGGGGGGCGGCGGGAAGCAGCCGCCGGCGTTCTGGACGGGCTCGGCGAAGACGGCGGCCACGGTGTCGGGGCCCTCCATCTCGATGGCGCGGGCCACGCGGTCGGCCGCCCAGATGCCGTATTCCTCCGGCGACATGCCGGGAACGCCACTGATTTCGTCGGCGCGGTAGTAGTTCGTGTTCGGAACGCGCACCGAGCCGGGCACGAGGGGCTCGAACATCTGCTTGAACGCCGGGATGCCGGTGATCGACAGGGCGCCCTGCGGGGTGCCGTGGTAGGCGATCTGGCGGCTGATGACCTTGTGCTTGAGCGGCTTGCCGACGAGCTTGTAGTACTGCTTGGCCAGCTTCCACGCGGTCTCGACGGCCTCGCCGCCGCCGGTGGTGAAGAAGACCCGGTTCAGCTCGCCCGGCGCCTGCTCGGCCAGGCGGGCGGCCAGCTCGGCCGCCTTGGGGTGCGAGTAGGACCACAACGGGAAGAAGGCCAGCTCCTGCGCCTGCTTGGCGGCGGCCTCGGCCAGCTCGCCGCGCCCATGGCCGACCTGGACGACGAACAGCCCGGCCAGGCCGTCGAGGTAACGCTTGCCATGGATGTCGTAGATGTAGGACCCCTCACCGCGCACGATGGTGGGGATCTCGTTCTCCTGGTAGGCGCTGTGCCTTGTGAAGTGCAACCACAGGTTGTCCTGCGCGGCCTTCAGGACGTCGTTTTCCGGCTGCGTCATGGTTATCTTCCCTCGTGTCGAACTCTCCACAGTGTGCATCTTCACCTGCGGTTTGCCAAGCGAATCGGTCGCAGCACTATGCAAGAAAATCGAGATCCGCAGAACCGTTGTGTAACAGCAACGAAATCCGCAGGTAGATTAACGCGCGGGTCATGCCTGTTTCCGTACTGTGGAACGGTCTGTGATCCAATGAGACCAAACTGTCGAGAACGACCCCCGGGGGACCGTCCCGTGACTCCTGACCAGATCGAGAGCGCCGTCGCCGCCGCGATGCCCCAGGCCATCGAGGAGCTCAAGCGGCTCGCCGCCATTCCCTCCGTGGCCTTCCCGGGACACCCCGAGGAGCCGATCCTCGCCGCCGCGGCGGTGACGGAGGAGCTCGTCCGCTCGGCGGGCCTGCCGCACGTCCAGCAGGTCGCCGTCGAGGGCAGCTTCCCCGCGATCTACGGCGAGGCCCCCGCCCCTCCCGGCGCGCCCACGGTCCTGCTCTACGCGCACTACGACGTGCAGCCGGCCGGCGACCTGGCCGCCTGGCGCACGCCGCCGTTCGAGCCCACCCTGATCGACGGCAAGCTGTACGGCCGTGGCTGCGCGGACGACAAGTCGGGCATCATCTCCCACGTCACCGCCCTGCGCGCCTTCCAGGGCCGGTTCCCGGTGGGCATCAAGGTCATCATCGAGGGCCAGGAGGAGTACGCGGGCGAGCGCCTGGAGTCCTTCGTCGAGCGCAACCCCGAGCTGCTGCGGGCCGACGCCATCGTGGTCGCCGACACCGGCAACCCGCGCGTCGGCGACCCGGCGGTCACGACGTCGCTGCGCGGCATGGCGGCCTTCACCATCGAGGTGCGCACGCTGCGCGAGGCCGTGCACAGCGGCTCGTTCGGCGGCGCCGCCCCCGACGCGCTGGCCGCCCTGATGCGCATGCTGACCGCGCTGCACGACGAGAACGGCGACATCCGCGTCCCCGGACTGCCGCGCGGGTCCTTCCTCGGCCAGGGGCCGTCGGAGGGGGAGTTCAGGAAGACCGCCGGCGTGGCCGACGGCGTCTCGCTGGTGGGGTCCGGCTCGCTGGCCGACCGGCTGTGGGCGTCGTACGCCATCACCGTCACGGGCCTCGACGTGCCGAGCGTGTCGGGCGCCGTGAACGCGGTCCAGCCCGCGGCGCGGGCCCGGGTGACCGTCCGGGTGCCTCCGTCCGGCGACCCGAAGACCACGGTCAACGCCGTGGTGGAGTTCCTGCGCCAGGTGGCGCCGTGGGGCGTGCAGGTGGCCTTCGGCGACTTCACCGTCGGGTCCGGCTTCCAGGCCGACTCCGGCGGCAAGGCGCGCGCGGCGCTCAACCGGGCGATGGAGCGCGCCTTCGGCCGCCCGCCGCGCGACGTGGGCGCGGGCGGCTCGATCCCGCTGGTGAACACGCTGCTCAAGCAGTACCCGGCGGCCGAGATCCTGCTGTTCGGCGCCGAGGACGAGGACGCCGCCATCCACGCCCCGAACGAGCGGGTCGACCTCGACGAGCTGCGCCGCGTGGCCACCGCCGAGGCGCTGTTCCTTCAGGAGCTGAGCCTGCCGTCGGCGCTCGGCGTCTGAGCCGGAAATCGCGTTGCCCTTCCGGGGCCCGGTTCGCCAGACTGCACGGCGTCACCCGGAGTCCGTCAGGAAGGGCCGCGTATGTTGACCGATGAGCAGGTCGAGTCGTTCGTCGAGGACGGGTTCGTCCGGCTTCCCGGCGCGGTGCCCCGGGAGACGGTCGACCAGTGCCGGGCCGAGCTGTGGGCGGCCAGCGGCTGCGATCCGGACGACCCGTCGAGCTGGACCCAGCCGGTCGTCCGGCTGGGCGGGTTCGCGACCCCGCCGTTCCGCGCCGCGGCCAACACGCCGGTGCTGCACGAGGCGTACGACCGGCTCGTGGGCGCCGGACGGTGGACCGCGCCCATGGGCCTCGGCACCTTCCCGCTGCGCTTCCCCGGCGACAAGGAGCCCGGCGACGACGGATGGCACCTGGAGGCGAGCTTCACCGGCGACGGCGGCGAGTACCGGGTGAACCTGCGCTCGCGCGGCCGGGCCCTCCTCATGCTGTTCCTGTTCTCCGAGGTCGGCCCGGACGACGCCCCCACCCGGGTACGGGTCGGCTCACATCTGGACGTGCCCGCTCTGCTCGCCGATTCCGGGGACGAAGGGCGTGAATGGTTCCCGCTGTGCGGGGAGGCAGTGCCGCTCAGCGAGGGGCGCCGGGAGGTCACCGTCACCGGCTCCGCGGGGGACGTCTACCTGTGCCACCCGTTCCTGATCCACGCCGCGCAGCCGCATCGCGGCAGCGTGCCGCGGTTCATGGCCCAGCCGCCGCTGGTGCCGACCGGCCTGCTCGACCTCACCGGCACCGCGCCGACCCCGGTGGAACGCGCGGTCCTGAAGGGCCTGGACGCGCGGTCCTGAAGGGCCTGAGCGGCTAGCAGGTCGCAGCGGCCCTTGCCTGCCGGAGGGTCGTCAGGCGTGGCGGTCCATCAGGCGGGGGCCCTTCGCCGTGCCGCGGCACACCAGGCGCAGCCCGGTCTCCACCAGGGCCCAGCCCAGCCGCCGTTCCCAGGAGCGGGCGACCGTCCCGCGGCGGGTCACCCGCGTCCGCGGCGTCCATCTCGTCCGCGGCGCCCGGCGGGGGGTTCGGGCCGCGGCGCGCAACTCCTGCCCGCGCACCCGCTCTACAAGTAGGTATAAGTCGGGATACATCCTGCTCTCTCCTCACGTCGTGAACGGGAACCCGTACAGGTGCACGGCGACGTTCTCGCGGCCCTTGGTGTCACCCGCCTCGCCGGCCGCCTTGCCGCGGGCCGTCCACCTCAGGACCACGTCGTCGATCTCCCGCCTGAGGGTGCGCAACTCCTCGGCGGTCAGCGTCAGCAGGAACTCCGAGCCGAAGGAGGAGTCCTGCCAGCTCTCGCTCCAGGCCCACTGAGCGTCGAGGTAGCCGTCGTACATCTCGGCGAGCTGGCGGGCGTGCAGGCGTGAGATCGCCTGGTGGACCACCACGCCCTCCGGGTTGTCGCGGAAGTCGGAGTTGCGGGTGGAGAAGCTCTCCGCGGACGTCCGCCACCAGCGCTCCCGCCCGTCGCCCCGGCCGCCCTCCGCCTCCTCGATGAGGCCGTGCGAGGCCAGTTTGCGCAGGTGGTAGCTGACCAGGGAGACCGCCTCGTCCACCTGCTCGGCGAGCTGCGAGGCCGTCGCGGAGCCGGCCACCTTGAGTGCGCGGTACAGCTTCATGCGCAGCGGGTGGGCCAGCGCCTTGAGGGTGCCGACGTCCTGGACGCGCTGCCGTTCGTGCCCTGCCATGCCTTGACCCTAGATGCGAAAGAAAAATTGCGCAATAAAATTTGTGGACTTCTCTTTTTTGTCCCTCTCGGGGCGTAGAACTGCTTCCGGACCACCGACGAAGGGAGCATGAGGATGAGCGAGGCACCCGAGGGCCGTGCGGCGACGTTCGCGCTGATCCACGGCGGCGGCAGCTCGGCGTGGGACTGGCATCTGGTCGAGGCCGAGCTGCGTGCCCGCGGCCACCGGACGGTGGCCGTCGACCTGCCGATCGAGGACGAGTCCGCCGGCCTGGCCGACTACGCCGACACCGTGGCGCGGGCCGTCGGCGAGGCGGACGAGCTGGTCGTGGTGGCCCACTCGTGGGGCGGTTTCGTCGCGCCGCTGGTCTGCGACCGCCTGCCCGTCAAGCTGCTCGTGCTGGTCACGGCCATGATCCCGGCGCCGGGCGAGCCCCCGGGCGATTGGTGGGCCAACACCGGCTACCGCGGCTCCGAAGACCTGGACACGATCGCCCAGTTCATGCACGACGTCCCCGAGGAGCTGGCCGAGGCGGAGCTGTCCCGGCGGCGTCCGCAGGCGGCGAAGTCGTCCGTCGAGCCGTGGCCGGGCGCGGCGTGGCCGGACGTGCCGACGCGGTTCCTGCTCTGCCGGGACGACCGGTTCTTCCCGCCCGAGTTCATGCGGCGGGTGGTCCGGGAGCGGCTCGGCGTCATGCCCGACGAGATCGGGGGCAGTCACATGGTCATGCTGTCGCGGCCGAAGGAGCTGGCCGAGCGGTTCGAGGCGTATCTCACAGCGTGACTCGGCGCGCCATGGGCTAATCTTTTGTACTGACTGGTCAGTTCAAGAGATGGGGCAATGGTGATCGTCGCCGAGGGCTTGTCGATCGAGGGGGTGCACCCGGCGGTCTCGCTGAAGGCGGGCCCCGGGACGCTCACGGTGGTCGCGGGGCCGGCGGGCAGCGGGCGTACGAGCCTGCTGCTCACGCTGGCCGGGCGGATGAAGCCGGCGACGGGCACGCTCTCCGTCGCCGGGCACGCCAGGCCGCGAGCCATCCGCAAGGTGGCGGCGCTCGCGCTGGTGGACGGCGTGACGGATCTCGACAGAGCGCTGACCGTCAAGGAACACCTGCGCGAGCGCAGGCGCAAGCCGTACCGGGACGTTCTGAAGCGGGCAGGGCTCGCGGCGCCGGACACGACGCCGGTGGGCGAGCTGGACCGCGAGCAGCAGGTGCGCCTCGGCGTCGCCCTGGCCCTGCTGGACGAGCCCGGGGTGATCCTCGCCGACAACGTGGACGCGGGCCTGCCCGACGACCGCGTACGGGAGCTGTGGGACCTCCTGCGCGGCCTCGGCGGCGGCTCCGGCACGGCCGTGGTCGCGAGCTGCGTGCGCCCGCCCGCCCACTACGACCACCTCGTGGAGCTGTGATGAAGGGCATGTTGCGGTCCCGGTTGACCCGGGCTGCGCTGGCGGCGGTGATTGTGCTGCCGCTCCTGTACGCCGGACTGTACCTGTGGTCGTTCTGGGACCCCCAGGGCAACCTGGACCGGGTCCCCGTCGCGCTGGTCATGGAGGACCGCCCGGCCACGGTCGACGGCAGGACCCTGCACGCCGGCCAGGACCTGGCCGACGAGCTGCGCGAGCGAAGGACGTTCGCCTGGCACGAGGCCACGCCCCGGCAGGCGGCCGACGGGGTCGCCGACGGCAGCTACTACCTGTCGCTCACCGTGCCCGCCGACTTCAGCGCCCGCCTGGCCTCCCCCTCCGACGACACGGCGACCCCCACCCCCGCCCAGCTCGGCCTGCGCGTGGACACCGGACGCAGCTACATCGTCGGCAGCATCTCCGACGCGGTCTTCAACGAGGTACGCGCCGCCGCCGAGCGCACGGCCGTCCACGACTACTTCGACAAGGTCTTCGTCTCGATCGGCGACATCCACGACGCCACCACCGAGGCCGCCGACGGCGCCGGCAAGCTGCACGACGGCGCGGTCAAGGCCGGCGACGGCGTCTCCCGGCTCAACTCCGGCCTCGGCACCGCCGAGAACGGCGCCCAGCAGCTCTCCGTCGGCCTGAACAGCGCCAACACCGCCACCGGCAAGCTGCGGGACGGCTCGGCCCAGGTCACCGGCGGCCTCGGCAAGGCGCAGCAGGCCATCGGCGAGCTGCGTGACGGCCTGACCAAGCTCCGCCGCGAGGGCACCTCCGAGCTGCGGAAGGGCACCCGCAAGGCGGCCGACCAGGTCCACACCCAGACGCGCGCGGTCAACCAGCTCGCCGACACGTACGTGCCGGTGCTGAACGAGTGGGGCCCGAAGGTCGCCGACGCCGCCGAGCAGGTGGCCGACGCCGCCGACCGGCTCGCGGACGGCTCCGGCACGGGCACCGGCGCGACCCGCGCGGCGGGCAGCGCCCGCGAGGCCGCCTCCCAGGCCCGGGCCGCCCTCGACCGCCTCGGCGCGGACGCCGACCCCGAGCTGCGCTCCCTCCTGCGTAGCGCGGCCAACACCGCCGAACGCGCCGCCGAGCAGGCCGGCTCGGCGGGCACCGGCGGTTCGGGCGGCGCTTCCGACCTGTCCGCCCAGGCCCGCGAGCTGGCCAGGAACGCCCGGAAGATCGCGGCCGTGGCCCCGCGGATCGGCCCCAAGGTCGACCAGGTCAGGAGCCAGGTGAAGGCCCTGGACGACGGCCTGGCCAAGCTGGCCGCGGGCGCGGCGACCGTGGACGCGAGCCTGGCCAGGGCCGGCACCGGCGCGGGCACCCTCTACCAGGGCGCGGCCAAGCTGCACGACGGCTCGGCCAAGGTCACCGGCGGGCTCGGGCAGCTCGGCGGCGGCCTGGTCAAGCTGGGCGACGGCGCGAGCACCCTGCACGCCGGTGTCGACCGGCTGCACGACGGCGCGGGCCAGGTCGACAAGGGCATGGACCAGCTCGCCAAGGGCTCGAAGGACCTGGCCGGCGGGCTCGGCGACGGCGCGGACAAGATCCCCGACTACGACGCCCGGCAGCGGGCCGCCCGCGCCGACGTGATGAGCGACCCGGTGCGGCTGGCCAAGACTGTCGACAACGAGGTCCCCAACTACGGCACCGGCTTCGCGCCGTTCTTCCTGCCGCTGGCGCTCTGGGTGGGCGCGATGATCACGTTCATGGTGCTCAAGCCGCTGAACCAGCGGCGGCTGGCCGGGACCCAGGGCGGGGTGCGCATCGCGCTGGCGGGCTGGCTGCCCGCGGTGGCGCTGGGCGCGGCCCAGGTCGGGGTGCTGGCGGCGGTGCTGCGGTTCGCGCTCGGCCTGGAGGCGGCGCACTGGCTCGGGGTCATCGGGCTGCTGCTGCTGGCGGCGGCCGCGTTCCTGGCGGTGGTGCAGGCGGTCAACGCGCTGCTCGGGCCGCCCGGCCGGGTGGTGGGGCTGGCGCTGCTGATGCTCCAGCTCACCTCGGCGGCGGGGACGTACCCGATCGAGACCTCGCCCGGGTTCTTCCAGACGATCTCGCCGTGGCTGCCGATGAGCTGGGTCGTCTCGGCGCTGCGCAGGCTGATCAGTGGCGGCGATCTGACCGTGGTGTGGCAGGCTTGCGGCGTGCTGTCCGCATTCCTCGTGCTCGGGCTCGCGCTGACCACCCTCGCGGTGGAGCGGGGCCGCGTCTGGTCCATGAAGCGCCTGCACCCCGAGCTGTCGCTGTGAGCAGGCAGGACACCAGGGCGAAGGTGTTCACGGCGGCGGTCGAGCTGATCGCCGAGCAGGGCTACACGGCCACCACGGTCGACGCGATCGCCGAGCGCGCCGGGGTGGCCAAGGGCACCGTGTTCTACAACTTCGGCAGCAAGGAGGGCCTGTTCTCCGCGCTGCTGGAGCACTCGATCGAGCGGCTGGCGGGCGCGCTGGCCGCCGCCGACACCGGGGAGAGCGGCGTGGCCGCCCTCGACTCGGTCGTGCTCGGCCAGCTGCGCTTCTTCGAGGAGCACGGCCCGTTCGCGCGGGTGCTGCTGGCCGAGATGTGGCGCACCGCCTGGCAGGAGGCGGTGGCGCGGCTGCGCGAGAGCGCGCTCGGCGTGTACGCCGACGTCCTGCGCAGGGCGGCGGCGAGCGGCGAGATCCGGGCCGACCTCGACGTGGAGACGGCGGCGACCGCCCTGTTCGGCATGGTGCTGACGGTCGCCATCGAACGCCGTGCCCTCTACCCCGAGCGGCCGATCGAGCAGACCCACCGGACGCTCGTCGAGCTGCTCCACGGCCGCATCAGGTGAGGCGTCAGCGCACCGGCAGGTCGTAGACGCGGCGCACGCTGCTGCCCAGCTTGCCCACGTCGGCGCCGTAGACGTGCAGCGACACCCCGACCTCGTCGCTGGTGTTGCGGACCATGTGGATGTCGCCGGGAGGGGCGAACCCGCTGACCTCGCCCGGCCGGTTGTCGGCGCGGCCGATCTCCACCAGGTGGTCGCCCATGTCGCGGTAGAGGGTCTCGTGTTCGATGCCGCTGAGGATGCCGAACGTGCACCACGAGACGTGGTCGTGGATCACCGTGTACTGGCCGGGACGCCACACGACGGCCACGATCGAGAACTCGTCCTGGGCGTGCAGCAGGTGGGAGGTGTAGCGGTCGGGCGTGCCGAGGCGTTCCTCGGGGGTGAGGACGTCCATCCCGGGCAGCCGGTCGCGCAGCAGGTCGGCGACGGCGAACGCGGTCTCGCGGGCGGCGGGTTCCCTGGCCACGATCTCGGAGATGCCGGACACCAGCACGTCGAGCCCTGGCCTGGTGGTGGTCGCGACCATGTTCACGGTGCCTCCCTAGGGAAAATGTGGCAATTTGTCCTCTCTCTCTACGGTGACCCAAGTCAATCGATAGGTCCAACAGAAGTCTTCTGGCCCATTGATAGATACGATTGATGAATGCTCGACGTCGCCCGGCTCCGCGTCCTCGTCGCGGTGGCCCGCAAGGGGTCGCTCACCGCGGCCGCCAAGGAGCTCCGCTACTCCCAGCCGTCCATCAGCCACCACCTGTCCCGGCTGGAGGCCGAGACCGGCGCCAAGCTCGTCCAGCGGGTGGGCCGCGGCATCCGGCTGACGGAGGCGGGCCGGCTGCTCGCCGACCGCGCCGCCGACATCATCGGCCGGATCGACGCCACGGCCGAGGAACTGGCCGCCCACGTGGGGCTGCGCGAGGGGCGCGTCCGGCTGGCCGCCTTCCCGTCGGCGCTCGGCACGTTCATCCCGTCCGCCGTGCGCCGCCTGTCGGCCGCCCATCCTGGGCTGCGCATGCAGCTCACCGAGACCGAACCCCCCGAGGCCCTCAGGCTGCTGCGCGCCGGCCGGGTCGACGTCGCGGTCATGTTCCGGTACGACGACACCGCCCCCGAGGACGCCGGCCTGCACCTGATCCACCTCTTCGACGACCCCAGCTACCTGGTCTCCTCCGGGCCCGGCGGCGAGCTGGCCGACCACGCCGGCTCCCCCTGGATCGCCGGCTGCGACCGCTGCCGCAGCCACCTGCTCGACATCTGCGCGAAGGCCGGTTTCGAGCCTCGCATCTCCTTCACCAGCGACGACATCGTGGCCGTGCAGGCGCTCGTGGCGGCCGGCATGGGCCTGACCGTGCTGCCCGGCCTCGCGCTCGCCGCCCACCGCAACCCCGACGTCGAGGCGACCCGGGTGCCCGGTTCCACCAGGCACGTCTACGCCGCCGTCTACGGCGACCCGCCCCACCCGCCGGCCACCGGCGCCCTGCTCGAAGCGCTCGCCGAGAGCCTTCCACCCGCCGGGGAAAACCGTTGACGGCGTCCCTACCATGAACACATGCCGGACATCACCCATCTCGCACTCTTCTGCGCAGCCACGCTCGGGCTGCTGCTGGTCCCCGGACCGGCGGTCCTCTACATCGTCGCCCGGAGCGTCTCCCAGGGCCGGTCGGCCGGGTTCGTCTCCGTGCTGGGCGTGCACTCCGGCTCGCTGGTCCACATCGGCGCGGCGGCCCTCGGCATCAGCTCGCTGATCGCGGCCTCGGCGACCGCGTTCACGGTCGTCAAGTACGTGGGCGTGGCGTACCTGCTCTGGCTCGGCCTGCGCAAGCTGATGAAGCGCGGCGGCGAGGCCGAGGAGGTCGTCGAGCTGAAGGTGCAGTCCAGGCGGCGGCTGTTCTGGGAGGGGTTCGTGGTCAACGTGCTCAACCCGAAGACGGCCGTGTTCTTCCTGACCTTCCTGCCGCTGTTCACCGACCCGTCGGCGGGGCCGGTGGGGCCGCAGATCCTCCTGCTCGGCGCGTTGTGGCTGGTGCTGGGGATGGCCAGCGACGGCATGTACGCGCTGCTGTCGTCCACGCTGGCCGGGCGGCTGCGCGGGTCCGTACGGGCGCGGCGGCGGCTGGACGTGGGCAGCGGCCTGGTGTACCTCGGGCTGGCCGCGTGGCTCACAACCGAGAAGGCATGACAAGCCAGGAAATTTTGCGCCCATGATGCGATAGTGAGATCAATCGGGGGACGAAAAGCCGGGACGTAGCAGCTAGGCGGACCCATGGACGCGCCACCGCACCGCCTCGGCCTCGAACGAGTCGTCGAGGTCTACTCGGGTCACGACGACGTGGTCGGCGTGACCGGAACCGGTCATGTGATCGGCCCGGAGCTCGTGCTGACCTCGTCCCTGGTGGTGGACCCCGGCGCGCCCTGCCAGGTACGCCCGCCGTGGTCGTCCCGGTGGGCGGCGGCCGAGCAGGTCTGGCGCGGGCACGGCGCGGCGCTACTGCGGGTGCCCGGACCGCCGTGGGCCGACGTGCCCGGCATCGGGCACGTCCGGTGGGCCGCCCTGGCCGGGGACCGGATCCCGTGCCTGGCCATGGGGTTCCCGAGAGCGCTGCGGCGGTCGGGGTTCCGGGACGTCCAGGTGCTGTCCGGACTGGCCGCCGCGCCCACGGGCCCGGCCTCGCGGACGCTCTCCATGGACGTGCCCGGCCCCTCGCCGTCCACGGAGGTGCGGGCGGGCCTGGCCGGGGCCGCGCTGCTGGCCGAGCCCGCCGGGCAGGTCGCCGCCGTCGTTCTCGCCTCGGCCGCCGGGCACGCCGGGACGCGGCTCGACGCGGTGCCCGTCGGCGTGCTGCTGGGCGACGACCGGTTCCGCGAGCTCACCGGGACGCCGCCGGGCCCGCTGGAGAGCGTTTCCGCCGGTGACGGGCGGATTGTCCTGTCCGGGCTGCTGCTGCCGGCGCGGGAGCCGTTGCCGTCCGACTGCCCCGACTGGCGGCTGCTGCTGCCGCGGCACGCCGTGGTGCCGTACGCGGGGCGGGGCGGGCAGCTCGCGGCCCTGCGCGCCTGGGCCGCGGAACCGGCCGCGCTGTCGGTCGCGGTGGTGACCGGGCGGAGCGGCACGGGCCGTGCCCGGCTGGCCGGGGAGTTGTGCGAGGAGCTGCGGGAAGCGGGCTGGGACGCCGGTCTCCTGGCCTTGGACGCCGCGCTCGCCGCCCTGTCCGGGCCCGAGGCGGTGCCGCTGGAGGCGGTGCGGCCCTCGCTGGTCGTCGTGGAGTCGCCGGAGCCGTCCGCTCCGCTGGTGGGCGAGCTGGTACGGCGGCTGGCCACACACGGGCACAACCCTCGCGTACGGGTGCTGTTGCAGGCCCGCGAGCCCGGCGACGCGGAGTGGTGGCGGCGGCTGGACACGGCGGCGGGCGGCTGGCTGCGCCGGCTCAACACCACGACCGTGCAGCTCAACCAGCACCCGCTCACCCTGAACGAGCGCACCGAGCACGCGTTCACCGCCATGAAGGCGTTCGCGCCGAGCCGGGCCGCGCTCCCCCCGCCCCCGCGCCTGGACGACCCCGAGTACGGCCTGCCGCTCCGTGTCCACCTGGCGGCCCTGCTGCGGCTGCGCGACGGTGAGACGGAGGTCCTGCCCGCGCCCGCCGCCCCGGGCACCCTGCCGGGCGGCGGCATCGGCGCCCCGCCCTACCGCACGGCGCCGGAGCCCGGCCCGGCGCCCTGGAACGCCTTCCGTCCCGGCGGCCGGGGCGGGACCCGGACGCGCCCGGTGGCCACCTCCGGCGAGGAGCTGCTCAGCCGCTTCCTCGACCGCGAGCGCGACCAGTGGGCCACCGTCTGGCCCACCGGCCGCGAACAGGTGGACGGGACCACCGCCCGGCAGGCCGTCGCCCTGCTCACGCTCACCGCCCCCACCCCCGCCGAGCTGCCCGGCCTGCTGTCGGCCGTGCCCGCCCTGCACGGCGATCCCCACGCCACGGCGGTCGTCGCCGACTGGCTGGGACGCGTCTTCCCCGGCGTGGACCGGCTGTGCCCGCTCGGGCCCGACCTGGTGGCCGAGCAGGCGCTCGCCGAGACCGAGGACCTGGACGCGCTGGTCCTGGCCGTGCACGACCACGAGCGGCGCTCGCCGGGGCATCTGGTGCGCCTGCTCGACGTGCTCAGCCAGGGCGCGGGACGGGCGGAGGTCGGGCGGGCGCTGCGGGTGCTGGTGACGTCCAGGATCGGGGCGCTGGTCGCCGAGGCGGCGGCGAACCCCGCCACCCGGCTCGGCGACCTCCTCAACGCCGCGCTCACGCTGCTGCCCGCCGACCGCGCGACGATCGCGGCTGTGGCGGCGCCGCCCGACGAGTCGCGGGCCGGGTCGCCGCTCGGGCTGCGGGCCCTTGAGGTGACGCTGGCCGAGCTGGCCGTACGGCATTTCCGGGAGGGTGGCAGGCGGACCGCGCTGGCGGGTGCGCTGTCCCGGCTGTCGGCCCGGCTGGCGGCCGTCGGACGGGTGGGCGAGGCGGTGGCGGCCGCCGCCGAGGCCGTCGAGATCTTCGCCGCCGCTCCCCCGTACGAGGAGGCGGCCGGTCAGGCGGAGGCGCTGTTCGTCCTGGGCTCGTGCCTGCTGCTCGCGGGCGAGCCCGGCGGCGCGCTCAGGCCCGCGCAGGAGGCGGCCACCCGGTTCCGCATCCTGGCCGAGGACGACCCCCGGTACGCGGCACGGGCGGCTCGGGCGTACCACAACCTGGCGTGCGCGCTGCTGGGCTCGGGACGGACCGCCGAGGCGGTGCAGGCGTTCGCGGCGGCGGGCGGGGACGGCGAGGTCGCCGCCGCCCTGACAGGCGTCCTCGCACTGCACACCTCCCCCATGGACACGCCCACCCCCGGCGTCGTCAGGCGGGTCCCCGCGCCGGTCCCGCCGCTCGCCTTCGCCGGGGCCGGTTCCGGGGCCCTGCCCGAGTTGGCCGCCTGCCTCGTCGTGGCGGCCACGGCCGCCGTGGCGGGCGTGGCGCCGACCGATCGGGACCTGGCTCAGCGGCTGTGCCTGCTGGCCGCGTGGCTCGGCGAGCACGGCAGGGCGGCCGAGGCCGTCGCCCCCGCCGCCGAGGCCGTCGTACGGCTGCGCGGCCTGGCGGGCGAGGAGCCGGAGCTGCGGCGGCTGCTGGCCGAGGCCGCGGGCCTGCTGGCCGGGCTCCACCGCGACCTGCACGACCCCGACCAGGCCGAGCGGTTCGCCGCCGAGGCGGTGCGGAGCCTGCGCGCGCTGGTCGCGCTCGAACCCGACGAGCACCGCCCGGCCCTGGCCGCCCAGCTCCTGGACCTGGGCGAACTGCTGCTGGCCGACGGCCGCCCGCGCGAGGCGCTCGACCCGCTCCAGGACGCCGTGATCGTCGCCTTCCCGCTGACCGGGCGGCACGCGGCCGCGAAGGCCCGCTCCAGGCACCTGCTGGGCCTCTGCCTGGCCGAGCTCGGCCGCCCCGCCGACGCCCGTGCCCACATGGAGGCAGCGGCCGGGCTGTACGAGGTTCTGAGCGCAGATGACCCGTCCTACCGGCGGCATCGGGAGGAGGTCCGGGCCTGGCGGGAGTCGGTGGACGACCCGGCCGCCGCCGCCGGGGCGGACGAGCAACCCTGGATGCTGACCCTGATCACCGCGCCGCCCGACGTGGCCAGAGCCGAACGGCACCTCACCGCAGTGGAGGGCGCGGAGGGCGCGGACGGGCCGCAGGCCGAGGGCAGCTTCGTGGTGCGGCAGGAGCTGGCCAGGCTGCTCGTCCTGGAGATCGTCGCGCTGGACCGCACCGGCCGCCCGGACGCCGCGGACGCCGAGGCGGAACGGCTGGTCGCGCTGTGCGAGGGCCTGGTGGCCGAGCGCCTGGAGTCGCCGGTCGCGCTGGCGGGCGCGCTGCGCCTGCACGCGGGCCTCCGCCTGTCGCGCGGGAACGGGGCGGGAGCGCTCCAATCGGTCACCCGGGCCCTGGACATCCTCGCGCCCGAGCCACCCGAGCGCACCCGCCTGCTCACCGCCACCTGCCTGGAGCTCAGCGGCCTGTGCCACGCCGACCTGAACGAACGCGACCTCGCCGCCGCCGAACTGGCCAAGGGCGTCGCCCTGACGGCCGAGGAGGGCCCGCTCACCCGCGACCTGACCGGCGTGCACGTGCGGGCCCTGGCCCGCCTGGCCAGGCTGCGCGTGACCGGGCACGGCCCGTCCGCCGGCACCGACCTGTACGCGCAGCTTCTCCGAGTACGTCCGCTGCCCCGCGCCGACGCGCTCACGACGGTCGTGGACGAGCTGTCCGCCCACCTGCGCGCGTCCACCGCCAGGACGGCCGCCAGGCTGCTGCCGCAGCTCACGGCGTTCGCCGAGGCGTTGGAGCACGAGGCTCCGGTCAGCGAGAACCCGCTGCTGCACGAACGGTTCGGCCGCTGCCTGATGCTGAGCGGCGGAACGGCGGCCCCGGCCGTACGCGTCCACAAGAGCCTGGCCGCGTTCGACCCCCGCCACCGGCGCTCCCTGGGCCTGGCGCTGGCCGCGCTCGGCGACGCCGGCCTGGCCACCCTGGAGCAGGCCGTCGACCTGCTGTCCGAGGACGGGAGGGCGCTGGCCGAGACGCTGAACAGGTACGCGGTCAAGCTGATGGAGGCCGGTCGGGCGGTGGAGGCGCTGGCCCACGCCGAACGCGCCGCCGATCTCTGCGACGAGCTGGACGACCCCGCCGTCGCCGCCGTCACGTACGCCCAGCTCGGCGCGGCCCTGGCCGCCCTGGACCGCCCGCAGGCCGCGCTGGAGGCGGTGACCTGGTCGCTGGCCGAGCAGGAACGCGGCGGCGAGGCCGGGCTGCTCGGCGTGCGCGCGCAGGCGATCCAGGTGCGCGGGCAGGTGCTGCGCGCGTCCGGCCGGACGCAGGAGGCGCTGGCCCACCTGGTGGAGGCCATGCGGCTCCACGTCCGGCTCGCGCGGCCCGCGGCGGCGGCCGAGGTGGCCGGGACGATCGCCGACGACCTGCTGGCCGCCGGACGTCCCCAGGAGGCCGCCGAGTACGCCAGGATCGCCGTCACCGGCCATCCGCCCCGCACGATCCGGCGCGCCCTCGCCACCCAGCGCCTGGTCAGGTGCCACATGATGCTGGGCGAGGCGCGGGAGGCCGGCGCGCTGGCCGAGGAGCTGATCCGGCTGGCCAGGCGGTCGCCGGGCAACCTGACGTACCGGGCGATCCTGGCCGATTCGCTGGCGCAGAGCTCGGAGCTGCTGCCTCTGCTGCGTCCCGGCGCGGCGGCGGAGGCCGAGGAACGGGCCCGCGAGGCCATCGCGATCTACGACGAGCTGCTGACCACGGGCATGAACGCGGAGGCGCTGCACGTCAGCCGGGCGGGCGCCGGGCTGACGCTGGCCGCCGCGCTCCGGCTGCGCGAGCAGCCGGAGGAGGCGGTGGGGCCGCTGCGCGAGGCCGTCGCCGCGCTCGAACGCCACGCCCCCGCCAACCCCCTGCTCGGCGGCATCCTGTCGCGCGCGCTGCTCATGCTGGGCGACGCCCTGACGGAGTCGGGGCGGGCGCTGGAGGCGAGCCTGGTCTTCCACCGCGGCACCCTGCTCATCGACGACGAGCCGGCCGCCGCCGTCGCCCACGCCCGGCTCGGCTTCTGCCACCAGGAGCTGGGCAGGGACGACGCGGCCGACACCGCGCTGCGGGTCGCGCACGGCCTGCTGCGCGGCCTGCTGACCCCCGGCGACGGCGAGCACGGCCTGAACGGCGTGAACGGCGAGCTCACCGACCTGCTCCGCGACGTGCTGCGCGGCCGGTTGCGGCTGCTGGAGAAGTCCGGCAGGCGCGAGGAGGCGGCCCGGCTGGAGGCCGAGCTACGCGCGACCTAACCGTCACCCCCCGGCGCGGGACGAGGCGGCTTCGGCTGTCTCCCTGGCCCAGCGGTAGTCGGCCTTGCCGGCGGGCGAGCGCACCATCTCCTTCACGAACGCGTACGAACGCGGCACTTTGTACCCCGACAGCGACGCCCGGCAGTGGGCGTCCAGCTCGGCGGCGGTCACCTCGACATCGGGGCGCGGCTCGACCACGGCCGCCACCCTGCTGCCCCACCGGTCGTCCGGCACGCCGGTCACCACCGCGTCGAACACGGCCGGATGCCCCTTGAGCACGGCCTCGACCTCCTCGGGGAACACCTTCTCGCCGCCGGTGTTGATGCACTGCGAGCCGCGGCCGAACACGTGCACGGTGCCGTCGGCGTCCACGGTCGCCAGGTCGCCGGTGAGCAGCCAGCGGGTGCCGTCGGGGTCGGTGACGAACGTGCGCGCCGACTTGTCCGGGTCGTTGTAGTAGCCGAACGCCACCCGGCCGGACCTGGCCACCGTCCCCATCTGCCCCGAACCCGGTGGAACGGGACGTCCCCGCTCGTCCAGGACGCTGATCCTGGCCGACGGGTTGGGCTGGTAGCGCAGCCCGGTCTCGGGCGTGGAGCCGGGCAGCGCGGAGGCGGTGTAGCCGGACTCCGTCGAGCCGAAGCTGTCCACGATCATGACGGCGGGCAGCAGGCCCTGGAGCCGGTCGCGGACCGCGCCGCTCAGGATGGCGCCGGTCGAGCTGACCACGAACAGCGACGACAGGTCGTACGTGCCCGTCTCCAGCGCCTCGGCCAGCGGCCGGGCCATGGCGTCGCCCGTGATGCTCATGGTGAGCACGCGCTCGCGCTCGACCGCCCGCCACACCTCGCCGGCGTCGAACCTGGGGACGAGCACCATCGTGCCGCCCGACCACCAGCTGATGAACGTGGCCATCTGCGCGGCCCCGTGCATGAGCGGCGAGGCGGCCATCATGATCATCGGGTCGGCCTTGACGGCCTCGTCGACGACCTCCTGCGGGGTGGCGCGCGGGTCGCCGTACGGGTTGCCGCCGCCGAACGCCATGAAGAGGTCCTCGACGTGCCACATCGCGCCCTTGGGCATGCCGGTGGTGCCGCCGGTGTAGATGATGTAGACGTCCTGGCCGGTGCGCGGGGCGAAGCCGCGTTCCGGCTTGCCGCGCTCCAGCGCCGCCGCGTACGGCACGGCGGCGGCGATCGACGACTCGCCCCCGACCGCGATCAGGTGGTCGAGCAGCGGCGCCTGGTGCGCGACGGCGGCCACGCGCGGGTCGAACTCGACGTCGTAGACCAGCGCGCGCAGGTCGGCGTCCTGGTAGAGGTAGAGCAGCTCGGCCTCGACGTACCGGTAGTTGACGTTGATCGGCACGGCCCGGATCTTGAGCGCGGCCAGCAGCCCGGCCAGGTACTCCACGCCGTTGTACAGGTGCAGCCCGACGTGCTGGCCCGGCCCGACGCCCAGGCCGGTGAGGTAGTGGGCGAGCCGGTTGGCCTCGGCGTCCAGCTCGGCGTAGGTACGCCGGTCGGCGCCGCAGATGACGGCGGTGCGGTCCCCGATCGCGTCGGCGAGTGCTTCGAACAGGTCCGCGTGGTTGAACTCCATCAGGGTCTCTCCCGTCCGACGATCCACATCGCGAAGAACTGCGCTCCGCCGCCGTAGGCGTGGCCGAGCGCCGTGCGGGCGCCGTCCACCTGGTGCTCGCCGGCCTGGCCGCGCACCTGGAGCGCGGCCTCGGCGAACCTGATCAGCCCCGAGGCCCCGATCGGGTTGCTCGACAGCACGCCGCCCGAGGCGTTCCACGGGATGTCGCCGTCGAGGGCCGTGGCGCCGGACTCGGTCAGCTTCCAGCCCTCGCCCTCCGCCGCGAACCCGAGGTTCTCCAGCCACATCGGCTCGTACCAGGAGAAGGGCACGTACACCTCGGCCACGTCGATCTCGCGGCGCGGGTCGGTGACGCCGGCCTGGCGGTAGACGTCGGCGGCGCAGTCCTTGCCGCCCTGGGGGCTGACGGTGTCGCGGCCGGCCCGGAAGATGGGCTCCGAGCGCATGGCGGTGCCGTGCACCCAGGCGGGGGTGCCGGTGACCTTGTGCTCGGCGGCCAGGACCATCGCGCACGCGCCGTCGCTGGACGGGCAGGTCTCCAGGTAGCGGATCGGCTCCCAGAGCATCGGCGTGGACTCGACCATCTTCTGGTCGATGCCGGGGATCCTGAGGTGGGCGTAGGGGTTCTTGAGCGCGTTCAGCCGGTCCTTGACGGCGACCAGCGTGCCGATGTGGCCGGGCGCACCGGACCTGCGCATGTATTCGCGGATGTGCGGCGCGAAGTAGCCGCCCGCGCCGACCACGAGCGACGCGCTGAAGGGCAGGTGGGTGGAGAGCGCCCAGGTGGCGTTGGACTCCGACTGCTTCTCGAAGGCCACCACGAGCACCCGCTCGTGCACGCCGCCCTGGATCAGGCTCGCGCCGACCAGCGCCGTCGAGCCGCCGACGCTGCCCGCGGTGTGCACCCGCATCATCGGCTTGCCCGCCGCGCCGAGCGCGTCGGCCAGGTACGCCTCGGGCATCATCACGCCCTCGAACAGGTCGGGCGCCTTGCCGACCACGACGGCGTCGATGTCCTTGAACGTCAGCCCCGCGTCCTCCAGGGCCCGCAGCGCCGCCTCGCGGACCAGGCCGGCGATGGAGACGTCCCTGCGCTTGGTGGTGTAGCGCGTCTGCCCGACCCCGATCACCGCGCACCGGTTGCCCATGATTCACGCCTCCAGGACCGTGACGAGGTTGTGCTGCAGGCAGGGGCCGCCGGCGGCGTGCCCGACGGTGCGGCTCGCGCCGCCGTCGAGGATGCGCCGCGCGGCCTCGCCGATGCGGATGAGACCCGTGGCCATGACGGGGTTGGCGGCGAGCGGGCCGCCGGACGGGTTGATCACCGTGTCGCCGCCCAGTTCGAGCGCTTCGCGGAGGATGAGCTCCTCGTGCGGGAACTGGGCGTGCAGCTCGGCCACCTCGACCGGGCCCTTGCCGACCCCCGCGGCTCGTGCGGCATCGGCCGCGGAGACCGACCGGGCCAGGTCCCGCAGGCCCAGGTAGTGGGGCTCGATGCGATGGGCGATGCCCTTGATGAAGGCGGGACGGCTGGTCAGCCGCCGGGCCAGTTCCTCCGTGGCGAGCACGATCGCCGCCGCGCCGTCCGTGACGGGTGGCACGTCCGTCTTCCTGAGGGGTTCGACCGCGACGTCCTCGCCGTCCGGTTCGGGCAGGTCGAGCGCGTACGGATTGCTCCTGCCGTCCGCCCTGGATCTCCGGACGATCTCGTCGAGGTGCTTCCTGTCCGCGTCGAGCGCGTTCGCCTGGAGGGCGGCCAGCGAGAGCTGGTCGAGGCCGAGGGGTTCCAGGTAGTAGGGGTCGAGCTGGAGGGTCAGGATCGTGCGGAGGTCGCCGAGCGACGACTTGCCGAAGCCGTAGACCAGGGCCGAGTCGATGTCGCCGTGCTGGAGGCGGACCCAGGCCTCGTACAGGGCCCAGGCGCCGTCCATCTCGACGTGGCTCTCGGAGACGGGCGGCCAGGCGCCGAGCGCGTCGAGGGCGCTGACGAACGAGAACGGGGCCCCGGCCAGGTAGTCGCAGCTTCCCGAACAGGTGAAGCCGAACCTGGTCAGCCCGGTCCGCTCCTTGACCTCGCTGATCACGGGCAGGATCAGCTCGGGCTCGGTGAGCCCGGTGTCGTGATCGGTGTGGACGGTCTGCGCGAACGCGACGATCGCGACCTCTCTCATGACAACTCCACGTCGGGCTCGCCGGTGGGGGCGAACCAGCGGATGTTCGCCATGGACTTGCTCCGCTCCTCCTCGGGGACCCAGACGGCCCGGACCCGCATGCCCTGACGCACCTCGTGCGCGGGTACGTCGCCGATCAGGGCGATCATGGGGATGTCGGCGTGGTCGAGCAGGATGTAGGCGGAGACGAACGGCACTTCCGGAGCGCGCGGATCCGGCAGGTTGTTGATGGCGAATGTGGTGATCGTCCCGGTGTCGGGGAGTTCGAGCGTCTCCGGGATGAGACCTCCGCACTGGGGGCAGGACATCCGGTAGGGCACGTACACCTGGTCGCACTGCTCGCAGCGTCCGCCGAGGAGGACACCGCGCTCGACGCCCTCCAGGAAGACGCGGAGCGAGCCGCCCGCCTGGAGGCGGTACTCGGCGCGCACGTTGGACACGATCTTCGTGACCTCGGGCGCGAAGTGGGCGATGTCGGTGATGTGGCCGGTGGGCCGGTCGCGCCACACCGGCCAGACGCGGGAGCCCTTCGACAGCGCCTTGGGGTTGTCGGCGGCGACGGCGTGCACGAGCGCGGTGTCGGCGCCGTCCAGCAGGATCGTGGCCCAGGCGAAGGGCTGGTCGAGCGGGTGGTTCGCCAGGGGCTCGGGCACCCAGGCCCAGGAGGTGACCGTGCCGGCCGGGCCGACCTCGACGTACTCGGAGGTGACGGGTTCGCCGGTGGCGGGGTCGTATTCGAGGGGCGGTACGAGGACCTTGCCCTCCTTCGTGCGTACTCCGACGATGCGGCGGCCGCGTAACTCGGTGAGGAAGCGCCCGATCACCGGCCCGGTCGTCCGGGTGTAGCCGCCGGGGAACTCCAGGACATGCTGGGCGACCAGCGGGTCGTCAGATGGCACGGTCGTGACCCTCCCAGTACGGTGCGCGGAGCTTGCGTTTGAGCAGCTTGCCGTTGGGCTCGCGGGGCATCTCGGCGATGAAGTCGATGCTCTTGGGCCACTTCATCCGGGCCAGGCGGCCCTCCAGCGAGGCGATCAGCTCGGCCGCGAGCCCGGGACCCGGCGGCACGCCCGGCGCGGGCTCGACGACGGCCTTGATCTGCTCGCCCCAGTCCTCGTCCGGGATGCCGAACACGGCCACGTCCGCGACCTTGGGATGGACCATGAGCTCGTTCTCGATCTCGGCCGGGTAGATGTTCGTCCCGCCGGAGATGATCATGTCGGCCTTGCGGTCGCAGAGGAAGAGGAAGCCGTCCTCGTCCAGGTATCCGATGTCGCCGACCGTGAAGTAGTCCTTGAGCCGGTTCTCGGCGGTCTTGGCGGGGTCGCCCTTGTACTCGAAGGGCACGCCCATCATCTTCATGTAGATCGTCCCGGGGGTGCCGGTCGGTACGGGTTCGCCCTGGTCGTCCGCGATCAGCAGCTCACTGATGGGCCAGGCGGAGCCGACCGTGCCCGGGTGCGCCTTCCAGCCCTCGGGCGTGGCCAGGGTGCCGCCGCCCTCGGTGGCCGCGTAGTACTCGTAGATGCAGTCGCCCCACCACTCGAACATCGCCCATTTGACCGGGACCGGGCAGGGGGCGGCGGCGTGGATCATCCACGTGAGCGAGGACAGGTCGTACTTGGCCCTGGTGGCCTCGGGGAGCGCGAGCAGGCGCTTGAAGTGCGTGGGGACCATGTGGGAGTTCGTGACGCGGTGGCGCTCGCACAACCGGAGCGCCTCCTCGGCGTCCCACCTGTCCATGTAGACGAGGGTGTGGCCCATGTGCAGGGCGCTGCCGCCGAACTGGGTGACGGCGGTGTGGTAGCTCGGCGAGGTGACCAGGTGCGCGTTGGGCGGTCCGGCCGTGATGCCGAACAGGCCGAGCAGGAAGGTCATCAGCTCGGCGCCGTCGTCGGGGTCGAGGCCGCTCAGCGTGCGCCTGACGCCCTTGGGCCTGCCGGTGGTGCCCGAGGTGTAGTGCATGGTGGCGCCGGCCGTGCGGTCGGGCGGCGCGGTGTCCGGCCGCCCGACGGTCAGGTCGCCCGCCGGGCGGAAGCCGTCGTGCTCGCCGTCCCCGAGGAGGAAGCGGCGGTGCGGCTCGATCGCCTCGGCTCCCCTGGCGCCCTCCTGGAGGAACCGGGGGTGGACGAAGAACGCCTTGGCCTCGCTGTCGGAGACGATGTAGCCGATCTCCGGGCCGGTGAGGTGCCAGTTGATCGGCGTGTAGTACCAGCCCGCCTGGAGCGCGGCCAGATACAGGACGAGGCCGTCCGCGCCGTTCGGCACCAGGCCGCAGATGCCGTCGCCCGGCTGGAGGCCGAGCTCGCGTAACCCGTGGACGAGGCGGTTCGAGCGGGCCAGGAGGTCACCCGCGCGGTGCTCCGTGCCGTCGGGGTCGACGGCCGCGATCCACTCGGGATCCGCCTGCGCCAGCCTCCAGAAACCGAGCGTCCCCATCTGATCTCCTCAGCTCAGGCGTAGCAAAACAGGAACTTGTTCTCGTTTGCTGTGGGGAGCGTATCCCGCGGGTAAAGTTCGGAGCAAGCGCTTGATTCTGTAGCTTCTGGGACTTGGGAGGCGTACATGGAGCTTCTGCCGATCAGCACCCC
Source organism: Nonomuraea sp. NPDC052265 (assembly GCF_044547985.1). NCBI lineage: Bacteria > Bacillati > Actinomycetota > Actinomycetes > Streptosporangiales > Streptosporangiaceae > Nonomuraea > Nonomuraea sp. NPDC052265. The sequence continues at coordinate 526,645 of NZ_JBIUBJ010000001.1, forward strand.
GCACTGCCGGGTGGAACGCGACGGCCACGTCCTGACCGTCACGATGAACCGGCCGGAGGCCCGCAACGCCCTCTCCTCGGACATGCTGATCGGACTGGCCTCGGCCTGGGCGTACGCGTCGGCCGAGCCCTCGATCCGGGTCGCGATCCTGACCGGGGCGGAGGGGACGTTCTGCGCCGGGGCCGACCTCAAGGCCATGGGCCAACCCTCGACCGATCCAGACGTGCAAGCAAGGGCCGCCCAGATCCCGAATTTTCATTGGAAAGGGCTTTTGAGGGAGGATTTGCCAACAAAGCCGATCATCAGCGCTGTCGAGGGCTATGCGGTGGCTGGTGGCACGGAGCTGCTGGTCGGGACCGATCTGAGAGTGGTGGCGGAATCGGCCACTCTGGGGCTCTTCGAGGCCAAACGTGCGCTCTTCCCGATGGGCGGCAGCGCGGTGCGGCTGCCGCGCCAGATCCCGTACTGCCACGCGATGGACCTGCTGCTCACCGGCCGTTCCGTCACCGCCGCCGAGGCCCTGGCGATGGGGCTGGTCAACCGGGTCGTGCCGGACGGGCGGGCGCTGGCGACGGCTCGTGAGCTGGCGGAGGACATCGCCGGTTCCGGGCCGCTGGCGGTGCAGGCCATTTTGCGGACGTACCGGGACACGCTGGGGATGCCGGAGCCGGAGGCCCTGAAGGTGTCGGACGAGCTGGGGTGGCCGGTGATCGGTTCGGAGGACGCCAAGGAGGGCACCCGGGCGTTCCGCGAGAAGCGCCCGGCCCGCTACCAGGGCCACTGACCCCTCCGACGCCTCCGAGGGCCTTCGCCCGGGGGCGCTCCGCGCCGAAGAGCTCGGACTCCCCTCATCCGGCGCCAGGAGCCGGGCGGGACGCGTCAGGCAGAGAGACCCACGTCACATCGGTTTCTGTCACGTTCTGCGGGGCTGTTCCGTCCGAGAGGTGGAAGAAGCCGACCACGCGAGGGAGCGTGTCATGGAAGCCCGTCTCAACCTCTTCGAGAACCAGGTCGCGGCCAAGGTCCTCAAGCACCTCATCACGTCCGACAAGGTCATCCTGGACTCGGGTCTCCCCCACGCGACGCAGGAGCTGGTGAAGATCCGGGCCAGCCAGATCAACGGCTGCGGTTTCTGCACCGACATGCACACCAAGGACGCCGCGCACGCCGGGGAGACGTCGATCCGGCTCAACCTGGTCGCCGCCTGGCGGGAGGCCAAGGTGTTCACCGAGGCCGAGCGGGCCGCGCTGGAGCTGGCCGAGCAGGGCACCCGCATCGCCGACGCCGCCGGCGGCATCCCGGACGAGGTCTGGGCGAACGCCGCCAAGCACTACGACGAGGAGCAGCTCGGGGCGCTCGTGTGCCTGATCGCCCTCATCAACGCCTTCAACCGGGTGAACGTCGCCGTCCAGCAGCCGGCGGGCGACTACGAGCCCGGCATGTTCGGCTGACGGGGAACCTCCCGCAGGGGCACGACCTGCGGGTCAGCCCGCGCTGTCCCGCAGGTCGGCGAGGATCGTCGTGACCAGGCGTTCGCGGACGCCGCCGGGGTCGACCCGCCCCGGGTGCCACGTGCAGGCCAGGTTGAGCGCGGCGAGCCGGCCGCTGCCCAGCACCACCCGTACGGCCCGCAGCAGCGCCGGGACGTCGGGCCCGCCGGCCGCCGGGTAGCGCAGGCCCGGCAGACAGGACGGGTCGAGGACGTCCAGGTCCAGGTTGAGCAGGAGCGGGCCGGGCGGCAGGGTCTCGGGCGTCACCTCGTCGAGGCTCGACCGGGTCACGCCCGACGATGCCAGGTAGCCGGCCTCGGGCGGGTCGAGGTCGCGGGCGTCCACGAGGAGCACGCGGTCCTCCGGCGGCGGACGCAGGGCCAGGCGGTCGGCGATGTCGCGGGGGCGGTAGCCGAGGAGGAAGCGCAGCGCCATGCCGCCGAGGTAGCCGGACGTGGTCGTCTCCAGCGTCTGGAGGTCGCCGTGGGCGTCGATCCAGACGATCGAGGGGTCGAGCCCGGCTCGTTGCAGGCCCGCCGTCATGCCGATCGACACCGTGCAGTCGCCGGAGACCACGACGGGCGGCTCCCCCGCCCGTACGGTCCGCTCGACGGTGGCGGCGACGGCGTCGTAGAGCTGCCCGAGGCGGGACCAGACGTCCGGTCCGGGCAGCTCGACGGCGAACTCGGTGACGGGCACGCCGCCGGGCAGCGGGACGTTGAGATCGGGCTGGTGCTCATCGAGGTGATACGGCACGTATAAGACCGACACGTCCCCACGGTAACAGCCGGACGATCAGTCCTGGGTGATGCGGTCGAGGCGTTCCAGGGCCTCCGCGAACTCCGCCACGAGCCCGAACACCACGTCCTTCGTCGAGCGCACCTGGTTGGTGAGGCCGATGACCTGCCCGGCGGGGAACGTGGCCAGCTCGGAGGCGTCCGAGCGGCCGATCCGGCGCAGCGCGTCCGACACCAGCATGAACTGCAGCGGCATCGGCAGCGTCCCCGGCGACTCCTGCGACTCCCACGCCTCGGTCCACTCGTTCCTGAGCAGGCGGGCCGGCTTGCCGGTCCAGCTCCGGGAGCGCACGGTGTCGCGCGAGGTGGCCTCCAGGATGCGGCGTTTCGCCATCTCGGGCGTGTCGGCCTCCTCGACGGTGAGCCACAGGGAGCCGGTCCAGACGCCTTCCGCGCCCAGGGCCATGCCGGCCGCCATCTGCCGTCCGTTCCCGATGCCGCCCGCCGCGAGGACGGGGACGTCCACGGCGTCCACCACCTGCGGGATGAGCACCATGGTCGAGATCTCGCCGGTGTGGCCACCCGCCTCGGTGCCCTGGGCGACGACGACGTCCACGCCGACCTCGACCTGCTTGAGCGCGTGGCGCGGGGTCGAGGCGAGGGCCGCGACCTTGACGCCGTGCTGGTGGGCGAGGTCCACGACGTCGGCCGGGGGCGGGCCGAGGGCGTTGGCCAGGAGGGCGATGGGGTGGCGGAGCGCGACCTCGACCTGGGGACGGGCGGTGGCGTCGGTCCAGCCGAGCAGCACCCTGCCGGGATCGGCGTCGGACGACAGGGGCGGGACGCCGTGCTTGCCCAGCAGGCTCTCGACGAACGCGCGGTGCCCCTCGGGGATCATCGTCTGGAGGCGGCCGACCAGCTCCTCGGGGGCGAAGTCGGCGCCCTCGTAGGAGGCGGGCATGACCACGTCCACCCCGTACGGTTTGCCGTCCACGTGGTCGTCGATCCACTTGAGCTCCATTTCGAGCTCTTCCGGGGTGAAGTAGAGCGCGCCGAGCACTCCCATGCCGCCCGCGCGGCTGACCGCGGCGACCACGTCCCTGCAGTGGCTGAACGCGAAGATCGGGAGCTCGATTCCGAACATGTCCGTGACACGTGTCCGCATGGCCCGACGATAAGCCGCGCCGCAGCCTAACTGCAACGTGTTCTACTCCAGAACCTTTGCTCGGTCGGTTTCCGGCATGGAACGCGTTCTAGCGCGGCAGCCGGCGCCAGAGCGGCCTCGGGAGCAGGCGCAGAAGGCCGAAGGCCGGGCCGAGCGCCCGCGGCACCCACACGGACGACGCGCCCTCGCGCAGCGCGCGGACGGTGGCCAGGGCCACCTGGCGGGGCGTCGAGGACAGGGGCGCGGGAGGCAGCCCCTTCGTCATCCGGCCGATGACGAAGCCGGGACGGACGATCAGCACGCGCGCGCCCGACCCGTGCAGCGCGTCGCCGAGCCCCTGCGCGAACCCGTCGAGCCCGGCCTTGGCCGAGCCGTAGACGAAGTTGGCCTTGCGCACCCGCGCGCCGGCGACCGACGAGAGCACCACGAGGGTGCCGTGCCCCTGCTCGCGCAGGATCCTGGCGGCGTGCAGGTCCACGGAGACGTGGCCGCCGTAGTTGACCGCGACGGCCTCGGCGGCGGCGGCCGGGTCGGCGTCGTAGTCGTCCTGGCTGCCGAGCACGCCGAACGCGGAGATCACCACGTCGAGGTCGCCCACCAGCTCCACGGCCCCGGCGAGGACGGCGGCGTGCGAGCCCACGTCCAGCGCGTCGAACGGCAGGACGTGCACCTCCGCGGCGAGGTCAGCCGGCGGCACCAGCTCGCCCCGGGCGGCCAGCACGACCTTGCTCGCCCCCAGCCCGACCAGCAGCCTGACGATCTCCAGGCCGATCTCACTGCGCCCGCCCAGCAGCAACACGCTGTCCACGGCCCCGAGCGCATCCCTCACAGCGCCACCCTCCGAATCGAAGCGACGGCCCTCAAGGTGGCGGCCCGCCGGATTCCGGGGGTGGCCGTCGAGCGCGAAGCGGTGGTCACAGTCGTAGTCTCCTGGACAGGTCCGAGCGGAACAGGCCCTCCGGGTCGGCCTCGTCCCTGATGCTCCGCCATCGTTCCAGTTCGGGGTACATCGCCGCCATCATGTCCGCGCGCAGCCGCGCGTCCTTGGCCAGGTACACCCGTCCCCCGGCCTGCGCGACGCGCTCGTCGAAGCCGCGCAGGAGCCCGCTCAGGCCACGCTGACCGACCGGGATGTCCAGGGCCAGGGTCCAGCCGGGCACCGGGAAGGACAGCAACCCTCCCGAACCGGGACCGAACCGCTTGAGCACCGTCAGGAACGACACCGTCCCGCGCGCCGACAACGACCCCACGATGCCGCGCAGCGCCTCCTCCGCGCCGAACGGCACGACGAACTGGTACTGCACGAAGCCGCGCGAGCCGTACATGCGGTTCCAGCCCTCGACGAAGTCGAGCGGGTGGAAGAACGGCGCGATGCCCTGCGTGACGGTCGCGCTCCGGGGCGCCCTTCGGTACCAGAGCTCGTTGAAAGCGCGCACGCTGAGCCCGTTGAGCAGCCCGTCCGGCACCCACGGCGGCGCGTGCAGCCGCGCGCGCGGCGCGAACGCCAAAGCGTCCTCCTCGCCGCCGTGAGCGACGGCCAGCGCGTCCTCCTCGCCGCCGCGCGCGACGGCCAGAGGGCCCCGCCCGCCGGGCGCGAAGGCCGACAAGGGTTTCTCCGCGTCGCGCGGCGCGTGATCGCCCCTGGTCAGGACGCTGCGGCCCATCCGGCGACCCCGCGCGAGCAGGTCGATCCAGGCCACCGTGTAGCGGTAGCGGTCGTCGGTGCGGGCCATGACGTCGAGGGTCTCGTCCAGGTCGGCGGTGCGCCATACGTCCACCCGCATCCGGGACGTCTCCACGGGCACGCAGCCGAACGTCGCCTCGGCCACCACCCCGGTCAGCCCCATGCCGCCGACGGTCGCCAGGAAGAGCGGATCACCGGGACGCAGCACCCTGGCGGCGCCGTCGGCGGTCACCAGCGTGAGCGAGCGGACGTGCGCGCCGAAGGAGGAGTCGCGGTGGTGGTTCTTGCCGTGCACGTCCGCCGCGACGGCCCCGCCGACCGTGACGTGCCTGGTCCCGGGGCTCACGGGCACGAACCAGCCCCGGGGCACGAGCGCCGTCATCAGCTCGTGCAGGCTGACCCCGCCCGCCGCGGTCACGACGCCGGCGTGCTCGTCGAAGCTCCAGGCGTCCAGGCCGGTGCAGTCCAGGACGAGGCCGCCGGCGTTCTGGGCGGCGTCGCCGTACGAACGGCCGAGCCCGCGGGCGACGACCCCGCGGCCCGGCGCGGCCAGGACCAGGTCGCGCAGCTCGGCCAGGGAGCGGGGGCGGCGCAGGACGGCGGGGGTGGGCGAGGTGCGCCCCCAGCCGGTGAGGAACGTGCTCATGCGTAGATCCCCAGCCCCACCAGGACGACCAGCGCTGCGGCGAAGACGAGCGTGGGCCGGTCGCGGATCACCAGTTCCTCGGGCTCCTCCCCGCCGCCCCGCTCGACGAGCAGGTTGTGCCGGAGCACCAGGAGCAGGAACGGGACGATGCTAAGCCCGTAGAACACGTTCTCGTGCGCGTTCAGCGCCCATAGGCAGTACGTGACGATCATCGCCCCGGACGCCATGATCCGCACCTGCGTCAGGTACGCGGCCGGGTACGCGGCGAGCGTGGCCCGCGTCCCGGACACGCCACGCGTGCGCAGCTCGGCCTCGCGCTTCCCGGCCACGAGCTGCAGCGCGGCCAGCGAGACGACCACGAGGAACCAGCCGGTCACCGGCACGCCGACGGCGACGGCCCCGGCGTAGGCCCTGATCACGTGGCATCCGGCGACCGCGATGAGGTCCACGACCTCCTGGTGCTTGAGCCACGTCGTGTAGGCCAGGGTCAGGGCGACGTACCCGGCGACGACCGCGGGCGACTCCCAGCCGCCGGTGAGCGCGGCGACCCCGGGCCCGAGGACCAGCAGGACGACCCCCGCCACCCGCGCCGTGCGCACCGACACCGCGCCGGAGGCCACGGCCCGGCGGCGCTTGCGCGGGTGCAGCCGGTCCGCCTCCACGTCGGAGGCGTCGTTCAGCAGGTAGGAGCCGCTGGCGGCCAGGCAGAAGGCGGCCAGGACGAGCAGCGCCGGGAGGAGCCGGTGAGGCTGCCCGAGCACCCCGGCCGCCATGGGGGCGGCCAGGACGAGCAGGTTCTTCAGCCATTGGCGCGGCCGGGCGGCCCTGACCAGGGCCAGCGCGGGCGCGGGCGACCAGGGCCGGGCGACCACGCCCTGGCTCATGCGGACCGGCGGCCGCGCAGGGAGAGCAGCAGGCCGCCCAGGAGCAGGACGACCCCGACCACGCCGAGCACGATCGGCAGCGTGGTCCTGATCAGGTTGATCTGGCTCCTGCCCGCGGCGGCGCTGTCGACCAGGCCCTTGACCGTGTCGTCGGTCATCTTGGCGGTGGCCACGAACGCCTTGGAGCGCTCGATGCCGTCCTGGCTCTTGAGCACCTCGTTGCGCACCTGCTCCTGCTTGACGGGCGCGCCGGTGGTGGGCTCGATCCAGTAGGTGACGCTGCCGGAGTAGAACCGGTTCAGCTGCACGTCGCCCGAGGTGCCCATGCCGAACCAGGCGGCGGGCGCGTTCAGGGTCTGGGTCCTGGTCTCGGGGACGGTCTGCTCGAACTTGTACGTGGCGAGCCCGTTCACCTGCTCCTCGCCGACGAACCTGGCGTCGAACGCCTTGCCCGCGCTGGCGTTGAACACCAGGTAGGTCTTCTTCTCCACGTCGAACGGGAATTTGTAGATCTGGCCCTGGAGCTGCACCGGGGCCTTGTCGATGCTGACGCCGCAGCAGTTGAGCCCGACGCCGGAGCGCTTGTCGAAGGCGCTGCGCCGCTCGCTGAAGTTGATGCCCGGCTTGCTGTTGGTGACGTCGTTGACGGCGGTGAACTCGTCCCAGACGACGCGGTCGTCGTTGGCCTCCTTCACGTCACCGCGGGTGGTCACGATGATGTCGAGGTCGGCGGTCAGCACCTTGCCGTCGGGGATGCTGAAGTACTGGGCGCCCGTGGCGTGCAGCTCGCTTTTGCTGTACTGGTCGCCTTTGGCGGCCATGAAGGCGGGCGCGACCTGGAGGCGAACCAGGGGAGCCAGAACGATGAGGAATGCCCCGACGGCGATGAGGACGCTGCCAACGACGACCCGGTTCATGGACCCTCCATGTGTGCAGGTGCACGGACGCCTGTTTGGGTGGTTAAGTACTGAAACGAACTACCTACTCGCCGGTATGTTATTGCGACGAGTGACCGACGTCACCAGGGATGCGGAAACGTGACCGAAACAGGTTCTACTTCGGGCGGGGTTCCGGTGGTCTCAGGACACCAGACCTCGCTCGACGGCGTGCGCGCCGTGGCCGCCTTCGCCGTCCTGCTCTTCCACGTGTCCATGGAGGCGGGGACGGCGCTGGACCCGGGGTTCCTGGGCGGCGTGCTGTCCCGGGGCGAGATCGGCGTGCCGATCTTCTTCACGCTCTCCGGCCTGCTGCTGTACCGGCCGTGGGCGGCGCAGGTGCTGCTCGGCGACCGGGCCCCGGACACCCGCCGCTACCTGTGGAAGCGCTTCTTCCGGATCATGCCGGCGTACTGGCTGGTGGTCGCCGTGGCGCTGTTGTTGTGGGGCGACGCGCACCGGGCCGACCCCTGGACGTGGGCGCAGATGTTGTTCCTCGTGCACACCTACGACATCACCCCCTGGTGGTACGGCCTCGGCCCCAAGGGGCTGGGCCAGATGTGGAGCCTCGCGGTCGAGCTGACCTTCTACCTGACGCTCCCGCTGATGGCGGCGGTCCTGCGCAGGTTCGCCCTGCGCGGCGACCCCGACCTGCGGACCAGGGGCCGGCGGCTGCTCGCCGGCCTGGCCGCCTTCGGCGCGCTGTCCTACGCGTACACGGTCTTCGAGTACTTCCCGGACTACCGGCCCTGGATGAACGTGTGGCTGCCGCGCTCCTGGACGTTCTTCGTGCCCGGCATGGCGCTGGCCGTGCTGACCGTCTGGGCCAGGGCCGAGGACGGCCGCGTGCGGCGGCTGAGCGCCGCGCTGGCCTCCTCCTGGGGCACGCTGTGGGTCATCGCGGGCCTGGCGTACCTCATCGCCTCGACGCCGGTCACCGGGCCGCGCGCGGTCGGCCTGGGCAGCATCTGGACCGCGTTCTACGAGCAGGGCCTCTACACGCTCGTCGCCTTCTGCCTGGTCGCCCCGGCCGCGCTGGAGCCCGGACGGTCCACGCGGGTGCGCGAGCTGCTCGGCGGCCGGGTGATGAGCTACCTGGGCCAGATCTCCTACGGCGTCTTCCTGTGGCAGTTCGTCATCCTCTACCTCTGGTACGACTTCACCGGACAGAAGCCGTGGACCGGCAACCTCCTGCTCAACCTGGTCGCCGTCACCGCCATCACCGTCACCTTGGCCGGGCTCACCCACCGCTACGTCGAGGAGCCCGCCAGGCGGCTCGTCCGCCTGGTGCCTCAGCGCGCCGCCGGACCCGGCTCGCCGAAGGCCACCGCCCTGAGGCAGAACGCCTGACCCTGCGCCCCGGCCGCGATGATCCGCATGCCCTTGCCGGGCCCGTCGTGCGGCACGTAGAACAGCGCGCCCATGGCGCCGGTGGCGGGCAGCGTGGCCGCCCGCTGCGCCTCGCCGACCTCCACCACGACCTGCACGGGCTGCGGGCTGACGTACGACATGGCCACCACCACGCCGGGCCCGCCGAAGGACTCGACGGGGAACACCTTGCCCGCCGGGTAACACTTGCGCCCCTTGACCGCGTCGAAGAACGGCGCCACCCGCCCCACCAGGACGAGCCTGCCCGTGTCGTCCAGCACGTACGGCTCCGACGACGGCCGCGGGTCGCGCATGCGCTCCCTGGTCTCCGCGTCGACCAGCGGCGCCAGCACGTACGAGGTCATCCGGCGCTCCCCGTTCCACGGCAGGACGATCTCCGGCGGCACGGGACGGGCGTAGATGTCGGCGCCCCCCGCCGCCGCGGCCAGTGAGGTCCTGGCGTTGTCCAGGTACGTCCTGACCCGGTCGCCGGTGAGCGTGTCGCCGAAGGTGTTGATCGAGATCAGCGACACGACGAGGAACACGGCGGTCAGCCCGGCACCGGCGGCCGGCGTGCTCGTTGGCACCGGCCTGCGGACGACGTCGGGCTCGTCCTCCACCGGCATGACGGCCAGCGCCAGGCAGAGCGCGAACAGCACGGCGGCGTCGGCGACGTACCGGGTCTCGGCGCCGACCAGGTCCCAGGCGGTGGCCCGCGCGATCACGGTGGGCACCGCGTCGGCGACCACCACGTAGGCCGCCAGGATCGCCCAGGCCCGCCAGGCCCGCCTGCGGTACACGCAGGTGACCACGACCAGCGCCGCGAGCACCGCCCACGCCACGACCACGGTCACCGGGGCCGGGTCGGCCAGCCCGCCGGTCGAGGTGACCCCGCCCCAGCGCAGCGGGCCGCCGACGGCCCCGGTGGGGAAGGTCTCGCCCAGCAGCCTGCGCAGCAGCCCGGGGACCACCTCGGCCTTCGGGCCGGTCAGCGCGTCGGCCCCGGCGGTGTCGCGGCGCAGCCAGTAGAGCAGGGCGTACCCGGCCAGCAGCAGGCCGTGCGCCCACCAGACGGGCCTGCGCAGCTCGGCGAGCAGGGCGCGGGCCCACAGGCCCCGGCCGAGGTAGGCGCCGGCGACCCCGAGCACCACGAAGGGGATGAACACCCCCTTGGTGGAGAAGGCCATCCCGACGGCCGTCCAGGCCAGGGCCCGCCAGCGGCCCTTGCCCTCGCGGACGTACCTGACGTGCGCGGCCAGCGCCGCGATCAGCGCGAGCTGCAGCGGCACGGCGTTGAGCGCGGCCGACCACCAGCTCATGGCGGGCACGGTGAGCGGCGCGAAGGCGTAGACGGTCAGCGCGGCGAGCACCGCCGCCCGGTCGCCGAACAGCCGCCGCAGCAGCACCAGGAACATGACCGAGGCCGCCCCCTGGATCGCGACGGTCACGAACGACACCAGCGCCCAGCTGTACGGCGCGACCGACGTGAGCAGCCACACCAGGCCGAGCGCGCCCGGCATGAGGTGCCCCTTGTGCACCCTCATCAGGTACTCCCAGGTCGGCCCGCTGTCGCCGGCCCCGGCCACGAAGAGGAAGTCGTCCTCGACGAAGTAGGCCCTGCTGAGCAGGCTCGCCCGGAACACCAGCGAGACCACGATGATCAGCATGCCCACGCCGATGACCGGCCCGGTGCGCACCGCCGGGATCGTGATCTGGAAGGGCTCGGCTCGCTTGAGGTCTTCAGCCATGGACGTATCCCTCCACTGCAGTAAGCTCCGCGCCGTGGACACCGAACCGTTCCGAGCGGATCTCGGCAGATCCGTCCGTTTGCTGCGCGCCTTCCGCCTGGAGCAGAGCGACCCCGACTTCTTCTACGGCACCCTGGCCAGGGACACGGTGGCCCAGCTCGCGACCTACACCGACCTGGCCGGCGCGACCGTGGCCGACATCGGGGGCGGCCCCGGCTACTTCGCCGACGCCCTGCGCGCGGTCGGGGCCCGGCCTCTGTGCGTCGACTGCGACGCCGGTGAGATGCGCCTGCGCGACGGCGTGCCGCCCCGCGACGCCGTCCTCGGCAGCGCGCTCGACCTGCCGCTCGCCACCGGCTCGGTGGACGTGTGCTTCTCCTCCAACGTGCTGGAGCACGTCCCCGACCCGCTGCGGATGGCCGACGAGATGGTCCGGGTGACCCGTCCGGGCGGTGTGGTGTACCTGTCGTACACGATCTGGTTCTCGCCCTGGGGCGGCCACGAGACCTCCCCCTGGCACTACCTCGGCGGCCACTACGCCGCCCGCCGCTACGCCCGCACCCACGGCAGGCCCCCCAAGAACGTCTACGGCGAGAGCATGTACGCCATCGGCGTGGCCAAGCCGCTGGCCTGGGCGCGCGGGCGGCGCGACGTGGAGATCCTCGACGCGCTCCCCCGGTACCATCCACGCTGGGCCAGGCACGTCGTCCACCTACCTGGCATCCGCGAGCTGGTCACCTGGAACCTGCTCCTCGTCCTGCGCCGCAGGTGAGCGCCGCCGCGACAACCACAGGGCGGCCACCACGCAGCCCACGCCGAGCAGGCCGCCGCCGATCGGCGCCACCGTGCCGAGCAGCAGGATCCATCGCTTGTAGGCCGCCGCCGTCGCCAGGGTCGCGGCGACGTCCGGCTCCGAGGTGCGGAAGTCCGCGTCGAGGGCGGTCAAACGGCCCCGGCCGTCCGCGGTGACCAGCGTCTCGGTCACCTCCTCCAGCGTCCTGACGGGCAGGCCGCTGACCGGTTCGACCCAGTACGTGCGCCGGATCTCGGCGTAGCGGCCGAGGCCGACGTCGCCCTTGCCGGACAGGCCGAGCAGGTGTCGCGGCAGCGGCGGCGTCTCGCCCGGCACGAGCTGTCGCGGCGCGCGCTGGACGTAGCGGTAGGTCTCGACGCCGCGAACCTGCTCGACCCCGTCGAAGACGGCCGTGACCGGGCGGCGCAGGCGCAGGTCGAACAGGGGGTAGTCGCGGCGTTCCGCGTTGAAGGGCCAGCGGAAGGCCTGCCCGGTCTGCCGGATGGAGACGTCCTCGTCCAGGTACTCGCCGCAGCAGTTCACGATCTCGCCGGTACGCCGGTCGAAGGCCAGGCGGCGCTCGTGGTAGTCCAGGCGGTGGCCGTCGCGGGTGGCCAGGGAGACCGACTCGCCCCACACCGCCCGGTCGTCGTCGCCGGCCAGCACGTCGCCGATCAGCCACCGGGTCTGGACCAGGTCGCCGGTCGTCTGCCGCATGGTCGCCGGGTCCACGTACGTGGCGGACTCCGCGGTCGCCCTGGTCATGCTCTGCTGTTCCAGGGGGGCCTTGAGCACCTGGTCGTAGACGTACAGGCGGGTCAGGGGGATGAGCGTCAGCAGGAAGGCCCCCACGGCGGCCAGCACCAGCGCGAGGCTCCCGCGGCTCAGGGTGGTCACGGCCGGGGCACCGCCTGTCCTGGCGTCACGTCGCCCAGGCACAGGCCGGGCGGCACGTCGTGCACGACGATCCGGTCGGCCCCCGGCGCGGCGAGCAGGAAGACCTTGCCGAAGCCCGCGCGCAGCTTCATGTCGGTGGCGCGGTCGCCCATCCACAGGGTGACCGTCGTGTCGGCACGGGCCGCGTACCCCAGCCTGACCAGGGTGCCCTCGACGCGGGTGACGCGGTTGTCCAGCGGCACCTGGACGGTCCCCCCGGTCACCGGCCAGCACCGGTCCTTCGTGGCGGGCACGAGCGGGATGCCCTGCACGTCCACCGGCCGCAGGCGGCCCTGGTCGTCGAAGACCAGGCCGTCGAGCGCGGCTGGCGGCGCCTGCATCCTGGCCCTGAGCGCGGGCGTGGCCAGCGCCCCCAGCACCCGCGAGGTCAAGCTGTAGGCCCGGTACGAGTTCGGCAGCACCTCGGTCGGCACCAGCCGGTCGTAGATCACGCTGTCGGGGGGCGCCCCGGCCAGCTCGGCGCGGGCGGTCTCGATGTAGTCGTGCCGCCGCTCGGCCCCCATGTACCCGGCGAAGAGCGTCACCGTGACCAGGGACGCCCCCGCGAACAGCCCGAGCATCGCGCCGGCCGCCCCCGTCACCCGCTCCCGCGCCGGCAGCGCCCTGTGGTACGGCTCCTCCTCGCCGCGCAGCGGCAGCAGCACCAGGCCCACGACCAGCGCGAGCAGCGGGACGGCGTCGGCGACGTACCGGGTGTCGGTGCCGACGAACGAGCCCAGCAGGTGGACGCGTCCCCACAACACGGGCAGCGCGTCCGCGACGAGCAGGTAGCCCAGCAGCGTGGCCCAGGCCAGGAGGGCCCGCCTGCGGTACCGGCCGGTGATCACCACCAGCGCGGCGAGGACGGCGAGGGAGGCGATCACCAGCGGCAGCGGCGGCGAGGCCACCCCCCAGTCGCCGCCCGCGAGCCACCGCCACGGCCCGCCGAGCACGGTGGTGGCGAACGTCTTGCCCAGCAGCTCCCACAGGAAGCCCAGGGCCTGGTCGAAGATGGGCAGCGCCCCGGTGTTCGGCGTCGACAACGACCGCTGGACGTAGAGCGCGCCGAAGGCCACCAGCACGGTGACGTACATGGCCCAGGCGGTCAGGTGGCGGCGCAGCGCGGCACGCAGGCCGCCGTGGTAGATCGCGGTGAGGGCGAACAGCAGCAGCGGCAGCGCGAACCCCTTGACGAAGCCCAGCAGCCCGACCAGCACCCACAGCGCCGCGGCCACGGCGTGCCGCAGCCTGCCCGTCCGTAGGTGATGCCAGTGGGAGGCGACCGCCATGGGCAGCGCGACCTGGAGGAAGACGGTGTTGAGCCCGGCCGCCCACCAGGCGAGCGCGGGCACGGTGACCGGCGCGAGGAGGAAGACCAGCAGCGGCACGAGCGTCGCCGGCCGCCGGCCGAAGACCACCCGCAGCATGCGCAGCACGGCCAGGGCGGCCACGGCGTGCAGGGCCAGCACCGTGCCGGCCGCCCACCCCCAGTCGAAGGGGTGCAACCGGGAGACCAGCCAGGCCAGCAGGAAGCCGCCCGGCATGAACTGGCCGAAGTGGATCCGGGTCAGGTAGTCGAAGGACAGGTCGCTCTCCATCGCCCTGGCCACGAACTCGTAGTCGTCCTCCTTGAAGTACGCCTCCTGGACGACGGCCGCCTTGCCCGCCATCGCGGCGGCGATGAGCACGAGCCCGGCCAGCAGGACGCCGTGGCGGCGGATCCGGCGGGCGGCACGCGCCACCGGGCCCGGAACCGTGATGACGGTCCCCGGGCGCGGCTTGATCGTGTCGGTCACGGAACACTCGTCATGGTCGGGCCGCCTGCGGCGACGGGGATCGGTACGGTCGTCTGCCTCACCGGCGCGCGCCTGGCCGCCACCTCGACGAGGAGCTGCCCGAGCAGCGGCAGGCAGAGCAGCTGCGCCCACAGGCCGCCCGCGCCGAGCGCGGTCGCGACCGTGACGGCCAGGTAGAGTGCGAGCCCGCCGGGCGGCCCGAGCAGCAGGGTCCAGCGCCGCCGCCCGCGCAGGTGCTCGGCCTCGCGCAGCGGACGCGACCAGGCGCCCAGCACGAACGCCACCCCGGCCACGCCCGCGCCCGCCGGCCCGCCCACCCAGTAGCCGAGCGCCACGGCGAGGACCGCGACGTGCCGGACGCGCGGCCGGGCGGCCAGGACGGGCGCGAGATGGCGTCCCGGCCTGCCCCTCCCCACCAGGGCCAGCCCGGCGACGAGCAGCGCCAGCGCCCCGCCCGCCGCGAGCCCCGCCCGGTACGGCTCGTCCGGCTCGTACGTGAGCGTCACCGTCCCGGCCGTGAACGCGGGCAGGAACCACGCCTGCCGCCAGCCGTCCAGCCGGACCGGCTTGAGCGCCGCGGCCCCCAGCGTGGCCTTCCAGCCGGCGTTGAAGTTCTCGTTGACCACCAGGTAGGAGTCGTCCCGGACGCCGACCCGGACGACCCGCTCGCCGGCCGCCCACTTGGTGACCGGCGTCCGCCGCATGACGGTGGGCCCGGCCGCCGGGCTGCCCGGCTCGTGCCGCACGACGGCCGACTCGACCCGGTACGACTCCCCCGGCCGCACCGACAGCCTGGTCGGACCGGCCACGAGCTGCAGCCGCTCGCAGGTCTCGAAGGTCACCGGCCGGCCGGTGACCACGTCGTGCAGGGTGCCGCCGGTGATGGCGGTGTGCACCTCGTTGCCGTCGATGGTGAGCGTCGGCCCGAAGCCGCACGGCAGCGTGAGCCTGAAGCCGGTCAGCGCGCCGAGCGGCCGTACGCCGGGGAAGGCCACGTCGCTGATCTCGATGGGCCGGCCGCCCGACGCCCCGAACTCCAGCGCGACCTTCCTGGCCTTCATCTCCGGGAAGCGGATCAGCCCGTCCGTGCCGACCCAGCTCTGCCGGACGCCGCCCTCCGCCCGGATCGTGACCCGGACGGGAGGGGCGCCGAGGTAGGAGTCGGGCGTGATGACGCGGATCTGCGACAGCTTCGTCTCGCGGGCCAGCTCGACGGTCAGGGTGGGCCTGGGGTCGAGCGGGTCGGCGAACCAGGCCGTCTTCGGGTCGCCGTCGAAGGCCCAGTGCCCGCCCGCCGCGCCGCTGTCCACCGAGGTGGAGGAGGCGTGCACGCTCAGGGAGTCGCCGGGCAGGGTGCTGAGGCGTTCGATCGTGGCACGGTCGGTGACCGTGGTGCGGCCCGAGATGCCGTACGCGCCGTCCTTGCCGGTGACGAAGGCGCGGTCGAAGCCGTTGCCGTCGTCGCCCAGCACCTCGTGGCCCTTGGCACAGCTCCAGGCGGCCGAGCCCCTGACGCAGCCGGGCACGTCGCCGGTCCTGGCGACCGCGATCGTGGCCGGCTCACCGGTGTCCTCGCGCGGGTCGGGCACCACGATCGACCGTCCGGGGTGGACGCCGGGGATGGTGAGCTCGGTGATGCCGACCCGGCCGCCGAGGCGGGTGGCCGGGTCGTACGCGGTGGCGACGACCTTGACGCGCAGCCGCTCGACCGGCCCCTTCGGCACGGCCAGCTCCTGCGGGTCGGCGGTCGCGCGCACCTTCTGGCGCAGCGAGCCGGCGCCGGTCTCCACGACGACCTCGCTGGTCGGCGGGCCGATCGGCGAGTTCTCGAACGCCACCTGGATCGTGGGGATCGTCATCGGGTCGGCGAAGGTCACCTCCAGCCACTCGCCCACGGCGCCGTTCCAGCCGGTGGAGCGCCAGCTCGTGCGCCGGTCGCCGTCCAGGGCGGCGAAGGGCTGGTGAGCGGGCTCGCGGCTGTTGGGGGCGGCCCCGACGTCGGCCTCGGAGCTGGAGGCGGTGACGCCCGCGACGCCGGTGAGGCCCGCCGTGGACACGTACCGCGCCCAGCCGGGGTCGAGCAGGTCGTTGGAGGGCGAGCTGCCGCGCAGGGGCTCGTCGGCGGTGAGCGTGGCGCTGGCGTTGCGGCGCAGGTCGGCGAAGGCGACCTCCCTGCGGCGCAGCGTGTCGGTCAGGATCGTGTCGTGCGCGGGCACCTTGACCACGCCCGCGTCGTCGTTGAGCAGGACGGGGCGGTCGTCGTCCAGGAGGCCCTGCTCGGCCAGGGAGAGCACGGACTCCGGCGCGCCGCCGACGCGCAGCGGGCGGGTGGCGTCCACGGTGCCGACCAGCGGCGCGGCCCGGGCCACGCGGTAGATCTCGACGGCGGGGTAGGGCTGGTCCAGCCAGGCGGCGGCCCTGCCGTACTGGGCGATGCCGACGCCCGGTCCCATCTGGGCCACCAGCGAGACGCCGGGCGAGTCCTCCAGCGCCTGGTGCACCCGGACCGGCCAGGCCGTGCCGATCGTCGCCCGGTCCAGGTCGTTCCTGACGACCAGGTACGACACCCCCATCCGGCGCAAGGTGGCGGCCAGCCCCGGCGAGCCCCTGCCGGTGGCCAGGCGGTCGTCCACGGCGGCCATCAGCCGCGAGATGCCGGCCGAGCCCCACGGCACGATCGTGTGCGTGGACCAGCGGGCCCGCGAGAGCGCCTGCAACGGCTCGTCCAGGGGACGGCCCCAGAGGTACTCGCCGCGTTTGGCGCCCGGCACGGCCAGCACCATGCCGTCGCCGGCGTTGCGGTTGAGCCAGGTGACGGCCTGCCGCCAGTAGTCGGGGATGGCGGTGAAACCGCCGGCGGGGGCGAGGCCGGCGTACAGGATGGGCAGGCCCGACAGGGCCACGAGCCCGGCGGCCAGCACGGTCAGGGGCGTGCGCAGGCGCGGGCGCGCGAGCGGGAGCAGCCCCGCCAAGCCGAGCGCGACGGGCAGCCGGATCAGCGCGTCGAACTTGTGCAGGTTGCGGAAGGCGGCGAGCGGGCCGTCGAGCAGCCCGACCATGAACTGCTCGTGCGGCGTGCCCGGATGGCCGGTCGTGATGATCGCGATCCCGCACAGCAGGCTGATCAGCAGGAACGGCCGCTCGGGCAGCCGGCGCAGGGTGAGCCCCGCCAGGCCGAGCGCGGCCACAGCGGCGGTGACCACGATCAGCCACGGGACGGTGGACTGCTGGTGGGCGTCGGGCAGCCAGGTCTGGCCGTCCACGGTCAGGAAGCTGAGCCAGCTCGACGTCCCGCGCAGGGCGTTGACCAGCGACGTCACGCCGGTCGTCGCGGTGGCGGTCTCGATGTAGGGCAGGAAGGAGAAGATGTAGCCGCCGAGCGTGAGCAGCGGGACGGCCCACCACAACGAGGCGAGCGCCACCAGCGGCAGCCACCAGGCGATCAGGCGGCGTTTGACCGGCCCGCCGCGCCTGGTCAGCAGGTACACCATCGGGACCACGAGCACGGCCGCCTCGGCCACCGCGTTGACGCCGCCGCAGAACAGGAAGGCGAACGCCGACAACGCGGCCGACCGGCGCGGCGTCAGCTCGCCCTTGGCCCCCTTGACCAGCGGGAGCAGGATCCACGGCAGCACGGCGCTGGGCAGGAACTCCGAGGAGTTGATGCCGATCAGCGCCTGGGCGTGCGGCGCGAGCGCGTACACGAAGCCGGCCAGGACGCGGGTGTGCGGGCCGCCGACGCCGAGCGCGCGGGCGAGCTGGATCACGCCGAGGAAGGCCACGCACAGCACGAGCGACATCCACAACCGCTGGACGGTCCACGACTCCATGCCCAGCTTGAGGAAGATCGCGTAGAACGGGCCCATCGGGAACAGGTAGCCGTACGCCTGGTTCTGCAGGTGGCCGAAGTAGGCGCCGTCCCACAGGTGCAGCGCCCGGCCGAGGAAGCCCAGCGGGTTGACCGCCATGTCGAGCTTCGTCTCGGGGATGATCTTCTCGGTCGAGGTGTTGAACGCGATGGCACCGAGCAGGAGACAGGAGGCGAGCAGCCGCAGCCTGTGTCTGATCCGGGCCTCGTAGCTCTCGACGATGCTCTCGACGGTGGAGTCCCCGCGTTCCCCCGGGGGTCCAGGCGAGGCTTGGGTCACTGAGGGGCTCCGCCGCAATCTTGGAGTTTCGCCAGGATAAGTCCGGTCATGCTAGCCCCAGTTCGGGCCCACGTAAATTCCCTGGCCCAGGCGCGGCAGGCCGCGGCCACCTCCGCCCGCCGCCGCGGGTCGGCCAGCTCCTCCAGCGCGCGGCCGGTCACCTCGGCCAGGCTCTCCCCGTCCCGTACGAGCCACCCGGTGACGCCGTCCCGTACGGAGTCGCGCAGCCCGGACACGTCGTAGGCCACGGTCGGCACGCCGAGCGCGGCGGCCTCGATCACGGTCAGCCCCCAGCCCTCGAACTCCGAGGCCGTCACGTTGAGCCGCGCCGCGGCCAGCAGGGCGTTCTTGCGGGCCTCGGGCAGGAAGCCGTGCAGCTCGACCCGCCCGTCCAGGCCCTGGTCGGCGACGCGCGCGGCCAGGGCGTCGCGCTCGGGGCCGCGGCCCACGACGTGCACCCGCAGGCCGGGCCAGGCGTCGCCGAGCTCGGCGGCCAGGTCCACGACGCGCTCGATGCGCTTGTGGCCGATCAGGCGGCCGGCGTACACGAGGGCGGGGTCGCCCGCGGCGGCCGGCGGCTCGGCCCACGCGGGCTCGGCGCAGCCGTTGGGCACGACGGCGACCGGCGCCAGCCAGCGCAACTTGGCGGCCAGGTCGCGGCTCGACGACTCCGAGACGGTGATCGTCAGGCAGCGCCGGTAGACCAGCCGGGCCACCTCGCCCTCCACGAAGCAGCCGATCCGGGCCAGCCAGGCGGGCAGGAAGGCGTGGAACTGCCGGTCGTGGACGTGGTGCACGAGGCTGATCACGGGCGTGCGGCGGCGTACGACGAGCGGGGAGAAGAAGGGGATGCCGTTCATGGTGTCGATGACGACGTCCACGCGCCGCCGGTGGACCAGCAGCCAGAGCGGGACCAGCAGATAGACGAGGTACGGGTTGCCCATCCTGCGCAGGTCGACGCCGTCGAGCACCTCGGCGCGGCGCTGCCCGCGCTGGCGGCCGGTCAGGAACACGACCGAGGCCCCCTGGGTCAGCAGGAACCGGCTGACCTGCCAGGCGTACTCCTCGGCGCCGCCTGCCGTGGACTGCCGGGGTTCGCGGAAGTTGAGCATCGCCACGCGGACGCCCGCGAGTGGCCGCTCGTCCGCCGTCCTGTCGCTCGCCTGCGGCTCGATCAGCCGTGCCGTGTCCGCCTTGCGCTCACCGGTAAAGACCACCATCACTCCTCGTCGGCGGGCATGCGGGCATGGCGGAGCCACACTCCGTGCTCGCTGGTGCATGGCCCCGCGTCAAGCGGGATGGATCACCTGGTGCCGTAGTTGTAGAGCGGCTGGTTGGGTGGGGTGAGCGAGGGTGAGGCCACATTGACCACCGCGACGGAGGCTCCGACCGCCAGCAGGGCTCCTATTGCCAGGGCCACGAGAAGTCGCAACACGAAGCACTCCCTTCCTTCCGGTGACGCGGTGTGCCGAGACTAGAACGTGTTTCGTCTTGAATCCATAACATTGGTCAAACCGTGATAAAGCAAGTTACCCTCCGGTACATCATGAAACAGCCGGTCAACGCCGCAGCAAGCGCAGCTCTTCGCCGTCGAAGACCGTTCGCCAACCGGGCGGCGCGGACGGGAACCCGTTCTCGCCCGCGGCCATGAGGAGGTATCTGGCGGGCAGCTCGCCGTAGGCGTGGGCGGCCAGCAGGTCGCCGGCGCGGCGGTTCAGCGGGTCCTCGCCGCGCACCCGCAGCCGGCCGCCGCTGGGCAGCCCGACGAGCAGCGTGTCGTCCCAGAGCACCCGGCGCCGGAACAATTTGGTCGCGGGGTCGAGCACCACCCGCCCGCCGTTCCAGGCGAAGGCCCGGTGGGCGCCCCAGGGCAGCGACACCAGCGCCCCCGGCGCGGGGTCGCCGTCCACGATGCGCCTGACCGCCGTCCACTCCGCCGGGTACGTCACCGCCTCCAGCCGTCCGAACGCGCCCAGCGCGAACGTCGGCAGGGCCAGCACCGGGGCCAGCACCCCGACCAGCGCGGGCGCCCCCGACCTCAGGACCGAGGCCAGGCCGACCGCCGTCAGCAGGGCCAGCGGAGCCAGGTAGACCTGGCCGTCGCGCAGCGGCCCGAACCCCGGCCACAGGGCGATGAGCCATTTGAGCGCCTCCCGTCCGGCCTGGAACGCGCCCAGTCCGGCGACGCAGAACCCGGCCGCCGCCGCCACCGCCAGTCCGCCCCACCAGGCGGGCCGTACAGGGGCCTGGCGGAGGCGGGCGTAGCCGTACAGGCCGGCGAGGACCAGGAGGAGGCGCGCGGTGGCCGTCCACCACGACTCCTGGCCCGGCAGCCCGGCCTCGGCGTTCCAGATGCCGCCGAGCGAGAGCAGGCTGCCCAGCACGCCGAAGGGCCCGTCGGCGCGGGCCGCGAACGCGTCCGCCCCCGCCGGGTCCGTCACGGCGCCCGAGCCGAGCGCGGGCACCGCCCACGGCAGGCTGTACGCGACCAGCACCCCGGCGGCGACCGGCACCCTGCGCCGGGCGACGGCGATCGGCATCAGGACCAGCCAGGAGACGAGCATCGCCTGGAACCCGCCGACCGCCGCCGGCAGCAACGCCACCCCCAGCCGCCCGCACCGCACGAACCCCGCCCGAAGCACCTCCCGCGACCGGGGAGCCGGGCGAAGGGACTCCGGCGGGCCATCGCCGCGGGTCTCCCGAGTGAGCGCGCGGATGGCCCACGGCAGCCCCGCCACGCCCAGGAGCAGGGCCCACTGTCCGAGCATGAGCCGCTGGGCGAGGTAGATGTTCCAGGCGTAGAACGCGGCGGCCACGAACCGGGCGAGCCCGCGCTCCCCCGGCACCAGCGCCGCCGCCCCGCTCGCGGCCAGCACGAACACCGCGACCAGGGCCGCCTTCTGCACGATCTCCACAGGCAGCGCCCTGGACAACAGCGCCACGACCAGGTCGCTGGGCACCGCCCGGGGGAACCCGCCGCGGTCGGGCCACAGCGGCGGATCGGGCACGAAGAGCAGGTCGTACCGGAGCACCAGCCCCCACCCCAGCGCCGGCCCGAGCGCCAGCACCGCCAGCCCGAGTCCCAGCGCCGCGGGCCCCCAGCGGCCCGCACGGGCTTCGCGCACCGTGACACCGCCTCTCCCTCGCGCCAGGACCGACAATCCGGGCACAAGGGAGAGTAGCCGCCGATGCCTCACATGTGTTACTTGCCCGGCTCGGGGTCCCGGGGCAGGCCGAGCATGCGCTCACCGATGATGTTGAGCTGCACCTCGGTGGTGCCGCCGTAGATGGTCATGGCCCTGGTCGCGAGCACCGCCCGGTTCCAGTAGCCGGCGTCGCCGAGCTTCATGTCGGCGGCCACCACGGCCTTGGCGCCGAGCAGGCCGACGGCCGTCTCGGAGACGTGCTGGGCGTGCGAGGTGGACAGCAGCTTCCGTACGGACGCGTCGGCGCCCGGCTCGGTCCCGGCGAGCTGCTTGAGCGTGACCCGCAGCGACAGCGCGTTGATCGAGTGCCCTTCGCACACGACCCCGGCCACCTCCTGATCCTCGGCCGGCGTGAGCTCGCGCCCGAGCCGCCCGATCAGCCCGAGCAGGTCGGGCACGGACGCGCCGGTGCCGCCCGATCCGGACGAGAGCGAGACGCGCTCGTTGGACAGCGTGTTGCGGGCGACCTTCCAGCCGTCGCCGACCTCGCCCACGACCAGGTCGTCCGGGACGAAGACGTCGTCGAGGAAGACCTCGTTGAACAGGTTCTCGCCGGTCATCTCGGTGAGCGGCCTGACCGTGACGCCGGGGGCCTTCATGTCCACCAGGAAGTACGTGATGCCCTCGTGCTTGGTGCCCTCGGAGGAGTTGCGGGCGATGCAGATGCCCCATTCGGCCACATGGGCGACCGACGTCCAGATCTTCTGGCCGTTGAGCCGCCAGCCGCCCTCGACCTGCTCCGCCTTCATCTGCAGCGAGGCCAGGTCGGACCCGGCGCCCGGCTCGGAGAAGAGCTGGCACCAGATCATCTCGCCGCTGAGCGTCTTGGGCAGGAAACGTTCCTGCTGCTCGGGCGTGCCGTACACGGCGATGGACGGCACCACCCAGGCGCCGATGATCATCGCGGGCAGCCTGACCTTGGCGGCCTTGAGCTCCTGGGCGATGAGCACCTGCTCCAGCGGCTTGGCCGCGCGGCCCCACGGCCTGGGCAGGTGCGGCATGACGAACCCGCGCTCGGCGAGCGCCCGCTTCTGCTCCTGGCCCTCAAGCCGGGCGATCTCCGCGATCTCGGCGCGGATGCCCTCCCGCAGCTCCTCGGCCCCCTCGGGCAGGTCGATCTCCATCTCGCGGCCGACGCCCTGGAGGGCGAGCGCGGTCACGGAGGCGGCCCACTCGGCCGACGGGCCGAGCAGCGCGCGCAGGGTGAGGGCGCGCCGGTAGTAGAGGTGCACGTCGTGCTCGTAGGTGTAGCCGATGCCGCCGAACGTCTGGATCGCGTCCTTGGCGCACTGGACGGCCGCGTCGGGGGCCATCACACCGGCGACGGCGGCGGCGTACTCCAGCTCGCGGCCCTCGGCCCTGGTGGCGTCCCAGACGGTGGCGCGGGCCTGCTCAAGGGCGACGAGCATGCGGGAGATCTTGTGCTTGATGCCCTGGAACTGGCCGATCGGGCGGCCGAACTGCTCGCGTACCTTGGCGTAGGCGGCGGCGGCCGTGACGCACCAGGAGGCCAGCCCGGCGGCCTCGGCGCCGAGCAGGATCGCGGCCAGGTTGAGCACGTCGGGGCTCTCCACGCCGTCGAGCACGCGCTCGGCGGGCACGCTCACCTCCGACAGCTCCACCTTGGCCACCGGCCGGGTCAGGTCGAGCGACGTGACCGGCGTGACGGTGACGGCGGCGGCGTCGACGGCGATCCACTCCTCGCCCTCGGACGTGGTCACCGGCAGCACCAGCACGTCGGCCAGCGAACCGGCGAGCACCGGGTCGGCCGTCCCGGAGACGACCAGCGAGCCGTCGTCGGCGCGGGCGCCGGTGAGCGAGCCGGACAGCGCGACGGCGCCCGTCAGCGTGCCGTCGGCGAGGGCTTCGAGCAGGTCGTGCCGCTTGCTGGCGTGGATGACCGCGCTCGCCAGCACGGTCGGCACGTACGGGCCGGGGGCCAGCTTCTCGGCCAGCGCCTCGACGGCGACGGCCGCCTCAAGCAGCCCGTAGCCCGAGCCGCCGGACTCCTCGGGCAGGTGCAGGCCGAGCAGCCCCTGCTCGGCCAGGCCCGGCCAGAAGGGCGGACGCTCGTCCGACCCGGATCGCAGCAGCTCCGAGGGGATGTTCCGCTCGGCCCAGCCACTCACCGAGTCGCGGAGCGCCTCGTGCTCCTCGCTCAATCCGATCGCCATTGCTCATCCTCCAGCCAGGTCAAAGTCCACGCCTGATGCCCAGAACCATATTCTAGAGCATGCTTCTGGCCTAGAGGGGCCGCACCTGCTGGACGAGTGTGTTCAAATCAGCCCATCGCGCCTTGTTCTTCTCGGGAATCGAGGCCATCAGCATCGCCGGCTTGGTCTTGCCCACCTCGACGATCGTCACCATGGCCTGGGCGGTCTCGGTCTTGCCGCCCGAGACGTACGTGACCTTGTAACCCAGCGACCAGCCCTTGCCGACCGGCACCTTCCTGGACCCGGTCCAGGAGGTCAGCGTGGCGCCCGCCGGATACTGCGTACGCAGGGTCCAGCGGACCGCGCGGGTGGCCATCTCGCGGTAGTCGGCGTCCTTGGAGGGCTTCTTCTCCGGGGCGTCGCCGGGGAACATGGCCGAGGCGATCACGGTGTGCGGCACCGCGACCTTGCCGATGCGCTGGGCGACGGTGAACGGCGCGAACGACTTGGCGTCCCAGGGCGCGGCCAGACGCGGGTAGCTGATGCCGCTCGTGCGGTCGGAGATGATCCCGCTCACCACGGACGCCTTGCCCGGCAGCGTGGGGAACGCCTTGCTCTCCGGCACCGGAGGCAGCACGACCGGCGTCTCACTGGGGGTCGGCGAGGCGGTCGGGGTGGCGGTCGCGGCCGGCACGGGGGCGACGGAGACCGGCGTCCCGGCGGAGTCGTCGCGCGTGGGCACGTCGCCGGAGAACACCACGAAGACCAGCAGCACCGCCACGACGGTGACGAGGATGGCGCCCGCCAGGTACACCACGCGGATGGGGATGTCCCCGATGCCGCGCTGGTGCGGCTTGGTGACGACCGGCGTCACGGGACCGCCGGGGCCCGGCTCGGGCGACCTGGGCGCTCCTGGGGGCCACACCTGCACGGGCTGATGCTGCGGCGACCTCCCCTGCCCCTGCCGGTTCCCACCCTGGATCTGCCGGTTTCCCCCCTGTTGCGGCTGCGGCGGGCGACCGTGCGGGCCGAGCGGTCCCAGCGGACCCGACGGAGGGTGCGGCCCGGGGTGAGAGTGCGGCCCGGACGGGGGCTGCGGGCGCGGCTGCGGACCCGGCGGCGGCCCCGACGGCGGGCGCGGTTGAGGCCCCGACGGGGGCCCCGGGTACGGGCGCGGCTGCGGGCCCGACGGCGACTGAGCAGCCGGCCGAGCGGGCGGCTGAACGGGCGGCTGAACGGACGGCGGGCCGGGCGGTGTGCGAGGCGGGGCGGGGCGGGCGGCCTGGGGGCCGGACGCCGGCTGAGGAGCGGGCCCGACCGGCTGGGACGCCCCCGGCCGAGGAGGGCGCGGGATCTTGACCGTTTGCTCGGCAGGCGGCACGACGACCTTGCGGAAAGGTTGGGTGTCCTGTGCTGATCTCTCGTCGCCGACGTCCGCCATGGCCTTGAGATTACGTCACCGCAGAGGAGGATAATTCCTCTATTCCCCCAGCAGAATCTAATTCTGTATGGTCTGCGGACATGAGGGGTTTCTACGAGATCGCAGCCGACGATCCAGACCGTCCCGCCCTGCTGGGCGACGAGGGCGCGACCTACGGCGAACTGCTGGGCCGGGCCAACCGCGCCTCCCACGGCCTGGTCGCGCGCGGCGTCCGGCCTGGCGGCGCCGTGGTGACCGTGCTGAAGAACGGGCTCGACGCCCTCACCATGATGCTGGCCACCTACCAGATCGGCGCCTACCTGGTGCCGGTCAACTGGCACTTCACGGCCGAGGAGATCGACTACATCATCGCCGACTGCGGCGCCGACGTCGTCGTCTCCCCCGGCGCCCTCACCGTCGCCGACCTGACCGACGGCCACCCGGACACCGCCCCCGAGCACCGCCGGGCCGGCTCGATGATGCTCTACACCTCCGGCACCACGGGCCGCCCCAAGGGCGTGCGCCGCCGCCTGCTCGACCTGACGCCCGAGGACCTCTACCCCATCCTGATGCGCAAGAGCTGGCGGCACTTCGGCCTGCCGTCCGACGGCGTGCACCTGGTGTGCTCGCAGCTCTACCACTCGGCCCCCTACGGCCAGGCGATGATGGCGCTGCAGTTCGGCCACACGATCGTCGCCCCTGAACGGTTCGACGCGGCCGAGGCCCTGGAGCTGATCGAGCGGCACCGGGTGACGAACGCGTTCATGGTGCCCACGATGTTCCACCGGCTGCTCGCCGTACCGGACCGGGACAGGTACGACCTGTCCTCCCTCACCCACCTCTACCACGGCGCCGCCCCCTGCCCGCCCGCCACCAAGCAGGCGATGATCGACTGGCTCGGTCCCGTCCTGTGGGAGTACTACGGCTCGACGGAGGCGGCGGTGGCGACCATGGTGTCGTCCCGGGAGTGGCTGGAGAGGCCGGGCACGGTGGGCAGGGCCCTCGACGGGATGGCCTTCACGATCATCGGCGACGACGGCCACGAGGTGGCCCCCGGCGAGCCCGGGACGGTCTACATCGGCGGCATCAACCGCTTCGAGTACCACGGCGACCCCGGCAAGACCGCCTCGGCCATGCGCGGCGCCGCCTACACCCCGGGCGACGTCGGCTACCTCGACGCCGACGGCTACCTGTTCCTGCTGGACCGCAGGACCGACCTGATCATCTCGGGCGGCGTCAACATCTACCCCGCCGAGATCGAGGCCGCGCTGCTCGAACATCCCTCGGTGGCCGACGTCGCGGTGATCGGCGTACCGGACCCCGAGTGGGGGCACAAGGTCGTGGCGCTGGTCCAGCCCGCGCCGGGCGTGGCGGGCGGCGAGGCGCTGACCGAGGAACTGCTGCGGCACTGCGCGCCCCGGCTGGCCAGGCTGAAGCACCCCCGGCTGATCGAGTACCGGGAGTCGCTGCCGCGCACCCCGACCGGCAAACTGAGCAGACGCGACGTCCGGGAGGCGTATCTTTCCCGCTGAGCTGGGCAGAGACCTCCCCATGAGGGAGATCGTCGCGGGGCTGGCAGCCGTCGCACTGCTCACCGCCTGCGGGCCGTCCTCGTCCACCTCGACGTCGACGGTCTCGCCGGCCACGACCACGCCGGGCTCGCCGTCGCCCACCTCGGAGGCGGCGCCGGGGAGCGCGCCGCAGTCGCTGGAGAGCGCGTACGAGCGGGTCATCACGGATGTCCTGCCGTCGATCGTGCAGATCAACACCAAGGTGGGCCTGGGCTCCGGCATCGTGTACGACACGGCGGGTCACATCGTCACCAACGCGCACGTGGTGGGCCAGGCGACCGAGATGAACGTCACGATCGCCACCGGCGGCGCGCCCCGCCCGGCCAAGCTGGTCAAGGCGTTCGGCGCCGGCGACCTGGCCGTGATCAAGGTGGAGCAGCCCGACGGGCTGCGCCCGGCCAGGTTCGGCGACTCGGGCAAGCTGCGGGTGGGCCAGATCGTCCTGGCCATGGGCAATCCGCTGGGCCTGTCGGGCAGCGTCACGAACGGGATCGTCTCGGCGCTCGGCCGTACCGTCAGCGAGCCCCAGAACCCCGAATCACCCGGAGCCACCATCAGCGGCGCGATCCAGACCTCCGCCGCGATCAACCCCGGCAACAGCGGCGGCGCGCTGGTCAACCTGGCCGGCGAGGTCATCGGCATCCCGACGCTCGCCGCCACCGACCCCCAGCTCGGCGGCGGGGCCGCGCCCGGCATCGGGTTCGCGATCCCGAGCAACACGGCCACCGACATCGCGGCCCAGATCGTGAAGAGCGGCAAGGTCACCAACAGCCACCGGGCCGCGCTCGGCATCCGCGGCAGCACGGTCATCGGCGCCACCGGGCAGCCGAGCGGCGTGGGCGTGGCGAGCGTGGAGAAGGGCGGCGGCGCGGAGAAGGCCGGGATCCGGTCCGGTGACGTGATCCTCTCGATCAACGGCAAGAAGACCGCGACCATGGCCGCGCTGGCGGAGGAGGTCTCCGCCTACAAACCCGGCGACCAGGTCAAGGTGGAGATCCTGCGGGCCAACGGCGGCACCCAGACCGTCACGGTGACGCTCGGCGAACTCAAGGCCGAGTGACGGGCCCGGCGGCCTCAGGGCCGAGTGACGGGCCCGGCGAGCTCAGGGCCGAGTGACGGCCCGCCCGCGCGTGGCCGTCACTGGCGGGCCGTGAAGACGATCTCCACGCGCCGGTTCTTCGCCCGGTTCCGTTCCACCGGCTTGCCCTCGACCAGGTTGGGCAGCTTGGGCCGCGTCTCGCCGTAACCGGCGGCCTGGAGGGTCACGTTCCCGCCGCCGAGCACGGGCCCGAGTGCCGCGCGCACGGCCTGCGCGCGCCGCCGCGACAACACCAGGTTGTACGCGTCGCTCCCCTGGTCGTCGGTGTGCCCCTCGACCCGGACGACGCCGCCCGCCCCCTCCGCCTCGACCTTGGCGGCCACGTCCGCCAGCCGCTTCCTGGCCTTGGGCGTGAGCCGCCACTTGTCCAGCGCGAACAGCACGTCGCTGGTGAGCGCGACCGTCACCTGGCGGCCCTGCTTGATCTCGCTCTCGGCGCCGTCCATGGACTCGACCTCGCCGAGGATGTCCTCGACCGGCAGCACCAGGTCCTCGACCGGGCCGGTGGCGTCGGCCGGGACCGGGGAAGGCGCCGGCGTCAGGACGAGGGCCAGCGTGAGGCTAAGAGAGCGGAACATCGGTGAGCACACCCAGCATCGGCATCTCGACGTTGACCTTCGTGACCTCCGGCGGCGGCGCGGCGAAGACCGCGTACAGTGTGCTGGCCTCCCCGCTCTCCAGGAACTGGCCCTGGGTGCCGGAGCAGACGCACTTGGCGTCCGGGCCGGTGCCGTTGCGGGCGACGCGGTAGCGCTTGGCGTTCACCGGGTCGATCAGGGAGACGTTGGCGACCGTGTAGTCGAGCGTGGCGGTGCCCAGGCCGTTGTGCAGGTTGACCTTGCCGTCGGTGGCGGTGATCGTCCAGTTGAGTGTGACGGTTCTGCCCTGGCGCTTGAGCGCGGTGATGTCGACGCGTGCCTTGCCGTACTGGTCGCCCGAGCCGACCTTGGCCTCGCGGGTGGCGATGACCTCGTCCTGCTGCGGCGGCGCGCTCTGCGGCGCTGTGGGGGCGGTGCCGGCCGCCGTCTCCTTGGCGGCGGTGGTGGCCGCCGGCTCCTTCGCGGCGCTCTGCGGCTGCCCGCCCGGCAGCATGCCGCACCCTGCCAGGACGACGGCCGCCCCGGTCAGCACGATCGTCTTTCGCATCTGAAGATCACCTTAATGCTCGGAAAAGACCCAAGTCAGACACACTAGCCCGGATTACTCATTTCGGACCGGAAAAAAGGTAATCAACCGGCCGCGGACGACTGGGTCAGCCGATAGCGGGAGGGCGGGATGCCGTACCGGTCCACGAACGCCTGGCGCAGCGTCTCGGCCGTCCCGAAGCCGCAGCGTGCGGCGATGGCGGACATGGGCAACGAGGTCGAGGCCAGCAGGTGCGCCGCCCCCTCGGTACGGGCCCGCCGCACGAACCTGCCCGGCGTCTGCCCCAGATGCCGGAGGAACAGCCGGGTCAGGTGGCGTTCGCTGACGCCCGCCGCGGCGGCCAGCGTGGCCGCGGTGAGGTCGGCGGCCAGGTTGGCGGAGATGTGCTCGACGGTCCGCCTGACCAGGCTGTCGGCGGGCGCCGGAGGGCTGACGAACATGCTCATCTGCGCCTGGTTCCCCGGCCGTTGCAGGTAGGTGACCATGCCGCGGGCCACCGTCCTGGCCAGGTCGGCGTCGTTGTCCTCCTCGACCAGGGCGAGCGTGAGGTCGAGCGCGGCGGTGACCCCCGCGGACGTGGCCACCTCGCCGTCGCGGACGAAGATCGGCGCGGGGTCCACGGTGACGCGCGGGTAGCGGGCCGCCAGGTCGGCCGCCTCCCGCCAGTGGGTGGTGGCGCGCCGGCCGTCGAGCAGCCCCGCGGCGGCCAGCACGTATGCGCCCGTGCACACCGAGGCGACCCGCCTGCTCTCCCGTGCCAGCCTGCGGACATGGCCGACGACCAGCGGGTTCGCGGCGGCGTCCACGTGACCGATGCCGCCGGAGACGATGAGCGTGTCGAGCGGCCCGGTGATCCGCTCCAGCGCGAGCTGGGCCTGGAGGACCAGCGCGCCGGCGGTGGTGACGGGATGGCCGCCGGGGGTGGCCAGCCGCACCTGGTAGTACGGTGAGGCGCCGTGCCAGTTGGCGTTCTCCAGCGTCGAGGTGACGCAGGCGATGTCGAGCAGCTCGGCCGCCTCGTAGGCGACGACCACGACCCGCCGGTACTCCATGGCCACGACTGTAGGTCCGGAAGACAAAGAACCCAACTTTCCGGACATGTACGACCTCGCCCCCTCCGCCGCGCGCCCCCGCCCGGCCACAGTCGGAGCATGACACCGACACCTCCGCCGCCCTCGACCCCCTCGCCGCCCTCGACCCCCTCGCCGCCCTCGACGCCCTCGATGCCTTCCGTGGCCGGACGCCGCTGGTCGAGGTTCGCCCTGCACTACGTGGAGATGATCGTCGCCATGTTCGCCGGCATGTTCGCGCTCGGCGCCCTCCAGTCGGCCGTCGGCCTGTCGGTCTCCCACGAGGAGTCGCCGGAGCTCGCGTACCTGATCATGGCCGTCGACATGTCGGTGGGCATGGCCGCTTGGATGCGCTTCCGCGGCCACCGCTGGCCTTCGACGCTGGAGATGTGCGCGGCGATGTTCGTCCCGATCGTCCCGCTCTATCCGCTGCTCTGGCTCGGTGTCATCGACGGGGGCGTCCTGATGCTCGTGGCGCACGTCGCGATGTTCCCGCTCATGCTGGCCGCCATGCTGCGCCGCCTCGACGAGTACGCCGGCTGCGCCCACTGACCCGGTGGCGGAGGATTCCGCGCCGACCGGAGTCCCTAGGATGCCGCCATGTCGCGTTTCGAGACCGTGACCCTGGTCTTCGCTCCCCCCGACGTGCTCTTCGACACGTCACTGTCGGTCGAGACCCACACCTCGTCCATGGCCGGCTCGTCCGAACGCGCCGTCGCGGGCGTCACCACGGGGCTGCTCGGCCCTGGCGACCAGGTCACCTGGCAGGCCAGGCACTTCGGCCTCACCTGGCGGATGACCTCGACGATCAGCGCCTGGGAGCGGCCCGCGTACTTCGTGGACGAGCAGGTGTCCGGCCCGTTCCGCCACTGGCGTCACGAACACCGCTTCGAGGCGGCTCCGCATGCGGGCGCCACCCTCATGACCGACATCGTGGACTTCTCCGCCCCCGCCGGTCCCCTGGGCCGCCTGGCCGACCTGCTGGTCCTCCGCCGCCACATGACCCACCTCATCAACCTCCGCAACCACCACATCAAGACCACCCTCGAGCGTTGACCCGCTCCGCCGAACCCCCGCCGCCCGGCGTTCATCCAACACATGGGCCACGGCTGCCACGAGGAACGGAGACCGGCGTGCGCACGGAGATCGAGAACGACGGCCCGCCCAGGAGCCCCGGCCCGGCCGCCGCGAAGCCGGTACCGGTCCTGGCCCACCTCGCCGCCGCCTGGGCGGTGGGATCGGTCTTCCTGCCGACGGCGGGGGCGGTCCTGCCGGCCATGTTGTTCGCCGGTGGCGAGGCCGTGTTCCTCGTCCTCGCCGCACTGGGCGTGGCGGCGATCCTGGGCTACCTGGTCATCGTGATCAGGGCCACCCGGGACGTGTCGGTCCTCGGCGCGACCCGCGGCGGCCGGCTGCTGTGGGCGCTGCTCGTCATGGGCCCGGGAACCGCCGGATGGGCACTCGGATGGGCGGCGACCGACGCCGCCGGCCTCGGGGTGAGCCGCGACGCGGCGCTGGCGTTCCCGCTCGGCGGCGTCCCGTACGCCCTGGTGGCCGGGGTGCTCGTACGCGGGTGGCGCCACCGCGCGGTCGCGCTCGTGCTGAGCGTGGCGCTCCTGGCGGCGGGCGTGGCCGTGCTGCGCCAGGAGCCCCCGGACGAGCTGGAGGCGCGGCTGGCGGCACGCAGCGTCCACCGGGAGACCGCGTACGTGGTCGCCATCCCCGGCTACCGGCCCGACGACAACGCCTACGGCGGCGGGCTGGGCGGCTCCGGCTTCGCACCCGCGAACCCGGCCTCCGTCCCGCCCGACCGGTACATCACGATCGCCGCGTACGACCGGCTCATGGTGGGCGAGGACATGTGCGGGCAACCCACCGCACTGGACGCCCATCTGCCGGTCGGGTCCTGCACCGCCGAACCCGGCGGCCTGGTCTACCGGCGGGGCCCGGTGGAGCACGGCTACCAGGTGCGCGTGGGCCGCCGGTACGTCGCCGTGGTGGGCAGCGCGGCCGTCGGGCACGCCCTGCTCCGGTCGGCCGCCCGGAGCCTGCGCCCGGCCACGGCCCGCGAACTGGGCGACCAGGAGCAGACCGGCGACTACTACGCGGCCAAGATCCCGGGCTACACCCCACAGCTCACGGGCATCCCGGCGGGCCTGATCTACACGCCCGCCGACCACACCGGCAACGGCGCGCAGACCGTCCGCATCACGATGTACGTGAGCTACGCCGGCGGCGAGGACGTCTGCTTCCTCACCAAGGAGTGCACCCCCGCCGGCTCCGGCCTCACGTACGTCCGCAAAGAGGACACCCACGGCTACGCGGTGCGCCGCGGCACGGTGACCGTCCAGGTGCTCGGCGGCCTGCGGGTGGACGCGAGGCTGCTGCGCCAGGCCACCCTCGACGCCCGCCCGGCCACCGACGACGAGCTGCGCCGCGCCCTGCCGCCGCTGGAGCCGAGCACCGGCCTGGACCGCTTCCGCCGATGGCTGCGCGCCCTGTAGACAGCAGAACGCCTCCGACCCGCCGAGGTCTCGGCAGATCGGAGGCGTTCTGGTCACGTGGAGGTGGCGGGAATCGAACCCGCGTCCTTCAACCCCAAGTCAGGGCTTCTCCGGGCGCAGCCTGTTGTGCTTTTCTCAGCCCCGGCGATCACACAGGCGAGTCGCCGACGGGCTCAGCCACTGTTTGATTTCCCGATCCCCCCCGTGGCCGGGTCGATCGGTTGAGCCTTCTAACGATGCCAGACACCGGGCCGAAGGCGCTCCCGGGCTGACAGAGGTTTCGCTACTTAGGCAGCGAGGGCCAGGGAACCCTGGCCGACCTCAGTGCGCTTGGAATTGGCACTTATTGTTTTGCGGTCACAGGATTAACGAGGTTATGTCCGCAGTCCTCGGCCCGCTTCACCTGGCTTGCAAGATCGAAGTCGAAGCCAGTCACCCCCTGTGCAGTTGTCAACACGCCTCACGCGGAGGCGAGCAACACTGAATCTACAGGGGACAACGCCCCCAACGCCAACTTAATTCCGGCATGGCGAAACCCCCGGGAGCGCGGCACAGCAGCACGCGCTCCCGGGGGCCGACCGGCAGGGTCGAGCCGGTCCGGACGGCAGGACTTCCCCCGAGATGAAGTCCTGATCTCATCACGGCGACTGAGTCCGCAACCCCCCGAGCGGGCCCAGTCATTCAGTAAGACGCAGCCGCCGGCCGGAATGGTTGCTCGGCGTCACAAGATTTTCACGCAGGGTCACGAAGGCCCGAGAAGAAGCTGCCCGCGACGGCCGCCGCGTCGTAGTTCTTGGCCAGGACGGCGATCGCCACGTCCCCCTGCCAGCCGACGAACCAGGTCATGGGCTTGTCCTGGCTGCCCGCCGTGGCGCGGACGCCGTAGACCCTTCCCCGGCCCGCCTGGGCGGGGCTGCCGACCGCCCCGGCGCGCATCATCGCGGTCAGCGCGGTGCGCACCTTCGGGTCCATCGGGACGGGGTCCGGCTGCCGGGCCGGGACGACCTCCGCCGCCGGATCGGGCGACTTGGGGTCGGTCACGAGCACCGGCGGACGCCAGGTGCCCGAACCCACCGCCGCCGCGACCAGCGCCATCGACAGCGGGCTGACCTCGACGTTCTGGCCCGCGATGGCCCTGGCCTTGTCGGCGTCGCTGGACAACTCGGGCATCGCCCCGCTGAACGACTTCAGCGGCAGCCGCCACGGCAGCCCGATGCCGAACGCCTTGGCGCTCGTGGCCAGGCCGCCGGCGCTGGCCCGGCGCGCCAGCGAGGCCAGCGCGGTGACGCAGCCCTTGGCGAAGTTGTCCTGGAACGTGGCCGACGAGCTCACCCCGGCGGCCTGGCTGGTGTGCACGAACTTGGCGCCGCCCACCGTGCGCTCGGCCGGGCAGGCCAGCCGCTGCTTGGTGCTGACGCCGCCCTTGATCAGCGCGTCGGCGGCCACGATCGAGAAGGCCGTGCCCGCGGGGAACCTGCCCGCCAGCGCGTCCTTCTCCTGGTTGAGCCCACTGGTGCCGACCGCGAGGATCTCGCCGGTGTCGCGCTGCACGGCCACCAGCGCGCTGGTGGCCGTCTCGGCCACCGCCTTCTCGGCCGCCGCCTGGATGTGGCTGTCGATCGTGGTCTTGACCGAGACGTTCTGGCGGCCCGGCCACTCGCGCAGCTTGGCCACCTGCTTGCCGGTCTTGAGATCGAGGGTGATCACCTTGGTCTCGGTGGAGCCGGTCAGATAGTCCTGGTACGCCTGCTGCAGGCCGCTCTGGCCGACCGAGTCACCGGCCCGCTGGGGGCCGCCGAGCTTCTGCTCGTCCTCGGGGGTGAGCGCGCTGACCTTGCCGACGATCTGCTTGGGCGCGGCGGGGTCGATGGGCTGCGGCTGCGGGTCGGTCTGGATGCCGGCGATGCCGGCCAGCCTGGACTTCATCGACAGGTAACGCGAGCGCCCGAACGTGACCAGCGGCACGAACTTGTCCGGCGGCGAGGACCTGATACGGCTGAGCAGCCGGTCCTGGGCGTAGCCGGTGATCGCCGACAGCTTGGCCACGACCTCCTCGGCCCGGTCGCCCAGCGCGGACGGCACCACGCCGACGACGTAGACGTAGAGCTCGTTCTGCAGGGGATCGTCGGACCGGTCGACCACCGGCTGGCGCGGCTTGGGGTTGGTCTCGACCGCGAACCGCTGGCCCTCCTTGAGCTGCGGGTGCAGCACCGACGGCGACCAGCGCACCTTCCATCTGCCGTCGACCAGGTGCAGCGGCAGCGAGCCGTCGTACTCCCAGAGCGGGGTGTTCTCCCCCAGGTCGACCTCGGCGCGGAAGTCGGCCTTGGACTCCTCGCCGTCGACGCTGACACTCTTGATCCTGAAGCGGAACGAGGCCGCGTCGAGCTCCAGCTTGGCGTTGGCCAGGGCCTTGCCCACCGTGGCCGGGTCGCCGTCGGTGCGGCCCGCGGCCAGGGCGTAGTCCTCGGACTGCCAGCCCACGAGGAAGTCGCGCACCGCGTCGTGCGGCGAGGACTCCTCGAAACAGCCGGTCAGGGTCATGCTCGCGACCGCCAGCGTGACGGTCGCGGCAAGGGTGCGGCGGGCGCGTGTCATCGGTTAGAGTGCCGCCGCTCTCATCGGCTACGGTGCCGCAGGGCCCGCGCCATCTCCCGCTTGGCCTGCTGCTCGGCCAGCGACTGCCGCTTGTCCCAGTCCTTCTTGCCGCGGGCGATGGCGATCTCGACCTTGGCCCGGCCGTCCTGGAAGTACAGGACCGTGGGGACGATCGTGAGGCCGCCCTCCTTGGTCATGGCGGCCAGCTTCTCGATCTCCTTGCGGTGCAGCAGCAGCTTGCGCTTGCGGCGGGCGGCGTGGTTGGTCCACGTGCCCTGCGTGTACTCGGGAATGTGCACGTTGAGCAGCCACGCTTCGCCACCGTCGATGCTGGCGTAGCCGTCGACGAGCGAGGCGCGGCCCTCGCGGAGCGACTTCACCTCCGTGCCCTGGAGCACGAGCCCCGCCTCGAAGGTGTCCTCAAGGTGGTAGTCGTGCCGGGCCCGCTTGTTCTGGGCGATGACCTTCCGCCCGGTCTCACGTGGCATGCTTCGACCTTACCGGCGATTCCTCACACCCTGAGGTATCGGCGGAGCGTCACGAACGAGGCCAGCACACAGATCACGACGCCGATGCCCATGGTGAGCGTGATGGTCCGGGCCACCGCGTCCCAGCCGAGCTGGGCCGTGCCGCTGCCGAAGTAGCCCGCGATCTCCTCGAAGAGCATGACCTTGGTCACGATCAGGATGACGGCCGCGAAGACGCCGCCGATCAGACCCGCGATCACGCCTTCCATGACGAACGGGAGCTGGATGTAGAGGTTGGACGCGCCCACCAGGCGCATGATCCCGGTCTCCCGGCGCCGGTTGAACGCCGACAACCGCACCGTGTTGCCGATCAGCAACGCCGCGGCCAGCACCAGGATGATGGCGACGGCCAGCGCGTAGAAGGACAGCTTGTCGAGCATGTCGAAGAACTTGCCGATGAGCTGCTTGTGGTCCATCACCTGGGACACGCCCGGCTGGCCCTTCACCGCCTGGATCACCGGCTGGTAGTTGTCGGGGTCGACCAGCTTCACGCGGAACGACTGCGGCATGTCCTCGACCCTGGTGGCCTGGACGAGCGTCGGGCTGCCCTGGTACGCCGTCTTGAAGTTGTCGTACGCCGTGGTCTGGTCCTCGTAGAGGACCTCCTTGACGCCCTGGAGGCTCTTGAGGCGGGTTTCCAGCGCCTTGGTCTGGGCGGGCGTGACCGCCTTGCCGTTGCACTCGGGGATCGCGGTGCCCTTGGTGCACAGGAAGACCGAGATCTCGACCTTGTCGTACCAGAAGCCCTTGAGCATGGAGACCTGGGCGTTGATCATCAAGCCGACGCCCAGCATCGCCATGCCGACGGCCACGGTGATGACGACCGCGATCGTCATGGTGAGGTTGCGACGGAGGCCGATCCAGACCTCGGAGAAGATGAAGTTCGCCCGCATGTTCTGTCTGCCGCTCCCTGTCAGTACGCCTGGCCGTACACGCCACGCGACTGGTCACGGACGATCTTCCCGTCCTCCAGCTCGACGACGCGTTTGCGCATGGAGTCCACGATGGCCGCGTCGTGCGTGGCCATGACGACCGTGGTGCCAGTCCGGTTGATGCGGTCGAGCACCTTCATGATGCCGATGCTCGTCGCGGGGTCGATGTTGCCCGTGGGCTCGTCGGCCAGCAGGATCATCGGCCGGTTGACGAACGCTCGGGCCATGGCGACACGCTGCTGCTCGCCGCCGGACAGCTCGTCGGGCATGCGGTGCGCCTTGCCCTCCAGGCCGACCAGCTCGATGACCTCGGGCACGACCTTGCGGATGAACCGCCTGGGCTTGCCGATCACCTCTAGGGCGAACGCCACGTTCTCGTAGACGTTCTTGTTCGGGAGCAACCTGAAGTCCTGGAAGACGCAGCCGATGCGGCGGCGCAGGTGGGGCACCTTGAAGTTGGAGAGGCGGGCCAGATCCTTGCCGGCGACGTGGATCGCCCCGGAGTTGGGCCGCTCCTCCTTCAGGACCAGACGCAGGAATGTGGACTTGCCTGACCCCGAAGGGCCGACGAGGAACACGAACTCGCCCTTGTCCACGTCGACGGAGACGTGGTCGAGAGCGGGCCGGTTCTGGTTCGCGTAGACCTTGGTGACATTATCGAAATGGATCACGAGAGCATCACGGCATGCCAGTCTAGGGGTCAGGACGGAAGCGAGGGTGGCACATGCCCATTCCCGCCGCCGGCCGATCGGGGGCGCCGTCTTTACTGATGATCGACGTTCCGATTGGCCAGACGACAGTCTAGGGGGAAGACTGGCATGGAACGTCCATAACGGAAACAAAACGATTGTGCGGCTACACTTGGGGCTGTCATGAGTTGTGAACACCTCGTATGCGCGCAGTGCGCCCACCCCGTGATCGAGGGCCGCTGCCCCCTCTGCCGAGCCAACAGGGAGCGGATGCACAACCACGGCTTCGCCGGATTGTCACCCGCCCTCGTCGTCGTCCTGCTCCTCGTGCTGCTCTTCGCGACGCTGGTGCTCAGGCACCTAGTCGGTGCCTGACTCCTGCCGGCGCATCCAGCGGATCTCCGACTCGATGAACCCGTCGATGTCGCCGTCGAGCACCGCCGACGGGTTGCCCGCCTCGTTGCCCGTGCGCAGGTCCTTCACGATCTGGTACGGGTGCAGCACGTAGTTGCGGATCTGCGTGCCCCATGACGTGGTGGTCGCGCCACGCAGCTCCGACATCTTCTCCGCCTCCTCCTGCCGCTTGCGCTCCAGCAGCTTGGCCTGGAGCACGTTCATGGCCGAGGCGCGGTTCTGGAGCTGGGAGCGCTCGTTCTGGCAGGACACCACGATGCCGGTCGGGATGTGCGTGATGCGCACCGCCGAGTCGGTGGTGTTGACGCCCTGGCCGCCGGGGCCCGAGGAACGGTAGACGTCGATGCGCAGATCGTCTTCGATGATGTCGATGTGGTCGGTCTGCTCGACGACCGGCACGATGTCGACGCCCGCGAACGAGGTCTGGCGACGGCCCTGGTTGTCGAACGGGCTGATGCGGACCAGCCGGTGGGTGCCGTGCTCGCCGCGCAGCGTGCCGTAGGCGTAGGGGGCCTTGATGGCGAACGTGGCCGACTTGATGCCGGCCTCCTCCGCGTAGGAGGTGTCGTAGACCTCGGTGGAGTAGCCCTTGCGCTCGGCCCACCGCAGGTACATGCGCAGCAACATCTCGGCCCAGTCGGCGGCGTCGACGCCACCGGCCTGGGAGTTGATGGTGACGAGCGCCTCGCGGGCGTCGTACTCGCCCGACAGGAGCGTGCGCACCTCAAGGGCGCCGATGTCGGACTTGAGGGACTCCAGCTCCTTGTCGGCCTCGGCGCGCGTGTCGTCGTCGCTTTCCTCGGCCGCGAGCTCGTAGAGCACCTTCAGGTCGTCGAGACGGCGCGCGACGCCGTCGACACGGTTGAGCTCGCCCTGAAGATGGGAGAGCTTGCTGGTGACCTTCTGCGCCTGCTCGGGGTCGTCCCACAAGTCTGGGGCGGCAACCTGCTGCTCCAGCTCCTCGATCTGCTTGCGCATCGCGTCGAGGTCGAGCACGTCCTGGATGCTGCGGAGCGTGTTCGCGAGCTCGTTGATCTCTTCTGCCGGATCGATGCCTGCCACGTCTCCCTAGGGTACGCGACCCTCGCGTGCACGAATAACATGGCGAGGTGCGCGCATACGGTCGGGGGAAGATGCTGGCGCTCGCCGTCGGCGTGCTGGCCGCGGCGACCGCGTGCACAGGCCCTGCTCAGACGTCCCCCGGAGTGTCGCAGGGGAAGGCGTCCGCCACGGGCTCGGCCAGCCCCTCGCCGTCCGCGCCGGCCCCCGCCGTCACGCGTCGGGAGGCGGCCGAGGCGATCGCCGAGATCCTGCCCACCGACGACGTGCTGCGCGTGGAGAGCCTGGTGCCGGGGCGGCTCGCGCTGGACAGCGACCTGGTCCGCGACGGGCAGTTCGCGCTCACGCAGGCCGCCTACGAGTCCACCGGCGACCGTCCGCCGCGCTACACGTGGGGCTCGCCGACCCTCTACGTGCCCAGGTTCGCCCAGGGCGAGCGGGCGCCCTGGTTCAGCGCGCTGGTGACGCGCAACGGGCAGCCGACGCTGCTGACGTTCGCCAAGAGCGGCGAGGACTGGCAGCTCAGCTCGGCCGCGCAGCTCCTGCCGGGGCAGCGGCTGCCGCAGGTCGAGCTCGACGCCGACGGCTACGCCACGGCCCTGACAGCCGACGACAAGAGCGTCACCATCAGCCCCCAGTACATGGGCCCGGTGCACGCCAGCGTGGCCGAGACCGGATCGGCCGGGGTGACGGCGGGTCTCCTGGCCGACGGGCCGTACACGACGGAGGTGGCCAAGCAGATCGCCACCGACCGGGAGAAGGCCAAGAAGGACGGGTTCAGCTACGACTCGATCTTCAGCGCCGACAACTGGCCGGTCTACGCGCTGCGCACGTCCGACGGCGGCGCGCTGATCCAGTACTCGCTGTCGCGCAACACCTCGACCCGCACCGTCGCCAACAACACCTACATCATCCCGGTGCCGCCGGAGGCGAGCTGGGCCATCTCGGGCTCCTCGGTGCGCCGCAGCCTCAAACTCACCGAGGTCCACCAGTACGCCACGGCGGTGCCCCCGCTGACGGCCCCCGCCGCCGCCCGGGTCGTCGCCCACGACGGAGCCCTCACCCGCGCCAGCGGCGAGTGAGAGCCCCGTCGGGCCGTTCCTACGCCTCCGTGCGAGGCAGGTTGCTGGCCGACACCAGCGTGCGGATCGCGCGCAGGGCCACCGAGAGCGTCGCCAGGTCGAAGTGGTCGCTCTCCCAGATCTCCGACAGCGTCTGACGGGCGCGTCCCACGGCGGCCGAGTTGGCCTCGGTCCAGCCGGCCAGCCGCTCCTCGGGGGGCAGGCCGGGCTTGCTGTGGGCCAGCACGTCACGGGTCAGCGACGCGTGCGCGGCGTACAGGTCGTCGCGCAGGGCCGAGCGGGCGATGGAGTTCCACCGGTTGTCCCTGGGCAGGGTGATGACGCGTTCGCGCAGGCGGGCGAGCTGCAGGCGGTCGGCCAGGTCGAAGTAGACCTCCGCCACCTCGTTCACCGGACGGCCCGTCAGTGACGCCACCTCGACCAGGTCCAGCGTCGAGTACGCGGACACCATCGACGCCACCCGCTCGGCCAGCTCCTGCGGCACGCCGCGGGCCACGAAGGAGTCGCGGCGCTCCTCGTACGCGGCCAGGTCGGGCCCGGTGAGCAGCTTGGGGATGTGCGCCGAGAGCCCGTTGACGCCCTTCAGGAAGAAGCTGATCGACCCGGCCAGGTCGAGCGGCGGACGCCGGTTGACCAGCAGCCAGCGGGTGCCGCGCTCGACCAGCTTGCGGCCCTCCAGCAGCATGGCGATCTGGGTGGCGGTGTCGACCTCGTTGTCCAGCGCCTCCACGGCCCGGTGGAAGCTCGGCAGGTCGAAGACCTCACGCGCCACCAGGTAGGCCCGCACGATGTCCGACGTGGAGGCCCCGGTCTCCTCGCCGAAGCGGAACATGAACGTGGTGCCCATGGAGTTGACCAGCTCGTTCACCACGCATGTCGTGATGATCTCGCGGCGCAGCGGGTGCGCGTCCATGTACGTGCGGAACCGCTCGCGCAGGTCCGACGGGAAGTACGACACCAGGCACGACGCCAGGTACGGGTCGTCGGGCAGCTCGGACCCCAGCACCTCGGCGTCGGCCACCAGCTTGGTGTAGGCCAGCAGGACCGAGAACTCCGGCGCGGTCAGCCCGAGCCTGGCCTGCCGCCGCTCGGCCAGCGTCTTGTCGGAGGGCAGGAACTCCAGCTCCCGGTTGACCAGCCCGTCCCGTTCGAGCTTGCGCAGGTAGCGGGCGTGGATGTGGAGCATCTCGACCGCCTGGGCGCGGGCCGCGTCGAGCACCACGTTCTGGGCGTGGTTGTCGCGCAGCACCAGGTCGGCGACCTCGTCGGTCATCGAGGCGAAGACCTGGTTGCGCTGCTTGTCGGTCAGCTCGCCGTCGCGGACGACCTGGTCGAGCAGGATCTTGATGTTCACCTCGTGGTCGGAGGTGTCCACCCCGGCCGAGTTGTCGATGAAGTCGGTGTTGACCAGGCCGCCGTTCAGGGCGAACTCGATCCGGGCGAGCTGGGTGAAGCCCAGGTTCCCGCCCTCGCCGATGACCTTGCACCGCAGGTCGCCGGCGTTCACCCGGAGCATGTCGTTGGCCTTGTCGCCGACGTCGGCGTTGGACTCGGAGCCGGCCTTGGCGTACGTGCCGATGCCGCCGTTCCACAGCAGGTCGACGGGGGCCCGCAGGATGGCGCTGATCAGGTCGTTGGGGGCCATCGCGTTGACGCCGGCCTCGATGCCCAGCGCCTCGCGCATCTGCGGGGTGATCTGGATCGACTTGGCCGTACGCGGGAACACGCCGCCGCCCGCGGAGATCAGCGAGGGGTCGTAGTCGTCCCAGGAGCTGCGCGGCAGGTCGAACAGGCGCTGCCGCTCGGCGAACGACCGGGCCGCGTCGGGCGTCGGGTCGACGAAGACGTGCCGGTGGTCGAAGGCGGCCACCAGCCGGATGTGCTGGGACAGCAGCATGCCGTTGCCGAACACGTCGCCGGACATGTCGCCGACGCCGGCCACGGTGAAGTCGGTGGTCTGCACGTCCACGCCCATCGTGCGGAAGTGGTACTTGACCGACTCCCAGGCGCCGCGGGCGGTGATGCCCATGGCCTTGTGGTCGTAGCCGACCGAGCCGCCGGAGGCGAAGGCGTCGCCGAGCCAGAAGCCGTACTCCTTGGCCACGCTGTTGGCGATGTCGGAGAAGGTGGCGGTGCCCTTGTCGGCGGCGACGACGAGGTAGGTGTCGTCGCCGTCGTGCCTGACCACGTCGGCCGGCGGCACGACCTTGCCGTCCACCAGGTTGTCGGTGACGTCGAGCAGGCCGGAGATGAACATCCGGTAGCAGGCCACGCCCTCGGCCAGAATGTCCTCGCGGGTGCCGGACGCGGGCGGACGCTTCACCACGAACCCGCCCTTGGACCCGGTGGGCACGATGACGGTGTTCTTCACCATCTGGGCCTTGACCAGGCCGAGGATCTCCGTCCTGAAGTCCTCCATGCGGTCGGACCAGCGCAGGCCGCCGCGGGCGACCTTCC
This sequence comes from Nonomuraea sp. NPDC052265, assembly GCF_044547985.1. NCBI lineage: Bacteria > Bacillati > Actinomycetota > Actinomycetes > Streptosporangiales > Streptosporangiaceae > Nonomuraea > Nonomuraea sp. NPDC052265. Next base: position 568,902 of record NZ_JBIUBJ010000001.1, read on the forward strand.
CGAACCGCAGGTGCACGCCCTCGACGCGGGGCGAGTACACGAAGATCTCGTACTTCGGCCGCGGCAGCGGCAGCACGCTGATCGCCTGCGGGTCGACCTTCAGCGAGATGTACGGCTTGCGCTGCCCGTCGACCGTCTGGAAGTAGTTGGTGCGCAGGGTCGCCTGGATCATCTCCAGGTAGGCCCGCAGGATGCGGTCCTCGTCGAGGGAGGCCACCTCGTCGAGGGCGCCCAAAATCTCCTCGCTGAGCGCCTCCACGAGGTCGACCCGCACGTCGTCGCCGCGCTTCGGGTCGAGCTTGGCCTCGAACAGGCGGACCAGCAGCCGGGCCAGCCGTACGTTGCCCAGCAGCACGCGTTCCATGTAGATCTGCGAGAACGTGCTGCCGGCCTGCCGCAGGTACTTGGCGTAGACGCGCAGGATCTCGACCTGCTCCCAGGTCAGGCCGGCCCGCAGGATGAGGGCGTTGAAGTTGTCGGCCTGGACCCGGCCCTGCCACAGGGCGCTCAGGCCGTCCTGGAAGAGGCGCTTGAAGTCGTTCCTGTCCACCTCGACCGAGGGGGTGTAGCGCAGGCCGAAGTCGTAGATCCAGGCGTTCTTGGTGCCCGCGTCGCCGTCCCTGTCGATCTCGTACGGCCGCTCGTCCACGACCTCGACGCCGAGCCGCTGGATGAGGGGCAGCGCCTCCGACAGGGAGATCGGCGAGCCGACCTTGTAGATCTTCAGCCGACGCTCACCCTCGGTGGCGTCGTAGGGCTCGTAGAGGTTGATCGCCACCTCCTCGCCGTCGGCGACGAGCTGCTCAAGGCGGCGCAGGTCGACCACGGCGACCTTGGGCGGGAAGTCGGCCTTGTACCCCTCGGGGAAGGCGGAGACGTACCTTCTGACCAGCGCGGGGGCCTCCTCCTCGGAGGTCATCTCGTCGAGCGCGACGGCCAGGTCGTCCTCCCAGGAGCGGGTCAGCGCGGCCAGGCGCGCCTCCAGCTCCTCCACGTCGACGCTGGGCACGGGGAGCTGCTCGCCGCGCACGACCACGTGCAGCCGGGCCAGCACGGACTCGCCGATCATCGCGCTGTAGTCGAGCGACCTGCCGCCGAGCGCCTTGAGCAGCACCTCCTGCATCTTCAGCCGCACCTTGGTGGTGTAGCGGTCGCGGGGCAGGTAGATCAGGCAGGAGATGTAGCGGCCGTAGTCGTCGCGCCGCAGGAACAGCTTGACCTGCTTGCGCTCGCGCAGCCGCAGCACGCCGAGCGCGATCGGCAGGAGCTGGGCGACCGAGGTCTGGAACAGCTCGTCGCGCGGGAACGTCTCCAGGATCTCGATCAGGTCCTTGCCGTCGTGGCTGTCGGGCGCGTGGCCGGCGGCGTTGAGCACCTCGGCCAGCTTGCGCCGCAGCACGGGGATCCGGGAGATCGACTCGTTGTAGGCCACATGGGTCAACAGGCCGAGGAAGCGGCGCTCCCCGATCACCTCGCCCTCGGGCGAGAACAGCTTGACCCCGATGTAGTCGAGGTAGGTCGCACGGTGGACGGTCGCCCGGCTGTTGGCCTTGGTGATGATCAGGAGCTGCTTCTCACGGGCCTTGGCCCGTACCTCCGCGGGCAGCGCGGAGAAGCTGTCCGAGCCGACCTTGTCGTCGCGCAGGATGCCGAGCGCGGCCCCGGGCAGGGCCTTCAGCGTCTCGCCCCGGTCGGTGTGCTCCAGCCGGTACTCGCGGTAGCCGAGGAAGGTGAAGTGCCCGTCGGCGAGCCAGCGCAGCAGGTCGAGGCTGTCCTCGACCTCGGCGGGCTCCAGCGGCGGCGGGTTCATACTGAGGTCCTCGGCCGTCTGTACGGCCAGCGCCCGCATCTTCCTGAAGTCCTCGACCGCGTACCGCACGTCGGCCAGCACCCGCTGCAGGTCGGCCTCGACGCGCCTGAGCACGGCGGGGTCGGCCTGCCGGTCGATCTCGATGTGGATCCACGACTCGACCAGCATCTGGCCGGTGACGTCCTCCTGGCCGCGGCCGAGCATCCGGCCCGTCATGTCGCGGCGCACCCGCATCTGGGGGTGGACCACCAGGTGGACGCCGATGTCGTGCCTGTCGAGCTCCATGGTGACCGAGTCGACGAGGAACGACATGTCGTCGGTGACCACCTCGACGACCGAGTGCCCCGGGTCCCAGCCGTTCTCCTCCAGCGTGGGGGTGTAGGCGCGGACCACGGCCCGGCCTTGGGGGCGTACCTCGGCGAGCTGTCGCTGGGACATCGCCGGGCCGTACACGTCGACGGGGTTGCGGTCGAGCAGGTCCTCGGGCGCGACATGGCGGTAGTAGAACCGCAGGAAGGAGAGGGCCTCCTCCGCGCTCATGTGCTCGCTGCCGACCGCGCAACTTTCCGCGGCTCTCTGCAGCAGCTCATCCTTGGCCTCGTCGAGCGGCATTTCGCTCTCACTCCTTTGTGAGGGTTTGCCATGGCTGTTCATAGCCAGGCTCTTAGTTCCCATAGCAAGGGGAAGTAGTGCAGACGCGTACGTCCGCGGAGACAGGGGGCACCGGTCGGGCCGTGGGTGCCCGACTCGGTGCGGATCCGCGGATGCGGGGGAACGGGCGCATCACCGTCGATGCCCACCGAACACCTCCCCCTGGACGCCCGGTCATGGTTCCGGGCGTGTGCCTTGCCGTACCGATATCACCCGAAAAGGACATAGACGTCAACGTGACATCGACATGGGGGGATCATCGCCGGAGGCCGAGGGGACGTTCCTGAGGTCGTCGAGCCGGTCGGGAAGCTCGGCCAGCTCCACGAGCTCGGCCTGGCACCGCTCGCACGCGTCGAGGTGGCGTTCGAACGCCTCGTGCTCCTCTTCGTCGAGGACACCGAGGACGTAGGCGGCCACCCCGTCGTGCATCAGCCGGCTACCCCCTTGTCCCGCAGCTGTTCGCGGAGAGCCCGGATCCCGTAGTAGAGCCGGGACTTCACCGTGCCCGGCGGAATCCCCAGAATCTCCGCCGCCTCACTTATCGTACGGTCTCGGAGGTAGGTCTGCTCAATGACTTCGCGGTGTTCGTCGGACAGGCTGCGCAGCGCGTCGGCGACCACGATCGCCGAAAGGGCGCGCTCGGAGCCGTCCGGCACCGACATCTGGTCGACTTCGGGCGGCTCGACCTCGTGAGGCCGGGCGCTCTTCCGTCGACGTCCATCGATAACGATGCGGCGGGCCACTGTCAGCAGCCACGCCCATAAAAGGCTCGGTTCCCATTGCAGTCTTGCCGAGTTTCGCCAGGCCCTGACCAGCGTCTCCTGTACGACGTCCTCGGCCCATTGCAGATCGTTACCGGTCGATTTGCGTACGTGGCGCAGCAGAGGGCCGCCGAACTCCTGGTAGAGCACCGCGATGCGATGTTCCGCCTCGGCATCCGCACTCTCGAACCTGCCGTCGAGGTGACCTAGCACGGGGCACATCTTTACACCTTCGTTATCCGTACGGCAGCCACTCCGATAACTCCAGTTATTTCTAACTATCTCCGGTCATGACTGAACCTGATGGTGTAAGCCCGCGTACCTCCCACCATGCAACGGCTTCGTGCGGCGAGACCCTCATGCCCGGCGGCTCCGTGGTGGCCGCCCGCCGCCGCCGAGGCGGTCGAAACGAGGAGACAACCATGAGGAGAACTGGGCGCATGGCCGCGGCCATGTCCGCTCTTGCCGTGGCGGCGGGGGGCCTGGTGTCCGCCGCCGTCATCGGCGTGGGACCGGCGCGTGCCGACCACTGCGACCCGGCCCAGGTGAGCCAGGAGAACGCCCGGCGCCAGGGCGACCGCGCCGCCGACCAGCAGGCCCCTGACCAGCAAGCGCCCGACCAGCAAGCGCCCGACCCGCAGGCACCGGACCAGCAGGCACCCGATCAACAGGTTCCCGACCAGCAGGTCCCTGATCGGCAGGCGCCCGATCAGCGGCAGGGTGGGGACCAGCAGGTGCAGGGCGGCGGGATCGTGCTGCACGACCCGGCGCGGTCGCCGGAGCCGGAGGAGTCCGCCGGCACCCTGTTCCGGCGCGACCGCTCGCCCCGGACCCCCACCGCCACCCCGGGCGCACCCCAGAACCCCGACCAGAACTCCCAGAACCCCCAGGACCCCCAGAATCCGCAGGACCCCCAGAATCCCCAAGACCCCCAGAACCCGCAGGATCCCGGCGACCAGCCGTCGGACCAGCGGGGCCGGCCGACCAGGACCGCCTCCCCCTCCCCCACGGCCTCCCAGGACGACGACTGCCAGGATCTGGGCCCGTTCGTCGAGGACTTCGTGGACATCCGCCAGGTCCAGCCCCTGAGGCTCGACGCCGGCATCGGCAGGAACGGCTCACGCGGCACGTTCGTCGCTCAATGCGGCACCAACCGCAACGGCCACAACAACCCCGACAACTTCATCGTGGCCCCCGGCGTGAGCAACGGCGCCCACCACCTCCACGACTACGTCGGCAACCTGTCCACGGACGGCTTCTCCACCGACGAGAGCCTGGCCGCCGCCGGCACCACCTGCCGCCTAGGGGATAAATCCACTTACTTCTGGCCGGTTCTGCGCGACCGCAAAGTGGACGCGAACGTCCAGGACCCGGACGGCAACGTGGGCCGGGTGATCCGCGCCCGAGCGGTGAGCCTGCAGTTCCGGGGCAACGCGACTTCCGGGGTCGTGGCGATGCCGAGGTTCCTGCGGCTGATCACCGGCGACGCCAAGGCCGGGACGAACGGCGGGGCCAACGCGCGGGCCCGCTGGACCTGCACAGGATTCACAAATCGCATAAGTCCCGATAAATATCCGCTTTGCCCGCGCGGAAGTCAGGTTCTTCGTATTCTGGATTTCCCCAGCTGCTGGGACGGTCAGAACACCGACAGCGCCAATCACCGCACGCACGTGGTCTTCCCCGGGCAGAACGGCGCTTGTCCGCAAGGCACCAGGGCGATTCCGCAACTGCGCATGCTCCTCGCCTACACGGTTCCACAGGGTCCGTCGTTCGCCGTGGACGCGTTCCCTGAACAGAAGCACAACCCGGTCACCGACCACGCGGATTTCGCCAACGTCATGCCCGATCGGCTGATGCAGTTCGTCGTCTCGTGCATCAACCGGGGGCGCCGCTGCTGACACGTCCCCATCAGCCTTCCGAGTCGTACCCTCACCCGACCTTGGAGGGAAACAGATGCTCCACAGACGACACCCCCGGCACGCCCCCACAAAGCTGGACACAAGGAACGTCCGGCTGGGGGCGAGCGCCTCGTTGACGGCCGTCCTGTTGTCGGTGTTCGCGCTGGCCAGGACCGAGCGCGGCGTCGCGCTGCTCGGCCGGGGAGTCAGTTTCCTAGAGTTCTACGCGGGCGTGTTCGCCCTGGTGCTGCTGACCGCGACGGTCGCGCTCGGCCTGCTCACCACCGAACGCGTGTTCCTGTCCCCGCCCAACCGGGTCAGGGCCCAGCTCGCGCACCGCGCCACCGCCCTCATCGGGCTGGGCTACCTGGTCACGCACATCGTCCTCATGGTCAGCCTGGGACACGCGCCGCCGGGGGCCGCGGTCGTGCCGGTCGCCGGGGTCTACGTGGGCTTCGGCGCGCTCGCCTTCGACCTGATGGTCGTGGCGGTGGCCACGGGGATGCTCAGAGGCCGCTTCGCCGTCCGCGGCACGCCGTGGTTGTGGCGGCTGCTGCACTCGGCCGCGTACCTGGCGTGGCCCATCGCGATCATGCACGGGCTGACGGCGGGCCGCCCACCGGCCGGCTGGGTGGCCTGGTCGTACGTGGCGTGCCTGGCCGCGGTCGGTTCGGCGCTGGTCGTCCGCGTGCTGGCCACGCTGCGCAGGCCGCCCGTCGTACCGGAGAGGGTCGAGGCGCCCGCCGTGACGGCCGGGATCGCGGCTGACGTACCCGTCGAACGGCCGCGGGCGACGGCGGCGGCCACGGCGACGGCGGCGACCGCCGACGCGCCGGTGAGCCTGGCCGACGCGCGGCGCAGGTACCGGGAGGCCGGATGAGCCCGCGCCGCGCGACCCCGAGGAGCCGGTCGTGATCCCGCACCGGGTGCCGCGCGTGCTGCGGATGGGCCCGGCGCGGCTGACCGCCGGGCTCGACCACTGCCGGCGGCTCGACCTGCCCGCGCACCGGACGCTGCACGGCGAGCCGCGCCCGCGCGAGCTGGCCGACCTCATCTCCATGGTGAACGAGGTGGACATGCGCGGGCGGGGCGGCGCCGCCTTCCCGTTCGGACGCAAGCTGCGGGCCGTGGCCGACGCGGCGGGCACGGGCGAGAGCGTGGTCCTGGTCAACGGCGCCGAGGGCGAGCCGGCCAGTTCCAAGGACGCCATGCTGCTCACCCGTAACCCGCACCTCGTCCTGGACGGCGCCATCCTGGCGGCGGAGGCGCTGGGCGCCCGCGAGGTGGTCGTGGCCACCGTCGAGGGCGAGGTGGCCGAGTCGTCCGTGTCGGCCGCGGTGGCCGAGCGCCGGGCCGCGAACGTGTCGGGCGGTTCGGAGAGCCGCATCCCGATCCGGGTGGTCGGCCTGGCGGAGCGGTTCATCAGCGGGGAGGGCGGTGCGCTCGTCCGCGGCGTGAACGGCGAGGAGGCCATCCCGCCGGGAAGGAAGCGGCGGGCCGCGACGAGCGGCGTGGACGGGCTGCCGACCCTGCTGTCCAACACCGAGACCTACGCGCAGTTCGCGCTGCTGGCCGAGTACGGCCCCGAGAAGTACGCCGAGGTGGGCACCAGCAAGGAGCCCGGCACGATTCTGCTCACGGTGAGCGGCGGCGCGGCCAACGGCGCGGTGATCGAGGCGCCGACCGGCGTCCTGCTGGCCGACGTCCTCGCGCTGTGCGAGGCCGAGGCCGGGGACGGCGTGCTGGTCGGCGGCTATCACGGCGCGTGGCTGTCGGCCGAGGTGGCCAGATCAGCGGTGATCTCGCGGGAGGGCATGAAGCTGGCCGGGGCCACGCTGGGCGCGGGGATCATCGTGCCGCTCGGCGACGCCACCTGTCCTTTGGGTGAGGCGGCCAGGGTGGCCTCGTACCTGGCCGCGGAGTCGGCCGGGCAGTGCGGTCCCTGCCGCCTGGGGCTGCCGGACGTGGCGCGGGCGCTGTGCGCGATCGCCGAGGGCACCGGCTCCGTGGACGCCGTACGCCGGTGCGTGCGGGCCGTCGAGCGGCGTGGCGCGTGCTTCCATCCGGACGGCACGGCCAAGTTCGTGCTGTCGGCGCTGGACGCGTTCGAGAGCGAGATCGCGCTCCACCTGGAGCACGGCTCGTGCGGCCGGCCGGTGCGCGGCGTGCTGCCGATGCCCGAGCCCGAGGTGGAGCCCGAGTACCGGCTGGAGGTGGACTGGACCCGCTGCCAGGGGCACGGACTGTGCGCGCACCTGCTGCCGGAGTTCGTGGACCTGGACGACTACGGGTTCCCGTCGTTCAGGAACGTGCCGGGTTGGATGGTCAAGGACGCGCGGCGGGCGGTCGAGATGTGCCCGGCGCTGGCGTTGCGGATCGCCCAGACGAACGGGGACGGGCCGAAGCCGCCCATGTCGCCGCTGCGGCTGGTCAAGGACGGCGTGCTGAGGAAGGCCCCGGGGCTGACGCGGGTGGGGGTTAGTCCGAACATCTTTGGATTTGGGGGGACAGCGGGGTGATTTCGGCAGTGATGGAGTTGTGACCAACTTGTCGCAAAGTCCACGCGTCTCATCGATCGGTTCGACACGACCGACGGGGGACGCCCATGGACCGCCGCGACTTTCTCCACCTCACCGCGCTCGCGCCGCTGGCACTCGCCGCCGACGCGAGGACGCCCGGCGCACCGGCCGTCGGCGCGCGACCGTCCGGCGCGGGATCGGCCGGCGCGGGATCGGCCGGCTTCGGGCCGTCCGGCGCTGAGGTGTCCGGCGTGGGGGCGTTCGGGGCGGGGCGGTCGGGGCCGCCGCCGGACTGGGCGCGGCTGCGCAGGCAGCTCGCCGGCACGCTGGTGCTGCCCGGCGACTCCGGGTACGACAGCGCCCGCCGCCTGTTCAACCCCGCCTACGACCGGATCAGGCCGGGCGGCGTGGCGTACTGCGCGAGCCCGGCGGACGTCTCGGCGTGCCTGGCGTTCGCGCGCGCGACCGGCGTCGCGGTCACCGCCCGTTCCGGCGGCCACTCCTACGCGGGCTGGTCAACCGGGACCGGCCTGGTGATCGACGTGTCCCGGATGAACGCGGTCTCCTACGCCTCCGGCCGGGCCACGGTCGGGGCGGGTGCCAAGCTGATCGACGTCTACGACCGGCTGGCCCGGCACGGCGTGAGCATCCCGGCGGGCTCGTGCCCCACGGTCGGGATCGCCGGGCTGACGCTGGGCGGCGGCATCGGCGTGGTGTCGAGGAAGTACGGGCTCACCTGCGACACCCTGGAGTCCGTACGCGTGGTCACGGCCGACGGCCGCCTGCTGACCGCGGACGCCACCCACCACTCCGGCCTCTACTGGGCCTGCCGCGGCGGTGGCGGCGGCAACGTCGGCATCGCGGTCTCCTTCACCTTCCGCACCCACGCCACGCGCGGCCTCACCGTGTTCTTCCTGCGCTGGCCGTGGTCCAAGGCCGGGGCCGCGGTGCGCGCCTGGCAGTCGTGGGGCCCGTCCGCGCCGGACGAGCTGTGGTCGTCGTTGCACCTGACGCGGGCGGAAAGCGGCCTGGACGTGCTGGTCGTCGGCACGTACGAGGGCCCGAAGGCGTCACTGGACCGTCTGCTCGCCCCGCTGGTCGCGCGGATCGGCACGCCGTCGTCGAGGTCCGTGCGGACCACGTCGTACCGGGAGGCCATGATGGTCATGGCGGGGTGCGCGTCACGGTCGGTGGCGCAGTGCCGCCGGACGCCGCGGGAGGCGTTCGCCGCCAAGTCGCACCTGGCCTACGCCGGGCTCCCGGCCGACGGCGTCCGGCGCCTGGTGGACGGGGTGGCGCGGGGCGGACGGCACTCCGTGCTGCTGGACGCGCTCGGCGGCGCCGTGGGCCGGGTCAAGCCGGCCGCCACGGCCTTCCCGCACCGGGCCGCGCTCTACAGCGTGCAGTACTACGCGGAGGGCACGGACCGGACGTGGCTGCGCAAGCTGCACGGCGAGATGACCCCGCACTTCGGCGAGCACGCCTACGTGAACTACGTCGACCCCGACCTGACCGGCTGGCGCGGCGCCTACTACGGCCCCAACGCCGCCCGCCTGGCCGAGGTGAAGTCCACCTACGATCCCGACCGGCTGTTCCGCCTGCCGCAAGGCATCTGACCTACTTCTCCCGCACATAGACGGGTTCGCCGATGTCCACCATGTCGAACAGCCGCTTCGAGGTGGCCAGCGGCAGCCGGACGCAGCCGTGCGAGGCGGGCCGCAGCGGCACCTTGGACGAGCCGTGCATGGCGATGCCCCCGACGAAGTAGAGCGAGTCGTACATCGTGCCCAGCGGCCCCTCGGTCCAGCCCGGCGCGCGGCTGGTGACGTGGAAGTCGCCGGTCGGGGTGATCGCGTTGCCGCAGTGGCCGTTCTGGCAGTAGTCGACCCGCGCGCCCGTCGAGACGTGCGAGACGAGCGCCGGGCGGCGGTGGCGGTAGACGACGAGGAGCTGGTAGCGCAGGTTGATCTCGACCCGGTCGGCCTCCCCGTTCGGCACCAGCGGCCGCATGCGCACCGGCCGGCCGAACGCCTTCCACACCTCCGGCCCGACCGCGCCCTGGGGCCGCAGGTGCCGGTGCTTCTGGAACGCCCACACGCCGAACTTGGTCTGCTCGTCGTAGACGCCGTTGATCCTGCCGTAGTAGTAGCCGCCCCGGTGCAGCCGCTCCTGGAGGTGCCTGACGGTCTCGCCGCGGTCGCCCGGCCGCAGCACGACCTCCCCGCCGGGCACCGCCGTGTCCGCCACGGCGGGCGTACCGGCCAGGAACGGGAGCCCACCACACCCTAGAGCGGCGAAAACAACCGCTCTCCGAACCTTTGTGATCATAGGTCAACGCCTACCCAGATCGCCGACAATTCACGACACTGGTAAATCATGCTAAAAACAGGCATATCGCTTTTATGCGACAACAAAGTCAAAGCTTTAGGCGTTTTGAGCAAGCCCGAAAGGGGCGAAAAAGAAAGGCGGATGCGCCATGGACGCATCCGCCTTTCCTCCAGAAGCCGGGGAGTGAGCTGCGCGTTCACCCACCCGGTTTCTGTTCACCCCTCCGAACAGCCCCCACCTTAGCCAAGCCGACGCCCGGAACGCACACCGTTCGGCAAAACCTTTCCGGCGAATATCCGGGTGAGGCAAAAAACGAGTCGCGCGAGCGCCGGTACGGCTGGAAGTATGCCGAGATATGCGTAACTGGCCGCTCTTTGAGCTCTCCATCACCACGCCGCGGCTGGAACTGCGGCACCCCAGCCTCGACGACCTCGACGAACTGGCCGACCGGGCCGCCGAGGGCGTCCACGAGGCCGGCTTCATGCCGTTCCTGTTCCCGTGGTCCGAGGCCGCCCCGGCCGAGCGGGTCCGACGGACCGTGCAGTACCACTTCAGGAGCTGGGCCGGATTCACCGCCGAGGACTGGTCGGTGGAGCTGGTCGCGGTGCACGAGGGCCGGGTGGTCGGCACCCAGGGCATCACCGCGACCGGCTTCCCGGTGGCCCGGCAGGTCAAGACGGGCTCCTGGCTGGGGCGGCGCTTCCAGGGCCTCGGCATCGGCACGGAGATGCGCAGGGCCGTCCTGCACTTCGCCTTCGCCGGGCTCGGCGCGCGGCACGCCGTGACGGAGGCGTTCGAGGACAACCACGCCTCGCTGGCGGTGACCAGGAAGCTCGGCTACCGCGACGACGGCGTCACCGTGCACGCGCGCCAGGGCGAGCCGGTCGTCACCCGGCGCTTCCGCATGGCCCGCGAGGACTGGTCGCCGTCGCCCGACATCGAGATCCACAACCTGGACGCCTGCCTGCCCCTGTTCGGCCTGGAGCCCTGAGCCGCCGCCGTCGCCGTCACCGTCACCGTCACGACGGCCTGAAGTGCCGCAACACCTCCGGGTTCGCCATGGCGTCGGGGTTGGCCGCCTCCTCGACGGGCGTGCCGAGCAGGATCTTGCGTACGGGCACCTCCAGCTTCTTGCCGGACAGCGTCCGGGGGATGCCGGGCACGACGCGGATCTCGTTCGGCACGTGCCGGGGCGACAGCTCCTGGCGAAGGGCCGCGCACAGGGCGCGTTCGAGCTCCTCGCCGAACTCGGCGCCCTCGGCGAGGGTGACGTAGAGCAGCAGGCGGCCCTCCTGGCCGAGCTGCCCGGTGTCGATCACGAGGCTGTCGGCGATCTCGTCGAACCGCTCCACGACCCGGTAGAACTCGCTGGTGCCCATGCGCACGCCGCCGCGGTTGAGGGTGGAGTCGGAGCGGCCGTAGATGACGCAGCTCCCGTCCTCGTTGATCTTGATCCAGTCGCCGTGCCGCCACACGCCGGGGTAGACGTCGAAGTAGCTCTCGAAGTAGCGCCGCCCGTCGGGGTCGTTCCAGAACATCACCGGCATGGAGGGCATCGGCCGGGTCAGCACCAGCTCGCCCACCTCGCCGACCACCGGCTCGCCCTTGGGGTCGTACGACTCCACCTTCGCCCCCAGCGACCGGCACGGGATGATCCCCGCCCTGATCGGGTGGAGCATCGTGGCCCCGACGAACCCGGTGCACACGTCGGTGCCGCCGGAGAACGACCCGATCGGCGTCCCGGGCAGCTCGGCGGCGACCCACGCGAAGCCCTCGGGGGGCAGCGGCGAGCCGGTCGAGCCGATGCCGCGCAGCCGCTCCAGCCCGGTCGGGTGGATCCCGTCCTTCAGCGAGGCCATGATGTACGGCGCCCCCACCCCGAAGTACGTCACCTGCTCCGAGGCGGCGATCCGCCAGAGCGCGGCGGGCGAGGGATGTGTGGCAGAGCCGTCGTAGAGCACCGGCGTGGCCCCCACCAGCAGGGCGCCGATGAGGTAGTTCCACATCATCCAGCCCGTGGTGGTGTACCAGAAGAACACATCGTCCTCGCCCAGGTCCTGGTGGAAGGCGAGCGACTTGAGGTGTTCGAGCAGCACGCCGCCGTGCCCGTGCACGATCGGCTTGGGCAGCCCGGTCGTGCCGCTGGAGTAGAGGATCCACAGCGGGTGGCCGAACGGCACCCGGTCGAACTCCAGCGGCCCGGCCTCGGCCCGCAGCCCCTCCCAGCCGATCACCTCGCCGTGCGGCACCGAACGGGTGTGCGCGGCGCCGGGCTCGGCCCGCTGGGGGGCGCGGCCCTCGCCGGCCGCCGGCAGGTAGGGGATCCAGACCGTGGCGCGCAGCGTGGGCAGCTCGGCGGCGATCTCCTGCACGGCGTCGGAGCGGTCGTAGGTCTTGCCGTTGTAGCGGTAGCCGTCGACCGCGATGAGCACCTTGGGCTCGATCTGCTTGAACCGGTCGACGATGCTCGGCACCCCGAAGTCGGGCGAGCCGGCCGACCAGACGGCGCCCAGCGAGGCGGTGGCGAGGAAGGCGATCAGAGCCTGGGGGATGTTCGGCAGGTAGCCGGCCACGCGGTCGCCCCTGGTGACGCCGAGCCGGGCCAGGCCGGCGCGGACGCGGGCCACCTCGTCGCGCAGCTCGGCGTACGTCAGCTCCTGGCGGGCGCCGTCCTCGGAGACGAAGACCAGGGCGGTGCCCTCGGTGCGCCGCAGCGCGTTCTCGGCGTAGTTGACCGAGGCACCCGCGAACCAGGTCGCGCCGGGCATCTCGCCCGACAGCACCGGCCCGTCACCGCGCTCCCCGATGACGTCGAAGTAGTCCCAGAGCGACGCCCAGAACTCCTCAGGACGGTCGACGGACCACTGCCACACCTCCTCGTAGCTCGCTCCGGACCGCCCCAGCCACTCCAGGTAGCGGGTCAGCTTGGCGGCGGCCACGACCTCTTGGGTCGGCTCCCAGAGAAGCGCACCTTCAGCAACCATGTGCCCCATCCTGTCGCCCGGTAGGTGGAAAGTCATACCTGACCTCCCACATAACTTGCTACCTCCGTAGGTGGTCCACCGCCATACGCGCGGCCGTGCCGATCACCGCGTCGGCGCGCGGCTGGATGACCGCGGTGCTGAACGAACGGGTGAACACCGCCACCGCGTACCGGCCGCCGTCGGGGTACTCGACCACGCCGACCTCGTTGCGCAGGGTCGGCAGCGAGCCGGTCTTGCCGCCGACCTCGACGTCGTCGTACGGGAAGCCCGAGGCCAGCCGGTGCGGCCACACCTGCATGTTGAGCACGGAACGCATCCAGGAGCACGACCCCGGCGTGGCGGCCTCGTCCCGCCAGATCATGGAGAGCAGGCGGGTCATCTCGCTCGGGGTGCTGCGGTTCGTGCGCGCCGGGTCGAGCACCCGCATGCGGGAGATGTCGTCGGGATCCAGGTACGGCCACCCGTGGCCGGCGTCCAGCTCCATGCTCTCGTACAGGGCCCGGCCGCTCTGCAGCAGCCGGGTGCCGCCGAGGCCGAAGGAGTCCAGCATGGTGTTGACCGCCTCCATGCCCACCCGGTCGAGCAGCACGTCGGCGGAGGTGTTGTCGCTCACCGCCATCATCAGGTACGCCAGGTCGCGCAGCGACATCGTCACGTCGTCGAGCATGGCCGACAGGCCCGTCGGCCCGGAGACCCGCCGGCCGGCCGGGACGGTCGTCGGGGCCGTCGCGTCCAGCAGCCCCGCGTCGGCCTGCCGGCAGAACTCCACCAGCAGTGGCAACTTGTACACCGACGCCAGGGGCACCGGCTCCTCGGCGCCGTGCCCGGCCTCCTGCCCGGAGTCGATGTCGCAGGCGTGCAGCCAGCCGGTCACCCCGGCCATCCGGAACAGCGCCGCGTAGTCGGGGTCGCTCATGCCAGCATCCCCGGCCTCCGGCTGATCCGCCGCGCGGGCGCGGCGCCCTCGTCGGTCATCCCGGCGCTCTCCTTCAACGTGCGTACGGCAACGGCCGAGAACTCGGCGACCCAGTCCTTCCTCGGGCCCGTCGCCGTGCGCCAGGCGGTGGAGACCCGGCACGCGATCGGCGAGCCTAGCAGCGGCCGCCACGCCAGCCCAGGGACGTCCGCCTTCGGCCCGAACGCCACCGCCTGACCCGCGAGCACCAGGCCGAGCCCGGCGCCCTGATGGACCTGGCCGGGGACGTAGCCGTGCCGGCGGCACTCGGCCAGCGTCTCGGCGTGCCAGCCAGGCTCGCCCTCCTTGGGCGGCATCAGCAGTTCGCGCCCGGCCAGCTCGGTCAGGTGCACCTCGCCGGCCCCGGCCAGCGGGTCGTCCGCGGCCAGCAGCACGCCCTGGGGCTGCACGAGCACCTGGCCGAAGTCCAGGCCGGGGGCGGCGACCGGATGGCGGACGAGCCCGACGTCGATCGCGCCCTCGGCGAGGGCGGTCACCTGGTCGGCCGTCCAGATCTCGGCGGGGACGAGCCGTACGTCCGGGTTGGCCGCGCGGAAGCCCGCGACCAGGGCGGCGATCACGGAGGCGGCCAGGTCGGGCGGGACCCCGATCTTGAGCACGCCGCCGTCGCCGTGGCGGGCCAGCTCGCGCAGCCGCTCGACCCTGGCCACGATCTCGCGGGACTCGCCGAGCAGCAGCCGCCCGGCCTCGGTCAGGCGCACCTGGCGGGCGGAGCGGTCGAAGAGCGGCACGCCGAGCTCCTCCTCCAGCCGCTTGATGCGCTGGCTGAGCGGCGGCTGCGCCATGCCGAGGCGGATCGCGGCGTTCCCGAAGTGCAGTTCCTCCGCCACGACGACGAAGTAGCGGAGATGCCGGACCAGGTCCATGACCAGCCACTATATCCAGATTTATATCCATGTAGCGGTCATATCAATATTGGACGGGACTCCTCCGTCTCTGGTGTCCTCAGGCCATGGCATCACCAACGGGGGCCCTGTACGGGCAACTTCGGCCGGAGGGACCGCGCCGCCGGCGGCGGCGCAGGTGGCCGCTGGTCCTGACCGTCCTTGTCGTGCTGGTCGTGGCGGCGGGGGCCACGATCTGGCTGTTGCGGACGAAGGGCTCACCCGAGCAGACGACCGACGAATACCTCTCGGCCTGGTCCGTCAAGGATTATGCGAAGATGCGGCAGCTCGTCGCCGACCCGCCCGCCGACTTCGAGACCTGGCACCGGCGTTTCCTCACCGACCTCAAGGTCGAGCAGGCCACCTTCTCCCGCTCCCGCTCGAACGGCCCCCTCGCCGACAACGGCCCGGACGACGACGGCTACCTGGGCTTCAGCGTCAACCTGCGAGGCCGCCGGGACTGGAAGTACAGCGGCCGGCTCAAGCTGGTCGAGCGGGACGGCGCGTGGAAGGTCGCCTGGACCCCGGCCGCCATCCACCCCGAGCTCAAGAAGGGCCTGTCGCTGCGCCTGGTCGCCCAGAAGCGCGACGCGGTGCGCGTCCTGGCCGCCGACGGCACCGAGATCGGCGGCGCGGACGCCCCCGGCTCGGTGCAGCAACTGGTGGAGGGCATCAGGCAGACCTACCCCGACCGGTTCGACGAGAGCGGCGACTCCAGCATCGGCCTCTACAAGGGCGACGAGCTGGTCGAGACGCTGGTCCAGCCGGGCGGCACCGAGCCGTTCCCCACCACGATCGACCTGAAGGTGCACACGGCGGGGGCCGCGGCGCTCGAAGGCGTCACCAAGCCGGCCTCGCTGGTGGCGCTGCGCGCCTCGACCGGCGAGATCCTGGCCGTGGTGAACAAGCCCGGCGGCTTCAACCGGGCGCTGCTGGGCAAGTATCCGCCCGGCTCGACGTTCAAGGTCGTCACGGCCTCGGCGCTGGTCGCCGACGGGGTCGAGCCCGGCAAGACGGTCGCCTGCCCGGCCGAGAAGAACATCGGCGGCTTCCCCTTCCACAACGCCGGCTTCAAGGACTACGGCACGCTCTCCTTCCAGGACGCCTTCGCGCACTCGTGCAACACCACGTTCGGCGAGATGAGCGTGGCCGAGCTGAACGGCGGCAGGCTGGCGGAGGTGGCCAAGAGCTTCGGCTTCGGCACCCCGATCAACCCGGGCGTGCCCGCCGTACGGGCCGAGTTCCCCGACCCCAAGGACGACACCGACCTCGCCTCGGCCTCCATCGGCCAGGGCCGGGTGCTGGCCAGCCCGCTCAACATGGCCTCCGTCGCCGCCGCCATCGCCTCGGGCGCCTGGATCCCGCCGCGGATCGTCTCCAAGGGCCTGGCCTCCGACGACCGCCCGCGCCCGCTGGAGCGCGGCGTGGTGTCGGCCCTGCGCAAGCTCATGCCCGCCGTCGTCACGGACGGCACCGCCAAGGCCGCGCACTTCCCGGCGGGCACCGCGGGCAAGACCGGAACGGCCGAGTACGGCTCGGGCAAGGAACCGCCCGCGCACTCGTGGTTCATCGGCTACAAGGGGGACGTGGCCTTCGCGGTCATCGTGGAGGGCGGCGGCGCCGGCTCGGCCGTGGCGGCCCCGGTCGCCGCGCGGTTCCTCACCGCCCTGCCCTGATCGACCGTGCGGGGGCGACGGGGGCGACGGGGGCGGGGTCAGCCGGCCTTGCGGTCCAGCGGCGAGGTCAGGCCGTGCACGGCGGCCACCACCTCCGAGGCGTCGGACAGGTCCGGCAGCACCAGGTCGGCGCCCGCCTCCCGCAGCTCGGCGGCCGTCGACCGCCCCGAGGCGACCCCGATCACGGCGGCCCCGCCGATCCTGGCCGCCTGCACGTCACGCGTGGAGTCGCCGATCACGACCGTGTTGGCCGCCGTGAACGGCGTGCCCAGCCGCTGCTTGGCCCTCCCCTGCGCCACCTGCAACAGCGTCGCCTTGGGGTAGACCTCCTCGCCGTAGCCGCCGAGCTCGAAGTCGACGTACTTGTCCAGCCCGAACGCCTTGAGCTTGTGCACGGCGTTGCCCTTGATCGTGCCGGTCAGCACCGACTGCACGACGCCGTCGAGCCGGGCCACCGACTTCAGCGCGGCCTTGGCGCCCGGCATCATCCGGCCCTCCTTGGCCAGCCGGCCGCGCCGGTCGGCGAAGGCGAGCGCGAGCGCGGCCAGGAACCTGGGCAGGTGGGCGTCCTCGGCCTGGAACCCGTTGACGGCCAGCGTCTCGAAGACGATCTCGGAGTCGGGACGGCCGAGCGGCGGCACGAGCTTGACCAGCGGCCGGCCGGTCACGGCGCGGAACGCCTCGGCGTAGGCGTCCCGGGTCACGATGGCGACGTCGACCAGGGTGAGATCGACGTTCCAGAGCACAAGGCGGTTGATGGCGACCTCCTGAGGGGTTACCGGCAAGGGTACGGCCGCCGCCCGCCCCGGGCTTCCCCCGAGGCGGATCCGGCATGCCCCTCAGGCGTACCGGAGCGCCTGGGCGAGCGTGTCCACCACGGGCAGGCCGGTGCCCTCCAGCTCGGCCCGCGTGGTCATGCCACCGGTGTAGAGCACCGCCCGCGCCCCCACGTGTTGTGCGGCGAGCCCGTCGTCGACGCTGTCGCCGATCACCAGGATCTCGCCGGGATCGACGTCGAGGGCCTGGATGTGCGCGGTCATGTGCACGGCCTTCTCGCCTCCCGTGCTCCCGACCAGCCCGTCGATCCGGGTGAAGTGCCGGGTGATGCCGAAGGACTCGACCATCGGCAGCAGATGGGTGTGGGGGGCCATCGAGCACAGCGACTGGGTGCCGGCCCAGCCGCCGAGCACCACCTCGGCGTCGGGGGCCAGCCCGCAGGCGGCGCTCAGCCTGAAGTAGTGCTCGTGGAACCCGGTGTCCAGCAGCTCCCACTCCCCCTCGGCCAGCGGCCGGCCGAGCAGGCGCTCGTAGGCGACCCAGATGGGACGGGTGTAGACCGCGCGGAACCCGTCGGCGGTCAGCTCGGGCAACGCGTACGGCTTGAAGAGGGCGTTGGTGGCACCCACGACGGCCTCGACGTCGTGAAAAAGCGTCCCGTTCCAATCCCAGATGATGTGTTTTGTCATGTCCCATCAAGCTTATTCGGCAGGTGTGACGTTCTCATGAACGCAGCAGGTCCGGGATCTCCTGGGTGGCGTACCACATGAGCTCGTGGGCCTCCGCGCCGTCGACCGTGAACCGGGCGTCGTCGTCGCCGTCGTCGGCGGCGGCCAGCGCCTCGACGGCGGCCTCGATGTCGGTTGCGGCGTCGTGGTCGTCGATGTGCACCGCGGCCACCTTCGCCATCGGGACGGCCGCGGCCAGGCGCACCCGTGCCCGCTCCTCCAGGCCGACGCCGGCCGAGACCGAGCCGTCGGGCACCTCGGCGGCGACCACCACCCGCCTGGGCCCGGCGGCCACGCCGTCGGCGCGGTCGGCGGCCAGCATGCGCAGCGAGGCGCGGGCCGCCTCGGTCAGCGCGACGTACTCCAGTTCCTCGGTGTCTCCCGAGGCGTACCACTCGGTCAGCGCGGGGGTCACCGCGTAACCGGTCAGGGGGGCCGGACCCAGCTCCCCCGCCTCGACCGCGCGGGCGAGGGTGGGGAGGGTGCACGGCAGATAGACGCGCATCACGAACCTTTCCGAAATCGCAAGGGCACCATCATGCCCGTCGCAGCGTGAGCCGGAGCACGGACTCCAGCTCTGTGAGGGTCGTGTCGGCGTCGCGGTGGTGGATGCCGGTGATGCCGAGGGCGCGGGCGGCCAGGATGTTGGCCTCGATGTCGTCGATGAACACGCACTGCTCGCCGGGCAGTCCGACCTGGTCGAGGGCGTGGCGGAAGATGCGCTCCTCGGGTTTGCGCATGCCGACCTCGCCGGAGATCACGACCGCGTCGAAGAGGCCGTCCCATTCGTGGCGAGGGTAGGTGTTCGACCAGGAGTTAGACAACAAACACGTCTTGACACCATTTTTCCGTACGTCGCGGAGCATGTCGTACATGGCGTCAACCCGTTCGAACCCCGCGAACATCCGCTCCAGCAGCCCCTCGGCCACCGGCGGCACGCCGTCCACGGTGAGCAGCCGCGCGGCCAGGTCGCGTTCGAAGGCCGGGCCGTCGAGCTCGCCGCGTTCGAGCGCGTGCACGACGTTCTGGCCCTCGCCGCCCCGGTAGGCGTGGTCGACCAGCTCGCGCATCACCGAACGGTAGTGGTCGGCGTCGATCCGGTCGGCCGCGAGCCACCGGGCGATGGAGTCGGTCAGGCTGCTCGTGAGCACGCCACCCCAGTCGATGAGCACCCCTGCGACCACGACCGCCTCCTCGCTCGAATCCGGTTCTAGGATAGAACCCCACAGAATCGGCTTTTGCACGGCCCGGCTCTTTATTTACGGATAAATCCCACTGAATGGCCTGCGCGATCTGTCCATGGGCCGCCCTAACCCGCGGCCCGCACCTCGGCGGCCAGCTTGCGGTGCTCGGGCGAACGCAGCACGCCGGCCGCCTCCCGCGCCGACGCGACGGGCGCCGCGGACAGCAGCCCCCTCTTCTGCTTGAGCCTGAGCAGCCGGATGACCGACTGGTCGAGGCGGTCCTCGGAGATGCGCCCCGACTTCACCGCCCCCAGCACCGCCTGGTACGCCTTGCCCAGGTCGTACGGCATGAGCAGCAGGTCGGCCCCGGCCAGCACCGCGCGCACCGCCACCTCGCCGTCGCCGTACTTCTTGCGCACGCCCTCCATGTTGAGCGCGTCGGTGGAGATCACGCCCTTGAAGCCGAGCTTCTGCCGGAGCAGGCCGGTCAGGATGGGCTTGGACAGCGTCGCCGGGTCGCCCGACGGGTCGAGCTTGGGGAAGACGATGTGGGCGCTCATCACGGCGTCGACCCCGGCGCCGACGGCTGCCCTGAACGGCGGCGCGTCGATCTTCTCCCACTGGGCCATGGTGTGCTTGATCACCGGCAGGCCGGTGTGGCTGTCGACGGAGGTGTCGCCGTGGCCCGGGAAGTGCTTGGCCGTGGCCGCCACCTTGGCGTCGCCGAAGCCCTTGACCGCCGCCGCGACCATCTTCGCCACCGCGGACGGGTCGTTCCCGTAGGCCCGCCTGCCGATGACCGGGTTCCTCGGGTTGACGTTGACGTCGGCGACGGGCGCGAAGTCGAGGTTGACCCCGAGCGCCCGCAGTTCCTCGCCGGTCGCCCTGGCCACGGCCCTGGACATCGCCGGGTCCTTGGTGGCGCCGATCTCGGCCGCGCCGGGGAAGTCGGTCATCAGCGCGGACATGCGGGAGACCAGGCCGTTCTCCTGGTCGGTGCCGACCAGCAGCGGGACCTTCTTCGACGCCTCCTGAAGGCCGTTGGTGAGCTGGACGACCTGGGCGGTGGTCTTGACGTTCGCCGGGAAGAGGATCACGCCGCCCAGGTGGTAGCGGGCGATCACCTTGGCCGGGGTCTGGGCGCCGTAGCGGGCCTGGTTCTCGCCGGAGACGGTGTCGGCGGCGGTGCCGTACAGGACGGGCATGAAGAGCTGGCCGGCCTTCTCCTCCAGGGTCATCCGCTTCAGCACCCGGAGCACCGGGTCGGCCTCGGCCTGGGGCGGGCTCTGTGGTGTCGTGCTCCCCGCGGGGGTGGCCCCGTCGCTCGCCGGGGCCGCGCTCGCCGGGGCGCCACCGCCGCCGCCGCACGCGGTCAGCGCCAACACCAGGAGCCCTGCCGGGCCGATCCGTCTGAACATGCCTTCCAAGGTATCCATGCCGCGGCCCGTACGAGCCCCGCCACCGGAAAACGGCCCGTTCACACCCCCAGTGCCGCGAGCCCGGGCAGGTGGATGCGCGCCACCGCGCGCGCGTTCGCGGCTGTGACCTGGGCCCGCGCGTTGCGTGCCGCCAGCCTGCACTGCTCCAGCGTGTGCGCGGCCAGCGCGGCGCGTACGGCCCCCAGCGCCCCCGCCCCCATCGACAGCGTGGTCGCCCCGAGCCCGACCAGCACGCACGCCATGGCCGGATCGGCGGCCGCCTCACCGCAGATGCCCACCGGCTTGCCGTGGCCGCAGGACATGGCGATCAGGTCGAGCAGCGCCGGCTGCCACGGGTCCTGGAGCCCGCTCACCGTGCCGAGCTGGCGGTCGGCGGCGAAGGCGTACTGGGCCAGGTCGTTGGTGCCCAGCGAGACGAAGTCCACCACCCCGGCGAGCTGCCCGGCCCGCAGCGCCGCGGACGGGATCTCGATCATGACGCCCACCTTGGACAACCCGCGCGCCCGGCAGGCGTCGGCGAACCACCTGGCCTCCTCGGCCGTGGCCACCATGGGCGCCATCACCAGCAGCTCGGCCGGCGCGTCCTCGGCCGCCGCCGCCAGCGCGCGCAACTGCGCGTCCATCACCTCGGGGAACCGCCTGAACAGGCGCAGCCCGCGTTCCCCCAGTGCCGGGTTCGGCTCGGCGGGGGCGGGCAGGAACCGCAGCGGCTTGTCGGCGCCCGCGTCGAGCGTGCGCACCACCACGGTGGCTCCGGGCAGGGCCTCCAGCGCCGCGCGGTACGCCCGCCGCTGCTCCTCGGCGGTGGGCGCGTCGGCCCGGTCGAGGAAGAGGAACTCGGTCCGGTAGAGCCCGACGCCCTCCGCCCCGGCGGCCAGCGCCTCCTCCAGCTCGGCCGGGCCTGCGACGTTGGCCAGCAGCGGCACCGCGTGCCCGTCGGCGGTCCGGCCCGGCCCCTTGGCCGCGCCGATCGCCGCCTGCTTCGCCGCCGCCGCGTCCCGCGCCCCGGCCACGTGGTCGTCGGACGGTTCCAGGCTCACCTCGCCCGTCGTGCCGTCCACCAGCACCCGGACGCCGCCGGGGATGCCGGTCGCCCCGGGGCAGGCGACCACGGCGGGCACGCCCATCGCCCGGGCCATGATCGCGGTGTGGCTCGTGGGCCCGCCCTGCTCGGTGACGAACCCGGCCACGTGCCGCCTGGACAACAACGCCGTGTCGGCGGGCGCCAGATCGGCCGCGACCAGCACGTACGGCTCCTCGGGCGCCGCCGGCAGCCCCGGCATCGGGCGCCCGGTGAGCAGGGCGATCACCCGGTCCCTGATGTCGTCGAGGTCGGCGGCCCGCTCGCCCAGGTAACCGCCGGCCCCGGTGAGCACGTCCCGGTACTTGGTGAACGCCTCGAAGACCGCCCGCGGAGCGGCGAGGCCCCGGTCGATGAGGGTCCTGACCTTCACCACCAGACCGGGGTCCTCGGCCATCAGCGCCTGGGCCTTGAGGATCTCCTCGGCCTCGCCGCCCGCCTGGTTGCCGCGGGCCTCCAGCTCGCCCGCGACCTGTGAGAGCGCGGCCGTCGCCCGCTCCTTCTCCTGTTCCGCCTCACCGGTGTAGGTGCTGCCCTCGGGGGGTTCGGGCACAGAGGCGGTCAGAACGTACGCGGGGCCGTGCCCGATGCCCGGGCTGACCCCAACCCCCCGCAGGTTCATGGCGCTCCGGCGATCGTGGCCAGTTCGTCCAGGATCTCCTCGGAACCGTCGCCCTCTGCGCTGATCACGACGGTCTCGCCCTGCCGGACGTCGAGCGCCATGATGGCGAGGATGCTCTTGCCGTTGACCGGCGCCCCTCCGCCGCCGGCCTTGGCCACGCTGATGTCCATCGGGGCCAGCTGGGCCCGTTTCACGAACGTCGCCGCGGGACGGGCGTGCAGGCCCACCTCCGCCGCGACCGTGACCTTGCGCTCACCCATGAGCCTCTCCTTCTCTACCCGGTCCAGACCAGCTGGACCCTTGCGTGAACGGCGGCCGGCCGCTCGTGGTCGGGCCGGCGCCGGCATGGCTGGGGGCACGCCTATTGTGACGTCTTCTGCTGGTACGACCGTGCCGATGAGGCGCCGTACGGCGATCTCGGGGACCGCGCCGACGGTGTCTACATCCATGTGAACAGCTCGTCCCCCACGTGCACCGCCCCCTGGACGATCCCGGTCACCGACTCCGAGGGAGCGTCCAGGGCCACGACCGGGCAGACCGGGGACCGTCCGCCGGCCTCGACGACGGACGGGTCCCACGCCACGACGGGCTGCCCCGCGCTGACCCTGTCGCCCTCGGCCGCCAGCAGCTGGAATCCCTTCCCCTTGAGCTGGACCGTGTCGATGCCCAGATGCACCAGCACGCCCCTGCCGTCGTCCCCCACGATGACGTAGGCATGCGGATGCAGTTTCATGATTTTTCCCGCTATGGGGGCCACGGCCTTGCCCGGCCCCCGCAGCGGGTCGATCGCCGTTCCCGGCCCCACCATGCCCGCGGAGAAGACCGGATCGGGCACGGCGGCCAACCCCACAGCCGCCCCCTCGACCGGGGCGAGAACAGTCGTCATGGTCTCGCCCTTAGCCGATGATGTCCTCGATGTCGCTGGCGATCGTGTCCGCCTCGGGCCCCACGACGACCTGGACCACGTTCCCCGCGGCCATCACGCCGTGCGCCCCCGCCGCCTTGAGGGCGGCCTGGTCGACCTTGGACGCGTCGTGCACCTCGGTGCGCAACCGGGTGATGCAGGGCTCGATCTCGATGATGTTGTCGGCACCGCCGAGACCGGCGATGATCGCATTCACATCCGCCATCCGGTCCTCCCTCGTTCCAACTCCTTGACCAGGCTAAACGAGGCGCCCGGCTCAGTCCGTCTGCGTGACCTTGTTGAGCCCGCGCGGCGAGTCGGGGTCGATGCCGAGGCGCCGGGCCAGCGCTTCGGTGAGGAGCTGGCCGGGGATGATCAGGCCCATCGGCGCCACCCATTCGGGCAGGTCGGGGCCGTTCAGCGCGGCCGTGCCGGCCTGCGCGAGCGCGTCGCCGCCGCCGATCGTGTACGCCGCCGCGCCCGCCGCCACGACCCGCTCGGCCAGGGCCACCGTGCCGGACAGCGTGGGGCTGTTCTCCGAGGCCACCAGCAGCGCCGGGGTGTCGGCGTCGACCACGGCGATCGGGCCGTGCAGCAGGTCGGCGTAGGACAGGCCCATGGCGTGCAGGTAGCAGGCCTCCTTGAGCTTGAGCGCGGTCTCCAGGGCCGTGGAGAAGGCGAGCCCGCGTCCGGACACGACCACGCCCGGCTTGTCCAGCAGCCCTTCGACGACCGCGTCCAGGTCGCCCGGCTCGGCGATCAGCTTCTCGACCGCCTCGGGCACCCGCCGCAGGTCGCCTGCGTCCACGTCGGCGCCCAGGCCCAGCGCGAGCACGGCCAGCGCGGCGAGCTGCGTGGTGTACGTCTTGGTCGCCGGGACGGCCTTCTCCTCGCCGGCCAGCGTGCACAGCGCGACGTCGGCCGCCTGGGCGAGCGGGCTGTCCTCGCCGCCGTTGGTGATGCCGACCGTCTTCGCGCCGCAGTCCTTGGCCCAGGTCAGGGTCTCGACGATCTCCTCCGTACGGCCCGACTGGGAGATCGCGACGGCCAGCACGCCGTCGAGGTCGAGCTTGCGCCGGTAGGTCGTCGCGATGGACGGCGCCGCCAGCGCGCCCATCCGGCCCGCGTGGGACTCGACCAGGTAGCGGCCGTAGACTGCGGCGTTGTCGGAGGTGCCACGCGCGATGAACAGCAGCTGGCGCGTCTGCTCGCCCACCGCCCTCACCTCGTCCACCCTGGGGAGCAGGGCGTCGAGCGTGGCCCGCAGCGCTTCCGGCTGCTCGGCGATCTCACTGCGCATCTTGGTGGTCATCCTGAGCTCATCCCTCGATTCATACGGTTCGGACTTGACCGTCTTTCACGACATGTGGTCTAGTCCGGACTAGACCAGTACGAACCATAGCCCATGGCCACCAAACAAGAAATCTGCCCATAGACTGCCGCACCACCAGTCCCAGATTTCTTCTTTGCCGATCGAGGGGAGGATCCGTGGCGCACATCGATCCGGATAGCCCGGTGCCCAAGTACTTCCAGCTTCGCGAGATCCTGCTGGACCTCATTGACAGCAACGAGCTCAGCATCGGCGCGGCCATCCCGTCCGAGCGGGAGCTCTGCCAGCGGTTCGGCCTGTCCAGGATGACCGTACGGCAGGCCGTCGACCACCTGGTCTCCGAGGGCCGCCTGCACCGCGTGCCGGGCAAGGGCACGTTCGTGGCCAGGCCCAAGATCGAGCTGGCGTTGCAGCTCACGTCGTTCACCGACGACATGAGAGCGCGCGGGATGATCCCGGGCTCGCGCGACCTCGACCGCCGCATCGTGCGGGCCAGCGCCCACCTGGCCAAGGAACTGGGGATCCAGCCGGGCGAGGAAGTGCACTTCATCGAACGCCTGCGTACGGCCGACGGCGAGCCGCTGTCCATCGAACGGGCACACATCCCGGTCAAGCTCGCCCCCGACCTGGCCGATTACGACTTGTCGGACAAATCGCTGTATGAGCTGCTGGAGAGCCGCTACGGGCTGGTCATGGACGCCGGCGAGCTCACCATCGACGGCGGCATCGCCGACCCGAGCGACGCCGACCTGCTGAAGCTGCCGCGCGGCGGCGCCGTGCTGCTGCTCCAGCGCAGGTCCTTCTCCGGCGGGGTCTGCGCGGAGCTCGGCGTGTCCACCTACCGCGCTGACCGCTATCAGCTGCGGACCATCCTCGAAATGCCCGTTAGACGGGGCTAGGGCCACTCCGCCGGGCCCGGACGGCTCGGGCCACTTCGCCAGGCCCGGACGGCCTGCCCGGCGGACGCCCCACTCCCACCCCCCGGAGGAACGCCCGGTGAACGAGACCACCGCCGCCGCCCGGCCTTCGCCGTTCGCACGCGTGATGAACGTGCTCCAGCGGCTGGGCCGCTCGCTGATGTTGCCCATCGCGGCCCTGCCCGCGGCCGCGCTGCTCTTCCGGTTCGGCCAGCCCGACATGCTGGGCTCCAACGGCCCCGCCCCCGGCGGCCTGGCCGACGTGCCCGGGTTCGCGTGGATGAGCCAGGTCGCCGAGGTGCTGGCCGCGGCCGGGGACGCGCTGTTCCAGAACCTGCCGCTGCTGTTCGCGGTGGGCGTGGCCATCGGCTTCGCCCGCAAGGCCGACGGCAGCACGGCGCTCGCGGCCGTCGTCGGCTACCTGGTGTTCGACCGGGTGACCAAGGTGATGTTCTTCGGCTCGGACATCCGGGACACCGTGGCCATCCGCCAGGTCCAGGACCAGGGCATCAAAGAGGTCATCAACTACGGCATGCAGAACCCCACCAAGGTGCTCGGCGGCATCGTGATGGGCCTGGTCACCGCGCTGCTGTGGCAGCGCTTCCACCGGATCAAGCTGCCGCCGTGGCTGGCGTTCTTCGGCGGACGCCGGTTCGTGCCGATCATCACCTCCATCGTCGCGCTGCTGCTCGGAGTGCTGTTCGGCTGGCTCTGGCCGGTCCTCGGCGAGTGGATCCGCCACGCCGGCGAGGCCCTGGCCGCCATCGGCCCCATCGGCACCGGCATCTACGGCCTGATCAACCGCCTGCTCATCCCGCTCGGTTTGCACCACTTCGTGAACTCGGTCGTCTGGTACGTCGTGCCGCAGTGCGAGGTGGGCGGTCACGTGCTGGGCGGCGACTGGAACTGCTACTTCGGCGGCGCCCCGCACTCCGGCCAGTTCATGGCCGGTTTCTTCCCCGTCATGATGTTCGCCCTGCCGGCCGCCGCCCTGGCCATGTGGCGGGCCGCGCCCCCGCACCGCCGGGCCACGGTGGGCGGCATCATGCTCTCGGCGGGGCTGGCCTCGTTCGTCACCGGCATCACCGAGCCGATCGAGTTCGCGTTCATCTTCGTCGCGCCCGCGCTGCTGGTCGCGCACGCCGTCCTGACCGGGCTGGCGATGGCGCTCACCACGCTCATCGGCGGGCAGCTCGGCTTCGGCTTCTCCGCGGGCCTGCTGGACATGCTGCTGAACGCCAGCAAGTCCAACACCCAGAACCTTCCGGGCATCCTGCTGCTCGGCCTGATCTACGGCGTCGTGTACTACGTCGTGTTCACGTTCCTCATCCGCAGGTTCGACATCATGACGCCCGGCCGGGAACCCGAGCCCGACCTCGACTCCGGCGAGACCTAGCGTCCGTTTTCCGCCACGCCCGCCGTGGTAGGAACCTGGCATTCCCCCGCTGACGGACCACCGAGCGGGGGTGAGGACCATGGGCGCGTCGCCCTGGTCGGCGACCTTCGCGGTGCTGCAGCGCATCGGCCGCTCGCTCATGATGCCCATCGCCGTGCTCCCCGCCGCGGGCCTGCTCTTCCGCTTCGGCCAGGACGACCTGCTCGGCAAGGACGGCCTCGGCGGCCTCCTCCCCTGGATGTTGCCCGTCGCCAACGTCCTGGCCGCGGCCGGTGGCGCCCTGTTCGACAACCTGCCCGTCCTGTTCGCGATCGGCGTGGCGATCGGGTTCGCCCGCAAGTCCGACGGCTCCACCGCCCTCGCCGCCCTGGTCGGCTACCTGGTGTTCGACCGCGTCAGCCGTACGCTGTTCTACGACGCGGGCCACGGCGCCGTCTACGCCAAGGTCGTCGTCGCCACCCCTCAGGGGCCCATGCTCAACCTGGGCGCCCAGAACCCCACCGGCGTGCTCGGCGGCATCGTCATCGGCATCACGGCGGCGCTGCTCTGGCAGCGCTTCTACCGGCTGAAACCGCCCCCGTGGCTGGCCTTCTTCGGCGGACGCCGCTCGGTCCCGATCATCACCGCCGTCGCCGCCCTGCTGCTCGGCGTCGTGTTCGGGCTGGTCTGGCGTCCGGTCGGCGACTGGCTGTCCAGCGTGGGCGACTGGCTGTCGGCCCACGGCACCGCGGGCACCGGCATCTACGGCGTGGCCAACCGCCTGCTGATCCCCGTCGGCCTGCACCACTTCCTCAACACCATCGTCTGGTTCACCCTGCCCGAATGCCACGCGGGCCTGAACGGCGCCACCCGGAACGCAGCCGGCGACCTGAACTGCTACTTCGCCGGCGAGCAGGGCGCCGGCATCTTCATGACCGGCTTCTTCCCCGTGATGATGTTCGGGCTGCTCGGGGCGGCCATCGCCATGTGGCGGGCGGCCCCGCCGGAACGCCGCAAGTCCGTGGGCGGCATCATGCTGTCGGCCGGGCTGACGGCATTCATCACCGGCATTACCGAGCCGCTGGAATTCGCCTTCATATTCGTGGCGCCGGTGCTTTTCGTGGTGCACGCCCTACTGACCGGGCTGTCGATGGCCCTGATGGCGGAATTCGGCGCGCGACTGGGGTTCACCTTCTCCGGGGGCGCCATAGACATGCTGCTGAACGCCAGCAAATCGAACACCCATCGGCTGGGGTTGATCATCGGCTTCGGGCTGCTGTATTTCGTCCTCTATTATTTGATCTTCGCCTCCCTGATCCGCCGCCTCGACATCCCCACCCCCGGCCGCGAACCCCCCACCCCCACCTGACCGGAACGCGGAAGTCCTCCGCCGCGCGCATGACGAAGCCCCCGCCCCCTGCTATCGCAGGGGCGACGGGGGCCCGGTCAGGCGCTTGCCTCAGCCCGTCAGACGGCGTTCTTCGGGTCGCCGTGGCAGCGCTTGTACTTCTTGCCCGACCCGCACGGGCACGGCGCGTTACGCTCGACGTTCCCGTACGCGGCCCGCTCGGCCGGCGTGGTGTGCACCCGCGTGTGCTCGACGTCGCCCTGCTCACCAGGGGCCGAGTATTCGAGCTCGGTCGGACGCTGCGGCCCGCGCAGGGCGGTGGAGATGATCGACCGCGTCTCGGTGACCGCGGCGTCCTCCTCCTCCTCGACGATCGGGTTCTCCTGCACCTCGACCTCGAGGTTGAACAGGAAGCCGACCGAGTCCTCCTTGATGCCCTCAAGCATCGCGGCGAACATCTCGAAGCCCTCGCGCTGGTACTCGATCTGCGGGTCCTTCTGCGCGTAGGCCCGCATGCCGATGCCCTCGCGCAGGTAGTCCATCTCGTAGAGGTGCTCGCGCCACTTGCGGTCGAGCACGGACAGGATGACCTGGCGCTCGAAGTTACGCGTGGCCTCCGCCCCGAGCTGCTCCTCGCGCCTGGCGTACGCCTCCAGGGCGTCGGCCTTGATCTTCTCCGAGATGATCTCGGCGGTCAGCTCCTCGCGGCTGCCGACCTCCTCGACCAGGTCGTCGATCCGGAGCGAGACCGGGTAGAGCTCGCCGAACGCCTTCCACAACTTCTCAAGGTCCCACTCCTCGGCGAAGCCCTCGGACGTGGCACCCGCGACGTAGCCGTCGATCACGTCGCCGACGAAGCCGCGCACCTGCTCGTGCAGGTCGGCGCCCTCAAGCACGCGGCGGCGCTCGGAGTAGATCACCTTGCGCTGCCGGTTCATGACCTCGTCGTACTTCAGAACTTCCTTGCGGATCTCGAAGTTCTGCTGCTCGACCTGGTGCTGGGCGGAGGCGATGGCCTTGGAGACGATGCCCGACTCGATCGGCTGGTCGTCGGGGATGCTCAGCCTGTTCATGATCATCTCGACCCTGGCCGCGTTGAACAGGCGCATGAGGTCGTCGCCGAGCGAGAGGTAGAAGCGCGACTCACCGGGGTCGCCCTGACGGCCGGAACGGCCGCGGAGCTGGTTGTCGATGCGGCGCGACTCGTGGCGCTCGGTGCCCAGCACGTAGAGGCCGCCGAGCTGGGTGACCTCGTCGTGCTCGGCCTTGACGGCCGCCCTGGCCTTCTCCAGCGCCTCGGGGTAGGCCTTCTCGTACTCCTCCGGCGTCTCGACCGGGTCGAGGCCGCGCTGGCGCAGCTCCAGGTCGGCGCGGAACTCGGAGTTGCCGCCGAGCATGATGTCGGTGCCTCGACCGGCCATGTTCGTGGCGACGGTGACGGCGCCCTTGCGGCCCGCCTCGGCGACGATCGCCGCCTCACGCGCGTGGTTCTTCGCGTTGAGCACCTCGTGCACCACGCCGCGGCGCTTGAGCGCCTTGGACAGCCGCTCGGACTTCTCCACCGACGTCGTGCCGACGAGGACCGGCTGCCCGGCCTCGTGGCGCTCCTTGATGTCCTCGACCACCGCGTTGAACTTGGCGTCCTCGGTCTTGTAGACCACGTCGGGCTGGTCCTTGCGGACCATCGGCCGGTTGGTCGGGATCGGGACCACGCCGAGCTTGTACGTCTGGTGGAACTCGTTGGCCTCGGTGACCGCCGTACCGGTCATGCCGGACAGCTTGGCGTAGAGGCGGAAGTAGTTCTGGAGGGTGACCGTGGCGAGAGTCTGGTTCTCGTCCTTGATCTTCACGCCTTCCTTGGCCTCGATGGCCTGGTGCATGCCCTCGTTGTAACGCCGGCCGTGCAGGACGCGGCCGGTGAACTCGTCGACGATGAGCACCTCGCCGTCGGCGACGATGTAGTCCTTGTCCTTCTTGAACAGCTCTTTCGCCTTGAGCGCGTTGTTCAGGAAGCCGACCAGGTGGGTGTGCTCGGGCTTGTAGAGGTTGTCGATGCCGAGCCAGTCCTCGACCTTCTCGACGCCGGCCTCCAGGACGCCGACCGTGCGCTTCTTCTCGTCGACGATGTAGTCGCCGGTGCTCTCCTCGCCCGGGTTCTTCGCCTCGACGCCCTTGCGCAGCCTGGGAACGATCTTGGCGAACTCGCTGTACCACTTGCCCGACTGCTCGCCGGGGCCGGAGATGATCAGCGGCGTGCGGGCCTCGTCGATGAGGATCGAGTCGACCTCGTCGACGATGGCGAAATGGTGGCCGCGCTGGACGCACTCCTCCAGGGACCACGCCATGTTGTCGCGGAGGTAGTCGAAGCCGAACTCGTTGTTGGTGCCGTACGTGATATCCGCTTCGTACTGCTTGCGCCGCTCGTCCGGCGCCTGGCCGGAGAGGATCATGCCGACTTCCATGCCCAGGAACCGGTAGACGCGGCCCATGTTCTCGGCGCCGACCTTGACCAGATAGTCGTTGACGGTGATGACGTGGACGCCGTTGCCCGCCAGCGCGTTGAGGTAAGCCGGCAGCGTACAGGTCAGGGTCTTGCCCTCACCCGTCTTCATTTCGGAGATGTTGCCCATGTGCAGGTTGGCCCCGCCCATGATCTGCACGTCGAAGTGCCGCTGGCCGAGCACGCGGCGGGCCGCCTCGCGCACGGTCGCGAACGCCTCGGGAAGCAGATCGTCGAGGCTCTCGCCATCGGCGTAACGCTGCTTGAACTCGTCCGTCAGGGCGCGCAACTCCGCGTCGGACAGGCTCGTGAAGTCGTCCTCGATGGAGTTGACCTGATCGGCGATCCGCTTGAGCTTGCGCAGAGTCTTGCCTTCGCCGGCACGTAGGATCTTGTCGAGAATGGCTGCCACTTTATGTAAAGCTCCTCGCAGGTCTACCCCGGCGGCGCCGCCAGGAGGAGAGGCCGAGACAAACTTCCCCGGTTGCCATCGTAGGCGGTTCCGCAACCAGACACAGCCACCGTGACGACGAGGGCGCCGGACACGTCTGGGAGAATGGGGCCAAGGCAGAGGGTATGCCGGTTGAGCGCCGGTTCGCACCAATAGCGGGATATCCGGCAAAGGAAGGATTAGTCATGGTTGAGGGGAAGAAGTCCGAGCACACGGAGAATCTCGGCAGCCACGGCGGGCGCGCCTCCTCGTGGCTGGCCGTGACTGTCATGGTGGTGGGCACCATCGTGGCCGGCTTCGGGCTGACGGCCGACAACTGGACGCTGGTCTGGGTCGGCGCCGGTGTGTTCGTCGTCGGCGGCATCCTCGCCCTCGTCTTCGACATCTTCACGGACGTGGTGATCGACGCGCCCCGCGTCGGCATGCACGCCGAAGACCACCGCTGACCACTGCGGCACACGGCGGGCCCCGACCATCCGGGCGCCCGCCGTTCCCATGTCCGCCCCCTCCTGGACCCCTCTGTTCTCGGCATCCAATTCCCCAACCCCAGGACATCGGCGTGTCGCCCCCTGCCCCCCGGCTACCCCCTCCACCGCGACGCCTCCCCCACCGCAGCGCGTCGCGGCCTCCTGCGCCTCCCGTGGCCGCGTCCGCCTCGGCGCGCTCGCCCATCGCCTGGCCCGCCCCCACTCCGCCGCGATCGCCGGGGGGCCGCCGGGGCCCGTACCTGGGGTGGAGGGATTCTGTCGGTGGGCGCCGCTAAATTTCCCCCATGGATAGCCCTACCGTCCCCCAAGGCTCCCTGGGGTTCGCCGTATGACGAACGTGACCGACCTGACCGCTGACGAGGCGCGTCGGGTCATTCTGCGCGCCCAGGGGCTCATCGGCGCCGACGCGCGCAAGGGCGGGGTGCGCGGCATGCTTCGCCGGCTCGGCGCCGTACAGCTCGACACGATCTCCGTCCTGGCCCGCTCCCACGAGCTGGTCGCCTACGCGCGCCTCGGCGCGGTGGGCAGGCCCGCGGTCGAGCGCGCCTACTGGCACGATCCCGCCCAAAGCTTCGAATACTGGTGTCACGCCGCCTGCATCCTCCCCATAGAGCACTGGCCGCTCTACGGCTTCCGGCGCCGCGCCTACCGTGACCGGCGTTACCGCTGGCACGAGGTCCCCGACAGCGTCGACAAGCTGCTGCAGCAGGTGCGAGACTCGGGCCCGCTCACGACGTCCGACGTCGGCGGCGCGAAGAACGGCGGCCCGTGGTGGGACTGGTCCGACTCCAAGATCGGGCTTGAATGGCTGCTCGACATCGGTGAGATCGCCTGCGTACGCCGCGTCGGCTGGCGCCGCGTCTACGACCTGACCGAGCGTGTCGTACCCGCCGACCTGCTGGCCGACGACCTGCCCGACGAGGAGTGCGTCGTCCTCCTGGCCGCGATCGCGGGCCGGTCGCTCGGGGTGGCCAACCGTACCGACCTGCTCGACTTCCTGCGGCTCAAGGGCAAGTACGCGGCGATGCTCGACCAGGCCCTGCTCAGCGGCGCCGCCGGGCTGGTGCCGGTCGAGGTGGCGGGCTGGCCCGCCAAGAAGGGCCAGGCCAACGCGTGGGCCGACCCGCAGGCGCTGGAGTCCGAGCCGCGCGGCCGTCACCGTACGACGCTGCTGTCCCCGTTCGACTCCCTGATCTGGCACCGCGGCCGCACCGAGCGCGTCTTCGGCTTCAAGTACCAGCTTGAGCTGTACGTGCCCAAGGAGAAGCGCGTCCACGGCTACTTCACGATGCCCGTGCTGGCCGGGGGCCGCCTGATCGGCCGGGTGGACCCGGCCCGCGAGGGCACCACCCTGGTCGCCCGCCAGGTCCACCTGGAGCCCGGCCTGTCCCCCGTCAAGTGGGCCGACGCCCTGCGCGACGCGCTGTGGTCGGCCGCCGAGTGGGTCGGCTGCGGCACCGTACGCGTCGAA
Source organism: Nonomuraea sp. NPDC052265 (assembly GCF_044547985.1). Taxonomy (NCBI): domain Bacteria; kingdom Bacillati; phylum Actinomycetota; class Actinomycetes; order Streptosporangiales; family Streptosporangiaceae; genus Nonomuraea; species Nonomuraea sp. NPDC052265. Next base: position 602,004 of record NZ_JBIUBJ010000001.1, read on the forward strand.
CGCACCGATCCCCCGGAACTCGCCCACCACCTGACCACGCCCCAGCCCTGACCCACCCCTTCGGCACGCGCTCCCGCGGGCCCTGGAGGACCGCCTACCGCGCGGCGAGCTGTCAGGCGATGACCAAGGAACCGCGGTTCCCCGCAGGGCTCCGAGGGCGATGCCGTCGGGGTGGGCGCCGGTGTCCCGCTCGCTGCCGGAGGGGGCATGGGTGGGGTGTTCCGCGCTGCGGGAAACTCCGGGGCTTCCTGGCACTGGAACGGCCCCCCGAGCGGCGGCAGGCCGACGGCCACGGCTGCGACCGCCACGCCGGGGCCGGGACGGTCCCGAACCGGAAGTGGGGGCGGGTCACCGGCCCCGGAGGGCGGGCTCCGGGCCGTGGTCGACGTCCTCCGTGCGCGCCCGCGCGACCATCACGTGATCTCCAGCATGCGTTCGCGCACCGCGTACACCACCGCTTCCATCCGCGAGTGCAGCTGCAGCTTGTCGAGGATGTTGCGGACGTGGTTCTTCACCGTGTTCTCGGAGATGAACAGTTGCTTGGCGATCTCACGGTTGTTCATGCCCTTGGCGACCAGGCGCAGGACCTCCATCTCGCGGTCGGTCAGCCGGGGCACGGGGAGCTGCGGCGGGCGTTCGGCCTCCTTGCGGCTCATGTTCGCGAACTCGCTGATGAGCTTGGCGGCCATCGCCGGGTTGATTAAGGACTGCCCCTCGTGCACGCCGCGCACCGCGGCGGGCACGTCGTTGATCTGCACGTCCTTCAGCAGATAGCCGGTGGCGCCGGCCTTGATGGCCTCGAAGAGATCCTCTTCCTCGTCGCTCACCGTCAGCATGATGATGCGGGTGCTCGGGACGGACGCCCTGATGCTCCTGGTCGCCTCGATCCCGTCCTGCCGGGGCATGCGCACGTCCATGAGCGCGACGTCGGGCATGAGGCGATCGGCCAGTTCGACCGCCTCCTGCCCGTCGCTCGCCTCACCGACCACCTCGATGTCGGGCTCCGCGGCCAGCGTCAACGCCAGGCTGCGCCTGATCAGCTCGTGATCGTCAACGATCAGCACGCGGATCGGCTCGCTCTCTGCCGTACGGACCTCGCCGGACTCGGTCACGAGCCCTCCTCGGTCCGCCTTGCGCCTGCCTTGCTCACGGGGAACCTGCTCATCGGACGGCCGCTCCGCTGTCACGCCCGGTCGGGGCCGTAGCGGCTGTCCGCATGGCGGTTGTCCCGTCAGTACCCTCGCTTCGCTCGCTCATCTGAACCTGACTGAGCTCGCTCACGTCTCCTCCTCGTCGGGGGGCCAGAGCCGTCGGACCGCCATGATGGCACGTATGACACGGTCCTCGGGTGGTCGAGAAGATCTTTCAGCGTGCGATCAGGGCTCTATGAGCCGCAACACGCCGTAGTTGTACCCGCGCCGGTTGTAGACCACGCTCGGCAGGCCGCTCTCTTTGTCACGGAACAGGTAGAAGTCGTGCCCGACCAGTTCCATTTCGAGCATGGCCTGGTCGATGGTCATGGGTTCCGCTTTGTGGAACTTCTCCCGGACGACGAGCGGGCCGTCGCCCTCCATCTCGATCGGGACGATGTCGTCGTCGAGCTTCTCCTCCTGCACCGACAGGTCCTCGTAGGACTCGGCCGGCTCGGGGACGGGTTTGGCCCCGAGAGGCGGCAGGCCGGCGACGTCAGGGAGCGTCGCGGTGATCTCCGCCACCGAGGGCGGGCAGTGGTTGCCGTGATGGACCTTGCGCCGGTCGGCCAGCCTCCGCAGGCGGCCTTCCAGCTTGTCGAGGGCGATGTCGAGGGCTACGAACCGGTCGTCGGCCGAGGCTTCGGCGCGGATGGCCGGGCCCTTCGAATGAATGGTGAGTTCGACGCGCTCGCGCTGGTCGGCGAGGCGAGGGTTGCGTTCTTTCGACACCTCCACATCGACTCGGATGAGTTTGTTGTCCAGACGTTCGATCCTGGCCAGCTTGGTCGTCACTTGGTCTCGGAACCGGTCACTCACTCCTGTGTGCCGACCCTTGACGATGATGTCCATGCAACAGCCCCCCTTCGTCTAACGACTGAGCAAGAGCGCCCGACTCTGTGCGTTCCGGACGGGGATTCGTGTCCGCCTCTCCGTCACCGCTACCCTCTTCCGCCACGACGTCACCGGGATCTCGGGTGGCACCCGTCCGGCCGACCTGGTCTTCGACCCCACATCCGCCTGCTGAGGATTTCGCAGCTCTGTTGCCACTACTGCCCTTCTCTTCTGGCGAGGGACATCTGGACCCTCGGGAAGGCAGGACTTATCCCTAAGCCGCACCGTGATCGGTCGACAAAGAGTCGCCTTACGTGGACCGTTTTGCCTGCGGCTGGCATCGGCTAGCAGAGCCGGGGACACCGGCTCTGCGCAACCACGGACCCGAACGGGTGCCATGTCAGAACGCTATCCGCATCCTGGGCGAATGTCAGCCGGAGGATCGACCAAAGGATCACTTTCCGTGATTTTCCCGGGGTTCCGGACGCCCGGAGGACACCGGCACGACCGCTCGGCAAGCCCTGCGGCCACGCGCCTACCGACGGCCTGAGCTGCACAGGTTCTTCTTCCCCCGAAGGGAAATCCATCCTTCAAGATGGGCTCAAGAATTGGATCTTTCTTTACCGACAGTGATGCCAAGCGTTTCAAGATCTTCGGCGTGTCGCGGCGACGGTGACCGCCAGCGGCACCCGTACGCCGGCGGCGCGCAGTGCTCGCGCGGCTTCGGCGAGCGAGGCGCCCGTGGTCACGATGTCGTCCAGGAGCAACGCAGACGGCACTGGAGGGCCTTTCGCGCGCCCGGCCACACAGAGGGACCCCGCGAGGTTCGCGACGCGCTGCGTGGAGCTCAGGCCCGCCTGGTCGGACACCCGGCGCGCCTGCCGCAAACCCGGCCACGGCTCGGCCCACAGGCCCGACGCGACGAGGTGACGGGTGACGAGCACGGCCAACCGGCCCGTGGGATCGTGCCCCCGGCCCCGCGACGCCCTCCTCGCGCTCGGCACCGGGACGACGGCGAACGGCCCCCGCGCCCACTCCACCGCCGCCCCGGCACTCAGCGCGGTGAGCACGGTGAACGCCAGCACCTGCGCCAGCACGCCGGCCAGCGCCACCGCACCCCGCTCCTTGTACGCCAGGACGGCCCTGCGCGCCGCGCCCTCGTACGGCGTGGCCGACCAGCACTCGGGCAGGCCGGCCGGGCCCGGTCCAGGCCCCCGCCTGGCGGGGGCCGCGGCCATCTCGGCCGCGCACCCCGCACAACACCGAGCACCGGCACGGCCACAGCCCACGCAGAACTGCGGCAGGAACACATCGAGCACGCCCCGGAACACGCCGCCCAGCATGCCCCCCGCCACCGACAATTCCAGGAACGCCCCTCTCACCGGGCCGGACGCCCCACGGCACGCGCCCGACGAAGGCCACGGCTCCAGCGCCACAGGTGGGGCCGGCACAGGACGCCCCGGAACCGGCGCGACCCCGAACTTAAAGCCCGTGCCCAGCACAGAACGGACCGGGCCCAGAGGACCACAAGAGGCTCCGGGCCGGGGGTCAGCCCAAGGGGAAGAACGGGTTCTCGGCGTTGGGGTCGATCTTGCTGGTCCAGCCCTGCCGGTCCTGGTTCAGCTCGATGATCTTGGGCCCCTTGTCGGTTTTCGCCTCCCCGAGCACCCGCCCGTTCAGCGCCGTCACCCGCTCCAGCCGGTCCTTCAGCGGGATCCCGATCGTCTCGCCGTCGCCGATGTCGATCTCGTTGAGTATCCGCCCGGCCGTGCTCTGGATGAGGACCAGCAGGTGCTCGTCGTCCTCCCAGGCGATGTCCTCGATCTTGTACTCGACCTCGGTCGAGGTCAGCGTCTGGAGGTTGCCGAGCATGGGACCGTTGAGCCCCTCGCTCAGGGCGCCGAGCTGCACGGTGTTCTTGCCGGTGCGCAGGGCCACCCGCACGCCGTCCCTGGCGATCCTGAGCGCGGTGACGTCGAGGCCGTCGAGGCCGGGGGCGGAGACGCGCTCGGGCCCGCGCCCGCCGTCGGGGTCGTACCGCAGGACCACCTTGTTGTGCTGGTCGAACGTCCACAGGGAGCCGTCGCGGCGCCAGGTGGGGTCGGTGAGGTCGGCGCCCTCGATGACCTGCTGCCAGCGGCCCTCGGGGGTGAGCCCGGCGATCGAGATGCCGGTGGAGGTGCGCGCCGCGACGATCGCGCCGGTCTGCTGCGTGGACAGCGCGAACGCCTTGAAGTCGGTGTTCGGCTCCCCCGCGGGCCCGGACACGGCGACGCCCGCGTCCTCGTTGCTCATGACGTGCACGGACCCCCTGCTGGTGTAGTACGGCGTGCTGCCGCCGTTGTCCAGCCAGTGGGTCTCGGGGTTGGGCGGCTCGGTCCAGTACTGCTCGCCCTCGACCTGCACCTCGATGGTGCGGCTGTTGGCGACCTTGTTGTTGGTCAGGCTGTACCTGAGCTGAGCCACGAGAGCGGCCTTCTCGCCCAGGTCGAGCGGCAGGAGCGGGCCCGAAAAGTTGATCACGACGCGGTCCTCGCCGGTGCCGACCGACTCGACCTCGGTGCCCTCGGGGAACACGGTGCCCACGGCGCCGCGCAGCGCGCTGCTCGGCCCCTTGAGCAGCCGCTTGACGATGGTCTGCGCGAAGCTCTCGGTCGGCTTGAGCCGCAGGCACACCCGGTCGACGACCAGCCGCTCGCGGGCGCTGTTGAGGTAGTACAGGTTGGTCAGCCGGTACGCCCGGGCCACGTCGGACTTGGTGAGCAGCAGCCCGTCCGGCAGGTCGTCGACCCGGTAGACGCCCCGGGCGTCCTTCTTCAGCACGAACAGCCGCTCCGGCGCGTTCCCCGACAGCGGCACGTACGCGTCGTCGGGGTCGATGCGGGCGACCTGCTTGCCCTTGAGGCCGTACGTCTCCGGCTCGTCGCCCTCCACCTGGTACGCGTCCTCGATCACCGTCACCGGCCCGGACGGCTTCCACTTGGCCTGGGCCTTGGGCGTCAGGTACCTGGCCAGCACGGTGGGATCGTCGGGGTAGGCCGCCATGGCCGCCTGGAGCCCCTTGATGAGCCGCTCGGGATCCCAGTCGTCGCGCGGCGGGATGGCGATCATGCGCTGGAACGGCTTGTTCAGCGGGTCGCCGCCCCCGGTGTCGTTCACCGTGTACGGCCCGCTGACCGGGATCACGGTGCACCCCGACCCCGCGCAGGCCACGGCCGCGACGAGGGCGACCGCGGCCCCCATCCGCCTAGTCCTCGTCATGGCCGCCTCCGTCACCCGAGGCCGGGAGCAGCACCGGCGTCATGTGGCTGCGCCACGTACGCCGCATCTCGATCTCGGGCGGCACCAGCGACAGCGGCGAGCCCTTCAGATCGGCCCCGGCCAGCCTGGGCAGCGTGAGGCGGAACTGCGAGCCCTCGCCCGGCTGCCCCCATGCCTGGAGCCAGCCGCCGTGGAGCGTGGCGTCCTCGCGGGAGATGGCCAGGCCGAGCCCGGTGCCGCCGATGGTCCTGGCCCTGGACGGGTCGGCCCGCCAGAACCGGTCGAACACCATCGTCTCCTCGCCCGGCTTGAGCCCGATCCCGTGGTCGCGGACGGCGACGGCGACGGCGTCGCGGTCGGCCCCCACGGTCACCACGATCTCCCTGCCCTCGCCATGCTCGATGGCGTTGAACAGCAGGTTGCGCAGGATGCGCTCGACGCGGCGGTTGTCGACCTCGACCATGCACGGCTCGTGCGGCAGGCGGATGTCGAAGCGGGTGGAGTGGCGCTCGGCCAGCGCCTCGGAGTCGGCGATGGCCCGGTGGACGACGTCGCGAATGTCGACGGAGTCGATGTCCAGCGTGGCGGCGCCGGCGTCGTAGCGGCTGATCTCCAGCAGGTCGACCAGCATCGACTCGAACCGTTCGAGCTGGGCCTGCATCAGCTCGGCCGAGCGGGCGGCCATGGGGTCGAAGTCCTCGCGGGCGTCGTACAGCAGGTCGGCGGCCATGCGGACGGTGGTCAGCGGCGTGCGCAGCTCGTGCGAGACGTCGGAGACGAACTGACGCTGGACCTGCGACAGCTCCTCAAGCTGGTGGATCTTGAGCGCCAGATTGGCGGCCATCTCGTTGAACGAGTTCGCCAGGCGGGCGAGGTCGTCCTCGCCGCGCACCTTGAGGCGTTCGTCCAGCTTGCCGGCGGCCAGGCGCTCGGCGGCCTGGCGGGCCAGCCGCACGGGTGTGACGACCTGCCGGGTGACCAGGTACGCGATGGCGGCCAGCAGCAGCACGAGCCCGAGCCCCACCACGACGATGGCGAGCCGGACGTTGGACAGCAGCTCCTCTTCCTCGTTGAACGGGAAGAAGTGGTAGACCTGGTAGTCGTCGCCGGTCAGGGGCTCGTGCACGACCGCGCCGACCACGTACGTGAGCGTGGCCTGGCTCTGCCCGGCGAACCTGATCGTCTCGATGGACGCCTCGGTCTTGCCGTACTCGGCCCGGTTCATGTACCGCTGCAGGCGCTGCCGGAGCGAGGGCGGCACGTCGGCCTGCACGACCCGGCCCGAGGCCCGCGACATGCCGGGCGTGGCCTCGTTGAGTATGAGCACGTCGTAGCGCTTCTTGGAGCCGTCCTCGCCCGACCCCGTGACGGTGTCCATGACCTGGTCGAGCGGGTTGACCTTCTGGTCGGTGTCGGGGGCCTTGGCCCCGTCGTCGGAGGGCGGGATCAGCGCGTCGGCGATCTGCAGCCGGTCGGCGTACGCCTCGTTGAGCGCGGACTGCTGGCTGCTCTCGACCACGGACCTGTTGATCTCGTCGGACAGGAACGTGCCGAGGACGACCACGACGGTCACCGAGATCACCAGCGTGCTGGTGACCACCTGGAGCTGGAGCGAGCGCCGCCACACGCTGCGCACCCGGCCCGCCGCACGGCGCACCCTCCGGCGGACGCCGCCCAGAATCTGGCGGACCGTCCGTCGGCGGGCTTTCTTGGTCGGGGGCATGGAGGGGCGGGGCGAAGGCTAGGCGGGGCCGGCTTTGTAGCCCACGCCGCGGACCGTCACGACGATCTCGGGGTGCTCGGGGTCCTTCTCGATCTTGGCGCGGAGTCGCTGCACGTGCACGTTCACCAGCCGGGTGTCGGCGGCGTGCCGGTAGCCCCAGACCTGCTCCAGCAGGACCTCGCGGGTGAAGACCTGGCGCGGCTTGCGGGCCAGGGCGACGAGCAGGTCGAACTCCAGCGGCGTGAGGTTGATCGTCTCCTCGCCGCGCTTGACCGAGTGGCCGGCCACGTCGATCGTGATGTCGCCGATCTGGAGGATCTCGGGCGTCGGCTCGTCGGTACGGCGCAGCCGCGCCCGCACCCGCGCCACGAGCTCCTTCGGCTTGAACGGCTTGACGATGTAGTCGTCGGCGCCGGACTCCAGCCCGAGCACCACGTCGATCGTGTCGCTCTTGGCGGTGAGCATCACGATCGGCACCCCCGACTCCGCCCTGATCCTGCGTGCCACGTCGATGCCGTCGGCGCCCGGCAGCATCAGGTCGAGCAGGACAAGGTCCGGGCGTGTATCCCGGAACGCGTCGAGGGCCTTGTCGCCGTCGGAGACGAAGGACGGCTCGAAGCCTTCTCCGCGCAACACGATGCCGAGCATCTCGGCGAGAGCGGCGTCGTCGTCGACGACCAGCACGCGACCTTTCATGGCCCCTCATTCGTTCTACGCATTGTGGGACATACCCGCACGATCGCTGAAGGTTACCCTTGGTCGGCCCATGTGTGGGACATGAGCCCTACGAAAGGCGAATTTCAGGTTCCCCCCGCAACCACAAACCCAGTCTGCGGTAACGAAGCGACTTTCGGCCATCCCCGGCCGCCTTCCTTGCCCTGATTCGCCGATAAATGCGGGCAAGATGAGCCGGCGAATCGCCTCCGTGACACCAGCCACCCGCCCAGCGTGCCAGGATTGGGATATGTCAGACGGTCACGGACGCACGCCCGAGACGCCCCCAGGCTGGTCTGCCGAACAGCCCCCGCCCTACAGCGCCCCGCAGGCTTCCCCGTGGACCGCGCCGGGCTCGCCCACGCAGCCACCGTACGGCCAACCGTACGAGCCGCAGGGCGAAGCCCCCCAGCCGCCGCCCTACGGCCCGCCGGGGCCTCAGACACCATACCCCCAGCCGGGCCCGCCGCAGTCCGGCCATCCGCAGCCCGGCTACCAACAGCCCGGGTACCAACAGCCCGGGTACCGGCAGCCCGGCTACGGCTTCATGCCGCCGCCCGCGCTGCGCCCCGGCATCATCCCGCTGCGCCCGCTGGGCCTCGGCGACATCCTCGACGGCACGATCAAGCTGATCAGGTCCAACCCGAAGGCCGTGCTCGGCCTGTCGGCCGTCGCCGCCCTGCTCGGCGCGGTGCCGCTGGCGGTGGGCCAGGCGCTCATGCTGGGCTCGATGGGCGACGCGCTGGAGGACCCCGAGACGGCCTCCGCCGGCTTCAACGGCCTCTACGGCGTGGTCGCCCAGTACGGCGGCATGCTGGTCTCGTACGCGGTCCAGTTCGTCGTGGTCACGGTCCTGACCGGCGTGCTGACCCGCATCCTCGGCCGGGCCGTCTTCGGCGGCAACATCACCGCGGCCGAGGCGTGGCACCTCAGCAAGAGCCGGCTCCCGGCGCTGTTCGGGGTCGTCGGGCTGATGGCCGCCATGATGATCGTGCCCATGGCCGTGTTCCTGCTGGTTTTGGCCGCGCTCGCGATGAACGTCTCCACCTCCGAGGGCGTCGGCCTGATGCTCGGCGTGATGGGCCTGTTCGTCCTGGTCTTCATCCCGTACTACCTGTTCATCACCACGCGCTTCGCGTTCGCCGCGCCCGCCGTGGTCCTGGAGGGCCGGGGGCCGATCGACGCGATGCGGCGCTCGTGGCACCTGGTGACCGGCGACTTCTGGCGGGTGCTCGGCATCCTGCTGCTGACGTCGCTGCTGGTCGGGGTCGTGTCGGGGGTGCTGTCGGTGCCGTTCACGCTCGGCGGGACGCTGATCGGCATGCTCGGCGCCGGCTCGCCCGGCTCGGCCGTGGCCGCGGCCGTGTTCATCGCCGTCGGCGGCACGCTGAGCGCGATGTTCTCCTATCCCTTCCAGGCCGGCGTCTCCGGGCTGCTCTACGCCGACCGGCGCATGCGCGGCGAGGCGTTCGACCTCGTGCTGCAGACCGCGGCGATCGAGCAGCAGCGCCAGGGATGGGTGCACGCCTCCGCCGACGAGCTCTGGCACCCGTCCAACTCAGCCGGGTCGTGAGCCCGGTCGGCCGGGAGGAGGCGGCGCGCAGAGCGGCCGAGGAGCTCCTCAAGCCCGGATACGAGAAGGAATCCCTGTTCGACCTGCTCTACCGGCGTTTCACCCAGTTCGTCGGCGACCTGACCGACGCGGCGACGGGCGGCGGCTCGACCGGCGGGGTCATCGCCGCCGTCGTGATCACGCTGATCATCCTCGGCGTGATCCTGCTGGTCGCCTGGCGGTTGCGCAGGACCGCGCGCAGGAACGCCATGGCCGTCGGCGGCCTCTACGGCGAGCGCGTGCTCAACGCCGCCGAGCACCGCGGGGCCGCCGAACGCCTGGCCGCCGAGGGCGACTGGACGGGGGCCATCCGCGAACGCCTCCGCGCCATCGCCCGTGACCTGGAGGAACGCGCCTTGGTCGACGGCATGCCGGGCCGCACGGCCGACGAGCTGGCCGCCGAGGCGGGCGCGGCGCTGCCCGGCTTCGCCGTCGAGCTGGCCGCCGCCGCCCGCTCGTTCGACGACGTCAGCTACGGCGGCGTGCCCGGCACGCAGGCCGCCTACCAGGCGATGAGCGACCTGGACGAGCGGCTGCGCCAGGCACGGCCCGTCCCGCTCGCCGTGGGAGGCCGGCCGTCATGAGCGTCACCACCCCCGCGCCGCCGTCCGCCTCCACCTCCCCCACCGCCCGCTCCACCTGGCGGGCGGGCCGCATGATCGTCGTGCTCGGCCTGGTCGTCGTCCTGTTCGCGGCGGCCACGGTGCTGCTCAGCCCGCAGCGTGGTCCCTCGCGCTTCCTCGACCCCGCCGACACCTCGCTCTCCGGGTCGAAGGCGCTGGCGGAGTTGCTGCGGGCCCGGGGCGTCCAGGTCGACCGGGTCGACTCGGTCGAGGCGGCCGCCGGCAAGGCCGCGACCGGGGGCCGGCTGCTGCTGATCACCGACCTGACCTACCTCGACGAGCACCGGCTCGCGCAGGTCCCGGGCGACCGGCTGATCGTCGGCGACCTGCCCGGCCTCGGCGTGCTGGCCCCCGAGGCACGCACGTTGCGCGAGCCGTCGCGCGTGCGCTCCCGCGACCCCGGGTGCGGGCTGCCCGCCGCGACGCGGGCCGGCAGCGCGTACGTCGGCGGCCTGGTGCTGAACGGCCCGCCGGGCGCCGCCGCCTGCTACGCGGCCGGCGAGGGCTACTCGCTGATCAGCTACCGCACCCGCGACGGCGCCACCACCACGGTCGTCGGCGACGGCCAGTTCATGACCAACCTGCGCCTGCCCGAGGACGGCAACGCCGCCCTCGCCCTCGACCTCATCGGCACCGGCAGGCCCGTCACCTGGCTGGTGCGCCCCGACAATCCGCCCCCGCTCGACCTGCCCGGCTCCGAGGGCAAGTCGATGTACGAGCTGATGCCCGCGAGCGTCCCGTGGGCGGTCCTGATGGCCTGCCTGACCGTGGTGCTCGTCGCGTTCTGGCGCGGGCGCCGCCTCGGGCCGGTGGTGACCGAGAAGCTGCCCGTCATCGTGCGGGCCGCCGAGACGGTCGAGGGCCGCGGCAGGCTCTACCGCGCCAGGAGGGCCAGGCAGCGGGCCGCCGACTCGCTGCGCGCCGGCACGATCGACCGGCTCACGCCCCGCCTGGGCCTGGCCCAGGGCGCCGGGCCGCAGGAGATGGTCGCGGCCCTGGCGGCGCGGATCGCCGACGACCCGCAGGTGGTCGGCGCCGCCCTGTACGGCCCGCCGCCGGCCGACGACGCCGCTCTCGTCGCGCTGGCCGGGTACTTGGACTCCATCGAAAGGCAGGTCAGTGAACTCTGAGGAGACATTCCGCGTGGCCCCCTCGGGCGAGGCGGCCAGGGAGGCGCTCGGCGCGCTGCGGGCCGAGGTGTCCAAGGCCGTGGTCGGCCAGGACGCCGTGGTCACCGGGCTCGTCATCGCCCTGCTGTGCCGGGGGCACGTGCTGCTCGAAGGCGTGCCGGGCGTGGCCAAGACGCTGATGGTGCGCACCCTCTCCGCGGCCCTGTCGCTCGACTTCAAGCGTGTGCAGTTCACGCCCGACCTGATGCCGGGCGACGTGACGGGCTCGCTGATCTACGACGCGAAGACCAGCGAGTTCGAGTTCAGGGAGGGGCCGGTCTTCACGAACCTGCTGCTCGCCGACGAGATCAACCGCACCCCGCCCAAGACGCAGGCGGCGCTGCTGGAGGCCATGGAGGAGCGCCAGGTGAGCGTGGAGGGCCTGGCCCGGCCGCTGCCCGACCCGTTCGTGGTCTGCGCGACCCAGAACCCGGTCGAGTACGAGGGCACCTACCAGCTCCCCGAGGCCCAGCTCGACCGCTTCCTGCTCAAGCTGACCGTGCCGCTGCCGCCGCGCGAGCAGGAGATCTCGGTGCTCGAACGGCACGCGCGCGGCTTCGACCCGCGTGACCTGTCCGACGTCAAGCCCGTGGCCACGGCCGAGGACCTGGCGGCCGGCCGCGAGGCGGTCTCCCAGGTGCACGTGGCCCCCGAGGTGCTCGGCTACATCGTCGACGTGGCCCGCGCGACCAGGAGCTCGGCGTCGCTGCAGCTCGGCGTCTCGCCGCGTGGCGCGACGGCGCTGCTGGCGGCCTCCAGGGCGTGGGCGTGGTTGTCCGGGCGGCCCTACGTGACGCCCGACGACGTGAAGGCGCTGGCCAGGCCCGCGCTGCGGCACCGCATCCAGCTCCGGCCCGAGGCCGAGCTGGAGGGCGCGACCGCCGACGGCCTGCTCGACGGCATCCTGGCCTCGGTCCCGGTCCCGCGCTGATGGCCCGCTCCGACGAACGCGAGAGGTCCGCGGCGGTGTCGTCCGGGAGGCGCCGATGGCTCTGACGGGACGCGCCGGGCTGATCGCCGCGGCCGGGATCGTGGTGGTGCTGCTCGCGCCGCAGCCCGGCGCCGCGCTGGCCGGGGTCTGCCTGCTGCTGGCCGCCGCGATCATCGTGGACCTGGTGTTCGCGGGCGCCGTACGGCCCCTGCGGCTCCACCGTTCGGGGGACACGCTCGTACGCCTGGGGCAGACGGCCACGGTCGAGCTGATCGTGGAGAACCCGGGCCGCCGGCGGGTGCGCGGGCGGATCAGGGACGCCTGGCCGCCCTCGGCCGGGGCCGAACCCCGGGTCGCCGCGCTCGACGTGCCGGCCGGTGAGCGGCGCAGGATCGTGGTCACGCTCAACCCGACCAGGCGCGGCGACCGGTCGTCGGTGGCGGTGACCGTGCGCTCGGTCGGGCCGCTCGGCCTGGCCGCCCGCCAGGGCAGCCACCGTTCGCCCTGGTCCGTGCGCGTGCTGCCGCCGTTCCTGTCCCGCAAGCACCTGCCGTCCAGGCTGGCGCGGCTGCGCGAGCTCGACGGCCGGCACCCGGCGCTGGTGCGCGGGCAGGGCACCGAGTTCGACTCCCTGCGCGAGTACGTGGTGGGCGACGACGTGCGGTCCATCGACTGGCGGGCCACCGCGCGCCGCAACGACGTGGTCGTGCGCACGTGGCGGCCGGAGCGCGACCGGCGGGTGCTGATCGTGCTCGACACCGGCCGCACGTCGGCCGGCCGGGTGGGCGACGCGCCGGTCCCCTTGGCCGGGGCCGCCGCGCAGGGCCCTGGGCTGCTGGTACGTCCCGACCCGCGGCCCGCCCCCGGCTGGCCGCGCCTCGACTGGTCGATGGACGCGGCGCTGCTGCTGGCCGCGCTCGCCGCCAGGGCCGGCGACCAGGTCGACTTCCTGGCCTACGACCGGGCGGTGCGCGCGTGGGTGAGCGGCGCGTCCCGTACCGAGCTGCTGTCGTCGCTGGTCAACGTGATGGCGCCGATCGAGGCCGAGCTGGTCGAGGCCGACGGGCAGGGCATGGTGGCCGCCGTCCTGTCCCGGGCCAAGCGGCGCTGCCTGGTCGTGCTGCTCACCGACCTCAACGCGGCGGCGCTCGACGAGGGCCTGATGCCGGTGCTGTCCCAGCTCTCCTCGCGGCACCTGGTGCTGGTCGCGGGCGTGTCCGACCCCCGGGTGGCGGCCATGGCGGCCAGGCGCGGCAGCACCGAGGAGGTCTACGACGCGGCGGCGGCCGAGCAGGCCCAGCTCGCCCGCAGGCGCATCACGGCCAGGCTGCGCCGGCACGGCGTCGAGGTCGTGGACGCGCCGCCCGAGGACATCGCGCCCGCGCTGGCGGACGCCTACCTGGCGTTGAAGGCCGCGGGCCGGCTTTAGGCGGTGGGGGCGACGTCGGGAGCGCGTTCGACGTCGCCGGTCTCGTTCTCGCGCAGGGCTCTGCGGCCGAAGACGATCACGTACGCCAGGAAGGCCACCTCGGCGAGCACCCCGATGCCCACCCGCACGGCCGTGGGCAGTCCCGACGGGGTCACGAACGCCTCGATCAGCCCCGACACGAACAGCACCACGACCAGCCCGAGCGCCACGCTCATCACCGCCCTGCCCTGCTCGGCCAGCGCCTCCAGGCGCCTGCGCGGCCCGGGGTCGATCACCGTCCAGCCCAGGCGCAGGCCGACGGCGGCCGCCAGGAAGACGCCGGTCAGCTCCAGCAGGCCGTGCGGTGTGATCAGGCCGAAGAAGATGTCCAGCTTGCCCCTGGAGGCCATCAGCCCGGCCGAGACGCCGACGTTCGCGGCGTTGCTGTAAAGGATGTAGGGAATGGGGATGCCGAGCAGGATGGCGTAGATGATGACCTGGGCGGACACCCAGGCGTTGTTGACCCACACGTGGCCGGCGAAGGAGGCGGCGGGGTGCTCGGAGTAGTAGTCGGCGAAGTCGTGGTCGACGAGCTGGGCGATCTCGTCGGGCGAGGCGATCGACGCCTGCACGTCGGGGTTGGCGGCCACCCACGCCCCCAGCACCCACGCGACCGCGATGCTGGCCAGCGCCGCGGACAGCCACCACCACCGCGCCCGGTAGGCGACCACGGGGAAGGAGACGGTGAAGAACCTGACCAGCTCCCGCCAGGCGGGCGTGTGCGCGCCGGTCACCGCCGACCTGGCCCTGGCGACCAGGGCCGACAGCCGTCCGGTCAGCATCGCGTCGCGGGAGGAGGAGCGCACGATGGACAGATGCGTGGACACCCGCTGATAGAGGTCGACCAGTTCGTCCACTTCCGCGCCGGTCAGCGAGGAGCGGTTCTTGACCAGGTGGTCGAGCCGGTCCCAGACGGGACGGTGTGCTGTGATGAACGCGTCGATGTCCACCCGACCATTGTGGCCGCTCGATCAGTGCGGCATTGCCGTTAGGCTCCACATATGTCAGAGGTTGTGACCGGGGACGCCGTCGTCGTCGAGGTGCGGGTGGCCCAGATGCCCTCGCGCGCGGTGGCGATCGTCATCGACATGGCGGTGCAGGTCATCGTACTGATCGGCGCGTACATGCTCTTGGGCGCGTTCGCGATCGTCACGGACGACGCCATGTTCGGCGCGGTCATGATCGTGCTGCTGGTGCTGGTGATGATCGGCTATCCGGTGCTCTTCGAGACGCTCAGCAGGGGGCGCAGCCTCGGCAAGCTGGCGCTCGGCCTCCGGGTGGTCGCCGACGACGGCAGCCCGGAACGGTTCCGGCAGGCGCTGTTCCGCGGGCTGGCCGGGCTGGTGGAGTTCTGGATGTTCTCCGGGGCGCCTGCGCTGATCTCGTCACTGGTCTCGCAGCGGGGCAAGCGGCTCGGCGACGTCTTCGCCGGGACCATCGTGATCTCCGACCGGGCGCCGCGCGAGAGCGGGCAGGCCATCCTGATGCCGCCGCCGCTGGCCGCCTGGGCCGCCACCCTGGAGCTCTCCCAGCTTCCCGAGGAGGTGGCGCAGGCCGCCCGCCAGTACCTGATGCGCTGGCACGACCTCACGCCGCAGGTCCAGCACGAGATGGGGATGCGCATCGCGCGGCAGACGACGGCCTTCGTCTCGCCGGCCGCGCCCGCGGGGGTGCCGCCGCACGCGTACCTGAGCGCGGTGCTGGCCGAGCGGCGGCGGCGGGAGGAGGCCCGCTTCGCGCGCCAGGCCGCCGCCCTGGGAGCCGGATCCGCGCCACGGGCGACGCCGTACCCGCCGTACCCGCCGTACCCGCAGCCGGGGCCGTACCAGCAGCAGGCGCCGTACCCGCAGGCGCCTCATCCGGCGCAAGGGCCGTACCCGCAGGCGCCTCGACCCCCGCAGGCGCCTTACCGGCCTCAGCCGGGGCCCGCGCCGGAGCCGCCGAAGGCGACTCCGGGCGGGTTCGCGCCGCCGCAGTGAGCCGGCGGCGCGGGGTCACCTGCCGCCGGGGACGCCGCGCCCGTGCTCGGGGTACGAGCCCTGCGTCTGCGCGTTCAGCAGGCCCATCTTGACGCTGTTGGCCTGGTTCGTCCGCGGGTCGTTGAGCTTGAGCACGTCCAGGCCCAGGTTGAAGTCCGAGCCGTAGATGTAGCCGTTGTAGTAGTACGCCGACCAGAAGCCGCCGTCGAGCGGCGGGGCGGTCTCGTCCGGCCCGCGCTCGAAGTAGGCGATCTCCTGCGGGTGGGCGGAGTCGGTGAAGTCCACCACCGAGATGCCGCCCTGGTACCACGCCTGCACCATGACGTCGCGGCCCTTGACCGGGATCAGCGAGCCGTTGTGGGCGACGCAGTTCTCGGTGTCGGCCTGGTGGCGGGCGATCTTGAAGTAGCCCTTGAACACGAGCTGTCCGCCGACGATGTCGTAGTAGGCGTTGGCGCCCTTGTTCGGGCCGATGGCCTCGTTGCAGGTGGCCCGGCTGCCGCCGCCCAGCTCGTCGGTGAAGACGACCTTCGTGCCCTCGTTGTTGAACGTGGCCGAGTGCCAGAAGGCGAAGTTCACGTCGTCGCGCACCTTCGCGGTGACCTTGGGCTGCTCGGGGTTGGAGATGTCGAGCAGGATGCCCTCGCCCATGCAGGCGCCCGCGGCGATGCCCTTCTCGGGGTAGGCGGTGATGTCGTGGCAGCCGGTGGTGGCCGACTTGCCGTTCGGGTACGGCAGCGGCAGGCCGGGGTTGCCGCCGTCGGGGAACAGGTTCGGCGTCGCGACGACGGCCGCGGCGGTCGGGTTGTCCAGCGGGACCTTGATGATCGAGATCAGGTCGTGCGGCGGCCGGCAGTCGGGGTAGCTGGCGCTGGGGCCGTAGGAGGAGACGTAGATGTAGACGTTCTTGCCGGCCGGGTCGGGCACCAGCGTGTTCGTGTGCGAGCCGCAGTTCGTCTCGACCGACTTGATGTACTTGGGGTTGGACTTGTCGCTGACGTCGAAGATGCGCATGCCCTCCCACGACTCCTTGACGGAGGCGCTCTGGGAGGTGCTGCTGCACGAGTCGTTGTTGCGCGAGGAGTCGACGGAACCGAACAGCAGGTCGCCGTAGACGGACATGTCCATCTGGCCGCCGGGGCACACGACCGAGCTGACGAGCGAGGTCTTCTTCGGGTGCTTGATGTCGTAGATGGAGAAGCCGTAGTAGTTGCCGACGAAGGCGTAGTCGCCTTGGAAGGCCATGTCCGTGTGGATGTCGGACAGAGCCTCCGGCTTGGGCACGTTCGCGACGTGCGTGATGTTGGAGCTCATGACGATCTCGCCGGGAGCCGGGATGTCCGCAGCCTGGGCGGGCAGGGTGGCGCCCGTTGCCGCAACGACTGCGGCGACCAGGATGAGGGCCCTGCGGGGGGTGAACACTCCGTGGTCCTCCTATAAAGGGGGCATAAATCTCCGTTATCGTCGCTCACGGCCCTCGGACCTGGCCAGCGTCCAATGTGTCAAATCTTGTTCCGTTTCGCCCTCTTTCCCTCGGGCGATTCATGGCCTAGAGTCCGCATTCTCGTCCCGAGCCAGTCAGGAGGCCGAGTGCGCGGCGCGCTCATCGTCATCGCGGGCACGCTGATTGCCCTGTCCGGCTGCTCCTCCGGCGCGTCCTCCGCGCCGCGGGCCGACTCCACCGCACCGGTGCTGGCCCCCGGCCGTCCGGGCGAGCAGGCCCGCACGCTGCCTCCCGGCGAGGCGGCCACCGCCGTCCCCGCGCCCACGGCCAACGCCGCCGACATCACGTACGTCCAGGACATGATCGTCCATCACCGGCAGGCCCTCGACATGGCGATCCTGGCTCCCACCAGGGCGGACTCGGTCAAGCTCAAGAGCCTGGCCGACCGGATCAAGGCGGCCCAGGGCCCGGAGATCCAGTTCATGTCCACCTGGCTCAAGGAACAGGACCAGAAGGTCCCCGACCATCACGCGGCGCACGGCGACATGCCCGGCATGGCCACGCCCGAGCAGATGGCCAAGCTGAAGGCGGCCACCGGCAAGGACTTCGACCGGCTGTTCCTGGAGCTGATGATCAAACACCATCTGGGCGCGCTGGAGATGTCCGACCAGGTCCTGACCGGCGGCTCGCACATCAAGATCGAGGAGCTGGCCACGGACGTCAGCGTCACCCAGACGGCCGAGATCCGCCGCATGCAGGAGATGCAGGCGGCGCTCTAGGAGCCTGCCGGGAGCCCGGCTAGGAGCCGACCCGCCAGGAGTGGAGGTAGTCCTCCTGCTCGGGGGTCAGCGTGTCGATGCCGATGCCGGCGGCGGCCAGCTTGAGCTTGGCCACCTCGTGGTCGATCTCCTCCGGCACGTCGTACACGCCGGGCACGAGGCCCGCCCGCTGCCCGGCCAGCCAGGCCACGGCCAGCGCCTGCGCGGAGAACGACATGTCCATGACGGCCGCCGGGTGCCCCTCGGCGGCGGTCAGGTTGACCAGGCGGCCCTCGGCCAGCAGCAGCAGGCGGCTGCCGTCGGGCATGACGTACTCGTCGGTGTTCGGGCGCACCCCTCGATGCACCTCGTGCGCCATCTCGTCGAGGGCCCGTACGTCGATCTCCACGTCGAAGTGGCCGGCGTTGGCCAGGATCGCGCCGTCCTTCATGACCGACAGGTGCTCGGCCCTGATGACGTCCCGGTTGCCCGTCACGGTGATGAACAGGTCGCCGATCATGGCCGCCTGGGCCATGGGACGCACCTCGTAGCCCTGGAGGGTGGCGTCGAGGGCCTTGACGGCGTCGATCTCGGTGACGATGACCCTGGCGCCGAGCCCCTTGGCCCGCTCGGCCACGCCGCGCCCGCAGAACCCGAACCCGGCCACCACGACCGTACGGCCGGCGAGCATGGTGTTGGTGGCCCGCATGATCCCGTCGAGCGTGGACTGCCCGGTGCCGTACCGGTTGTCGAACATGCGCTTCGTACGGGTGTCGTTGACGGCCACGACCGGGAACCGCAACGCCTGCTCGGCGGCCATCTGCCGCAGCCGGATGATGCCGGTCGTGGTCTCCTCGCACCCTCCGCTCACGCCGTCGAGCAGGTCGGTGCGCTCGGTGTGCAGGATGTTCACCAGGTCGCAGCCGTCGTCGAGGACGAGGTCGGGCCCGAGGTCGAGGGCCTGATGGATGTGCAGGTAGTAGGTGGCGCGATCGACCCCGGCACGGGCGTGCACGGCGATCCCGTACGCGCGCAGCGCCTCGGCCACGTCGTCCTGCGTGGACAGCGGGTTGGAGGCGGCCAGCGCGATCTCGGCGCCGCCCGCCTTCAACGCGCCCATGAGCACGGCCGTCTCGGCGGTGACGTGCAGGCAGGCCGCGATCTTCAGCCCGTCCAGCGGCCGTTCGAGCGCGAACCGCTCACCGATGGCGGTCAGCACCGGCATCGAGCGCGCGGCCCAGGAGATCTGCCGCTCGCCGCTTTCCCAGAGATCCATGCCCAGCCCCTCGCGAGAAGAAGCGGCTCCGGGAGGGACCCCCCTCCCGGAGCCGCCCTGCCGATCAGTAGCGGTAGTGGTCGGACTTGTACGGGCCCTCGACGTGCACGCCGATGTAGGACGCCTGCTCCTTGGTCAGCTCGGTGAGCTTGACGCCGAGCGCGTCGAGGTGGAGGCGGGCGACCTTCTCGTCGAGGTGCTTGGGCAGCGTGTAGACGCCGGTCGGGTACTCGGCCGTCTTGGTGAACAGCTCGATCTGCGCGATCACCTGGTTGGTGAAGGAGTTGGACATGACGAAGCTGGGGTGGCCGGTGGCGCAGCCCAGGTTCATCAGGCGGCCCTCGGCCAGCACGATGATCGAGTGGCCGTCGGCGAAGACCCACTCGTCGACCTGCGGCTTGATGGTGATGCGCTCGATGCCGGGCAGCTTGGCCAGGCCGGCCATGTCGATCTCGTTGTCGAAGTGGCCGATGTTGGAGACGATCGCCTGGTGCTTCATCTTCGCCATGTGCTCGGCGGTGATGATGTTGAAGTTGCCGGTGGCGGTCACGAAGATGTCGGCGATGCCGACGACCTCCTCCAGCGTGGTGACCTGGAAGCCGTCCATGGCCGCCTGGAGGGCGCAGATCGGGTCGATCTCGGTGACGATGACCCGGGCGCCCTGGCCGCGCAGCGCGTCGGCGCAGCC
Organism: Nonomuraea sp. NPDC052265; assembly: GCF_044547985.1. Classification (NCBI taxonomy): domain Bacteria; kingdom Bacillati; phylum Actinomycetota; class Actinomycetes; order Streptosporangiales; family Streptosporangiaceae; genus Nonomuraea; species Nonomuraea sp. NPDC052265. Next base: position 621,674 of record NZ_JBIUBJ010000001.1, read on the forward strand.
CTTGCCGACGTCGCCGTAGCCGCAGACCACGGCCACCTTGCCGCCGATGAGCACGTCGGTGGCGCGGTTGAGGCCGTCGATGACGGAGTGGCGGCAGCCGTACTTGTTGTCGAACTTGGACTTGGTGACCGAGTCGTTGACGTTGATCGCCGGGAAGAGGAGCTGGCCGTTCTTGTGCATCTCGTAGAGACGGTGCACGCCGGTGGTGGTCTCCTCGGTGACGCCCTTGATGCTCTCGGCGATGCGCGTCCAGCGCTTGTCCTCGCCGACCGTGCGGGTGAGCAGGTCGATGATGACGTGCCACTCCTCCGGGTCGTCGGCGCCGGCGGGGGGCACGGCCCCGGCCTTCTCGTACTCGGCGCCCTTGTGGACCAGGAGCGTGGCGTCGCCGCCGTCGTCGAGGATCATGTTGGGGGCGTCACCGTTCGGCCAGGTGAGGGCCTGCTCGGTGCACCACCAGTACTCCTCCAGCGTCTCGCCCTTCCAGGCGAACACGGGGACGCCCTTGGGGTCCTCCGGGGTGCCCTCGCGGCCGACGACGACCGCGGCGGCGGCGTGGTCCTGGGTGGAGAAGATGTTGCAGCTCACCCAGCGGACCTCGGCGCCGAGGTCGACCAGCGTCTCGATGAGCACGGCCGTCTGGATCGTCATGTGCAGCGAGCCCATGATCTTCGCGCCGCGGAGGGGCTGGGAGGCCGCGTATTCCTTGCGGATCGCCATGAGGCCGGGCATCTCGTGCTCGGCGAGCCGGATCTCCTTACGGCCGAAGTCGGCAAGTGAAAGGTCGGCGACCTTGAAGTCCATCGGGTTCCCCTCGCGTCACGATTGGTGTCGCGGACGAGTTTAGGCGGCGCTCGGGCAGCCCCGCATCTCCGAGACAGCGAAACTGACGTAAGAATGTAAGGATGCGCATCACGGAAGCAGCCAAGCGGCTCGGCATGTCCCCTCGAATGCTCCGATACCGGGAGGCTCTGGGGCTGCTGCCGCCGGTCCGGGAGCGCGGCGCGCACCGCAGATTCGGTCCTGAGGAACTGGCCGCCGTGGCGCAGGGGGTGGAGCTGGAGAAGCGGTTCGACGTCTCGCCCGCCGAACTGGCCTTCGCCTTGCGCGTGCTGAGCGAGCCGCAGGTGGCCGCGGCCGTGCGCGAGCTGGGCGTGCGCATCGGCCGCATCCAGGTGCCGCGCAGGGCCCTGGACTTCGAGAAGGAGAAGGCCCTGAGGCTGCTGCGGCCCCGGGGCTAGAGCGTCAGCCGGCCGTCGTGCGCAGCCGGTCGAGGTCGGGCTCCAGGTAGATCACCCGCGCGATCGGCACGGCGTCGCGGATGCGCCGCTCGGCCTCGTCGATGCCGCGGGCCACCTCGCCGGCCGTGTCGTCGTGCTCGACCGCGATCTTGGCGGCCACCAGCAGCTCCTCGGGGCCGAGGTGCAGCGTGCGCATGTGGATGATCCTGGCCACCTCGGGCGCGCCCTCCAGCGCGGCCCGGATCTGCTCCTCGACCTCGGGCGACGCGCCCTCGCCGAGCAGCAGCGACTTGGTCTCGACGGCCAGCACGATCGCGATGACGGCCAGCAGCACGCCGATCATGAGGGTGCCGATGCCGTCCCAGACGCCGTCGCCGGTGACGACGGCCATCGTCACGCCGAACAGCGCGAAGATCAGGCCGAGCAGCGCGCCCAGGTCCTCCAGCAGGATGACGGGCAGCTCGGGCGACTTGGAACGGCGGATGAAGGCGAACCACGACTGCTTGCCGCGCAGCGGGTTGGACTCCTTGACCGCCGTACGGAACGAGAAGCCCTCGGCGATGATCGCGAAGATCAGCACCGCGAACGCCCAGATCGGCTTGTCGACTTCGGCCGGTGCGGAGATCTTGTGCCAGCCCTCGTAGATCGAGAAGACCGCGCCGATCGTGAACAGCACGACGGCGACCACGAACGCGTAGAAGTAACGCTCGCGCCCGTAGCCGAAGGGGTGGGCCTTGTCGCTGGCCCGCTGGGCCCGTTTGCCGCCGATCAGCAGCAGGAGCTGGTTGCCCGAGTCGGCGACGGAGTGGATGCCCTCGGCCAGCATCGAGGACGACCCGGTGAAGAACGCCGCCACGAACTTCGCCACCGCGATCGCCAGGTTGGCGCTCAGCGCCGCAATGATTGCCTTCGTGCCACCACTCGCGCTCACCGGTCGTCTCCGCTCATAAAGATCACCTAAAAAGACCCTGACATGGGATCCTATTGGGAAATCCTGGCCCGAAGCTCAGTGATCGTGGCCACAGGCGTCGGATCGACGGCGTAGCCGAGGGCCAGGTAGGTGGCGGCGTAGTCCGCCAGGCCGACGAGCGTGGCCAGCCGTTCGAGCGGATGCACCCCCTCCGCGGTCAGCTCGCTGACCGGCACGTCGCGGTCGTGCGCGAGCCGCAGCGACGCCTCGCGCTGCCGCGTCACCTGGGGATGCTCCTCGACGTCGCGCAGCATGACGAGCCTGAGCGTCGGCCCGGCCGTGTCGGCGAAGATGTCCCGCTCGGCCAGCGGCCCCTCCAGGGCCGCCACCTGGTTGTGCGCGGCCTCGGGCAGCTCGCCGAAGATGGCGGGGTACTTGCCGTTCTCGTTGAGCTGGGAGGCCAGCCGGTACGCCGCCGCGCGGGCCACCGGCGAAGAACCCCAGATCATGGGGATGCTCTCGGCCAGATCCATGGCAAGGGACTTACCCGGATTGACGAAGGACTCGCTGGAGGGACGGCAACGGTTGGCGATGTCCTCAAGGGTCGCGGCCACCCGCTCGAACACCTCGGGCTCGGCCGTGACCAGCCCGAGCGCGGACGCGGCCACGATCACCGGGATCGTCAGCAGCCACAGCGCGGCCCGGGACGGACCGTCGGGCCGCACCGGGACGTGCACCGCCGACGCCTGCACGGCCACGGCCTCCAGCGGCGAACCGGGCGGGCACACGGCCAGCAGCCCGCACCCCCGCCGGACGGCCTGGACGGCGAGGGAGACCGTCTCTTCCTCGTCGCCGCTGGCGGACACGGCGATGACCAGGTCGGTCGCGCCGACCCAGCCCGGGAGCTGGTAGGAGCGCAGCGTCACGATCGGCAGCGGCACGCCGTTGCCGCACACCGCCGCGAGGATGTCACCGGTCAGGCCCGCCGTGCCCATGCCCGCGACCACGACGGCCCGCGGGCGGCCCTGGGCGGACAGGCGGTCGAGGCCGGCCTCGACCGCGGCACGGCGACCCGTGCGCACCTGGGCGGCCGAGGCCGCGACCGCGAGCAGCATGCCGCCCGGATCGGCCGCGGTGAGGTGTTGCTGGTCATCGAGCCGCCCGGGCTCCCAGGTCACGGCTTCCTTGCCTCATCGACCAGCAGGACGGGGATGTCGTCGCGCACGGGGTAGATCAGACCGCAGTCCGTGCAGACCAGCTCCTCGGTCTCGGCCTCGGCGCGCAGGGGCGCCTTGCAGGCCGGGCAGGCCAGGATCTCCAGCAGCCAGTCGTCGATCTTCACAATGACACCCTTCCCACGATGGCGAGGACCTCGTCCTTGATCGCCTGCATCTTGCTCTCGTCGGCCGCCTCGGCGTTCAGTCTGAGGAGCGGCTCGGTGTTGGACGCGCGCACGTTGAACCACCAGTCGGGGCCGGTGATCGTCAGCCCGTCGAGCTCGTCGACCTCGCCGCGGCCCTCGAAGGCCGCGCGCACGAGCGCCAGCGCCTGGCCCTGGTCGGCGACCGCGCTGTTGAGCTCGCCGGAGGCGTGGTAGCGGGAGTAGGCCGCCACCACCTGGGACAGCGGGCGGTCCTGCTCGCCCAGCGCGGCCAGCACGTGCATCGCGGCGAGCAGGCCCGAGTCGGCGAACCAGAAGTCGCGGAAGTAGTAGTGGGCCGAGTGCTCGCCGCCGAAGATCGCGCCGGTGCGGGCCATCTCCGCCTTGATGAAGGAGTGGCCGACGCGCGTGCGCACGGGCGTGCCGCCGTGCTCGCGGACGATCTCGGGCACGCCGAGCGAGGTGATCACGTTGTGGATGATCGTGCCGCCCGGGTTCTTGGCCAGCTCACGGGTGGCGACCAGGGCGGTGACGGCCGACGGCGAGACGGACGCGCCGTGCTCGTCGACCACCCAGCAGCGGTCGGCGTCGCCGTCGAAGGCGAGGCCCAGGTCGGCGCCGTGCTCGACGACGGCCCGCTGCACGTCGAGGAGGTTCTGCGGCTCCAGCGGGTTGGCGTCGTGATGGGGGAAGTTGCCGTCGAGCTCGAAGTAGAGCGGGATCAGCTCCAGCGGCAGGCCCTCGAACACGGCCGGGACCGTGTGGCCGGCCATGCCGTTGCCCGCGTCGGCGACCACCTTGAGCGGCCGGATCGCCGACAGGTCGACGAGGGAGCGCAGGTGGTGGGCGTAGCCGGACAGCAGGTCCTTCTCGATCAGCGACCCGGTCGGGGTGGCGGTGGCGCCCACCAGCTCGGCCGCGCGGTCGCGGATCTCGCCCAGCCCGGTCTCGCCGCCGATCGGCACCGCGCCGCCGCGGCACATCTTCATCCCGTTGTACTGGGCCGGGTTGTGACTGGCGGTGAACATCACGCCGGGCAGGCCCAGGCTGCCGCTGGCGTAGTAGAGCAGGTCGGTGGAGCCCAGCCCGGCGAACACGACGTCGGCCCCGCGCGAGCGGGCGCCCCTGACGAACGCGTCGGCCAGCGGCACGGAGGACTCGCGCATGTCATGGGCGACCACGACGGACGCGGCCCCGGTCACCTCCACGAACGCCGCACCCACGGCCTCGGCGATCGGCTCGTCGAGCTCGCCGGGAACCACCCCGCGAACGTCGTACGCTTTGAAGATCTTGGCGAGGTCGCCCACTCTCTCCAGCTCCGCCCCTAGGTCGTTTGTCGTGTGAAACGAGCCTACCGGTCGCGGTGCTGCTGGGCCGACCGAAGAACGCGCAGGTGGCCCCTGCGCCCGACCTCGACGCCTTGGCCGACCGGCTCGCCGCTGCCGGACGGGGTGGGCCTGGCGGCCTCCCTGACGGCGTTGGCCAGCGCCTCAAGGTCGTCCGAGCTGGGTGAGTTGCCATCGGTGGGGAGCCGGACGACCTCCCAGCCGCGGGGAGCGGTCAGCCGCTCGGCGTGTTCGGCGCACAGGTCATAACAGTGTGGCTCGGCGTACGTCGCCAGAGGGCCGAGAACTGCGGTCGAGTCGGCGTATACGTACGTGAGCGTGAAGACGGCAGGCTGGCTGCAAGCGGTGCGGGAACAGCGGCGGACGGGGCTCACGGAGGGACCGTATCTGGTAAGAGTGCGAGGCGCCACTATCTGAGCGCTCTTAACGAGCGTGTCGCCACAATTCGGACACCTGTCGCAGGCTTTCCACCCACATGACCGATGCGCGCGCCTGAGGGACAACCTTGCCCCGTCGCCGTCGACGCCACACCGGCCGCGCCCTGCTTTCCGCGTCGGTTGATCGACCGTCGGCCGAGGGCGAGGCGACCGAGCCGTTCGACCGCGGCGACGCGGGGTGGGGTTCCGGGGGGTCGCGGGCAGGTGCCCTTACACTTGGTCGGTGACTCCAAAGCGCGGTCCCAGACGGCGCGATCGCCACGGTCGTGGCCTGCGCGGCCCCCTCGCCCCCTCCCACGTCCCCATGGCCCGGTCCCGCAGCGAGCGCTTCGACGACCTCGTGCTCGACGCGGTCGACCGGCTCCGGCCCCGATGGGACAAACAGCTGTCCGCCGTGGAGTTCGCGGTCGAGGAGGTGCCGCCGCTCAACGAGCTGGGCGACGGCCCGAGCATGGGCACCGAGCCCATCCCGTTCGGCCGGGCCGACGCGGCCAGCGGCCAGTCGCCCGCCTCCGTGGTGATCTACCGCCGCCCCCTTGAGGCCCGCGCCCGCGACCGCGACACCCTCGGCGCGATGGTGCACGACACGGTGGTCGAGCAGGTCGCCACCCTGCTCGGCCTCGCCCCCGAGACCGTCGACCCGGGCTACGACGACCGCCGCTGACCCGGCCCGACCGGCCCGACCGGCCCGCGTCAGGGCAGCACGACGCGGGCGCTGTCGGTCAGCGCGGGCAGCATGGTCCACATGCGCGCGGGCGCGAGCGGCTGGGCCGTGACGAGCAGCCCGTCCTTCTGCCGCTCCTCGATGACCCGGCCCCCGTAGACCTGGCCCGACACGGGCGTGACGACCACGGCGAACTCGCCCTTGCCGCGCAGCCGCACCTCCTTGGTCCGCCCGGCGGGCACCGCCACGTCGTACGGCCGGCCCGCCGCGCCCTTCACGGGCACCTCCTGCACCCTGACCTCGCCGGGGCCGCCCAGCGCGGTGAACAGCAGCCGCGTGCCGGGCCCGTTGCCCGCGACCGCGCTGCCCAGGTCGAGCGCGGGCGTGCCGGCCGTGAACGCCACGTCCTGCCGCAGGCCGGTGCCGGTGACGACCAGCCCGGCCACGATCGGCTCCGGCGCGGTGAGCACGAGCGCGGCCGGCTCGCCGCCGATCCCGGTGGTCACGTCCAGGGCGACCACGCTGCCGGCGGGCACGTCGATGGTCTCGCGGCCCTTCATCGCGTACTCGGCGTCCTGGCTGACCGCCTTGACCTGGACGGACACGTCGCTCTCGCCGGGGGCGGCGACCAGCAGCTCGCGCTTCCCGCCGCCGCCGGGGATCCCGGGCACCACCACGCGGGTGGCCGGGGGCGCGGCGAGCGGGAGCCAGTCCACGCCGCCGGCCTGCATCGACGCCCTGGCCGCCACCGCGAGCCGGCCGAAGACGGTGGTGACGCCGACGGCCATGACGTCCGCCGAGGGCGCGAGCGTCCTGAGGTCGATCTCCTTGTGCTCGCCCGGCGCGATCTCCAGGCCGCGGCCCCTGTCGCCGGAGACCAGGCCCTCGGCCGCGTACACCTCGACGTCGGCCTGGGCCGGGGCCTTGTCGGCGTTGGTGAGGTGCAGGATCACGTCGGCCGCCGCCGGGCCGGGGCCGACCAGCCAGGCGGACTGCGCCGGCTCGGTGCAGCGCACCCCGGACAGCCCGCGTGCCGCGCCCGAGGTCACCCGGGTGGTGTATCCGGCTTCGAGCGCTCCCGGGCCGTTCGTCACGTACGACTGGGCGTTCTTCATGACCTCGTGGGACAGGCGTCCGGGCAGGTAGACGTTCATCCGCGCGCCCTTGGCGCCGGGGCAGACGGCGGTCACCGACTCGACGGCGACCTTCCGCGGCCCCTCGGCCCTGGGCGGGACGGCGGCCGGGCGGGTGACGAACGCGACGCCGTACAGGGCGGACAGGGCCACCACGACCAGCACCAGCAGGCCGAACCTGTTCTCCACGAACGCCTTCATCGCGCTCCCACGGGCACGGGCACCTCGACGCCCTCGACCGCGCCGCTCGCCCGGCGTCCCGGCATGGCCAGGGCCAGTACGAGCAGGGCCAGCGCGCCCTGGGTCCACAACCAGGGCGTGTGCAGGACGTCCGCGGGCCGGGCGGGCACCCGGGTGACCGGCTCGACCAGCCGCCACAGGCCGCCCGCCTCCGACAGGCTCATGCGCTGCAACGACGGCTGCGAGTCGAGCGACCTGGCGAGCCGCGGCGGCACCGGCGCGGCCACGGCCACCATGGCGATCCCGTGCTGGGCCAGCGTCGCGGCGTCCGTGCCGCCGCGCCCGCCGACCAGGCCCCGCGCCGCGACCGCCACCTTCGTCCGCCCCTCGGACGCGACCGGCAGCTCGGCCTCGCCGATCAACGGGGTACGGCCGTGCAGCACGGTGAAGGCGTCCCCCTTGATCAGCAGCGTGCGCTCGCCGTGCCGGGTGCTCCACGTGGCCAGCACGGGCAGCACCTCGGGCGCGTCGCCGGTCAGCGGGCCGCGCACCCCGTACGCCACCCAGTACCCGGCGGCCAGGATCGGCGTGCTCACGGCGGCGGCCACCACCAGGGTCGCGCCCAGTTTGCGCAGCCCGCCGCCGGCCCGCAGCTCGGCCAGCCGGTGCGCGGTCAGGCCCACGAGCACCAGCAGCCCGGTCCCCGCGAACGCCAGCGGCACGCCGGGCCAGGCCCGCGCCCCCTCGACCTCGATCCGGCCGACCAGGATGGCCGCCAGCACGCCGTACAGCGTGATGCCCCAGCCGATCGCGACGATCATCCGCTGGCGGCGCATCAGCAGCGCGGCCAGCGCGGTCACCACCAGCCCGGCCGTCACCCAGAACGGCGGCAGCCCCGGCCCTCCCGGGCTGAGCGCGAGCAGCGACTCCGGCGCGAGCCCCGCCTCCACCAGCGCGGGATCGTGCAGGCCCGCCTCCAGCAGGATCCGGCCGGGGTCCGTGACCAGCCCGGCCAGCCACGGGAGCAGCAGCGCGACGGGCACCGCGAGCGCGATCACCATGGAGGTCACCACGCCGCGCCGCACCCCGCCGTACGCGACGGCGGCCAGCACGCCGAGCACCGCGAAGAGCGGGTACACCAGCGGGACGAACGCGGTCCCCACGGCCAGCAGCAGCCCCAGCGCCCAGGCCGCGCGCCGGGCACGGCGCCGCTCGCCGGACAGCAGCGTGGCGCCGAGCGCGGCGTACACCGGGACCAGTACGAACACCACCGCCGTGCCGAGCCGCCCGGACGCGATCGCACCGGTCGCGACGGGGAGCAGCGCGTACGTCCCCGCCGCCCACGCCCGCGCGGGCACCGCCGGGATGACGTGCCGGGTCGCCAGGTACGCCGACGCCCCGGCCAGCGGCACCGAGCCGAGCAGCAGCACGGACACGGCCAGCCACGTCTTGCCCAGCGCCGGCGTCGAGGCCAGCGCCAGCAGCGCCACGTACGGCGGCGCCCAGTCGGTGGAGCCGAGCCCGATGTCGTGGAAGCCCTCGGTGTAGAACCGCCACAGGTCTCCCGCGCCGCCGGTGACCGGGACCAGCGCGCCGCCGCCCAGCCGGTCGCCGCCGAGCAGCGACCGTTCGGCGGCCAGCGAGATCACGGTGAGGGCGAGCATGAGGACGACGCCGGGCCGCCTGAGGAAGCCCTTGACCGCGCCGGTGTCCGCCGGCGTGCTCTCCTCGTCGTCCTCGGCGGCGGAGTGGTGGTGGTGGCGGCCGGCGGAGTCCACGGGGCCCTCGCCGGCGAGGAAGCTCTGCACCATGTCGGCCAGCCGCCGGTAGGCGCCCCCCGGCGGCGTCAGCAACCGCTTTATACGGATAAATCCCTTTTTACGGCCGTCGCGGCGGGCCCTGCGCGCCTTCAGCAGCCGGAACGGGTGCACCAGGATCGACCCCAGCGCCACCATCTCGTCCAGCGCGTTCGCCGGCTGCTTGCCCACCAGGAACAGCAGCGTGCGCAGGGCCGAACCGGCCAGATTCCGGATCAGCGCCCACAACATCACGCGGAACGGCAGGTTCGCCATGATGACGAACATCGCGTTCCGCCGGTCGAGCCTGCGCGGATGGTCGCCGCTGACCGTGATCCGCCGCCGCCTGCGTGCCGCCGCCTCGGCGTGCCAGGCCACCGCCGAGGTCACGGCCAGCACCCGGTGGCCGGCGTTGCGTACCCGCCAGCACAGGTCGAGGTCGTCGCGGAAGAGCGGGAACAGCGGGTCGAGGCCGCCGAGCCGCTCCCAGACGTCGCGGCGGACCAGCATGCCCGCCGTGGAGACCGAGAGCACCTCCCGGGTGCCGTCGTGCTGCCCCTGGTCGAACTCGCGCGGCTCCAGCCCGGTGTCCCTGCGCCCGGTGAGGCCGACGGTCACGCCCAGTTCGAGCAGCCGCCTGCGGTCGAGCCAGTCGCGCAGCTTCGGGCCGAGCACCGCCGCCTTGGGATCCTGCTCGGCCGCCGTCAGCAGGGCCTCCAGCGCCCGCCGGTCGGGGGCGCAGTCGTCGTGCAGCAGCCAGAGCCACTCGTTCTGGCCGCACGGCGGCAGCTTGTCCAGCACTTCCGCCACCGCGTCGCCGAACGAGGCCGAGCGCGACAGCGCGAGCACGTTGGACGCGCCGAGCGTCTGCGCGAGCAGGTCGGCCGAGCCGTCCCTGCTGCCGTTGTCCACCCCGGCGACGCGCTCCGGCCTGCGGCTCTGACCGGCCAGCGCGCGCAACGTCTCCCCCAGCCAGCGCCCGCCATCATGGGCGACGACGATCGCGGTGACGAGGGGACGGGTCATGGGCGGGCGACTCCAGCGTTGATCAGGCGCGCCCACCCTACAGGTGTGACCACACGCGAAAAAGGGTCACGCGGGCTACCGCGTGACCCTTTCGCTCATATCCCCTAAACGGCCTGGCGCTTGATCCGTCTGCGCTCCCGCTCCGACAACCCACCCCAGATGCCGAATCGCTCATCGTGTTCGAGTGCGTATTCCAGGCACTCGGCACGGACCTCACACGATCGACAGACCTTCTTGGCTTCTCTGGTGGAGCCGCCTTTTTCCGGGAAGAACGCCTCCGGATCGGTCTGCGCGCACAACGCACGCTCCTGCCATCCGAGTTCTTCAGCGTCAAGCTGATCCTGTGCGATGACCGGATCGGTCACTGCACACCTCCCTGCCGCCCGCCCGCAATGGAGCCCCCCATGGACGCCTTCCTCCTACCCACCCACGGGAAGGCGTAACAACATGGTTGTAATTACACGCGCGTGCCGTACGTGACGTCAAGCGGCATGACGGTATCCGGGGAAAGACCGACTCTCGCCCCGGTGTGCTCGGCATGTGGTGTTCGCACCAGGCCGAGGCCCCCTGCACAGCAAGGCTTCGACCCGGTTCGTTCAACGCTGTCAGCGGTCGGAACCGTACCAGGGCGGGGTAGACGCCCGCCCTTTGGGCCACCTTCTCTCTAGCCGTCGTTTGCCGGTCCGTTACCTGCGTGGCTCGTTGGGCGTGTATATGGCCGTTGGGTCGATTGGGTCGTCACCCGGGCGGTTCTGGGCGCCCAGGGCGTCCCCCAACTGCGAGGGGTCGAGCCGCATCGTCGACTCGCCCTGCGCCTCGCTCCACCCGGCCGGGGCCTGGTGGGTGGGGCGGTAGGTCGGGGGCTCGTACTGGCCCTGCCGGGGTTCGTACGCGTTCTGCTGCTGCTGGTAGGGCTGGCCCTGCTGCGGGTGGCCGAAGGGGTCGTCGTACGGCCTGGCCGGCTGGCCGCCGTAGTCGGGGACCCTCAGGTCGGGCTGGCCGGCCGTCGAGCTCTGGTAGGTCTCGGCCTGCTGGTAGGCGTCCAGGAGCTGCTGGGAGCGCGGGTCCACGGGCGGGTCCGGCTCCTGGTAGGCGGGGGTGGCGTACTCGTGGCCGGAGTAGCCGGTGAACGGCTGGCCGCCCTGCTGGTCGAAGGCGCTCTGGCGGTCCAGGTACGGCTGCTGCTGCTCCGCCTGCGGGTACGGGACGCTCGGGCTGGTCTCGCCGCTGGGGTACGCCTGGTCGGCGAAGGCGCTCTGGGAGCCGTCCCTCGGGGCGTACGGGTTGTCGGGGGTGGGGTAGCCGGCCTGGCCGTACGCGCTGGGCTGGCTGTCGGCCGGGACGTACGGCGCGGGGGTGTACTCGCCGGCGGGCGGCTGGTAGCCGGAGTCGGGGAGCGTCTCGGACGGGGTGTAGGCCGGTGCGGCGTACCCCTGGTCCTGGCCGAAGCTCTGCGGCGGGAAGCCCTGGTCCGGCTGCGCGCCCGGCTGCGCGCCCGGCTGCCCGGCCTGGCTCTGGGGGTGTCCGAAGGGCTGGTCGGTCGGGCCGTACGGGCGCTCGGGCGCCGGGGGGAACGGCGGCTCGGGCTGGCGCGTGGGCTGGTCGGTGGACGCGGCGGGCAGCGCGGCCCTGGCCGGCTGGTAGGGCTGCTGCTGCTGGTACGGCTCGGGCTGCTGGCCGTGGGAGGGCTGCTGGCCGAAGGGCACCTGGTCAGACTGCTGCCGGCCCTGGGACGGCTGACCGAAGGCGGCCTCGGACTGCTGGCCCTGGGACGGCTGGCTTTGAGACGGCTGACCGAAAGGAGTTTGGTCCGGCTGGCTTTGAGACGGCTGACCGAAGGGGGTCTGGTCGGGCTGACCTGGAGACGGCGGGCCGAACGGGGACTGGTCCGGCTGGCCCTGTGAAGGCTGGCCGAACGGCGTCTGGTCGGGCTGGCCGTAGGCGGGCTGCTGGGGCTGGGCCTGGCCGTACGCGGGCTGGGCTTCGGGGGCCTGGGGGGCGTAGGGGGACGGCGCCTCGGCCGCGTGCGGGACGGCGGTCTCGGGCTGGTGGCCGTAGCCGGGGGCGGTGGCGTCGTGCTGGCCGAAGCCGGGCGCGGACTGACCGTAGCCCGAGGGGTCTGGCTGGCCGAAGGCGGCAGCGGAGGGGGCGGGCTGGCCGTAGCCGGGGGTGGAGGGCTCGGACTGGCCGTAACCAGGGGTGGAGGGCTCGGGGTGGCCGCCGTAGCTCGGGGGCTGCTGGCCGTATCCGCCGCCGGGCTGCCCGCCGGGGCTCGGCGCCTGGGCACCGTAGCCGTGCTGCTGGCCGAAGGGAGCCTGCTGGTCCGGCTGGCCGAACGCCGACTGCTGGTCCTGACCGTAGGGAGCCTGCTGGTCCGGCTGGCCGAAGGGAGCCTGCTGGTCCTGCTGGCTGTTGGCCGTCTGCTGGCCGAAGGCGACGGTCGCCTGCTGGCCCGAGGGCGGCTGGGGCGCGTACCCCGAGGAGGCGGGCTGGGGCTCGTAGCCGGAGGAAGAAGGCTGGGCGGCGTAGCCCGGGGTCTGCTGGCCCGAAGGGGGCTGCGGGGCGTAGCCGGAGGAGGCGGGCTGGGGGGCGGGGGCGGCGGACTGGGCGTCCTGGCCCGGGGGAAGCTGGGCGAGCGCGGGCTGCTGGCCGTAGGGGGTCGGCGCGGCGTGCGGCTGCGCGTACGCGGGCTGGGAGGGCTGGTCGGGCTGGCCGTAGGCGGGCTGGTCCGGCTGCCCGTAGGGGGAATGGGGCTGGTCCGGCTGGCCGAACTGCTGGGGGCGGCCGTACGGGGACTGGTCGGACTGGCCGAACTGCTGGGGCTGGCCGTAGTGGGTGGTCGGGCGGCCGTACCCGTCGAGGGTGGGGATGGCGGAACGGTCGGGCAGGACCTCGGGGAGCAGGTAGACCAGCGCGACGACGGTCAGCGCGAGCGTGGGCACGCCGGTGAGCACGTACTCGACGACCCCACGGAAGCCGCCCCCGGCGAACAGCCCGACGACCAGCGCCAGCGCGCCGAACACGGCGGCGAGCAGCAGGCCGGCGGCCGAGCCGTAGGCGATGGTCCTGGCCTTGGACGAGCGCTCGCCCGCCCTGGTCACGAGCAGCACGGCACCCACGAGCAGCGCGGTCACGACCGGGCTGGTCAGGCCCAGCATGTTCGCGGCGGCACGGTCGGCGAACCCGCCGCCGAGCGAGCTGCCCGAGCCGATCAGGATGTGGCCGATCGACAGGACCACGTCCAGCAGCCCGGTGACGAGCATGATCCAGGCAGCCGGCTCCCGTAGTCGCGCGGCATTTACTTTGCTCATGAGTAACCCCCATCGGACCCTTTGGCCCGAAGGGAGTTTGCCACATTGCCGACTTTCGCGGCGGGCGTCCCAAGAACCTCTTCCCTCCCATTTACCCCTATACCTGGAACTTCCTGCCACGAAGTGGGGCAGAAGCACTCCCCCCACGGGGATGTCGGAGCCCGGTGAAAGACTGGGACGCATGCACATCGTGTCCCTCGCCGGCGGCATCGGCGGCGCCCGTTTCCTGCGCGGCCTGCGCGCCACCGCACCCGACGCCTCGATCACCGTCATCGGCAACACGGGTGACGACATCACCCTGTTCGGCCTGCGCGTCTGCCCCGATCTCGACACCGTCATGTACACCCTGGGCGGCGGCATCGACGAGGAGCAGGGCTGGGGCAGGGCCAAGGAGTCCCATGTCGTCAAGGAGGAGCTGGCCGCCTACGGGGTCGAGCCGCAGTGGTTCGGGCTCGGCGACCGCGACTTCGCCACCCATATCGTCCGCTCCCAGATGCTGGAGGCGGGCTACCCGCTCTCGCAGATCACCGAGGCCCTGTGCGCGCGCTGGCAGCCGGGCGTGCGGCTGCTGCCGATGACCGACGACCGCTGCGAGACGCACGTGGTGGTCTCCGACGAGCGCGGCAGGCGGGCGGTGCACTTCCAGGAGTGGTGGGTGCGCCTGCGCGCCTCGGTCCCGGCCGAGTCGTTCGCGCTGGTGGGGGTCGAGACGGCCAAGCCCGCGCCGGGCGTGCTGGAGGCGATCGAGCAGGCCGACGTGGTCGTCCTGCCGCCGTCCAACCCGGTGGTGAGCATCGGCACGATCCTCCAGGTCCCGGGCATCCGCGAGGCGGTCGCGGCCAAGACCGTGGTCGGCGTCTCCCCCATCATCGGCGGCGCGCCCGTGCGCGGCATGGCCGACGCCTGCCTGACGGCCATCGGGGTGGAGACCTCGGCCCAGGCCGTGCTCGACCTCTACGGCGCGGGCCTGGTCGACGGCTGGCTGGTGGCCGAGGAGGACTCCGGGGTGGCGCTCGACGGCGTGCGCGTGGTGTCCCGTCCGATCCTCATGCACGACGCCGAGACGGCCGCCGACATCGCCCGTACGGCGCTCGACCTGGCCCTGGAGCTGGCCCGATGAGCTCGCGGCGGATCGAGGTCATCGCCGTCACCGGCATCGGCGAGGTCCGGCCGGGTGACGACGTGGCGGCCCTGCTCAAGGACGCCGACCTGCGCGACGGCGACATCGTGGTGGTCACCTCGAAGATCGTCAGCAAGGCCGAGGGGCGCGTCCGCCGGGCGCCCGACCGGGCGAGCGCGATCGAGGAGGAGACCGAGCGGGTGGTCGCCAGGCGCGGCGACACGGTGATCGTCCAGACCCGTCACGGTTTCGTCATGGCCGCGGCCGGGGTCGACGCCTCCAACACCGAGCCCGGCACCGTCCTGCTGCTGCCCGAGGACTCCGACGCCTCCGCGGCGCGGATCAGGGCCGGGCTGGGCGCGCGGGTGGGGGTGATCGTGTCCGACACGTTCGGGCGTCCGTGGCGCAACGGGCTGACCGACGTGGCGATCGGCGCCGCCGGGGTGCGTCCGCTCGACGACTTCCGCGGCTCCTCCGACTCCTACGGCAACGCGCTCAGCGCCACCGTCACCGCGCTGGCCGACGAGATCGCGAGCGCGGCCGAGCTGGTCAAGGGCAAGCTCGACGGGGTTCCCGCGGCGATCGTGCGCGGCCTCGGCCATCTGGTGACCGACGACGACGGGCCGGGGGTCAGGCCGCTCGTCCGCCCGGCCGACGAAGACCTGTTCCGTTTCGGCGCCCGCGACGTCGTGTTCGCCCGCCGTACGATCAGGGAGTTCTCCGACCGGCCGGTCGACGGCGAGGCGGTGCGCAGGGCGGTGGCCGCGGGCATCGCGGCGCCGGCGCCGCACCACACGACCCCGTGGCGGTTCGTGCTGGTCGAGTCGGCGCGCACGCGCACCGAGCTGCTCGACGCCATGCGCGAGGCGTGGGTCGAGGACCTGCGCGCCGACGGGTTCACCGAGCAGTCGATCGCCAAGCGGGTCAAGCGCGGCGACGTCCTGCGCAACGCCCCCTACCTGGTGGTGCCGTGCCTGGTGATGGAGGGCTCGCACACCTACCGCGACGACCGGCGCAACGCCTCCGAGCGGGAGATGTTCGTCGTGGCGACGGGCGCCGGCGTGGAGAACTTCCTGATCCAGCTCGCGGTCGAGGGGCTGGGCTCGGCTTGGGTGTCCTCCACGATGTTCTGCCGGCCCGTGGTGCGGCAGGTGCTCGACCTGCCGGAGTCGTGGGACCCGATGGGCTGCGTGGCGATCGGGCACGCCGCGGCGCCGCCGCGCGACCGCGCCCCCCGTGACCCGCGCGATTACATCGTGACGCGCTGAGCCTCTGACGAGAGTCTGGAAATCTGGTAAGCCAACCGTTTACCGTTAGGAAACTTTCCTTTACATTTGGACTATCCCCCCATGTAAAGGAGCCACTTCAATGCGAAGGACTCTCACGTTAGTCGCCGTGGCGGTGATCACCATCGCCACGGCGGTGTTCAACACCTCTCCCGCGTTCGCCCATGGCTATGTGAACTCGCCCCCCAGCAGGCAGGCGTTCTGCGCCCAGGGCAAGGTGCCCGACTGCGGCCAGATCGTCTACGAGCCGCAGAGCGTCGAGGGCCCGAAGGGCCTGCGGAGCTGCAACGCCAACCTTGGCCAGTTCGCCCAGCTCAGTGACGAGAGCAAGCCTTGGCCGGCCACCTCCGTGGGCAACTCGGTGACCTTCACCTGGACGTTCACCGCCAGGCACGCCACCCTCAACTACGAGTACTACATCGGCGGCAACCGGGTCGCCGTCTTCAACGGCAACGGCCAGCAGCCGCCGTCGACGATCTCGCACACGGTGAACCTCTCCGGCTACTCCGGCCGCCAGAAGGTCCTGGCGATCTGGAACATCTCCGACACCTCCAACGCCTTCTACTCCTGCATCGACCTGCAGATCGGCGGCGGCGGCAACCCGACCCCCACCCCCACCCCGACCGTGACCCCCACGCCCACCCCGACGCCGACGCCGACCGCGACGGCCTCGGGCACCTGGAAGGCCGGCACGGCCTACACCACGGGCAGCACGGTCACCTACAACGGCGTCTCCTACCGGTGCCTGCAGCCCCACACGGCCATCGCCGGCTGGGAGCCGCCGAACGTCCCGGCGCTCTGGCAGCGGATCTGACTGTCTGGACAGGCTGATGACGAAGATTCGTGACGCCGCGCTGTCGCTGTTCCGCATCGTGGTGGGCCTGCTGTTCGCCTGCCACGGGGCCGCCACTCTGTTCGGCGTACTCGGCGGCCCCTACGGCGGATCGACCCCCTCCGTAGGACACTGGCCCGACTGGTGGGCGGGGGTGATCGAGCTCGGCGCGGGCGGCCTCGTCCTCATCGGGCTCGCCACCCGCGTCGCCGCGCTGCTGTGCTCGGGCACGATGGCCTACGCCTACTTCACCGTCCACCTGCCCAAGGGCCTGTTCCCGTTGCAGAACGGGGGCGAGACCGCGGCCATGTTCTCGTGGTCGTTCCTGATGCTGGCGCTGCTCGGCAGCGGCGCGTGGTCGCTGGACAAGCTCGTGTCCCGCGTCCACCATCGCGGCGAGAACGCCACCGTCCACCAGATGTAGGCCGAGGGGGTGCCGGGCGACCGGCATCCCCTCAGGCGGCCGGCTTGCAGGTGGGGTGGCAGAGCCTGCGGGCCAGCGCGCCGAGGAAGACGTCGATGATCTCCCCGGGCTCCTGCGCCTCGTGCAGCGAGCCGTTCGTGGCCGCCGTGATCTGCGACAGGCTGCCGCGGTCCACGTCCTTGCCGAACGCGATGATGACGATCTGGACGGGCTTGTCCGGGTCCCACTCGTTCCGCAGGGTGCCGAGAAGCTGCGGGAGCTTGACCCCCTTGCCGTCGTCCTTGCCGGCCGTGATCACCAGCAGCGTGTTGTTCATGTCGTCGCGGTAGTCGCCGCTGACCTTGCGGAACCCGCTCAGTATCGCGTCGTAGAGCGAGCTGTCCAGGTCGGGGTGGGGAGCGATCGTGCTGGTCAGCTCGTCGAGGACGCTGCGCCGCAGCACCTGGCCCGACTCCGGCTCGCTGATCGGGCCGAGCCCGACGCGCTCGCGGTAGCCCCTGATGTTGCCCACCTTGTCGGCGAACTCCCACATGCCCATGTGCGTGGAGTTCGGAAAGAGCTGCAGCCCGATCTTGGCCGCGGCCAGCGCGATGCGCACCTTGGTGCTGCCGTTCAGCGGCTCGGCCATGTGCTTGGAGGTGTCGGCCAGCACGAGGATGTTGGTCGGCGGCGCCAGCCTGCTCCAGGCGCGCAAAGCCTCGTCGATGTCCTGCTGCGACACCGACGGCCTGGTCCGCGGCGCCTGCGACGGGATCTGCGGGCCCGGCGAGAGCGGCCCCAGCCTGCCGTCGCCCGAACGGAACCCGGCCCGCCGGACGATCTCCTGCGCCTGGGCGCCCTTCAGCCAGTCGGCGAAGGCCGTGGACGCCTCCGCGACGGCCGGATCGGCGGCCGTGACGACGTAGGGGTAGTCGAGGTCGATCGTGCCCTCGCGCGGGTGCAGCGCCACGACCGGGTCGGACGAGGGCACCCGGTTGTGGTTCCACACCGACTGCTCCGGGACGATGACCACCGGCCGCTGCCAGAACCCGCGGTCGTCCACGGCGTCGAGCATGCTGCGGTAGTCGGGGGCCGACCCGGCCTGCGCCCACCGGACGAACGCGGTCAGCGCCTTGTCGGCGGCCGGCCCGGTGCCCACGACGTCCCTGGCCGCGGCCACGGTCGCGATCCCCGCGCCCACCAGGGACGGGTCGGGCACCCGTACGACGTCGGGCTCGTCGGGGTTGGGCGTCAGCCGCCCGCGCACGGTCGGCGGGAAGACCATCCGCCAGTTCATCTCGGTCCTGCCCACCGAGAAGCGCTGGGCCAGCGACGAGCGCGTGGCGAACACCAGCGGCGAGGTGGCCACCACGGTCTCCCCCGCGGGCAGCGAGCTCGCGCCCTGGCTGCGGGCCAGCCTGATCCAGGCCGAGGAGTCGGCGATCCAGCCGTCGGGACGCTCGCGCAGCACGCCCGCCCGGTCGCCGATCAGCGTGCGCAGGACCGTGGCCGGCGGCTCCTCGGTCACCTGGACCAGCACGCACCGGCCGCCGACCGACGTCCTGGTCTGATTGAAGCGCCCGGCGGCCTCCATGACCGCCGGCGCCACGTCCACGGCGGCGGCCACGCTGACCAGAACAGGCTCTCGTGACACGCAGAGGGCGGGACCGCCGCCGAGGACCACGTACAGGCTGCCGGCGGCGACGGCCACGGCGGCGAGGCCGGCCAGCATGCCGCGTTGGAGCGCCTTCCTGCGTCGCTGCACGGGAGGCAGCGCGGCACGGTGTCGACCCAACCGCACGATGAACCTCTCTCCGGTGGAGTGATGATTCTTCCAGTGCCTCCCGTGCCGGGCGCAAGCCTTGTTAGAACTTGTTATAACTACGCCATCGGCAAGATTCTTCTCACGCTCTGGCACACCCCGTCGCTCGCCCGCGCGGCGGCCAGCCGCTCGTCCGTGGGGCTGCCGTACTCGGTGGTGCGCTGGCGGACCGGCCTGCCGGTGACCTCGACCATCTCGCGCAGTTCGCTGATCGTCTTGTACGAGCCGTTCTCCGAGCCCGCCATCCGGCTGATCGTCTCCTCCATGAGGGTGCCGCCGAGGTCGTTCACGCCGCCCTGGAGCACCTGGCGGCACAGGTCGTCCTGGAGCTTGACCCACGAGCACTGGATGTTGGGGATCGCGCCGTGCAGCAGGATCCTGGCCAGGGCGTGCACCGCGCGGTTCTCCTGGGCGGTGGGGCCGGGCCGGGCGATGCCGGCCAGGTAGATCGGGGCGCTGGTGTGCACGAACGGCAGCAGCACGAACTCCGAGAACCCGCCGGTCCGCTCCTGGAGCTGCCTGATCAGCTTGATGTGCTTGACCCAGTGCAGGTGGTGGTCCACATGGCCGTACATCATCGTGGACGTCGTCGGGATGCCGACCTCGTGGGCCGTGGTGATGACCTCGATCCACTCCTTGGCCGGCAGCTTGCCCTTGGTCAGCACCCAGCGCACGTCGTCGTCGAGGATCTCGGCCGCCGTGCCGGGCAGCGAGTCCACGCCGGCCTCCTTGGCGGCCTCCAGCCAGTCGCGTACGGACAGGTTCGTCCGGGAGGCTCCGTTGATGACCTCCATCGGGGAGAACGCGTGCACGTGCATGCCGGGCGTCCTGGCCTTGACCGCCCTGGCGATGTCGAAGTACGCGGTTCCCGGCAGGTCCGGATGGATGCCGCCCTGCATGCACACCTCGGTCGCGCCCGCCGCCCACGCCTCCTCGGCCCGGTCGGCCACCTGGTCCAGGCTGAGCGTGTACGCGTCGGCGTCGGTCCTGCGCTGGGCGAAGGCGCAGAAGCGGCAGCCGGTGTAGCAGACGTTGGTGAAGTTGATGTTCCGGTTGACGACGTAGGTGACCTCGTCGCCGGCGGCCTCCTTGCGCAGCGCGTCGGCGATGGCGGCCAGCTCGTCCAGCGCCTCGCCCTCCGCGCCCAGCAGCGCGACGGCCTCGGCGTCGGTCAGCCCGGCGGGGTCGGCCTCGGCCCGCCTGAGCGCCTGCCGGACGTCGCTCGGCGTCGGGGCCGCGACCGGGCCGAGGCGGTCGCGCAGGGCCGCCCAGTCGCCGTAGACGTGGTCGAAGTCGTCGCGCCGGTCGTTCGCGCGGCCGGTGGTGTCCACCTCGACGTGCAGGTCCACCCGGCCGGAGGCGGCGAACCCGCCGTCGGGCTCCTGCCAGGGACGGCCTTCCGGCACGGCGTCCTCGCGGGCGAGCCCGGTGGCGGGGTCGGCCAGGGCCTCGACGTGCGCGAACAGCCGGGGGTCCAGCCAGGGCTCGCCGGCCCGCACGTACTCGGGGTAGATCGTCAGGCGTTCCCGCAGGTCGAAACCGGACTCCGCGGTACGCGCCGCCAGGTCGTCGATCTGCGGCCAGGGGCGCTCGGGGTTCACGTGGTCGGGGGTCAGGGGCGAGACGCCGCCCCAGTCGTCGATGCCGGCGCGGATCATGAGCGCGTACTCGGAGTCGACCAGGTTGGGCGGGGCCTGGAGGCGTACGCGGGGGCCGAGGACCAGGCGCGCGACGGCGATCGTGGCGGCGAGCTCGTGCAGGTCGGCGTCCGGCAGGCCGCGCATGGCCGTGTCCGGCTTGGCGCGGAAGTTCTGGACGATGACCTCCTGGACGCCGCCGTACTCGCGGGCGACCCTGCGGATCGCGAAGATCGACTCGGCCCGGTCCTCGACGGTCTCGCCGATGCCGATGAGGATCCCGGTCGTGAACGGCACGTTGGTGCGTCCGGCGTCCTCCAGGACGCGCAGCCGTACCGCCGGGTCCTTGTCGGGGGAGCCGAAGTGCGGCTGGCCCTTCTCCTCGAACAGCCGCCGCGAGGTGGTCTCCAGCATCATGCCCATCGACGGCGCGACCGGCTTGAGCCGCTGGAGGTCACGCCAGCTCAGCACACCGGGATTGAGGTGCGGCAACAGCCCGGTCTCCTCCAGCACCCTGATCGCCATGGCCCGCACGTAGGACAACGTGTCGTCGTAGCCGTGCGCGTCCAGCCACTCGCGGGCCTGGTGCCAGCGGTCCTCCGGCCGGTCCCCCAGCGTGAACAACGCCTCCTTGCAACCCATCGCCGCGCCCTGCCGGGCGATCTCCAGCACCTCGTCCGGGCTCAGGAAGGCCGACTCCAGCTTGTGCGGCGCGGTGGCGAACGTGCAGTAGCCACAACGGTCACGGCACAACCTGGTCAGCGGGATGAACACCTTCCTGCTGTAGGTGATCACCCCTTCCCTGCCGGCGGCCTTCAGCCCGGCGTCGCGCACGCGGGAGGCGTGGTCGAGCAGCGCGTCGAGCTGCTCACCGCGCGCGTGCAGCAGCACGACGGCCTCGGTGAGGTCGAGTGCCTTGCCGTCACGGGCACGGGCGAGGGCACGGCGAAGCGCGGAATCACTGACAACACTCATAGAGGCACAGTACGCACCCCTGAGTTCATGACGCGCACTCAGGGCGGGGTGTCAGAAGGACCTATAGTCGCGCGCCGGCATCCGCGGCCCCCGCGCCGGAGGACGCACGCCGCTGAGCCAGACGAGCACCGTCGCCCGGTGCCGATGCCCCCGATACGGCTCCAGCAGCCGCATCATCCCCTGGTCGTCGGTCTTCTCCCCCGTCAGCGCGTAGCCGACCAGCTTGGCCAGGTGGAAGTCCCCCACGCTCACCGCGTCGGCGTCGCCGAACACACGCTGGCGGATCTCGGCCGACGTCCACACGCCGATCCCGGGCAGCGCCCGCAGCAGCCGGTCGAGCTCCTCGGTGGTGGCCGCGGCCTCCAGCTTGGCGGCGTGCCAGGCGGCGTTGGCTATCGTCCTGGCCCGGACGGCCTCCGCGCCCGCCCGGTGCCAGTGCCAGCTCGGGATCTGCCGCCACACGACCGGCTCGGGCGCCACCCGCATGCCGTCGGGGGCCGGGCCGGGCGCGGGCTCGCCGTAGTGACCGAGCAGGTAGCGCCAGGCCCGCCACGCCTCCCGGCCGACGACCTTCTGCTCCAGCACGGCGGGCACCAGCGCCTCCATGACCCGCCCGGTACGCCCGATGCGCAGCCCCGCGTGCTTGCGGGCCACGTCCGCCAGCACGTCGTGCCGGACGCGGAAGCCGGAGACGTCGTCGAGCGCGCCGAGCAGGGCGGGCAGGGTCTCCAGCGACCATCCGGCTCCCGGCCCCCACGCCTGGGCGTGCACGGCTCCGGCCGTCACGGTCATCCGCAGCGTGCTCGGGCCGTCGGGGGTGCGGCAGGTGCGCCAGACCGAGCCGTCGGGGGTGCGGCGCCAGGCGGGATCGCCGGTGCCGCGCCGGTGGGGGCCCAGGGCCAACTCCGCGTCGAGCGGCCCGTCGGGCTCCCACCTGCGTTCCATCACCCGTCCAGTCTGCCGCGCGGCGGCGGGTGGTCGCTCACCCGCCCGGCCTGGCCGGGCCCGCCGGGTGGGTCAGACGTCGCTGGAGTAGCGCACCGCGCGTTCGGGCAGCTCGATGCCGGGCCAGACGCGCACCCCGCCCTGGAGCTCGTTGCCCGGCCCGACCACCGCGCCGTCACCGATCACCGCGTCGCGCACGACCGTGCCGGCGCAGATCCGCGCCCCCTTGCCCACGACCGAATCGCTCACGGTGGCCCCGGCCTCGACGACGCTGTCGTCGCACAACACCGACCCCACCACGGACGCGCCCGCCTCGACGACAGCCCGCGCGCCGACGGCGGTGCCGCCCTGGACCTTGGCCTCGGCCGAGATCTTCGCCCCGCCGAGCGCGAGGTGCTCGCCCTGCGGGCCGGGCAGCGCGGGCGAGTCGAGCCGCCCGAGCACCAGGTCGCGCGAGCCCTTCACGAACGCGGCGGGAGTGCCCACGTCGAGCCAGTACGTCCGGTCGGCGTACCCGAGCACCAGCTCGCCGGAGTCGATCAGCCCGGGGAACGTCTCACGCTCCACGGAGACGACCTCGCCGCGCGGGATCGAGTCGATCACCGAGCGGGTGAAGACGTAGCAGCCGGCGTTGATGCGGTTGGTGACCGGGTTGGGGGTCTTCTCCAGGAACGCGGTCACCCGTCCGGACTCGTCGGTCGGCACGCAGCCGAACCGCGTCGGGTCGTCCACCTCCGTCAGGTGCAGCGTCACGGCGGCGTCGCGCTCGCAGTGGGTGCGCACCTGGTCGCCGATGTCGTGCCCGGACAGGATGTCGCCGTTGAGGATGAGCACCGGGTCGGAGGGCCCGGAGGTGAGCGCCTCGGCGGCGTTCCGGATGGCCCCGCCGGTGCCGAGCGGCGTCTCCTCCGTGATGTATTCGAGCGAGAGCCCGAGGGCCGCCCCGTCACCGAAGACGGGCTCGAACATCGCCGCCTTGTACGAGGTCGCGAACACGATCCGGCGTACGCCGAAGGACCGGGCGCGGGCGAGTTGGTGGGCCAGGAACGGCACTCCGGCGGTCGGCAGCAGCGGCTTGGGCGTGCCCAGTGTCAGCGGACGCAGGCGTGTGCCCTGCCCCCCGACCAGGAGGATCGCCTCGAGGTCTGGCAAAGAGCTCTCCATCACTCCGTGAGAGTAGCGAACTATTCGATTGCGCGTTGATAGGAGTTGAGATGCGCCTCCGCCGAAGCCTCCCAGGTGAATTCGCGTGCCCGTGCCTGTCCGGCCTCCTGCAACTGCCGCCTCCGCTCGGAGGAGGCCAGCAGCTCGCCCAGGGCGTCGGCGATGCTGTCCGCGTCCGGCTCGGTGTAGGCGACGGCGTCGCCGCCCACCTCGGGCAGCGAGGTGCGGTGGCTGGTGAGCACGGCCGCGCCGCAGGCCATGGCCTCCAGCACCGGCATGCCGAAGCCCTCGCCCCGCGAGGGGAACGCCACGACGAGCGCACCGCCCAGGAACCCCGGCAGATCGGGCGCGCGCAGGTATCCCGGCCTGATCACCCGGACGGTGGCCTCCACCTCGCGGCAGGCGGCGTCGACGTCGTCCTCGTGCACGCCGCCGCCGAGCACCAGCGCGGGCGGCGTCTCCAGCCGTTTCACGGCGGCGGCGAAGCCGCGGATCAGGTTGGGCACGTTCTTGCGGGGGTCGAGGTTGCCGAGGAAGGCCACGTACGGCTGGCCGTGCAGCCCGCACCTGATGGCCGCCCGGCGGATCTCGTCCTGGCTCGGCGGGTGGAACTGGGCCAGGTCGACGCCGTGGTAGGCGACGTCGATGCGGGTCGGGTCGGCCGACAACACCCGGACCAGTTCGTCCCTGGTCGCCTTGGACGGCACGATGACGCGCCGGGCGTGCCGGACGGCGGTGCGCGTGGCCGAGCGGAAGAACGCGGCCCTGGCCGGGCTGTGCTGCTCGGGCTCGGTGAACCAGGTCACGTCGTGCACCGTCACGACGGTCGGGACGCCGGAACGCAGCGGCATGGAGTAGTAGGGGGCGTGGATGACCTCGGCCCCCGCCTGGCGGGCGAGCAGCGGCAGGCCGGTCTGCTCCCAGGCCAGCCTGGCGGCCCTGTTGGTGATGGCGACGGGGCCGGGGATGACCCGGGCCGAAGGCGCCAGTCGCCGGTACCTTTCCGCTTCCGCACGCTGGCAGACCACGGCGAGATCGGTTCCGGCCCGGTGGAGCGCGGCCACGAGCCCGTCCACGTACCGGATCAACGCTCCACGGTCGGCGGGGACCGCGGCGGCATCGACGAGCATGCGAGGCATTGCGTGGATCTTCTCCCCTCAAGATCAACGTGGGACCTGGCAAGTCCCCCCTCTTTGATTCAGCTTATGACCACCCTCCCCCAAATCGTGGGCCAAATCACACGGAGTCGCGACGTGAGGCGATTCCCGCCAGGCCTGCGCAGATCAGGTCCCCGACGACGATGACGATGCGGGAGCACAGGGCCACCGCGATGGCCGCGCCGCTGTCGAGCACGGGGGCGAGCACCGCCACCATCGCCACCTCGCGCACCCCCGCCCCCGCCGGCACGACGAAGGTCACGATGCCCAGGCACCACGACAGGGCGAACGCCCCGACGGCGAACAGCAGGCCGCCCTGCGGGGCGATGAAGAAGAAGTGCACGCCGTAGGCCGTCCAGCCGGCCAGCGCCCAGCCGAACGCGGTGAGCATGCCGCGGCGGGTGAGCGGTCGTTCCAGGGGCTCCCGTTTGAGCTTGCGCAGGCCGAAGCCGATCACGCCGTTGACGACCTTGGGCTCCAACAGCACCAGCAGCAGCGGGATGAACAGCAGCACCCAGCCGAACCGGTGCCAGCCGAGCGTGACCAGCGTGACGAGCAGGCCGCTGGCGATCTGGACCGGCATCATCAGGAAGAACGCCGCGGCGCTGCGCGGACGCGGCACGCCCAGGTCGCGGCCCATCTCCATCTGGGCGAGCACCGGCCAGACCGCGCCGGGGATGTACTTGCCGAGCTGGCCGACGAAGAACACCTTGGCGGCCGGCCGCAGCGGCAGCGGCGAGCCCAGGTCGGCCAGCAGCGTGCGCCAGGTGAGCATGGCCCCGAGCAGCGCGGCGACCACGGCGACCAGCGACCCGGCCAGCGCCGGCCACGACAGCCTGGCGAATCCGGCCACCACGGCGTCCCACTGCCCGGCCACCGCCCACGCGCCGAACGCGAGCGCGACGGCCAGGAAGCCGAAGCGCAGCAGCCGGCGCGGCAACGACCGCTTGGGGACGGCGCTCGCGCCCGTCTCCTCCACGAGGCTCACAGCGGCAGGACCCGCTCGGGCGGCTGCGGCAGCGCCGGCCCGGCGGGCCTGCGCGGCGTCTTGGTCGCCACCCACAGGTACGTCGGCACGACGGGCAGCAGCAGCCGCAGCACCTCGCGCGGCGCGCGGGCCAGCACGGCCCTGACCAGCCGGCCCGGCAGGCCGGGGAACAGCTCGGAGCCGGCGAACCTGGTCGGCGTGGCCAGCACCGGGAACGTGTAGTCCCACACGTGGAAGGCCCGCAACATCTTTCGCAGCCCCCGCCGCGTCCTGAACCGCTCGTAGTAGTGGTCGGCGCGGCCGGACGCGCGCACGTAGCGGTCGGCCAGCGCGGGCGGCAGGTACGACAGGAACGGCAGCTTGTAGTGGGGTTCGACGACCCCGAGCCGGTTGCCGAGCCCGAGATAGAGCACCCCGTCGTCGGACAGCACGCGGTGCATCTCGGCCACCACGGCGTCGGGGTCGACCACGTGCTCGTAGATGTGGTTGAACACCAGCACGTCGATGGACCCGTCGGGGAAGGGCAGCGCCGTGCCGTCGCCGCAGACGAACGCCACCCGCTCGCCGAACCGGTCGGCGGCCTTGCGCAGCCCCGGCACGTCGATGTCGATGCCCAGCGTGTGCTTGGCCCCGGCCTGGGCCAGCTCGTCGGCGATGAACCCGGCCGAGCAGCCGACGTCGCCCACGGTCAGTCCGCCGAGCGGCCCCTGGAAGTGCTCCAGCACGGCGATGATCTTCGCGGCCTTGCGGCGGCGTTTGTCCTCGTCGAGCATGGCCGACTGGAATTCGGAGTACTCGAGCTGCGCGACGCGTTGCTTGCCCACGCCGCCCAACAGTACCCGCGCCGCGGGCCCCGGTACGCTGACCTGCCCCACATGCTGGCTCAACCCGGCGGCTCCCGCGTAGCCTGGCCTGATGCTGCGCCGCCTGCTGCGCGTCCTGCTCGCGCTGGTCGCCCTCGCCTTCCTCGGCTACGGCCTGGCGAGGAACTGGCACGACACGACGCAGGCCCTGGCCAGGCTGTCGCCGTGGGCGGTGCTCGGGGCGTTCGGGGCGGTGCTGGCCGGGCAGTTCTGCATGCTGGTGGCCTGGCGGCAGATCATGGCGGGGCTCGGCACGCGGCTGCCGCTGCGGGTGGCCGGGCGGATCATGTTCGTGGGCCAGCTCGGCAAGTACATCCCGGGCGCGGTGTGGGCGTACGCGGCCATGATGGACCTCGGGCGGGACCACGGGAGCCCGCCGCGGCGCACGTTCGCGACGATCTCGCTCGGGCTGGTGGTCAACCTGGGCGTCGGCATCTCGATCGCCGCCGCCACGCTGAGCTCGCACGAGGCCGTCCGCCGGGCCTGGTACGTGGTGCTGCTCGTCCCGGTGATCATCGTGTGCCTGCATCCCAAGGTGCTCACCTGGGGGCTCAACCTGGCGCTGCGGATCGCCCGCAAGGAGCCGCTGGAGAGCGCGCTTCCCGGCCGCACGGTCGTCGTCGCGGTCGCCTGGACCGCGCTCGGCTGGTTCGTCTACGGCCTGCACACCTGGCTGCTGTCCGGCCGCCCCGACCTCTACCTCGTGGCGACCGGCGCGTACACGTTCGCCTGGTGCACCGGCATCCTGGCCTTCGTGGTGCCCGCCGGGGTGGGCGTGCGGGAGGGCGCGCTCGTGCTGGTGCTCGGGCCGGTCATCGGCACCGCTCCGGCCATCGCGGTGGCGATCGTGTCGCGGCTGGCGTTCACGCTGGCCGACGCGGTCGCGGCGGGGGCCGCGTTCGTGCTCGGCCGTCAGACGGCGAGCAGCGCGCCCGCGTACGCGGCCCAGAACGGCTCGGGATCGACCGCCTTGACCCCCGACCGCAACCTCTCCGGCTCGCCGGAGGCGTAGAAGCGCTCGATCGCCGCGCGCAGCGCCCCGGCGTCGCCCGGCTCGACCAGCAGGCCGTCGACGCCGTCGGTCACGTGGTCGGCCAGCGCGCCCACCCGGGTGGCGATCACCGGCACGCCGTGCTCGTGGCCGAGCCAGACGTTCTGGCTGGCGGTGGCGCTGCGGTACGGCAGCACCAGCGCGTCGGCCGCGGCGAACAGCTTCGGCACGTCGGCGGCGGGGACGTACCCGGGCCGCAGCTCGACCCGGTCGGCCAGGCCCAGCTCGTCGATCAGCGCCTTCGTCCCGTCGAGGCCGCCCCAGAACTCGCCCGCGACGGTCAGCGAGATCCCCTCGGGCAACGCCCGCAGCAGCAGGTCAAGCCCCTTGTACGGGCGGACCATCCCGAAGAACAACAACCGCCCGCGCACCCCGCCGGACTGCTCGGCCGACGTGGACGGCAGGTGCGGCGGCAGCCCCGCCACCCCGACCGGCCTGCCCGGCGCGAGTTCCCTGGCCAGCTCGGCCTGCTGCTCGGAGTGGGCCAGCACGCCGTCGACCCGCCGCAGCAGCGCCTTCATCAGCGGCTGGTCGTACGGCTTCCGCTCGTGCGGCAGCACGTTGTGGCAGAGCGCGACCGTCCGGGCCTTCCGCCCGATCCCGGACAGGATCCCCAGGTACGGAGGAACCTGCACAGGGCTCAGCACCGCCAGCACCACCAGGTCGGCCGTGCGCAGCCGCCGCCCCGCCGCGAACCACCCGTCGGGCCGCCGCCAGTCGAGCCGCCGCGCGGTCCTCGGGTACGGCGTGCCCTCGGGCTCGGAGATCGTCTGCTGCCCTGGATAGAGGAACGACGGGTACTGGGCCCGCCACGACTCGATCACCACGTCGTGGCCCTGGGCCGCCAGCCGGTGCGCCAGCTCGGTGGTGTGCTGCGCCCCGCCCCCCTTGTACGGATGGGTCGGGCCGACGATCGCGATCCGCACGCGCTATTCCCCCCGCGACCGCACGATCAGGTCGGCCAGCAGCGCCACCGAGCCGATCAGCAGGCCCGACAGGAAGATCATGACCGTGTTGGCCGGGAAGTAGAACGGCTGGCGGACCATGTCCCAGACGCCCTTCACGAACCCGATCGCCACCAGCCAGAGCGCCGGCGGCATGAGCACCTTGAGCGGGTTGAAGTACATGATCATCCGCAGCACCTGGAGGATGTAACGGTAGGCGTCGGAGATGAAACTGAACTTCGACTTGCCGGCCCGCTTGGCGTACTCGATGGGCAGGTAGTAGACGTCGTGCTGGTTGGACAGGAACGACAGCGTGATCGTCGTGACGCAGGAGAACCCGGGCGGCAGCAGCCGCAGGTAGGGCCGGGCCACCGACTTGCGGAAGGCGCGCAGCCCCGAGTTGAGGTCGGGGATCTTCTGCCCGGCGAGCTTCTCGGCCACCTTGCGGATCACCCACTTGGCCGGCACCCGCAGGATCTTGTGCGACCCCTCCTCCGTGGTGCGCGCGCCGACGACCTGGTCGACCGTCTGGTCCTTCTCCAGGATCTGCACCAGCTCGGGGATGCGCTCGTTGGGGTAGGTCATGTCGGCGTCGGTCCAGACGACGATCTCGCCCCTGGCCTCCTGCGTGCCGATGCGGCGCACGGTGCCCGAGCCGCCGTTGCGGTGGAAGGCGCGGATGCGCAGGTGAGGGTACTCGGGCGCGGCCTCTTCGAGCCGGGCCAGGGTCTGGTCGGTCGAGCAGTCGTCGACGGCGACCAGCTCGTAGGTGTAGCCGCTGGAGTCCATCGCCCGCGTGATGCGCTCGACCTCGTCGATGACGTGGTCCTGCTCGTTGTAGCAGGGCAGGACGATCGTGACGTACGGCGCTTCTTCCACGGCAGGTCCACTCTTGGGGGTCTCAAGCGTGCTCACGGGGGTCGAGGGTACTCTGCCCCGCTGGAAGCCGAGTCCACATCGACGGGCTTTACAGTCACTTGATCAGCTGTGACCATCCTACGCCGGGCATCCTGAGCATCTCCTGACCCACCGCCTTGGCCCTGGCGGGGTCGTCGAAGCGCACGTACAACATCTCGGAGACGGCGTCGATCGTGAGAGGCGGCACGTCGCCCTGGTAGAGCCGGGAAAGCCGCAGGCCGAACGGCTTGTCCTGGAGGAACACCTCGTCCACGCCGTCCAGCTCGCGCAGCCGGGCCACGACGGCGTCGCGCTGCGCCTCGGTCGCCGCGGCCCGGCAGGAGGGGTACTGCTGCCGCCGGCCGCACATCACGACGCTCAGGTCGGCCTTGCCCTGCCAGAAGCTGGGCAGGCGGGGCATGACCAGGATGCCCGGCTCCCCGGCCAGCCGCCGCCGGACGGCGTCGTAGTCGGCCGGGCCGCGCAGCCCGGCCTCGATCTCCGGGATCCAGCTCTCCTCGCGGGGCTTGGCCAGCCCCTCGTCGATGATCACCTTCTGGGCCCAGCGCCGCTCGATCTCGTCGGCGGGCACCAGCGTGGGCGCGACCGCCTCGGGGATCCGCCGGACCAGCGCCAGCACCCGCTCGGCGGTGCCCTGCGGGCATCCCTGCGTCCCCTCGGCGCACAGCGCGACGGTGAAGCCGTCCACGACGGGCAGCGCGCCGTCGGGCGGCGGCGAGGGCAGGAGCGAGCGCAGGTGCGGGTACCAGCCGCCCCCGCCGAGCGCCGCCACCAGCAGGACGGCCATTACGGCCATCGCCGCCGTCCTCTGGTGGGCTCTGATCCAGGGCCGTAACCAGGGCTCCCGGTCGTCGCCGAACGACAGCTCGTCGGTGTCAGGCATGCCCAGAACTATCGCGATCCGCCCGGACCGGGGTCAACCCACCGCCATCCAGACATCTACCCGCAAAGACCACGTCCCGTTGGGCGGGTCCACGAGCGAGCGCTCGTCCTGGCGGGTCACCAGGCCCATGATCTGGCGCGGCGTTCCGTAAGGGGCGACCTGGCCGGGGTCCGCGGCGAGCACGACCGGCACCCGGCCGGCCGCCCTGACCCTCTCGACGGCGGCCCGGACCGCCGGCTCCTCCGCCAGGTCGTGCCCTTCGGGCCGCGTCACCTGCGCCGCCGGACGGCCGCACATCCCGCGGACGAGCTGGGTGAACCGGTCGCCGGTCACCCGCTCGACGAACAGCACCGACGCCTCGGGCGGGATCGCCCCGCACATCGTCCGGACCGCCGCCGCCTCCCCCCGCTCGACCGGCGTGAACGCGGTGCCGATCGAGGTCACCACCGGCGGCGCGAGCACCAGCAGCACCCCCGCGACCGTCGCCCACCGCCGCACCGGCTCCCGCGGCCACGACCGCTCCCGCAACCAGCCCAGCCCCCACACCGCCAGCACGATCAGCCCGGGGATCACGACCGGGACCAGCCGCCGCGAGGCCCACGGCTGGTCGGGGGTGATCTCGGGCCGCAGCAGCGTGGTGACCGTCGTCCAGCCGATCATCGCCAGCGGCAGCAGCCAGACGAACGGCCTGCCGTCGCGCAGCAGCCTGCGCAGCAGCACGGCCGCCGCGACCGTGGCCAGCACGACGGCCGGGATGCCGATGTACCAGGTGACCCAATGGAGCGAGTACTCGAAGTAGAGCCGGTCCCCCTGGACGGGCAGGCCGTTCGCCTTCTGGATCTGGGCGATGAACTCGGCCGTGCGGGCGTCCTCGATGTTCGCGGGCTTCCGGGTCACGGTCTGGAACCAGGGACGGGCGTACAGACCGGCCATGACCAGCACGACCAGCGCGGCCCCCGCAGTCGGCAGCCACCGCGGCGGCCGGATCCCGGCCAGGACGGGCGCGGTCGCCACGCCGACCGGCGTGAGCACGAGCACGACCGCGCAGATGACCAGCAGCGGCCGGACGGACCCCGACAGATACTCCAGGTAAGGCCGGGCCAGCACGTACGCCGCCAGCAGCCCCACCCCGGCCCCCGCCACCAGCCCCGCCAGCAGCGGCACCCCCACCGCCCCCTGCGCCCTGCCCGACCGCCGCATCGCGACCAGCAGCCCCGCGTACGCCAGCACCGGCAGCACGTCGCGCAGCCCGTCGACCCTGACCAGGACGGCCAGCCCCAGCACCAGCCCGGCCGGCAGCCCCTGCCGCCAGCCGGGCCGCTCGGCCTCGATCGCGTCCTGGGCCAGCGCCAGCCCGCCGAACAGCAGGATCAGCGACGGGATCTCGCTGAACGTCGTACGCGAGGTGTAGAGGATCGGCAGGCTCACCGCGAACGCCGCCGCCGCGAGCACCGCCCACCGCCCCCCGGCCAGCCGCGCCGCCACCCCGGCCACCGTCAGCACGGCCAGCGCGCCCAGCACGGCCGGCACCGCGAACGGTGCCCCCAGCCAGTCGCCGATCGCGAACAACATCGGCGGCCCCGGCATGAACTGCGGCACCACCCCGCCGTCCACCGGGTAGGTGCCGACGCTGTCGAAGTACAGGGAAGAGTCGTGGCCGCCGAACGCCGCCGCCTGGTCGGGGATCGGCAGCGAGCCGTGCCCGGCGATCCAGGCCGCGTACTGGGCGTAGGTCGCCGGGTCGCGCCGGACGAGGAGCTGCTCGGAGTGCATGACGACGTTGAACACGCCCGACCCGGCCGCCACCGCCACGACCCCCGCCACCTGCCAGGGCGTGGCCTGGACGCCCTGGCCCGCGCCACGCGCCCCCCGTAGGACGCCGCGCGTGCCCGCCCAGCACAGCAGCGCCGCCGCGGTCACCCCGAGAAGCAGCGCGGGCAGCGGCGCGAACCGGCCGGCCAGCAGCAGCGGCAGGCCCACGAGCAGCCAGCCCGCCACGGCGAGCGCGGGCGACACCGACAGCGCGGCCAGTACGCGGCCCGATCGATCACGTTCCATCGGTGAGCGAGCGTATCCAACGCCGGAGTCACGGCGTCCACGAAAACGCGGGTAGCGTACGCGAGGTGCAGGAGGAGCGGGACGACGCGCGGCTGAAGCCGGAGCCTCCCGCGGGAGCCCCCGCCGAGGACGGCGCGCCCCGCGGCAGGCGGCGGCTCGCCTCCCGCCTCAGGGAGCCCGCCTGGTGGCGGCGGCACGGCTGGTTCGCGGGCGTCCTGGCGGTCGGCGCGGCGCTGCGCGCGCTCGCCATGCTCGGCTACCGCCCGGCCCTGTGGTTCCCCGACTCCTACACCTACGTCGTCACCGTCTTCCGGCCGCGCCCCGACCTGGTGCGCCCGGCGGGCTACTCGATGTTCATGAAGCTCCTGGAGCCCTTCCACGGCTTCTGGGCGGTCACCGCCGCGCAGCACCTGCTCGGCCTGGCCACCGGCGTCATCGTCTACGTGGCCGCGCGCCGGGCCCCCCGCTGGGCGCGCACGCTCGCGGCCGTCCCCGTGCTGCTCGACGCGTACCAGGTCGAGCTGGAGCACCTGCTGGTCTCCGACGCGCTGTTCCTGTTCCTGATCGTGGCCGCCGTGGCGCTGAGCCTGACCGACAGGCCCGCCACCGTCGCCGCCCTCGGCCTCCTGCTGGCCGCCGCCACCCTGACCAGGACCGTCGGCCAGCCGCTCATCGTCGTCCTGGCCGCGTGGTTCGTGCTGCGCAGGCGCGTGGGCCTGGCCGGGGTGCTGCTCGCCGCCGCGCTGGTCCCGGTGGTCGCCTACGGCGCCTGGTTCTACGCCGCCCACCACCGCGTCGGCCTGGTGGGCGCGAACGGCGCCTTCCTCTACGCCCGCACGATGTCCTTCGCCGACTGCGCCAGGATGAACCCGCCGGCCGACCTGCGGGTCCTGTGCGACCCCCGTCCGCCGGAGCGGCGTCCGCCCTCGCAGGAGTACATCTGGAGCAAGGACTCGCCGCTGGTGAAACTGCCGGGGATCACGTTCACGAAGGCGAACGACGACCTGGCCTCCAGGTTCGCGACCCTGGCCGTCACCAGCCAGCCGCTCGACTACGCGGGCTCGGTGCTGGCCGAGCTGGGCCGCACGTTCACGTGGGGGCGTCCGGTCTATCCCGACGCGGAGATCTACGCCTACTACGAGTTCCCGGTGACCCCGCCCGGACCGCCTGGCCGCGATCCCGCGCGGGTCGGCGCCGAGTATGCCAAGCTCTACGAGCAGGGTGCGATCGGTACGGAGATCGTCGAGCCCTACGCCGGATGGCTGCGGGGCTACCAGAGCGTGGTGCGCCTGCCCGGCCCGGTGCTGCTGGCGCTCCTGCTCGCGTCGCCCGTCGCGGCCGCCGTGCGCAGGGCGCGGGGTCTGCGCCACGCCGGCCCGCCGTCGTGGCTGGTGCCCTGGTCGGCAGCCGTCGTGTTGCTCGTCACACCGCCCGCCGTGGCCGAGTTCGACTACCGGTACGTGCTCCCGGCCGTGCCTCTGGCCTGCCTCGCGGGGGCTCTGAGCGTCCGGCCTGACCTGCGGAGACGGTCAGAAAGCGGGAAAGACTTTGGCAATGATATTCCACGAAATGTCCGGCTCTGAGTATGCTGTGCCGCGGAAACATCACGCCCGGGTCACGGTCGTTTCCGGCGGTCATGGCACCGGGCACGCCGTACGTGACCTAATCTCGTGGCGCGGAGCGACCAAGCCGGCGCGTTGGCGCAGGGAACGAGGCTGGGGGGCGTATGAGTGACTACAGGAGCGCGTCCATGCAGGACGCCAGAGTCGCCCCCAGCGCTCCGGGCAGCCGGATGGCGCGACGGGCGGCGGGCTCCCCGCCTCCTCCGCCCGACGACCGGCCCTCGCGCGGCCACCGGGGCGACGGCGGCGGCGGGCAGGGCAAGATGCGGGTGCTGGCCTGGGTCAGCATCGCCGCCACCACGGTCATGGTCGCGGGCGCGCTGACCGGTTACACCGTCTACCGCGACGCCTTCGGCAACATCACCCAGAAGAGCGTCAAAGAGGACATCATCAACCCGCGTCCACGTGACACGGGCGCGCTCAACGTGCTGCTCGTCGGTTCCGACACCCGCGCGGGCAAGGGCAACGCCAAGTACGGCCAGCAGATCGCCAGGACGGCCGACGCCGGCGGCAAGCGCACCGACACCATCATCGTCATGCACATCTCCCCCAACCGGGACAAGGCGCGCCTGATCAGCTTCCCGCGCGACTCGATGGTGCAGATCCCGAAGTGCAAGAACGAGACCACCAAGGCCGAGATGCCGCCCCGCCGGGACATGATCAACTCGGCGTACAACTCCGGCGGCATCGCGTGCACGATCTCCACGATCGAGACGCTCACCCAGATCCGCATCAACCACTTCGTCGAGGTCGACTTCAGCGGCTTCAAGAACATCGTCGACGCCCTCGGCGGCATCGAGATCTGCCTCAAGTCCGGCGTCAACGACAAGGCATCCCATCTCGTCCTGCCTCCGGGCAAGAGCCTGCTCAACGGCGAGAAGGCGCTCGGTTACGTACGTCTGCGCCACTACGGCGACGGCAGCGACATCCAGCGCATCAAGCGCCAGCAGATCTTCCTCAGCAAGGTCATCGCCAAGGCCACGAGCAGTGAGCTGCTCACCGACATCGGCAAGCTGACCGGCTTCATCAAGGCGGCGGCGGGCTCGGTCACCATGGACCCCGAGCTGGCCAACGACACCCAGCAGCTCATCGACATCGCCACCAGCGCCAAGGAGCTGACCGCGGGCGGCGTGCAGCTCACCACGATCCCGTGGCTGCCCGACCCCCAGGACCCCAACCGGGTGGTCTGGAAGGAGCCCGACGCCTCCGCGCTGTGGGCCTCGATCATCAGCGACACCGAGCTCCCCGCCCCGTCCCCGAGCGCCAGCGCGAGCACCAAGCCCAAGGTCACGCCGAAGCCCGAGCAGGTGAAGGTCCAGGTGCTCAACGGCACCACCACGCCGGGCAAGGCCCGCCTGGTGGCCGACGAGCTGGCCAAGCAGGGCTTCAACGTGGTCGGCGTGGGCAACTACCAGGCCGCCGACGGCGCGAGCCTGCCGGCCAGCGAGATCCACTACGCCAAGGGCGCCGCCACCGGCGCCGACTACGCGGCCGTGCTGTCCGGCGCGGTGCTGCCCAAGCCGGCTCCCTCGGCGGGCAAGGTCACCGCGACCAACCCGCAGCCCTACACCTCCGGCGTGGCGGCCGGGACCGGCGGGAAGGGCGCTCCGGTGCTCCAGCTCGTCGTGGGCTCGGACTTCAAGTCGGTCAAGGTGACCAAGCTTCCTGACAGCGTGACCAACAGCACGATCACCGCCTCCGACCAGAAGAACGTGTGCACCTGAGGCTCCAAGTTCCCTGTGGAACCGGGCGTCCCGTGAGACAGGGACCACTAGATCGAGATAATGTTTGCGGGTCGGCGACGCAGCGCGACACGGCCGCTGTTAAGGCGGTTGTAAGTATGAAATGTCAGAGTTGCGTCGTGCACCCCGGCCCCTAGCGAAGCTGAGCTCCCCTGTGTCTGACACAAAGTTCTCCCCACCGGTCACGACCCCGCGGAGCCCTGACGGCCCCGTCGAGGAAGGCGGGCCGGCGAACACTGGAGCTCGCTGGCCCCTGCCCCAGGAGTCCGCCTGGGGCAACCAGACCGACCCCCACGGCATCGCGACGGCCGAGCGCCCCGAGGAGCGGCAGGAGCCCGCCGAGGAGCCCGAGCCGCCCAAGCGCAGGCGCGATCCCTACCTCGACAACGTCAAGTTCATCCTGATCGCGCTCGTGCCGCTGGGTCACTCGCTGGTGCCCACGCTCTCGGCCCATTCCTCCAGAGCGCTCTACATCTACATCTACATGTTCCACATGCCGCTGTTCGTGCTGATCAGTGGCTACCTGTCGAGGAACTTCTGGAACTCCAACGCGAAGACGAACAAGCTCGTCGACACGTTCGTCGTGCCGTACGTGATCGTGGAGATCGGCTACGCCGCCGTCCGCTACGGGCTCGGCCAGAAGTGGAGCCTCACGATCATCGATCCGGCGTGGCTCAACTGGTACCTGCTGGCCCTGCTGTTCTGGCGGTTGTCCACACCGGTGTGGAAGCGGATGAAACACCCGGTCCCGGTCGCCATCGTGATCTACATGTTCGCCGGGTTCTCGCAGATCACGGGCGACTTCAGCATGGACCGCTTCTTCGGCCTGCTGCCGTTCTTCGTGCTCGGCCTGGTGATGCAGCCCGAGCACTTCGAGATGCTCAACAAGCTGTGGATCAAGATCGTCTCGGGGGTCACGCTGCTGTGCGCGGCGGCCGTGGCCATCGTCATCGCGCCCAAGGCGCCGCTCGACCCGTTCTACTTCAAGCACAGCTTCCAGGACATGGACCTGTCCTGGTGGATGGGCCTGCTACTCAAGGCCGGGCTGCTGGTCTGCGCCCTGGCGATGTGCTTCGCCGTGCTGGCGCTGGTGCCGCGCGGCGAGACCTGGTACTCCGACCTCGGCACCCGCACGCTCTACTGCTACCTGCTCCACGGCATCCCCGTGCTGATCGCCAAGGACCAGGGCTGGCTGGCCCTGCCGTGGCTGCACGGGCCGCTCGGCGTGCTCGCCATCGCGTCCAGTTCGTTCGCGCTGGCGATCGTGTTGTGCCTGCCAGAGACGCGTACGGTCTTCAAGTGGGTGCTCGAACCTCGCCTGACCTGGCTCTATCGCCGCCCCTCTGGAAGTTAAGCGGCACTTCTACCTGAGTTAACGCCTTTGACCTGGTAGGCGCGGAGCATCGACACATGCGCGCATGTGTCGCCACCACCGTCCACCATCCCGAGGACGCCCGGATCATGCACCGGCAGATCAGGGCGCTGCTCGACGCGGGCCACGAGGTGACCTACGTCGCGCCGTTCACCTATTACAACGTGACCCCGGCCGTCGGGCTCACCGCCGTCGACGTCGCCCGGCAGGCGCCGTACGGGAAGGCCCGCGCGGCGCTGAGGCGCGGCGTACGGGACGCCGACCTGCTGATCGTGCACGACCACCGGCTGCTGCGCGCGCTGCCCCACCGGCGTCCTCCGGTCGTCTGGGACGTCCGCGAGGACGTCTCCCCCAGACGGCGGGCACGCGCGGAGAGACGGCACCACGTGATCACCTCCGCGGTGGTGCCGGAAGCGACCCTGGTGTCACCCAGCCCGCCCCCTCCCGGCGACACCAGGGTCGTGCACATCGGCCGCCTGTCGGCCGACCGCGGCGTGGCCGAGCTGATCGCCCTGGCCGAGCGCCTGGCGCCGCACGGCATCCGGATGGACCTCATCGGCGCCGCCGACCGCGACGTGCGCCCGCTGCTGCGCGACGCCCAGCGCGTCGGCCTGCTCGACTGGTTCGGGTACGTGCCCAACCGGCACGCCCTGCGCATGTCCGAGGGCGCGCTGGCCGGGCTGTCGCTGGCCGGCGACGCCGTGACCGGGCCGCCGACGAAGATCCTCGACTACATGGGCCGCGGCCTGCCGGTGATCGCCACCCCGCAGGCCGCCCCGCTGGTCAAGGGCATCGGCTGCGGCCTGGTCGTGCCCCTGGACGTGAACGCACTGCTGGACGCCGTACTGGACCTCAAGGAGGACCCCGTGCGGCGGGCCGATCTGGGGGCGCTCGGGCACGTCGAGGCCCGGCTGCGCCACCACTGGCCCGACCGGGCCGCGGACTTCGTCGAGCTGGCCGAGTCGTGGGCGGGACTGCCCGAACACGCGCTGGCGGTGTAGGAATGGCCAGCGGGCGCCGGGGTTGATGTACTGGATCCATGGCATCGCATCTGATCCAGGGCCGGACGGTGGGCATGCCTGTGCGGGTGGAGGACGCGGAGGTGTGCAGCGCCTTCTACGCGGTGCGGGCCGACGCGGCGCGGGCGGTGATCGCCTATTCCGGCCTCGACGTGGCCGAGGTGTTCCCCGGCAAGGCCGTGTGCGTGCTGCTGTTCGTCGACTACCGCAGCGGCGACCTCGACACCTACCACGAGTTCGGGATGGCCTTCCTGATCAGGCGGCCGGGGGCGGCGGGCTCGGTCGGGCTCGGCGACCTGCGCGGCGCGGGCGTCTTCGTCCACTGGCTGCCCGTCGACCAGCGGTTCACCCTGGAGGCGGGGCGGACGATCTGGGGCTTTCCCAAGGAGCTGGCCGACATCGAGCTGCGGCTCGGGTCGCCGTACAAACGGTGTGTGCTGCGCAAGGACGGCAGGCTCGTGCTCGACATGCTGATCAGGCCCGGGGTGCCGGCGCCGGCCGCCATGACGCCGCTCGACGCCTTCACCCATCTGGAGGGCGTCACCCGGCGCATCCCGTGGTCCGTACGCGCCGGGGGCGCCCGTGTGCGGCCGGGCGGCGCGCTGATCCGCCTGGGCAACCACCCCATCGCCAAGGAGCTCAGCGAGCTGGGGCTGCCCAGGCGGGCGCTGTTCGCCTCGACCGTCTCCCGCGCCTCGATGACCTTCGGCGAGGCGGAGGTGGTCTAGACGATC
Organism: Nonomuraea sp. NPDC052265; assembly: GCF_044547985.1. Classification (NCBI taxonomy): domain Bacteria; kingdom Bacillati; phylum Actinomycetota; class Actinomycetes; order Streptosporangiales; family Streptosporangiaceae; genus Nonomuraea; species Nonomuraea sp. NPDC052265. The sequence continues at coordinate 660,634 of NZ_JBIUBJ010000001.1, forward strand.
GGCGGGCGGCCGAGCTTGACCATGCGCCAGGCGGTGCGCCAGGCCATGGGACGGCGCTCGCCGGCGGGCGTGCGCAGCCCCTCGAAGAAGCCGGAGAACCACGCCTTGATCGCGACCCCCGAACGGCGCTCGCGGATCAGGGTGAGCACCACCCAGTTGGTCAGGTAGAGGAACGCCAGCGGCCACGGCAGGTTACGACGGGCCAGCCAGACGCGGTTACGGGCGTTGAGCCGGTAGAACTGCGCGTGGCGGGTCGGCGGGACCTGCGGGTGGTACATGACGGTCTCGGCGTCGTACTCGATCCGGTAGCCCTCGCCCAGCAGGCGCCAGGCCAGGTCGGTCTCCTCGTGCGCGTAGAAGAACCGCTCCGGCAGGCCGCCGACCTGGAGGAAGGCCGAACGCCGCACGGCCGAGGCGCCGCCCAGGAACGTGGTGACCGGCGAGGAGCGCTGCGGGTCGCCCGCGCGCAGCCGGGGCACGTGCCGCCGCTGGCCGACGCCGCCCTCGGGGTCCATCACCCGGAAGGAGATCACCGCGAGGTCGGGCTCGGTGGCGAACCGGTCGCGCACGTGGGCGACGACCTTCTGGTTGGCGTACCAGCCGTCGTCGTCGAGGAACAGCACGACGTCGCCGGAGCACTCCTCGACGCCGCGGTTACGGCCGGCGGGAATGCCGGTGTTGTGGTCGAGCCGGATCGTCTTCACGACCGCGGCCGAGCCCTCGGGTGGCGTGGCCGACACCTGGGGTACGTCGGCGCCGTTGCCCACGATCACGACTTCGACGTCGCCGTCGATCTGGTTGAGCGCGGACTCGACGGCCCGGTTCAGCTCCGCGACCCGGTTGCCCATGGTGAGGATGACGCACGAAATCTTCAACGGGTCATCGTCCTGACGCGTTGAGGACACGAGCGGAACATTCTTTCATGATCACCGAGTCTGCTGGTCTGCATCTTGTTGACAATGGTGGAGCTAAGCGTATCGGAACCGATGGTGAACCCCCACCGAACGGCGGACGTCCGATCAATACGACGGACGGGAAGCTCCTCCGGTTCCGACATGAGATCACCCAAGCCGCCTCGACGCCATAATGCTGATCAGATGGAGCACGGTCTGCAGCGCGGCGGCGATCACGCAGGCCACGATGAGCACCCGGGAGGCCCCGAGAGCTCCGGTCGCCAGGTCGATCACCGCGGCCGCCACCGCGAGCAGGGACAGCTCGATCGGCTGCATGATCCGATGGAACTTCGTCGCCGCCAGGATCCTCCTGCCCAGACCGAGCAGCCCCGAACGGAACTGCACCGCCGACGCCTCGGAGGAGGCGCCCAGCCCGCCCTTGGCCCGCGCGACCTCCACCAGGTCGGTCTCGGCCTTGATGAGGATCGCGCCGAGCGCGGCGGCGAAGCCGAGCACGGTGTACCAGTCGGGCAGGACGGCCGAGGCCCGCCAGCCGAGCCCGGCCAGCACGGCGGCCTCGGTGAAGTAGGCCCCGACGCGGTCGAGGTAGACCCCGGCCAGCGACGTCTTGCCCGTCCAGCGGGCCAGCTCGCCGTCGGAGCAGTCGAGCAGCAGGTAGACCTGGACGAGCAGGGCGGCCAGCACGGCCGCCCACAGCCCCGGCAGGGCCAGCACGAAGCCCGCCGCGACCCCGGCGATCGTCATCACCCAGGTGAGCTGGTTGGGCGTGATCGACGTCTTGCTCGTCAGCCACGTGACGTAGATGGACAGCCGGCGCATGTAGAGCACGCCTGCCCAGTGTTCGCCGTTCCTGCGGTCGAGATGGCCCTCGGGCTGGGCTACCCGCCGCAGCTCAGCTACCGAAGGCCCGGACATAGTCCCCCACCCGATCGCGGATCTCGGAGTCCTGCATGCGCAGGTGCTCCAGGATCGTGTACCGGCCGGGACGGGTCGACGGCGCCAGCGCGACGACGTCGGCGAACTGCTCGCCGGTGAGCCCGATGTCGGCGGGCACGACCGGGAGCTCGTGCCGGCGCAGGCAGTCGACCACCTGGGTCACCCTGGCGGTGTCCTCCCGCAGGAAGAAGCAGAAGGCGGCACCGATGCCGGCGAGCTCGCCGTGGTTGGAGGTGCCGGGGAAGAGCTGATCCACGGCATGAAGGATCTCATGATCTCCACCGCTCGCGGGCCGTGACGACCCCGCGACGACCATCGACATGCCGGAAAGGATGAGCGACTCGGCCAGGACGGTCAGGAACGCGTCGGACTCGATGCCGTCGCTCCGGCCGACCAGCGCCTCGGCGGCGGTGCGGGACATCGAGCAGGCCAGGCCGTCGATGGGCTCGCCGCGCTCGACGCTGCCGAGCTGCCAGTCCTCGATCGCCGACAGGTTGCTGACGACGTCGCCGATCCCGGCCCTGACCAGCGACTTGGGCGCGTTGTGCACGAAGTCGAGGTCGACCAGGATCGCCAGCGGCATCGGCACGCCGAACGTGCCCTTGCCCCCCTCGTACGTGAGGGAGGCGGTGGGCGAGCAGATGCCGTCGTGGGAGAGGTTGGTGGCCACGGCCACCATCGGGATGCCCGCGAGCGAGGCGGCGTACTTCGTCGCGTCGATCGTCTTGCCGCCGCCGACCCCGACGACGACCTCGTAGGCGCCCTTGCGCAGGTCGGCGCCGAGCGAGACGGCCGCCTCGACCGACCCGTCGCTCACCCTGAACACCTCGGCCTGGTCGAGCGTGGGCGCGATCAGGCGCTCGATGTGGTCGCCCTGGCCGGGCCCGACCGCCACGGCCACGCGGCCGGAGGTCGCCACGCGGCTGTCGGCCAGCAGGGCGCCGAGCTCTGCGACGGCGCCGCGCCTGACCTCCATGGTCAGGGGCGCCGGCAGCATCCTCGCTAGAAGCGGCATTCGCGCTCCTTCTAGTAGCGAACGGCTATGGTGCGAGCCTTGGCCAGGTCGTCGTGATTGTCCACCTCGACCCAGTCGACCTCGCCGATGGGCGCGACGTGGACGGCCTCGCCGCGCTCGACCATCTCCTGGTAACCGTCCTCGTAGTAGAGCTGGGGGTCGCGCTCGAACGTCGCCTTGAGCGCGTCGGTCAGCCGCTCGGCCGCGCCGGGCCTGATGAGCGTGGCGCCGATGTACTCGCCGTACGCCTCGGCCGGGTCCATCAGCTTGGTGATGCGGCGCAGCGAGCCCTCCGGGGAGAGGGTCACCTTCATCTCTTCGTCGGCCAGCTTCTTGACGTTGTCGACCGCGAGCAGGAGGTCGCTGCTCTCGGGGGCGGCCAGCAGCGTCTTCTCCACCGAGACGGGGTGGACGGTGTCGCCGTTGACCAGCAGCACGCCCTGGGCGAAGTAGTCGCGGGCGCACCACAGCGAGTAGGCGTTGTTCCACTCCTCGGCCTTGTCGTTGTGCACGAGGGTGAGCTTGACGCCGTGGCGCCTCTCCAGCTCCTCCTTGCGCTCGTGGACGGCCTGCGCCGCGTAACCGACGACGACCACGACCTCCCGCAGGTCCACCTCGGCGAGGTTGCGCAGCGAGATGTCCATGATCGTGGTTTCGCCGTCAACCGGCACGAGCGCCTTGGGCAGCGTGTCGGTGTACGGCCGCAGGCGTCGTCCGGCCCCGGCGGCCAGAACCATTCCCAGCAACGTGCACTCCTCGGTCGAGCATGACTACGTGTGCCCAAAGGTTAGTTGCCTTTGGCCCCTTCGCGGGTAATCCGGCGTTAGTCTTGCGTTCCCATCTCGCTCGCCTCGACGCCCGAGCGGGGCGCGGCCAGCCAGCACGTGATGCTCTCCCAGCCGAACAGCGCCCACAGGTAGAGCGTCAGCAGCACGTACCCGGCGGTCATCCAGCCGGCGAGGGCGGCCAGCGAGACCGCCATCATCCGGCCGTCCCAGCCGAGGCCGAGCGTCGAGAGCCAGGGCGGCGGGTAGACGCGCTGGCGCAGCCGGTAGACCAGGTCGTAGTGGTGGAAGGCGAGCGCGCCGAGCAGCAGGAAGGTCAGCACGGGCGGCAGCCCGTGGGCGAAGCCGCAGGCGGCGATGAAGCTGTACTCGATGAGCCGCAGGATCGGCGGCACGAGCCAGTCGAAGCGGCCGTCGTGCGGGTGGGTGCTGCCCGGCCCGGCCAGCAGCAGCGTCACGGCGGGCGCGAACACCGCGAGCCCGTCGGAGCCGGCCACGCCGATCAGCAGCAGCACGCCGGTGACGAACGTGCCGGCGATCACCGGCGGCAGCGGCGGGAGCTGCCCGGCGACGAGCAGGCCCATCGCGCGTGAGAGCGGCCCGTCGTCGCGGTAGGCGACGACCTTGCTCTCAGGCACGGGGGTCATGTGCACGGAGATCACGCTGCCCACCTCCCGATCCGGCGAACCGCCGCCTTCTGCGCACCGGCCCAGGCTCCCCTCACCGCGCCGACCTCGCGACGCGCCCGGCGAGCTGGTAGAGGGCGGCGACCCCGCCCCAGCACAGCAGGGACACGAACGTCACCCTGGCGTTCCACACGGCGGCGGTGACGGCGATCAGCGCGGTCCGCTCGCCGATGGGCAGCACGACGATCTTCCTGACCCAGCGGGCGAGCGCGTCGCCCTCCATCCGCTGGGCGAGCCCGAGCACCCCGTGGGCCTGCCGCGCGTCGGCCGGCTCCAGCAGCGACCGGGCGGGCCTGGCCCACAGCGCGCCGACGCGGCCCGCGTCGGCGACCGCCCCCGCGTAGGAGTAGTCGATGGAGTGCCGGACGACCTGCGTGATCATCGCGGCGGCGGCCAGGTACCAGATCGCGGTCCCGCCGTAGCCGAAGGCGAGCCCGACGTAGACCAGGTACTCCTTCAGCCGGTCGGCCATGCCGTCGGCCCAGGCGCCGAGCGGGGAGAACGCGCGGGTGTAGCGGGCGAGCTGCCCGTCGAGGCAGTCGAGCGCGAACGACATCAGGAACAGCAGGCCCCCGGCCACCCGGCCCGGCTGGGTGCCGGCCGAGAACCAGACGGCGGCCAGCGCGGCCAGGCCGATCGAGACGCCGGTGACGGCGTTGGGGGTGAGCTTGAGCCGTACGGCCGGTTTGATCAGGTGGCGCGACCAGGTCGAGACGAAGAACGTGGCGAAGAAGCCGTCGTCCTCCTTGACCGAGGTGTCGAGCCTGACCCTGGCCTCGTCGACCTCGGCGAGCCTGGTCAGAGCGCTGTCGGCGGCGTTCTGGCCGGTCACGCGGTCGGCGTGCAGCGGGCCGATCGAGGCGGCGCGCACCCGGACGCCCGCTCTGACCAGGCCCACCAGCAGCAGGTCGACCGCCTCGACGGGGGTGACCGGGCCGAGCCTGCCCAGGTCGGCCAGCTCGGCCAGCTCCTCGGCGATGTCGGCCAGGGACGCCAGGTCGGCCTCGCCGGTCTGGAGCACGCCCCTGAAGGTGGCGTTGGCCTCGGGGACGGTGTGGAACGAGCTGCCCGCCGCGACGACCCTGCCGGACTCGACGCGTACGGGCGGACGCATCGGCGCGGCGGCGTCGTCGTGGGAGACGAGCGCGCCGGTGTCGCGCGCGGGATGTTCGAGCAGGAGCGCGAGCGCCTCGGTGTGGGCGACGAGGTCGGCGGGGAGCACCACGACCGTGCCCGAGCAGACCCGGGCGATCTTGGCCACGCCCCGCAGGTCGGCGCCGAGCCCGCCACCGGGGGTCACCACCTGGACGTCACGGACGGGAAGCCCGGCGAACTGGTCGCTCAGCCGGTCGAGCAACGTGCCGTCGGCGCAGGAGAGCCGGCAGGCCGGGGTCGTGGCGAGCAGCACCACCGAGGTGGTCGTGCCCTCGCGGGTGAGTGAGTCGGGCAAAGCGCAGGTCTCCTCCCGGTAGGGAGTGCGTGGACTCAGCGTAGCGACAGGGGGACGCGATATCACGGAAGCGGACCGTTACGCTGCCGACATGGATGCAGCGCTGCGGTCGGTCGGAGTGCTCCTCGCGGGAGGCGTGGGGCAGCGGGTCGGACATGAGATACCCAAACAACTCATCGAAGTAGCCGGGCGGACGATTCTGGAGCACTCGATCGCGGTTTTCGAGCAGGCCCCGGAGATCGACGAGATCGTGGTGCTGATGACGCCGGGCTTCACCGACCGGGTGAAGGACATCGTGGCGAACGGCGGCCATCGCAAGGTCACCCGGATCGTGGAGGGCGGCCGGAGCCGTACGGAGAGCACGTGGCGGGCGTTGCGCGCGCTGGGCACGCAGGAGTGCGACGTGCTGCTGCACGACGCCGTACGGCCCCTTCTGGAGCCGCGGATCATCACCGAGTGCGTGGCGGCGCTGCGTACCCACCGGGCCGTCAACGTGGCGATCCCGAGCTCCGACACGGTCCTGGTGGCCGTGCCCGGCCCGGACGGCGAGGTCATCGGCGAGGTGCTCGACCGGTCGCGGCTGCGCCGCAGCCAGACGCCTCAGTGCTTCAGGCTCTCGGTGATCCGCGAGGCGTACGAGCGGGCCCTGGCCGACCCGGGCTTCGCCGAGCGCCCGGCCACCGACGACTGCGGGGTGGTGCTGCGCTACCTGCCCGAGGTGCCGATCCACCTGGTCCCGGGCAGCGAGCGCAACATCAAGGTCACCCATCCGGACGACCTGCGGATCGCCGAGCAGCTCTTCGCGATCAAGGGGTCCATCTCCTGACGTGTCCGGGCATGTCGTAGACGTTCGCGTGGAAGGCCCTTGACCTGCGGGTTGTTACCGTGCGGTCGCATGAGAAGACTGCTGGCGATCGGCGCGCTGCTCGGCTGCTACCCCGTCCTGCTGGCGTCGGCGCTGTGGCCGGCGCCGCTGCTGTTCGGGCTGGTCGCCGTGGTCTCCTACGCCATGGAGTTCGCCGCCGGACGCCTGGCCGACGGGCTGACCGACCTGCTCGGCCGGATGCACCTGGGGACCACGCTGCGTTTCGCGGCCAGGGAGACGGCCGCGCTGCTGCTGGTGGCGCGGGTGTCGGGGGCCGACTCGCCGTGGTTCGTGGCGCTGGCCGCCGGGCTGTTCGCGCTGCACGGCGCGCGTGCCGCGCACTCGGGCCTGGCCATCCGGCTGCGGCAGACGCTGAGCAGCATGCCGGTGACCACCCGCAACATCGACGTCTCCGCGCTGCGCATCCCCAAGATGCCGCCCCCGTTCCTGGGCGCCCACCGCGGCCTGCGCTTCCTCGGCCTGGACGTCCTGCCGGTGCTGGGCGCGACGTTCGGCGCGGCGGCCGGGGCGGCCGGCGCGGGCGTGGCGCTGCTGCTCGGCGCGGCGGGCGTGCTGGCGCTGCTCCCGTACGTGCGCCGCGCCCGGCCGCTCGGCGACCGGGCGAGGGTGCTGGAGGTCGTGGGCGAGCAGGTCAGGGCCTACGACCCCCAGGTCATCCTGTACTTCTCCGGCGCGACGGCCGCCGCCTACCAGGCCAGGATGTGGCTGCCCACGCTGGAACGCCTCGGCAGGCGCGCCATCGTCGTGCTGCGCGAGCGCGGCATGGCCAGGCACCTGGAGTCGACCACGCTGCCGATGGTGTGCATCCCGTCCTCGGCCGACCTGATGAGCTTTCGCGCCCTGTTCAGCGCCAAGCTCTGCCTGTACGTCTCCAACGTCGGCCGCAACGTCCACATGCTGCGCATCCCGACCCTGCGCAGCGTGTTCCTCAACCACGGCGACAGCGACAAGGAGGCGTCGTTCAACCCGTTCTCGCGGGTCTACGACGAGGTGTGGGTGGCCGGTCCGGCCGGTCGCGACCGGTACCGCCGGGCCCGGGTGGGCGTCCGGGACGAGAACATCCACGAGGTCGGCCGTCCGCAGCTCGAAGGCATCTCGACCGAGGGCCCGGAGCTGCCGTACCGGACGGTCCTGTACGCCCCCACCTGGGAGGGCTGGAACGACGACCTGTTCCACACGTCGCTGATCACCATGGGCCCGCGCATCGTGCGCGCCCTGCTGGACCACGACCCGCCGCTGCGGATCATCTACAAGCCGCACCCGCTGACCGGCCACCGCGACAAGAGCGCCGCGCGGGCGCACCGCAGGATCGTGTCCATGATCGAGGCGGCCGAGCTGGCGAAGTCGAAGGCCAGGCATCCGTCGAGCCCCGGCGGGGCGCCGGAGATCAGGCACCTGATCGTCACCGGCGAACGCCCGCACCTGTACGAGTGCTTCAACGACTGCGACCTGCTGATCAGCGACATCTCCAGCGTCGTGGCCGACTTCCTGGCCAGCGAGAAGCCGTACGCGGTGACGAACGTCGCGGGGCTGCCCGAGCGCGCCTTCCACGAGCGCTACCCGAGCACCGAGGCGGGGGTGCTCCTCGGCGAGGACCTCGCGGCCCTCGCCGACTTCCTGGACGGTGAGGACACCCTGGCCCGAGCCAGGATCAAGCTCAGGAGCTACCTGCTCGGGCCGGAGTACCCGGACGCGCTGACCCGCTTCGACGCGGCCGTCGAGCGGGTCTTCGCGGGCTCGTGATCAGTGTGGCGGCCTGGCCAGTCTCCGCGGGCTGGTGAGGAAGCCCCAGCCCCACGAGACGTGCATGGCCGCGTAGACGAGGGGCAGCCGCAGCTTGGCCGCGCCCGGGAGCCCGCTGCCGGTGACCGCCGAGCCGGCCACGAGGGCCAGCGCGTAGCCCCCGGGGACGACGAGCGTGAGCGGGAAGAACGGCGACAGGACCAGCCCCAGCGCCATGGCCAGCACCGCGGCGGGCGGCGCCAGGTAACGCAGGTTGATCGTGCCCTCGTGGGTGCGCGCGACCACGCGCCGCCAGCGGCCGTAGTGGAAGTACTGCTTGGCCAGGGCCTTCGCGTTGGGCCGCGGACGGTAGGAGACCCGCATGCGCGGCTGGAACCACACCAGCCCGCCGGTCTGGCGGATGCGGTGGTTCATCTCCCAGTCTTGGGCCCGCTGGAAGTGCTCGTCGTAGCCGCCGACCCGGTCGAGCGCCGAGCGGCGGAAGACGCCGAGGTAGACGGTGTCGGCCGGGCCCGCGGTGCCGCCCACGTGGAAGGCCGCGGCGCCGACGCCGATCTTGGAGGTCATGGCGCAGGCCACGGCCTGCTCGAACGGTGTGACGCCTTCGGCCGCCATGACGCCGCCCACGTTGTCGGCGCCGGTCTCGGCCAGCGTCTCGACGGCGACGCGCAGGTAGTCGGAGGGCAGCATGGCGTGCCCGTCGACCCTGGCGATGATGCCGTTGCGTGAGGCGGCGATGGCGGCGTTGAGCGCGTTGGGCGTGCGACCGGTCGGGTTGGGCACCACGGTCACCCGGCGGTCGGCCGCCGCGATGGCGTCGGCGACCTCCTGGGTGCGGTCTTGGGACGGACCCACGGCGAGGACGACCTCGATCTCACCGGGGTAGCTCTGGGCGAGGACCTGGTCGACGGCCTCGCGAAGGTGCCGCTCCTCGTTGAGGACCGGCATGACGACGGAGATGGGGGGCCAGCCGCGCGTCTCCGCGGGCGCGTGCGGCGAGTCGGGGAACTGCTTCATGGCGGGGCTCACGCTACTGTACGACCAGGGGAGAAGGGCAATCGAAAGCCCCGGTGTCCCCGGCGGACACGAGGAGGAGGGCATGCGCGAACCGGGCGAGGAGGACGGCGGCGTGCTGGTGGGCGGCGACGCCTACGGCGGCGTCAGGCTGACCCCTGCCACCCGTCCCCGCAGGCCCGTCAGGAGTGCCAAGGCCCGCCGCCGCAACGTGATCGTCGCGGGCGTGCTGTCCACGGGCATCCTGGTCACCACCGGCGTGGTGTGGGCGACCCCGCGCCAGATCGGCACGGTCGACGCGGGCGTGACCGCCCCCAAGTCCCAGGGGGCCGAGAACATCCTGCTGGTCGGCATCGACAAGCGCGACGACCTGACCCGGCAGCAGCAGAACCAGCTCAAGCTGGGCCGCGAGTCCGGCCAGCGCACCGACACGATGATGGTCATCCACCTGTCGGAGGACCACCAGCGCGTCACCGTGGTGAGCCTGCCGCGCGACACCTGGACGACGATCCCCGGCAAGGGCGATCACAAGATCAATTCGGCTTACCAGTTCGGCGGGCCGAAGCTCACCATGCAGACCGTCAAGGCCGCGACCGGGCTGGAGATCAACCGCTACATCGAGGTGAACATCCTCGGGTTCATCGACGTGGTCGACTCGCTCGGCGGGGTCACCGTCTGCACGCCCATCCCGATCACCGACCCCAAGACGGGCCTCAACCTGCCCGCCGGCACCCACCAGCTCCAGGGCGCCCAGGCGCTCGGCTACGCCCGCACCCGCGCCACCGCCCGTTCCGACCTCGACCGCATCGACCGGCAGCAGCAGGTCATCTCCGCGCTGCTCAACCGCGCGCTCAGCGCCGACACGCTGGCCAACCCGGCCAAGCTCGCCGCGTTCGTCAACTCCACGCTGAGCACGGTCAAGGTCGATCCCGACGACGGGCTGATCGGGCTGGCCTCCCAGCTCCGCGACGTCTCGCTGGAGGACGTCCGGTTCGCCGACGTGCCGCTCGCGAACGTCGACTTCAAGGCCCCGACCGGCGAGTCCGCGGTGTTGTGGGACCGTCCGGCGGCCCGCGACATGTTCCGCCGCATCGACGCCGACCAGGACCTCGCCAAGCCCCTGCCGACCAAGTCGGCCACGCCGGCGCCGGTCAAGACGGTGGTGCCGCCGGAGAGCGTCACGGTCAAGGTCATGAACGGCACGCTCATCACGGGGCTCGGGGCGCGTACCAAGTCGGCGCTGGTGGCCTCCGGGTTCAAGGTGCCCGGCGTGCCCGGCAACACGGACAAGAAGGACCACAAGCAGACCCTCGTGCGTTACGCCGCCGGCCAGGAGGCGGCCGCCCGCCTGGTGGCGTCCGTCATCCCGGGCGCGGAGCTGCGGCAGGCCGACGTCGAGGGCGTCGAGGTGATCGCCGGCAGCGACCAGCCGAAGATCAAGAAGCTCAAGCAGCCGGACGCTCCGACGAGCAAGCCGAGCGCCACCCCGACGACCAAGACCGCCATGGAGAACATCTGCAAGAAATAGGCATAACTAGGTAAAGCGCGGGCACGTGACTGCCATGGTGGTCAAGTCATGGCGGGAGGACCCCTGTACCGTCCTGCACGTCGTCGGCGATCTCGACGTGGCGGGCGCTCCTCGGCTTCGCGCCGAGCTCGATCAGGCGCTGGCGGCGGCCGATCCGCTCAATCTGGTGATGGATCTGACCGAGGTGCCCTTCTGCGACTCGGTGGGGCTCGGCGTCCTGGTGGCGACGCTCAGCCACATCCAGGACCTGCGCGGACGGATGATCCTCGTCCTCGGGCCCGGCATGATCCGTCACCTCCTGACGATCACCAATCTCGACCGGCACTTCGAGACCAGCGCCTCGCTCGGCGAGGCCCGTGCCGCCCTCGACCCGGCCGCCTGACCCGCTCGCCGCAGGGATCATGGACGTGATGTCATCCAGGGCACACCTTCCCGGAGCCGCCGATTCGTAGGCTCACGGGGAGAGCCCCCTCACGTCCGGAGGCTTCCACGTTGTTCGATGAGTTCCCCGAGCCTGCCCGCTCCCAGCTCGCCGCGGCCTTCGACGAGGGCAGGACCCGGCCGGAGTGGTCTTTCGCGGAAGGGCGGGCGCGCCTGGCGTTCTGGGCCCCCTTCGCGGGCGCGGACCCGGTGATCGTCTGGCAGTTCGAGCCCGGCCCCGACCCCGCGGCGGCCGCCGCGCTGCTGCGCCACGGCCTGCGCGCGGCCGGGCTGGACAAGATCATGTACGACATCTCGCTCGCGCCCGGCCTGACCCCCGTCGTGGACCGGGCGGTGGAGCACGAGGCGCTGACCGCGGCCGGGTTCGTCATGGAGGTCGAGCGGCTGACGCTCGAATGGGCGGCCGGCACCGACCTGCCGGAGGAGCCGGGCAGGCTGACGTACCGGCCGGCCTGCGAGATGCGCCCCGACGAGGTGCTCGCCCTGCTCATGCGCATCTCCGAGGGCTCGCTCGACCACGACACGCAGATCGAGCTGGCCACCGTGGGCGCCGCGCAGGAGGCCCGCTGGATGTACGAAGACCTGGTCAACCGCAAGGCCAAGCCCGACTGGTTCGTCGTCGGCCACCTCGGCGACTCCCCCGTCGGCCTGGTCGCGCCCGACGACCGCTCCATCGCCTACATCGGCGTGGTGCCCGAGCACCGCGGCCACGGCTACGTCCACGACCTGCTCGCCCACGGCACGCGCACGCTGGCCGAGGCCGGGCTCCAGCGGATCACCGCCGGGACCGACGTGGGCAACACGCCTACCGCGAACGCCTTCCTGCGTGCCGGATACTCGGAGGTCGGCCGGTTGTTCCGCTATTACTGGAGGGCTTCGTGAGACTTGGCGTGATGTTCGACCGGGACCTGCCGCCCGAGGAACTGATCCCGTTCGCCAGGGCGCTCGACGAGACCGCCGTCGACGACCTGTGGGTGGTGGAGGACCTGGGCTGGACCGGCGGCGTCTCCGCGGCGGCCACCGCGCTGGCCGTCACGTCCCGGCTCCGGGTCGGCATCGGCATCACCCCCGCGCCCCTGCGCAACCCGATGCTGCTGGCGATGGAGATCGGCAACCTGGCCCGGATGCATCCGGGCCGGCTGGCCGCGGGCATCGGGCACGGCGTGCAGGAGTGGATGCGCCAGGCGGGCGCCGCCGTGCCGTCGCCGCTCGCCCTGCTGGAGGAGACGATCACGGCCGTACGCGCCCTGCTGCGCGGCGAGACGGTCACCCTGCACGGCAGGGCGGTGCACCTCGACGGCGTGTCGCTGGTGCACCCGCCGGCGGTGCCGCCGCCCGTCCTGGCGGGTGTGAAGGGTCCACGGTCGCTGGCGCTGTCGGGCCGCGTCGCGCAGGGCACGATCGTGCCGGAGGGCGTCGGCCCCGAGCAGCTTCCCGGCATCGCCGCGCGGATCGCCGGCGGCGACGACCACGAGCTGGGCGTCTTCACCTTCCTGCACACCGGCGTCGAGGCGGACCGGCTCACCCATCCGGTCGTCCGGGACCAGGCGGCCTACCTGGGCGTGCCGCCGCAGGACGTCGTCATGGCGGCCGGGACCCCCGAGCAGGCGGCGGAGCAGGTCAGGAGCATGTGGGCGGCGGGGGCGCACACGGTGGTCGTCCGCCCGCTGGGCCGCGACCCCCTGCCGCACGTGAGCGCCCTGCTGTCGGCGCTGTAGTCCCAATGGCCGAATGGCGGAGGCCCATCGGTCGAACGGCCGATGGGCCTCCGCCGCCGCTTCGCCACGATCGGTTCCATGAGGCTTTTGGTGGTAATCGTGGCAATCCTGGCGGTCACCGGCTGTGGCGTGCGCTTCGACAGCGAAGAGGTGCCGGCCGTCCAGACGTTCCCGTTCACGGGGGCCGAACTGAAGATCGCGTCCTCGCTGGGCGGGCTGCGGGTGCTGCCCGGCACCAGCCCGGCCGTCGAGGTACAGCGCTGGGCGCGCGGCAAGGCCGCCACCAGCTCCTCCTGGTCGCTGCGGGACGGCGTGCTGCGCCTCAGCGCCGACTGCACGCTCATCGTCGGCGACTGCGGCGCCCGCTACCACGTGAAGGTCCCGGCCGGGGTGCGGCTGACGATCGACTCCTCCGACGGCGTCATCCTGAACGGCCTCACCCAGGACGTCGACGTCTCCAGCGGAGACCGCATCGAGGTCAAGGACACCTCGGGCAAGCTGCGCCTGCTGAGCGACTCCGGCATGATCGAGGGCGAGGGCCTGCGGTCGCCCAGCGTGCGCGGGCGCACCCTGGACGGCTCGATCTCCCTCGCCTTCGCCACGCCGCCCGCGAACCTGGACCTGAAGTCCCGCGAGGGCGGCGTGACCGTCCGCGTGCCGAAGGACTCCTACCAGGTCACGGTCAAGAGCGAGGACGGCTCCGAGCACTCCGACATCAAGAGCACGAAGTCCAGCCCGAGGACCATCCTCGCCCGCAGCACGTACGGGAACGTACGCGTCCTGGCCCAGTAGGCGCCTCCGGTCTAGCTCACCGGCTCGAAGGGGGTCGGGGTGCTGCCGGTCCAGCGGTGGAGCTGGGCGTGGCCGGTGTTCTTGGTGACGCCGCCCTCGGTGACCTTGCCCGCCTTCGCGACGTAGTAGCGGCCGTCGTCCAGGGAGGCCAGGCCGTACTCGCCGTTGAACTGCCAGCCGCGCACGCCGGTGGCCTGGTCCTGGAGGCCGCCGGGGGCGAGGGGCAGGATCCTGCCCTGCTCGGGGGCGGGCTGCCCGGCGAGCTCGCCGGTCACCGGGCGGTCGGCGGCGCGCACCATGAAGAAGGAGTAGTTGGGGAACTGCGGCTTGACGCCCTTGTAGACGGCCAGCATCCAGTTGCGGGTGTGCTCGTCGTACTCCAGGTTCTGCACGCCGTAAGTGGTGTTGCCGGTGTAGGCGAAGAACTTGCCGTCCACCCGCTCGGGGCCGCTCTTGTGCGGGGCGGTCTCGGTGAGCGGGCGCTCGTACTTGCGCCACTGCTGGACGTCGTACTGCAGGAGGACCTGGTGGTCGTTGTCCTGGCGGGTGGTGTTGGAGTAGATGCCGTACGCGACGGTGAGCTTCTGCTTGCCGTGCTCCTTGCCGAACTCGGGGCCGAACGCCACGCCGTCGATGCCGCTGCAGCCGTAGCGGTGGTCGGGGGTGTTGCCCACGTTGCCGTCGAACCTGCCGTCGCCGTTCATGTCGGCGGTGTAGTCGGCGACGACCTCCTTGAGGTAGACCGTGCTCACGATGTCGCTGGTCTGGGCGTCCATGCCCATGCTGGTGATGCGGTCGACGTCGAAGATGGCGATGTAGAACGACTCCTGCTCCTTGTACTCCAGGGAGCCGTACACGCGGCCGTCCTTGGCGTTGAGGTCGAGGTCGCCGAGGTGGCCCGTGAAGCCGGTCACCGAGCCGACCGGGTTGCCCTTGAGGTCGGTCTTGACCAGGACGTTGGTGAAGGAGAAGTACATGTACCCCTTGCGCTGGTCGATGGCGATGCCCTGGACGTGACCCTCGGTCCAGGCGCCGCCGTCGATGTCGGCCGGGAGATCCGCGGGTCTGGTGGCGGCGGCGGGGGCGGCGAGGAGGGTGAGGGTGGCGGTGGCGGCCACTGCGAGGGCCAGCGTCTTACGCATGGTGCACTACCTGTCTTCGGTTAGCGATCAACTCGAAACTGACGTTATCGGGACGAATCGCCGCTGTCTGACAAACACGTGAACTGCCAGTGAAGGTCATCCGAACTGGACGCGGAGCACGGCACGCCACGGCGCGCGGCCCGTATCCGCGAACCGCGACAGACCGTCACACCACGGTCAGCCGACCTCCGCCTCCTGCCGCTCCCCCGCCGTCCGCACGGACGCCTCCGCCTCCACGGGCCGCACGGACGTCTCCGCCTGCCGGACGGCCTTCCAGAAGTACGTCGAGCTGGGCTTGCCCGCCTCGGCGTACTTCTCGGCCAGAGCCCTGGCCATCACCACCAGCCGACGCCCGCGCAGCTGGAAGCCCGCCGCCTCCGGCACCGCGCCGAGCGCCCGATGGTTCCAGTACGTGGCGAGCCGCCGCCAGTGCTCGGCCTCCTTCCCACCCGCACCGCAAGCCTCACAGGCCAGGAGGACGGCCAGCTCGTGCGCGGCCCTGGCGTCACCCCTCTCCGCCGACCGCAACCGGAACATCCCCAGACGCCCCCAATGCAGGGGAACCCGCAGATCCGTGGGCGACGGCCGCCAGGACGACTGCTCACCGGGTACAGGCTCCAGGACGTCCCCGCCGGTCCGATCGGCGGCCGGCGACCTGTCCCCGCGCCGTACCGCCTGCCCCTCCCCCTCCTTGGCCGCCTGCCACAGGGCGCTGAACTCTCTGGTCAGCTCCTCCAGGGACTCGACGGGCATGCCGGACTTCACCGCGATCACCTGGCACACCTCGACGATGGTCCGCGTGAGCATGAAGTCCGGCACTTTCTGGGACCTGCCGTTCAGCAGGTCGGACACGGTGGACGTGGGCAACGGCCGGCGCCATCTGTTTCGTTCGGGGTCTTCTGCCAAAAGGGCGAGTGCGACTTTTTCAATCCGTTTCAGCGAGGGATTTCCGCATTCAATTTTACGCAACCTGTTCAGACGCGTCACAAGCACAGCAAGGTGATCTTCGCCTCGATCGACATCCTTCATGAGCCGCCCCGGTTCGGACACCATTGTCCGGTTTAAGAGTGGAAGTGGCGTACGAGAAGACAGACGGTCGCCACATCTCATCGCGCTGAGATAAGTAGCCATAGTGCCATAAGTCGGTCTTGTCGGGGTGCCAGGCGCAACACACACATCCGCCCCTTCAACCCCTCTCGGCCGAATCCATCCGAGGCCGTCCGAATACGTCCGAGGCAAGCGCGATCACGGCCGGAATGATCAATTGCCCGGACGCGCCCCCGAGCCCCGCTGGTACTCCTTCGTCATGAATCAAGCCCGTACGGCAAGGGGACACGAATGAGCAAGGCAACCCTCATCTGGTCGGCGGTCAGCGGCGTCCTGCTCGCGCTGCTCGTCGGTGTCGTCGCCGGCCTGCTCGCCACCGGGAACGGCAGCACGGTCGCCGGCGCCATCATGGCGGGCGCGACGGCTTCCGGCGGCTTCGCGGCACTCTGGATCACCGGCACCTCGGCCGCCCACACCTGGCTGAACTCCCAGAAGCCCGAGACCCCCTCGGAGGACACCAGCGGCTGACCCCGCGCCCGGCCCCGCCCGCCCCCGCAACCGCACGGGACGGCGAATGCCCCAAGGACCGGTCGGAGACCCCGCGCCGGTCCACACCTGCCGACTACGCTGACGACGGTCCTACGATTGTGAAAGCGGCACCCGGAGGCGCCCATGTCGATGCCCAAGAAGGGCTCACGGCTCATCACGGTCGACGGCGCCGTTTTCCGCTGGCGCGTCAGCCACAAACCCGCCTCTCGTGGCGATTCCTTGAGCCCGCTCACCTTCGTCGTCGAACGGGACGAGAATCCCGGCCGCGTTCTCCTCGTGTCACTCCCCTGTGCCCGGCCGGACAACTGGAAGGGAGCACGGACTATCGCGATCCGTCCGCCGCTCGTCGCCGGATGCGTCCGTCGCGCCCTCGAACAGGGCTGGGCCCCCTCGCGTCCCGGCCCCGCATTCACCCTCCCCATCACCGAGGACGAACTGACCGAACTCCTGGACGGTCCGCCCGCCTATCTGATCCCTTTCCTGTGGGGCATGATCCCGGAAGGCGGCACGATCAGGGATCTCCCCCGGGCCAGGCAGATCTGGAGCCGTCAGAAACCCGACCCCGATCGGACTCCGTAATACGGCTTCCACCGGCGACAATTCCCCCGGTCGACGGGCAGGGTCGGAAAGGTGACCGAACTTCTCGTAGGCTTTGTGCGCGACAAAGGCGATGGATTCGAATTCCGGCCACTCCTCCTCAAGACGGCGCTGCATATCTGCCGACCAAGGCCCGACCGAGCCGTAGTAAGCCGTTCTGAGAGTCAGGAAACGTAACACCTGAGGCACGTCGATCAGCAGATCAGGACAGTCGGTGACCTTCTCGAACGTCTCCCGCCGCAGGCTGACGAGCCAGCTCACGAAATACTCGAACCCGTCCAGCGAACCACTGCCGAACACGAACCAATGGGCGGCGTACAGATCGATGGTGCAACCCCGTCCCTGAACGCCCTCCCACAAACAGCAATAGTCGACCACCTCTTCCACGGAACGCCGGGAAAGCTCCGCCACCACCCACGCGAGCCGCGCGTCCTTGGTCTCGGCCACCCGGCCGGACCGCTCGATCAGTTCCCAGAAGCCATCGAGGTCCATGGCGAGCATGCTGACAGTCCTGATGCCGCCGGCCCCCGCAGTCACGTCCCACACCGAGACGCCGCACTTCCTCCCCCAGACCGAGGACCACCCGCCTCTCACCGCCACCTTCACAGAAACGGGCCGCCCCGACTCCTCCCCTGCGCCGGCACTGCCCCCTGGCCAGATGGCGCCTCGCATGGCCCCATGACCGTCCCTCACCGGCACCCCACCCGAGTACCGGCTACGTGATCACGAGCGGCGGCCGTCGCAACCAGGAACTCCGCATCGCCCATCCTCATCCAGATCTCGCAGCCGATCACGATCGCGGCGCGCTCCGCCTGCAGGCGCTCCCGTCCGCGGCCGGTCACCAACCCCTCGGCCGTACGGTGCTCAGCCGCTCTGAACCCGAAGGTCAGCCCTTCGCCCGAGGAGCCACCGTGGTGCCCTGTTCCCGGCGCACCATCTCCGCGATCCACACCGGCGCGAACGGCGACGTGCACCCCGGGGACGTCGGATAATCCTTGAGCACCTCCAGGCGCTCCCCGATGTCGACCGCGCGGGCGCGGTGCTCGGCGTGCTCGATCCCGATGTGGGCCAGGCAGTTGTTCATCTCCCACTGCAGGCGATCGGGGGCGTCCTTCATCTCCGCCTCGATGACGTCGAGCAGCCCCACCAGGTCGAGCCCCTCGGGCTTCTTCGCCACGCGCTCGACGGTCAACGCCCACCCGGCACTCGCGACCACCGGATCCGGATCAGCCGACCAGGCCACACGCAGCTCTTCGGCGTACGGGCTCTTCTTCACCACGTAGCTCACGAGCCAGTCGTGCACCTTGGGCCTACGCGCCTGGCGCACCATCGCGTCCAGCTCGTCACGTCCGAACGCCTTCGGACGGCAGATCAACATCGCCAGCAGTCTCGCCGCGGTGTCACCCGTCTCCCAGAGCGCGCACGCGAGCTCCTGCTGCGTCTTCAACCGCTTGGCGAGCGCGCGCAGCTTGCCGAGGTTCACACCGTGATCGTCACCGTGTCTCTCGTTCACCTCACGCGCCTTGGGATCCTCCAGCGCGGCCAACTCGGCCATCACCTCGGTCAGCGTCACCCCGGCCACCTCCTCATAAGCAGCTCCAGCCTAAACGCGTCGTGACGTACCTTGGTGTGTCTCCGTGACCGAGCGGGCAGGGACTGCATGGAACAGGACAAGGCTTCGAGGTGGGACGGCGTCACTCTGCGATCGAGCTACCAGGACCATCTGATCGCGGGACGCGACGAACTGGCCGACGCCGCACGTGACGGCGCCTGGTCCACAGTCTCCGAGCTGCTCGAAGAGCATCCCGAGTGGGTCAACGGCGGCAGAGTCGGCGGCGCCAGCGGCTACGCCCCACTCCACCAGGCCGCCTGGCACGGCGCCGACGTCAGCGTCGTGCACCGGCTGATCGCCCGCGGCGCCTGGCGCACGCTCCGTACGGCTCAAGGAGAGCGGGCGATCGACATCGCCACCCGCCGGGGACACCACGCCCTCCTGGCACCACTCACCCCGGTCATCCACCACCACCTGCCGGCCGAAACCCTGAGGTCGATCCAGCGCCACTTCCACGCACTGATCCACGAACGTGCCGACGACCTGGTCACCGAGCACCAGCTACGCCTTCCCGAACTGGAGCCCCTGACCGAGCAACGGCACCCGGCCTGCTGGTTCGCCGTCCCCGGCATGTACGGCGGCTTCAGCTACCGACTGGAGCGAACCCAGCTGACCGTGGAAAGCTGGTGCCGCGTCGTCGGCGGATCGGGCCGGCGCCACATCATCGACGAACACGGCCCCCGCCTCGTCGCCGAAGGCTTCGTCTGACCACCGAAGCGGGCCATGCACATCCAGCAGCCGGAGTACCAGCCGGCCGGTTCCCTGCTTCGAGAAGCCCGAAGCAACTCCCCGACCTGACAGACCGCGGACCGAAACATCGTGCTGACATGGCCGGTCTGTCAAGACGGGAACCGCCGTTGGCGGTCGGGTGACCTGCCTGTCAGCTCCAAAGAGCGTCCATCGTTTCGTGAGTCATGACCTTGTCCAGATCGGCCTGCGAGGCGTAGCCCATGTTGATGATGGTCCGGCGACCGGAATCGATGGGATGGACGCGATGAAGGGTGGTGTCCGTCCGCATCATGTAGAGGTCACCGGGGTTCAGGCCGATCGAGTAGATCGGGTTGGCGATCAAGGTCCTGTTGATCTGCGGGTTCTCCTTGTTCCAGGACGTGCCGGGCACACACTGGACATATCCACCGGCGTCGACCGGCGGACACTCGATCACCCAGACCAGCGCGAAGGCGTAGTCGTCCCAATGCCATCCGTGGGTGTCGCCCGCCTTCTCCAGAGTCGTGATGACGTACCGCTCGGGCTCGTAAGGGCACAGCAGGACGTCCTCCCCCGCCACCTGGCTCAAGAGAGCGCGCAAGGACGTCAACTCGTAGACCTCAGGAATGACCGTGCCGTGTTCCGTGATCTCTTTGTGCCGGACGTTCCGCATGCGTCGCGGCGAGCCGTCCGTCTCCCTGAACGCGAGGTCCCTGCGCACACCCGCGCTGGAGGACAGCTCGACGACCTCTCTGCCCACTTCGACCTTGATGCTCTGCGGAACCAGAAACGACACTTTCGCGTAGCCGAACCTGGCGAGGGTCTCGCGCGCCGTCCTCAGGTCCGCTTCATCGACGTGGTGCCTTTCCTGCGCCGTCGCAAGGCTGGCAACGGATTCGTCGATCATGCTCATCTCCTTGACTCGAATGGTGTTCGGGGCCGCGTGCAAGTCGTGTCGGTGCGGGTGGGAGACCTCGCCTTCTGAGCGCGGGCGCGTCGAATGCCACAGGTCCTATTCGGCGATCGCCATCGGCATCAGCGAGAAGAGCTCGCCCGCCTCCGCCTGCCGGCACATCAGGTCGAACGCCACCGGCATGAGGCGTTCGTTGCGCGCGAGGTCGGTACGCAGGCGGCGGACGATCCGATCCAGGCAGAGCACGACCCATTCGCCGTCGCGGAACTGCGGGGACAAGGTGTCCCGGGCGTGTATCCACGTGAGCAGCACTGACCCGGCCGCGTGGAGCAGCGCATGTGTCCGGGCGACGGTGAAGGCGTGCGCGCCGGGCCGGCGGGAGTGCTGGACGGCGAGTGCCTGGACATCTCGCAGCAGCCTGGCCCGAATTCGGTCGAGTCGATCGAGGACCGCCGCCAGCTCGGCGGAGAGAGTCGCGTCGAGCGCTGCCATGAGCTCCAGAGCACGTGCGCGATGGCGAGGCCAGCCTGTGGTGATCTCGTCGTCGGTCCCGTTGGTCAGGCGCATGGCCGCCCCTGACGGTTGCCACGTGCGAGGTTCGGTCCCCAGCGCGAACAGGTGCGCCAGCAGGCCGTCGTCACGAGCGTGATCCCGGCCTCGCCCATCGTTCACGTGGGGCAGCTGCGCGGCGATCGAAGCCAGGTTCACATGGCTCGTGCCCTCGAAGATGCCGGCGATGACCAGGTCACGCTCGATCTTCTGGAAGTGCCGGTACGCGAACTCCGTCCTCAGGTAGCGCCTCGCACTCAGCACAGTGGCCAGGCCCGCCACAGCCTCTTCGCAGATCGCAGGTACCAAATACTTCACCACGGACGACCAGAGACTCACGCGGCCCGGAGCGGCCGAGATTGCTCTCGTGACGGGGACGGCCGTGCATTCCCCGATCAGCAGATCAAGGTAGGCGTCGACGAGCACGCCGCCGACCACCGGAATCTTCGTGATCGGCGCCCCGTAGAGTTCGCGGCCTTGCGCGTATCGCAGGGCGATGCGGAGGGCGGTGTCGAGACCGCCCATCGCGAATCCACCGATGAGGGTACGGGTGAGCTGGAGGGTCTTGAGGACTTTCGCCGCGCCGGATCCTTCCTTGCCGAGGAGGGTCTGCTCCGGCACGGGACAGGCGGAGAACTCGATCCCGGACAGGTCATGGCCCCGGAGACCCAGGGTCGGGACGCGGTCGAGCGGCCGCCACCTGCCTTCCGGCAGCTTCTCTTTGTCCAACAGCAGAAGCGAGAACGCCTGGGTGCCGGTGCGGGCGTAGAGGGTGAGGAAAGTGCCGCGGTTGCCGTTGCCGACCAACCACTTCGACCCGTCGACGACGAAGCGATCACCGTCGCGACGCGCCCGAACCCCACAGTTGATCAGGTCGCTGCCGTGATCGGCCTCTGACATCGCGAACGTGCCGCAAGCGCCGTCGCGGACGGCGGCTGCCAGCCATCGCTGCTGCGTTCCGTCACCCCAGAGCCACACGGGGTTGGCGGCCAGGAGCGTGGTTCCGTAGTAGACGGCGAACCTCGCATCCCGGCGGGCCAATGCCCGGAACGCGGCGAACAGTTGCTCGTAGGAGTCGAGTCGGCCACCGATGTGCCGCGGGACGAGCAGGTCGCCGAACCCCCAGTCCCGGATGACGGCAAGCCCGTCGTGCGGGAACCGCTCGCGCTCGTCGGCCTCGACCAGGATCTCCGCCGACAGTGATTCGTCGCTCTGCCTGATCAGCCGTTCCAGATCGGCGGCGGGCGCGTACGTCGCCGTGCCGATCGGCACAGAGACGGTCACCGCCCGCCGCCTTTCAAGCAACCGTGCAAATACTTGGCGAGTTCTGACACCGTGGGATGGTCCCAAACCGTCGACGGGTCGAGTTCGATGTCGTAGCGGTCCTGGATTTCGCCTGTGATGCCCATGACGTACACCGAGTCGACGCCGAGGGTCACGAGTGACGCATCAGTTCCGATCTCATCGGTTTCACAATCGAGATACACGGCGATCCGCTCTGCCAGCCAGGCACCGATGGCGTCGACCTCATCGTTCATTCGGATTCCTCAGGTCGTTGATCCACTGCTCGCACGGCTCATCCTGGATATCCTCACGGCGGGTGTCAACGGAAGTTTCTCTGCCGAAATTGCCCACCGGTTGGGCACCGGCGACAAGAAGCAGCTCGGTAGTACCGGGGCGGCAATTCCCGGCTTCTTGCGGCAGCGCATTTGCCCGTGTACTGCCTGGACTGCCCGCCCGCTCCCGGATGTCATCTGGGCATGACTACTGGCGAGAGCTCGATGACCCTGTGCGCCGCAGTACGGTCACACGCCCTCCATCATCCGGAGCGCCCCGCGATCGGCATGGTCCGCAATCCGCTCGATCCGTCGACCGTACGCTGGTGGACCTATGCCGAGCTGCATCGCGAGGCGCAGTCGGTGGCGGCGCACCTGCGGGAACGGGCTGACGCCGGCTCGCGGGTGCTGTTGACCTATCCGGCCGGCGGTGAATTCGTCACCGCACTGCTCGGCTGTTTGTATGCGGACATGATCGCCGTTCCTTCTTCGCTACCGGGTCAGTCCGCGCATTCGCGGCGGCGGGTGCTCAGCATCGCCCGCGACGCGGATTTCTCCATTGTGCTGGCGGCTGCCCCGGCAGCCGGCGAGATACGCGAATGGGCGGACGCGCACCAGGTCGGGGCGACGGTTCTTGAGCATGACGGGGTGTCACACCACGACCGCCCTTATTTTGACCCGGCGGCGGCGTCGCCCGATACGGTGGCCATTCTTCAGTACACGTCCGGTTCGACCGGGCACCCGAAGGGAAGCGTCGTCACCCATGGCAATTTCATGGCGAACGCGACCTCTCTCCTTCGGACTTTCGGCCTGGGCCACACCGACAGACTCGGCGGATGGATTCCCAACTACCACGACATGGGCCTCGGCGGAATCATCGTGCCCCCGTTGTTCGCCGGTTGCAGCGCCGTCCTCATGGATCCGACGGCCTTCCTGCGCCGCCCCGCTGCGTGGCTCAAGCTGATCAGCACGTTCGGCGTCACCTTCTCAGCGGCCCCGAACTTCGGATACCGCCTGTGCAACCGCCGGGTGACCGAGGACGAGATCGACGAACTCGACCTGACGTCGTGGAAGCATGCGGCCAACGGGTCGGAGCCGGTGGACACCCGCGTGGTGCGAGAGTTCACCCAACGGTTCGCGCGGGCCGGTTTGCGGCCCGAGGCCGTCGTCCCGTGTTACGGGATGGCCGAGGCCACGGTCTTCGTGTCGGCCTCACCTGATCGTCCTGCCGTGGTCACCAGGTGCGACGGCGACGCGCTCGCCGGTGGCCGGATGCTCCCCGTCACGCCGGACTCATCCTCTCGCGAAGTGGTGAGCTGCGGCCGGCCCCGGGACCTCGACGTACGGATCGTCGCCCCCGCTTCCGGAACTGAGCTGGCGGACGGCGAGATCGGCGAGATCTGGCTACGGGGGCGCTCAATCGTGGCCGGCTACTGGGACGACGACGAGTCGACGGCGCGGACGTTCGGTGCCCGCCTTGGCGCCGACGAGGGTTTCCTTCGCACCGGCGATCTCGGCGCCCTGGTGGACGGCGAGCTGTACGTCACCGGCCGGATCAAGGAGATGCTCATCGTCCGCGGCCGGAACATCTACCCGCACGACGTGGAGCAGGAAGTCCGGCTGCACCACGACGTGCTGCGGGAAGGATGTGGGGCGGCCGTCATGGTTCCGGATGAGTCGGGCGGCGAGCGGCTGGTCCTGATGCATGAGGTCGCGGGCCGCGTGCTGCAGGCCGAACTGGCTGCGACGGCGCTGAGCATTCGCCAGGTCGTCGTCCGCGAGTTCGGCGTGCGCTGTGACGCGGTGGTGCTGCTGCGCCGTGGCGCCGTCCGCCGGACGACGAGCGGCAAGATCGAGCGGTCGGAGATGCGCCGGGCCTATCTCGCCGGCGAGCTGCGCTCGTTGTTCGAGGACGCGCCCGGGGGGCCGGGTCCGAAGGGATGACCCGCAGCGCCTCACAACCCTCAAGATCTTATTCGGCGACATCCCGGTCCAGGCAGATCACCGCGGGCGGGGTGAAACCGTTGAAGCAGACGGACGCATAGCTCGTCGTATAGGCACCGGCGCTGAGAATGTCCACGTGGTCCCCTGAGGTCAGTCCCAAGGGCAACGTGTACGGCTCGTGCTCGAAGAGGATGTCCGCGCTGTCGCAGGTGGGTCCGGCCAGCACAGCCGGTCCCTCCGGGCCGCCGTCGAGCGCGGTGGCCATCCGGTAGCGGATCGCCTCCCCCTCTGTCTCGGCGAGCCCGCCGAATCGGCCGATGTCCAGGTAGATCCATCGCTTCCGATCGCGCTCGTCCGAGACCAGCACGATCTCGGTGCGCAGCACGCCCGCGTCGGCGACCAGGCAACGCCCGGGCTCCATCGCCAACTGCCCGGAGAAGCCGGGGAAGTGCCGGGCGACCGAGTCGAGAACGGCTTCGCCGTACGCACTCATCGGGGGTTGTTCCCCCTGGTACCGGGCGGGCAGGCCGCCGCCCATGTTGAGCAGGCGCGGCGGCAGCCCGCACTCGGCGTGGACCCGGGCGGCGGCCGATACAGGCGCCTCCCATCTCGTGGGGTCGAGCTGCTGCGAGCCGACGTGGAAGCAGACGCCCACCGGGTCCAGGCCGGACTCCAGGGCACGGCGCAGCAGGCCGGCCGCCTGTTCGGGTGGGCAGCCGAACTTGCGGCCCAGCGGCCACAACGCCCCGTCCGAAGTGGCGGCGATGCGGCAGACGACCTGCGCGCCGGGGGCGTGCTCCGCCAGCTTCTCCAACTCCTGCGGGCAGTCGAAGACGAACAGGCGCACGCCGCGCGCGTAGGCGTAGGCGATGTCCCGGGCCTTCTTCGCCGGGTTGCCGTAGGAGAGTGTTTCCGGCGCCGCTCCGGCGGCGAGGCACAGGTCTATTTCCGGGGTGCTGGCCACGTCGAAGGAGGCGCCCAGGCGGACGAGCAGCTGCACTATTTCCGGGTGCGGGTTGGCCTTCACGGCGTAATAGCACGTCACGCCGGGAAAGCTCTGGTTGAACTCGTGCAGGCGTTCCGCGACCACGTGCAGGTCCAGCACCAGCACCGGGGTCACGGGGCGTTGCGTGGCGAGATGGGCCCGAAACCGCTCGAAGCCTCGACAGTCGGTCACGAGGCGTTCACACCCGCGGCCAGGGCGTGGGCGGTCCTCCGCCGCGTCGCCGGCGAACTCATCACCTGCATCTCACAGGGCTTCCGGCCAACCGGCAGGGTCGTTGCCGTGCTGGTGGATCAGGGCGAGCGCGATTCTGTCGAGACCGAAGGCGACGCACGAGCTGTACGCCCATCCCGTGTCCCGGTAGCTGATCGAGAAGCGTTCACCCAGATGGTCCTTGTGGCTGTTGGCCGACCCGATCGCCGTTCCTGGGTCGTCGTCCGACATGTGGGCGACGAACTCGTGCTTCAGGCTCTGTTCGAGTTGGCTGG
This sequence comes from Nonomuraea sp. NPDC052265, assembly GCF_044547985.1. Taxonomy (NCBI): domain Bacteria; kingdom Bacillati; phylum Actinomycetota; class Actinomycetes; order Streptosporangiales; family Streptosporangiaceae; genus Nonomuraea; species Nonomuraea sp. NPDC052265. The sequence goes on from NZ_JBIUBJ010000001.1 coordinate 686,650, forward strand.
AGCGCATGAAATGGCTGCCCGGGCCGAAGAAGGGGTCGCTGGCCGGTTTTACGGTGACCGGTAGCCCGAGCTGGGCGAAGAACGTACGGCCACGGGTGACCCAGTCATCGCGCCAGCGTTGTGCGGTGTCGTCGTCCGAGACGATGACGAACTCTCGCATCCGGAACGAGCGGAACCTGCCCAGCTCGGCCGTGCTCTCGTGCCGATAGCACCAGCCGCTGACGTCGAACTGGCGCGCGTCGTCGATGGCGCGGTCGGCCAGTTCCTGGTAGACGCCGTAGCAGACCGCGGGCATCAGCACGGCGTCGCTTTCTCCGGAGCCGCCGATGTGCGGTTGGACCATGCCGAGCAAGTGCGGGAAGGCCGCGTCGTATTTGGCCCGCTCGATGGTCACCCGGGCGATGACCGGTGGATATTGAAACGGTCCGGACGGGCCGTTCGGGCTGAGGTGGGTCAGCCGGCTCTGCAGCCACGAGACCACCCGCTCGAACTTCGGCGTGAATTTGACTACGCCAGCCAACTGGGCGTCCTCCAGCCAGCCCGCCGCGGCCAACCTCTGGAAGGATCTGTTCGACACGTCACTGACCGGAACCGACATCTCTGAGCTTCCTCTATCCCTCGTACACGGGATGCTCGCGCCGTGCGCCACGAGCGGCTTTCTCCAACATCTGGTAATACATGTCCGCCAGATCGCCGGCGGCTTCGGACGTGAACACCGACGTGTTGTATTTGAATCGCACCCGGGTCCCGCCCTGCCGAACGACAAGGGCGTTGAGATCGAACTGACCCAGCTGATCCGGGAAATCGAAATGGGACAGCTCAAGCCCGGCGAATTCCCCCCTCCTGCCGGGCTCGACCATGCCGTAGAGGGGGTCGGCCGGCCGTCCCATGTCCGCGCCGAACATGACCGTCACCATGCCGGGGAGCCTGCGGTCGGGGCGGTGGCCGACGAGCCTGGGAATGAGCGCGGCCGGATAGTCGCGGTGCACCATGCCCCGCCAGAACCGGTCGCCGGTGCGCCGCAGCGTCGCCTCGAACGTGTCCGAGGGCCCTACTGAGGAGCGCATGGGCAAGGCATTCACGAAATAGCCGACGGAGGCGGCGAAGCGGCGGGCGGACCGCTGCGAGACGGGACAGCCGATTAGGATATCGGTCTTCCCCGTAAGACGGTGGATCATGACCTGGAAGGCCGCCATGAGGTACACGAAGGCGGTGACGTTCTCGGCGGCCGCTGCCGACCGGATCGCGGCCGTCAGCCCATCCGGCAGATGGAGGGCGAGCTCGGCTCCCTCGTACCGGTAATCAGCCGGTCTCGGCCATCGGTCGAACGGCGCCGGCGCCGTCAGATCAGCGAGTTCGGCACGCCAGTAGGCCTCGGCCGCCCGGGCTCGCGGCGTCGTCAGAGAGTCACGTTGCCGCGCGACGAAGTCGTCGTAGGTCTCGCTCTCCTCGTCCACCGGCTCACCGGCGTAGTGGGAGAGCGCCTGACGAACGACCGCCACCAGCCCGACGTCGTCGACGACCATGTGATGAGCGTTGATCAGCAGGACGTGGTCATGTCGGCGGCGCAGGAGACAGAAACGGATGGGCAGCTCGTGGTCGAGCCGGAAAGGGCGCTGCGACAATTCCCTGAGCCGGTCGCGCAAGGACGACTCGTCCAGGTCCGTGGCGTCCACGATGTCCCATCCGGCCTGCAGGTCGCCGTCCGGATCGACCGGCAGGCGCCTCACCTCACCATCGACCAGGCGGAACACGGATCGCAGGACGTCATTGCTGCGCACGGTCAGCGCCGCGGCTCCCGCCAGCTTCTCCACGTCGAGGGGAGAGTGGATCGCCACGGCCGTCCCCATGTTGTAGGCGGCACAGTCAGGATAGAGCTGCTGGACGAACCACAACGCCTCCTGCCCGGCGCTGAGCTCACGTCCGGTTCCCGGCGTGCGCAGGTGGTGATCCCCTCGGCGCGGCATGGAACAAGTACGGCATCCGCATCCGGCCGGGTCGAGGAAGGACCACGGGCAATTTCGCGGGACCGCAGAACGAGGGCAATCTGCCGTTCAATTGCCTGTTCGGCCGCGAAACGATTTGCCTACGCTCTGCGGTGAAGGTCGACGGCCGATGGAACAGCGCGGCGCCAAGTGGGGGAAGCGTGATCTATGAGCGGATCCATGACATCGTTATGGACGATATCTTCCTGCGCGTCACCGACGTAGTGCCGGACGTCGACATATATCTGAAGCTGGAGGGCCTCAACCCGACCGGCTCCATCAAAATCAAGCCGGCCATTAGCATGATCCGCGATGCCGAGACGCGTGGGCTGCTGCGTCCCGGGAGCCGAGTGGTGGAATCCTCCTCAGGCAGCCTCGGAATCGCGCTGGCCATGGTGTGCGCCGCGCGGAGTTATCGATTTCTCTGTGTGACCGACCCGAATATCTCGGCACAGAGCCTGGCCATCATGAAGGCTTTGGGCGCCGACGTCGTGCAGATCGACAGACGTGATGCCAACGGCGGATACCTGGGCAGCCGCATCGCATACATCAACGAGCTCATGGCGGCCGATCCGGGCATCGTATGGCTGAACCAGTATGCGAATTCCGCGAACTGGATCGCACATGCGGAGACCACAGCCGCCGCCATTCACGCCGAATTGTCCGAGCTCGACTACCTCTTCGTCGGCGCCGGCACGGCCGGCACGCTCATGGGTTGCGTACGGTATTTCCGTCACGCCTCGCCGGGCACCAAGGTCGTCGCCGTCGACGCGGTCGGCTCGGTGAGCTTCGGCGGGCCGGCCGGTGCGCGGCACATCCCCGGGATCGGCACCAGCAGCAGGCCCGAGATCCTGCGACCGGACGAGGTCGAGGATCTCGTGCTCGTCGACGAGTGCGAGGCCGTCCGCGTCTGCCGCTGGTTGGCCCGTGAACGCGGCATCTTCGTGGGCGGGTCCACCGGATCGATAGTCGCGGCGATCATACAACGGGCGCCGGACCTGCCCCCCGGGTCCCGGGTGGTCGGGATCGCGCCCGACCTCGGTGACAGATACGCCCAGACCGTCTATGACGACACATGGGTGGACGAGCGGCTGATGACGTCCGACGATGCCCTGCCGACGATCGACCTCGACCCGGTGAGAGGCTGACATGTTCGATTTCCATGTGATGCGCGGTCCCGACATCCGGTCCTTCATCGAGGAGTCCCGGCCCGCGGTGGTGGAGACCGTCCGCGACGCCTACCTCGCCCACCACCGCGGTGAGACGCTCAATCCGCCGAGTTACTTCCTGCGGTTCCCGGAGCGGCCCACTGCCCGCATCATCGCGTTGCCCGCCGCTCTGCGGTCTCCAGCGGTGGCCGGCATCAAATGGGTCGCCAGCTTTCCCGAGAACGTCACGCGCAACGTGCCGCGGGCCTCGGCGGTGCTGATCCTCAACGACCCGGAGACGGGATATCCGTTCGCCTGTTTGGAGGGCGCGCAGATCAGTGCGGCCCGTACGGCCGCCTCAGCGGTCCTGGCCGCCGAGAAGCTGCACGGTTCACGCGCGGCAGGAAGGATCGCCGTCGTGGGCGCCGGCGTCATATCGCGAACGGTCATGGAGTTCCTCCACGATCTGGGCTGGCAGATCAAGGAGACGGCGGTGTTCGACACCGACCGGGACTCCGCCACCAGCGCGACCCGGTTCGCCGACGGGCTCGGCTTCCCTGGCGCGGTGGCGGCCTCGTTGGCCGACGCGACGCGGGGCGCGGACATCGTGGTGCTGGCCACCAACGCCGGTACGCCCCACATCGTGGCCGACGATGCCTTCGAACCCGGCCAGGTCGTACTCAACCTGTCTCTGCGGGACATCGGGCCAGAACTCATCGAAGCCTCGCACAACGTCCTGGACGACATCGAGCATTGTCTGACTGCCCAGACCTCTCCGCACCTGGCGGAGCAACTGTTCGGCCATCGGAAGTTCATCGACGGGACGATGGGCCGGCTGCTTCTGGACGAGATCACCTTCGGTCAGGACAAGCCACGCATCTTCTCCCCCTTCGGCCTGGGGGTTCTCGACCTTGCGCTGAGCATGGAGGTGCTACGAGCCGGCCTGGACAAGGGCCGGACGCTCACAGTGCCTGATTTCTTCGCCGAGACCGAACGCTGGTAGCCACTCCGACGGAGTCCGGTCCCATCAGAAAGGTGGCAAGGTGGGCAGCCGCAGTATCCGACATCTCATCACTCTCCGCGATCTGGCCGATACCGATATTCGCGACATCGTCGACCGGGGGGTGGCGTTGGCCCAGACACCCTCCGGTGATCGGCTGCGTGACACACTGGCCGACGCCGTGGTGGGTGTCTACTTCACGAAGACGTCCACCCGCACCCGTACGGCCTTCTCCTCCGGCGCCCTGCGCCTGGGAGCGGGCCTGATCACGTACGGCGCACGGGACCTGCAGACCAACACCGGCGAGTCGAGCGAGGACACCGGTCGCGTGCTGTCGCGGATGCTCACGGCGCTGGTCGCACGGACGGCCGGCGATCCGGCCGAGATGCGCGCCTGGGCACACCAGAAGCGGATGGCGGTCGTCAACGCCATGAGCGCGGACGAGCACCCGACACAGGCGCTGGCGGATCTGACCACCCTGTCGCAGCACTTCGGGGACGTGGACGGGCTCCGGATCCTCTACGTGGGAGAGGGCAACAACACCGCCAGCGCCCTGGCCCTGGCCCTGAGCCGCTTCCGTGACGTCCGGCTGGAGCTACGGACACCGCCCGGCTACGGCCTCTCTGCCGAACTCATGGATTCCGTCGCGACACGGGGCCGGGCCAACGGCACCCTCATTCAGCAGCGCCATGATCTCAAGGACCTGGTCTCCGACATTCAGGCCGTCTACACCACACGGTGGCAGACGACCGGTACCACCAAGGCCGACCCGAATTGGCGCGCCGTCTTCGCTCCCTTCCAGGTCGACGAAGCGCTCGTCGACGAGCTGCCGGGATCGATCTTCATGCACGACCTGCCCGCGCATCGCGGCGAAGAGGTGACGGCCGGCGTGCTGGACGGGCCGGCCAGCATCGCCTTCACCCAGGCGGAGAACAAGATGTTCAGCGCGATGGCGGTCCTCGAGTGGTGTCACGGTGTCGGATGACAACGGCCACGGCGACTGCACCAGCTTCCTGACCTTGCGCAATGTGGCGCTCTTCGTCCCTGAAGAGCGAGTGCCGGTACACCAGCTGGCCGAGGCGGCGCAATGGCCGGCCACCGAGGCGCGGTTGCTGACCCGCTTCCTCGGCCTGGACCGGGTCGCGGTCGCCGATCGGCACACGATGACGGCCATGCTGCTCGACGCCGCCGGCGCGGCGCTCGACGGCTGTGACGGCTCCAAGGTGCGGTATTTGATCCACGCGCACACCATGCCGCACATCGCGCCGCCCAGCATGCCCGTCCTCGCCGTGCTTCCCGAGAAGCTCGGTCTGACCGACGCCCGCGTGTTCGCGGTCTCCCACCAGGGCTGCGTGGCCGGCCTGTACGCGCTGAAGCTGTGCGACCTGCTCCTGCGCGCCGAGCCCGCCGGCACCATGGCGCTGTTGGTGGTGGGCGACAAGGCGCCGTCGCCGGCCGCACGACCACTTCGGGGCACGTCGATGCTGGGCGATGCCGCGATCGGCGTGCTGACCGCACTCGGGGGGCCGGGCGACGCCGTGATCGGATTCGCCCATCGGACCATGGGCCGGTTCTATCGTGCGCGTTACATGCCCATGGCGGTGCGCCGTGAATACCTCGACGCCTACACGACGACCTTGGCCGACGTCATCACCGCGGCTGTCCGCAAGGCCGGGCTGGACATCGGCGGGATCGCCCAGATCCTGCCGCACAACGTCAACCGCCACTCCTGGACGTTGATCGCGAAGGCATTGGAGATCCCCATCTCCCGCATATACCTGGACAACGTTCCGAATCTAGGCCATTGCTACAGCGCCGACCCTTTCATCAATCTCGAATTCGCCCGGACAGCCGGAGTCGTCACGGCGGGTGACGCCGTGGTTCTGGCATCCGCCGGTGAGGGCGGAACCTTCACCGCCGCAGTGCTTCGCCTCACGTCTGATCAATGAACAGACTCCATACCTGTATTGCGAGGAGAATCGTGCCTGCCGTTGCCCATTCCGCTGAGATCCGGAGCTTCCTCCGCGCGGAGTTGTCCGTCATCCTCGGGGCGGAGCTCCCTGAGCTCAGCGACGACATGCGACTGTTCGACGAGCTGGGACTGGACTCCGCTGGAGTCATCGAACTGCTCATCAGGATGGAGGACTCGTTCGGCCTTCCCGTCGATCCGGACGACCTGACGCGGGCGGTGTTCCAGACCGTGGGCACGTTGAGCGCCTACATCGCGGCCGGCCTGGCCGGCGTGCGTGGCGAGGCAGGATAGCCGATGACCGCGAACTGCTCGGCAGGGCGCGGGTTGCCGGTGGGCCGCCCGATCGTGCGGTCCTTCACCGGCGGCGCGGGTCCCCTGCTGCAGCCTGACGAGCGCAGGACGATCGACGACCTCGTGGCGGCCCACGGGATGAGGCCGGCGCCGCCTGATCCGTCGGGCTTGACCTTCTCCCAGATGGCGCAGGGCCTGCTGGAGAGCCTCGACAGGCCGCTACCGCCACTGGGCGCGACGATTCTCGCGTACCAGGAACCTGACATCACGGTCGCGGAGGTCGCCGGGTCCCGAGTGGCCGACCTGTGTCCGGGCGACCCTGTTGCCTTCTCCGTCTCCGGTCAGGGGGTCGGCGCGCCCTTCACAGCTCTGCGCGTCCTGCACGCCATGTACGCCGCGGGAGAACTCACGGGCGGCGCTGTATTCGCCTTCGACCAGTCGGCCAGCCTCTATGCCGACGGCAACCGGGCGGAGCGGGACCGCGTGGTGCTCCTGGTCACCGGCGACGTCGGATCGGACGGTCTCATGCTGGACGTCCTCGACGAGGTGCCGGCCGACGATCCCGCGAGCGTCCTGCACGGCGCCCTGGACGAGATGCCGGTCACCGTGGGCGCGCAACTCGCCGATCATCTGGGACCCGCCGCGAGGCGGCGCAGCGTCGAGATCACCCGTGAACGGGGATGCGCCGCGGTGTGGGCGACGGCGGCGGCCTCGTGGCGGCCGGGCCGGCGCAGTCTCGTGGCGGACTACGATCCCGGCACGCGACGGCTCTTCAGAGCCTTGCTCCAGCCGGGGTGACGGGCGGGGTGACGGGCGGGGTGACGGGCGGGGTGACGGTGGAGCACGACCACTGCGCCGGCCTCACCGAACCGGTGCGCCGATGGCCGCGCCCCCCGGCATCACGGAGTGCGGCTCCGCCATGGCCACCGCGATGCGCCGAGGCCCCGTGAAGGCCTCGCGGCCATGCGCGACGAGCATGTTGTCGATCATCAGGATGTCGCCCCTGCGGTAGTCGAACCGTGTCGACGCAGCTCGGTAGGCGTCCCGAAGATGCTCCACGACAGGATCGGGGATCGATCCGCCGTCGCCGAAGAAGGCATGACCGGGCAGCTCCTCCTCGGCGAACATCGCCCGGAGGCCGTCACGTACGTCCGGGCTAAGCGTGCTGACATGGAAGAACGTCGCATGGTTGAACCAGACGGGCTCGCCCGAGCGCGGGTGCGGGTGCACGGCCTGCCGGACGGCACGAGTGCGCAACCAGTGCTCGTTCAGCCAGGTGGCCTCGATCCCGTTGGCCGCGCAATAGGCCGCCACGGCCTGGCGGTCCTCCGTGCCGAAGACCTCTCGCCAGCCCAGACCGAACCCGTCACGGAAGTTGCGCACAGCCATCCATCCGCGCCGGCCGAACTCCTCGCGCACCTCCGGCGCGATCCGGGCCAGCACCTCGCGAGTGTCGACCAGCGGCGTCGCCCCGCCCCTGGCCGGTGGCTCCACGCAGAAGAAGTACAGGACCATGGGCCACTGCTGCTGGTAGGAGTTCTCGTTGTGGAAGAAGATCTCCTCGTCCGGCGGGTACTCGGTCGACGTGTAGACGTTGCCCTTGATCTGCGACCGAGGCGACGACCTTTCCGTGTACCTGAGCGTCTCTCCCGAGAGGCCCTTGACCACGCGGTCGAAGTCTTCGACGCCGGAGATGCCGAAGTCGCGCAGCAGCACCGAGCCGTGCTCGGCCATCGCCGCCCGGATGTCAGCACGCTGCTCGACCAGCCCGGCCACGCCCGAGCCGTGTCCGATGACGGTGTGGGGCAGCTCGTCCCGGCTCCCCCATGCGCTTGTCCGCATGCGTTAGTCCAGAACCATGCCGTTGTCGGCACGCCTGCTGCGGCTGCGGCGGATGTCCAGGTGAACGAAGACCCGGTGCAGCCATCGGTCGGTGCCGTCATAGCGAGGGGAGTAGGCGCTCCGGCCGTGGGCCACGATCCGGTTGTCCAGTATGGCCATGTCACCGGGTCTCAGCACGAGGTCCGCGGACACGTCCATGATGGCCTGCCGCAACCGGTCCAGCGCGGCCCCGGCTGAGCGGTCCAGTCCGGTGGTGGTGTCCAGGTCGACCCGCAGGTCGGGATCCTCGGCGTCCCCCGACAGGACGCCGTGCGGCTCGCTCCGCGCGGCCGACCGGAAGGACGGAGGGGGCGCGGTGCGGAAGCGTGGCTCGTGCAGCAGCGTCCGATCGGCGTCGGTCAGGAACGGCAGCGCGTCGAGCACCGAGCAGACCCGGGTGGAGACCAGTTCGTGGTCAGGGGTGCGCAGGCACAGCAGCCCCACGTAGTCAGGACGGTTCGGATGGAAGGCATTCTCCGTGTGCACCTGGAGCTGCACCGAGCCCCCGTTGCTCTGTGTGCTCGCCAGCGCCGGAACGGGCACGATGTTGTGGACGAGTGCCCCGTTCTTCTCGCTGCGGTAGGCGATCACCTCGCCCAGCTGATGCGCGAGGATCACGGCTGTCGCGGAGGCGACGGTGGCACGGCGCTCGACCGAGTCCGCCATGGTCGGCGTCGCGGGAAGACTCTCGGCGCCGACAGGCAGGTTGGCTATCGTCAGGAACCCCTGACGGCCCGCGTCGTGCCGGTAGTGGCGTAGCGTCTCCATCAGCCGCACGGGCAGCCGGCAGCTCGCCGAACGTGCCTCGTCAAGCCATGCGGAGTCATCGACCCGCCCGGTCGCGACCCTGGTGAGGCGGGAGGCGAGCGCCTCGACCACCTTCCGTTCATCGCGGGAGAGCTCCAGCCCGGGATGGCTGGTGAAGTCGCGGATCGGTGCAATGGACACGGTCCCTGCTCCTCGCTAGCGGCTCGGTTCATCGGCCACATCCTGGCCATCACATGATGCGCGGATCCAGGAACCCGAAACGGCAACTTGCCCATCCGGCAGTTGCCTGCCGGATGCCTGGCTCCGTCCCACGGGTTACCACAAGATCAGGATCATTGTCGGAGTCCAGTGCCTATGAGGTGGGATGACCAGCACCACAGACTCAGACGTCACTCCACGTCGTCCGTTGTCATGCCACGCGGTGGAACGCGTGATCCGGGAGGTCTGGGCGGATCATTTCGGCCGTGAGGTCGGCCCGCACGACGACTTCTACGACCTCGGCGGAGATTCGATCACCGTCACCGACATCGTGTTGCTCGCCCGCGAACGAGGGCTCGACGTGCGCAGCTCGGCCGCCTTGCGGTATTCGACCCCCGCCCGGCTGGCCGAGCACCTGACGATCGGCGCCGACGGCCCGCCGAAAGATGTTCCGGGGCTGCGGTCGTCCGCGGAGGATGTGTGCGCGCAGGAGTGGAACCCTGCCGACGTCGAGCCGGCGCCGATCGTGGAAGAGGGCGAGAACGTCCCTCTCTTCGTCGTGCACTCCTACAGCCATGTCCAGGCCGAGCGGGAGGCGGTCGCCGGCTGGGTGCGCCGACGGCCGGCCTTCGGTCTGGCGCTGCCCGGCGGCAACGGTCCCGTCCCGCCGATGTCGTCGCTGCGGGAGATCGGCGAACGGTACGCCGCGGCCATCGGGGCGCGACTGTCTCACGGGCGGATCCGGCTGGCGGGCTTCGGACCGGGCGCGGCCGTCGCGGTGGAGGTCGCGCGCGTCCTGGCCCGCTCAGCGGAGGTCGAACAGCTCGTCCTGGTCAACCCGCCCGCGCTCGATCGGCGTCCCGAGCCGCTCGACGTCGTCCACTCCCGTCACCTGGATGTGTTCGCGCGCCGGTTCGGGCTGGACGGCACCGAGTCGGCGACGCAGGCCCATGAGCGCGTCGATCAGGAGCACGGCTGGTACCGCGGGTGCACGCCACCTGATCTGGCCCGCCTGCAGCTCGCCTCGGCGCTCTTCGACCGCCTGCTGAGCGAGTACGGTCCCGAACCGTACGAGGGGCCGGCAGTCCTGTTCCAGGACTCGGCCGTACCAGAGCGCACGTGGCGACCGATCCTGCCGCGCCTGGACGTCCACAAGCTCGGCTACGGGCTCACCTCGCCCCACGCGATCATCGGCGACCCGGCGCTGGCCGACATGATCCGGCGGACGCCGGCATGAGCCCGGCCGGTCCGGCCTCGACCAGCCGATGGACGGTGCGAACCGGCGGTGACGCGTCCACGCGTCTACGTCTTCTGTGCTTCCCGCACGTCGGCGCGGGCGCGGTCACGTTCAGATCCTGGACCGACCACCTGCCCGCGGACGTCGAGTTGTGCGCCGTGCGCCTCCCCGGGCGGGAGAACCGGATGGCCGAGCCGCTCATCGACGATGCCGACCCCCTCTTCGCCGCCATGGAACCGGCGTTGGCGCCGCTGCTCGACCGGCCCTTCGTCCTCGTCGGGCACTGCTCGGGCAGCGTGCTGGCCTACGAGTTCGCCCGGCGCCTCGGCTCGTCCGGTGGGCCCGTGCCGCGCCTGCTGGTGCTCTCCTCCACCGAGGCGCCGGCACAACGGCGGATCGACGACCCGCTGCACCTCCTGCCGAGCGACGCCCTGCGCGCCCGGGTCATCCAGTTCGGCGGCATGCCCCAGGCAGTCGTCGACGATCCCGACCTGATGAGACTGTTCGAACGGGTGCTCCGGGCCGACTACCGGCTGGTCGAAAGGCTGGTCTACTCTCCTGGGCCGCCCCTGGAGACCCCCATCGCCGTGATCGGCGGCCGGCACGACGACCACGTCTCATGCGCGGCGATGGCCGCCTGGTGCCAGGAGACCTCGAAGGACTTCACGCTCCACGTGCTGGAGGCCGGCCACTATCTCGTCCACGAAGCCGGGGAGCTCGTCGGACGACTGGCGAGGCAGCTACTTGAGGATCGGTGATCGCGATGGGCAATGATCGCGGAAGCTCGCCCCCCACAGGCTCGCAATCATCGGCTGCGGCCTCCCCGTCCAGGACGATGACGGTGCCGTGGGCGGACCTGTCGGCGGGCCTGCGGACGCTGGCCGCCGCCGCAGGGGCGGACGAGTCGGTGGTGCTGCTGGCTGCCCATCTCAAGGTGCTGAGCATGCTGGCCGGCGGCCCTGTCGTGCGTACCGGCGTCGATCTTCGGGGCGGGCCCTCGGCGTCCCTCGTCGCGCACGTGTCCGCCGCGACATGGTCAGGCCTGGTCGGCCACGCCAAGCGGCGGCTGGCCGCGGCGGAGCCCGCCCTCGGGGAGGCACGGGACGAGGCCCGGTTCGTGGTCGGCGTTTCGGCCCCGGCCGAGCACGGGCTCGCCGTCGCGGTGCAGGGATCCGAACTGACGGTTTCCGCGACCTCCTCCGCCGTGCCGGTGGAGTCGATGGCGGAGATGTTCCGTGCCGTCCTGACGTCGATGGCGTCGTCCATCGACGGCGACGCTCGTGCCTCCTTCCTGCCCGACGTCGAACGACGCCTCGTCCTGGCCGACTGGGCTCGCGGACCGCGGACGGCGCGCGAGCCGGTCACGGTCCTCGACCTGATCCAGAGGCAGGTCGCGCGGACGCCGGCCGCCGTGGCGGTCCGGGTGGGGACGCAGACGCTCACCTATGGCGAGCTCGATCGGCTCTCCGACCGAATCGCCCGGCGGATCCTCGACGAGGAAGTACCTGACGACGTACCGGTCGGGGTGTGCATGCGCCGCCACGCCGACCTCCTGCCGACCTTGATCGGTGTGTGGAAGGCGGGCGCCGCATACTTGCCGCTCGATCCCGACCTGCCGGTTCAGCGGTTGAGCCGGATGACCGCGATGGCCGGCTGCTCGCTCGTCGTCTCGCACTCCGAGCACCTCGACACCGTGACGGCGCTGGGGCGGGCCAAGGCGCTGCTGCTCGACCAGGACATGGCGGCGGCCGGGGCGGAGGCCGGGGCCGGGCGGCGGAGCCGGCTTCGTCCGCACGACGTCGCCTACGTCATCTTCACGTCCGGCTCGACCGGACTGCCGAAGGGGGTGATGGTCGAGCACCGCGGGCTGGCCAACTATCTGCTCTGGACGGCGCGGGCCTACGCGGCGTGCGGCGAGGGAGGTTCTCCTTACTTCACCTCTCTGGGATTCGATCTCGGGATGCCCAGCCTGTTCACGCCGCTGATGGTCGGCCAAGCGGTTCACCTGCTGCCCGACCCGCTGGATCCGGCCGATCTAGGCGCGGTGCTGGTCGAAGGCGGGCCGTACAGCTTCATCAAGATGACGCCCGGCCATCTCAACCTGATCAGCCTGGACCTCTCCTCCGATCAGGCGGCTAAGCTGGCCGGGGTGGTGATCGCCGCGGGCGACGCCTTCCCCGCTTCGCTGGCCGTGCGCTGGCACGAGCTGTCCGGACCGGACGGGACAGCGGTCGCCACCGAGTACGGCCCGACGGAGATCACGGTCGGCAACTCGGGCGCCAGGATCACTCCGGGCCGTTCACGCGACGGCCTGCTCCCCCTCGGCGAGCCCATCCCCAACACGACGGTCTACGTTCTCACGGAGTGGCTGGAGCCGGTCGCGCCCGGAGTGGTGGCCGAGGTGTACGTGGGCGGCGCGGGGGTCGCCCGCGGCTATCTCGGCGACCCCGCGCTGACGGCGGAGCGGTTCGTCCCCGACCCCTACGGTGCGCCGGGCTCGCGGCTCTATCGCACCGGTGACCGTGCCGGCTGGCGGAAGGGTGAGCTGGAGTTCTTCGGCCGTACCGACCATCAGCTGAAGATCCGGGGCCACCGGATCGAGCTGGCCGAGGTGGGAGCGGCGCTGCAGCGACATCCCGGAGTCCGGGACGCGATCGTCGTCGACCGTCATCACGGGAGCCGGGTCGACCTGGTGGGATTCGTGGTTCCCGTGGCCGGTCACACGGTCGATCCGGCCGGCCTGCTCTCGCTGATCGCCGAAGATCTTCCCGGGTACATGATCCCGTCCGTGATCCGGAGCATCGACGAGTTCCCCCTGACCGCGAACGGCAAAGTGGACCACCGTGCCCTGCGGCACCTGCTCCACGAGGATGCTCCGCCTCCGCTCGCGCCCGGCCAGGAGGAGATGGACGAGGCGGAGGAGACGGCCTACGACGTGGTCATCAACGACGAGGAGCAGTTCTCGCTGTGGGCCGCCGGGCGACCGGTACCGGCCGGATGGCAGTCCGCGGGCTACTCGGGCAGTCGCGACGAGTGCTTGCGGCACATCGCCGCCGTATGGACCGACATGAGGCCGCGCAGTGCGCGCCGTCACGTTGTCACCGACATCCCGGAGTGATCGATGAGCCTTCTGCTGCCCGAGTGGTTCCTGCGTACCGCGGCCCGGCATCCGCACGAACCCGCGGTGCTCCATGAGGGAGGAGTGACCACCTACCAGGAGCTGGAGAGGTCGGCCAGGCAGATCGCCGGCGCCCTGGCCGGAAGAGGTGTGAAGCCTGAGGACGTGATCGGGGTCATGATGCGGCCCGGCCCCGATCTGGTCGCCGCCCTCTGCGGGATCTGGCTGGCGGGCGCCTGCTACCTGCCGTTGGACGCCCACGCGCCGGCCGACCGCCTTCGCCTGACCATCGAACGTGCCGGCCCACGACTGGTGGTGACCGACCTCGTGGAACCCGCGCCCGGCCTCTCACCGCGGCTGACCGTAGACGTGCACCGGCTCAGGGACAAGGGGATCCTGTGGACGCCCGGCGGCGACACTCCCCCGGGGCGAGCCGCATACGTGATCTTCACCTCCGGGTCCACCGGCGTCCCGAAGGGGGTGGTGATCGAACACGCCGGCATCGCCAACCGGGTTCGCTGGGCGGTGGACACGCTCAAGCTGACCGCCGAAGACCGCATCCTGCAGAAGACGCCGTTGACGTTCGACGCCGCCGGATGGGAGATCTTCGGCCCGCTCGTCTGCGGCGGCGCCGTGACCTTCGGCCGGCACGACGCGGGCCAGGACGCCGGTGAGCTGGTTCGCTCGATCGTGGAGCGTCAGGCGACCGTCGTGCAGGTGGTGCCGACCATGCTGCAGCAGCTGGCGGCCGAGCCGGAGCTGCGGACCTGCTCGTCGCTGCGGCGGGTGTGCTCCGCGGGGGAGCCGTTGACAGCCGAGCTGTGTCGGCAGGTCCGCGCACAGGTGGAGGTCGAGATCTGGAACACCTACGGTCCCACGGAGTGCTCGATCGACGTACTCGCGGCCCGGTTCGACCCGGGCCAGGAGTCGGGTCCCGTTCCCATCGGGAGCCCCATCGACAACATCCGGTGCGTGCTGGCTCCCACGGACGCCCCTGGACTCCACGAGCTGTACGCGGCGGGAGTCGGCGTCGGTCGCGGGTATCTCGGGGATCCGGCGCAGACCGCCGAACGGTTCGTGCCCGACGCGTCGGGCCCGGCGGGTTCGCGTATGTATCGGACCGGCGACCTGGTGAGGCTGCGCCCCGACGGCAGCCACGAGTTCGCCGGCCGCGTGGACGAGCAGGTGAAGATCAACGGCATCCGGATCGAGCCGGGTGAGATCGAGGTCGCGCTGCTCGCCCACCCGGAGGTGACCGAGGCGGTCGTGCGGGCGGTGACCGGTCCTCATGGCGTCAGGAGACTTGCCGCATGGGTGGTGACCGCTCGCCCGGGGACGTCCGCCGATCTGCCGCTGTTCCTGCGGGAGACCTTGCCGCACACCTTCGTGCCGACGGTCGTGACGGAGGTCGACCGGCTTCCGCGCACCTCCAGCGGCAAGACGGACCGGGCGGCGCTGCCTGAGCCGGCCTGGGCGGCCATCCCCCCGGTCCCGCCCACGGCCTCCGGTCCAGCGGACGCGTTGACCGCCGAACAGCGCATTGTCCTGGCGACCTGGCGCGAACTGCTGGGCACGACGGAGATCGGGCTCGACGACGACTTCGCCGCGTTGGGCGGACACTCGCTGATGATCGCCCGACTGGCCTCTCGCCTGGCCGACGCGTCGAAGCTCGACCTGGAGTTCCGGGAACTCCACTTCGCGACCACACCCCGTGCACAGGCCGAGTTGTTGCACAGGGCCGTCCAGGCCCGGCCGATCGAGCCGCTGCCGGCAGGCGCGAGGCTACCGCTGTCCCCCGTCCAGGAACGTTTCTGGGTGCTGGATCGAATGGACCCGGGCAGCCGTGAATACCTGATGCCCATCGCCCTTCGGCTTCCCGCCGGCACCGGCGCCGACGCGGTGGAGAACGCGCTCGGGCGGCTGGTCGCGAGACATGACGTGCTGCGTTCCCGATATGTCATGGACGCCGACGGGTTGACGTCGATCATCGAGCCCGAGGTGCCGGTGCCGCTGCGCACCGTCGACCTCACGGCGGACGAGCTGCCCCAGCGGCTGGCCGAAGAGGTCGCCGGCGGATTCGACCTGGCCTCCGCACCGCTGCTCCGGGCGATCCTCCTGCGCATCGAAGGCCAGGAGCAGCTGCTCCTGTTGGTCTGTCACCACATCATCTGCGACGGCTGGTCGGCCGGCCTGCTGGAGCGCGACCTGCATGCTCTGCTGAGCGATCCGGCGGGGGACGTGCCCGCCCGGAGCGGACCGCGATACGTGGACGCGGTCGCCTGGCAGCGCTCCCAGCTGACCGACGAGGTGCGCGACGAGCAGCTCGCGTACTGGCGGTCGACGCTGGCCGAGCTGCCGCCTCTCGGGCTTCCCACCGCCGTGCCGCGCGAGGCGTATCGGCGTATCGATGGTGCCGTCACCGGCGTCGGCCTCCCGCCCGAGGTGGCGACCGCGCTCGTCACCGTCGGACGCACGGTGGGTGCGACGTCTCATGCCACCCTGCTGACCCTGTGGACGGTGGTGCTGGCGCGCCTGGCCGGGCACTGGGACTTCGGGGTGGGCGTGCCGCACGCCGGCCGTACACGGCCGGAGCTGCACGACATCGTGGGTCCGTTCCTCAACACCGTCGTCATCCGGGCACGGTTGACCCCGGAGATGACGTTCATGGAGGCGTTGGCGCACGTCGGCCGCATGTGCCGAGAGGCCTTCGTCCGTCACTCCGTGCCGTTCGAGATGGTCGTCGACGCCGTCGCGCCGCACCGCGACTTCTCCCACACACCGCTGGCCCAGTCGTACTTCACCGTCGTCGGTGAGGGAGGGGTGGGGATCCGGCCCCGGGAAGGCGACGCCGAGCTCCTTGCTCGGTTCTGGTCAGTGTCGCGGACGGATGTCGCCCTGACCATGTGGCCGGCTGAGGACGGCGGCTACGGCGGCGTCCTGGAGTACGCGTCGGCACTGTTCCCAGCCGGCCTGGGCCAGGACATCTCCCGGCGATTGTCGATCCTGGCCGAGCGTCTGGCCACCACGCCGGACAGCGCGATCGGCGCGCCGGGCCTCGACACCGGCGACGAGGAGCCGCCGTACGAGACGGACATCCTCGGCCATGTTCGCGAACTGCTCGACCAGCCCGACATCGGAGCCGACGACGACGTCATGCGCGCGGGTGGCAGCTCATTGTCGGTCTCCCGGCTGCTGTGGCACGTGCAGTCCACCTACGGCGTCGAGGTGTCGATGCGGGCGTTCTTCGACCGGCCCACCGCGGCCGACCTCGCCCGAGTCGTCGCGGAGCGGCTCCGCGACACCCGTCATAGGCCAGGCAACGAAAGGTAGTGAGGATGCTTGCCGCCGTTCTGGCAATGAGCACCGCGATCCTGTACGGCACAGCGGACTTCTTCGGCGGGGTGGCCACCCGAAGGAACTCCGCGGTCGTCGTCGCACTGATCTCGCATTTCAGCGGCGCGATCCTGATCCTGCTCCTCTTGCCCTTCGTCGCCGGTCACCCGGCCGCAGGCCCTCTCTGGCAGGGCGCTCTGGCGGGCCTGGCCAGTGGGACGGCGTTGACGCTCTTCTACCGGGCGATGGCGATCGGCACGATGTCGGTGGTGGCTCCGGTGACCTCCGCGGTCTCCGCGATCGTTCCGGTCGTCTTCGGCCTCCTGCACGGCGAGAGACCCGCGCCGTTCGCGCTCGTGGGTGTCAGCCTCGCCATCTTCGCGGTCACCCTGATCAGCAGCGCGGATTCCGCCGCCCGGACCCAGGTGCGGAAGGTGAGCTCGGTCCTCATCGCGATCGGCTCCGGCGGCGGGTTCGGCCTCTTCTTCGTCCTGATCCCAGCCGCGTCCGGCGAGACCGGCGTGTGGCCGCTGCTCGCAGCCAGGTGCAGCTCGGTCGCTTTGATAGCCGTCTTGGCGGTGCTCACTCTCAGAGGGGCGAAACCCGTCGTCCGCGGCTGGCACCTGATCGTCTGCGCGGGCGGCCTCGACGTCGGCGCGAACGTCCTGTTCCTCCTCGCGAAACAGGAGGGGATGCTCAGCCTGGTCGCGACCCTCGCCTCTCTGTACCCGGTGAGCACCCTGCTGCTGGCCTATGTCTTTCTCGGCGAGCGGCTGAGAGGCAAGCAGATCTTGGGGCTGTCTCTCGCACTCGCGGCCACGACCCTCATCGCGGCGATGTAGCCCCGTACTCAAGTAGGAGGACGAATGACCTCGCAGAATCCGGTCCATACGCTGGCCGGTCAGACGGCGATCGTGACAGGCGGCGCATCGGGCATCGGCCGGGCCACCGCATCGCTGTTCGCCCGCCACGGCGCCGCAGTGGTCGTCGCCGACATTGACGGCGAAGGAGCGTCGAAGATCGCTGCCGAGATCGGGGCGGCGGGTGGGCGGGCGGTGGCCGTGACAGCCGACATAGCGTCGGAGGCGGGCTGCCGGCACGTCGTTCAGACGGCTGTGGACGCCTTCGGCGGGCTGCAGGTGCTCTTCAACAACGCCGGGATAATCCGCCGGACCACCGCCCTTAACACTTCCTGCGACGAATGGGATCGCGTCATGGCGGTCAACGTCCGGTCGGTCTTCCTCATGTGCAAATACGCGATTCCCGTGATGAAGGACGGCGGCTCGATCGTCAACACCGGCTCCGGTTGGGGACTCAAGGGCGGCGGCAACGCGCTGTCATACTGCGCGTCCAAGGCCGCGGTCGTGAACATGACCCGTGCCCTGGCCATTGATCACGCCGACGCGGGAATACGGGTCAATTCCATCAACCCCGGCGACACCGACACCCCCATGCTCCGCGAGGAGGCTCGACAGCTCATGGAGGACTGGACGGCGTTCAACGCCTCCACCGCGGAACGCCCGATGCGGCGGAAGGGCCATCCCGACGAGATCGCACAAGCCGTCCTGTTCCTGGCCAGTCCCGCCGCGAGTTTCATCACCGGCGCGGCACTCGTGGTCGACGGTGGCGGGCTGGCCTAGGGACGACATCCGCCGGAGCGTCAACTGCCTGCCGTCGCCGGGATCTCCTCCGTTGCCGGCATCCGCCTGAGCGACGGACTGACCGTTGCGGCGATCGCCACCACCAACATCGCAACGGCCAGAACGGACAGCGACCGGACCGGTCCCAGCCATTCGAGCAGGTAGCCGATGGCGAGTGAGCCCACGGGCAGCACACCGGCGGTGACCATCATGACGGTGCTGGTCACACGGCCCATCATGTGCTCGGGCACGATGGCCATCTGATAGTTCAGGATGACGACGTTCCACAGTGGACCGACGAACGCGCAGCCGGCCGCGATGACGCCGAGCACGAGCGGGTCGTGCGGAAGCAGCATTGAGGAGAGCAGCACGGCCCAGACCCAGTTGATCGAGATGAGGACCGTCTTCGGCCTGAGGAACCGGTGCAGCCATCCCGCGGTGAGCGCCCCTAGCAGGCCGCCGCCGCCGTAGATCCCCAGCATGACGCCAACCTCCTGGGGAGAGGCTCCGTTACGACCCGCCAGCACGATCAGTGTGAGCACCAGCGCGTAGAACACGAGATTGCTGGCAGCGACCAGCATGACCGCGGTACGCGCGAAGGGCACCTTCCACAACCAGCGAAGGCCGTCCGCCATGTCCCGGCCCAATGATCGGGACGGTTCCGTTCTCTCGCCCTGCAGCTTCTCTCTGACCAGCAGGACTCCGGCGGTGGAGAAGATGTAGCCGATGGCATCCGCCAGAAATGGAACGAACCAGCCCAGGCCAAAAAGAAAGCCGCCCAGGGGCGGACCGGCGAGGAACGCGCCACGCGACCTCGCCTCGTTCTGCGCCAAGGCGGTCGGCCGCTGCGCCGGGGGCACGATGATCGGAAGCGCCGCGCTCTCCGCCACGTCATAGAACATCGTGCAACACCCTTGCACGAACGCCACCGCCACGAGCTGCGCGATGGTCAGGTTGTGCAGCCATAAGGCCAGCGGGACGCTGAAAAGCGCGACGCTCGCCGTCACCTGGCTGATGAGCATGATGGTGCGACGGTTCCAGCGGTCAACGAGGGCCCCCACGGGCAGGGACAGAAGGAACGGCACGGTGGCCGCTGTGCCGACGATGCCGGCGTTGACCGGGCTACCGGTCAACGCGAGCACCAGCAGCGGCATCGCGGTCGCGCTGATCTGGGAGCCGAGGGTGGACACCACCTGGCCGCTCCACAACGCCACATAGGCTCGGTTGCGCCAGAGTGGCCGAACGGTTGGCGTCGTCAACGAGCGCTTCACATGGTCTCCTTCGCCGACGCAGGGTGTTCGAGGTCATGCTCTGGACAAAGTGGCCCACGTAGGGGGCGAGCCGGTAATGGTGCGGTTCTTCCGTGTCCGCCCGCACGAGCGGGGTGACCATCAGTTCGGACATGAGAACGAGGGGCTCGGTGCCGACGATCGAGCTCTCTCCGTACGCCGCCATCACGTCCTCGATCGCGAACGTACTGGTCGGCAGGCTCGAAACGCACTCGAGAAGGCGACGCTGACTGCAGGAGAGCAGATCCACATCCCACTTGATGCTGGCGGCCACGGACTGCTGATGAGGGGGCAGCGCGTGATCGTGGGTGAAGAGCATGTCCAGGGACGGGCCGCAGGAGAGCAGGTATTGGATGGGTAACGTGCGCAGGCGTTCTGCGGCGAACTCCAGATAGCGGGGTATCCCGTCCAACCGCCGGCACAGCTCGACCAGGCTCGGCAACTCCTCGAGCAGGCTCGCCGCCGCCATCGAGTCCCCTCCCAGATGCCGCAGGACGAACTCGACAGCGGGCGCTCCGAAGGGACCGTCGCCAGGTTGCGGCTCGACGGACAACGGCTGGATCTCCTGGTTGCTCCCCAGACGCTCGGTCAACCGGCTCCGCGCTGTGATCACGATCCGTAGATCGGGGCACTGGTTCAGCAGGTCGCGCGCGACCTGGATGCTGCCGACCGGAACATGCTCGGTATTGTCCATGATCAGCAGTAGGTTCGTGTCGCGGCTGCACAGTGGCAGGTTGTCGGCCGCCGCGGGACGGTCCGCGCCGATCACCCGTCGGACGCGCCGAGCGATGGACGGCGCCTGCGATTCGCCTTTGACATGTTCCGGAACCAGATCGCTGAGCTCGACGACGGCCACCCCGTCCCGGAACGACGAGCCGAGCTCAAGGGCGACGCCGAACGCCAGCGAGGTCTTGCCCACGCCTCCGGGACCGACGAATGTGGTGAGCTGGTTCGCCGCCACGGTTTTGACGAGGTGAGACAACTGCGCGGCGCTCGGATGATGCTCGATGACCGGCAAGGCCGGCAGCTTCGTCCCACGCCATTGCGGGACTTGGTGCGGGCGGTGGTCGGTCGTGGTCGATCGGTTGAAGACTCCAAGCGCGTCCGCGAGCAGGTCGACCGACGAGCGCCGCGGATTCTGCACCACACCGAGTTCGAGGTTGCGAATCGTCCGCACGCTCAGGCCGGTGCGTTCCGCCAGGTCCTCCTGGGTCCAGCCTCGAAGTCGTCTTTGAACTGCGACATCTCTTGCCAGGTCCACGACGTTCGTCACCCGTCGATCGAAGGCGCCTGACCACCCGTGCGGGCGGTAACCCCGTCAGCATTCCACCACAGCATTGACACCGAGCTCCCCCTGCTACTACCTCGCCGATGTTTCGCATTCACTGAATGAGCCCTCGGGATTGGTTTCCGACGGCCGCCGGCACCTGAGGACTCGATGACAGAGCTGAACATGAAAGATCACCTATGTCAACCTTTGATGGCAAGTGAATTAGTTTAGTAATCCGTCGGTATACGCTACGTCATTCGCATTGCCGAGAAACGAAACAAAGACTGCGGGAACCGCCCTTGACATCTTGTTCCGGCTCTGTGCAGGAGAACGACACAAACGTCCGCGCGGACCGCTTCGTCGCGCTAAACCGATCCAGCAGGACCGGGCTCCGTCAAGGGTTGACGCGAAACTCCGCCGGGCTCGGCGAGCGCCTGCCGGATCCAGGAGATCAACCCCGGCATGGCGGCCTCGATCAGCTGCAGGGTCACCTCGAAGTCGGCGATCTCTCCCTCGTACGGATCGGGCACGTTCAGATCTTCCCCGTCCCGTGGCGCGGCGAACTCCCGCAACAGGCGTATCCGCGCCGGATCCGCCTCCTTGGCGAGCGCGTTCTTCTGGCCTTCGTCCATGGCGACGAGAAGGTCGGCGCCGAGGTGCGTCGCATTGACCTGTGCCGCGCGGTGGTCACCGGGGTATCCGTGCCGGGCGAGGACCGCGACAGCTCTGGCATCGGCCTGACTCCCGGCATTCCACCCTTCTATTCCCGCGCTGCTGACCGTCACCCGGCCGGCCAGCCCGGCCCGCCCCAGGTATGTCCGGGCGATGCTGGCGGCCATCGGCGACCGGCAGATATTCCCTTTACAGATGAATGAGATGTGCATGCGTCACTCCGACCTCGTCCTCCGGGAAAAGCCGGCAGGCGCCGGCCCTCCGGGGACATTGTTGCCATTGCACTGAAATTCCTCCGGCGACATCAACTGAGGAAGCCGATCAACCGCCTTGACCCAGTAATGCCGGTCCCGAATCGGATTGATCGACGGCTCCGCGGGCACGTCCAGCTCACCGAGAGCGAGCCGGCAGTAGAGGTCGGGAAGGTTCACGCCCAACTGCGCGAGGAAGAAGATCGACGAATAGAAGCGCGCCGGCTGCACCTCCGTCGGCAGCGGGTTCCCGTCATGGTCGTAGGTGAAATCGACGCCGATGATGCCGTGTGGCCGCGCGCACGTCGCGCGGACACACCGGACCGCCAGGTCGTGCAGCTGCTCGTCCCACAACGTGTGCTGAACGCCGGTGACGCCGGTGACGCCCGATGCGGTGGCCGACGGGTATTTCCACGACAGCCGCTCGCGAAGTTGCGAGCAGAGCAGATCGCCTTCGTACCACAGCCCGCTGAACGTGGCCGTTCTGGTGGTGAGCTTCTGCGCCACCGTGAACTCGTGCCATCCGTGGTGCTCGTCCAGCCATGCCTGCGCCAGTTCGAGTGAGGCCGTCGCCAGCGCTCCTGACCCGCCACTGCCACGTCGGCGCCGGAGCCAGATGTCGACGTGCTTGTCGATGAACGCGGCGACGCTCTCCCTGTCGGTGGCGAGAGCGGTGTCGGGAACGGGCAGGCCGGCTTCCTGCATGGCCTCCCACGTAGCCCACTTGTCCTCCATTCGCCAGTGATCGACCTGATCAGGCAGGAGCGTGGGGCGGTTGAGGTCGTCACGGCGCTCGCTGATCACCATGAGCTGCGGACCGGTGTCAGCGGCGTAGACGAGATCCGCGCCCTCCATATCGGCGATCTTGTTCACGGCCTCGACGAATTCGTCGGCCTCGCTCCACGCCAGAAAGTGTTTGCTCTCGGCCTCACTGGTGTGGAAGTCCTCGATCGTGGTGTCGACGCCCACGACTCGGTAGCCCCCGGCCAGCCCGAGAGAGCGAGTGAAGTTGAGACCGGTTCCGTCGCCGGAGTTGACGACGAGGATCGTCTTCTCAGAGGACAGGGACATCGGGCAGTCCAAACATAGACGGCTTGTTCCTCACCTGATCGCGAAGGTCGACCTTCCGGTCGCCGTTCCACGGGTGGAGCGGCTCTGTCAGCTCCGGGTTCACGAAGTACATGATCGAGATGCGGCCGGCGAGGTCGTGGTTCCGTACCTGGTGGTAGAGCGGAGCCACCTTGCCGCCGGTGAGCGCGGTGAGCACCGACCCGGGCATGACGAGCACCTGCTCGGCGCCGGTCGAGACGGCCCTGGCGCCGTCGAGGCCGTCCCAGATCTCCAGCCCCGGGTCGGTCGCGTGGATGACGGTCAGCAGATGACCGTCCTCGTGGCGGTCCTGCAGGAGGTCCCGCCCCCCGGACGAAGCCTGCGGGTAGAAGTTCACTTGCAGGTAGGAGGCCTTGGCGAAGTCTGGAGGTGTCACGTCGCCGAACGCGTCGGCGACATGCCGGACGATGTCCCCCACAAAGGGGACGAGGAACCCGCGCCAGCCGAGCAGGGCGTCCGTCAGCGGTGCCAGCTCCTCCGCTGCGGGTATGAGGTCGAGGCGATCGGCCCAGAGGGTGAAGCACTCGTTCAGGTCGGGTCGGTCGGGTGAGATCGAGTACTCGACGCCCATCGGCCGGTAGCCGAAGTTCAGGTCACTGCTCGTGTGTCTCTTCTTGACCTGGGCGTCCAGACCGAAGAACGCCCGGCTGCGCGTGATCGCCTCCTGGAGCAGGGTGCCGCCTTCCGAAGGCAGCGTGACCTCGGCGAACCCGCTGTCGAGCAGGCTCCGGCTCACGCCGGCGGCCAGTAAGTCCGTCATCAGAATCCTTCCGTGGATGTGTTGCTTTACGAGAAACGGCGCTCGCTCATCAACCGGCGGTACAACCGTTCGTAGGAGTCGACCATCCGGGTGGCCGAGAAGCGGGTCTCCGCAGCCAGCCGGCAGTCCTTGGGGCTGAGCTCGCCCACACGTCCGATGTGGCAGGCCAGCTCGTCCGGCTGGTCGGTCAGGAAGCCGGTCACGCCGTGTTCGACGATCTCAGGGGTCGCGCCCCTGTTCAGCGCGACGACCGGGGTGCCGCAGGCCAGCGATTCCGCCGCCGTGAGCCCGAACGGCTCGTCCCACAGCGTGGGGATCAGCGTGCAACGAGCGTTCTTGTAGAGCTCCACCTTCTTGGCGAAGCCGACCTCTCCGAGAAGCCGCACGTGGTCGCCGAGCAGCGGTTGGATCTCCGTCCTGAAGTACTCCTCCTCCTGAGGGAACTCCATGGACTTCGTCGCCACGAGCAGCGGCAGGCCTGCTTCCCTCGCGGCGCGAATCGCCAGGTGAAGCCCCTTGCCGTACTTCATTCGCCCGATGAAGAAGAGGTAGTCCCCCTTGGCTTCGGAGTACTCGAACCTGTCGATGGGAAGCCCGTGGTGGATGACGTCACGTACCCGGGTACCCGCGATCGTGGCGCGTTGGGCGTGACTGACCGCGACCAGGTCGACCCGGTCATGGATCAGTTCGTAGATGGGGCGGTTCTCGGCGTCGCCCGGCGTGGTGTGGATCGTGTGCACCACCGGAACTCTCGCGGCCGCCACCGCTCCCAGCGCGGGACCGATCGGATCGGTGTGATCGTGGAAGACGTCGTACCGATCGATGTCCCGATAGGCCGCGAGTACGTGCGGGACCTCGTAGAACGGCGACCCCGCAGATCTTCCCCAGCCGGGCGCCTCGGGACAGTGGCTGCGGAGCTCGGCGGAGGTGACCGAGTCGCCGCTGGCATAGAGCGTCACATGATGACCCCGTTCGACGAGCCCCTCGCTCAAGATGCTCGCCAGTTGCTCGATCGCCCCGTACATCGCCGGAGGGGTCGGCAGCCAGACGGGGGACAGGACAGCGATTCGCAGAGGTTCAGCTGAGTCCGCCATGGGCCTTCCGATCAGTGAATTGAGACGAATTCCGAGAGCTCGGTGTCGCTGCCTGCTTCACGTTTGGGCAGTTGCACCACGAGAGGAGGGGCATAGGCCAGGGCACGGAGCTGCTTGGGGTACCGGGCCCGCACGTCGGATCGGGGATGGTCGAGATACATGGCCGGCAGGAACTCGTCGGCGGGGATGATGTCCCGGTGCGGATCGGTGGAGAGGAATGCCTCGATGCCCGCCCGGTTGACCATGTAGCCGTAGGTGCCGTAGCTGAATCCGGGCGAGGCGATCCCGTTCCTCGACCCCTTGTCGGGCTCCTGGGGATCTCGGCCGAGGTAGATGAGCGTCGGACCGTCGTCCTGAGTGACGGCCTC
The DNA here is from genome assembly GCF_044547985.1 of Nonomuraea sp. NPDC052265. Taxonomy (NCBI): domain Bacteria; kingdom Bacillati; phylum Actinomycetota; class Actinomycetes; order Streptosporangiales; family Streptosporangiaceae; genus Nonomuraea; species Nonomuraea sp. NPDC052265. The sequence continues at coordinate 712,035 of NZ_JBIUBJ010000001.1, forward strand.
GAACCCGGCCTGCAGTCGTTCGCTGAAATCCGGCGCGAGGTTTATGTCGTCCTCAAGGATCAGGCAAGCCGTGGCGGTGCTCAGCCAGGCGTCTCGCCAGCAATGGATGTGGCTGATCATGCATCCGATCTCGCCGAACCGGAGAGGCCGGCCCCACCAGCGGTGATCGATGTCCAGCCGCCACGGGAAGAGGCCGTAGCCGTGCCGGTGCAGCGCGGCCAGGTCCAGCCTGGCGCCGTCGAAGGGCCCGTCCCAGTCCGAGGTGTAGCCGGCGCGCAGGTCGGCGGGGAGGATCCGCTGCATCCGCTGCCGCCGGTCGGGGCGGCGGCGTAAATTCACGACGTAGGTTCGCAGTTCGTCAGCAGGGAACATCGCCAGACCTCTTAGCCTCTCGAAGTGTTTCGCCGCGCCGAATGCATTCGCATCCGCCTCGACGGCGCGCCGCAGCGGGAATGTCAATCAGCCGGATGAAGTCGCTGTCACGGTTTCACGGCAGGCAGCTCTGGACGATGTTCTGCGCCTCGGCCAACGAGAGGTCCGCACGACCGGCCTTCAGGAGCAAGCCGTCGATCGCCTTCAGGCAGCCCACTGCCTCGGCGCAGGACAATATCCTGGTGTCGAACTCGAGGCCGATTCGCAAATCGCCGCCTTTTGCCCGGTGATAGCCCAGATAGAACGCGTAGCCACCCGTCTCCGGGTCGCCTTCACCGAATTCGCTGAAAGCCGGTGGATGCCGATGTGCCTGGTCCGGAGAGATATTCGAGTCGGCGGCGGTCAGGTGCCGGCCGACGATGTCGTTGATGACGAAGGGGATCGCAGGAAGTCGCGAGTAATGCCCCGTCCCTCCGGATAATCGTTGCCTGAGGGCTTCCAGGGCAACCGGATCGTATTGGCTGCAGGCGTAGGCGGACAACGCCGCCGCCGCCGAGCCTTTCACGATCACGTCGAAGCCGGCCCCCGTGGCCGGGAATTCCGCGATCCCGAACTGGAACATGGTGCCGTGCGTCTCGGCCCAATTTCTGGTCCGATTCGAGCAGGCGACCTCCAGGATGAGACCGGCTCGTCCGGTGATGGTCGCGTACGCGAAGGCCGTGGCCGCGATGAACACCGTCGAGGGCGTCGTGTTGCACCGGCGGGCTGTCATGGAAGCGAAGGCCTCCAGGCGGCGCGAGGTCATCGATACGGTTCGCACCCGGTGGAGCGATCCTTCGTGCCGCGCGCGTTCCTGTCCGGAGCGGTAGTAACGCGACAGCACCCGCTCCCAGTGTCTCATCGAGCGTTCGCTCCCGGCCTGTCCGGCGGCGGATCTCTGATGGGCCGCGATGTGAAGCTGCTGCACCACCGTGCCGTGGTCGTCCATGTCACGCCCGGTGCCGCACTTCAGCAGAAGCGTTGTGAGCTCTCGTTGGAGGAGCGCGCTGGAGGAGCCGTCGGCTGTCAGGTGGGAGAGGACCACCACGAGCAGTGCGGGAGCGCCGGCCAGGCACAGCAGGGTCGCCCGGTAGGGCCACTCCTTCCCCAGGTCGAACTCCTCGGAGAGCAGTTCGTTGAACAACTCCTCCGCCTGCCGCGAATCAGCAGCGAACGGTTCCGGCAGGTCGACGACATCGATCTCGACGGCCCCGGCGCCGAGGACATGCTGCTCAAGAGCCCCGCCGGCGTCGGCCCGGTAGACGGTCCGGTAGCCTTCATGCCGTTCGATCAGGCTGTGGAACGCCATGACGACCTGCTGGAACGTCACCCCGTCAGGGATTCTGACATACGCCGCCATATTGAATTGGCTGCGCGTCCCCGGGGAAGCCATGTGAATCATCTTCCACATATACTCCTGCGCCCAGGTGAGCGGGCCAGAGGTCTCGTCGAGACCCGCGAACTTTATCCCGACCACCCTCATGTGCCACCGTCAGAAAGAAATTCCGACTCGACAAGCGGAAACTCCACCGCAGCCCCCGTTCCGAATGTCCCCGGTCACGCACACCGCCCCGGCGCGGCACCACATCGGGGTGACACCTGCCTCTTGGAAGAGCGCACCGGTCGTACTGCGCGGTCAGGGCGATGAACTATGCCCGCTCGCCGCTCTTTCCTGGTTCAAGAGCAAATTAGAAGACACACAGCGCCCCTTCTGCCCTTTTACTGAAGCACTCAAGGTGCAATATCACAGCACACAGACCAAACCTCTGACAAGATCCGATCTTCGTGCGGCGCCCGGCCCGCAGAAGATGCCTGCGGGACGACGGAAAAGGCATCGTCCACCTGCGGGAACCCGGGCTTCCACGCCTCTGTGGGGCGGGCGCGGGAGGGTGACGGGGTTATTGCGACGGCGTGCCGGTTCTCCCAGGTCATTAGTGCATCCACCCGGGCGAAATCGTCGTGCGGCAGTCTGCCGGAAAGTTGTTTCGGCCGTTCATCGGCAAACAGCGGCACGTTCTTGCCGGTTGTGTGCCTGGTGAGACTTCCACCACGCTGCGACGATGATCACGATCTCGGTGGCCGGCGTCGTACGGGTCTGAGGCATGGTCCCGATCAGTCGATCCTCGATCGAGAGTTGGAGCAGCCCGATGACGACCGACAGCGACGACCGTGACTATCTGGTGGTCGTCAACCACGAGGAGCAGTACTCGATCTGGCCCGCCGACCGTGAGATGCCGGCCGGCTGGAGTGCCGAAGGGACATCGGGCCCCAAAGCCGCCTGCCTGGACCGCATCGCACAGGTCTGGACCGACATGAGGCCGCTGAGCGCGCGTACCGACCTCTAGAGGCAGGTAGCAGCTCGAATGACAGCTCCCGCAGAAAGGTTCGCCATGGCTCCCGACCTGACGCATCCGCTTGGCCGCCTCGATCAGGGGACGGCGTCGCCACTGTCGTCCGGTCAGCAGCAGATGTGGGTGCTGCATCAGCTCGACCCGGCCGCGCCGGCCTATCTCATGTCATGGTCGATGAGCCTGACCGGGGCCCTGAGCGTCGATTCCCTCCGCCGGGCATGGGAGCGGATCATCGAACGGCACGATGTCCTGCGTACCAGGTACCAGCACTCTGACGACGGCGCCATCCAGGTGATCGACCCTCCTGGCCCATTCGACCTGCCATTGATCGACCTCAGTGGACATGAGCCGGCGGCGGCACGCGGGCAGGCACGGCAACTTGCCGAGCAGATGCGGCGGACGCCGATGGACCTGACCATCGATCACCCCATACGGGTGAGGTTGCTCAAGCTGGAGACAGAGGTCCACTGGTGTGTGATCACCATCCATCACATCGCCTGCGACGAGAACTCCTATCGCCGGATCGGCGAGGAACTCAGCATCCTCTATGCGCACTACGCGACCGGTGCGCCGGCATCCCTGCCCGAGCCCTCCTTGCGGTACACCGACTATGCCCGGCGGGAACGAGAACGTAGGTCGGCGGACGAGCTCCGCCCCCAGCTGGACTACTGGCGTCGCAGACTCAGCGGGCTCACCGACCTCGCCCTTCCGGCGGACCGGCCGAGACCCGCCCGGCCCGACATGCGCGGCGGCGCCCTGGAGATCCTGGTCCCGCCCGATACCGCCGCGGCCGTTCAACGGCTGGCGGAAGAGCGGCGAGCCACCCCCGCCATCGTCTTGCTGGCCTTGTTCCAGGCGATGCTCGCGCAGGTCTCGGGCCAGACGGACATCGCGGTGGGTCTGCCCGTGAGCGCACGCGTCCGTCCGGATCTCGATCAGCTCGTCGGATATCTCGTCAACACCGTTGTGGTCCGGTCACACTGCGATGCGGACCGGTCATTCCTCCATCTGCTGGAGGAGGTGCGGACGCACGCACTGGACGCGCTTGACCGGCGAGACGTCCCGTTCGCGTGGGTTGTGGATGAGCTGAGCCCCACCCGGAGGGGCGGCGCAAATCCGCTCTTCCAGGTGGCGTTCGACATGAACCGCAGCCAGCACGGCGCCATCAGCCTCGCCGGCCTCAAGATCGAGCATCTTGGCCTGCAGACCGATCCGGTGGCCAAGTTCGACCTCAACCTGCACGTCGAGGAGTCCGAAGAGGCCCAGCCGCACATCTATCTGGAGTACGCCGTCGCGCTCTTCGACCAGGAGACCGCGCGGGGCTTCGCATCGGCGTTCGAGTTCCTCATGAACACGGCAGTGTTCGAACCGCACACGCCGCTCGCCGACATCTGGCAGCGCTTCGGGCCGGTGCGGGAGCCACGGCGCCCGGCCGGCGGCCATGGCCGTACGGAACAACATTCTCCCGCTACGGCAGGGACCGCTTGGTACGACGACATGCGCCGTCAGGTGGAGGCGGCATGGCTGGCGACGCTCAAGAGAGATCGTGTCGGCTCCGAGGAGAACTTCTTCGACACGGGCGGCGATTCGCTGCTCGCCGTCTCCCTGGCCGCCCGTCTCAGATCCGAAGGCCTGGACGTCACGGCCGCGGACGTCTTGACCCACCAGACCATCGACGAGCTGACCCTCGCGGTCGCCGACCGCGTGGGCATCGCGACCGGTACGGCGGGTGTCGCGCCCTTCGCGCTGGTGAGCCAGTCGGACAGGGACAGACTTCCGACTGACGCGGTTGACGCCTACCCGTGCGCCATGGCCCAGCTCGGAATGATCATCGAGATGCGGGCACGGCCCGACCTGGCCCGTTACCAGGACACCACCTCGTTTCTGATCAGGGACGAACGCGGGCTCGACCTCGCGGCGCTCAGGGCGGCCGCGCAGTTGCTGGTGGACCGGCATGAGATCCTGCGGACGTCCTTCGACTTGAGCAGCTATTCGACGCCGCTGCAGGTGGTGCACGCGAGCGCTGACATCCGTCCGGGTCTGACCGAGCACGGGCCCGTCGAGTTCAAGGACTGGGAGCCGATGCTCCAGGCGTACGCCGCGGAGCAGCGCCGGGTCCTCTTCGATCTGGCGCGGCCTCCGCTGCTCAGGATCCACGCGCACACCTCGTCGTCCTCGACCGACTGGTGGCTGTCGCTGACCGAATGTCACCCGACGGTCGAAGGGTGGAGCTTCCACCTGTTGCTGATGGACCTGTTGACCTCCTACCACGCCATCCGCGACGGGAAGGCGCCGCCCGAGAGTCAGCCGTTCCCGTTCCGATACGCGGACCACATCGCCGCGGAAGCCGCAGCGTTGGAGTCGGAATCCGACCGCGCGTACTGGCGGCAGGTGCACCGGGACCGGGTGCCGGCGACGCTTCCTTCGGTGTGGCACGGCGATCGTGACGCGCCGGAGGAGCGCTACCAGCACACCGTGCTCTACCTGGATCTCGAAGAACGGCTGCGCGAGCTCGCCAGGGAGACCCGGACGTCGCTGAAGGCGGTGCTGCTCGCCGCACACCTCAAGGTCATGAACATGGTGGCGGGGACGGACCGATTCTTCACCGGCCTGGTCTGCGACGCGCGGCCGGAGATGGTCGGTGCCGAACACGTCGCCGGCATGTACCTGAACACGCTCTCCATCTCCATGCCTGAAGGCGCGCGGACGTGGGGTGAGCTGGTGACGTCCGTCCATGACCGCCTGGCGGAGATGTGGCCGCACCGCCGCCTGCCGATGCAGGCCATCCAGCACGAGTACGGAAACCATGACCGGTTGCTGGAGGTCATGTTCAACTACCTCGACTTCCATCACGTCGACAAGCGGCTCCTCGAATGGACCGCCACCGTCACGGAGACCGACAACGAGTTCGCGCTTCACGTCTTCACCACCTCGGGGGTGGTGAAGCTGAACACCACCACCCATGTGCTCAGCAGGAAGAACGCCGAACGCCTCGGCGCTCTGTATCGCCGGGTGCTGGAGGAGATGTCCGAGGGGGCCGCCGGAGACGCTGCAGCCTCCTGCCTGCCCGCCGACGAGCTGACGAATCTCCGGGCCGTGACCGCCACGCCGTCGACGGACCGACGGCCGACGACCTTCCTGGAGCTGTTCGAAGCCTGCGTACGCGACCATCCGGATGCGGTCGCGACAGTGGACGCCTCCGCGTCCCTCACCTACCGCGAGCTCGACAGGGCCGCCGACCGCCTCGCCGACCGCATCCGGCAGACCGGTGCCGGACCGGGCTCTCTGGTGGCGCTGGCCGTGACGCCCGACCATCGGCTGCCGCTGGCCGTGCTCGCCGTCTCGAAGGTGGACGCCGCCTGGGTGCACGTACGGCCGGACGACGTCGTCCCCCTCCACCACGTCATGGTGACGGACGCGCCGGAGACGGCCGGGGCCCCCGATGGGGTCAGTGTCGTCCACACCGGCGGGGCCGTTCCCGGTCGCGGCCTCGCCGGTGCGAGCTGTGTGCTCCCCATCGACGCCACCTCCGGTGTGGTGGTGTCGCGGTCCTCACTCGCGCAGGCGCTCGCCGGCATGACGGCCGCGCTGACCGAGCACGGTGTCAAGATCGGTCCCGGCGTCGAATGGGGGCTCATGAGTCCCCCGACGTCATGGGCGGCGCTCGGGGAGATCATGCTGCCCCTTGCCACCGGTGGCGGACTGGTCGTGGGAGGGACCACCCCTATCAGGTGCCGTGATCTGCGATCGGTCTCGACGGCGCCACCTGGGGCAGACAATCGGCTGGTCGCGTGCGGTCTTCCCCAGACAGCCGGATGGGTGGCCGCCGGCGGAAGGCCGCTGCCCGGGGTGACGGTGCGAGTGCTCGACAGCCGGCAGGGCATGGTGCCGATCGGTGCCATCGGGGAGCTCTGTCTCGGCGGGACCGTACTCGCCACCGGATACCTGGACGATCCGGCCCGGACGGCCGAGAAGTTCGTGCCCGACCCCCACGGCCCTCCTGGTGCCCGGATGGTGCGGACAGGCCTGCTGGCCCGGTGGCACGAGGCCGGCACGTTGGAGCACCTCGGCCCCCGCGCCGCTCTGACCGCGGCCAACGGGCAGTTCCTGGACCTCGCCCAGGTTCAGCAGGAGTTGCGCCGCCTGCCGGGTACGCGGGAGACGTCTGTCGTGCTCCAGGGCGCCGACCGGCGGATCGTCGGCTACGTACGCGCCGACGACGGCGTCACGCTGGACACTCAGGAGCTGCGGCGCAAGGCGTCCGGGCGGCTTCCGCGCCGTCTGGCCCTGGACGCCGTGGTGCAGGTGGAGCATTGGCCCTTGACGCCCACGGGCGAACTGGACACCGACGCGCTTCCGCCCCCAGAAGCCGCGCGCGAACCGCGCTCGGCCGGGAAACCCTGGGACGAGCAGTTCGAAGCACTGCTGCGGGGTGTGCTGCGGTTTCTGCCGGAGGAGGAGGACCTGCGTTCCGACCTGGAACTGGCCGAGTTCGGCCTCGATTCGCTCGGCACGGTCGAGCTGCTGACGTCGCTGGAGGCCGCGTACGACATCGAGATGTCGGACGAGCTGCTGGCCTTCGAGACGTTCGCGACGGCGGGCAGCCTGTGGCAGCAGATCGACCGTCTGCGTGCGGACCGTCCGGCCCAGGAAGCAGCAGCGCGGGCACACGGCCATGACTGACACAACCATGGAGCGGCTGCTCGCCGACCTCGGCCCCGTCCACCGGCTCATGGACCGGGCGGCCGCGGCGGCGCCGGACGCTCGTGCCGTACGAGACGACACAGGGTCCTGGACCTACCGCGAGCTGCTCGCCGCCGCCGAACGTGTCGCCGGCTGGCTGAGGTACCGCGGCCTCGGCCACGGGGACCGCCTGCTGACATTCCTGCCCAACTCCCGCCACCTCCTGGCGATCCTCTACGGAGCTCTGCGCTCCGGAATCATCCTCGTACCGGTGAGCTCACAGGCACGGCCGTATCAGCTCCAAGCGATCATTCGTGACTGCGAGCCGCGGCTGATCCTGGCCGAATCCCCGGACGCGCCGCGTACCGCGGCCACGATCCCTCCTGAACACCGTGTGGCTGGTCTCGACGAGCTGCTCGGCGAATGGGAGACGATCGACCGGCCGACGGCCGACACGGTGGTGGATCCGTCGGATGTCGCCGTGCTCATCTACACCTCCGGTTCGACGGCAGGCCCCAAGGGGGTGGTGTCGCGCCACCGGCAGGTGACGTTCGCGACGCGCGCCATCGCCGCCAGGCTCGCCTACCGGCCCGACGACGTCGTCTTCTGCCGGCTCCCCCTGTCTTTCGACTACGGTCTCTACCAGGCCTTCCTCTGCGCCGAGGCAGGCGCGGAACTCGTCGTCTCCGCCGCTCACGACGAGCTCTCGGTCTACCGCTCGATGCGCGACAGCGGGGCCACCGTGCTGCCCTTGGTCCCGCCGGCGGCGTTGACCCTGCTGCGCCTGGCGGGACGACAGGACACGCTGAGGCCGAGGCTGATCACCAACACTGGGGCGGAGCTCACCTCTGCGGTCGCCGCGAGACTCCGCGAGGCGTTCCCCGGCGTGAGCATCGTGGCCATGTACGGCATGACCGAGTGCAAACGCATCACCATCGCCTCTCCCGATGCGGATCTGGTGAAACCGAACACCGTCGGAACCGCGCTGCCGGGTACACACGTCGAGGTCGTCGGGCCGGACGGTGAGACGCTTCCGACGGGGATGGTCGGCGAGATCGTCGTACGAGGTCCCCATGTCATGGACGGTTACTGGGCCGACCCGGAGGCGTCCGCGCGGCGCTTTCCCGTGGACTCCGTCACCGGCGAACGTCGTCTGCGTACCGGTGACCACGGATTCCTGGACGATGACGGCGCGCTGACATTCGTCGGCCGCCGGGACGACATCTTCAAGCGCAACGGCGTTCGTACGAGCCTGAACGAGATCGAGGCGGCTGCCCTCGACGTTCCGGGTGTACTGGAGGCCGCGGCCGCGCTGGTCGGCCGGAACCAGGAATGCGTTCTGTGGATCCAGTCCGCCTTACGCCCCGAACGCGTCATGAAAGAAGTCGCGGATCGGCTGGGAACGGCGAAGGTTCCCGATCGCTGCCTCATCGTGCGGGCGATGCCGCGAACCACGAGCGGCAAGATCGACAAGGTCCAGCTCGGCGCCGACCTGGTGGTGACAGAGTGAGAGAACTGATCGACCGGTACGGAAGTCCCCTGTACGTCTACCGCCTCGCCGAGGTGCGGACCGCGGTCACGCAGCTGCGGCGCCAGCTTCCCGAGCGGACGCGGCTCTACTATTCGGTCAAGGCGAATCCGCACCCCCTGCTGATCTCGGAGTTCGTCCGTCAGGGCCTGCACTGCGAGGTGAGCTCGGCCGCCGAGCTGACGGCCGCGCTGTCAGCAGGACAAGCACCCGGACGCTGCCTGATGACCGGACCGGGGAAGAGTGCCGAAGAACTCGACGACGCCGTGCGGCGCGGCGTTCGGACGTTCTCGGTGGAATCGCGGGCCGACTTCGAACGTCTGGAGCGTATCGCATCACACCACGCCGCCGAGCTCGACGTATTGCTACGCCTCAACGGCGTCCAGGCGGCCACCGGGGTGACCGGGTTGCGGATGACCGGCGCCACCACCCAGTTCGGGATGACGCCGGAGACAGCCGTCGACCTCCTGCGGACCGCCGGCGACAAAGGCCCGCTCCGCCTCGTCGGCGTGCACATCTTCCCGGCGACGAACATCTCCGACGCCGACGGGCTCACGGCGGAGTTCGAGCTCAGCATCAAGACGGCGGCTGAGGTGCTGCGGCAGGCGGGGAGCGTCGGCCGCCTCATCGACATCGGCGGCGGTTTCGCAGCTCCATATGCCCGCCCCGGATCACGGCCCGTCTACGCCGACCTGCGCCACGCCCTGACCGCCGCGCTCGACCGAAGCCTGCCCGGGTGGCGCGCAGGCCGGCCGGAGATCGCGTTCGAGTCCGGCCGGTACCTGGTAGGCGGCTGCGGATCGTTGTTGACCAGCGTACTTGACGTCAAACCACGTTCCGGGAGTACCTATGTCGTTCTCGACGTGGGCGTCAACGCCCTCGGCGGAATGTCGGGGCTGGGACGCATTCTCACTCCTGACGCCCAGCCGGTCGCCGCTCCTGCCATCGCGCCGCGGGACGGCCGTCTCAGCCTCGTGGGCCCGCTGTGCACTCCGCTGGACATCCTGAGCCGGTCGGCCGACATCCCTGTGCCGAACATAGGCGATGTCCTGGAGATCCCCAACGTCGGCGCGTACGGGTTGACGGCGAGCCTGCTGGCTTTCCTGAGTCGGCCCGTCCCAGCGGAAATCGTCCTGGACGACGGCGGCACTGTCCTGGACGCCCGCCGAGTCACCCTCGTGCACACCCGGCTCTGAGTCCGCCGGGCCGGCGGCCGGTTCGTCCAGGCCGTACGACCCCAGGACGGCGTACCCCGCCCCAGCCGACCGGCAGGCGGGGTTCTCGCACGTCAGGGGTTACTTGAGGAGCTGGCGGGCCATCACCATGCGCTGGATCTGGTTGGTGCCCTCGTAGATCTGGGTGATCTTGGCGTCGCGCATCATGCGTTCCACCGGGAAGTCCTTCGTGTACCCGTACCCGCCCAGGAGCTGCACCGCGTCCGTGGTGATCTCCATGGCGGCGTCCGAGGCGGCGCACTTGGCGGCGCTCGACAGGAACGTCAGGTCCTTCTGCGGCCGGCCGTGCATCGCCAGCTCGCTCTTGGCGGCGGCGCGGTAGGTCAGCTGCCGGGCGGCCTCCAGCTTCATCGCCATGTCGGCGATCATGAACTGCAGGCCCTGGAAGTCGCCGATCGCGCGGCCGAACTGCTTGCGCTCCTTGACGTAGCCGATCGCGTAGTCCAGGGCGCCCTGGGCGATGCCCAGCGCCTGGGCGGCGATGGTGACGCGGGTGTGGTCGAGGGTGGCGAGGGCCGTCTTGAAGCCGGTGCCGGGCTCGCCGATCATGCGGGACGCCGGGATGCGTACGTTCTCCAGGATCACCTGGCGGGTGGGCGAGGCCTTGATGCCGAGCTTCTTCTCCTTCGGCCCGAAGGACACCCCTTCGTCGGACTTCTCCACCACGAAGGCGGAGATGCCCCGGGCGCCCGCGGACGGGTCCGTCACGGCCATCAGCGTGTAGTACTCGGAGACGCCGGCGTTGGTGATCCACATCTTGGTGCCGTTGAGCACGTAGTGGTCGCCGTCGAGAACGGCGCGGGTCTTCATGGCGGCGGCGTCGGAACCCGCCTCCGGCTCGGACAGCGCGTACGAGAACATGGCCTCGCCCCGCGCCACCGGCGCCAGATAACGCTGCTTGAGCTCCTCGGACGCCGAGAGCAGGAGCGGCACGGTGCCCAGCTTGTTGACCGCGGGGATGAGCGAGGACGACGCGCAGGCCCGCGCGACCTCCTCGATGACGATCACCGCGGCCAGCGCGTCCGCCCCGGCACCTCCGTACTCCTCGGGAACGTGCACGGCGTGCAGGTCGGCGGCGACGAGGGCCTTGTAGACGTCCCAGGGGAACTCTTCGGACTCGTCGGCCGCCGCGGCCTGCGGCGCGATCTTCTCGTCGGCCAGGGCGCGGACCGTCTCCCTGAGCATGTCGTGCTCTTCGGCGGGCGCATAGAGAGGGAAGCTCATGCGTAGATACTAGGACGTCCGAGCACTTTGTTACCAGCTAGTACGGTTTGCGAACAGATGCAGGTGGCACGAAGGAGGTAGCGAAGGCCGGTAGCATGCCTGGCGATCGAAAGGAGCTCGCTCGTGCCATATCGCCTCACGGTGATCGGGACCGGATACCTGGGCATCACGCATGCGTCCTGCATGGCGGATCTCGGATTCGAAGTCCTGGGCCTCGACATTGACGCGGACAAGATCCGCCGGCTGAACAACGGTGAGCTCCCCATTCACGAGCCCGGGCTGGAACCCGTGCTCCGCCGTGGGCTCGACTCCGGCCGCCTTCGCTTCACCAGCTCCTACGAAGAGGTCGCGGCCTTCGGCGACGTGCACTTCGTCTGCGTCGGCACGCCCCAGAAGAAGGGCGAGTACGCCGCGGACGTGTCGTACATGGACAGCGCCATCGACTCGCTCGCGCCGCTGCTCGACCGCGAGTGCCTGGTCGTGGGCAAGTCCACCGTGCCGGTCGGCACCGCCGAGCGCATGGCCGACAAGCTCGCCCGTCTGGCCCCCGCGGGCGTCGGCGTCGAGCTGGCGTGGAACCCTGAGTTCCTGCGCGAGGGCTTCGCGGTGGAGGACACCCTCCACCCCGACCGCATCGTGCTCGGCGTGCGCTCGGAGCGGGCCGAGAAGGTGCTGCGCGACGTGTACGCGCCGCTCGGGGAAGTGCCCTTCGTGGTGACCGACTTCGCGACCTCGGAGCTGGTCAAGACGGCGGCCAACGCCTTCCTCGCCACCAAGATCTCCTTCATCAACGCCATGGCCGAGGTCTGCGAGGCCGCGCACGCCGACGTCAAGCAGCTCTCCGAGGCGCTCTCGTACGACGACCGCATCGGCGGGCGCTTCCTCAACGCCGGGCTCGGCTTCGGCGGCGGCTGCCTGCCCAAGGACATCAGGGCCTTCATGGCGCGGGCCGGCGAGCTGGGGGCCGACCAGGCGCTGACGTTCCTGCGCGAGGTCGACGCGATCAACATGCGCCGCCGTGCCCGCATGGTCGACCTGGCCAGAGAGCTGGCGGGCGGCTCGTTCCACGGATGCACGGTCGGCGTTCTGGGTGCGGCCTTCAAGCCGAACTCGGACGACATTCGCGACTCCCCCGCCCTGGACGTCGCCGTGACGATCGGCCACCAGGGCGGACAGGTCACCGTCTACGACCCGATCGCGCTCGACAACGCTCGTAAGGCTCATCCGGAGCTGAACTACGGCGAGTCGGCCGTCGAGGCGGTCCGCGGGGCGCACGTGGTGCTGCTGCTGACGGAGTGGAAAGAGTTCCTGGAGCTCGATCCGGAGGAGCTGGGCGCGGTGGTCGCGACCCGGCGCATCGTCGACGGCCGCAACGCGCTCAACGCCGAGGTGTGGCGCTCGGCCGGCTGGCACTACCGGGCACTCGGCCGCCCATAGCCCCTGGGCCCGCCGTAGCCCCGGGCCCACCGTAGGGGGCCGCCGCGGCTCGCCGGGCGCCCGGAGAACGACCTCCTGGGCGCCCGCCCCGCGAACGCCACGGAACGGCTCCGAAAGGGCCTGAAAAGCTCTGAGCGGCCTGCTCAGAGCTCCGCGGCCTCCGCTCGCAGCTTCTCACCCTTGGCGTACGCCTGCTCCTTGAGGCGCCCCTGGAACTCCTCCATGCGCTCGCGCAGCCCGGCGTCGGAGGCCCCGAGGATGCGGACGGCCAGCAACCCCGCGTTGCGCGCGCCCCCGACCGCCACCGTCGCCACCGGCACCCCGGCCGGCATCTGGACGATCGACAGCAGGGAGTCCATCCCGTCGAGGTACTTCAGCGGCACCGGCACGCCGATCACCGGCAGCGGCGTGACCGAGGCCAGCATGCCCGGCAGGTGCGCCGCGCCGCCGGCGCCCGCGATGATCACCCGGATGCCGCGGGAGGCCGCCTGCCGCCCGTACTCGATCATCTCGACCGGCATGCGGTGGGCCGAGACGACGTCGGCCTCGAACGGCACCCCGAACTCCGCCACGGCCTCGGCCGCGGCCTTCATCACGGGCCAGTCGGAATCCGACCCCATGACGATCCCGATCTTCACGCCGCCTCCTTCTGTCACGTGTACTCCCCGGTCATCAGGTAGACGGCGGCGTGGCGGGCGCGGGCGCGGACCTTGTCGAGGTCGGAGCCCAGGGCCGTGACGTGCCCGATCTTGCGTCCCGGACGCACTTCCTTGCCGTAGAAGTGCAGCTTGATGCCGGGGTCGTGGGCCAGCACGTGCTCGTAGCGCTTGAACAGGTCGGGGTCGTCGCCGCCCAGCAGGTTGGCCATGACGACGACGGGGGCGGTCATCGAGGGCGAGCCGAGCGGCAGGTCGAGCACTGCCCGCAGATGCTGCTCGAACTGGGACGTGGTCGAGCCCTCGATCGTCCAGTGGCCGCTGTTGTGGGGGCGCATGGCCAGCTCGTTCACCACGAGGCCGTCCGCGGTCTGGAACAGCTCCACCGCCAGCAGCCCGGTCACGCCCAGCTCGTGGGCGATCTTCAGGCCGATGCGCTGGGCGACGGCGGCCTCCTCCGGGTCCATGCCGGGGGCGGGGGCGAGCACCTCGACGCAGATGCCGTCCTGCTGCACGGTCTCCACGACCGGGTAGCTGACGCCCTGCCCGTGGGGCGAGCGGGCCACCAGCACCGCGAGCTCCCGTTCGAACGGCACGAACGCCTCGGCCATCAGCTCGACGCCGGTCGCGAACGCCTCGGCCACCTCCTCGGGGGTGCGGCAGACCCACACGCCGCGCCCGTCGTAGCCGCCGCGCACCGACTTCAGCACCACCGGCCAGCCGTGCTCGCCGGCGAACGCCGAGACGTCCTCCGCGGAGGCGACGTGGGCCCAGGCGGGGCACGGCACGCCGATCGCGGTCAGCCGTTCGCGCATGACCGCCTTGTCCTGGGCGTGCACGAGCGCGTCGGCGCCCGGGTGCACGGCGTGGCCGTCGGCGATCAGGGCCCTGATGTGCTCGGTCGGCACGTGCTCGTGGTCGAACGTGATCGCGTCGCAGCCCTGGGCGAACGCGCGCAGGTCGGCCAGGTCGCGGTAGTCTCCGACCCGGGTGTCGACGATCACTCGTGCGGCGCTCTCTCCGGGGGCGGCGGCCAGCACCCTCAGCTCGACCCCGAGCGCGATGGCCGGCTGCTGCGTCATCCGGGCGAGCTGGCCGGCGCCGACCACGCCGACGACCGGCCCGATGGGACTGTAGGAACTCACGTGAGGTGAGCTTACCGGGACGGAACGACTACCTCGCCGTTGTCAACCAGCACGCCCCCGCCGCAGCACGAGCGTCTGTTCAACTCGCGCGCCCCCGCCGCAGCCCGAGCGTCCTGATCCGGTTGCCCGCGCCGACGAGGCTGGCCGTCACCACCAGGTCCGTGCGCCCGCCCTCGTACGTGAGGCGCAGGGCGTCGAACACCAGGACGGAATCGGCGGCCACCGGGATCGCGAGGGTACGGGTCCCGTACAGCTCCACGTCGGCGCGCTGGGCGGTGACGTCCTTGAGCAGGCCGCGCAGCGGGTCGCCCGCCGGGAAGCGCACCCCCGCCACCCCGGCCGGGTCGGTGAGGTACGTGAGGTGCCGCTGCGGCACCAGGCGGGCCGGCCTGACCAGCGACGACGGCGCCTCGGTGGCCTCCCGCGCCGGCTCGCCGGGCACGGGCACAGGCACGGGCACGGGCACAGGCACGGGGACCGGACCGGCGCCCAGCCGCCAGCGTCCGTCCTCCAGGAAGAACAGGTAGTACGCGGGCGTGGGCTCGCGGGCCAGCGCGGCGAACCAGTCGCCCTCGTCGGGCAGCAGGTAACCGGGGTCGGCGGGGAGGGCTGGACGGCCGTTCCGGGTCGCCTCGCAGGCACGGCCGTCCAGCGTCCGCTCCGCCCACGTGGTCAGCTCCCGTACGGCGGCGCAGTCCCGCCGCCGCCAGGCTTCGTCGAGCTGCCTGAGCAGCGAGAACGCCTGCCCGGCGGTCGCCGGGTCGACCCGTGGCGCGGCTGCCGGCGCAGGCGTGCGGTCCTCCTGGAGCACCGGGGCGCCGCCGGTCGTGCCACAGCCCGCTGTGAGCAGGGCCAGCACCAGCACGAGCAGTCGAAGCGGCACAGGTGGCTCCCGGGAGGGCGGCCGTCTGGAGCGGCAGGTCCGACATCGCGGGCGGGCCCGCGATCTGAACGGCAGCGTAATGCCGATCTTTCAGAAATGCCGCTCATAAGACGATATTTCTAGAAGTCGTCTTTGCGAGGGATGTTCGGCCCCCTGACACCGGCCGTACGACATCGCCGGTACGCTGAGATGGTCAGTCTCGACTAGGGAAAGGACCGAGCGCGGACGTGGAGTTTGCCAAGCGCCTCTACCAGCGGTTCGAGTCCCTGGTCCACGAGCTGGCCAAGTTCGGGAGCATCGGGGCCGCCGCCTTCCTGTTCGACACCGGCGTTTACAACCTCTTCCTGCTCGGCTTCGAGTGGGGTCCCCTCACCGCCAAGGTCCTCGCCACCACGCTCTCGGCGACCTTCGCGTACCTGGGCAACCGCTTCTGGACCTTCCGCCACCGCGAGCAGAGCGGCCTCGGCCGCGAATACTTCCTGTTCTTCCTGCTCAACGGCGTCGCCCTGCTGTTCGGCCTGCTGGTGATCGGCTTCACCAAGTACACCCTCCACCTGCACGACGGCGTCAGCCTGAACATCGCCAACTTCGTCGGCGTCGGGCTCGGCACGCTGTTCCGCTACTGGTCGTACAAGAAGTGGGTGTTCCTGGAGGCCACCGAGCCGATCCCGGTCGAGCTGCCCGAGGTCAGGCAGGACCGCTGACCACGCGGTTCCTGCTGTCCTCCTCGGCCGGGCGCAGGAAGATGGCGAACGTCGCCGGTCGGCGCCGCACCAGTTCCAGTCGTCCGCCGTCGGCGGCGGCCAGCGCGCGGGCGAGGGTGAGCCCGAGGCCGGTGCCTCCGCCGCCGCTGACGTTCCGCTCGAAGATCTTGGGTGCGATCTCGTCGGCGATGCCGGGGCCCTCGTCGGAGACCTCGATCACGATGTAGTTGTCGCCGCTGGTGCTGGTGACGGTGACCGTGCCGCCGCCGTGGCGCACGGAGTTCTCCAGCAGCGAGGCGATGACCTGGCCGAAGCCGCCGGTGGTGGCCATCGCCTTCAGGCCGCGGGTGCCGTCGAGGTGCAACGTGCGGCCCGCCTCGCGGAAGACCGGCTCCCACTCGGTGATCTGCTGGATGAGCACCTCGTCGATGGCGACGGGCTCGGCCTGGGCGTGGCGCTGACGACGGGCGGCCGCCAGCAGCTCGTCGATCACCGCGGTCAGCCGCTCGGCCTGCACGATGGCCGCCTCGCCCTCCTCACGGACGACCTCCGGGTCGTTCGAGGCGGCGACGATCTCCTCCAGGCGCATGGTCAGGCCGGTCAGGGGCGTGCGGAGCTGATGGGAGGCGTCGGTGGCGAACTCGCGTTCGCGGGTGAGCAGGTCGGAGATGCGGGTGGCGCTGCGGTCGAGCACCTGGGCCACGCGGTCCAGTTCGGGGATGCCGTAGCGGTGCTTGCTCGGCCGCGCGTCGCCCGACCCCAGTCGCTCGGCGATCTTCGCCAGGTCCTGGAGGGGCAACGTCAGCCTGCGCGACTGTACGACGGCCAGGCTCACGGCAACCGCGAGCGCCGCGACGGCCAGGGCCACGATCAGCAGGAGCCTGGCGCGTACGTCCCGCTCGACCTGGTCTCTGTCACGACTTATGCGGACATAGACGCCTGTGTTGGTCTGTGCGTCCTCGGTCATCAGGTGACCCGACGCCGGCGCGGTGCCGACGACGGTCACCCTGAGAGGGGTTCCGCGTTCCCAGATCTGTATGTACCTGCCCGGGTACTTCTGCTCCAGTTGCTGCGGATCGAGCGGGGTCTCCTGGACGCGGGCGTACTCGACCTCGCCCACGAGACGTTTGGCTTCCGCCCCGAGCTCCTGAGCCGCCTCGTCAACGATCAGACGGCTGACCACGACGCCCAGGGGGACCCCCAGCAACAGGACCGCGATGACCGCGACGACCAGTGTGGAGGAGAGCAGTCGACGGCGCATGCGCCTACTCGCGTTCGAACCGGAAGCCGACTCCCCGGACCGTCGTGATGTAACGGGGCTTGGCGGCATCGTCGCCGAGTTTGCGGCGCAGCCAGGAGATGTGCATGTCGAGGGTCTTGGTCGAACCCCACCAGTTGGTGTCCCACACCTCGCGCATGATCTGCTCGCGGGTGACGACCTTGCCGGCGTCGCGGACCAGGACCCGCAGCAGGTCGAACTCCTTGGTCGTCAGGTGCAGCTCCTTCTCCCCCATCCAGGCGCGCCGGGAGTCGGCGTCGATGCGGACCCCCTGCACGACCGGGGTCTCGGACGTGCCGCGCCGCAGCAGCGCGCGCACTCGGGCCAGCAGCTCTGCCAGCCGGAACGGCTTGGTCACGTAGTCGTCGGCGCCGGCGTCGAGGCCGACGACGGTGTCGACCTCGTCCACGCGGGCCGTGAGTATGAGAACCGGGGTGCCGTGCCCCTCGGCACGGATCCGGCGCGCGACCTCAAGACCGTCCATCTCTGGCAGCCCGAGGTCGAGAACTATGAGGTCGATGCCGCCCGACAGGGCCCTCTCCAGGGCCTGCGGGCCGTCGGGGCTCACCTCTACCTGATAGCCCTCGCGGCGTAGCGCACGCGCGAGTGGCTCGGAGATCGAGGTGTCATCCTCGGCGAGAAGTACGCAGGTCATGAAGCGATCGTAGGACCTTAGGCGATCGTTTCCCGGGCACAGCGCGCGGTTTGACTTGTCGTTGACCTATCCATTGACCTGGGCAAACGAAGCTAAATAAGGGTTAGTCGTGATTAAATTACCGCGATTATCGAGGGGAAATCACAAAGCGCTCCAGGCTTTCCGATCACATCACGTACGCCCGCATCGGCGGGCGCGCCTCCGCGGCCCGGCGCGCCGTCCACCGCGCGTACCGGGCCATCGCTGGACGAACCCCGACATCCGGGGCGTGATACCCGGCGCCGCTCAGAGCCAGCTCGACCGGACGGACGTGGCCGGGCCGGTGGCCGGGGCGGTGCCGAGCTCGCCGGCGCGTACCCGGTCGAGCAGGCGGCGGACCGTGTCGACGATCTCGGGGGCCGTCTCGCGCAGGCTCGCCGCGTCGTCCGCGCCGACCTCGGCGGGATCGACGCCCGACTGCCGCAGCACGCCGTCGAGGTCGGCCAGCCGCTCCCCCAGCCACTTCAGCGGCTCGGCCGACAGTTCCTCGTCGAACACCCGCCGGTCGGGCTCCCAGCCGCTGGAGCCCGGGTGGTGGTGCGTACGGTCGAAGCTCCCCGGCGTGCCGTCGACCGACTCCAGCAGGTCGACCCGCCAGACGAGCTGATCGACGACGATGGGACGGGCCGAGTAGATCGACCCCTTGAGCTCGCCCGGCGCGAGCCTGCGGATCTCCAGGCGCACGCCGTGCTCGGCGCCCTCCTGGTGCTCTCCGGGATCGGGGTCGACGAAGTACAAGTCGCCGACGGCCACGCCGATGCGCTCGAAGCCGAAGAGATAGAGCATGGAGACCACTCCCTCACAGGTGTCCGGGGCTCGCCTTCCCCAGTATCCGTCAGGCCGCCGCGGCCGGCCCGTGCGCGGCGGAAAAGGCGACGGCCCCGCCGCCCGTACGGGCGGCGGGGCCGGAGAGAGCGTGGCGCTAGTCGTCGGCCGAGGGGGGCTCGGCGTAGCGGGCGAGGTAGAGCTGCTCGCCCAGGCTGCGCATCAGGCCCAGCTCGGTCTCCAGATAGTCGATGTGCTCCTCTTCGTCCTCAAGGATGTCCTCGAAGATGCGGGCGGAGGTGATGTCGCCCTTCTCCCTCATCAGCTGGATCGCCGGCCGGAGCCGCTCGACCACCGCCAGCTCCACCTCAAGGTCGGCCTTGAGCTGCTCCTCGACGGTCTGGCCGATGTGCAGCGTGCCGAGGCGCTGGTAGTTGGGCAGCCCTTCGAGGAACAGGATGCGGTCGGTCAGCCGTTCGGCGTGGCGCATCTCCTCGAAGGACTCGGCGCGCGTGTGCTCGGCCAGCTTGGTGTAGCCCCAGTTCTCCTGCATCTTGCCGTGCAGGAAGTACTGGTTGATCGCCGTGAGCTCGGCGGTCAGCTGTTCGTTGAGGAGTTCGATGATCTGCTTGTCGCCCTGCATGAACGGGCCCCTCGTCGCGATGCGGCTATGCGGTCGTCAGTTCTTCGGACTGCTTCAGGATCGCACAGATCTTCCGTACACAACGGGCACAGTCCCCACCGGCACCAGTGGTGTCGCGAATCTGCTTCGCACTCTTCGCCCCGGAGGCGATGCAGTCGTGGACCTCGTTCTCGGTCACAGCACGACATATGCACACGTACATCCGGCGTCAAGCCTCTCAAAGCGAGCAGAAGGGAATGCCTTTAGGTTAGGCACACCTAAGATAGCTCACTTCGGTAAGGCTTGCCTATGTTAGAGGCGTCACAGTCGGCTCACTCCCCAGGTCAGTGGCCTCTCGCCCGCCATTCCTCCAGGTGCGGCGCCTCGGCCCCGACGGACGTGGAGTCGCCGTGGCCGGTGTGGACGACCGTCTCGGGCGGCAGGGACAGCAACCGTCCGGCGATCGACTCGATGATCGTGCCGAACGACGAGTACGACCGCCCGGTCGCCCCCGGCCCGCCCTTGAACAGCGTGTCACCGCTGAACAGCACGCCCACGTCGGGAGCGTGCAGGCAGACCGCGCCCGGCGAGTGACCCGGCGTGTGCAGCACCTCCAGCGCCACCCCGCCCACCGAGATCTTCTCGCCGTCGGCCAGCGGCGTGTACGCCACCTCCGGCCCGTACACCTGCTCCCAGAGCACCTGGTCGGCCGGGTGCAGCCGGATCGGCGCCCCGGTCAGCTCGGCCAGCCGGGCCGCGGCGTTGACGTGGTCGTTGTGGGCGTGGGTGCACACGATGGCCTTGACCCGGCGCCCGCCCACCCGCGCGGCGATGGCCTCGGCGTCGTGCGCGGCGTCGATGATCACGACCTCACGCGCGTCGCCGACCAGCCAGATGTTGTTGTCGACCTCCCAGGTGCCGCCGTCGAGCGAGAACGTGCCGGAGGTGATGACGCGGTCGATCATCTAGAGGATCACCACCGAGCGCAGCACCTCGCCGCGGTGCATCTTGGCGAACGCCTCCTCGACCTGGTCGAGCCCGATCGTCTCGGTGACGAACCGGTCGAGCGGCAGCCGGTTCTGCAGGAACAGGTCGATCAGCATCGGGAAGTCCCGCGAGGGCAGGCAGTCGCCGTACCAGGACGACTTCAGGGCGCCGCCGCGGCCGAACACGTCGAGCAGCGGCAGCTCCAGCCGCATCTCCGGCGTCGGCACGCCGACCAGGACCACCGTGCCGGCCAGGTCGCGGGCGTAGAACGCCTGCTCGTACGTCTCGGGCCGGCCGACCGCCTCGATCACCACGTCGGCGCCGAACCCGCCGGTCAGGTCGCGGATCGCCTCGACGGGGTCGCTCTCACGCGAGTTGACCGTGTGCGTCGCACCGAACCCGCGGGCCAGCTCCAGCTTCCGGTCGTCGACGTCGACGGCGATGATCCGGGACGCCCCGGCCAGCGACGCCCCCAGGACCGCCGCGTCGCCGACCCCGCCGCAGCCGATCACGGCCACGCTGTCGCCGCGCGTCACGCCGCCGGTGTTGATCGCGGCGCCGATGCCCGCCATCACGCCGCAGCCCAGCAGGCCCGCGACCTGGGCGGGCGCCTCGGCCGACACCTTCGTGCACTGCCCGGCCGCCACCAGCGTCTTCTCCAGGAACGCGCCGATGCCGAGCGCGGGCGACAGCTCGGTGCCGTCCTTGAGCGTCATCTTCTGGGTGGCGTTGTGGGTGGCGAAGCAGTACCACGGCCGGCCGCGCAGGCAGGCGCGGCACTGGCCGCACACCGCGCGCCAGTTGAGGATCACGAAGTCGCCGGGCTCCAGCCCGGTCACGCCCTCGCCCACGGCCTCGACCGTGCCCGCCGCCTCGTGGCCCAGCAGGAACGGGAAGTCGTCGTTGATCCCGCCCTCGCGGTAGTGCAGGTCGGTGTGGCAGACCCCGCAGGCCTGCACGTTCACCACCGCCTCGCCCGGCCCGGGGTCGGGGACGACCACCGTCTCCAGCGAAACTTCCTGGCCCTTACCGCGGGCGATCACGCCCTGCACTTCGTACGGCATGGCAGCCATCTTGTGTCAGGAGGTTGATCTCCGCAAGACATAGGGCTGGACCACGCCGAGCCCTCTTGCCGGACGCCTTCTGATCTTGTGGACCTCGACCCCGTCCGCCGCGCCGGCCAGGCCCTCGGCCAGCTCGGAGTCGACCAGGATCGTGCCCGGCCTGGCGATGGCCGTGAGCCGGGCGGCCAGGTTGACGGTGGTGCCGAACACGTCGCCCATCATGGGCACGACCGGCCCGTACGCCATGCCGATGCGCAGCTCCAGGCTGTCGGCGAGGTCGAGCGCGATCGCCGCGGCCTGGGCCGGGGCGGGCGCGGTGAACAGCACCTCGTCGCCGAGCGTCTTGACCAGCCGCGCGCCGTGCGCGGCCACCACGTCGGCGGCGCGCGACTCGAAGCCCTCGACCAGCGAGGCCAGCGCCCGCTCGTCCAGCTCGCGCGAGCGCCGGGTGAAGGAGACCAGGTCGGCGAAGCCGACGGCGATCGACACGCGGCCCGGCGCCCGCTCGGCCTGGTCGTCGGCGACGGCCAGCAGCCGGGTGCCCGCGGCGGCGAGCTGGGCCCGCCACACGTGGACCAGCAGGTGCTCGAAGTCGGGAAGGAGGGCCTTGGCGGTGTCGAGGACGCCGCTCAGGTCGGCGTCGGCGGGCGCGTCGGGGAGCATGGTGCCGATCACGATCTCGGCCTGCCACTGCGCGAGCCTGGCGGTGGTCTGTCCGAGGGCGCGGGCCATGCGGATGACGGTCTGCTCGTCGAGCAGACCGCCGTCGAGCATGCTGCGCACCCGGCGCAGCGCGGCCACGTCGGCGTCGCTGAACGCCACGGCGTCGTCGGGGAACTGGGCGAAGCCGAGCGCCCGCCAGATGCGCTGGGCGAGCTCCTGCGACACCCCGGCCCCGGCCGCGACCTGCGCGCGCGTGTGGCGGGCCGGCATGCCGACGAGCGTGCGCTCGATCTGCTCGGCCGTCGGCCTGCCGGGCGGTTGGGTGGCGTTCACGATCAGCAGGCTACGCCAACTCAGTGGCCGTCGATCGCTCCGTCGGACGCGTCCTCGACCAGCTTGAACAGGTCCATGCGGACGTCCTGGATCCGCGGGATGTCGCGCAGCACGATCTGACCCCTCTCGCCCGCGGACTCGACGGTCAGCGTGCCGCAGCCGAGCATGCGCTCCAGGAACGTCTGGTCGGAGCTGACGGTGTTGACCTTGGCCATCGGGATCTCGTCGGTCGACTTGTTCAGCACGCCCAGGCTGATCGTGAACCGGTGGGTCGTCAGGACGTAACCGGTGTTCTTCCACTGGAGGTAGGGCACGAACGAGAAGATCGTCAGGAGGATCAGGGCGATGACGACGGCGGCGATCCTGCCGTAGGAGGTGACGCTCTCCCCCCACGTGCTGGGGAAGAAGTACAGGGCCGCACCCGCTGCCGCGGCGATGAGGATCAGCGCGAAGAACGGGCCGACGAGGCGCTTCCAGTGGGGATGGAAGGATCGGACGCGCCGCTCACCCTGCGTCAGATGGTGGTCGGGAAGGGTCATGCCGCACATGCTGCCACCAACCCGGCCGAGCGGCTACGCCGGTGGCTCATCGGGCGGCCCGTACGTGCACGACGTCTCCCGCGCCCAGCGTGTAGCGCTCGCCGCCGGACTCCACCTGGAGATGGCCGGACCCGTCGACGCCGGTCGCCCGCCCGGTCAGCACCTGGTCGCCCGGCAGCTCCACGCGGACGTCGCGGCCGACCGTGGCGCTGGCGGCCAGGTAGGCGGCGCGCAGCCCGGCGGCCTCGGCGTCGCCGCCCGCCGCCTCCCACTCGCGGTAGTGGCTCTCGACCTCGCGCAGCACGGCCCGCAGCAGCGGGTCGCGGTCGACGCAGGCCGCCTCCTCGATGGCCAGGGACGTGGCCGTCTCGACCGGCGCCTCGTCCGCGCGGAGGGAGACGTTGAGGCCCATGCCGATGACGACGGCGTCGTCCACCCGCTCGGCCAGCACCCCGGCCAGCTTGCGCTCGCCCACCAGCAGGTCGTTGGGCCACTTGAGGCGCACGTCGACCTCGGCCAGGCGGCGGACGGCCGAGGCGGCGGCCACGCCGTACAGCAGCGGCAGCCACCCCTGGGCGGTGACCGGCGCCGTGGGCCTGAGCAGGACGGAGAACGTCAGCCCCGACCGCGGCGGCGCCGACCAGGCGCGGTCGAGCCGGCCCCGGCCGGCGACCTGCGACTCGGCCACCAGCACCCGGCCCTGCTCGGCCCCGGCCTGGGCGGCCACGGCGAGGTCGGCGTTGGTCGAGCCGGTGGTCTCGACGACGGTGACGCCGGTCCACAGGGCTCCGGGACGCACGAGGGCGCGGTTGAGCGCGGCCTCCGAGAGCGGCGGACGGTCGAGGTCGGAGTAGCGCGAGGAGGCCATCCCCCTATCTTGGCCGACCCCGCGCCGAGGTCGGCGCACCGCACCGGCTGTCTCGAAATGCGCGCGAGGGGTAAAGATGGGGGGATGAGCAGACGTCCTGACCCTCGCAACTGGGCTTCGTGGCGCCCCTTCGGCCTCGGGTTGCGCAAGCCGAACAACTACCTGGAGCTGTGGAAGGCGTTCAGGTCGGTCAAGGGGAACAGGCGTTACGCCTGGCGCATACTCAACCAGGGCACCTGCGACGGATGCGCGCTCGGCACCCACGGCATGCGCGACTGGACGATGGACGAGATCCACCTGTGCAACATCAGGTTGCGCCTGCTGCCGCTCAACACCATGCCCGCGCTCGACGTGTCGCTGCTGCGCGACGTCTCGGGGCTGGCCGGGCGGAAGAGCGCGGAGCTGCGGGAGCTGGGGCGGCTGCCGTACCCGATGCTGCGGCGGGCCGGGGAGCCCGGCTTCACCCGGGTCACCTGGGAGGAGGCGCTGCGGGTGGCGGCCGACCGGCTGCGCGGCGCGCGGTTCGGCACGTACCTGACCAGCCGCGGGGTGCCCAACGAGAACTACTACGCGGCGCAGAAGGCGGTGCGGGCGCTCGGCACGAACAACGTCGACAACGCCGCCCGCATCTGCCACTCGCCCTCGACGGTCGCGCTCAAGCAGACCATCGGCGCGGCGGCCACGACCTGCTCCTACACCGACTGGATCGGCTCGGACCTGATCGTCTTCATCGGCTCGAACCCGTCGAACAACCAGCCGGTCGCGATGAAGTACCTCTACCACGCCAAGAAGGCCGGCACCCGGATCGCCATGGTCAACGCCTACCGCGAGCCGGGCATGGACAAGTACTGGGTGCCCTCCAACGCCGAGTCCGCGCTGTTCGGCACGAAGATCACCGACGAGTTCTTCGGCGTGAACGTCGGCGGCGACATCGGCTTCCTCAACGGCGTGCTCAAGCACCTGATCGAGAACGACTGGGTGGACAAGGCGTTCGTGACCGGGCAGACGTCCGGGTTCGAGGAGGCGCGCGAGGCCGTCGAGTCCCAGTCGTGGGCCGAGCTCGAAGCGCTCTCGGGGGCCACCAAGGAGCAGATGTTCCGGCTGGCCGAGCTGCTCGGCAACGCGCGCTCGGCGGTGCTGGTCTGGTCGATGGGCATCACCCAGCACGCCTACGGCGAGGACAACGTCCGGGCGATCGTCAACCTGGCGCTGGCCCGCGGCTTCGTCGGGCGCGACAAGTGCGGGCTGATGCCGATCCGGGGGCACAGCGGGGTCCAGGGCGGGGCCGAGATGGGCGCGTACGCGACCGGCTACCCGGGCGGCCTGCCGATCACGTCCGCCAACGCCGCCAAGTTCACCGACCTGTGGGGCTTCCAGGTGCCCGACGCGCCCGGCCTGACCGCGACCGACATGATCGACGCGGCCCACCGGGGCGAGCTCGACGCGCTCGTCTCCTCCGGCGGCAACTTCCTGGAGGTCCTGCCCGACCCGGCCTACTGCCGCGAGGCCCTGTCCAGGCTGGGGCTGCGGGTGCACATCGACATCGTGCTGTCCTCGCAGATGCTCGTGCCGGGCGAGGGCGACGTGCTGCTGCTGCCCGCCCAGACGCGTTACGAGATGGTCGGCGGCGTGACCGAGACCTCCACCGAGCGGCGGATCATCTTCTCGCCCGAGGTCGAGGGGCCGCGCGTCGGCGAGGCGTGGCCGGAGTGGAAGATCTTCTCCGAGCTGGCCGCCCGCACCCGTCCGGAGATAGCCGATCACGTCCGTTTCACCGGCACTCCGCAGATCCGTGCGGAGATCGAGCAGGTCGTGCCGTTCTACCAGGGCATCTCCGGGCTGCGGAAGTTCGGGGACAACGTCCAGTACGGCGGCCGCCACCTCTTCGCCGACGGCCGCTTCCAGACGCCCGACGGGCTGGCCGTCTTCTCCGTGGTCGAGCCGCCCGCCCTGGAGCGCCCCGACGGCACGTTCAAGGTCGCGACCAGGCGCGGCAAGCAGTTCAACAGCATGGTCCACGAGCGGCTCGACGGCTTCAACGGCGCCGCCCGCGAGGCCGTGCTGATGAGCGCGTACGACGCCGACCGGCTCGGGCTGGCCGACGGCGCCCCCGTCGAGCTGCGCGCCGGTGAGCGCTCCTACCAGGGCAAGGTGCTGCGTGCCCCGGTGATGCCGGGCAACCTGCAGATCCACTGGCCGGAGGGGAACGTCCTGCTCGACGAGGCCCGCCGATCGCCTCAGGCGCGCATCCCCGACTACAACGCCCTCGTCACCGTGCGGCCGCTGTGAAGGCGCGTCCCGGGCCCACCACCCGCGTCCGCGTCAGGGAGCTGGCCGGCTCCGGCACCCGCGACCGGCGCGACGACCTGGCCACGGAGGAGCCGCTGGAGATCCGCCTCACCGGTGACGACGGCGCGCGCAAGACGGTCGCCATCACCATGCGCACGCCGGGGCACGACTTCGAGCTGGCCGCCGGGTTCCTGAGCGGCGAGGGGCTGGTCGGGCCGGGCGACATCGCGGCCATCGCGTACTGCACGGACGAGGACCTGCCGCCCGAGGCCCGCTACAACACCGTCACCGTCCGCCTGCACGGCCCGGTGCCCGACCTGCCCGCGCTCGACCGGCACTTCCTCACCTCCAGCGCGTGCGGCGTCTGCGGCTCGGCCGGCCTCGACGCGCTGCACGGCCGCTGCAAGCCGATCCCCAGGGGCGAGCTCGCACTCACCCCAGAGGTCCTCTACGGCCTGCCGGGCGCGCTGCGCGAGGCCCAGGGCGTGTTCGGCAAGACCGGCGGGCTGCACGCGGCGGGCCTGTTCTCGGCGACGGGCACGCTGCTGGCGTCGCGCGAGGACGTCGGCCGGCACAACGCGGTGGACAAGCTGGTCGGCTGGGCGGCGCTGGCGGACCGGCTGCCGCTGGCCGGGCACGTGCTCATGGTCAGCGGCCGGGCCAGCTACGAGATCATGCAGAAGGCGCTGGCGGCCGGCATCCCGGCGGTCTGCGCGGTGTCGGCGCCCTCGTCCCTGGCCGTCGATCTGGCCAGGGAGTTCGGGATGACGCTGGTGGGGTTCCTGCGCGGCGAGCGCTGCAACGTCTACGCCGGTCAGGAGCGGGTCGTCACGCCCTAGTCAGCGGCTGTCCGTCTCGTCCTGGGGTTCCTCCTCGCGGGTGATGGAACCCCAGGATGATCAGAGCGGCTCGTGTCCCGGCTGGATCTGCCTTGTGAGGGCTATTCGCAGGTCACCGGGTACGTGCCTTCGGCGGATGGCTTGTTGTGGTTCAGCACCTCAAGCCGGACCACGCCGGAGGTCTTCGTGTCCCGGTGCCAGTGGAAGGCCTGCACCTGGAGAAGGCCGCCGCTGTTGGTCTTGTACGTGGCCGACTCCGTCGGCTTTCCGTCGATGACCCAGCGCCAGGTGATCTCGGTGTCCGGCGCGGCGCGGAAGGCGCCGAAGGCGGTGACGTACGGCGCTTCGGCGCAGTCGCCGAAGTAGTGGACCGGCCGGAACTCGCTGATCCGCACGGTCCCCGGCGACGGGTCCTGCGGCACGCAGGTCACGGTGTACGGCTTCTCCTTGACCGGCTTGTTGTGGTTCAGCACCTCAAGCCGGATGACGCCGCCGCCGGAGGCCTTGGGGCTGATGTAGAACAGGTCGCCGATCGACTGGGCCCTGTCGGGCTTGGCGTCCTGCGTCCTGACCGGGCCGGGCTTGCCGTCCACGACGACGCGGTACCGGACGTCGGCGTCGCGGTCGGTGGTGATCCGGGCGTCCACCCGCAGGCCGATGGGCTGCGTGCAGTCGCCCCGGTAGACGGGCGTCAGGACGTAGGGGATGGCCAGCTTGGCCGGGTCGGGGTCGGTCGTGCAGGAGAGGGCGAAGGTGCGCTCGGCGGCCTGGGCGGAGGCGGGCCGGGTGGTCAGGGCCAGCTTGTGCGAGCCGGTCTTCGGCTGGTCGAAGCTCCAGGCGGCGGTGACGTCCTGGGCCCTGGCCTGGCCGGCGGCCGGGAAGCTCACGGTCTGGTGCTGCCACTCGGCGCCGTCCAGGCTCCACCAGTAGCCGACGCTGACCGCCGGGCCCGCCGGAAGGGTGATGCGGCCGGTGGCCTGGTAGGCGATGGGCTCGTCGCAGTAGCCCTGGTAGTCGCCGGGCGTCAGGGCGGTGATCGCCGCCTGCGGCTGCTGCGCCGGGGGCTCGGACGTCGTGGTCGGCTTGGGCGTCGAGGTGGACGACGTGGTGGGCGTGGGTGTCGAGGAGGTCGTCGGCGTCGGGGTGGACGTCGTGGTGGGCTCGGGGCCGGGCGTGACGCGGCAGGTCACGTCGTACGGCGCGCGGCCGGAGTCGTGCCCGCCGGCGTTGAGGATCCGTACGGACCGCCAGCCGGCCGTCGAGGTGCCCACGGACAGCGGCAGCGTGATCTGCCTGCTGCGCGGGCCGCCGCCGGCGAAGTACATCGACTCGACCGCGCCCTCGCCCGTGGCGCTGTCGATCCACCGGTAGCCGACCTTGGCCGGGGTGCGCGACACCTGGATGGTCGCGGTGAACGTCACGGTGGCCGGGCAGGTGCCGTCGTGGCGGGACGGGCTCGCCTGCACGCTCGCGGCCGCCACCAGCGGCCTGTCCGGCTGGGCGGGCAGCGGGTTGACCACGTCGTAGCGCTGCGGGGACCCGGTGCACGAGACGCGGAAGCGCGCCTTGGCCGACAGGCCGCGCCGGCCGAGGACCTCCACGGCCTGCCAGCCGGTCGTGTCGCGGTCGAACGTCTGGCGGTCCCTCACGACGACCTTGCGCGCGCCGTTGACGCGGAAGTTCCTGATGGCGCTCTTGCTGCCGTCACCGCGTACCCAGCGGTAGCGCACGGTGCCCTTGCCCTTGGCGGCCACCGTGGCGGCGAAGGCCACCGTCGTGGGGCACTCGCCCGTCCGGTCGGCGGGGGTGGCCTTGACCCGGGTCACCGAGGTCGCCGGTGCGGTGGTGGCCAGGGCTGGAGGAGCGGCCAGCAGGCTGCCGAGCAGCACGGCGCCCAGCAGCAAGGCTGTCCTTTTCATGGGGGTCCCTTTCTGCACTTGTCAAAGCCCCCATGCTGCTCAGTGATCCTTGGAAGTCACTTGGATCCCTCTTGTGAAGAGTTGTGGAATGAATCATTCCGTTCTGCTATAGTTGGAACAGAACAAGCCGTTCCGCTTCTTCGGTCGAGAGGACCCTCATGAGCATCCGCCCGTTCCGCATCGAGATCCCCCAGGCCGACCTCGACGACCTGCTGGACCGGCTCGCGCGGACCCGCTTCGCCGACGAGATCCCCGGCTCCGACCAGGGCGTGGGCGTCGAGCGGGTCAAGCGCCTGGTGGCCCACTGGCAGTCCGGCTTCGACTGGCGGGCCCAGGAGGCCAGGCTCAACGCGTACCCGCAGTTCACGACGGAGATCGACGGGCAGAACATCCACTTCATCCACGTACGTTCCGACACCCCCGACGCCCTGCCCCTGATCCTCACCCACGGCTGGCCCGGCACCGTCGCCGAGTACCTCGACGCGATCGAGCCGCTGTCGCGCCACTTCCACGTGGTCGTCCCGTCGCTGCCCGGCTTCGGCTTCTCCGGGCCGACCAAGGAACTCGGCTGGAACAACCGGCGCATCGCCGGGGCGTGGGCCGAGCTGATGGCCCGCCTCGGCTACGAGCGCTACGGCGCCGTCGGCAACGACGGCGGCTCGATGATCTCCCCCGAGCTGGGCAGGATCGACGCCGAGCACGTCGTGGGCGTGCACGTCACCCAGCTCTTCTCCTTCCCCTCCGGCGACCCGGCCGAGTTCGCCGGCCTGAGCGAGGAGGACCAGGCCGGGCTGGCCGTGCTCGACTGGTTCTGGAAGGAGAAGGGCGCGTTCAACGTCCTGCAGTCGCAGCAGCCGCAGACGCTCGCGCACGCCGTCGTCGACTCCCCCGCCGGGCTCGTCGGCTGGCTGGCCCAGCTCTTCGACGAGGACCTGGACGACGACTTCGTGCTGATCAACGCCTCGATCCACTGGTTCACCGGCACCGCCGGCTCGGCCCTGCGGCTCTACTGGGAGAACGCCCGCATGGAGCAGCCGCAGGAGCCGACGACCACCCCGACCGCGCTGGCCATGGCCGAGGGCGACTTCAAGTCGATCCGCCGCTTCGCCGAGCGCGACCACAGCGCCATCGTCTCGTGGAAGACGCTGCCCGCCCCGGCCCACGGCCACTACACCGCTCACAGCGCCACGGAGGCGCTCACCTCCGACATCACGGCCTTCTTCGACAGCCTGCGCTGAACTCCCGCGCTTCGGACGGCCCGGCTCCCCCCCGCCGGGCCGTCCGCGCGTGCTCAGCCGGTGTTCTGCAGGCCGGCGGCCACGCCGTTGACCGACAGCAGCAGCAGCGTGGACAGCCGCTCGCGCTCCTGCTCCGACAGGTCCTCGGTACGCATCGCGCGCAGCGCCCGGAGCTGCAGGTGCGACAGCGCGTCCACGTACGGGTCGCGCAGCTGCACGGCCCGCGAGAGCACCTTGCGGTTCTCCAGCAGCCGCTTGTGCCCGGTCACCCGCAGCACCAGCTCGCGGGTGCGGTCGTACTCCTCCAGCACCTGGCGGGCGAAGTCGTCCCGGCCGCCGAGCGCCAGGTAGCGCTTGGCGATCGAGCGGTCGGTCTTGGCCAGCGACATCTCGGCGTTGTCCAGCATCGCGTTGAACAGCGGCCACTCGGCGTAGGCCGCGCGCAGCTCGTCGAGGGAGCCGACGGCGGCCAGGCCGGTGCCGAGGCCGTACCAGCCGGGCAGATTGACGCGGGTCTGGGCCCAGGCGAACACCCACGGGATGGCCCGCAGGTCGTCGAGCGAGCGCGGCGCGCCCAGGCCGCGGCGGGCCGGGCGGGAGCCGAGCCGCAGCGAGCCGATCTCCTCCAGCGGGCTGACCAGCGCGAACCACTCGGGGAACCCGGGGGCCTCGGTGAGCGCGCGGTAGGCATCCTCCGAGGCCGTGGCGACCTGCTCGGCCAGGCCTCGGAACCGCTCGGCGGCGGCCGCCGTACGCGCGCCGACCGTGGGCGAGGACGCCAGCAGCACGGCGTTGGTGACCTGTTCGAGATGGCGGCGGGCGATGGCGATGTGCCCGTAACGGGCGAAGATGACCTCACCCTGCTCGGTGACCTTGAAGCGGCCCGCGACCGAGCCCGGCGCCTGCGCCAGCACCGCCCGGTTGGCCGGGCCGCCGCCGCGGCCGAGCGCGCCGCCGCGGCCGTGGAACATGCGCAGCTTCACGTCGTGCTCGTGCGCCCACACGGTCAGCTCCTCCTGCGCCTCGTAGAGGCGGAGGGTGGCGGCCGCCGGGCCCAGCTCCTTGGCCGAGTCGGAGTAGCCGAGCATGATCTCCATGCGGCGCCCGGTCGCGGCCAGGCGGTCCTGGATCTGCGGGATCTCCAGCATGCCGCTCAGCACGCGCGGCGAGTTCGCCAGGTCCTGGCCGGACTCGAACAGCGGCACCACGTCGAGCACCGGCGCCCGGTCGCCCAGGGCGTGCCCGGCCAGCTCGTAGACGGCCGCGATGTCGTCGGCCGAGCGGGTGAAGGAGACCACGTAGCGGGAGCAGGCCGTGACGCCGAACCGCTCCTGGATCCAGGCGATCACCCGGATCGTGGCCAGCACCTCCTCGGTGCGCTCCGACAGCTCGCCGCCGGCCCTGATCTCCTCCAGGGCCGCCGCGTGCACCTGCGAGTGCTGGCGCACCTCCAGCTCGGCCAGGTGGAAGCCGAACGTCTCGACCTGCCAGACGAGGTGCTGCAGCTCCCCGTACGCCTGCCGCGGCGCGCTGCGCGCCAGCGACTCCTGCGCCAGCCGCAGGTCGGTCAGCAGCTCGGCGGGCGAGCGGTAGGCGAGGTCGAGGTCGCGGTGGCGGGTGGCGGCGATGCGCGCGGCCACGAACAGCAGCCACTGGCGGTGCGGCTCGCGCGGCGACCGGGTGGCCAGCTCGGAGACCAGTTCGGGATGCGCGTCGACGGCCGCGGCCAGCGCGCCCTTGAGCTCGGCGGAGCACGGCGAGAACTGGGCGGAGGCGGTCAGCGTACGGGCGATGCGGGTGCAGGCCGTCTCCAGGGCGGTCAGCACGTGCTCGGACTGGATCTGGATGGTGTCGCGGGTGACCTTGGCGGTGACGTTGGGATTGCCGTCGCGGTCGCCGCCGATCCAGCTTCCGTACCGGATGAAGGGCCTGGCCAGCGGAGGACGGGTGCCGGTGCCCGCGTCGAGCGCCGCGTCGAGCGAGCGGTAGACCTGGGGCACCATCCGGAACAGCGTCTCGTCGAAGGCGGCCATGGCCGTGCGCACCTCGTCGCGCGGGTCGAGCTTGGTGGCGCGGAGCTGGGCCGTACGCCACAGCAGGTCGATCTCCTCCAGCAGGCGGCGCCTGCTCTCGGCGCGCTCGGAGGCGCCGCGCCCGGGCGTGTTGTACTCGGTGAGCTGGCCGCTGACCCGCTGGATGGCGGTGACGACCGCGCGCCTGCGCGCCTCGGTGGGGTGCGCGGTCAGCACCGGGTGCAGCTCCAGGCCCTGCAGCAGCTCGCTCACGCGCTCGTTGCCGAGCTCGTGGACGGCCTGCGCCAGCGACTCCCGCTGCACCCTCCCCTCGGCGTCGCGTTCGCGCAGCGTACGGATGCGGTAATGCTCCTCGGCCAGGTTCGCCAGGTGGAAGTAACAGGTGAACGCGCGGGCGACCGCCACCGCCCGCTCGATCTCCCATCCGGCGACCATTTCGGTGATCTCGTCGGCGGAAATCTCGCCTCTGCGCGCCGCGATGACGGCTTTGCGCAACCGTTCGACGTCGGCCAGCAGGTCTTCGCCACCTTGTTCGGCGATCACCTCGCCGAGCAGCTTGCCGAGCATGCGCACGTCGTGGCGCAGCTCGTCAGGCATCTCGGTCACGGCGGCACTACGACGCTCGAGCCCCTGGTCAATCATGCTTCGAAGGGTAGCGAGTCGCTTTCGGCGACCGCATGGCGGTCTCGCCCATTGGACTAGACCACTCCCTAACTGGGCTTTGACACCGCTGCCAGCAACTCCGGGAGGCGGGGGAAGCCGATCTTGCCGGCGAGGCGTCTGCCGAGCACTTCGATGAGCACGCCGTAGAAGGGCGCCAGCACCGACACCCACAGCAGCCCGAACAGCAGCGGCACCACGATCGGGACGGACATCAGCACGATCCCGAGCATCGCCCCCATCGACGACGCGAACGCCTGACCACCCTGGCCGGGCGCGGCGCCGCTGAAGGCGTTCATCCGCTCGGGCAGCGTGTACGGGATCGTCACGCTGGTCACCGAGCCGACCCCGAGCCCGACGCCGAGCGCGCCCAGCCCGGTCAGGAACGCCGGCACGACGGCCTGCGGGCTGCCGGTGAGCAGCGCGGCGGCGACCGCCACGAGCAGCAGCAGCGGCGCGGCGACCAGGCAGTTGGCCAGATGGCGGCCCGCCAGGTCGCGGCGCAGGTCCTCCTCGGAGCCGAACGCCACGGCGTTCATCCACAGGGAACGCCCGTCGATGCCGAACGCGTTGCCCGACTGCAACGAGATCATCAGCGCGCCCATGCCGGTGATCAGCACCGGCAGCACCGGACCCGCCTGCCCTTCGGTGCCGTTGTTCAGCGAGAACGCCAGGATGACGGTCACCACGACCGAGGAGAACCAGCCCACGCGGAACCTGGGCTCCCGCCTGATGTACTTCAGCTCCTTGGTCACCACGGCCGCCAGCGGCCCGTCGGGCAGGAACCGGTCGGCCAGGCCGCGCCGCCGGCGTACGGAGGCCGCCTGCGTCGAGGCGTCCGGCGACACCAGGGCACGGCCCAGCGCCTTGATCCACAACCAGGCGAGCACGACGACGATCACCGCGACGGCGGCCAGCTCCGCCACGCCGACCAGGCCGCCGTCGGCCATGGCGTGCGCTGCCATGCCCGGCGGGGTCCACCGCAGGACGCCGGCCAGCCGGTGGAGCATCGCGGCGGGGTCGCCGATGCCGCGGTTCATCAGCAGGTTGGGGAGCTGCGCCAGCAGCACCACGAACAGGGCGGCCACGGCCAGCACGTCACGCCCGCGCCGGCTGCGCAGGGCGCCGGACAGCGAGGTGGTGATCAACCGCGAGGTCACCACGCAGAGCGCGAACTGCAGCAGCACCGCGGGCACGCCCAGCAGCACGCCCCCGACGCCCGTGGGCAGCCCGACCAGCGCGCCGGCCGTGACGACCAGCATGGCCAGCGGCCACGCGCCCGTCGCGGACGCGGTGAACAGCCCGACGGCCAGCTCGCGCGTACGCAGCGGGAACAGCGACAACCGCGCCGGGTCGAGCGTGTCGTCCAGCCCGAACGCCAGCAGCGGCACGATCATCCAGCTCACCAGGAAGAGCGCGAACGCGACGATCACCAGCTCGGCCGCGACGTCGGAGGGCGCCAGCCTGAGCAGGCTCATCAGCAGGAACCCGAGCACGGCCAGGCCGGCCGCGGCGAGCAGGGTGAACACGAAGCCGAGCTTGCGCTGCACGTCGCCGCGCAGGTTGCCGGCGAGCAGGCGCAGCTTGAGCCGGGCGAAGAGCGCGGCCGTGGCCATCGGCGACCCCGTGACGGCGGCGGACCGCTCGGCGGGCTGCTCGGCGGAGGTCGCGGCGGACGGTCCGGGGGCGCTCACGGGGTGTCCTGGGGCGTGGGCGCGGCCGGGCGCTGCTCACCGGGCCGGGCGCCGAG
Organism: Nonomuraea sp. NPDC052265; assembly: GCF_044547985.1. Classification (NCBI taxonomy): domain Bacteria; kingdom Bacillati; phylum Actinomycetota; class Actinomycetes; order Streptosporangiales; family Streptosporangiaceae; genus Nonomuraea; species Nonomuraea sp. NPDC052265. Next base: position 746,834 of record NZ_JBIUBJ010000001.1, read on the forward strand.
CCAGCTCAGGCCCGCCTCGCCGTGGGCGCGGGAGCCGCCGACCAGCCGCATGAACGCCTCGTTGAGGCTGGAGCCGCCGCGCACCTGGTCGAGCGGACCCTGGGCGACGATGTGGCCGCCGCTCATCACCGACACCCAGTCGCACAGCCGCTCGACCAGGTCCATGACGTGGCTGGAGAAGATGACGGTCGAGCCGGAGGCGGTGAAGCGCCGGAGCACCTCGGTGAGGGTGTTGGAGCTGACCGGGTCGACCCCCTCGAACGGCTCGTCGAGGAAGAGCACGGACGGATTGTGCAGCAGCGCCGCGGCCAGCCCGATCTTCTTGCGCATGCCGGTGGAGTAGTCGACGACGAGCTTGTCGGCGGCCCCGGTCAGGTCCATCACGTCGAGCAGTTCGCCCGCGCGCTGCTCGACGTCGGCCTTGGGGATGCCGCGCAGCCGGCCGTTGTAGAGCAGCAGTTCGCGGCCCGACAGCCGCTCGAACAGCCGCAGCCCCTCTGGTAGCACGCCGATGCGCGCCTTGACGGCGACGGGGTCGCGCCAGACGTCGAACCCGTCGATCGCGGCCTGGCCCCCGTCGGGCCGCAGCAGGCCCGTGATCATGCTCAGCGTGGTCGTCTTGCCGGCGCCGTTGGGACCGACCAGACCCGCGAAGCTGCCCGCCGGGACCACGAGGTCGACCCCGGCCACCGCGACCTGGGCGCCGTAGCGCTTGTACAGGCCGTGGGAGCGAACCGCATCCGTCATGGATCCACTCTAGGAGGACGAGCTAGCCTAACGCGCATGAGCGCTGCCGCCGATCCCATGCCGGAGATGCCGGACATCCACACCACCGCGGGCAAGATCGCCGACCTGGAGCGACGGCTCGACGAGGCCGTGCACGCCGGCTCGGCGTCGGCGGTGGACAAACAGCACGCCAAGGGCAAGATGACCGCGCGCGAGCGGGTGCTCGCGCTGCTCGACGACGGCTCGTTCGTGGAGTTCGACGAGTTCGCCCGCCACCGGTCCACGATGTTCGGGCTGGAGAAGCGGCGGCCGTACGGCGACGGGGTCATCACCGGCCACGGCACGATCGACGGCCGGCAGGTCTGCGTGTTCTCCCAGGACGTCACGGTCTTCGGCGGCTCGCTCGGCGAGGTGTACGGCGAGAAGATCGTCAAGGTCCTCGACCTGGCGCTCAAGACCGGCTGCCCGATCATCGGCATCAACGAGGGCGGCGGCGCGCGCATCCAGGAGGGCGTGGTCGCGCTCGGCCTCTACGCGGAGATCTTCAAGCGGAACGTGCACGCCTCCGGCGTGATCCCGCAGATCTCGCTCATCATGGGCGCCGCCGCCGGCGGCCACGTCTACTCGCCCGCCCTGACCGACTTCGTCGTCATGGTGGACCAGACGTCCCACATGTTCATCACGGGCCCCGACGTGATCAAGACGGTGACCGGCGAGGAGGTCACGTTCGAGGAGCTGGGCGGGGCCCGCGCGCACAACACCAAGTCGGGCGTGGCCCACTACCAGGCCACCGACGAGGAGGACGCCCTCGACTACGTCAAGGCGCTGCTGTCCTACCTGCCCTCCAACAACCTGGACGAGGCCCCGGCGTTCGCCGCCGCCGACGACCTGGCGCCCGACCCGGCCCTCGACCTGGTGATCCCCGACTCCCCCAACCAGCCGTACGACATGCACCAGGTGATCGAGCACGTGCTCGACGACGGGGAGTTCCTGGAGGTCCACGCGCTGTTCGCGCCGAACATCGTGGTCGGCTACGGCCGCGTGGACGGCCAGCCGGTGGGCGTCGTCGCCAACCAGCCGATGCATTTCGCCGGATGTCTGGATATCGACGCCTCCGAGAAGGCCGCCAGATTTATTCGAACTTGTGATGCCTTTAATATTCCGATCCTGACTTTTGTTGATGTACCGGGATTCCTCCCCGGGACCGATCAGGAATGGAACGGAATCATCCGCCGCGGCGCCAAGCTCCTGTACGCCTACGCCGAGGCCACGGTCCCGCTGGTCACGGTCATCACCCGCAAGGCGTACGGCGGCGCGTACGACGTCATGGGCTCCAAGCACCTCGGCGCGGACGTCAACCTCGCCTGGCCCACGGCCCAGATCGCGGTCATGGGCGCGCAGGGCGCGGTCAACATCCTCTACCGCCGCGAACTGGCCGCCTCCGGCGACCCCGACGCCGAACGCGCCCGGCTCGTCACCGAGTACGAGGACACATTGGCCAATCCGTACATCGCGGCCGAACGCGGCTATGTGGACTCGGTGATTCGGCCATCCGAAACCCGGCCACAAGTTGTCCGGGCACTTCGCGCCCTGCGTAACAAGAGAGCCTCGCTGCCGCCGAAGAAGCATGGGAACATTCCTCTATGAGCGACCACCTGCGTATAGTCCGCGGCGAGGCCACGGCCGAGGAGATCGCGGCCGTGGTGGCCGTGCTCGCCACGCGCCGGAGCTCGTACGCCGAACCCGAGAGACCTCGTAGACAAACATGGCGAAACCCCGCCAGAGGTATGCGTAACCCTGGCCTGCCGGGGAAGGCGGCTTGGCGGATGAGCGCACTACCCTAGATAGATCCCGGGAATCGGGTGTCAAGTTCCCCGGGAGTTGGGACTATCTAGAGAAAGTAGGCGTATATAGTCAGCCGATCAACTAACACCGCGGCCTGGAGGACGACATGGCCATCCCAGACCTCATGCCGCATCCTGTGGCAGCCAAGTACGCCGTCCTAGTGGATGTCGGTTATCTGTACGCTGCGGCAGGTGAGGTGCTGCTCGGCGCGAAGGAACGCAAGGAATATCGGGTGGCCGCCGATGAGCTCATCCAGAGTCTACAGAAACATGCAGAGGAACGTATTTCCGGCGAACTTCTGCGGATCTATTGGTATGACGCAGCCCGCGACCGTGTGCCGACCGTCGACCAGCGTGTCATCGCCCAGCTCCCGTGGGTCAAGGTCCGCCTTGGCAACCTCAACGCCCGCGGCCAGCAGAAGGGCGTCGACGCGCAGATCAGGAGCGACCTGGAGGCACTGGCCAGGCATCACGCGGTGACCGACACGATCCTGCTGGCGGGCGACGAGGACATGGTCCCGGCGGTCGAGGCGGCGCAGGCGTACGGCGTTCGCATCCACCTGTGGGGCGTCGAGCCCCCTTACGGCACCAACCAGGCCGAGCGCCTGGTGTGGGAGTCGGACACCGTGGAAGTGATCTCGGCCGATTTCCTGAGACCGTTCTTCAGCCGCGCGCCGCAACCTGTTGCGGTCACCCCGCCCGCCGCCGCTCCCTCGCCCGCCCAGGTGTTCGCCGGGCGTGCGCCGGTCAAGCCGCACGCCAAGCCCGGTCAGGTCGCCAAGCTGGGGCCCAGCCGTCCGCGCGTGGAGGACGTCGGCGAGCACGTCGCCCAGAAGTGGATACTCACCCGCGGCCGCGACAACATCCGCGACCTGCTGCCCGGCCCGATCCTGCCGACCGTGATCGACACCGAGTTGCTGATCGAGGCGGAGAAGGAGCTCGGGCACTCGCTGCGGCCCTACCCGGAGGCCCGGGTCTGGCTGCGTGACGGGTTCTGGGCGCGCGTCTACCGGGAGTTCGACCTGGGGGTGGGGGTCTCCTCCAAGTAGAGCAGCGTCTCGGCGACCGCCGTGCGAGCGTAGAGCACGTACCGGCCGCTGCGGTGCGCGCTGCACAGGCCGGCCTTGCGCAGCGCCGTCAGGTGCTGGTTGACGCCGGGCTCGGAGAGCCCGGCGCGCTGGGCGAGGTCGCGGGTCGAGGCCGGTTGGTCGAGTTCGGCCAGCAGCCGGGCGCGCGTCCTGCCGAGCACGGCGGCCAGGGCCTCGGGCGGGTCCACCTCGCGGCGCTCCCACAGCGTCGCGATGCCGCGCGGCGCGTAGCGCACGGTCGGCTGGTACGGCGGCGTCGTGACCGACAAGACCCGCGGCCAGGCGAACACGCACGGCACCAGCAGCAGTCCGAGCCCTCTCAGTGACCGCCGGCCGGTGACGTAGCGGTGTTCCAGCCGCAGGGTGCCGTCGTTCCAGGTGACGGTGTCGTCGAGGTCGGCCAGCATGCGCTGGGCGCCGCCCTCGGCCAGCAGCCGGGCCCGGTGCAGGATCTCGCCCTCCAGCAGCGACCTGATCCGCGGCCAGTACGGCGCCATCGCCGCCTCCCAATAGTCGGTTACCTCCACGGCCAGGCGTTCGAGGCCCTGTTCCGGGTCGTCGTAGAGGGCCTGCACCCGTTTCGTCCGGGGACCGCCGATGCGGTCCAGGTCCGTGCGGACCCGTGCGGCCGCGCCCCGCATCGTGGCGAGTTCCAGCTCCAGGTCCGGCATGGACGTCGAGGGCGGCGTGCAGGTGAAGCCCGCGATGGAGACCGTGGGCACCGGGACCAGGTCGGACAGCAGCCGCCAGTCCACGTCCCGGAGGCGGCGGCGCACCTGGTCGGCCCAGGGGCGCAGGAGCGGGTGCGCCGCCGGGTCCTTCACCACGCGCACGCTGACCACGACCTCGCCGAGCGGGGAGACGGCGAAGCGGGTGTTGGCGATGTCGTGGGCGGTGAACGTCAGGTCGAGCGTCATTGGATTTGCTTGTCACTTAATCGATAGCGGCCTTGGGCGACATTTCAGCATCCTGCCGACATGTCAGCAACTTTGGTGGACACTCCGCTTCTGCGGCTTCGCGCATTCCGTAACCTGTTCGTCGCCGGCACGGTCAGCCAGCTCGGCAGCCAGATCGGCTACGTCGCGCTCCCCCTGCTCGCCGTGACCGTCCTCGGGGCGGGCGCGGGCGAAGTCGGGCTGCTCTCGGCCCTCGCCACGCTCGCGGCCCTCGTGCTCGGGCTGCCCGCCGGGGCCTGGGTGGATCGCGTCCGGAGACGTCGTCTGATGATCGCGACGGACGCCGGGCGGGCGGTGGCGCTGCTCTCGGTGCCCGTGGCGTGGTGGGCGGGCGTGTTGTCCATGGCGCAGCTCTACGTGGTGACGGTGCTCGTCGGGGCGGGGTCGCTGCTGTTCGACGTCGCGTCCATGAGCATCGTGCCGGGGCTGGTCGGGCGCGAGCGGCTGACGTCGGCCAACTCGCTGCTCGTGGGCACGGCGGCGGGCATGGACGTCGCCGGGCGCAGCCTCGCCGGGGTGCTGGCCCAGGTCGCCGGCGCGCCGCTGGCCGTGCTGCTGGACGCGCTGAGCTACCTGTGGTCGGCGGCCTGGCTGCGCGGCGTCCCCGAACCGGCCCTCCCCCAGGACGGCTCGCCGGACGGCGCGGAGTCCATGAAGGACCGGATCGCGGAGGGCGTACGGTTCATCCTCGGCAACCGGGTGCTGGTCGCGGCGCTGGCGCAGGGCGCGATGGCGAACCTGGCGTTCCCGCTCTGCTCGGTCCTGCTGCCGGTGCTCATCGTCGGGCAGCTCGGCTATCCGGAGTGGGTGCTCGGGGCGTACCTGGCGATGGGCGGGCTCGGCGTGCTCGCCGGGTCGTCGGCGGCCCATCTGCTCGGCCGGCGCTTCGGCACGGGCCGCGCGGTGTGGCTGGTCAGCCTGGTCACCGCCCCGGCCGCGCTGGTGATCCCGTTCCTCGGTCCAGGGCCGTGGCTGTGGGCAGCGGCGGCGGCGTGGTTCGTGCTGGCGTTCCGTACCGGGGTGAACAACGTGCTGCTGGTGAGCCTGCGGCAGCGGGTCACGCCGGACCACCTGCTCGGCCGGATGACGGCCACGATGCGGCTGCTGCTGATGGGCGCGCTCGGCCTCGGCGGGCTGCTGGCCGGGCTGCTCGGCGAGTTGTGGGGGGTGCGCGCGTCGCTCTGGCCGGGCGCGGTGATCATGGCCATGAGTTGGCTGCCGATCCACTTCTCAGCCCTTCGGCGGCCGGGTCCGAATACCGCCGGTCGGCCGTACTGACCTGGTGACCTGCGTTTTCACGGTGAGGTCCGATTTCCGCCGGTCGGCACCCGCGGCGCGCGCATAGTCTCGGAGGCATGTCACCCCTAGAGCTCGACTTCGAATCCTGTTACCGGGCGGTCTCCGCCAGGGACTCCCGGTTCGACGGGCGCTTCTACACCGCGGTGACGACGACGCGCATCTACTGCCGGCCGATCTGCCCGGCGCGTACCCCCTCCTCCAGGAACGTGCGCTTCTACCGGCACGCGGCCTCGGCGGAGGCGGCCGGGTTCCGGCCGTGCAAACGCTGCCGGCCCGAGCTGTCCCCCGGCGACCCCGGCTGGGACCTGCGCGGCGACCTCGTCGGCCGGGCCCTGCGGCTGATCGACGACGGCGCCGCCGACGAGCGGGGCGTGGCCGGGCTGGCCCGGCGGCTGCACATCACCGAACGCCACCTGCACCGGCTGTTCGTGGCCGAGCTGGGCGTCGGGCCGCTGGCGGTGGCCCGGACGAAGCGACTCCTGCTGGCCAAGCAGCTCCTGACGGAGACCGGGCTGCCGGTCACCGAGGTCGCGTTCGCGGCCGGGTTCGGGAGCGTGCGGCAGTTCAACGCCACGATGCGGGAGACGTACGGCTTCACGCCCAGCGAGCTGCGCGCCACGGCCGGACGCCCGGCGGCGGCGCCGCCCGCGCCCGAGGTCGCCGGGCCGGTCACGCTGAGGTTGCGGCTGCACCGCCGCGAGCCGTACGACGTGGCGGGCGTGTTCGGATTCCTGACCTCGCGCGCCATCCCCGGCCTTGAGGTCGCGAGCCCGGCGTCGTACTCCAGGGCCGTGCCGGGCGGGACGATCACCCTCACCCCCCGGCCGGACCACGTCGCGCTCGACGTGGCCGTGGCCGACACCCGGCAGCTCGCCCGCGTCGTCGCCCGCTGCCGCCGCCTGCTCGACCTGGACGCCGACCCCGACGCCATCGCCGAGGCGCTCGGCCAGAGCTCGCTGGCCCCCCTCGTCCAGGCGCGGCCCGGGCTGCGGGTGCCGGGCACGTTCGACGGGTTCGAGCTGGCCGTACGCGCGGTGGTCGGCCAGCAGATCTCGGTGGCCGGAGCGCGTACGCTGCTCGGCCGCATCGTCGCCAGGACCGGCGGCCCCCTCTTCCCCACCGCGGCCGAGCTGCGGGAGGCCGACCTGACGGGCCTCGGCCTGACCAACCGCAGGATCGCCACCCTCGCCGACCTGTCGGGCCGGGTCGCCGACGGCGACATCGACCTCGACGGCGGCCAGGACCCGGCCGAGGCCGTGGCCGAGCTGCTGAAGGTTCCGGGCATCGGCCCCTGGACCGCCAGCTACATCGCGCTGCGCGCCCTGCGCGACCCCGACGCCTGGCCCACGGGCGACCTCGTGCTGAACAAGCGCATGGCCGCCCTGGGCATCCCGCACGACCACATCGAACGGTGGCGGCCCTGGCGGGCCTACGCCGCCCTGCACCTCTGGAGCTCCTCATGATCACCGCTCAGGTCCTGCCGACGCCGATCGGCTCGCTGTCGCTGCTCACCCGCGAGGGCGTCCTCGTCGCGGGCGGCTTCACGGCCGACCCGACGGAGATGTTCGCCCGCCTCACCCCCGCCCTTCAGTCGGAGGGCCTGGACGTGGTGGACGACCTCGGCGCCGCCGCCGAAGCCGTCCGGGCCTACTTCGACGGCGACCTCGACGCCCTGGACGCCGTCCCGGTCTCCCAGCCCGGCTCCCCCACCCGCAAGCGCCTGCACGAGGCGCTGCGCGAGGTCCGCGCGGGGACGACCGTCTCGTACGCCGAGCTGGCCCAGGCCGCCGGCCTTCCCCGTACCGCCGCCCGCGCCGCCGGCTCCGCCTGCGCCCAGAACCTCATCGCCCCCTTCGTCCCCTGCCACCGCGTCCTGCCCAGCACGGGCGGCTACGGCGGGTACTACTACGGCGTCCCGGTGAAGGAATGGCTCCTCGCCCACGAAAGCGGACAAAAGCTCGGCACGCGCACCTGACGGGACCCCGGACCTGGCCCTGCACAGGGCGCTGATCAGGGCTCTGGGCAGGTCCAGCGAGGCCAAGGGGATGGCAGAGGCGATCGTGCGGATCCTGCTGGTTCGGGGCATCCACGTACCGGATGAGGCCGCCGAGCTGCTCCTCCAGTGCCCTGACCCGGACCTTCTCACCCCCTGGATCGACTGGGCCGTCACCACCGGGAACGTCGACGAACTCCTCAACTGAGCCTGGCCTTCGAAACCGGAGCCGCTTCGAGCTCAGGCGGCGGGGGCCAGGTGGTGGCGGCGGGACTGGAGGCCGGCGGCGGCGGCCACCAGGAGGCCGAGGAGTCCCAGGAGGGCGGCGGTCCAGGCGGGGGCCGTGTAGCCGAGGCCGGCGTCGATGGTGAGGCCGGCGGCGAAGGAGCCGATCGCGTTGCCGAGGTTGAAGGCGCCGATGTTGGCGGCCGAGGCCAGGGTGGGGGCGCCGCTGGCGGCGTCCAGCACCCGGGTCTGCAACGGCGAGACGGTGGCGAAGGCGGCCACGCCGAACAGCGTGATGGTGACGACGAACGCGACCTGGCTGGCGGAGACCAGCGCCACCACCACGGCCAGCAGCGTGAGCAGCGCCACCGACCCGTAGATGGCGGGCATGACCGCGCGGTCGGCGAGCCGGCCGCCGATCAGGTTGCCGACCACCATGCCGACCCCGAACAGGGCCATCACCACCGGTACGGCCCCGGACGAGAACCCGCCCACCCCGGTCATGATGGGCGCGATGAACGTGATCACGGCGAACACCGGCGCGAACCCGAAGACGGTCATGGCCAGGGCCAGCCACACGCCGGCCTTGCGGAAGGTCGCCAGCTCGCGCAGCAACCCGCCCCCGGACGGACGAGGCTGGCGCGGCACGAGGGCCAGCACGCCGGCCAGCCCGGCGAACCCGATCCCGACCACCACCCAGAACGTGGCCCGCCAGCCGAACGCCTGCCCGATCCACGTCCCGAGCGGCACCCCGAGCACGTTGGCCAGGGTGAGGCCGGTGAACATCAGGGCGATGGCGCTGGCCCGCTTCTGCGGCGCCACCAGGTCGGCGGCCACCACCGACCCCACCCCGAAGTACGCGCCATGCGCGAACGCGGCCAGGAACCGGCCCACCATCAGCACGCCGTACGAGGGCGCGAGGGCGGACAGCAGGTTCCCGACGATGAACATGACCATCAACGACAGCAGCATGGTCTTGCGCGACAGCCGCCCGCCGAGCATGGTCAGCGGCGGCCCGCCGACGGCGACGCCCAGGGCGTAACCGGAGACGAGCAGCCCGGCGGCCGGGATCGTCACGCCGAAGTCGGCGGCCAGCTCGGGAAGCAGCCCGTTGATGATGAACTCGGTGGTCCCGATGCCGAAGGCGCTGATAGCCAGGGCCAGCAGGGCGAGAGGCATAGAATACTCCTCATACGACGTTAGTAGGCGTAGACATTATTTGCACACGCCGACTAACTGAACATACAAGCAAGAGGAGGAGGGTGTCACATGCCCCTAGCCGACGACGCCGTGGAGGCGCGCGCCCAGGGATGGCGCACCCTCGCCGCGCTGCACGCCAAAATCGAGGACAGGCTGGAGAAGGCGCTGCAGAAGGAGCACGGCCTGAGTGTGAGCGAGTACACAGTGCTCGACGTGCTCGCCCGCCAGGACGGCTGGCACATGCGCATGCAGCAGCTCGCCCGCGCCGTCGTGCTCAGCCAGAGCGCCACGACCCGGCTGGTCACCCGCCTGGAGAAACGCGATCTGCTCAGGCGCTACCTGTGCGAGGACGACCGGCGCGGCATCTACTCCGAGGTCACCCCCGACGGCCGCGACCTGCTGACCAGGGCGGGCCCGACGCACGACACGGTGCTGAAGGAAGTGCTGGCCGAGGCCGCCGAGCAGCCCGAGCTGGCCCCGCTGGCCGCGGTGATCGCCTAGGGCTTCACGTTGCTCTGGATCTCGCCGACCGGCACGTCCCGGGTCGCGCCCACCTCGACCGGCGCGAACTGGAACGGCACCACGCCACCGGTCGTCTCCACCGGCCACGACGTGGTCACGGTGAGCCGGTACGCCTCACGCGGCTGGTCGATCGAGGCCCGCAGGTAACGCACGCCGCAGGTGAAGGAGGCCCCCTTGGCGTACGGGCGCCCGGCGGCCCCGCAGCCCTCCTCGTGCACCTCGGCCCGGTCCTTCGTGGTGCCCGGGTCGATCTTGATGCTCTTCAGCGTGGCCACGACGGTCACGCTCATGACGCCCGGGATCTCCGCGGTCACCGACCTGCGCCGCTCGCCGAGGCCCTCCAGCCAGACCCAGGTGGGCAGGTTGACGAAGCTCTTGGCGTCGGGGCTCAGCCTGATCGTCGGCTCGGGCACGGTCAGGGACGCCCTGGCGATCTCGGCGAGCTCCTGGATGGTGATCCCGGCGGGCGGGGTCGTGCCCGGCGGGACGAACACGAACGGGTCGAGCGCCGCGAAGCAGACCTGGCCCTTGGGGTCGGAGGCGTCGTAGGCCGGGCCCCACCAGCGCCCGTCCTTGCCGATCTTGTCCTTGAACTGCTTGAGGAACTCCTGGAACTTCTCCTCGGACGGGTCCTTGGTGTACCGGAACCAGTAGTCGCGCAGGGCCTCCTGCGACTTCAGCATCTCGGCCCCGGTCATGCCGGGCTCGTACCAGCAGGGGCGTTTGAGGACGTATCCGTCGGCGTTGCCGCCCTTGGCGCCGTCGCCGGAGATGACGATCCTGGAGTTGCGCAGCTCGATCCCTCTGGTCCTGCCGTGCTCGATGGGGCTGCCGGCCGTGTCGCCCGGGTCGTCGAGGTGCCCCAGCAGCATCAGAGCCGCGGTGGCCAGCGAGATCACGCGGTTCATCGCGCGCATCCTTCCTTGTCGTAGAGGAGTTCCCGGATCCGCCACACGCCGTCGTCGCCGCGGTGCGCGAGAGCCCTCTGGAGGTAGGGGGCGCGCATGATGGAGGGCTGGGGTGAGACGGCCTCGCCGCTGCTCGCGCTGACCACGCGGACCTTCGACTCGTCCACGCAGGTGTCGACCTGCGCGCCCTTGTCCAGGACCTTCGTGACGCGCAGGTCGTACAGCCGGGCGACGCCCTTCACTCTTCTGTCCTCCTCGGTGTACCGGCGTACTCCGTCATACGCCTGGCGCACCGCCTGGAGTTCGAGATCCAGATCCTTCAGGTATCGATCGCTTCCCGAGACCATCACCTTGCGGGAGGCGAGGTACCAGTCGGTGATGACGGTCATGAGCGGGTCGCGCCTGGCCGGCCAGTCGATGTCCACCCGCAGCTTCCCGCCGCCGACCTCGACCGTCTCGACGCCGGGCGCGTCCGCGGAGGGCCGCGCCGAGCCCCCCGTCGCGGGCGCCGTCGCGGTCGCGGGGGCGGTCCCCGACGGGCCCGGCTGCGGCGTGTACGGCCGCGCCGCCTCCCCGCACCCCGCCACGAGCAGGACGAGCGCGATCACCGGCATACGTCTCATGCGGACGACTCCCTCACCACGTGGATGCGCCACGACGGCAGCAGTTCCTCGATCAACGCCTCGGTCTCGGGGGCCATCCCGCCGCCGTACGGGTGGGAGGCGGCCCTGCGGGTCAGGACCTCGACCACGGCCCGCATGCGGACGGCGTCGCCGGTGGCGTGCGTGGCCCGCAGCAGGTCGCGCCAGAGCCCCTCGTCGTCGGTCGCCAGCAGCAACGCCGCGCGTACGGCCGCCACCGCGGCGTCCGGCTCGTCCTGGGCCAGCCGGAGCTCGCACAGCCGGTGGGCCGCGTCGGCCACGCCGGCCGCCACGTCGTACTCCAGGTCGTCGGCCGCCAGCCAGGCGTACCGGCCGGACGGGCGATTGGCCAGGAGCGGGCCGCGTACCAGGCCGAGCGCCTTCTCCAGCAGCACGGTCCGGGCCGTCGGGTCGTGCTGGGACCGGCGGACCAGCTCGCGGAACAGGGCCCAGTCGGTACGGACCTCCGGGCCGAGCCTGAGCCGTCCGGCCTCGTCGACGCGCAGGTGCTCGGGGCCGAGCCAGTCGGCGACGCGGGCGATCGTGGCGTCCCTGACCATGGTCTGCACGCCGCGCGGCCACAACACGCCGCCGAGCACGACGGGATGCACGCCGCCGGGATGCGTGGCCAGGTAGACCAGCAACTCGGTGGCCAGCGCCATGCGGCCCTCTTCGAGGGGCGCGAGCCCGGCGATCGCGATCGGGCCGAGCATCCTGATCTCGACCGCGGGCGGGTGCAGGCCCTCCAGCGGCTCCGCCTCGGGACAGACCTCGCCGTCGAGCCGTCCGGCGGTGCGGAAGAGGTCGACCAGCGCCTTGTAGTGGCGGCGCGGCAGGAGCTGGGCCTCGACCTCGAAGCCCAGCTCGGCGATGCGCGCCTTGCCGTCGTCGCCGATCTCCAGCGTCCAGGTGGCGTGCGGGACGTCGCCGGCCAGGACGTACCCGGCGGTGTCCCGGCGGGCCAGCAGCGCCAGGCGGCGGGCCTCCTCGTGGGTGGGGGCCACGGCCGACAGCAGGTAGTGGGCCTCGCGCGGGCTGCCGGAGACGCGTCCGGTGAGCACCTCCCTGCGCGGCGCGGCGGTCGCCTCCAGCTCGGGCAGCACCTCGGCCAGGCTGCCGACGGCCCTGATCCGGTCGGGGGCGATCGCGGTCAGCTCGTCGCCGAAGCCGACGAGCGTGATGCGCATGCGGTCGGACCAGCGGTTGGTGGCCAGCTCGACGGCGAGCGCGGCCAGCGCCGCGGTGGTCTGCGGGCCGCGGACGTTGATCAGGCCCTGCGCGGCCTCCAGGTCGATCAGCACCCGGCCGCTCGCGTCCGTGCCGATCGAGACCAGCCCCGGGTACGGCGCGCCGCCCGCCTGCTCCTCCAGCAGGCGGCCTTCGTGGGCGGGCAGGCGCCACACCTGGCCGCCGTCCTGGGCCGTCCACGGCTCGGGCGGGTCGCCGTCCGGCGGGTGGACCCACAGGTCGAGCGTGCGCGGGGACAGATGGGCGCCGTAGACCGTGGGCGGGGTGCGGTGCTGGGCGGCCAGCTCGGCGCCGAGCAGCCGCAGCCCGATGTCGAGGATGCGCGCGCCCGGCGCGTCGCCGCCCAGCCTGAGGGCGACCTCGGCCTGGGCGGCGTCGTCGCGCGGCCGGACGATCCGGCGCCCGAACACCCTGCGCCACAACTGCTCCCGCCGCCTCCTGGCCAGCAGGGCCAGCAGCCCGGCGGCGGCCAGCGACGCCCCGGCCAGGTAGTCGATCAGGTCGAGGCTCTGGGCCTCCCTGACGGTGATCTCGGGCTGGTCCTGCCGGACGTCGGGCTTGCGGTGCCTGGCCTGGTCCTTCTCGCTCTTCCCGGTGGCCTCCGCGGCCTTCTTCGCGACGTCGCGCCGGGCGTCGGGCTGGGCGCGGGTGTGGGCCACGCCGGGGTGCTCGCGCAGCGTCTGCTCGCGGGACTGGCCGGCGGGGACGATGTGCACGTTCCTGGCGTCGTCCGGCATGTCGAGCACCCAGCCGGGCCTGATCAGGTCGGCCATGCGCAGGCGGATGCCGTCCGGTTGCTCCTTGGCCTGGTTGAGTCGGTAAATCTCCGGGTATCGGCGGCCGTCTCCCAGGCACTTCTCCGCGATCTCCCACAGGCTCTCGTGGTGCCGCCCGTGCGGGGGCTGCACCACGTACACCTTCTTGGTCTTGTGGGTCTCCAGCGTGCGCTCGACGATCGGCGCGGAGTAGGCGACCGCGGTCACCGGCGGCGCGGCGGGCGGGGCGGCCATCCGCGCGATGGGCGCGATCATCGCCCCGGCCGTGAACAGCAGCAGCACCGCGCCGACGAGCTTGTTGGCCAGCGCCTGCGTGCCGCCCGACAACGGTACGCGGGCGGGCATCCCGACCCTTCGGACACCGGCGTACACCTCGACCAGCACGCACACGAAGAGCTGGAACCAGGCCAGCCAGACCAGCAGCACCAGCACGGCCTGGATCGTGCTCGGCCCGGCCTCGGCGGTGAAGAAGCGCAGGTCGAGCATCTCGGACGTGACCGGCGGCCCGGCGAACATGAGCAGCGCGTACGGCACCCCGCCCACCAGCGCCACCAGCGCCACCAGCGCCGCGAGCCCGGCGACCACGTCGCCGAAGGTCCGTCTGGCCGGGCCGCGCGCAGGCGGCCGTCTGGGCTGGTGCCGTCCCGGGGGACGCGTCGGCTCTCGCGTCGGCATCGCCGCTCCCTTCTTCCGTCCAGCGTCCTGCGTCGTGCGTCGCCCCGGCCAGCGAGTGGCGGGAATCGGTCTACCTGGCTTCGGGGGCGGCCGTGGCCTCGCCGTTCATCTCCGAACCCGGGAACCCGAGGGCCCCCAGGAAGAACGCCTCCCACCGCACCGAGACACTGACCGTCACCCGCTCCTGCTGGACCGAGCAGGAGCCGCGCGCCACGCCGTCGCCGCCCTGGGCCGCGACGATCTCGTCGGCCCTGGCGCAGACCTGGCCCTCGTCCAGCAGGGCGACCTGCCCGTCGGTGCGCAGCCGATCGACGTCGATCTTGTCCGCGCCCGCCCGCGCGGCCTGCTCGGCGACGTCGGCGGCGCGCAGCCGGGCGTTGATCGCCGCGCCGCCGTCGACCAGCAGCCCGGCCAGGAGGAACACCACGACGGAGAACAACACGGTGAACACCGACATGGACCCCCGCTCCCCCGCCTTCACGGCTCCCGCCTGACGAGCTGCTCAAGGGGCACCACGGCGGTGCCCGTCAACCGCTTGGTGCCGCCGAACCCCAGGAACCCGAGGTCGAGCTCGCAGGTCACCTCCGCCTGCACCTGACCGCCCGCCTCCCACGTGGATCCGTCCAGGTTCACGGCGGTGCCGCCGCACTTGTCGTCCAGCGCGCTCTTCGCGGTGCTCTCCGCCGCGGCGCCCGCGTCGTCGAAGCTCCGCTGCACGGACGCGGCCCGCGCGGCGTCCCTGGCCGCGCCGTTGACCCGCCCCTGCGTCTCCACCAGCACCCCCGCCCCGACCAGGAACATGAGGAACAGCAGGAAGACGGGGGCGAGCATCACCGTCTCCACGGCCATAGAGCCGCGCTCGCCCGGCTTCATCGGCAGTCATCACCGCCGTTGTCGGGACGGAAGCACTCGATCGGCCCGCCCGCGGTCGCCGTGATCGTGAACGTGAGCGGCGGCAGCAGCGGCACGACCTGCACGGCGCTGCCCGTCACCGTGACGAAGCGCTGGTCGGGGTCCTGCTCGGAGGTGGTGGCCGCGGCGTTCTCCAGCAGGCGCGGGCCGACCGCCTTGACGATGTCGGTGGCCTTGGCCGTGGCCGCGCCCTGCCAGTCGCCCGAGTCGAACGGCGCCGACCTGGCCACCCGCGCGCCTTCCCTGGCCGCGGCCTCGGCGATCTCCCGACCGTGGAACCAGAGCGCGACCTGCACGACGAGGAGCACGACCGCGAGGACGACCGGCATCAGCAACGCCAGCTCGATCACGGTCGCGCCCCGCTCACGAGTCTGCGCCACCACCACCGCCGCCGCCGCCGAACGTGCCCTGGATCTCGCTCGACTTCTGTTCGACCAGGGTCTTGATCAGCGTGGCCAGCCCGAGCGCGACGCCCGCGATGATGGCCGTGATGATCACCCACTCGACGGCGGAGGCGCCCCTGCTGGGCGCGTTGCGGGCGCGCTCGATCCGCACCCCCAGGTACGCGGTGAGATAGACGATCCAGGGATGGTTCATCAGGCCCCCAACATCTTCATTGCGGCGGGAAAACTGAGGAAGATCACGAATCCGGCGCACAGGAGGAGCTGGGCCACGAGCATCGACTGCGAACGTTCGCCCGCCCGTCCCTCGATCTCGGCCAGCTCGCGCCGGCGCAGGGTGGCTGCCCTGGCGGTGAGCGAGGCGCGTACCTTGGCGCCGTCGTCGGCCACCAGGCCGAGCGCGGCCGACAGGTCGCGCAGCTCGTCGACGTTGATCTCCTCGCCGAGCTGGCCGAGCGCCTGCCACGGGGTGATGCCGACGATCCGGGCGCCGCCCAGCGCGTCGCGGATGCGGCCCATCGCCCAGTTGGGCTGCTCGCCGCTGACCGAGACGGCCATCATCAGCGCCTCGGGCACGCCGCGCCCGCCCGCCAGGTTCATCGAGACCAGGTCGAGGAAGGCGCCCACGACGTGCCGGAAGTCGCGTCGCATGGCCGCGGCCTCCTTGCGGATCTGCAGGTCGGGCAGGAAGAAGAAGAGCAGCGCCACGAGCACGGCCGACCAGAACGGGACCGTGAACGACACGCCCCACCCCATGAGCGCCAGCCAGCCGAGCAGGATCGGGAAGGCCAGCAGGCCGCTCGCGCCGAGCAGCACCTTGGTGGCCAGGAACGCCTCGAACGAGCGTCCGAGCAGGGCCAGGTCGGACTTGACCGAGCGGGCCTCCCAGCCGCGGGCGCCGTAGAGGCGGGCCAGGCGGGCGCCGAGGCCGCGGCGGAAGGCGCTGACCTCCTCGTCGGGCAGCAGGAGCCGGATGCGCGGGGCGTCGGCGTCCTCGCGCACGGCGTCGAGCGCCAGCAGCCGCGCCACCAGTCCTGGACGGGCCGGGAACAGCGCGCGTACCAGCACGAACAGCCCGAGGCCGAGCACCGCTCCGGCCAGCACGCCCTCAACCATGGCCGCCTCCTCCCATCAGCAGCCGGGTCGGCTTGTCGAACCTGGCCAGCCGCCGCATCCACGCGAACCCGGCGCCGAACAGGCCGCCGACGACCACGAGCACGGCCTGGCCGAGGGTGGAGCCGTACTCGCTGACGTAGGCGGGGTTGAACAGGATGAGCAGCCCGGCGAAGACCAGCGCCGTGATCACCACGATCTGCACGCTGCGCCTGGTCGAGCGGCGTTCGGCCTCGACGCGGCGGCGCATGTCGAGCTCTTCGCGGGCCGAGACGGCGAGCGCGCCGAGCACGTCGCGCAGGCCCGGCCCGCGCAGCCGGGAGTTGAGGATGAGCGCGGCGATCACCAGGTCGGCCGAGGGGTCGTCGAGCTCGTCGGCGAAGCGGGACAGCGCCTCCGGCAGCGCCATCCTGGTGTGCAGGCGGTCGACCATGGCCCGCAGGTGCGGCCGGAGCGTGGGCGCGGCGGCCCTGATGGAGGACGGGATGGCCTGCTCCAGCCCGGCCGCCCCGGCGATGGTGTCGCGCAGCGACTCGGTCCAGGCGGCCAGCCCCTCCAGGCGGTGCATGGCGGCGCGCTCCTCGGCCGCGCCGCCGGACAACCCGCGCCAGGCGAACACGAGCAGCACCGTGCCCACCGCCAGGACCGGCCAGCCCGTGATCACCAGGACCAGGCCGGCGGCCACCGCGGCGACGGCCGTGCGGGTGGTGAGCATCTTGACGAGCGGGCGGCGGGGCTGGGACGGGCGGCGGCGCAGGCCGTACAGGGCGAGGAAGAACAGGAAGAGGCCGCCGCCGGCGGCCGCTCCGGCCAGCATCGCGAACGGGTCGAGGTCGAACGCCATCCTCACCAGCCTCCCGGGTTGTAGCCGTGGGCGATGAGCTCCTCCAGGCACGAGACCGGCGCGTGCGGGACGCCCGTGCCGTCGGGGCCCGGCGCGAACACCTCGCTCGACAACACGCGGCCGTCGCAGCCGTTGACCTCGCGGATGCTGGAGACGTAGCGGCGCAGGGTGCCGCCGACGTGGTAGTCGTTGCGCTTCTCGATGAAGACGACGAAGTCGATCGCGCCCGCGATGAGCATGTGGGTGGCGTCGATGGGCAGGCGCTCGCCGGCCTGGAGGGCGTAGGTGGCGATGCGGTTGAAGACCTCCATGCTGGAGTTGGCGTGGATCGTCGACAGCGAGCCGTCGTTGCCCTGGGTCATCGCGTTGAGCATGGTGACGATCTCGTCGCCCAGCACCTCGCCGACGATGACGCGGCTGGGGTTCATCCGCAGCGAGCGCCTGACCAGCTCGGCCATGGAGATCTCGCCCTGGCCCTCGGAGTTGGGCAGGCGCTGCTCGAAGGCGACCACGTTGGGGTGGAGCTCGGAGAACTGGTCGAGGCCCAGCTCCAGGGCGCGTTCGACGGTGATCAGGCGCTCGCTGGGCGGGATCTCGTTGGCCAGCGCCCGCAGCAGGGTGGTCTTGCCGGCGTTGGTGGACCCGGCGATCATGAGGTTCTTGCGGGCGGCGACGGCCGCCGTCAGGAACCTCCCGATCTCTGGGCTGATCGTGCCGTTGCCGGTCAGGTCGGACAGGAAGACCTTGCCGAGGCGGGAGCGGCGGATCGACACGGCCGGGCGCACGGTGACGTCCATCACCGCGCTCAGCCTGGAGCCGTCGGGCAGCCGCAGGTCGAGCTGGGGGTTGGCGGTGTCGAACGGCCTGCTGGACAGCCCCGAGTACGCCGCCAGGATCTGGATCAGCTCGACCAGCTCGTCGTCGGACTCGGCGACCGGGTCGTGCATGATCTCCTGGCCGTCGGCGTAGCTGACGAACACGCGGTCGCAGCCGTTGATGTCGATGTTCTCGACCTCGGGGTCGTCGAGCAGCGGCTGGAGGCGGCCCACGCCGAACAGCGCGGCGTGGATGCCGGCCGCCAGGGCCTCCTCCTCCTCGATGGTGGGCGGCGTGCGGCCGAGGCCGATCTCGTTGCGCGCGTGCTCCTCCAGCACCTGCGAGATCAGCGCCCTGGCGAACTGGCGCTCGTCCTCGCCGGACATCGGCGGGACGCCGCTCGCCTGGTCGATCCGGCGCTGGTGGGCCAGCCGGTCACCGACCTCCTGGCGGAAGCGCTTGACGAGCGTGTGGTCGATCATCGGTGGCTCACCAGCCTCGCGGCGAGGTCGCGGGCCGTACGGATCAGCAGGGACCGGTCGAGCCGGCCGCCCCACTGGCCGCGCAGCAGCTCGGCGCCCTTGGCATCGTGGGCCAGCCCGTGGACGAACTGGACGATGGGGCCGACGATCCTGCGGACGTCCTCGATGGAGGCCCGGTAGTTGCGCGGGTCGGCGATCACGACGACGCCGTGCGCCTTGGTGATCTGGAGGCGTTCGCGCAGGTGGGCGACGTGGTCGAGGGTGGCTCTGGTGAGCAGGAGCACCTGCTCGGCCTCGGCCAGGAGGTCGGCGATCTGGGGGTGGGAGCCCAGCCGGCCGCAGTCGGCGATCACGTCGGCGTCGGGGATGGCGGCCAGCGACCTGCCCAGCGGGCCCCAGAGCCAGGTGAGCCCGGCCGCCTGCTCGCCGTGCGTCAGCCCGGCCAGCACGTCGAGCCCGCCGATGATCTTCTGCGTGTGCTGGTGGATCTGGGCGGGTTCGAGGCCCCTGCGGGCGGTCGCGCCGAGCGTGAGCAGGCCCTTGCCCGGGTTGAGCACGCCGCCGTCGACCGCCGGCAGCCGGTAGGCGAGGTCGCCGCCGGCCGGGTCGCACTCGGCCAGCAGCACGGGCCGCGGCCACACCGCCGCGAGGGCCGTGGCCGCGGTGGTCACGCCGGGCGCGCCCTTGTCCGCGGCCAGAACGATCAGCGCCACGTCAGCGCGCTCCCGGGAGCTCGGCCACCGCGATCTCTCCGCTGGAGGCGTAGGCGAGTATTTGCGGTGAGTCCGACGAATCGACGATCACGGTGATCTGCCCGGAATTACCGCCGGTTCTGCTCTTGTCGCCCGCGCTGAACACCAGCGCGCTCTCGGCGAGCACGCGACTTTGCCCCTGAGCGGTACGGTTCGGCACGTACACCACCTGGACGCGGTCGCCCTGTTGAATGCCGGCGGGCATTTGGCCGGGTTTGAGGGCGAGGCCGACGGTGGCCTTTCCGGGGCCGAGCTCGTCGCTGGCCTTGCTGCCCATCTGGTTGGTCAGCAGGGTGCCCGGCAGGATCGTGACCGCCGCGAAGCTCTTGGTCACCTCGGACCGCCGCGACCAGGGGACGTAGTCGACGCCCGTGTCCGAGGCGATCTTCACCTCTTCGAGCATGCCGTCCACGAACTGCTGGCCCGCGCCGACCTGCTGGGTGACCCTGACGGCGGAGACGCGGTCGCCGCTGCGCAGGACGAGCAGCGTGGTGGCCAGCGCGCCGCCGAGGATGAGCAGGACGGCCAGCGCGGCGAGGGCCGGCTTGCGTTCGCGTGGGGGCACGGGGAGCTTGCGCGAGGCCGGGCCGGACAACCCCGCCGCCGCGTTGTCGGCGACAGGTTTTTCACTGGTCCTCATGGGTGGGGGGCTCCCATTGTGAAATGCGGAATTCACGCCCATTATGTGGGGCGCCCGGGTGAGGCGTGGGCGGAATGCGAGGACCCATGCTTGTTTCGCAGGTGGCGGGATGTCAACCCGGAATAATCGATGCCTATTGTCTCTACCGAGTTGACTAATACCGATTTATCGGCATCGTAGTCACTGTTTTATCTTTGGTCACAGAAATCTCAGCTTTTTCAGACTTGATCCCTGAGCCGGGCGCATGAGTTGTCCACAGGAACGCCTTCTCATGCCGTTGGCGTCAACCGGGGCGCCTACTCTCCCTTCTGGCGCTACCTTGGCGCCCGAGGTCGAGCGAGGAGACGGCACATGCGGATCATGCTCACCGTGCTCGGCGAGCAGGGCGACCGCGACGTCGTGATCGACGGCGACGCCGACGCCACGGTGGCCAGGGTGACCGAGGCGCTGAGCGGGCGCACGTCCATGGCGAAGGTCGTCCACCTGCCGAGGACACGCGCGCCCTACGGCCTGTCGCCCGAGGCCGAGGGGCGGGGGCGGGTCGAGGCGCGCATCCCCCGTCCGCGCGTCCCCGACCGGCTCGGCGTCCCCGGTGGCGTCTCCGGTGGCGTCTCCGGTGACTCCGGTGCTCTGCTCTGGCGTGACGGGCGTGCCCTCGATCCGCGTGCCGTGGCCGCGGCCGTCCTGCGCGACGGCGACAAGGTCACGCTCGACCCGCGCCTCGCCCGCGCCACCGTCGTCGAGGAGCCCGGCGGGGTGGCCGAGGTCCGCGTGATCGGCGGCCCGGCGGCGGGGGCGGTCCACCGCCTGGGGCTGGGCGTGCACGTCATCGGGTCCGACCCGACCTGCGCGATGGCGGTCGCCGACCCCCTTCTGGCCGCCGAGGCCGTCGCCGTGCGCGTGACGCCCGACGCGATCACGGTCGAGCGGGCGTCCCGGCAGCTCCCCGGGCAGACCTCCAGGCTCAAGCTCAAGGGGCGGTGGGCCGAGGAGGTCGCCGAGCTGACCGCGCGGGTCGCCGAGCGGGAGGCGGCCGAGCTCGCCGCCGAACAGGGCGAGATGCCCGAGCTCGACGGCAGGGCGCTCACCGAGCCCGCCGAGTGGCCCGATCAGGCGGTGCTGACCTGCGGGTCCTCCGTGTTCGTGCTGACCTCGATCGAGCCGAGGGACGCCCACCTCGCCCCCAGGAGCGAGGGCGGCCTCGCCTACAACCGGCCGCCCAGGCTGCGCCGTCCCGAGCCTGAGCGCAAGTTCGTCAAGCCAAAGGAGCCGACCAGGTCCGAGGGAATGCGGCTGCAGTTGCTGGCCGCGTTCCTGCCCGCCGTGCTCGGCGTGACGCTGGCGTTCGCCCTGCGCGCCCCCTACTACCTGCTCGTCGCCCTGATGACGCCGATCATCATGATCGGCCAGTGGGTCAGCGACCGCCGCCACGGCAGGAAGAAGCACAAGCAGGCGCTCAAGGAGTTCGGTGAACGGGTCCGGGCCTACGACGAGGAGGTCGAGGGGGCCAGGGTCGCCGACGAGGCCGCGCGCCGGTCCGACGCGCCCGACCCGGCCCAGGTCCTGCTCACGGCCACCGGGCCGCGCAGGCGGCTGTGGGAGCGCAGGATCCACGACGCCGACTCGCTGCGGCTGCGCGTCGGCCTCGCCGACCTGCCCGCCAACCTCGACCTGTCGGAGGAGCAGGGCGGCCCGATCGAGCCGCCGCTCTGCCGGGCCGTGCCGGTCGCGCTGGCCATGCGCCGGCTCGGCGTCGCGGGCGTCACCGGCCCGCGCGAGGCCGCGACCAGCCTGGCCGGCTGGCTGATCGCCCAGGCCGCCACCCTGCACAGCCCGCGCGACCTGGCCATCGTGGTCGTGTCCGCGCGCGCCGACGGCGAACGCCGCTGGGGCTGGACGCGCTGGCTGCCGCACTGCGCCCCGCGTTCGGGCGACGACTGCGTGGCCCTGGTCGGCACCGATCCGGAGTCGGCCGCCCGCCGGGTCGCCGAGCTCGCCGCGCTGATCGACGAACGCCAGAACACGGCCATCCCCGAGTTCGGCAAGATCCCCACAGGCTGGGACGATCTGGGCGGTCCCGAGAAGCCCAGCTTCTCCTCCTACGACGTACGTCCCCATGACGTGCTGGTGATCCTCGACGGCGCCCAGATCCTGCGTGGCCTGCCCCACATGCCCCAGGTCCTGCGGCAAGGTCCCCGTTCGGGGGTGTTCACCCTCGCCATCGACGACGACCAGCGGCTGCTGCCCGAGGAGTGCCAGACGGTGGCGGCGTGCGGCTCCGACGGCCTCGTACGCCTGCTCGGCGGGGGGCTCGACGTGATCGGACCGGTGCTGGGCGACCTGGTCTCGTCCGCCTGGTGCGACCGGCTGGCCAGGGCCCTGTCCCCGATCCGCGACGTGAGCAGGGACGATCCGTCGGGCAACCTGCCCGGAGCCGTCCGCCTGCTCGACCTGATGGGCATGCCCGAGCCCGCCGGCAAGGAGCTGGCCGGCCGGTGGCGGGCCCACGGCACCACCCAGGCGCTGATCGGCGTCGGCCCCGAGGGCCCGTTCTCGGTCGATCTCAAGCTCGACGGCCCCCACGGGCTGATCGCCGGCACCACCGGCGCGGGCAAGTCCGAGCTGCTGCAGACCCTGATCTGCTCGCTGGCGGTGGCCAACCGGCCCGACCAGCTCACATTCGTGCTGATCGACTACAAGGGCGGGGCGGCCTTCAAGGAGTGCGTACGCCTGCCGCACACGGTCGGCATGGTCAGCGACCTCGACGGGCACCTGACCCAGCGGGCTCTCGACTCGCTGGCGGCCGAGATCCGGCGCAGGGAGCGCCTGCTGCTGGCTGCGGGCGCCAAGGACATCGACGACTACGCGGGCGAGGCGCCCCTGCCGCGCCTGGTGCTGATCATCGACGAGTTCGCCGCGCTGGTGGCCGAGTTGCCCGACTTCGTGGCGGGCCTGGTGGACATCGCGCGGCGGGGCCGTTCGCTGGGCATCCACCTGATCCTGGCCACCCAGCGGCCGGCCGGCGTGGTCACGGCCGACATCCAGGCCAACACGTCGCTGCGGATCGCGCTGCGGGTGACCGAGCCCGCCGAGTCCACCGACGTCATCGACCTTCCCGACGCGGCCGCGATCTCCAAGTCCACCCCTGGCCGGTGTTACGTGCGGTCGGGGGTGGGGGCGGCGATCGCCGTCCAGACGGCTCGGGTCGGCGGGCGCAGCCCCGCCCGTACGCCGTCCGCCGGGGGGCCGGCCGGGCACGTGCGCGTGCTGGACGTGGACTGGCGCTCGCTCGGCAGGCCCCTTCCGCCGCCTCCGGAGCCGGAGGAGGAGTCGGCGGTCACCGACCTCGGGCTGGTCGCCGACGCGCTCATCGAGGCCGGGCGGTTGGCGGGCGTCCCGGCCCAGCCGAGCCCGTGGCTGGACCCTCTGCCCACCCACCTCGTCCTGGACCTGCCGTCCACCGACCCACCACCGCCCGGCGCCCCCGCGTCACCGGAAGACGCGGTTGAGGCCCGATCCGGCGGCGCTGGGTCCCCGGACGGCGGGCCTGAGTCGCCGGACGGTGAGGCGGGCTCGCCGGGCGGTGGGGCGGGCGGGTTCTCGGAGGTGGGGGCGTTGGCGTTCGGGGTGACCGATCGTCCGTGGCGGCAGGATCGTTGCCCGCTGGCGCTCGACCTGGCCCACGGAGGCCACCTGCTGATCGCGGGCGCCCCCCGTAGCGGCCGCTCGACGGCGTTGCGGACGATCGCGGGCGCGATCGCGGCCCGGACGTCGCCCGCCGACGTGCACGTCCATGCCATCGACTGCGGCTCGGGCGCGCTGCTGCCCGTCATGGCGATGCCCCACTGCGGCGCCGTCGTCACCCGCGACCAGATCGAACGGGTCGAGCGCCTGCTCGGCCGCCTGCGCGCCGAGGTGGGCCGCCGCCAGCAACTGCTGGCCGAGGCGGGCCACGCCTCGCTGGCCGAATACCGCCAGGCCGGTCACCGCCTGCCGTGGCTGGTGCTCATGCTCGACCGCTGGGAGGGCTTCGTCGCCGCGTTCGAGAGCTACGACTACGGACGCCTGATCGAAGCCCTGCTCCAGCTCCTGCGCGAGGGCCCGGCGGTGGGGTTGCGCGCGGTGGTCACCAGCGACCGGTCGGGCCTGCTCGGCCAGGTCTCGACCGTCTTCGACGACCGCCTTCTCCTGCGCCTGTCCGACACGTCCGACTACGGCCTGGCCGGTTTCCCGCTCAAGGGGCTGCCCGCGTCCATGCCTCCGGGCCGCGCCCTGTCGCTGGGCGAGCACGGCATCACGGAACACCACATCGCCCTGCTGTCGGCCGACCCCTCGGGCCCCGCCCAGGTCGCCGCCCTCCAGTCCCTCGCCCGTTCCGCGAGCCCGCCGTCCGGGGGGCGTGGGGGCGTGAGCCGGGAGGGCGACCGGCCGCTGCGCGTGGACGCGCTCCCGATGCGGGTCACCGCCTCCCAGACGATGGAGCTCGACCCCGCCTTCACCCCGCCCTCGCCGCTGTGGGCGCTGGTCGGCGCGGGTGGGGACGCGCTCATGCCGCTCGGCCTCGACCTGCTGGCCCACGGCCCGGGCGCGGTGGTCGCGGGGCCGTCGCGGTCGGGGCGGTCGTCCGTGCTGCTGACGGCCGCGCGGTCGCTCATCGCCGCGGGCACGCCGGTCATCGCCGTCGCCCCCAGACGCAGCCCGCTGCGCGACCTGACGGACGCCGTGGCCGTCCTGGACGGGAACGCCACGAACCTGCCCGAACTGGTCGCGGACCTGAGCCAGTACGTCGTGGTGGTGGACGACGCCGAGCTGGTCAACCCGGACTCCCCCCTCGGGACGGCCCTGGAGGAAGTGCTCCGCTCGGGCCGGGACGGCGATCACGGCCTGTTGATCGCGGGCGCCACCGGTGATCTGGCGGTCGCCTATCGCGGGTTCGTGGCCGAGACCCGCAAGTCCCGTACGGGGGTGCTCCTGTCGGTCCAGGGCCCGACCGACGGCGACCTGTTCAGCATCCGGCTGCCCCGTGGGGCCGGCGGCGGCCCTCCGGGGCGCGGCCTCCTGGTCACCACCGGCAACGTCACCTCTGTCCAGGCGGCCCTCCCCGACGCGTCCTGACCACCGCCCACCCGGGTGGGGGTTCAGCCTTCGTCGGCCGGGAGGGTGTACATGCGGACGTACAGCGGGCGGGCGCCGGGTGGGGCCTCGTCTGCCGGGTGGCTGTACTTCAGGAGCAGGGCCACATAGGCGTCGTGGAACTCCCTCAGCTCCTCCTTGGTCATGCGGGCGAGCCCTCGGGAGCCCTTCACCCAGTCGGGGTCGGCCTGGAAGGCCGCGGGGACGCGGTCCAGCAGGGCGCGGTCCTCCTCCAGTCCGATCCGGTGGAACTCGGTCAGGACCGCCCGCTCCTCCGGCCCGAGTTCGCCGGGGTCGGGAAGGCGGATGTCCCTGGGGAGCTTGGCGCGGCGCCACCAGCGTTCGCGGCCGGAGGAGCGTTCGGGGATCTCCTCGATGAAGCCGTACTTCTCCAGTTGGCGCAGGTGGTAGCTGGTGGTGCCGGTCTTGGCGCCGAGCAGTTCGCCGAGGGTGGTGGAGGTGGCGGGGCCGTGGATGTTCAGGTGGGTCAGCATGCGGCGGCGCATGGGATGGGCCAGTGCCTTGAGCCGGTCGGGGTCGTGGAGCACCAGGGGCTCGTCATCCTTCATGAGGAGCAGGCTAGTCCTTGAGAAGGATATCTGCAGACATCTCTTTGCCGAGAACTCTCTGCAGACTACTGTCGGCAGTATGCGAAAGCTTCTCACGGCCTCTCTCGGCGCCGTCGCCCTGTTATGGCTGGGTACGCCCGGCCCGGTTCATGCCGCCTCCGCCGGCCTCGCCCCCACGACCGCAACGAGCGCCGGAGGGCGGACCGGATCGGTCCTCCTCGATCGCGCGGGCCCGGCGGTGCCCGGCGACCTGGCCGTCCATGACGTGACGTTCCGCGGCGGCGGCGGGCTGGAGCTGCGCGGCAGCGTGATCAGCCCGTCCGGCGCGGCGTCCCGGGCCACGACCGGGCGGAACGGGGACGGCACGGGCGGACGGCCCGGGATCGTGCTCGTGCACGGCGCGGGGACGGGCACACCCCGCGAGAAGCTGCTCGGCGAGGCCGTCGCCTTCGCCCGGCAGGGCCTGTCGGTGCTGGTCTACGACAAGCGCTCGGAGGGGTACTCGTTGTTCCGGCGGTCGTACGCGCGGCTCGCCGAGGACGCGCTCGGCGCGGTCGCGACACTGCGGAAGGAACCGGGGGTCGATCCCGGCAAGGTCGGCATCTGGGGGCTCAGCGAGGGCGGTTGGGTCGCGCCGCTGGCCGCCTCGAAGTCCAAGGAGATCGCGTTCGTGGTGGTGGTCGGGGCCAACGCGCTGCTGCCGTTGCGGCAGCAGACGTGGGCCGTGGCGGCCGGGTTGCGCAAGGCGGGGGTCGGCGGGTCGCTGGTCGAGCACGCCGAGCCGAAGCTGTACCGGGTGATCGCGGACGGCGGCATGTTCCCGGAGCCCTACTACGACCCCGAGCCGGTCCTGGCCGGGGTGCGGCAGCCGGTGCTGGCGATCTGGGGGGTGCACGACCTGCTGACCCCGCCTCGGGAGACGCCGCCGCTGTTCCGTGCGGCGCTGGAGAAGGGGGGCAACAGGCGGTACACGTTCCGGTTCTTCGCGGGGGCCGATCACGCGGCGCACCTGACTCCGGACGGCGGGATCACGCGGTCGCCCGAGCTCGCTCCCGGCTACGCCGAGCTGGTGGGGAGCTGGGCGGCGAAGGCGACCTCGGGGCAGGCTCCGGTCGCGGAGGTGTCGGGGCCGGCGCCCGTCCAGGCGAGCGACTCCATCGGGGTGCCGCCTCCCGCGTGGTGGGAGTCGGCCTTCGCGCAGTCGGTGGTGCTGGCGCTGTTCCTCGTGGGGTTCGCCGGATATCCGGTGGTCGCCGTGGTCCGGCGGATCCGGCGGCGCGGCGCGGCCCACGGCACACCCGGAGAGGGTCACCTCGCGCCGGGGAGGGGTCTGGTGGCGGCCCGGGTGGTCAGCGCCGGAGGGCTCGCGGCGGCGCTCGGCGGGTTCGCCTACCTGTTCTACCTGATGTCGACCGGCGGGAAGCTGGCCGCGCCGGGGCCGATGCTCCTCGGAAGGCCGCTCGTCTGGCTGGCGCTCCAGGCCGTGGCGGTGGCCACCGTCGTGGCGACGGCGCTCGCCGCGCGCCGGTGGCGGCAGGAGCGCGCGACCGGCGAGCGGGTACGCCTGGGCCTGCTGGTCGCGGCGGGCGTGGTCTTCGTTCCGTGGGCGTTCTATTGGGGTTTGCTACTTCCGTAGGGGTTCACGACACAAGAGCGTTCTATGCTGATCCCTGGGATACGGGAGAGGTGAGATGCAGACCCGGAAGGACCTCTACCAGGCTCATCGGCTGATGCAGCAGCGCCTGGGCATGGCGTTGCTGCAGGCTGAGCCCGATGTGCCCGAGACGCCCATGCGACGGCACAACGTGGCGATGTTCTGCGGCGTGCTCGTGGGCGTGCTCATCGCGGCGGTGTTCGGGATCTGGGGGCTGCTCAAGCCGGGCGGGGCGACCAACCTGACCGAGGCCGGGCAACTCCTGGTCGAGGAGGAGACGGGCGCCACCTACGTCTACAGCCAGGAGCAGGCGCGGCTGCTGCCGACCGCCAACTACGTCTCGGCGCTGCTGCTGCTCGACGCGACCGACTTCAAGGTGCGCAGCGTCTCCGCCGCCTCGCTGGCGACGCTGCCGCGCGGGCCGCTGGTGGGCATCGCGGGGGCGCCGGACAGCCTTCCGGCCCGCGAGAAGCTGGTCAAGGGCCCATGGTCGGCCTGCGTGACCGAGCCGACCCAGGCGGGGGTACGGGAACCGTACGTCACGCTGGTGGGCGGACAGGACGTCGGCGGGACGCCCGTGGGCGGCGACGCGCTGGTCGTCACGGACGGCCAGCAGGGCTGGGTGATCTGGAACGACCGGCGCATGAAGGTCACCGACACGGGCGTGCGCGCGCTCAACGCGCATCCCAGGAAGGTGCCCTCGACCTGGATCAACGCCATCCCTCCCGGCCCCGACCTGATGCCGCCGGCGATCACCGGCCTGGGGCGGCGCGCCGTCGCCCCCGGAGGCGGGAAGGGCGCGGTCGGGCAGGTATACACCGTGAAGGGCATGGGCGGGGCTCCCGACCGCTGGTACGTGCTGCTCGCCGACGGGCTCGCCCCGGTCAACCTCACCCAGGCCACGCTGCTGCTGGCCGACCCCAGGACCAAGACCGCGTACGGCAGGCGCGCCGCCGTACCGATCGAGATCGACGCCGCCACCGCGAACGGCAGGACCTCCCGCCAGAACCTCACGGTCGGCGGCCTGCCGACCAGCCTGCCGAGGACGGTCACCTCCTCCGCGGCGCTGTGCTCGGTGTACGCCGACACGCAGAACGGCTCGGCTCAGGCGAAGATCACGGTCGGCGCGACGATGGTCATCCCCGCGCCCACCGCCCGGGGCGACCAGGAGCACTTCGACCAGGTGCTGCTGCCCGCCGGAGGGGCGGCGCTGGGCGGCCTGCTGCCCGGGGACGGCCAGAAGGCGTTCGTCCAGACCTACTTCCTGCTCACCGACCAGGGCAGGAAGTTCCCGCTGCAGTCCGGGGACCAGATCAACAAGCTGGGGTACGGCGCCGAGGACGTCGCGCCGGTGCCCTACAACCTCGTCCACCTGATCCCGGAGGGCCCGGCGCTCGACCCGACGGCGGCGCGCTCGCCGGTGCAGGTGACGGCCCAGTGAGCGACACCCCGCCCGGAGACCGCCGGGCGGGGGTGGGACAGGGCTAGATGAGGCCGCCGCCGGGCAGGTTCATGCTCGGCATGCCGCCGTTCTTCCGCCGCAGGCTGCCGGCGCCCTCGCTCCCGTTGCTCGCGTACTCCAGGTCGGTGGGCGCGAAGTCGGGCTTGGGGCGGCCCTTGTCGATGGACTGGGTCATCATGGCGCACATGCCGTTCACCAGGACGAGGACGCCGGTGAGCATGGCCACGGACTTCACCTTCTTGCTGACGACGCTCCTCAGGGCCTGTCCCAGCGCGGTCAGGAAGCCGCTGATCGTGACCCTGGCCGCGACCCTGCCCCCGAGGGGGATGAAGTAGGACGCCACCTCCCACGCGGCCGCGAGCGCCATGGCGAAGCCCACGTAGACGGCGACCTGGACAGCCCAGTGGTAGAGCGTGGCCATGTGGTCCATGCCGCCGCCCACGCCCTTGAAGTACGTCGCGGTGACGTCGAGTTGCTGGGCGAACTGGTCCACGGCCTCGCTGAACACCATCCAGGCCGGCCCCTTCCAGTACCCCTTGTCCTCGATCTCCTGCTTCAGCCTGACGAGCTCCGTCTTGATGGCGTCGAAGTCCATCCCCGCCTGGCCGTCCGCGGGCGCCTCCCACTCCTTGGCCGCCTTGGCCATGTCTCCCGGGTTGGACACGATCGTCCCGATCAGCAGCGCGATGTTCCTGGCGATCGGGTATTGGCTCAGCACCAGAGCGGACGCGCTGGCCATGGCGGCCGCCGAGAGGATCTGCCACCGGTCGCTGTCGTATTGGGCCATCTTGTCCTGCCCTTCCTCACTCGCCGAGGACCGGCGGTGCGATGTCCATGTCGTCCAGCCAGTCGTTCTCGTCGCCGCGTACGTACTCGGCCTTGTCCCGATCGCGGTTCTGCTCGTTGCCGGACGCGCCGCCCGACATGGGCATGAACGGCATGCCCGACATGCCGTTCGCGCCGGCGCCGCGCAGGCCGCCCGCGCCCGCCCCCGCCGCAGCCCCGCCGGCCCCCTGGCTGCCTCCGTAGCCGCCGGACGTGGGGTAGTCGGTGGGCAGGCCGGTCATGTTGCCGGTGCTGGGGATGGCGGAGTGCAGGCCGGTGGGGTCGAACCCGGACAGCTTGGTCTGGGAAGGGTCCGGGACGCTGTGGTTGAGCTGGTCCTCGATGGACGGCGTCTTCGGCAGGTTCGTGTTCAGCGCGTTGGGGTCCGGCAGGTTCGAGCCGGGCAGGTTCGGATCCAGCTTGCTCGGGTCGGGATAGTCGGGCTTCGGGAGGTTCTGGTCGGGCAGCTTGTCGTCCGGCAACTTGTCGTCCGGCAGCCCGTTCATGAACCTGTCGTCGGGCAGCTTGTTGTCCGGCAGCTTGTCGTCGGGCAACTTGTCGTCCGGCATGTCCATCGGCGGCAGGCCGCCCCCGCCGCCCAGACTGCTCGGGTCGATGCCTCCGGGGCCGGGGCCGGGTCCAGGTCCGGGGCCGGGTCCTGTGGGATTGTCGTCGCCGTACTCGTTGATCAGGCCGTCGTTGTCCTTGTCGACCTTCTCGTAGTTCTTCTCAAGCTTCTCCAGCGCCGTCTTGTAGTCCCGCAGGGCGGTCCTGGCCATGCTGATCGCGCCGGTCGCGCCACCCTTGACCTGCTCGTGGGCGTACGAGAGGCCGATGCCGACGATGCCGAACCCGGGGAAGTCGACGCTGATCCCCTTGGTGTTCGTCTCGATCTTGCCCATGCCGGGTTCCTGCTCGGCCATCTTGCCGCCGAGCTCGCTGATCTTCTTGTCCTTGAACTGGATCGTGGCCCCGGCGGGGGAGCCCCCCGGCTGGTATTGCCCCAGACCAGGCGTGGTGCTCTCCCCTGCGCCCATCTGACCCTCCCTGTCCGAAAACTGCGTTTTGCACAGTCCTGGCTACGATATCGACAAATATCAACTTTTAGCGTGAACACTTTGCGAATGACCTAGACTCGCCGTTGATCAGGATGGCAGCCTTTCCCCTATGCGGATCAAGACCCTGATTGTGGGCGTGTGCGGCATCGCCGCGCTGCCCTTCGCCGGTACGAGCGCGGCCAGCGCCAGCGCCGCCCCCGTCCACCAGCTTCCTTTCCCGTGCGGTGAGACCTGGACCGGCGACAGCAACGACAGCAGCGCGCACACCGCCGGCTACGAGATCGACTTCAACGGCTCGTACAACGACGGCAACGCCGACATGGGCCGTACCGTGGTGGCCTCGGCGGCCGGCAAGGTGATCATGTCGGAGTACCGGACCGCCGACGGCTTCGGCAACGTGGTCAAGATCCGGCACGCCGACGGCAGCGTCTCGCTGTACGCCCACATGAAGTCGCGAGCGGTCTCCGCAGGCGCGAACGTCGCCCAGGGGCAGCGGATCGGCCAGGTCGGCAACACCTCGGCCAAGTACAAGGGCATCATCGCCCACCTGCACTACGAGCAGCGCACGTCGTCCGGCACGATCGTGGCGGCCAGGTTCAACGGCTCCACCTTCGGTTACAGCCACCAGACGCTGAAGTCGAACAACTGCCAGGGCGGCGGCGGCACGCCCGCCCCCGGCAACCCGGGCAAGCCCACCGGCGGCGGCAACCCGTACTCGGCCGAGCAGGTCTGCGGCGCGGGCTTCAAGCAGATCGACTCCGCGCCGCTCGGCAGCCAGGGCCGGGTCGTCCTGCTGTACTCGGCCTCCAGCGGCCAGAACTGCGTCACCACGCTGCGCAACAGCGGCTCGGGCAAGGCGGCCGTGCGGGCCTACCTGGAGGTCAAGGGCAAGGCCAGGAGCACCGACGCGGGCAGTTACCAGTACTACGCCGGTCCGGTCCGGGCCAAGGCGTCGCGTACCTGCGTCAAGTGGGGTGGCGCGATCGGCTCGACCGCGTACAACAGCCCCTTCGAGCACTGCGGCTGACGCGACGGCACGTACGTGATCGGGGTGGCGCCTCCGCGCGCCACCCGCACCCCCGGCCCGGTCGGCGAGGGTGGGCCGGAGGGGTGGTGCGGCGGCTCCGGGTGACGGAGCCGGGCGGGCGCGCAGGGCGGCCTCAGGCGAGCGTGCTCGGCGTGGTGCCCTCCGGGCCGCCCCACACGTCGTCCTCCTCGGCGAGCCAGGTCGAGCTCTCGTTGTCCTGCTTCTCCCCGCTCTCACCGCCACGAGCGGGCATTCCGCCCATCATGCCCGGGGAGAGGAAGCCGCCGCCGCCGTTCACGCCGCGAACGGCGCCGTTGGCCGCCGCGCCCTCGGCCGCTCCGAAGCCGCTCGCCGACCCCGATCCCACGCCGCCGTAGGGCGAGCCGCCCGTCGTGGACGCCGTGGGGTAGCCGCCGTTGGGCATCCCGGACAGCGACGGGTCGTATCCGGCCAGCTTGGTGGTGCCGCCGTCGCCCGTGGACGGCAGGGAGGCGGGCGGTACCCCGTTGGGCGAGGAGCCCAGCGAGGAGCCGTTCAGGGCCGAGGAGTCGGCCCCGCCGTACGGGTTGTCCCCGCCGTCGTAGCCCTGCACGCCGCCGACGTTCACGCCGGAGCCGTTGGTGCCGTCGGGGTAGTGGACCGTCGGGTAGGACCCCGTTCCGCCGTCACCCGGCATCTTGCCGTCGACGTACCCGGGGCCGCCCGGCACCGCGCCCGGCCCGAACGAGGCCGTGGGGTATTTGTCCGGGACGCCGTCGCCGTTCAGATCCGGACCGGGCACGCCCGCGCCGCCGTTGTTGAAGTCCGGCAACTCGGGGACGCTCGGGTCGGGCAGCGCGGTCTGGATCTCGACGGGAAGCTGCTTGTAGTGCTCGACGATGCGCTCGTTGACCTTCTTGAGGTGCTCGACGGCCCGCTTGTCCCCCCGGTAGAGCCGGTAGAACGGCACCCGCCCGGCCCAGTCGACGTCGCGGTCCGAGCGCGAGTCGTGGTCCATCGACTCGACCACGTTGGCCTGCGCCCAGTGCAGCGTCTCGCCGTACCCCTGGAGCGGCCGGCCCATCTCGCCGAGCTTCCTGGCCAGCTCGCGCACGCTGGCGTGCAGGGTCTGGAGCTGCTTCTGCGTCTCGACGGCGGCCGGGCCCGTGTAGTTCTCGGCCAGCTCGGTCGCCTTGGTCTTCAGGTCGCCGGCGAACCCGTTCAGCAGCGCCTCGGCCCGCGCGTAGTAGAGACCGGCCAGCTTCACCGAGGGCGGGTCGGTGTCGTCGATCCAGTTCTTGACCTTCTCGAGCGTGTCGCTGAACATGCTGCCCATGAACGACACGTCCGGGGTGGAGGTGTCGACCGGACCGGTGTTGTAGACGAGCTTGAACGTCTGCTTCCTGGGCTCGGCCATGGCTGTCAGACCTCCCGCCGCGCGGCGGCTTCCTCGGTCGCCTGCTCGGCGCCGCCCGACGCCTTGGAGATGTCGAGCAGCGCCTCCACCGTGCTGTCGGCCTGCTGCACCATGGCCGCGTACAGGCCGCTGGAGGAGCCCTGCTCGCCGATCAGCTGGGAGTAGGCCGAGTTGACCGCCAACGCGAAGTGCATGGCGGCCGGCCACTCGCCCATCTGGCTCTGGCTGAGCGCGCAGTACCGCTGGAGGTCGGGCAGCGAGCCGGCCCCCTCGGGCAGCTGCGGCTCGGGGGCCTTGGCCCCCCGCGCGGTCAGGAACTGCGTCACCGGCGGGAGCGTGGGCGTCTTGAGCTTCTTGAGCAGCTCGTTCACCTCGCCGGCGATGCGCTTGATCTCCGTGCGGTTGGTGTAGTTGTCCTTGTCCCCGTCGAGGCCGGGCCACTTCGAGTCCAGTTCGAGCGCCATGGCCGCCTCCCTAGCCGATCACCGGTGAGATGGAGCCCTCGTGGTGGCTCCACACGTCGTTGTCCTCCTTCAGGAGGGTCGAGGTCTCGACCTGTCCCTCCTCGGCCGCCTGCCCACCGCCGCCGCCGAACGGCATGAACGGCATGCCGCCGCCCGCCGCACCCGCCCGTGCCGCCGCCGCCGCGGGCGCGCTGCCCTGGACGTACGACCCGGGGCCGCCGATCACCGCGGGCGTCCCGGAGGCCGGTGAGGGGTAGGCCGGCTGGGTCACGACCGGCTGGTTCGGGGTGGCCGGGTAGCCGGGCGTGGTGGTCGGGTGGTAGCCGGCGGTCTCGGTGGCGCGCGGGTCGCGGGTGTCCACGTCCTGCGACTGGGTGGCGCGGTCGTCGGTGGTGCTGTTGTCGAGCACGGGTGGCGTGGTGCCGTCGCCGGTCGAGGAGGAGGATCCGGTGCCGGATCCGGTGCCCTGACCTCCCGAGGGGTCGGTGCCCGGTGTGTCGGTCCCGGGGGTGTCCGGCCGGTCGGTGCCGGGGGTGTCGCCACCGGGGGTCTGATCCCCGGGGCGGGGGTCGGTGCCGCCGTTACCGCCGCCGTCATGGCCGCCGCCGGTCCCGCCGGTTCCACCGCTGCCCGATCCGCCCGATCCGCCGGAGCCGCCGTGCGCGCCACCACCGCCGCCGCCGGAGCCGGTCGAGCTCCCGTCGGAGCCACCGCCGCTCCAGTACGAGCCCTTCGTGTACGGCGTGTGCTGGTCGAGCGGCATGTCCCGTTCGGGGGCCGGCGCCTCGGCCGGCTTCACCTCGGGCAGCTCGACGACGACGCTGTCCGGGATCCGGAAGTCGTACAGGTCGACGATGTGGTTGTTGAGCTTCTCCAGCGCCCGCCGGGCCACGTCGGCCTGCATCTCGGCAGGCGACTTGGTGGCGCCGGGCGCGGGTTCCGGATAGTTGTGCGAGGTCTGGGGCCCGAGCACCGGCGGCGTGTACGACGGCGACGGCGTCGAGGACGGCGGCTTCGGCGACGCGCCCGCCGAAGGCATCGGGGTGGCCGTCTTCGCGTTCTTGGCGGCCTCGACCTCCTCGATGGCCGCGGGCAGGTAGTCGCGCCCGTACAGGATCAGCGCCTCGGACATCTTGTCCATGGCCTCGGCGATCTGCTGCCCGGAGACGTTGAGCATCTGCAGCGCCCGCTGCGCCTGGGCGGACGTGTCCGACCGCCAGGCGCCGGACAGATCCTTGCCGATCTGGGGCAGCGCGTCGGCCACCCCTCGGACGATCTTGGCCACCTGCTTGTAGGACAGCCCCCGGTCGTGCACCTCCATGGCGGAGGTGGACTTGAGCCATCCCTCGATCTGTTCCCGCGACGCGGTGACGGGCCCGGTCGTCGGACGCCGGGATTCGTCACGGATGTCGACCTTGCGCTCAGCCAACGCTGCTGCTCACTCTCGGCCCGGGTTGGTCTTGGCGTAGCTGTCGGCGCTGTCCCTGATGGCCTTGACCAGCTTCTGACAGCACTCGACGTAGTCCTGGTACAGGCCGGCCAGCAACGCGCCGCGGCCCTCCAGCGACACCTGGCCGCCGGGGTCCGCGCCGGTGCTGCCCACGCTGTGGGCGAGGGCGCTGGCCGCCGGCCACCGCCCTATGTGCTCCTCGCCCAGCGTGAAGTACCTGGTGAGGGTCTCCACCGAGCCGGTGACGCCGTCCCTGTTGCCGCCGGCGCCCTGGGTGAGCGCGAGAGCGATCTCCAGGTCGTCGGCGATGGCGCGCATCCTGCCCACGTTGTAGTAGAGCTCGGCGTCGGTGTCGTCGAGCCCAGGCCACGGTTCGGGTTCGAGCCCGGCCATGATCCTCCCCTCACAAGGCTCGGCCACCGCGCGGGTGGCCGAGAAGAAGACGTCAGCCGTCGTACCAGATGGACTTGTTGCGGTTCTCGGCCGCGCGGTAGTTCTCGTTGGCGATCTGGACGGCCTTCTGCAGCTCGTCCAGCTGCCCCCGCATCTGGGCGGCGGCGGTCTGCCACTTCTGCTCGTGCTGCCGGAAGAACGACTCAGCGCCGCCCGGGCCCTCCCAGTGACCGGCCAGGTCGGTCTTCAGCCGGGTCATCAGGTCCTCGGTGGCCTTCTCGAAGGAACCGAGGATCTTGACGAAGTCGCCCTGGGCGAGCTCCATGTGCCCAAAGTTGACTTTGGTGAAGTCGAGCTCAGCTGACACCGCGGTCGCCTCCTACTTGATGTCGACGTTGATCAGGGACTCGACGCGGCCCATACCGGCCTGGACGTCCTGGTCGGCCGCGGAGTAGACGACCGCGTTGACGCCCATCTTGTCGGCGATGCCCTCCAGGTCGGTCCGTACGGCCCGCATGGAGTTGTCCCAGTTGTTCATGGCGTTCTTGAACCTGGCCGCCGCCGGGCCGAGCCAGCCGGTCGTGAGAAGACCGTTGGCGGTCGTCTCAACCGCCGTCCTCAGGCCCTCGATGTACTGGGCGGTGTCCACCACATGGCCAGAGGCCACCTTGATCTGGCTCGGGCTTGCCCCAAAGAGTTCGGACACTCGTCACCTCCGTAACGATCATTTCGGTCGCTTACCCATATAAGCACCAAAGCCCCCATGAGTAACAGCGGACCCAATGGCCAAGATGTAACAACTTCTCGACATGTCAGCAAACGCCCTGGTCAATCACAGGTCCAGGTCGCGGCGAATTCTGTCGAGTTCTCCCATAACGTCCTCGAAGGCCCGTTCGTAGCTGGCCTCCGCCTTCCGGACCGGACGCAGCGCCCGCTCGGGGTTCTCCAGCATGCGCATCGGGTTGCTGGCCTCGCCGAACAGCTGCGTCAGGAGCTCGTCGGCCTGCCGCTGGAGGTCGGCGGTCGCCTGCTCGATGGCCGCCTTGATCCTCTCCGACAGCTCGACCGCGCTCAGTCGCATGGCCTTCGGCTGGATGTCCAGGGTCCGCAGGCCCTCCTGGCCGTACTCGACGAGGACCAGGTGCCCTTCGTCCTCGCCTCGGCCCACCAGGGCGGACATGGCCTTCTGCAGCTCCTCGGACTTGCTGAGCTGCTTGTCCATGTTGTCCAGGAGCCGGTCCATGTCGATGTTGCCGAAGTCCCCGAAATCCGTCACCGACTCCATCCCTCCCATAGGGCACATCTCGGTGATCTAACCACAATCAAGGCTTCGTGGTGTTCACCTCGGGGACGACCCAGTCGAAGCCCTGGTAGCCGGCGGGCAACTGTCCGGGCGCGGCGGGCTCCTGGAAGGGGGGCAGGTTCCCGGCGTTGATCGTGGCCCGGCCGAAGTCGATGGCGGCCGCGCCCCCCGGCAGCACGAAGCCGAACTGGTGCTGCTTCCTGACCAGCGTCCCGAGCACCTGCATGCCGCCTCTGAGCAGCTGCGCCAGCATCCCGGTCATGACCGCGGCGGCGCTGACCAGCGCAGTGCCGACGAGGTGCTCCAGGATCATCCCGGCCGCCGCGACCTGCGGGACCGGCGTGATCTTCATCCGCATGGCCGCGAACAGCAGTGCGATCCCGGACACGACCGTCGAGCCGATCTGCAGCCAGTAGTTGCGGACCCCGGCGGCCACCTCGTCCAGCACGCCGCCGATCTCGCCGAACGAGTTGCGCAGCGCGCCGATCTCCTGATGGAACAGCGCCTGCACCCGGCCGAACTCCGTCTGGTCGGCGGCGACCCAGCCGGTCCTGGACGTGGCCAGGATCTGCGGCATGAGGTTCTTCACGCCGTCGTCGAGGCGGGCGCTGATGCCGTACTTCCAGGTGTTGGCCGCCTCGGCCATGGCGAACTCGTCGGCCGCGCCCACCGCCACGATGCCGGCCACGGCCACCAGGTACGGCGAGAACCGGCCCGCGCTCTTCAGCAGGTTCAGCACCCTCGTGCTGAGCGACTCCGCCGAGCCGCCCCTGCCCTTGTTGATGGCCTTGAGGTAGGGGTCGCTCATGAGCGGTACTGGATGATGCTGGCGTCCTCCGCCGCCCGCCAGTTGCGCTCGCACACGGTCAGCGCGCCGCACCAGCCGTCCAGCGCGCCCTCGGCCTCCCCCATCAGGCCGTCGGCGCGGTCCATGACCGCCTGGTACGTGCTGCCGATGATCATGTTGCCCAGGACGCCGAAGCCCAGGCCGTCCACGGCTGTCAGCGGGATCAGGCCCTTGACGAAACCGACGATCCCCGTCTTCAGCTCGGACTCCACCCGTTGGCGCGTCTTGCCGATGGTCGTCGAGGTGATATGGATTTCCCGATTCGTTGCCACGACGTCCGATTGTTGCGGCGGTTTGCCCTCGTTTCAGCACTCATAGCGGGGTTTTCATGATCACTTCAGGGCCCGGAAAACTACCGCTCCACGTTCGTTAACCTTCGGGCGGTGGCGTGCTGGCCATGAACCCCATCGACTTCCACCCCGACGACCTCGACCGCGTGATCAGCGAGAGCGAGCGCTCGGTCCGCGCCCTGGCCGGCACGCTGGACGAGCTCAGCCTGGTCACCGGCCAGGGCGAGAGCCGCGGCGGCGCGGTCACCGCACGCGTGGACGCCGAAGGCCGCCTGGACGATCTGAGGCTGGCACCCCGGGCGAGCCGCCTGGAGCTGGACGAGCTGACCGAGGAGATCGTCCAGGCCGTCCGGGCCGCCCAGGACGACCAGGCGCGCAGGCTCAGGGACGTGATCCCGCCCGCGTCGTTCGGCGGCCTGTCGGCCGAGGCGGTCACCCGGCAGTTCCAGGACCTCCAGGACGGCTTGTCGCGGCAGATGAACGACCGCCTCGACGCCCTGGAGACCATCCGCCGCCGCGCCCTGTCGGACGACTGAGACGGCTAACCGGCCAGACCGCGTAC
This sequence comes from Nonomuraea sp. NPDC052265, assembly GCF_044547985.1. Taxonomy (NCBI): domain Bacteria; kingdom Bacillati; phylum Actinomycetota; class Actinomycetes; order Streptosporangiales; family Streptosporangiaceae; genus Nonomuraea; species Nonomuraea sp. NPDC052265. Next base: position 785,328 of record NZ_JBIUBJ010000001.1, read on the forward strand.
CCAGGAGTAGACCTCCAGCACCCCGAGCGCCAGCGGCACGAGCGCGACGATCAGCGCCCACTCCGTGATGTCGGCGGCCCTCCCCCAGAACGGCGAGGGCCGGCCGCCGGGCAGCCACACGCCCATGCCGACGATCACCATGGCGGCCCACAGCAGCCCGAGCACCACGGCCACCGAGGCCACGCCGCCCACGCCGATCCCGACGGACACGGCCACCGCGCCGAGCGCGGCCAGCCCGACCAGCAGCAGCCACAACCGCTGCCCGACGCCCTGGAACACCCGGGCCCGCATGATCTGGGTGAACGCCAGCACCAGGGACATCGCCACCGAGATCCACCGGCCGTCCGCGACGAACAGCGCGTGCGCCCCGGCCCCGACCAGCGCGACGCCCACGATCATGCCGGTCGCGTACCGCCGCGCCGCGCCGGTGCGCTCCAGCACCGAGGCGCTGTCGAGCCGCTGGTTGTCGCCGCGCAGCTCCTCGGCGTTGGTGGGCATGGCCGGCAGCGGCACACGGGCCAGCCGGAAGGACAACACGGGCACCAGCGGGCTGAGCGCCATCACGACGGCCGCGCCGACGGCCGCCACGCCCGCGGGCGACGCCCCGGTCACCATGACCACGGCCGCGCAGACCGCGCCGGCCATGGAGGCGATGGCCGTGCCGAGGAAGCCGGGCACGCCGTCGGCGATCGCGGTGCCGCCGAGCGTGGCCACCAGCGCGGTGCAGGCCAGCGCGCCGAGGAGTTGCGGCGCGCCGACGGTCGCCAGTCCCCCTGCGGCGGCCGGGGCGAGCAGCCCGGCCAGGAACGCGTACGGCAGCGCGGCGTACCCGATCAGCGCGCCAGAGCCCGAGTCTCCGACCGCCCGCGAGATCGCCATCCCCACGCCCACGATCAGCAGCGCGAGCGCCCCGGCCACGATCGCGGTCACCATCGGGGTGAGCCCGCCGAACGCCAGCGCCACCGCGCCGGCGACGAGCAGCCCGCAGGCCGTCCCGCCGCCCACGCCGCGGGTCAGGTCGGCCGTCCACTTGCCCTTGCCCTCGCGCACACCGGTGGCGACCACGTCGGCCACGTCGTCGAACCTGGCCGGCGGCAGCGACACCGCGCGCGGGCGCAGGTAGAGGATCTCGCCGTCCAGCACGCCCAGCGCGCCGAGGCTCTGGCCCAGGTCGAAGGGGGGACCGCCGAGCCGCTGGAGCGTCCAGCCGGGCGCGGTCGCGATGTCGCCGCCCAGCTCGCCCATCGCTCTGAGCAGTCCCGGGAGCACGTGCGGCAGCGGGATGTCGGCGGGCAGCGCCAGGTCGGCCTTCCTGCGCGGCCCTACCACCGTCACGTGGCACAGCGGCGGGAGCGGAGCGGGCACCTGATGCAACGCGCCCTGCTGTGGAGGCGGGATTTCGGCCAACGATGTCACAAACACAACATAGCGAGACAGTGTTAACTCAGACCTCAACTCGGACGTTAGGCACATCTGGTAAGAAGGTTCTTCCGAGCACCAGAAGGGCCTGTCACTAGGGTGAGCATCGTCGTAGTACGGCGCCCGGAGCGCCGCCCCAGCCCGAAGCCTCCGCGCGGGGAGATCCTGCTGGAGTCTCCACCGGAGATCCCAGAGGTCCAGTCGCAAGGCATGATGGCGGTGCTGACGTACCTGCCGATGGTGGCGGGCGCGGCGGCGATGGGCCTGATGTTCACCGCCGGCGGCACCAACGCCAACCCCATCATGTACGTGGCCAGCGGCCTGTTCGCGTTCTCGATGGTCGGCATGACCGTCGGCCAGATGGGCCGCCAGGCGGGCGAGCGCAAGCAGCGGCTCAACGGCGCCCGGCGCGACTACTTCCGCTACCTGGCGCAGATCCGCAAGAAGGTGCGCAAGGCCGCGATCCAGCAGCGCGAGGCCCTGGAGTGGAGCGGCCCGGCCCCCGACACGCTCTGGTGGACCGCGATGGGCCCGCGCCTGTGGGAGCGCCGCCCCCGCGACGAGGACTTCAGCACGGTACGGCTCGGCACCGGCATCCAGAAGCTGGCCATCCAGCTCATCCCCCCGGACTCCAAGCCGGTCGAGGACCTGGACGCCCTGTCCGCCGGTGCGCTGCGCCGCTTCATCCGCACGCACTCGACCGTCGAACGCCTCCCGGTCGCCGTCGCGCTGCACTCCTTCGCCCGCATCAAGCTGGACGGCGACCCCGCCCTGGTCCGCGACCTGGTCCGGGCCATGATCGCGCAGATGGCCGTCTTCCACTCCCCCGACGACATGCGGATCATGGTGTGCGCGAGCAAGGAGTGGATGAGCCACTGGGAATGGGTCAAGTGGCTGCCGCACGCCCTGCACCCCGAGGAGACCGACGGTGCCGGCCAGGTCAGGCTCATGGCCGAGAACCTGGCCCAGCTCGACCGCCTGGTGGGCGTCGAGCTGAAGGAACGGGCCCGCTTCAAGCCGGGCGCCTCGCCGGACGCGCTGCCGTACCACGTGCTCATCCTGGACGGCGGCCACGTGCCGCAGGACTCCCAGCTCGGCGCGGACGCCATCGACGGCGTGACCGTGATCGACCTGTCGAACTCGGCCGGCACCGTCGAGGAGCGCAGCACGCTGCGGCTGCGCATCGACGCCGCAGGCTTCCACATGGTCAAGCTGGACCACGCGGGCCGCGAGAACACCAACCGGCTCGGCGACCCCGACTCGCTGGACTTCCTGCGCGCCGAAGGGCTGGCCCGCCAGCTCGCGCCGCTGCGCGCCTCCTCGGCCAAGGGCGGCGACGCCCAGGACGTGCTGGCGGTGAACACGACCCTGACCGAGCTGCTCGGCGTCGGCGACCCGACCCGGCTGGAGCCGTCGGTGACCTGGCGGCCCCGCGCGGGCCGGAACCGGCTGCGGGTGCCGATCGGGCTCGGCGCCGACGGCCGGCTGGTCGAGCTGGACATCAAGGAGTCCGCCCAGGGCGGCATGGGCCCGCACGGCCTGGTCATCGGCGCGACCGGCTCGGGCAAGAGCGAGCTGCTGCGCACGCTGGTGCTCGGGCTCGCGGTCACGCACTCCTCGGAGATCCTCAACTTCGTGCTCGTCGACTTCAAGGGCGGCGCGACCTTCCTCGGCCTGGACGGCCTCTCGCACGTCTCCGCGGTCATCACGAACCTGGAGGACGAGCTGCCGCTCGTGGACCGCATGCACGACGCCCTGCACGGCGAGATGGTGCGCCGCCAGGAGCTGCTGCGCGCGGCCGGCAACTACGCCTCCCTGCGCGACTACGAGAAGGCCCGCGAGCAGGGCGCCGCCCTGCGTCCGCTGCCCACGCTGTTCGTCATCCTGGACGAGTTCAGCGAGCTGCTGACGGCCAAGCCCGAGTTCATCGACCTGTTCGTGATGATCGGCCGGCTCGGGCGCTCGCTCGGCGTGCACCTGCTGCTGGCCTCGCAACGACTGGAGGAGGGACGGCTGCGCGGGCTGGACACGCACCTTTCGTACCGGATCGGTCTGCGGACGTTCTCGGCCATGGAGAGCCGGGTCGTCCTGGGCGTGGCCGACGCGTACGAGCTGCCGTCCGCGCCGGGCAACGGGTACCTGAAGTTCGACACCTCCGGCATGACCCGGTTCAAGGCCGCGTACGTGTCGGGCCCCCACCAGGTCGACCCGCGGCACGTCGCCACCCACGACGGCTCGGTGACGGTCCGGGAGATCGTCGAGTACGGCCCCGACTTCGTGCCCGTGCCGATGGTCGAGGAGCAGCCCGAGGACCCCGCGGCGCAGGAGGAGAGCAACAAGGCGCAGCGGAGCCTCCTGGACATCGTCGTCGGCCGCCTGGTGGGCCAGGGGCCGCCCGCGCACCGCATCTGGCTGCCGCCGCTGGCCGAGCCGCCCACGCTCGCGCACCTGCTGCCGCCGCTGTCGGTCACGCCCGAGCTGGGCCTGTCCACGGCCGGCTGGCCGGGACGCGGCCGGTTGCAGGCCATGGTGGGGATCATCGACCGGCCGTTCGAGCAGCGGCGGGACCCGTACTGGCTGGACCTGTCCGGCGCGGCCGGGCACGTGGGCGTGGCCGGCGGCCCGCAGAGCGGCAAGAGCACCATCCTGCGCACGCTGATCACCAGCATGGCGCTCACGCACACCCCCCGCGAGGTGCAGTTCTACTGCCTGGACTTCGGCGGCGGCGCGCTGGCCTCGCTGGAGGGGCTGCCGCACGTCGGCGGCGTGGCCTCCAGGCTGGACGCCGACCGGGTGCGCCGCACGGTCGCCGAGATCGCCTCGATCCTGCGCGACCGGGAACGGGAGTTCACCGAGAACGGCGTCGACTCCATGAGCACCTACCGCAGGCGGGTGGCCGACGGCTCGCTCCAGGGCGACGGCTGGGGCGACATCTTCCTCGTCGTGGACGGCTGGCTGACGATCCGGCAGGACTTCGAGACCCTGGAACCGGTCATCACCGACCTGGCGGCGCGCGGCCTCGGCTACGGCATCCACGTGGTCGCGGCCACCGGCAAGTGGTCGGAGTTCCGGCCGGGCATCCGTGACCTGTTCGGCACGCGGGTGGAGCTCAAGCTCGGCGACGCGTACGAGTCCGAGATCAACAGGAAGAAGTCGCTGGCCGTGCCGGAAGGCGTGCCGGGACGCGGCCTGACCAAGGACGGCCTGCACTTCCTCGGCGCGCTGCCCAGGATCGACGGCGTGCAGGACTCCGACGACCTGGCCACCGGGCTCCAGGGCCTGGTGCAGGCGATCGGCGACTCCTGGCAGGGCCCGCCCGCCAAGCAGGTCAGGCTGCTGCCTTCGGTGCTGCCCGCCGCGTCGCTGCCGGGCGTGGAGGAGACCGGCAAGGAGCGGATCGCCATCGGCGTGGACGAGGCCACGCTCGCGCCCGTGCTGATCGACTTCGACGCCGACCCGCACTTCATCGTGGTCGGCGACACCGAGAGCGGCAAGTCCAACATGCTCAAGGTGATCGCCGAGAACGTCGTCGCCCGGCACACGCCGCGCGAGGCCATGATGATCGTGATCGACTACCGCCGGTCGCTGCTGGACACGGCGGTCAGCGAGAACCGCATCGGCTACGCCGCCTCCAGCGCCGCCGCGCTCGAACTGGTCAACGACGCCCGCAACGCCCTGCTCAAGCGCCTGCCGCCGGCGAACCTCACGCCCGAGCAGCTGCGCGCCCGCGACTGGTGGAAGGGCTCCGACCTGTACATCGTGGTCGACGACTACGACCTGGTGGCCACGTCCAACAACCCGCTGCTGCCGCTGGTCGAGCTGCTGCCGCAGGCCCGTGACATCGGACTGCACCTGATCATGTCGCGGGCCATGGGCGGCCTGGGCCGGGCCATGTTCGACCCGGTCATCCAGCGCATCAAGGACATGGCCAGCCCGGCGGTCATCCTGTCCGGCAGCAGGGACGAGGGCTTCCTGTTCGGCAACGTACGCGCCCAGCCGCAGCCTCCGGGACGCGGCTTCATGGTGGACAGAAGGTTCGGCTCGCGGCTGGCGCAGACGGCGTTCTGGCCGCCCCCGGAGGAGGAGTGATGGCAGGACTGGACATCCACTTCGACGCCCTGGACGACTGCCGCATCGCGGCCCATGCCGTGGCGAACAAGTTCGGCGACCTGGCCGACGGCTTCCCCGCCACGGCCGTCGACTCCTCGATCTTCGGCAAGCTGACCGGCTCCTCGGCCCTGGCGACCGTCGTGAACGGGGTGGAGGGCGTCACCGACAGCGAGTGCGGCAAGGCCAAGAGCCTCGTCCAGAGCGTCGAACGGGCCCTGGACCTGGTGGAGAGCAACGTGCGGAAGGCGAACACCCCGTCATGAGCGCACCGGAGGCGATCAACGGCCTGCCCGGCGGCCCGGCCCTGGCCGCGCTGGCCGCGCAGGTGAGCGGCAACCCCGGCGCGATCCGCGGCATCGCCGCGCGCTGGCGTACGGCCGCGGGCGAGGTGCTCGCCGGCTCGGGCGAGCTCGGCAGCGCCGTCACCACCGTGGACCTGGCCTGGGAGGGCGCCTCGGCGGACGCGTTCGTCCGCTACATGTGGGACTACGGCAGGGCCGGTCAGGGCCTGCACGACGCGCTCAATTCCTGCGCCGACGCGCTCGACGCCGCCGCCGACGTGCTGCAGAACTCCGAGCGCCAGGTGGACGGCATCTGCGACCGCCTGCTCACCAGCATCCAGAACTACAAGAACGCTAACCCCGACGCCAAGCCGGAGGACCTGGACGCCGAGATCGGCCGCCTGGTGCGCGAGGCGACCGAGAACGCCGGGCAGCCGGTCAAGGACGCCAGGACCGCCGTCACCGACGCCAAGGACGCCATCGACACCGCGCTGGGCGAGCGCACGATGACGTTCGCCAAGATCAAGGCGGCCGGCGAGCAGGAGGGCGAGCACAGGTTCGTCCCGGACGCCGAGCACCGGCTGGACTGGCGGCGTACCCAGAGCTACACCTCGCCCTACTCGGGCACCGGCGGCAGCCCCGTCATCGGCGGCTACGGCCCCAGCGGCCCGCCGCCGCCCGCGGGCGGCGGACCGGCGCCCACGGGCAAGGTGAAGCAGTGGATCGAGGAGGCCGTCGGCATCCTCAAGGAGCAGGGCTACCCGGTCGGCAAGATGAACGTCGACGACATCTGGATGATCATCCAGCACGAGTCGGGCGGGAACCCGCACGCGATCAACCTGTGGGACTCCAACGCCGCGGCCGGGCACCCCTCCAAGGGGCTCATGCAGACGATCGACCCGACCTTCAGCTCCCACGCCCTGGACGGCCACCGGGACATCTACAACCCGGTGGACAACATCATCGCGGGCGTGCGCTACTCGATCGAGCGCTACGGCAGTGTGTCCGCGGTGCCGGGGGTCGTGGGCATGAAGACCGGATCCGGCTACCGCGGATACTGAACCCTAGCCGCAGTTGGCCCAGGGCACACTGGTGTTGCCCGAGCCCGCGCTGCCCGAGAAGCGCACGCACTTGCCCTTGGCGGGAAGCTTGACCGGGCCCGCGTAGTACTCGTAGTTGCCGCTGTCGGTGCTGCTCGGGCCGCCCTGCACCTCCAGGGTGGCGCTGACCGGGCTCGCCTTGCCGACGTCGGCGCCGGACTTGATGGTGACCACGCAGTTCTGGCCCGTGCCGCTGTTGTAGAGCTGGTACGTCGTGCCGCCGGTGAACGCGCTCGACCTCTGGACCGCGAAACCGGACCCGCACACCTGCGCCGCCGAGTAGGGGTTCGTCGTCAGCCTGACCACCGGGGGTTCGGAGGCCTTGGTGGGCTCCGGCGCCTGGGTGGGCCTCTGGGCGGTGGGCTCCGGCGCCTGCGTGGGCGTCTGGGTCGGGGCCTGAGTCGGGGTGGCCGTCTGGGTGGACGTCGGGGTGGGCGTCCCGGTCGGCTTCTCCGTGGGCGTCGGGGTCGGCTCGTCGGTGGGCTTCCCCGTCGGCTTCTCCGTCGGCTTCTGGGTCGGCTTCTCGGTCGGCGTCGGGGTCGCGGACGGGGTCGGCGTGACCGTCCTGGTGACCGTGGCCGTCGGCTCGGGGTCCTTCTCCGTCTTCTTCGCCTGCACGGTCGGCTGGGCCGTCGGCTGCTGGACCGTCGGGACCACCAGCGGCTGGGTCACCGTCGGCGTCGGCACCGAGGTCAGCACCGGCACCTGGTGGGTGCCCGTGGAGGTGTCGTCGTTCGGCAGCACCAGCGGGCCCACGCCGTCGTCGTCCGGGGACGGCGTGGTCGCCCAGGGGGCGGTGACCTCGGCCTGGGGCTGCGTGGGCACGGCGGTCATGGCCTGCTGGGCGGCTGCCGCGCCCGAGGTGGGCGACGCGGAGGCCGCCGCGGCGGCGGGCTCGAAGGTGACGCTGGAGGAGTAGTGGCTCGCGCCCCACAGGCCGACGGCCGACAGCAGCACGACCGCCGTCACGCCGGCCGCCAGGCCGATGGGGAACGGCTTGCGTACCGGGCCGGAGCCGCCCGCGCCCGACATCACGGGCTGGGCCGACTCGGCCGGCGGGTTCTGCGGTCCGGGCGGCGGCCCCCACGCGGCCTGTACGGGCACCGGCGGGTACTGCACCGGCACGCCCTGCACCGGCTCCTCGTACGCGGGAAGGTGCTGCATCGGGTCCGGCCCCATCGGGCCGGGAGGCAGCGCGCCGGGCGGGACCGGGCCGTGCGCCATCGGGTCGTGCGGGAACGGACCCTGCTGCATCGGACCCTGCTGCATCGGGCCCTGCTGCATCGGGTCGTGCGGGATCGCGCCCGGGGGGATCGCGCCTTCCGGCAGGAAGCCCGGGGGCACCGGGCCGTACGGGGCGGGGGCGCCCTCGATGGCCAGGGGCAGCACCGGAGGCCGGCCCGGCACGGGCGGCTGCCCCGGGACCGGAGGCTGGCCCGGCACCGGATACTGGCCGTCGACCAGGGTGACGAGGGCCGCCGGGTCGGACGGCGGCATCTGGACGGGCACGCCGTCGATCGGCGCCTCCGGCATGGGCGCCTTGTCGTCCCCCAGCAGCCGCAGCAGCGCCGTGTACGTCGTGGGCCGTCCGGACACGTCCTTGGACAGCGCCGCGAGCACCGTCTGGCGCAGCGGGTCCGGCAGCCCGTCCACCTCGGGCTCGTCCGTGAGGACGGCGTGCGCGTCCTGGCCGAACGGCGCGGAGCCGGTGGCGGCGAACACCACGGTCGCCGCCCAGGCGAAGACGTCGGCGTAGGGCCCGTACTGCAGGCCGTTGATCTGCTCGGGGGCGCGGTAGCCGACCTCGCCGGCCGGGTCGCCGATCTCGATGTCGGTGACGCGCAGCCCCTCGCCGGTGAGGATCACGTTGTTCGGGGTGAGCCCCCGGTGCGCGAACCCGGCCAGGTGCACCGCGGTCAGCGCGGTGAGCATGCCGACCGCCACGCGTTCGAGCGCGTCACCGGTCAACGGGCCGTCGGCGGCGACGGTCTCGGCCAGCGAGCGTCCCTCGACGTGCTCACGTACGACGTAGAACAGGTCGTCCTGGACGCCGGCGTCGAGCGTGCGGGCCACGTACGAGCTGGACACGCGCGCGACGTCCTTGAGCCGGGTCACGAAGTCCGGGTCGGCCGCCGGGTCCGCGGTCAGCGTCTTGATCGCGACCGGATCGGCGTCCTCGGACTCCTTGCCCAGATGAACGGCGCCACGCGGGCCCTGCCCCAACAGGGACACGATCTCGTGATCGCCGATCCGCTCCGGTACAGGTGCCTGGGGGGAGTCCTTCTCCACCATGACCGTCCTTTCAGGAGTCACGTCATGATCGAGACACATTTAACCGCATAAGCCCCATAAGCATCAGCAATTTCGGTCGCTCATTCTTACAGTTAACCGTCAATTCGCCCGAGATCCGGCGGCGAGCCGGGACGCCAGCGCCTCCGGCGTCCCATGGGGACGATCGCCCACGCCGCCATCACGATCCCGGCCAGCGACAACCCGCTCGCCGCGACCACCGTCGCGACCTCCATCGACCGCCGGTCCGGCGGCACGGCCTTGCGCACCACGGTCGCGGGCAGCGGCGGCGGCACCGGCTGCGCCACGGCCACCTGCTCCGACGGCAGGACCGCGGTCACCGCGAGCAGCGGGTTCACCATCCCCGCGCCGGTGCCCGTCCCCGACGCGCCGTCGGCGGTCATCGTGATGCGCCTGCGCACCTGGAGCTGGGTCAGCCCGGGATGGCGGGACCGGACCAGCGCGGCCACGCCCGCCACGTAGGGGGCGGCGTAGCTGGTGCCCTTCAGGGCGGACTGGTAGCCCTTGAGCGGCCAGGTCGAGCTGATCCCCTCCCCCGGGCCGAGCACGGCGACCGCGTTGGGGTTGGAGAACGTCGAACGCCCACCGTCCGGGGTCGCCGAGCCCACCGACAGCACCCCGTCGTACGCGGCGGGGTAGGAGGGGGCCGACGTGCCGTCCTCCTTGGTCAGGTTGCCGGCGGCGGCGACGATCACCACGTCCTGCTCCAGCGCGTAGGCGACGGCGGCCCTCAGGTCGGCCGTGTCGGGGGCGTCGATCGAGAGGTTGATCACAGTGGCCCGCTCGTCCACGGCCGTCTTGATGGCCTTGGCCAGCAGGGCCACGTCGCCCCTGTCGCCGTTGACCTGCTTGATCGACAGCAGCCTGACCCCGGGGGCGACGCCGTGGAAGGGCACGTCCTTGCGCGGCTGGCCGGCGATGATCCCGGCGACCGCCGTGCCGTGGCCGACGCAGTCGCGAAAGCCCGTGTTGGTGAGGTCGGCCTTGCCGCTCAGCCGGATCTGGGGGTGGGTCTCGTCCACGCCGCTGTCGATGACGGCGACCGTGACGCCCCGGCCCGTGGTCAGCGGCCACACCCGCTGCACGTTGAGCCGCCGCTGCGCCCAGCTCTCGGCGATCGCCATGGTGGCCTTCTTGGGCGTGCACCGCTCGGGCGCGGCCTGCGCCGGCGCCGCCGCGAACTGCAGGGCGAGCACGCTCGCCGCCAAGGCGCGACCAATCATGAAGAAAGAGGGTAGCCTGCCCGATCCCGGAGGAAAGCTCCCCTTACGACGGAAGAAGCCCCGGCGCCCGGCCAGGGCCCCTGTCCGTGCTCACTGCGTGGCGGACTCGATGTTCCGCTGGTACGTGTTGATGACCCGCGAAGCCTCCCGCAGCTCCTCGGTCATGCGCTGGAAGGCCGTGCGGTAGTTCTGCCAGGCCTGGTTGAAGCGCTGTGCCCCGGGGCCCGTCCACGCGGTGCCGACCTTGGCCGCCTCGCGGTCGAGCGCCGTCATGATGTTCTGGAGCGCCTCGGACTGCTGCGTGAACTGGCCGGCCATCTGCTGCATTTCCGCGGGGTCGCCGCCGAGCATACTCTGGCTCATGCATACCTCCTGGGACTGGTGAAAGCGCCCTCACCCTAAAGCGGGCCACCGCCCATCGCCCCCGTTATGCCGAGCGGCTATGGTCGTCCAGAGGATTATTCGGATCAAAGGAAGTGATCCACCCATGCGCGAAGTCGTGGTGACGGGTGGCGGCACCGGGATCGGCTACGCCGTCGCCGAGGCGTTCGCCTCCCTCGGCGACCACGTCACGATCACCGGCCGGCGCGAGCACGTGCTGAAGGAGGCGGCCGCGCGGCTGGGGGCGGCGTACGTGCCGTTCGACGCCGCGAGCCCGGCCGCCGTCAAGGGCGCGCTCGACAGCCTGCCCGCCCACGTGGACGTCCTGGTCAACAACGCCGGGGGCAACACGAACCTGGAACGCGGGCAGTCCGGCGACCTGGCGGACGTCGCCGAGGCGTGGTGGGCCAACCTCAACGCCAACCTGCTGTCCGCCGTGCTGGTCACGACCGCGCTCGCGCCGCGCATGGGCGAGGGCGGCCGGATCGTCTCCATCGGCTCGATCGCCGCACGCGGCACCGGGTCCGGCTCGTACGGGGCCGCGAAGGCCGCCGTCGAGTCGTGGACCGCGGACCTGGCCGCCGAACTGGGCCCCCGGGGCATCACCGCCAACGTCGTGGCTCCCGGGCTGGTGATGGAGACCGAGTTCTTCCGCGGCAGGCTCACGGAGGAGAGCATCAGGGCCCGCGTGCGGAACACGCGCAACGGGCGCCCTGGCACCCCCTCCGACGTGGCCGATACCGTTCTCTTTCTGGCATCCGCGGGAGCCGGGCACATGACGGGGCAGGTGCTGCATCTGAACGGCGGCGCGTACCTCGGCCGCTGAGCATCCACGAGGAAGGGACGAAGGTCGGTGCGGAAGGTTCTGATCGCCAATCGCGGCGAGATCGCCGTACGGGTGGCCCGCGCGTGCACGGACGCGGGGATCGGCAGCGTGGCCGTCTACGCCGACCAAGACCTCGACGCCCTGCACGTCAGGGTGGCCGACGAGGCGTACGCGCTGGGCGGGCAGTCCCCCGCCGAGACCTACCTCGACATCGCCAAGCTGCTCGACGTCGCCGCGCGCTCCGGCGCCGACGCGGTCCATCCCGGCTACGGCTTCCTGGCCGAGAACGCCGCCTTCGCCCAGGCCGTCATCGACGCCGGCCTCACCTGGATCGGCCCGCCCCCGGCCGCCATCGCCGCGCTGGGCGACAAGGTGCAGGCCAGGCACATCGCGCAGAAGGTCGGCGCGCCGCTGGTGGCCGGCACCAAGGACCCGGTCTCCGGCGCCGAGGAGGTCGTGGCGTTCGCCGAGCGGCACGGGCTGCCGATCGCGATCAAGGCCGCGTACGGCGGCGGCGGCCGCGGCATCAAGGTCGCGCGCAGGCTGGAGGAGGTCGCCGAGCTGTACGAGTCCGCCGTGCGCGAGGCCGTGGCCGCCTTCGGCAGGGGCGAGTGCTTCGTCGAGCGCTACCTCGACCGCCCCCGCCACGTCGAGACCCAGTGCCTGGCCGACCGCGAGGGCAACGTGGTCGTGGTCAGCACCCGCGACTGCTCGCTCCAGCGCCGCCACCAGAAGCTGGTCGAGGAGGCCCCCGCGCCGTTCCTGTCGCCGGAGCAGATCGACATCCTCTACACCAGCTCCAAGGCCATCCTGAAGGAGGCCGGCTACGTCGGCGCCGGCACCTGCGAGTTCCTCGTCGGCCAGGACGGCACGATCTCCTTCCTGGAGGTCAACACCCGCCTCCAGGTCGAGCACCCGGTGAGCGAGGAGGTCGCCGGCGTCGACCTGGTGCGCGAGATGTTCAGGATCGCCGACGGCGAGCTCCTGGGCTACGACGACCCGGTCCTGCGCGGCCACTCGATCGAGTTCCGGATCAACGCCGAGGACGCCGGCCGCAACTTCCTGCCCGCCCCGGGCACGCTGACCGCCATGCGCACCCCGGCCGGACCCGGCGTACGCCTCGACTCGGGCTACGAGGCCGGGATGACGGTGCCGCAGACGTTCGACTCGCTGGTGGCCAAGCTGATCGTGACCGGGCGCACCCGTCACGAGGCCCTCGACCGGGCCCGGCGGGCGCTGGCCGAGTTCGAGATCGACGGCATGCCGACCGTGCTGCCCTTCCACCGGGCGGTCGTGACCGATCCGGCGTTCACGTCCGAGCCGTTCGCCGTGCACACACGGTGGATCGAGACCGAGTGGGACAACCCGGTCGAGCCGTACGCGGGCGAGGTGGCCGCCGCTCCGGCCGCCCCGGCGGTGCGGGAGACGGTGACGGTCGAGGTCGGCGGCAAGCGCCTTGAGGTGGTGCTCCCTGCCGGGCTCGGCATGGCGGGCCCCGCGCCCGCCGCGGGCAAGGCCCCCCGCCGCGCCGGCGGCGCGAGGAAGCACGCGACCGCGGGCGGCGACGCGCTGGTCAGCCCGATGCAGGGCACGATCGTCAAGGTCGTGGCGAACGACGGCGACGTGGTCGGCGAGGGCGACACGGTCGTGGTGCTGGAGGCCATGAAGATGGAACAGCCGCTGACCGCCCACAAGTCGGGCACGGTCACGGGCCTGTCGGCCGCCGTCGGCCAGACCGTCACGTCGGGCGCCACGATCTGCGAGATCAAGGACGCCTGAGCCCGCTCCCCTGTGCTTCCGCGCCGTCGCGGGCAGGTAACGTGCCCAGTGAGGAACTTTGCCGACCGCCCGTTCGTCCTCATGGGCGAAGGAGGCTTGCTGCCAATGACCCATTCGCTGCGCCGAGCAGGGGCCGCGATCGCGGCTCTGATCGCCGGGCTGTTCGTCGTTCTTGCGCTGTCCCCTGCCGCCAACGCGGCGGCGCCACCTGACGCACAAAGTGTGGTGCAAAACTGGAAGAAGGCCCCGCTCTACGTGGTGTCGGGCTCCCCCTTGAGCTCCAGCCAGCAGAGCGACATCAATGACACGCTGAAGGACGCCGACAGCAAGATCTACGCTGTCGCGCTGCCCGACGGCACCTTTGACAACTCCACCGTCGGGCCGTACCTGTCGTCGCTGGGCAAGGCGCTGGTCGAGGCCGGTCGCCCCAAGGTGACGGTCGTGGTGTTCGACGGCGAGACGATGTTCGCCGGGTCCAACGCCCTGCGGAACAACCTCGCCGGCCAGCTGGTCAAGCTCTCGACGAACGCCAACTCGGGCGACATCGTCGCGGGCGTGAAGGACTTCGCGAACCGGGTGGACGCGGCGGGCAAGAACGACCGCAGCGGCGCCCTCAGCCCCAGCAGCCAGGCCAACCCCGGCGCCGGCGGCACGTTCGCGCTGGTGGCCCTGCTCGGGCTGCTGGTGGTCGGCGGTGGCGGCTACTTCCTGTACTCCAAGAACAAGAAGAAGAAGCGCGCCATCCAGGAGGCCAAGGACCTCGCCGCGGTCAAGCAGACCGTGGAGGAGGACGTCACCAAGCTGGGCGAGGAGATCACCGAGCTCGACACCGACGTCACCCTCGCCGGCCAGGGCGGCGGCCACATCACCGAGTGGCAGCAGGCGCTCGATTCCTATGAGAAGGCCAAGGTCCAGCTCAACGCGGTCCAGCGGGCCGACCAGGTCCGCGAGGTCACCCAGACCCTTGAGGACGGCCGCTACGCGCTGGCCGTGGTGAAGGCCAAGGTCAACAACCGGCCGATCCCCGAGCGGCGCGCCCCCTGCTTCTTCAACCCGCAGCACGGCCCGTCCGCGCGTGACGTGCGCTGGGCCCCGCCCGGCGGCGCGGTGCGCGACGTGCCGGCCTGCGCGATGGACGCCGAGGCCGTCGAGCGCGGCTTCGACCCGCAGATGCGCGAGGTCATGGTCGACGGTCACCGTCGCCCCTACTACGACGCGGGCCCGGCCTACCAGCCGTACGCCTACGGCTACTACGGCGGCTTCGGCGACATCATGACCGGCATGTTCATCGGCACGATGATGGGCAGCATGTTCCACGGCGGCTGGGGCGGCGGCGGCTACGGCGCCGGTTACGCCGAGGGCTACCAGGACGGCGGCGGCGGCGACTTCGGTGGCGGCGGCGACTTCGGCGGCGACCTCGGCGGCGGCGGTGGCGGCGGCTGGGGCGACTTCGGCGGCGGCGGCGGAGACTTCGGCGGTGGCGACTTCGGCGGCGGCGACTGGTAAACCCCCTGCGCCGACCCTGACGGGCGCGCCCTCCCTTCCGGGGGGGCGCGCCCTTTCGCGTTCCGGCCCGCCGTTCTCGCGGCAGCCGGGCGCGGTTCAGGTGCTGGCGCGTACGGCCAGGCGCGGGGCCAGGAGCGTGGACTCCGGCACGGCCCGGCCCTCCAGCTTGTCCATGACCAGGCGGACGGCCTCGCGGCCCACCTCCTCGGCCGGGATCTGCACCGACGTCAGGGGCGGGCTGGCGCGTTCGGCCACGTCGTCGGGGCAGATGGCGACCACCGCGACGTCCTGCGGCACCCGCCTGCCGAGCTGCCTGAGCGCGGCCGGCACGTGCCCGGCCTCCGCCTCGTTGTGGACGACCAGCCCGGACAGCTCCGGCCGGTCGAGCAGCAGGTCGCGCAGGGTCTCGTGGACCTCGTCGAAGGTTTCCTCGCAGGCCAGGGCCGTGCCCTTGAGGCCGTGCCCGGCCAGGGCGGCCACGAAGCCCTCGCGGGTACGCCCGGCGAAGCCGGTGCCGCGTTCGTACACCACCGACGGCGCGCCGAGCAGGGCGATCTCGGTGTGGCCGCGTTCGGCGAGGTGGGCGACGCAGCGCGCGCCCGCGGCGGCGAAGTCGAGATCCACGCAGGTCAGCCCGGCGGGCTCGGCCGGGAACCCGATGAGCACGCTGGGCTCGGTCAGCTCGCGCAGCAACGGGACGCGGCGGTCGTCCAGCTCGACGTCCATGAGGATCAGGGCGTCGACCATGGCGCTGGCGGCCACGCGGCGGATCCCGGCGGCGCCCTCGTCGGCCGTGAGCAGCAGCACGTCGTGGTCGTACCGGCGGGCGGCGGTGACGACGGCGCCGGCGAAACGCATCAGCACGGGCACGTGCATGCCCGCGCGCAGCGGCAGCACCAGCGCGATCACGTTCGACCGCTTGCTGGCCAGGGCCCGCGCGCCGGCGTTGGGGTGGTAGCCGAGGACGCTGATGCTGTCGAGCACGCGCCTGCGGGTGCCGGCCGAGATCGTGCGTTTGCCGCTCAGCACGTACGACACCGTGCTGACGGCCACGCCGGCATGCCGGGCGACCTCGGAGATCGTGACGGCGCGCCCGCTCAAGCCCCGGCTCCGAGGAGGTCGAGGTGGACCAGGGTCACGCCGTCGTTCTCGAACACCACATAAACATCGTGCACGCCGCCGGCCGCCGCAAGCGCCGCGGGGACGTCGTGGAAGTCGTACCGGGCGGTGCGCGGCACCGGGAAGGCGGCCAGGACGTCGCCGTAGAGGGGGTCGCCGAGCCGCACGGTGACCACGCCGCCCTCGGCGCTGCCCGCCCTGGCCACGCAGGCCGCGACGCCGGTGAGGTCCACCTGCCGGAACAGGATCCAGGCGCCCTCGGCCTCCGAGCGCACGGCGTCGCCGGCGACCTTGGCCTCGTCCACGAACGTGATCGCGTCGTACTCGTCGTGGTCGGCGGCGCGCAGCAGGCCCGACCGGGGCGGGACGGTCTCGCCCTCGATCTCGAAGCAGGCGCTCAGGCGCAGGTCGGTGGCGCTGCGGCCGGGCATGAGCCGGTACGTCGAGCGCTCCACGACGAACCTGCTCCTGGTCACGTCCCAGAAGGCCAGGTCGGCGACGGGCAGCGTGAGGGTGACCGTGCGGGTCTCGCCGGGAGCGAGCCGGACCTTGTCGAAGCCGCGCAGGCGGCGCAGCGGCTGCTTGACGCGCGAGCGCTGCTGGTGGCTTCGTGGTACGCCTGGAGCCCGGTCAGGTTGCCCGGCGCGTACGCGTCACTCACCACCAGGAGGTCGCCCGGCGCCCAGGCCCGCAGCACCTCCCCGATCAGCGGGCTGAGATGCGCGGGACGGCCGTTGACCAGGTTGTAGGAGGGCATCACGGCCACCGCGACGCCCTGCTCGATCGCCGGTCTGAAGGCGGGCAGCTCGTACTCGCGCAGGACGCGGGGCGGCAGGTTGCTGGAGGTCACGCAGCGGTCGGTCTCGTTGTTGTAGGCCAGGAAGTGCTTGAGGGTGGGGGCCGTTCGCATCGCGGTGGGAGCGCTCCCAGTGAGGCCACGCGAAAAGGACGTGGCCAGCACGCCGGTCAACCACGGATCCTCGGAGTAGCCCTCCTCGTTGCGCCCCCAGCGCGGGTCGCGCAGCGGGTTCACCACCGGCGCCCACACGTTGAGCCCGGCGCCCGCCGGGTCCTTGTGGTGGAAGGCCACCACCTCCTCGCCGACGGCCTCCCCCACCCGGCGGACGAGGTCCAGGTCCCAGGACGAGGCCAGCCCCACGGCCTGCGGGAACACGGTCGCCGGGCCGAGCCAGGCCAGGCCGTGCAGCGCCTCGGTGCCCGTACGGAACGCGCCGAGGCCCAGCCGCTCCACCGGGGCCTGGTACTGGTGCAGCAGGCCGACCTTCTCCTCGATCGTCAGCCTGCCCAGCAGGTCGGCGATCCGGTCGGCCAGCGGGATCGCTGGGTCGCGGAAGGGTTCGGGCATGTTCGTCCCTCTGAAAGTGTCGAAGCGCTTCGACAACCGGCCTGGGGAAATGACGCGAACGTTTCGATGGGGTTCCCTGAAGGGTGCCCTCCTGATGACCTAGGTCAAGGGATTCGCGCCATTCCTCCCGGCAATCTTCCCGAATCCACGCTGTCGAGCACCCGGGCCGCACCGCCCAGCGCGGCGGCGTCGTGGCCGAGCGTCGAGGCCACCACCTGGCATCCTCCGGCGGCTTCGGCGATCACCCGATCGGCCAGCTCCGCCTGGACGGCGGGCAACAGCCAGGGCGCGAGCGGGACGTAGTAGCCGCCCAGGATCACGACCTCGGGGTTGAGCAGGTTGGCGACGATCGCCACGCCCCTGCCCAGGCTCGTGCCGACGGCCTCCAGCGTGGCCAGCGTGGCGGGATCGGCGGCCCGCGCCAGGCGGACGACCTCCTCGATCTCGACCTGGAGCTCGGCCGGGGACGCACGCCGCCGCAGGATCGCGCCCATGCCCGCCATCGCCTCCAGGCAGCCGCGCCGGCCGCAGTGGCACTCGGGGCCGTCGGGGTCGAGCTGCACGTGCCCGATCTCGCCGCTGTAGCCGAGCCCGCCCCTGCGCAGCCGGCCGTCGAGGATGACGCCCGCGCCCACGCCCACCTCGCCCGTCAGGTGGACCAGGTCGGAGGCGCCGGCGTACGCGCCGAACCGCTGCTCGGCCAGGGCCGCCAGATTGCCGTCGTTGTCGACCTGGATGGGGAAGCCGGGGCCGCGCAGCGCCTTGGCCAGGTCGCCCCCGAGGTCGGCGTCGCGCCAGCCGAGGTTGGGCGCCAGGCGTACGGTGCCCTGCACGTCGACCAGGCCCGGCACGGCCACGGCCAGGCCGAGGATCTGGCGTTCCTCCTTGGCCATGCGGTTGACCACGCGCCGCACGATCGCCGCGACCGAGGCGATGTCCTGGTTGACCGACTCACCGGCCGAGAACGACCGCCGCCAGGTCAGCAGCCGCTCCCCCGCCAGGTCGGTGGCCACGGCCGAGACGTGGTCGACGTTGATCTCGACCCCGATCGCCGCGTACGGCGAGCCGTCCAGCATCAGCATCGTGGCCGGCCGTCCGACCCGGTTCTCGGTCAGGCCGGTCTCGCGGACCAGCCGGCGGTCGATCAGGTCGGCGACCAGGCTCGACACCGTGGCCTTGTTCAGGCCGGTGGAGGCGGCGATGTCGGCGCGCGAGCAGGGCGCGTGCTCGCGGACGAACCGGAGCACGACCGTGAGGTTGGTGGCCCGTACGTCGGCGAAGTCGGCCGGCTGCGGGCCGGCCGTGGAAATGATCAATATCAGCCCCGTTCCCGCCAAGAGGTGATCCAAGCATGCCGCATGGCCGGGTGTACTCCCCAACGAGGGGACCTGCCGCTTTGTTTGGCCGTAATACCAACTAAGCCTAACCTGAGAAGGCACGACAGGGCTCAGGGGCTTCGCCGGGGCGCGCTTCGCGCGACAGGAGCTCAGGCTGCGTCCATGTGGGGGCAAGCCCCCACACCCCCGGCAGGGACCTACCTGTCCCGAACCCCTCGGACACGATCCCGGTTTCCGATGGGACGCGCCAAGACGGGAACGGGCGACTCACACGCCCTCTTGCCTGAGGCTCAGAGACACGGCCTCGACACTCCCGAAGCACGGGAACGCCTGCTCAGACGTCGAACTCGCCCGGGTTGACCCCTCGCAGGAACGCCTGCCACTCCCCAGGGGTGAAAATCAGTGCCGGGACTTGTGGATTCTTGCTGTCGCGGACAGCGATCACGCCCGGGATGTTGGTCGCGACTTCCACACACTGCCCGTTGTCACCGCTGGCGCTGGACTTGCGCCATTTCGCTCCATCGAGGCTTATCCGGTCCATTTCCTGATCGCATCCTCAATCGCCTGTGATGTGACGTTCTTCGGCTGTGCGTCCGCTCTGATGGTGTCATATCTCTGCTTGAGGCGCATGACCGCATCGTGATCTCCAGTGACGTAGCCGGACAGGACCGAGTCAGCGGAGACCACCTCCGAACCGTCACGCAGCCGCGCCAGCGCGAACGCGCTCATGGTGCCGGCCACACAGCCTGCGGCGACGGGAACCAATTGAAGGGTGATAGGGGGATGACGCGTGAGGTCCAGCAAGTAGTGGAGCTGTTCCGCCAGTACTTCGGACCCTCCGATCGGGCGGTGCAGCACTCCTTCGTCGATGAGCGCGAGAAAGGTCGGCGGGCCGGGGCTGTCGAAGATCCTCAGCCGCTTCATGCGAGCTTGGACGCGCTCTTCGACACGATCCTGCGGAGCCGTCCTGGAGAAGATCGCGCGAGCGTAGTCGGCGGTCTGCAAGATCCCGGGAATCAGCAGCGGATCCCAGGAAGTCACCTTGCGTCTGACAGGTTTCGCGAGGCAGGAGCACCATCGGATTGCGTCAGAGTTCATGCTGGATTCGAGCGACAACGCTTTTGTCGTGGGAATCGGCCCGGCGGAACGTCACGAACGCATGAGGTGAATGCATGTCACTTCGAGCAAGGCCCACGCAGATACCGGATCGGAACAGTGCGATCTCCAGGTGGAGAGGCATGACGCTGGGGCGCGGTGAAGCAGGCACCCGGAGAAAGTCGGCGGACGATTCGGCGCTGGCCGGCCGACGTCGATCCGGTGGTTCGCGACGACGCGACGACGGTCGTCTCGGAATTGGTGACCAACGCGGTCAGACATGTGCCGTCCGGCCCCGAGCGTGACTGGGTCGCGGTGCTGCTCGGGATCGGGGACGGATTCGTACGTCTTGAAGTGGTCGATCCGGGCACGGCGGGACGAGAACCGCACTTCGCCCCTCTGGAGGTGGAGTCCTTGCGGGAAATCAGGTCATGGCCTCGGCCTGGTGGCCGCGTTGTCGGTCAGGTGCGGCACGCACGTCGTCGAACGGCACGGTCACCGCGTCGGATGGGCCGATCTCCGGACCGTCGCACCCGCCGATGGCTCCTGAGGGGAGTTCGCGAACAAGAACCCGGTCTCGATCGTGACCTCGCGGAGGCGGACAGGGCTGAGCCGACTGTCCGCCGTGATCGACGTACGCCTGATCGTGATGTCGCATGGGCCGGACACCCGAGGTGAGGCCCCTGCTAGCGGAGCACCTGGTAGGTCAGGTGGGTGACCAAAGCGGTGCCCGTGGGGGGTGCGGTCGGGGTGAGGGTGATGTCGCCGGCGTCGGCCAGGAGGCGTTCGCCCCTGCCCAGGATCACGGGGGCGACGTGCAGGCGGAGTTCGTCGATGTGACCGGCGGCCAGGTACTGGTTGACGGTGGCGGCGCCGCCGGCGATGGAGACGTCGCGGTCGCCCGCGGCCTCGCGGGCCCGGGTCAGGGCGGCTTCGATCCCGTCCGTGACGAAGAAGAAGGTCGTGCCGCCCTTCATCGTCAGCGGCTCGCGCGGGTGGTGGGTGAGGACGAACGTCGGCGCGTGGTACGGCGGCTCCTCGCCCCACCAGCCGGTCCAGTCCAGGTTCCAGTCGCCGCGGCCGGGGTCGAACATGTTGCGGCCCATGATGAACGCCCCGGCCGCCGTGATGCCCTCGATCACCTCGGCGTGCCGCTCGGGCTCCTCGAACATCCACTGGTGCAGCCGGTCGCCCACGCCCTCGCCGAACGGGTTGTCCAGGCTCTGGTTCAGGCCCGCCACGTAGCCGTCGAGGGACATGCCCATGTCGCAGGTGACCTTGCTCATCCCGGTTCCTCCTGTGTGTCCGTGGCGCCCGTCCGGCGCCTTCACCGATGAGTCGGAGCCGGGGCCGGACTCTCGACATGGCATCGGGAAATTTCCCGGAACGGGGTGGGAGGAGTCGGAAGGAGACAGGTCGGGTAGGTTCGGCGGTTAGGAAAGTTTCCTAATTGAAGGAGCACGTATGAGACTCGCCGTGATCGGGGGCGGTTCGACCTACACCCCCGAGCTCATCGACGGCTTCGCCCGGCTGCGCGACGAGCTGCCGCTCACCGAGATCACCCTGATCGATCCGGACGCCGCGCGGCTCGACCTGGTGGCGGGCGTGTCCCGCAGGATGTTGCGCAGGGCCGGGCACCCGGCCGAGGTGGTCGCCACCGCCGACGTGGCCGAGGGGGTGGCGGGCGCGGACGCCGTGCTCTTCCAGCTCAGGGTGGGCGGCCAGGCCGCGCGGAACGTGGACGAGACGCTGCCGTTGCAGTGCGGCTGCGTCGGACAGGAGACGACCGGGGCGGGCGGGCTGGCCAAGGCCCTGCGCACGGTCCCGGTCGTGCTCGAACTGGCCGAGCAGGTACGCGCCCACGCGCCCGACGCCTGGATCGTCGACTTCACCAACCCGGTCGGCATCGTCACCAGGGCGCTGCTGGACGCGGGGCACCGCGCGATCGGCCTGTGCAACGTGGCGATCGGGTTCCAGCGCCGCTTCGCCCGCCACCTGGACGTGCCGCCGGAGCGGGTCGCGCTCGGGCACGTCGGGCTCAACCACCTGACGTGGGAGCGGTCGGTCCTGGTCGACGGCGTGGACGTGCTGCCGCGACTGCTCGCCGAGCACGGGCAGGAGCTGGCCGACGACCTGGGCCTGCCCGTCGGGCTGCTGCGCAGGCTCCAGGCGGTCCCGTCCTACTACCTGCGCTACTTCTACGCCCACGACCTGGTGGTGTCCGAGCAGCGGGCCAAGCCGTCGCGGGCGGCGGAGGTCGCGGCGATGGAGCAGCAGCTCCTGGAGCTGTACGCCGACCCGGCCGTGGACACCAAGCCGGACCTGCTGGACGAGCGCGGCGGCGCCTACTACTCGGAGGCGGCGGTCGCGCTGATCGCCTCGCTGCTCGGCGACCGGGGCGACGTCCAGGTGGTCAACACCCGCAACGACGGGACGCTGCCGTTCCTGCGCGACGAGGCGGTCATCGAGGTCCCGGCCAGGGTCTCGGTGTCCGGGGCGGCGCCGCTGCCGGTCGATCCGGTGGAGCCGCTGTACGCGGGCCTGATCGCGAACGTCTCGGCGTACGAGGAGCTGGCGCTCGACGCGGCGCTGCACGGCGGCGCGGACCGGGTCCGCAACGCGTTGCTGGCCCATCCGCTGGTCGGCCAGGAGGCCGTCGCGGACGAGCTGACCGGCCTGCTGCTGGCGGCGAACGAGCGGTACCTGTCATGGTGATCATCGCCGTGGACGCGGGCAACAGCAAGACCCACGTCGTCGTGCTCTCCGAGGACGGCACGATCCTGGCCCAGGGCGACGGCGGGCCGTTCGAGCCGCAGACCGTCGGCGTGCCGGCGGCCGTGGACGTCGTGGCGGAGGCGGTCAGGCGGGCGCTCGGCCCGGTGGCCGCTCCCCCGTACGCCGACCGGCTCTGCGCCTACCTGGCCGGGGCCGATCTGCCGGTGGAGGAGGAGGCCCTCGCGGCCGAGTTCCGCGCGCGCGGCATGGCGGCCGACGTCGTCGTGGGGAACGACAGCTTCGCGCTGCTGCGTTCGGGGGCGTCCGGGCCGAGCGGCGTCGCGGTGGTGTGCGGCGCGGGCATCAACGCGGTCGGCGTCTCGCCCACGGGCCGGGTGGCCCGCTTCCCCTCGCTCGGCCGGATCAGCGGCGACTGGGGCGGGGGCGGCGGCCTGGCCGAGGAGGCGTTGTGGCACGCCGTCCGCGCAGAGGACGGCCGGGGCGCGCCGACCGCGCTGACCGGCCTGATCACGGCGCACTTCGGCACGCGGACGGTCGAGGAGGTCGTGCTCGGCGTGCATTTCGGGCAGATCGAGCGGCATCACCTGACCGGGTTCGCGCCCGGGGTGTTCGAGGCCGCCGCGTCGGCTGACGCGATCGCGCTGGAGCTGGTCACCCGGCTGGCCGACGAGATCGTGGTGATGGCCGAGGTGTGCCTGCGCCGGCTGGACCTGCTGGACACCCCGACGGAGGTCGTGCTCGGCGGGGGCGTGCTGCGCGCGCGCATCCCTCTGCTGGTCGCGATGCTGGAGGAGCGGTTCGCCGTACGGGCTCCGCTGGCCAAGCAGGTCATCCCCGACCAGCCACCGATCGTGGGCGCCGCGCTGAACGGTCTGGACCGAATCGGGGCCTCCGAGGAGGCCAAGGCTCGACTCCGAGCGCAGTTCTAGAGGTATTGACGCACGTGGGGCGGTAAGTCTAGAGTCAGCCGCCAACCGTCTGGAAGGTATCCGGACGGTTGGCGGTCAAGGAGGCCACCCATGTCCACCACCCCCAGCCGACGTGAGGTTCTTCGACGTATCGGATTCACCGCCCTCGCGGCGGGCCCGGGCGCCGGGCTGCTCGCCGCGTGCGCCACGGGCCGGTCCGCCGGTCCGGTCGCCTCCACCTCGGCCGCCCCCACCTCGGCCGCCAACCCCCTCGGCGTGGACGCCGCCAGGCCGCTGGAAGTCGTGATCTTCAGCGGCGGCAACGGCGACGGCTACGCGACCGGCCTGCACGAGGCCCTGTACAGCAAGGCGTACAAGACCGCGAAGATCAACCACGTGCCGACGCAGAAGGTGGGCACGCAGCTCCGCCCCCGCTTCATCAGCGGCGACGCGCCCGACGTGGTCAACAACTCCGGCCCCGACGCCCTGGACCTGCAGTCGCTCGTCGCCGAGGGGCACCTCGCCGACCTGACGCCGCTGTTCGACGCCCCCTCGCTGGTGGACCCGGCCAAGAAGGTGCGCGACACGCTGGTCGGCGGGGTCTACGAGAACTCCCTGATCGACGGCGTGCCACGGGTGCTGCAGTACACGGTCGCCCACCGCGCCCTGTGGTACAACGCCAAGCTGTTCGAGCAGCGCGGCTGGCAGGCGCCGAAGACGTGGGCGGAGTTCAACGCCCTCGGCGAGGAGGCCAAGAAGGCCGGCATCGCGCTGTTC
Source organism: Nonomuraea sp. NPDC052265 (assembly GCF_044547985.1). Taxonomy (NCBI): domain Bacteria; kingdom Bacillati; phylum Actinomycetota; class Actinomycetes; order Streptosporangiales; family Streptosporangiaceae; genus Nonomuraea; species Nonomuraea sp. NPDC052265. The sequence goes on from NZ_JBIUBJ010000001.1 coordinate 809,601, forward strand.
GCCTACCCCGGCCAGGTCGGGCCCTTCTACCAGCTCTGGAACCTGGTCTACAGCGCCGCCAAGATCGGCGGCAACAAGGTGATCGTCGACATCGACAACCTCGCCGACGGCGCCTGGCAGGCCGAGCCCGTACGGCAGGCCGTCGCGGCGTGGGCGCAGGTGCAGCGCGACTTCGGCGACAAGGCGTACTTCGGGCTGGACCACACCCAGACGCAGGTCAAACACCTTCAGGACAAGGTGCTGTTCTACCCCTGCGGCTCGTGGCTGGAGAACGAGATGGCCAAGGACCGGCCGGCCTCCTTCGAGTACGCGATCGCCCCGGTCCCCGGCATCACCGCCGCCGACGCGATGCCGTACGAGGCGATCATGATCGGGGTGAGCGAGGCGTTCTTCGTCGCGGCCAAGGGCAAGAACCCGCAGGGCGGCCTGGAGTACCTGCGCCTGATGGTGTCGCGAGAGGGCGCGCGCGGCTACACCGAGATGACCAAGAACCTCACCGTCGTCAACGGCGTGGTCGACGGCCTCGACCTGACCTCGGCGGTGCGCAGCGCCGCCAAGGCCCAGGAGGCCGCCGGGACGGACATCATCACCGACGCCCGCTTCGAGGGCTGGTACAAGGAGCTGTTCGACCACGGGCAGGTCCAGACCAACTCGGTGATGTCCGGACGGATCACGCCGGAGCAGTTCTGCGCCAACATGCAGAAGAAGGCCGACGAGCTCAAGGCCGATCCGTCGATCGCCAAGCAGACCCGGAGCGTCTGAGCGATGAGGCGGCACGGCTTCGTCGCGGGCTTCCTCGCCCTGCCCGTGATCCTCTACGCGGTCTTCGTGATCAGCCCGTACGTCCAGGCGTTCCAGATCGCGCTGACCGACTGGCGCGGGGTGTCGGCGAACCTGAACTTCGTCGGCCTGGACAACTTCCGGCGGATGCTCGGCAACGACACGTTCTGGCAGGCGGTCCGCAACCACGCGGTCCTGCTGGTCACACTGCCGCTGGTGACGATCGCCCTCGCGCTGGTCTTCGCGTACCTGCTCGGGGACTCGGCGGGCACGCCGGGGGCGCGGATCTACCGGGTGATCTTCTTCCTGCCGCAGGTGCTGGCGGTCGCGGTGGTCGGGGTGCTGTTCAAGGCCGTCTACCGGCCGGACGCGAGCGGCGTCCTGAACGGCGCGCTGGCGAAGCTGGGCGTCGAGCCGGTCGGCTGGCTGACGGACCAGGACCTGGCGCTGTGGTCGATCATCGCGGTGATGGTGTGGCAGGCGGTCGGCTTCTACGTCGTGCTGTTCTCGGCCGGGATGGCGGCCATCCCGAAGGACGTGTTCGAGGCGGCCGCCCTCGACGGCGCCGGACGGCTGCGCACGTTCTTCTCCATCACGCTGCCCCTCGTCTGGGACACCGTCCAGGTGGCCTGGGTCTATCTCGGGATCGCCGCGTTCGACGGGTTCGCGCTGGTCAACGTGCTGTCGGTGGAGCAGGGCGGCCCGGACGGCGCGACCACCGTGCTGGCCACGGAGATCTACAAGAATGCCTTCTCCTACTCCCGGTTCGGCTACGCCTCGGCCATGGGCGTGGCGCTGTTCTTCCTGACCCTCACCTTCGCCGCGCTGACGTTGCGCGTGACCCGCCGCCAGAAGGTCGTCTACTGAAATGTTCCGAAAAATCAGCATCCAGGCCGTTCTTGGCCTCTGGGCGCTGCTCATCATCGCCCCGCTGCTGTGGACCCTGCTGGCGTCGTTCAAGAGCAACGCCGAGATCTTCGGCGATGCCCTGCAACTGCCCGGCGAGCTGCGCTGGGACAACTGGGCGCGGGCCTGGGAGCGGGCCAACATCGGCCGCTACCTGCTCAACACGGTCATCGTGGTCTTCTTCGGCGTGGCCGGGACGATGCTGCTCAGCTCGATGGCCGCGTACGTGCTGGCCCGCTACCGCTTCCCGGGCAACCGGCTGGTCTACTTCCTGTTCGTCTCCGGCATGGCCTTCCCCGTCTTCCTGGCGCTCGTGCCGCTGTTCTTCGTGGTGGACGGGCTGGGGCTGCTCAACAGCCATGTCGGCCTGGTGCTGGTCTACGTCGCCTACTCGCTGCCGTTCACGGTGTTCTTCCTGACGTCCTTCTTCAGGGCCCTGCCGGACGCGGTGGCCGAGGCGGCGATGATCGACGGCGCCTCGCACACCCGCGCGTTCTTCCAGGTCATGCTGCCCATGGCCCGGCCCGCGCTGGTCAGCCTGACCATCTTCAACGTGCTCGGCCAGTGGAACCAGTACCTCATCCCGCTGGTCCTGCTGCCCGGCGACAAGAGTTTGTGGGTCATCACCCAGGGCGTGGCCGACATCTCCACCATCGCCGGGTACGAGGCCGACTGGCCCGGACTGTTCGCCGCACTCAGCATGACCGTGCTTCCCGTTGTGCTGGTCTATATCGTCTTCCAGCGACATATCCAGTCCGGGCTGACATCAGGAGCGCTGAAGTAGGCATGTCTTCGGGAAACCCCACCGTCTTCCGTACGCTCAACGAGCGCGCCGCGCTCACCCTGCTCCTTGAGCACGGCGGACTCACCCGCGCCGAGCTGGAACTGCACACGGGCCTGTCCAAGGCGTCGGCGGCCGAGGTGCTGCGCAGGCTGGAGAACAGCGGGCTGGCCAGGAAGGCCGGCCACAAACCGGGCAACGCCGGGCCCGCCGCCCAGATGTGGCAGCTCGACGGCACGGCCGCGCGCGTCGCGGGGGTCGACCTCACCACCAGCTCGATCGAGGTGTCGGTCGCCGACCTGACCGGCCGGGTGGTCGGCGGCCACCGGACCGAGGCGACCGGCGACGCCCGGCGGCTGCTGGCCGAGACGCTCGGCGCGGCCGGGTTCGCCCTGGACGAGCTCGACCAGGTCGTGGTGGGCGTCCCCGGCGTGGTGGAGGCCGACGGCAGGCGGCTGCGGCAGGCCGTGCAGCTCTCCGGCTGGACCGGCCTGGACGACCTGCCGGGCAACGTCCGCCTGGAGAACGACGTCAACCTCGTCGCCATCCGGGAGCTCCAGGAGCACGAGGACAGCAGTTTCGTCCTGCTCTGGGTGGGCGGCGGGGTCGGCGCGGGAGTCGTGCTGAACGGCGGGCTCTGGCGCGGCGTCACCGGGCGCGGCGGCGAGGTCGGCTCGGTCATCGTGCCCGACCCGGTCACCACCGGCCGCCGCTACGGGCAGGACGGCGGGCCGCTCGGCGCGCTGCTCGGCGCCGAGCCGCTGGCCGCGCTGGCCGAGGCGCACGGCCTGGCTGCCGAACCCACGCTGACCGCCGTGAGCCGGACGCTGGCCGACGCCCACCCGGGCTTCCTCGACGACGCCGCCGCACGGGTGGCGCTCGGCGTGACGGCCGCGATCGGGGTGCTGGACCCGGGCCTGGTCGTGCTGGCCGGGCCGCTGTGCGTCGCGGGAGGCGAGCCGCTCAGGGCGCGGGTCGCCGACCGCCTGGCCTCGACGCCGCTGGTGCCGGTGACCGTCGCCCTCAGCGCCGCGCGCGGCAACGCCGTGCTCGACGGTGCCCTCTGCTACGCCCTGGACCTGACCCGCGAGCGGGTCTTCCAAGCCGGGACGGCCGGCCGTACCGGTGAATCCAACCCCTAAGGACGCACATGTTGAGAACCCTCGTGATCGCCGCTCATCCCGACGAGCCCGAGATCTACGCGGGCGGCACGGCCGCGCTGCTGGCACGGGCCGGCCACGCGGTGAAGTTCCTGACGCTCACCAACGGCGACGCCGGGCACCACGTGCTGGAGCGCGGCCCGCTGGCCCGCCGCCGCGCCCAGGAGGCCTGGCGCGCGGCCGACGCCCTGGGCGTGGTGGACTACGAGATCTTCGACGTGCACGACGGCATGCTGGAAGCCACCGTCGAGCTGCGGTTGCGGGTGCTGGCGCAGATCCGCGCCTGGCGGCCCGACCTGGTGATCGCCCTGCACGCCGACGGCGGCGGCCACCCCGACAACCGGGCCGCCGGGCAATTGGCCGCGCACGCGGTCGAGTTCGCGATGACGCGCAACCTGGAGGTGGGCAAGCCGCCCCTGGAGCGCATGCCGCTGTGCCTGCTCATGACGGACTACGCCTCCGCCCCCGTACACCGGCCCGACGTGGTGGTGGACGTCTCCCCGGTGCTGACGGCCAAGCTGGACGCGTGCCTGGCCCACGCCTCCCAGTTCCTGGAGTTCGCGCCGTGGCAGCGGGGCTTCCTGGACCAGGCGCCCCCGCCCGGCGACGTCGCGGCGGGACGGGCGTTCGTGCTCGAACACTGGGCGGACTTCGCGCAGGAGGAGACCTTCCAGCTCGCCGGCTACGGCAGGAAGGCCGACGTGGAGGAGGCCAGGCGCCTTCTCGCCGGGACCCGCGAACCGGCCGCGTAGCCGTCCGCCTCAGCCGGTGTAATTCTTGCCGGGGGCCTTGCCGGGGATCGGCTTGGCGATGGCGGCGACGGGGATGAAGAAGCAGATCTGGCTGATCGCCAGGACGAGCGTCCACAGGGCCTTGTCGTCGTAGTGGGCCGCCGCCCTGGCGTACAGCTCGTCCGGGACGCGTTCCCCGGACGGGTTCGCGGTGAGCACCGCCTCCACCAGCTCCAGCGCCACCCGTTCGGCGCCGGAGAAGTAGGGGGCGTCCCGCCACGACGCCACGGCGGCCAGGCGCTCGTCCGGCTCCCCCGCCCTGCGCAACAGGTCGGACTGCCGGACCGTGTGGTACGTGCTGCCGACGATCTGCCCGGCGCGCAGTTGCACCAGGCCGACGGTGGTCCCGGGGATCGCGCCGTTGCGGGTGGCCTTGGTCATGGCGACGGCGATCTCTCCCAGCTCGGGGAAGAACCTGGAGGGATCGGGCAGACGCGACTGGAGGTTCTCCTGCTCGGTCGTCGTGGACATCGGCTTCCCTTCGTCTGTGTTCGTCTCTCGACGGTCCGACGACGTGACGGCCGGGAATGTGAGGGCTACGCCGCCGTCCAGGGGTGGAGCTTGTCGGGGTTGCGTACCGCCCACAGCCGCGTGATCCGGTCGTCGGCCACGTCGAAGGCCATGACCATCACGGTGACGCCGTCCCGCTGGGCCACCAGGCCGGGCCGGCCGTTGACCGTGCGCTCCAGCAGCGTCATGGACGGCACCCGGGTGCCGATGTCGATGGTGAGACGGGCGAGCCTGTCGGCGCCCTCGACCGGCCGCAGCACGGCGTTGACCACGCCGCCGCCGTCGGCGACGCCGACCACGTCGGGGTCCAGGAGGGCGATGAGGGCCTCGATGTCCTTGGCCTCCCACGCCTGCTTGAACTCGCGGACGATGCCGGCCTGCCGGGCCACGGGCGTCGCGACCGAGGTCCGCGCGGCGTCGATGCGGTGGCGGGCGGAGGAGGCCAGCTTGCGGCAGGCGGCCGGGGTGCGTCCGACGATCTCCGCCACCTCGGCGAAGGGGTAGCGGAAGACGTCGTGCAGGACGAACGCGACCCGCTCGGCCGGTGTCATCGACTCCAGCACGACGAGGAAGGCCATGTTGACCGACTCGTCCAGGGTGACCCGGTCGGCCGGGTCGTCGCCGGGCCACTCGCTGCGGTCGGGCAGCGGTTCGGGGATCCACTCGCCCACGTAGCGCTCGCGGCGGGCGCGGGCCGAGCCGAGCTGGTCCAGGCAGATGCGGCCGGCGACCCTGGTCAGCCAGGCGCCCGGCGACTCGATGGCCTCCTGCCGCTGCCGGGACATGGCGTACCAGCGGGTGTAGGTCTCCTGGACGACGTCTTCTGCGTCGGCCAGCGAGCCGAGGAGGCGGTAGGCGAGGTTGATGAGCTGCCTGCGCTCGCTCATGATCGCGTCCAGGCTCGGGTCGGATGCGGTGCTCATGGTGTGGACGACTCCCTTAGTCGCTTTTGCCCTAGTGTGTCCGACGAGACAGCGCCTCCGATCGTGAGGTCACCGCGCCACCTCACATTCCCGGCGGTCACGTCGTCGGACTATCGAAGGCAAGCCCCAGAAGCGGGCCGCCACCACCCGGCGGCCGAGGAGTTCCCCATGTTGCTACGTGTCGCGATCACCCTGCAGACCCTGGCCCTGTTCGCCGCGCCGGTCACCGCCGGACTACTGCTGTCGGTGCCCAACGGCCAGCCGATGCACAGTGCCGCCGCGTACACGGTGTTCGTCGTGGCGGTGCTGCACCTGGTCGCCGCGATCCTGGCGTGGCGGCCGGGCGGCGGCTCCCCGAAGCCGATCATGCACGCGGCGGGGTTCCTGGTACTGGTCAGCGCCCAGGTCGCGCTGGGCATCGCGCACGTGACGACCCTGCACGTGCCGCTGGGCGTGCTGCTGTTCGCCGGAAGCGTGCTTCAGCTCAGCCGGGCCTGGACGGCGCGGTCCAGCGACCGGGTCAGCCGCACGCCCTCCTCGGTGTAGCCGAGAGCCGCGTAGAAACGGCGGGCGGTCGTGTTGGCCGCCCCGGTCTCCAGGGTGACGTGACGCAGCCCCTGGTCACGCGCCCACTCCTCGGCCGCCGCCATGAGCCGGCGCCCCAGACCGCCACGGACGGCCTCGGGGGCGACGGCCAGCTCGCCGACGTAGGCGTCCTCGTCGCCGGTGCTTCAGCGCAGGTCTCCGGTGATGATCCACAGGTGGCCGTACGGGTCGCGGAGGCGGCCCGAGCGCTTGCCGTAGGGGCGGTTCTCGATCGGCACGACCGCCTGCGCCCCCTGGGCGGTCATGCGCTTGCCGACGGCGTCGGGGTCGCCGACCTCGATCTCCAGGAGCACCGGGGAGCCGCCCAGATCGTCCGGCGACAGCCAGCCCCACGAGGCGACGGCGGGTGAGACCCGGAACGCGGCGTTCCCGAGGCGGTGCTCGATGACGGCGGGCCGCCCGTCGTCGCCCTGGCCGGCGCGGAACACCTGCTCGGCTCCCATGGTGTCCTGGTAGAAGGCGGAGGCCCGGTCGGGGTCGGGCACGATCAGACGAGGAATGAGGTTCACGTTCATGCGGCCATCGTGGCGGCGCGTGGCGGCGGGGGTCTTGAACATCTGGGAACGACCCCTCGCAGGTCGCGGACGTCAGCATGGCGAGGGGCAGGGGCGGGGCTGGTGTTACGGCGTGGTTCGAGGCTGGGGGGCTGGGCCTTCGGTGCGTAGCCATTCCGTGGGGGTGCAGCCGGCCATGGCGCGCCACTCCCGGGTGAGGTGGGCCTGGTCGGCGAAGCCCGACGCGGCGGCCACGTCCGCCAGCCCGGCCGCGCCGGACCGCGCGGCGGCCACGAGCCGCGCCCGGGCGGCCTCGAAGCGGACGAGCCGCTGGTACTCCTTCGGCGTCACCCCGAACTCCGCGCGCACCGCGCTGCTCAGGTGGCGCCGCGAGCACCCGAGGAGCCGGGCGGCCTCCTCGACCCGGTCGGTCCCGGACAGGGCCGCGAGCGCGGCGCGGGACGAACGGCGGGCGGCGCGATCGCCGTGCCGGGACAGGCCGGCCAGCAGGCGGCGTTCGACGAGGGCGCGGCGCTGCGCCCAGGACCGGCAGGCCGCCAGGCGCTCGGGCAGGTCGGCCAGCGACGGGACGACGTCGGCGAGCTCGGCCACCTCCCCGGCCAGCGCCGACGCGGGGACCCCGAGCAGCGCGGCGGCGCCCGGCGGGGTGAGCGTCAGCCACACCCCGCGCGTGCACCCTCGCTGCCTCAGCTCGGCCGCGTCCAGGTGCAGCCCGGCCACGGCGGCCCGCAGCCGCCGCCCCGCGCCCGGCCGCCCGACCCATGCGATGTCGACCGGGTCCGCCTCCGGGATCGTGATCGACACCGTGGACGACGGCAACCCGCGATGAACCCCGCCCGAGCCGGGCCCGAGGTCGTAGGCGGCCAGCGCCGTCACGTACGGCGACAGCGCGGCGGGCATGCCATCAGCGCTCACCTCACCACAGTACGGGCCCCCGGACGCCGCAGGTTCGACGTGCGGGTGCAGGGCAGGCCGGGCGGGGTGGCGGCCAGGGCATGCACACACTCGTCAAGGGACTGATCGCGGGAGCGGCAGGCACCACGGCGCTCAACACCGTCTCCTACCTGGACATGCTCGTCCGGGCGCGGGCCGCGAGCAGCACGCCGCGGCAGGCCGTGGAGAAGCTGTCCGACCTGACGCACACCGACCTCGGCGACGGCGACCGGGCCGCCAACCGCACCGAGGCACTGGGTTCGCTCATGGGGTACGCGACCGGGATCGCCTACGGGGTCCTGTCGGGGCGGCGCAGGTCGTGGCCGGTTGCGTGCTGGCGCTCACCGCTCTGGCCATGTCCGGCTCGAACGTGCCGCTGACGCTGCTCGACGTCACCCATCCGCGCGAGTGGCCGGCGGGCGCGTGGGTCTCCGACGTGGTCCCGCACCTCGCGTACGGGATCACGGCGCACGCGGCGTACGAGCTGATGCGCCGACCCCGGCCCGGCGGATTCTGTCGGTCGCGCGGTGCATGATCGAGCCGTCAGACCGCGACCGCACGGAACAGGAGATCGGGGATGTCCCCCACGCATCCGCAGGTGATCGGCCACGCCTTCCTCAAGGCCATGTACGACGACGGCTACTACCCCGATCACGTCGTCGACAAGGGCAGGGCCGTCCTGCTGCGGCTGTGCGAGCGCGTCGAGACCGAGCGGCCCGCCGATCTGGCGGCCCTCTACGCGCTGACGCACGCCGCGACGGAGGAGTTCAACGAGCTCGACGAGGAGTTCCACGAGGCCGGCAGCGAGATCGAGACCGTCGCGCGCGACGCGATCGGCGAGGAGTTCTGGTTCGTGGCCTCGACCTACGGCTTCCCCGACGCGGACGTGGAGGAGCTGATCGCCCCACGCGAGTGGTGACCCGCCCGGAGACGTCAGGTCCCGGGGGCGAGCCGGGCGTAGGCCGCGGGCGTCAGGTCCGGGTGTTGAGCCGGGCGTAGGCCGCGGGCGGCATGCCGACGGCGGCCGTGAAGTCGCGGGTCAGGTGGGCCTGGTCGGTGTAGCCGAGCTCGGCGGCGAGCGTGGCGAGGTCGAGGCCCTGGTGCACGCGTTCGGCGGCCTCGTGCAGCCGGAAGCGGCGGATCACCCATTTAGGGCCGATGCCGACATAGTCCCGGAACAGCCGTTGCAGGGAGCGGACCGACCGGCCCCGCCGAGGAACGTCCGGAAGCCGCCGGGGCGGAAGCGGGTGCCGAGCGCCCGGCCGCTGCCCCGCATCGTGTACGAGAAACCGCCGTCGATCACGCCCGCGATCTGGTGGAAGTCCTGGACGATCGTCATGTTCACGGTCGGGTGCGACAGGATGCGCTGCTCGTACGGCTCGGCGAGGTCGGTCCAGGTGACGACCCAGAAGTGGTCGACGTACGCCGCCTGCTCCGGCGTCGGCGCCTGGCGCGCGAAGTCGAAGGCGGCGAGCCCCGCGTACGGGTTGACCCAGCCGCGCTGTCGCGTTTCTACAAGCCGCGCCTCGGGCAGGCGGGACACCATGTCTGCCATGGAAGACATGATGCCGCTGATGACCCGTGTCACCGGCCGGACCGCGAGTCTGGTGACCGCGGTGCGGCCCGAGCAGTTCGGGTCCCCGACGCCCTGCGCGGAGTTCGACGTCAAGGCGCTGGTCAACCACCTGGAATGGGTGGCGGAGATGTTCGAGTCGCTGGCGCGCGGCGGGGAGCGCACCGAGCAGGGCCCGTACGCGGGTGACTTCCCGGAACGGTCCCGGCGCATGCTGGCCGCCTGGTCGCGGCCGGAGGCGTGGGAGGGCACGTGCGCCGCGCTGGGCGGCCTGCCGATGACCATGGTGGCCCACCTGTGGCTGGTCGACATGGTCGTCCACGGCTGGGACCTGGCCAGGGCCACCGGCCAGGCGTACGAACCGGACGCGGAGGCGGTGTCCCGGGGGCTGCGGTTCACCGAGGAGACGGTGGAGATGGGCAGGCGGCGCGGGGCGTTCGGGCCGCCGGTGGCGGTGCCGGACGACGCCCCGCCGTTCGACCGCCTGATCGGCCTGATCGGCCGCGACCCGGCCTGGAAGCCCTGACCTTCCGGCCGGTGCGGGGACCCGGCGGCTCACCGGCGAAGGGGGCGCCGCGGCAGCTCCCAAATGCGCGCAGCGCCCCCGCGGGACCCGTCGGCGGGCCCCTGGGAGGCGCTGCGTGAGCGCGCACGACGCAGCGCCTCCCAGGTCGGTGGTGGGGCCGGAGGTCAGCCCGGGGTGCAGGTGAGGGTGGCGGGTGGGGTGTTGGTGCCGGAGTAGGCGCCGGTGAAGCCGAAGGACGTGATGGCGTTCGGCTGGAGGGTGCCGTTGTAGCCGGCGTCGGTGACGGTCACGTTCGCGCTGGACTGGGTCAGGGTGCCGCTCCAGAGCTGGGTGATCTTCTGGTCGCCGCCGTAGGTCCAGGTGACCTTCCACGACCTGGTGGCGGTGGCGCCGGTGTTCCTGACCGTGACCTCCGCCTGGAAGCCACCGGGCCAGGAGTTGCCGGGGGTGTAGGTGGCGGCGCAGCCCGAGCCCGTGGTGGGGGTGACGGTCGGCGTGACGGTCGGGGTCGCCGTGGGGGTGACGGTCGGGGTCACGGTGGGGGTCGCGGGCGGGGTCGGGGTCGCGGTCGGGGTGACGACGGGGCCGGTGCGGTCGCCGTACAGGATGCCGCGGCCGTTGGTGCCCAGGTAGACGCGGCCGTAGACGCGCGGGTCGCCGGTCAGGGCCTCGCCCATGTTGCCCCACTGGTGCTTGTCGTCGTTGACGCGCACCCAGCTCGCGCCGGCGTCGTCGGAGCGGTACAGGCCCGTGACACCGCCGATGGTGGCCACGGTGAAGACCGCCAGGTACGTCCCGCCGGGCGCCGCCTTGCCGAAGCCGACGTTGACCGACCCGGTGACCCCGGGCACCTTGGCGAAGGACGTGCCGCTGTTCGTGGAGTGCCACAGGCCGCCCTCGCCGGCCACCCAGACGTCGCCCTCGACGCCGGGCACGGCCTTGAACTTACAGGTCGCGGGCAGGCCGGTGGCCGCGGTGGCGGTGAAGGCGGCGCCGCCGTTCGTGCTGAGGTAGAGCCGGCCGCCGCTCAGGCCGTAGAACCTGGCCGGGTTCACCCGATCCGACTCCACGACGGCGTCCGTGGGCAGGCCGGCGGCCGGTTGCCAGGAGTTGCCGTAGCCGGCCGAGTAGACCGGGGCGACGCCCTTGGGCGCCCACACGAAGCGGGAGCCGTCGGCGGCGGCCGCGACCGTGCCGCCCTCGTTGACGCCGCCGGGCTCGCCGCCCTGGAACCAGTTCGCGCCGCCGTCGGTGGAGAAGGCGACGTGGCTGTCGCCGGGACGGTCCGCGTCGGTGAAGCTGCCCGCCCTGACCATGACCGAGGGCGACCTCTCGGCGTAGTCGAGGCTGGTGGTGGAGGTGAAGACCGGCGCGGTGAACATCATGGACGGCACCGCGTCCAGGTTGGCGTGCCGGAAGCCGCCGATGTCACCCAGGCCGCTGACCAGCGGCGCGCCGCTCGGCGGGCTGATCAGGTCGAGCACGGCGGTCTCCTCCAGCCCCCTCGCCATGGGCCTGATCGTGAACTGGGCGCCGGAGTCCCACTTCGTGAGGTCCTCGGTGCCGTAGATCGTGGCGCCGGTGCCGTACATCATCCTGTTGGAGTCGAACGGGTCGATCTCCAGCGACTCGGTCATCCAGCCGAGCTTGGGCGTGACCTCCGGCGGTTGCGGGTTGGCGCCGAAGGTCAGCCACGGGTCCTCGGTGATGTCCATCTTGTAGCGGAAGCTGCGGTTCGGGTACGACGTCCAGTCCCAGACCCGGGTCCAGGTGGCGCCGGAGTCGGTGGAGCGGAAGAAGATCACGTCCGGCCACCAGGCGATCTGGGTGGCGACCATGATCGTGCCGGGGTGTTGCCGGTCGATGGTCAGGCCGCTGTAGCCGAAGTAGTCGTCGCTGCTCGACGAGGCGACGGGGCTGATCTGGGTCCACGTGCCGGTCGCGGTGGCGTAGCGCCAGACCTCGCCCTTGGCGCCGTCGTACGGGCCGCCGGTGTCGCTGGTGGCGAGGTAGAGGTAGCCGTTCACGGTGTCGAGCACGCCCTTGTGCGGCAGGTGGCCGGTCGGCTGGCCGGGGAGGCGGGCCCAGGTGGCGCCGGCGTCGGTGCTGCGGTAGACGCTGTTCGCCTTGTCGGCGACGCCCACGTAGATGGTCCTGGTGGCGCTGCCCTTGGCCGACGAGCGCGGGTCGTAGGTCACCCAGAGCACGCCGGGCTTGTGGCTGAGGTAGCCGTTGGCGTCGTTCGGGTCCTGGGCGTAGGTGCCGGCGTTGGGGAAGCTCGTCACCTTGGCCCAGGTCGCGCCGTAGTCCGTGCTGCGCCACAGGCCGTTGTCGTTGGGAGCGCCGAGGTAGAGCACGCTGTTCTTGTTCGGGTCCACCGACAGGGCCTCGCCCATGCCGCGGCCGGGCATGTTGCCGCCGAGCTTGAACGGCAGGGGCGTGACCTGCCAGTTGTCGCCCTTGTCGGTGGAACGGAGGATCGCGCCGTTGTTGGGGTCCCAGCTGTTGGTGTACATGCCGGCGGCGGCGTACAGGCGGTTGGTCTCCACGGGGTCGGTGGCGAGGCTGATCACGCCGTTGTAGCCCCATTTGTCATAGCCGACCCAGTCGAGCAAGGGGGTCCACGACTTGTTCGACTGGTTCCACCGGTACGCCCCGCCGATGTCGGTACGGGCGTAGACGAGGTTCTTCTCGGTCTGGTTGAAAACGATCCCCGGCACGAACCCGCCACCGTCGATCCGCACGTTCTTGAACGCGTACGGATCCGACGCCACGGCCGAGACCGGCGACATCCGCACGACCGCGGCCACCAGCAGGACGGCGGCGGTCGCGAGCATGACGAACAACCTTCTTCGCATGCGCGGCTTCCTTTCCAGGCACGCCACAAGGCGCCCCACGGCTTCAGACGACCGCCATGCACGACCAGATTGCAGGACCCTGACCGTCACCGCGCCTTCGCGCATGAGCTATCAACCAAGAGGCTCACACACGGGCGACCCGATGGTCAATAGTTTGGTCAAACAACGAATTAACGAACGGCAGCGACGTGCTCGGCACTCTCCTGAGCAGGGACGGCACGCCGTCCGACGGCGACGAGCGCCGCGGCGATGTACAGAACCTGCTCCGGGATCCGCTCCCACAACGGCGTCGCCTCCCCGCCCGCGAAGGGCACGCCGGAGACCGCCGCGTAGACGTTCGCCGGAAGCAGGAGGACGAACAGCAGGGCCAGGCAGAGCCCGGCGGCCCTGCGCGTGCCGGGCAGCACCAGCCCGAGCGCCCCGGCCAGCTCGAACACGCCGGTCAGGTGGACCATCGCGGCGGGGAACGGCACGAAGGGCGGCACCATGCGCACCAGGTCGCCATGGTTCGGCATGAAGGTCACACCTTCGGGGACGAAGTGCGCGCTTCCCGTCATGACCAGCATGACCGCCAGCCCGTGCGCCACGGACACCTGCCACGCGCCGAACCGCCGCACCCCGAGCACGCCCAGCAACCGGAAGCCCAGCGTTGCCACCAAGAGAACGATCACCGTCACCCGTAACACCTCATTGGATAGTAGCGTTATCCGAACTTGGATAACGCTACTATCCAATGCGGGTGGACGCAAGCGCGGGTCAGCGGGCCAGCGAGAAGTCCCTGAGCCGCAGGTCGCCCTTGAAGACCAGGTACACGGCGCCCTTGCCGGGCCGCACGGTCGCGGTGACCGTGTCCCACCGGTAGACCCCGCCGGTCGCCGGCACGGCGGCCGTGCCGAGCAGCGCGCCGGTCGGCGAGCTGGCGTCGGCCCGGCCAGCACGTAGTAGTCCATGACGTCGTCGGGCACCACGATCTGCACGACGCTGTGCGTGGACCGGCACATGTCGAACTCGATCGGCGCCCCGCTGTCCACCAGCACGCCGTAGCCCCTGCTCGACAGGTACAGCGGGATGTTCTTGTAGGCCCGCTGCGACTCCGCGCCGAAGGCGTCGAAGTTCCACATCAGGGGCCGCTGCCCGCGCTTGTCCAGCCGCGCGAACGACTCCCCGAACCCGGCGAACGCCTCGTCCGGCGCCGCCGCGAAGCTCTCGTGGTAGGCGACCGCCGTCCCGCCCGCCGAGGAGCGGCCGAACGGCAGCGTGCGCAGCCGGCCGCTGATGTCGGTGTGCCCGCGGTCCTGCTCGACCAGGGTGCGCCCGGCGGCGTCCGTGAAACGCAGATAGAAGGGCGCGAGCCGGATCTCGGCCCGCAGCGAGCCCGCGTCGACCACGATCGGCTCCCCCGCGGTCACCCGCGCCTGCGCGTAGGAGCCCGGCCGGACCAGGGGCAGGGCGGCCTCCGAGCGCGGCCGGGCGGTGGCGTCCTGCGACAACCGCACCCGGATGACGCCCTCCCCGGCCACGCCGACCTGGACGACCAGCGTCTCCTCCGCCGTCGTGACCGCCTTCAGCATCACCTCCGAGCCGCCGGCGGCGACCGGCTCGGCTCCCGTCACCGCGGACAGGCCGCCCTCGCCGGGCGCGCGTACCGGCAGTTCGGGCGGGTCCGCGACGAAGTACTCGTGCGCGACCAGCGGGGGGCGAAAGGGCATTAAAGCTCCTTTTCAGGGCCGATCCGACTCGGCAATTAGTTTGGCTTCCATACCAACAAAAATCAACAGCTCGACCGCTCCCGCACAACGAGGAAGCCGCGCGGGTCAGGACGACCCGCGCGGCTTCACGTGTTGTCGTCTTCGGGGACGGCGTCCGTCAGCAGCGGGGCCGGGTTCAGCGGTAGCCGGTCAGGCCGTCCGCCAGTTCTTCCTCGTCACCGTCCCGGTGCGCGGACAGGGCCTGCTGCAGGGCGAAGGTTGCGCGGATGACGGCGATACGGGTGGCCATCGCGCCGTCCGGCCAGCCGCCCAGCGCGAGTACCCGGTTCAGGAAACGGGTGCCGTGGCCGGCCTCGCGGCCTCGGCCACCCGGGGATCTGCGAGTGCTTCGACCTCCAGCGGGGCTCCGGGAACGCGGCTGAGAACCAGGAACCGGTCCGCGCCGTGGGCGCCGCCCTCCGACAGTGGCCGAGGCGTACGGAAGCCGAGCCCGAACCCGGCGAGCAGGCGCAGGACGGCGGCCCTCTGCGGCAGCCGGGTGGCGGCGGCCTCGGTGCGGGGCAGGCACACGACCCGGTCCGCGCCGATCACCACCTGGTGGAACTGCCCTTGACGGACGGTGAGATCCTCCGGGTCGACGCCCGGCAGCAGCCGGCTCAGCAGGGCGCGATCCATCCCCAGGACCCCCGTCAGGCGTGTCACGGCGTCAGAGGCCGCTGGCGGCCTCGGGCTGCATGAGGCGGCGGGCCGCCTCGGTGATCGAGCCCGACAGCGACGGGTAGACCGCGAACGTGTGGGCGACCTGGTCGACCGTCAGCCGCTGCTGCACGGCCAGCGACACCGCGAGGATCAGCTCCGAGGCACGCGGGGCCACGATCACGCCGCCGAGCACGATGCCGGTGTGGGGGCGGCAGAACAGCTTGACGAAGCCGTCGTTGAAGCCCTGCATCTTGGCCCGCGCGTTGGTGGCCAGCGGCAGCTTGACCACGTTCGCGTCGATCTCGCCCGCCTCGATCGAACGCTGCGCCACGCCGACCGCCGCGATCTCGGGGTCGGTGAAGATGTTGGAGGCCACCGTGGCCAGCCGCAGCGGCTGGACGGCCTCGCCCAGCGCGTGCCACACGGCGATGCGGCCCTGCATGGCGGCGACCGAGGCCAGCATGAGCACGCCGGTGCAGTCGCCGGCCGCGTAGACGCCGGGTGCGGCGGTGCGGGAGACCTTGTCGACCTTGACGAAGCCGTTGCGGTCGAGCTGCACGCCGGCCTCCTCCAAGCCCATGCCCCCGGTGTTGGGGACCATGCCGACCGTCATCAGCGCGTGGGAGCCCTCGGCCGTGCGGCCGTCCTCCAGGGTCACCACCACTCCGTCGGCCGTGCGCTTGACGGAGGAGGCGCGCGAGCGGCCCATGACGTTCATGCCGCGCCGCCGGTAGACCTCTTCGAGCACCTCGGCGCCGTCGGCGTCCTCGTTGGGCATCATCCGGTCGCGGCTGGAGACCAGCGTGACCTCCGCGCCGAGCGAGCGGTAGGCGCCGGCGAACTCGGCGCCGGTCACGCCGGAGCCGACCACGATCAGGTGCTCGGGCAGCTCCTCCAGGTCGTAGAGCTGCCGCCAGGTGAGGATGCGCTCGCCGTCGGGCTCGGCCCCGGGCAGAACTCGCGGCGTCGCGCCGGTGGCCACCAGCACCACGTCGGCCCTGATCGTACGGTCGCCCGCGCGTACGACCTGCGGATCGACCAGCCGACCCCGCGCCTTGATGATCTCGACGCCCTCGGCCTCGACCCGGGTCGCGATGTCGGCCGACTGGGCCTGGGCCAGCTCCTTGACCCGCTTGTTGACCAGCGGCAGGTCGACGCCGACCACGCCCGCGTCGCCGTCGGGGCCGCCCGAGAACGACACGCCGAGCGAGGGCGCGTCGAGAAGGGCCTGCTTGCGGACGGAGGTCGCGATCAGCGTCTTGGACGGCACGCAGTCGGTGAGCACGCAGGCCCCGCCCGGGCCGTCCTGCTCGACCATCGTGACTTGCGCGCCTAGCTGGGCGGCCACCAGCGCCGCTTCGTAGCCGCCTGGTCCGCCACCAATGATCACGATCCTCGTCACGTGTCCCATTGTCCCGCACGTGCCCCGGGAAGCCGCAACCGGGCCATGACGGATGACGATCCCGTGGACATGGGGGACACATGGGCCTTCCGTGCCCGGCTTGATGGACCGACACGCCGGGTCAGCGTGGCAGGATGGCGCGGTAGCTGGATGACGAGCGGCACCCGGCGAGAGGGGTGGATCGTGGCGTGGCTTTCGGATCAATCAGGGAAGCCGAATGATCTACGGCTGTATGCCTCCTACGGGATGAACATGGACGCCGAGCAGATGGCCATGCGCGCCCCGCACTCCCCGATCTGGGGGGTCGGCTGGCTGACCGGCTGGCGGCTGACCTTCGGGCGTACCGACAGCAAGTGGGAGAGCTCGATCGCCACCATCGTGGAGGCCCCCGACGAGCACGTCTTCGTCGTGCTCTACGACGTGCCCGAGTGGGAGGAGACCTCGCTCGACCAGTGGGAGGGCGCGGTCCGCGGGGCCTACCACAAGGTACGGCTGCGGGTGCAGACCCTCGACGGCGAGGCCGTGGCCTGGTTCTACGTGCTCGACGGCTACGAGGGCGGCCTGCCCTCGGCCCGCTACCTGTGCAACCTGGCCGACGCGGCCGAGCGTGCGGGCGCCCCCGACGACTACGTCAAGGAGCTGCGGGAGCGCCCCTGCACCTCGGCGCCCTAGCGCAGCGGCTCGTCCTTGGTCTCGCGCAGCACGAAGACGTAGACGAGCGTGGAGATCAGCGCCAGGCCGGACATGTACCACGGGAACAGGTCGGGGTTCCCGGCCTTCTGGAGCGCCGTCCCGATCAGCGGCGCGGTGCCACCGAAGATCGCCACGGTCAGCGAGTACGGGAACCCGGCCCCCGCGGCCCGCACCCGGGTCGGGAACAGCTCGGAGTTCACCGCGGCCGAGACCGAGGTGAAGCAGCCCAGGAACACCATGCCGATCATCTGCACGACGAGCAGGCTGGCGAAGGAGTCGGTGAGCAGGCCGAGCAGCGGCACCGGCAGGATCAGGAAGCCGAGTCCGAACGCGATCAGCATCGGCTTGCGCCCGATCTTGTCCGACAGCAGGCCCAGCAGCGGCTGCAGCAGCATGAAGAACACCAGCGAGATCGTGCCGACCTGCAGCGACTCGGCCTTGTCGAATGAGACGGTGATCTGCGCGTAGGTGGGCAGGAAGCTGGTCCAGGTGTAGTACGCGACGGTGCCGGCGATCGTGATGCCGACGATGGTGAGCGCGGACCTCGGGTGGTGCTTGAGGAACTCGAACATGCCCGGCCGCTTGACCTCGCCCCGCTGGATCTCCTCCGCCACCGCCGAGGTCTCGTCGGCGCCCTTGCGGATCCACAGGCCGACGAGGCTGAGCAGCGCGCCCAGGAGGAACGGGATGCGCCAGCCGTAGGAGCTCATGTCCTCCTTGACCAGCGTCGAGGTGAGCACCGCGGCCAGGCCGGAGGCGATGAGCTGGCCGATGGTGGTGCTGACGTACTGGAAGGAGGAGAACAGGCCGCGGCGGCGCGGCGGGGCCGACTCGACGAGGAACGTGGTGGCGGCGGCGAACTCACCGCCCACGGACAGGCCCTGGATGAGCCGGGCCAGCGTCAGGATGACCGGTGACAGCAGCCCCACGGCCTCGTAGGTGGGGGTCAGGGCGAGCAGCAGCGAGCCGCCGCCCATCAGGATGATGGTGAAGGTCATGGCGGACTTGCGGCCGTACCGGTCGGCGAACGCGCCCACCAGCAGACCGCCGAGGGGCCGCATGAAGAAGCCCACCGCGAAGACCGCGAACGAGCTCAGCAGCGGCACCAGGCTGTTGCCGGAGCTGTCGGGGAAGATCTGCGCCGAGAAGACCGTGGCCAGGAAGGTGTAGGCGTACCAGTCGTACCACTCGACCACGTTGCCGATGCTGGCCGCCATGAGCTGACGGACCCTGCTCTTCGGTATGCCGAGCGGCGATTGCGCGACGGGGGAGGTCGACACGGCATGTGCTCCTTTTGCTGACACGTGCGGTAATGGCTTACTGTGCATTCGGAAGACCGAAACAGTCAAATGTCTGGGCAATTATTTACAAACCCGACACGGAAGCGGTTGCAGGTGGACGTTCTCGACCGGCGGCTCGTGGCCGCGCTCCAGGTGAGCCCACGTGCCTCGTGGGGCGAGATCGGCCGGGCGGTCGGCGAGCACGAGCGCACGGTCGCCCGCCGGCTCCAGCGGCTCATCGCCGACGGCGTCGTCCGCGTCACCGCGATCTACGACGACCTGCGCACCGGCCACGGCCGCCCCGCGCACCTGCACGTCCAGGTGCGGCCCGGCACGGCGGCCCAGGTGGCCAGGTCGCTCACCGACCGGCGCGACACGCGGTCGGTCTACGCGCTGACCGGGGCCGCCGACCTGGCCTGCGAGCTGGTGCCGCCGTCCCGTCAGGACCTGCACACCATCCTGTCCCACGACATCAGCGACATCGACGGCGTGCTCCAGACGCAGACCCAGGTCGTGCTGCACACGTTCACGACCGTGGCCGAGTGGCACGCGCCCTTCCTGACCGAGCGGGAGGTCGCCGAGCTGCGTCCCGCGCCGCCGCCTCCCGACCTGCCCGACGAGGACGGCCTGTCGCCGCTGGAGAAGGAGATCGCCGAGCTGCTGGCGGCCGACGGCCGGGCCGCCTTCACCACGATCGCCGAACGGCTCGACCTCTCCGTGCCGACCGCCCGGCGGCGCGTCGGCTCGCTCATCGACCGGCGGCTGCTGCTGCCGCGCGCCGAGGTCGAGCCCGCGCTGCTCGGGCTGGAGGTCGAGGCCATGCTGTGGCTGAAGGTGCGGCCGTACGGGCTGGGCGAGACCGGCCGGCGCCTGGCCGAGCACCCCAACGTGCGGTACTGCGCCGCCACGTCGGGCACCCACTCCCTCATCGTGCAGGTGGCGGTGGCCCACGAGGCGGACCTCTATCGTTTCATGACCGACGTGCTCGGCCGGCTCGACGAGATCACCGACAGCGACCTGACCCTAATCACCCGCGCCTACAAGCGCGGTCACCTGCACAAGTCCGGACTGCTCACCCTGGAGAAGACGCCATGACACCTGCCGAGAAGGAAGTCGCCGACCTGTGCGTGGAGCTCATCCGCGTCGACAGCAGCAACTACGGGGACGGCAGCGGCCCCGGCGAGCGGGCCGCGGCCGAGGTCGTCATGGCCAGGCTGGACGAGGTCGGCATCGAGGCGACGTACGTCGAGAGCGAGCCGGGCCGCGGCAACGTGGTCACCCGCGTCGAGGGCACCGACCCGTCGCTGCCCGCGCTGCTCGTCCACGGCCACCTCGACGTGGTGCCCGCCAACGCCGCCGACTGGTCGGTCGACCCCTTCGCCGGCGAGGTCAGGGACGGCTACATCTGGGGCCGCGGCGCCGTGGACATGAAGGACATGGACGCGATGATGCTGGCCGTGCTGCGCCAGATGAAGCGCGAGGGACGCCGCCCGCGCCGCGACATCGTCTTCGCCTGGGTCGCCGACGAGGAGGCCGGCGGCGTGTACGGCGCCAAGTACCTCACGGCCAACAACCCCGAGCTGTTCGAGGGCGTGACCGAGTCCATCAGCGAGGTCGGCGGCTACTCGCTGGAGGTCGATCCCTCCCTGCGGCTGTACCTGATCGAGACGGCCCAGAAGGGCCTGGCCTGGATGAAGCTGGTCGCCGACGGCACCGCCGGGCACGGCTCGATGCTCAACCCCGACAACGCGGTCACCGAGGTCGCCAAGGCCGTGGCCCGGCTCGGCGGGCACGAGTGGCCGCTGACCTACACCCCGACCGTGCGCCAGTTCCTCACCGAGGTCGCCGACGCCTTCGGCCTGCCGTTCGACGAGGACGACCCGGCCCCGCTGCTGGACAAGCTCGGCCCGCTGGTGCGGTTCGTCGGCGCGACGCTGCGCCACACCACCAACCCGACCCAGCTCGACGCCGGCTACAAGTCGAACGTCATCCCCGGCCAGGCCACGGCCGTCGTGGACGGGCGCTTCCTGCCCGGCTTCGAGGACGACTTCTTCAAGACCGTCGACTCGCTCATCGGGCCGAAGGTGCGCCGCGAGTTCGTGCACCACGACATCGCGCTGGAGACCACCTTCGACGGCGCGCTGGTCGAGTCGATGATCGCGGCGCTGAAGGCCGAGGATCCGACCGCGCGGGCGGTGCCGTACTGCATGTCGGGCGGCACCGACAACAAGACCTTCTTCGCCGACCTCGGGGTGCGCGGGTTCGGGTTCGTGCCGCTGCGGCTGCCCGGCGACATGGACTTCGCCTCGATGTTCCACGGCGTGGACGAGCGGGTGCCGGTGGACGCGCTGCAGTTCGGGGTGCGGGTTCTGGACAGGCTGCTCCTAAACTACTGAGATGTGAGCAACGACGCATACACCCTGGCCGGAGAGGCCGCCGCCGCCCTGACCGGCGCGGCCGGCCTCGACACCTTCGACGTGGCCCTCGTCATGGGGTCGGGGTGGGTTCCCGCCGCTGACGCGATCGGGCAGACCGTGGCCGAGATCCCGTTCACCGATCTGCCCGGCTTCCGCGCCCCGGCCGTGGCCGGGCACGGCGGCAAGATCCGCGTCGTCCGCACCCCGTCCGGGCGGCACGCGCTGGTCTTCCTCGGCCGTACCCACCTGTACGAGGGCCTGGGCGTCGACGCGGTCGTCCACGGCGTGCGCACGGCGGCCGCGGCGGGCGTGCGCACGATCGTCCTGACCAACGCGGCGGGCGGCCTGCGGCCGGAGACCCAGAACGTCGGCGACCCGGTCCTGATCAGCGACCACGTCAACCTGACCGGCGCCAACCCGATCACCGGCACCACCTTCATCGACCTCACCGAGGTCTACTCGCGCCGCCTGCGCGCCCTGGTCCGCGAGATCGACCCGACCCTGGCCGACGGCGTCTACGTGGCCTTCCGCGGGCCGACGTACGAGACGCCGGCCGAGATCCGGATGTTGCGCACGCTCGGCGGCGACCTGGTGGGCATGTCCACCGTGCTGGAGGCCATCGCCGCCCGCGAGGCGAACCTGGAGGTGCTCGGCGTCTCCCTGGTCACCAACCCGGGGGCGGGCCTGTCCGGCGAGCCGCTCAACCACGAGGAGGTCCTGGAGGTCGGCCGCGCCACGGCCGCCCGCATGGGCGTGCTCCTGGCCAAGGTGGTGGACCGCCTGTGACCGCCGGCATCCCGCCCGAGTCCGACGGTGACGACCGCATCCCGCCGGAGGCCGACGGCGACGTGCCGCTGCCGCCCGTGGACGCCGACCTGCTGCGCCGCGCCCGCCAGTGGCTGGCCCAGGACCCCGACCCCGACACCCGGGCCGAGCTGTCCGGCCTCCTGGAGGACGACGACCTGCCCGCCCTGCGCGAGCGGTTCCAGGCCAAGCTGGAGTTCGGCACCGCCGGCCTGCGCGGCGAGCTGGGCGCCGGCCCCAACCGGATGAACCGGGTCACCGTCATGCGCGCCGCCGCCGGCCTGGCGGGCGTGCTCGGCCCCGGCAAGCACGTCGTGATCGGCTACGACGCCCGGCACAAGTCCGACGTGTTCGCCAGGGACACCGCCGCCGTCCTGACCGGCGCGGGCCTGCACGTCTCGCTGCTGGCGCGCCCGCTGCCCACGCCGGTGCTGGCCTTCGCCGTGCGCCACCTGGGCGCCGACGCGGGCGTGACGGTCACCGCCAGCCACAACCCGCCCAGGGACAACGGTTACAAGGTCTACTGGGGCGACGGCTCGCAGATCGTGCCGCCGGTCGACCGGGAGATCTCGGCCGCCATCGACGCCGTGGGCCGGGTCGACCAGCTCCCCCTCGACGGTCCCGGCACGCTCACCGAGCTGGGCGAGGACATCGTCGACGACTACATCGACGCGGTGACCGCCCTGCCGCTGGGCGAGGCGCGGGAGCTGCGGGTGGCGTACACGCCGCTGCACGGGGTGGGCTCCGGGACGCTGACGGGGGCCTTCCTCGCGGCGGGCTTCGAGACCCCGATGGCCGTGGAGGAGCAGCGCAACCCCGACCCCGACTTCCCGACGGTGGCCTTCCCCAACCCGGAGGAGCCCGGGGCGATGGACCTGGCCGTCGCGCTGGCCGCCAAGCTCGGCTCCGACCTGGTCCTGGCCAACGACCCCGACGCCGACCGGTGCGCGGTCGGCGTGCCGCTGCCCGACGGCACGTGCCGCATGCTGACCGGCGACGAGGTCGGCGGCCTGCTGGCCGAGCACGTGATCACCCACACCACGGGCGACCGCCTGGTGGCCACCACGATCGTCTCCTCGACCCTGCTGAGCAAGATCGCCCAGGCCCACGGCGTGCGCTACGGCGAGACGCTGACCGGGTTCAAGTGGATCATCAAGGCGGGCCAGGGCCTGGTCTTCGGCTACGAGGAGGCCATCGGCTACAGCGTCGGCTCCGACGCCGGCCTGCCGGTCCACGACAAGGACGGCATCGGCGCGGCCCTGACGGTGGCCGCCGTCGCCGCCGCCGCCAAGCGCGACGGGCGTACCCTGCTCGACCTCCTCGACGACCAGGCCGTCCGGTACGGTCTGCACGCGACGTCCCAGCTCGGCTTCCGGGTCGCCGACCTGTCGCTGATCTCCGGGGCGATGGACCGCCTGCGCGCCGCCCCGCCCACCAGGCTCGGCGACCACGCGGTGGAGGCCGTGGACGACCTGAGCCGCGGCGACGGCGGCCTGCCGCCGACCGAGGGCCTGCGCTTCCACCTGTCGGACGGCGGCCGCGTCGTGGTCCGCCCGTCGGGCACCGAGCCCAAGCTCAAGTGCTACCTGGAGGTGGTGGTGCCGGTGACGGGCGAGGTGCCGCAGGCCCGCGCGTCCGCCGCCCGCGACCTCGACGCCCTGAAGGCCGACCTCACCGCCGCCCTGGGCCTCTGAGTGTTCCGGCCCTGCCCCGGGTCTGTCGACGCCGCCGGGCCTCCGGGGGCCGGGCCCGCGTCGCGGGCCCGGTGCCTCGCGGTCACATGTCGGCGCCGGCCGAGAACATGATCGGCCGGACCTCGATGGCCAGGCCCTCGATCTGGCTGTCCGGGATCATCCCGGCCAGCTCGATCGCGCGTTCGCGGCTCTCGCAGTCGACGATGTAGTAGCCGCCCATGTACTCCTTGGCCTCCAGGTAGGGGCCGTCGGTCACGGCGGGCAGGCCGTTGCGGGTGCGGACGACGGCGCTGGTGGACGGGTCGCCGAGCGCCTGCGTGCCGATCATCTCGCCCGACTCCTGGATCGTCTTCATGAACGCGCCGTGGCCGTTCATGATCAGCTCGCGCTGCTCCTCGGTCAGGGTGTCCATGACCTGCTGGTTCACCTGCATGATCAACAGAAACTTCATCGTCTCTCCTCGTGGTCGTACGCGTTCCGTCGTGCTGGAGTCGGAGCCGGCGCGGCCCTCTCGACATGCCCCGCAGAACTTTCCCGGAAAGCATGTCGAGCGCGCGAGCCGGGCTCCGACCTCCTGGTGAAACCGATGACACCTGGAGGCCGCCGACATGCCGAACCTCACCGAGACCGCCGCCGAACCCCGGGCCGGGCGGCGCGAATGGGCCGGGCTGGCGGTGCTCGCCCTGCCCACCCTGCTCGTCGCGGTCGACATCAACGCGTTGTTCCTGGCGCTGCCCCGGCTGAGCGTGGACCTGGGGGCGAGCGCCGTCCAGCAGTTGTGGATCATCGACATCTACGGGTTCATGGTCGCCGGGCTGGTGATCACGATGGGCGGCCTCGGCGACCGGATCGGCCGCCGCCGGCTGCTGCTGACCGGCGCGGCGGCCTTCGGCGTCGCCTCCGTCGTGGCGGCGTACGCGACCGGCCCCGCCATGCTGATCGCCGCCCGTACGGCGCTGGGCGTGGCCGGCGCCACGCTGATGCCCTCCACGCTCGCGCTCATCACCAACATGTTCCGCGACGCCCGGCAGCGCGGCACGGCCATCGCCGCCTGGGCCACCTGCCAGTTCGCCGGGGCCGCGCTCGGGCCGGTCGTCGGCGGGCTGCTCCTGGAGCACTTCTGGTGGGGGTCGGTGTTCCTGCTGGCCGTCCCCGTGATCGTGGTGCTGCTCGTGGGCGGCGTCCTGCTGCTGCCGGAGTTCCGCGACCCGGACGGCGGGCGCATGGACCTGGTCAGCGTCGTGCTGTCGTTGCTGGCGATCCTGCCGGTGGTCTGGGGCGTCAAGGAGCTGGCCGCCTCGTCGGTGTCGGCCGGGCCCGGCGCACCGCTCGGGGCGATCGCGGTCGGCCTGGCGTTCGGGACGGCGTTCGTACGGCGGCAGCTCACGCTCGACGCCCCCCTGCTCAACCTGCGCCTGTTCACCCAGCGTCCGCTCACCCTGATCCTGACCGCGCTCGTGCTCGCGGGCGTCGCGATGGCGGGCACCGGTCTCCTGGTCACCCAGCTCCTGCAATCGGTGCTGGGGTACACCCCGGCGCAGTCGGCGCTGTGGTTCGCGCCCATGGGGCTCGGCGTCGCGCTGGGCACCACGCTGACCCCGGCCCTCACCCGCCGCCTGGCCCCCCGTACGGCCGTCGTGGGCGGCCTGGCGCTGTCGGCCGCCGGGGCGGCGCTGCTCACGCAGGCCGGGTCCGGGCTGCCGGTGGTGATCATCGCCATCACCGTGCTGGCGCTGGGCACCGGCCCGCTGTTCGCCCTGGGCACGGGGATCGTGGTCGGTTCCGTGCCGCCGGAGAAGGCCGGGTCGGCGGCCTCGCTGGCCGAGTCGGGCAACTTCCTCGGCGGGACGCTCGGCCTGGCCCTGCTCGGCACGGTCGGCGCGGCCGTCTACCACCACGCCCTGCCCCCGGACGTCCCCGAGGCCGCCAGGGAGACCGTGGCCGGCGCGGCGGCCGTGGCCGGGCGGCTCGCCCCGGCGCAGGCCGCCGAGTTGCTGCGGGCCAGTCACGCCGCGTTCGTCAGCGGGCTCGTGGTGATCGGCCTGGCGGGCGCGGCCCTGTTCGTGCTGGCCGCGCTGCTGACCTCGCTGCTGCCCCGCACGGACGCGGCGTGACCGGCGGGGGTGTCAGGCCAGGCGGAACTGCAGGTCGATGTCCCACTTGTTCAGGTCGGGCTCGATCCGCGGGTCCGTCTGGTACAGCTCCAGCCGGCAGCCCCAGTGCTCGGTCCCGTCCTTCTCGGTCATGTCCCAGGCCAGGCCCTGCTCGGCGGCCCAGGTCAGCACCGACTCGATGACGCCGGAGAGCTGGTCGGGGTGGCCGTGGTGGGACTCGGTGACGAAGCGGCCCGCGGGCAGCGTGCCCGCGTGGAACTCGCCCTCGCCCTGCACGGGCGCGGTGACGGGCACGCCCGCCTCCACGACCAGCCGGTCCCGCGGCATGTCGATGCTGTGGTACCGGAAGAACGGGGCTCCGGCGAGCGTGTGCCCGCGCTCGGCGAGCCAGCCGATCATCTCCGCGATCCGGTCTCCGACGAGGCCGAAGCTGGTCATCGTGATGGTTTTCCGGATCCCGATGTAAGGACGCTCGGGAAATTCGACGATCTGTGGCATGTGTCTGTCCTCCTTCACCTGTCAGTACGGAGTGCGGCCCCGAAACTCATCGGCAGCCCGAAGGACGACACGAGCCTGGGATCGAGAAAGGTGGTCATGCCGGTGACGACCCCGCCGCCGATCTCCAGGACTATCAGGGCGAACGCCGTCCCGTCCCGGTACTGGGCGAAGGCGGGCGCGCCGTTCGCCCTGGCCGGCAGCAGACGGGCGCCTTCGCAGGGGGCGCCGGCGGCCAGCAGGACCGCCCTGACCGCCTCCCGGCCGCGCAGCCACCACGCGAACGGCGGCATCGACATCGTCGCGTCCTCGTGCAGCAGGGAGACCAGCGCGTCCACGTCGTACCGCTCGAAGGCGGAGACGTAGCGGTCGAGCAGGCTCTCGTCCACCTCGGCGTCCTCCGGGGCGACCGCGGGAAGGCGGGCGCGGGCGCGCTGCAACGCGCTGTTCACGGACGCCACGCTCATCCCCAGCAGGCCCGCCACCTCGGCGGCCTGCCACTTCAGCACGTCGCGCAGGATGAGCACGGCCCGTTGCCGCGGCGGCAGCCACTGCAACGCGGCCACGAACGCCAGCCGCACGCTCTCCCTGGCCACCGCCAGCTCCGCCGGGTCGGCCGGCAGCACGCGCCCGTCGGGCACGGGCCACACCCACGCCTCCCCGGGCAGCGGGTCGCCGAGCGGGTCGCCCGGACGCGCCGCCGGCCCGAGGTCCATCGCCCGCGCCCGCCGCTGCGGCCCGCGCAGCATGTCCAGGCAGACGGACGTGGCGAGCCGGAACAACCACGGGCGCAACGGCCCCCGCCCGGCCTGGTACGTGCGCCAGGCCCGGACGAACGTCTCCTGCACCGCGTCCTCGGCCTCGAAGCCCGAGCCGAGCATCCGGTAGCAGTAGCCGGTCAGCTCGACCCGGTGGCCTTCCAGCTCGGTCGCCTCCACTAGATCGGGGCCACCTCGATCTGCAGCTCGTGCACCCATTCCGCGCGGTCGTCCGGGCAGTGCAGTGACACCTCTCTCGCCAGGTCGAGCGACCGGTAGCCGTTCTCCTCGATCCAGTGGGCCAGGGCCTGGAAGGTCGGTCCGACGGCCTCCATCGGGCCGTGGTGGATGATCGTGGCCGCCGTGCCGATGGCGGGCAGGTCCCTGATCTCGAAGTCGTGGCGGGGGTCGGGGTCCACGTTGACCGGCAGGCAAGCGTGGACCATGACCGAGCCGTCGTCCTCCTGGCGGTAGTGGGCCAGGCCGGGGCCGACCACCCGGACGCCGGCCTGTTCCACGCGGGCGCAGATCTCGGCGAACAGCGGCCCGATCACCGGGCCGACGTCCTCGCCCTCGTAGCTGGCGGCTCTGGCGCTGAGCTGGGCGACCCGTACCGGGCTGACCTTCTTCAGCATGACTTCCGCGGTTCTCATGTGTCCCTCCGTCTCGATGGTCCGGAGTCTCGCCTCGACGCCGCGCAGCCTGGCCAGGTCCGCGCTGATCCGGGCCTCAAGCTGGGCGCGGCGCAGCCGTACCATGCCGTGGAGCTCCTCGGTGCTGACCTTCTCGTCCAGGATCGCCCGGACCTGTTCCAGCGTGAAGCCGAGGTCCTTGATGGCGACGATGCGGTTGAGCCTGGCCAGTTGGGCGGCCTGGTAGGACCGGTAACCGGTGAGCGGATCCACGTGCGCGGGGCGCAGCAGGCCGATGGCGTCGTAGTGGCGGAGCATGCGTATGGACACGAGCCCCAGCCTGGCGAAATCTCCGATGCTGAACATGACCGCTCCAGGAGTAGGGGCTCACACGGTGTCAGGGTCAACCTATGGCGATTTCTACAGACATGGGGTATTTTCCAGCGTAACAAGCAACCGAACGTTCGGTAGGTCGCCGTGGACGTCGACGCACTGCTCCGGATCAGGACGGCGGCCGTGCGGCTCTTCGCCCGGCAGGGCTACGCCGCCACCAGCATCAGAGACCTGGCCAGGGCCGTGAACCTGACCAACGCCGGCATCTACCACCACGTCCCCAGCAAGGAAGCCCTGCTGGCCGATCTCATGCGGACCGGCCTCCAAGGTCTGATCGACTCCACCGCCCGCGTCCTGGACGGGGCCACGCGTCCCGCCGACCGCCTCGCCCTGCTGATCACCTCGCTCACCGCCCTGCACGCGCGCAGCCCCCTGACCAGCCGCGTCATGGACGGCGAGCTCCGCTCCCTGACCCCCGGCTCCCCCGCCCACGCCGAGGTCATCGCCCTGCGCGACGCCTACGAGAGCCATTGGAAGAGCGCCCTGGCCGACGGCGTCGCAGAAGGCGTCTTCCACGTCGCCGACCAGAGGCTGACCCGCCTCGCCCTCATGTCCATGTGCACCGGCACCAGCGAGTGGTACCGCCCCGACGGGGACTCGACGCTGGAGCAGGTGTGCGCGGAGTTCGTCACGATCGGCCTGGCCGCCGTACGCGCCGCCGTCCCGGTCGTGGCGCCCCTCGATCCACGTCTGCTGCCCGACTTCCCGTGGGAGCCGCCGGATGCACACCACGATCCCCGGCCTGCTGAGGCACGCCGCTGACACGTACGGCGAGCGCGAGTTCCTCCGCTTCCCCGCCCCCTCACCGACCGTCCCCGCGACCTCGCTGAGCTTCGCCGGGGCCGACGCCGAGTCCGACCGTCTGGCCCGCGCGCTGGCCGTCCGGGGGGTACGCCCCGGCGACCGGGTGGCCGTCATGCTGGACAACGAGCCGTGGTGGCCGTTGAGCTGGTTCGCCGTCCTGAAGGCGGGGGCGGTCACCGTCCCGGTGAACGTGCGTTACCAGGCCGCCGACCTGGAGCACGTCCTGCGCGACTCCGGCGCGGTCGCCACCCTCGCCGGCGCGGCCCACGCCGCGCGCGTGCCGGGCGTGGTGCACCTCGTGGACACGCTGACGGATGGCCCACCTCTCGACATATCCCCCAGCGCGGACAATGTCGCCAATTTTCAGTACACGTCGGGGACGACGGGCTTTCCCAAGGCCTGCCTGCTCACCCACGACTACTGGATCAGGACCGCGCGGGTCGTCGCCGACCTCGTACGGCTGCGCGACGACGACGTCATGCTGATCGCCCAGGCGTACTCGTACATGGACCCGCAATGGACCACCCTGCTCTGTCTGGTCGGCGGCATCCCGCTCGTCGTCCTCCCCCGCTTCTCCGCCTCCGGCTTCTGGCCCGCCGCCCGCGAGCACGGCGCCACCCTCACGTACGTGCTGGGCACCATGCCCCTGCTGATGCACAAGCAGCCGCCCAGCCCCCTCGACCGGGACAACCGGATGCGGCTCGTGCTCTGCTCCGGCATCGTCCCCGGCCTGCACCGCGCGTTCGAGGAACGCTGGGGCGCGCCCTGGCGCGAGCTGTACGGCTCCACCGAGAGCGGCTGCGACCTGATGGCCGCCCCGGACGCGGACGACACCGTCGGCACCGGCGCGATGGGCACGCCGCCGCCCGGCAAGGAGGTCCGGCTCGACGAGGAGACCGGCGAGATCCTGGTCCGCGGCACGCCCATGATGAACGGCTACTGGAACCACCCCGAGGCCACCGCGCACGCCTTCCGCGGCGGCTGGTACCACACCGGCGACCTCGGCGTACGCGACGCGCGAGGCCGCATCCGGCACGCCGGGCGGCTGAAGGACATGGTCCGCAGGGGCGGTGAGAACATCTCGTGCGCCGAGGTCGAGAGCGTGCTCGCCGGGCATCCCGCGGTCCTGTCCGCGGCCCTGGTCCCCATCCCCGACGACCTCTTCGGCGAGCTGCCCAAGGCGTTCCTCCAGCTCCGCCCCGGTCACGCCGCCGACGCGCGCACGGCCGCCGCCGTCATCGCCCATGCCAGGGAACGCCTGGCCCGCTTCAAGATCCCGGCGTACGTGGAGTTCGTGGAGTCGTTCACGCTCACCCCGTCCGCCCGTGTCGAGAAGCGCCATCTGCTCCGCCCCGGCCGCGACCAGCGCGCCGCCCCCGCCATCCCCACGGAGGACCCGGCATGATCGACGTGACCGTACGCGACGAGGTGGCCCTGATCACCCTCGCGCGCCCCGAGAAGCTGAACGCCCTCACCGCCGGCATGCGCAGGGACCTGGCCGCGGCCGTCCGCGCGCACGGCCGTACGGCGAGGGGCATCGTGGTGACCGGCGCCGGCCGGGCGTTCTCGGCGGGCGAGGACATCGCCGAGGCGGCGGGCAAGCCGCTGGAGGCGGAGGTGGAGCTGTTCCACGACATGACCAGGGCCGTGCTGGAGACCGAGGTGCCGGTGGTCGCCGCGGTCAACGGCCTGGCCGTCGGCGGCGCCGCCGAGTGGACGCTCTGCTTCGACACCCGCATCGGCGCCCCGGCCGCCGAGTACTTCTTCCCCGAGAACCACCTCGGCCTGTCGATCTCGAACGCCGCCGGTCATCTGCTGCCCCGGCTGGCGGGCGGCCGGGCGCTGCGGCTGGTGCTGGACTCGGCCCGCCTGGGCGCCGCCGACGCGCTGGCGGCCGGGCTGCTGGACGAGGTCGTGCCCGCCGAGGAACTGGTGGCGGCGGCGATCGCCCGGGTGCGTCACTGGACCCGGCCGGGCACCGCCACCGCCGTGCACCTCCGGCTGCTGCGCCCGCCGCTCGCCGAGGTCGAACGCGCCTTCGAGGCCGAGACCGAGGCGGCCCGGCAGGTCGAGCGGGCGGGCCTGGCCCAGGCCGGCATGACCCGCTTCCTCACCCGCCGGACCCCCTGACCCGGCACCGGTCGCCCACCACGGGCCGGCGGCCGGTCAGGCGATGACGACGGCGGCGATGATCAGGGCGACCGCGACCAGGAGGACGGCGATCGAGTCGTAGGACCAGGTGACCCTGGCCGGGGTCGCCGGCTCCTCGCGGCGGCGGGCGGCCTCGGCGCGGTCGCGGATCTGGTCGCCCACGAAGTCGGCGTGGGTCTTGCCCGTGAACGCCTCGGCGGCGGCCTGCTCGGCCTTGCTGACCGTGGTCTCGACCCGGAACTGGCCGCCGCGCTCGGGCTTGGGCACCCCGCGCCGCTGCGCCTTGGACCGCTCGCGGGCGCTGCTCATCGGCGTCCACAACCGCAGCACCCGCTCCTCGGCGCCCTCGCCGCCGTGACGGACCGCGATGGAGTGGGTGACCGTCACCTCGCCGACGGACGCCCACGGCAGGAACGTCGTGCGCAGCGGGTTGCGGGCCAGCAGGCCCTCCTCGCCGACCACGGTGGCGGGCCTGACCGCGATCGCGTAGACGAGCGCCGTCATCGCCCCGAGCACGGCCAGCGCCACCATGGACGGCTTGCCGTTGTAGTGGGCAGTCAGGTCCCACACGTTGAAGGCCACGAAGACCAGCCAGGCGCAGCCCAGCACGAACGCGGTCCTGGATCGGTAGGTGTGCTTCACGGCTGCCACTTGATCTGCGCGAACCCCGGCTTGATCACGCCGTTGATCAGCGCCAGCCGCTCGTCGAACGGGAGGAAGGCCGACTTCATCGCGTTGACCGCGAACCACTGCAGATCGTCCCAGTCGTAGCCGAATGCCTCGACCAGCTTGGCGAACTCCAGCGACACGCTCGTCGAGCTCATCAGCCGGTTGTCGGTGTTGACGGTGACCCGGAAGTGCAGCCTGCGCAGGAGCCCGATGGGGTGCTCGGCGATCGAGTCGGCGGCCCCGGTCTGGAGGTTGGACGTGGGGCACATCTCCAGCGGGATGCGCTTGTCGCGCACGTACGCCGCCAGCCGCCCCAGCTTGGCCGACCCGTCGCCCGCCACGGTGATGTCGTCGATGATCCGCACGCCGTGGCCCAGCCGGTCGGCGCCGCACCACTGGATGGCCTGCCAGATCGACGGCAGCCCGAACGCCTCGCCGGCGTGGATCGTGAAGTGCGCGTTCTCCCGCTGGAGGTATTCGAAGGCGTCGAGGTGCCGGGTGGGCGGGTAGCCGGCCTCGGCCCCGGCGATGTCGAACCCCACGACGCCGACGTCGCGGTAGCGCACGGCCAGCTCGGCGATCTCCATCGAGCGCGCCATGTGCCGCATCGCGGTCAGCAGCGTGCCGACCCGGATGCCGCGCCCCTGCGAGCCCAGCGTGAACCCTTCGAGCACCGCCTCCACCACCTGGTCGAGGCTCAGCCCCATGGTGGTGTGCTGCTCGGGGGCGAAGCGCACCTCGGCGTAGACCACGCCGTCGTCGGCGAGGTCGCGGGCGCACTCGGCGGCCACCCGGACCAGGGACTCGCGGGTCTGCATGACCGCGACCGTGTGGTCGAAGGTCTCCAGGTAGCGCTCCAGCGAGCCGGAGTCGGCGGCCTCCTCGAACCAGAGGCGCAGGTTGTCGGGGTCGGTGGAGGGCAGCCGCCCGTAGTCGATCTCCCGTGCGAGCTCGACGATCGTCTCGGCGCGCAGCCCGCCGTCGAGGTGATCGTGCAACAACACCTTGGGAGCCTGCCGGATCTTGTCAAGCGTGGGGCTCATCTGGCCATGATATGAGCACACTCATCCGCCGCCGCACACGTCGCGTCCGCCTGTGGACGACCCTTCCGGCACACCCGCGAACGGCCTCCGCTCAGTCGCGGGCGGCGGCCTCCGGCGTGAAGGCGGGCAGGCACACGGCGATGTACTCGGCGCCGTCGGGGCCCGCGCTGTAGCGCACCTTCTCCCCCGGCGAGGTCACCACCGACTGGCCCGCGCCGATCTCGACCGTGCCGCCGTCGTGCTCGACGAGCACGCTGCCGCGCAGGACGACGGTGTACTCGGTGAACGACGGCGTCTGGGCGGGCTCGGCCCAGCCGGGCGGGGCGGTCATGTGGGCGATCGAGACCTGCTCGTCGCCACTGTTGACGCGCCCCACGTGCTCGTCGATGAGCTTGCCGCCGGGGACGGGGATGCGGGTCGGGCCCTCGATCTTTCTCACCACGGGGTTCAGTGTGCCACGTCGAGCACCAGCCGGCTCGGCGCGGACTGCTCCTTCACCCGGAAGCCGGCCTTGCGGGCGAGCGCCAGGCCGATGCCCACGCGTCCCTCGAAGTCGCCGGTCCTGACGACGTCGGAGACGTTCTTGAGGTGGGCCGGGTAGACGGGGCCGCCCTTCCAGGTGGGGCGGCCGTCGTCGTCGTGCGCGTTGGCGGGGAACAGGGTGAGCTGCAGGTACGCGCCTGCGTGGACGCCCATGGGCTCGCCGGACCCGTCCTCCAGGAACTCGTCCACCCATTTCACCTTGTATCCGGGTATGTCGCCCTTGAGGTCGATCACCACGCGATCGTAGCCGTCGTGGGTGGCGTACCGGACGCCGGTCACCACCGCCGGGTCGAGGCCGTCGCGTTCGACGTCCACCTCGGCGGTGCTGGTGGGGACGTCGGAGGGGGTGCTGCGTGGCGCGGCGGTGGGGCTGGTCTCCGCGGGGGTGTCCAGCCGGGCGGTCTGCGAGGTGGTGCCGCACGCGGTCAGCAGGGCGAGGCAGGCGAGCGGTACGACGCGGCGAAGGCGCGACGACCGGTCGCCGGCCGTAAAGGACGGGCGCATGCCCGGTAGATGCCCAGCCCACGGGCCTGCAAGCGGCTTCACGGCGGATCGGCCCGGGTTTCCGGGGCACTTCCGCGGAGCCGGGACTCCCTCTACGCTGATCAACCTCCAAGGAGTCATACAAGTGAGCAAATCCCACGACTTATCGGCTTTTCTGGCGTCTTATGAACCCTCGTTCGCCCGGACGGCGTACCTGCTGACCGGCGACGCGGACAGGGCGCGGGAGCTGACCGTCCATGCCCTCGTCTCGGCCTGCCGCCGGTGGTCCGCGATCCGCTGCCACCGCCCGGCCGACGCGGTGCTGCGCGAGCTGTACGGGCGGTTCCTGGGCGCGACGGGCGCGTCCTGGCCGGCCCCGGACGGGCACCTGCTGGCCGGGCTCGCCCCGAAGACCCGCGCGGCCGTCGTCGTCACCCTCCACGACGGGCTGAGCCTGCCGCACGCGGCCACGGTCACGGGCCTGTGGATCGGCGCCCTGGACGACGAGCTGCGGCGGGCCCGCGCCCAGCTCCGCGCCTCCCACCCGCACCTGTTCGCGGACCCCCCGCACCCGGCCGAGGGTCGCGCGGAGGGAAGTCGCCGGGACGACGCGACATCCGCCTCCCCCTGGACGCTCGGCCCCGCGCCCGAGCCCGCCGCCCCGGCGGCGGGGCCACAGGACGCCGCCGCCGAGGATCCGGCCCTGCGGGCCGCCCTGCTCGCCCTGGCCGCCGGGACGCCGCGCACCGACCTCGCCGGCACCGTCCTGCGCCGGGTCACGACGCGGCGCAGGATACGGGCGTCGGTGTGGACGTCCGCCTCCGTCGGCCTGGTCGCCGCGCTGGTCGCGACGGTCGTGGCGGGGCTGTCCGCGGTGGCCGGCAACGTGAACGAGGCGATGACCCGCTCCCCCTTCGACCCCGGGGCGGCGGGCACCGCCCAGGAGATCCGCGACCCGCTGCCCGCCGCGCTCCCCGACCCGGTGCGCTTCGCCTACCCGGGCTACTGCCGCGACGACGAGACAGACGCCCTCGCCCCCCAGCCCTGCGGCCAGTGGGTGCTGACGACCCGGTCGGGCGCGGAGTGGCGGCTGCCGGACGCGCGGGCCGGCTACGACCCGGACACCGGCGACTACATGCCGCTCGCCCTCAGCCAGGACGGCCACCGGCTCGTCTACCAGAACCCGCAGGGCCGTTACCTGGTCCACGACCTGCCCACGGGCGTGGTCAAGGGCATCGACGCGACGGCCGGGGAGGGCGAGGCGCACATCACCTCGTCCCCGGACGGCCGCTACTTCTCGCTCTCCTTCGGCGAGGCCGGCGACAGCGCGGTGCTCGACTTCCGGACCGGCACGACCCGCACCGTACGCGGCAAGGACGTCGAGGTCCTGGCCGTCCACGACGACGGCACGCGCGTGGTCGCCGAACGCCGGGACACCGACGACGTGCCCGGCCACGCCTCCGTCAGCACGCTCAGGCTGGACGGCGCGAGCACCCGTACGAAGGGGTTCCGGATCGACCCCGCCCTCATCGAGCACGGCACCGCGCTCGCGCCCGACGGCCGCTCCCTGGCCCTGGTGACGGCCGACGCCCGGCTGGTCACCATGGACGCCCGCACCGGCCGCGTCGCCGGCCCCCGTACCCGCCTGGACAACGACGACCTCGAAGTGATCAGGGTGGAGCGCTGGCTGGGCCCCGGCAAGGTCCTCGTGCGCCTGTGGGACCACGAGGACCTCTACCTGATCCAGGTGGACGTCCGCACCGGCGAGGCCGCCGCCTTCGACGACTCCGCGACGGAATGGATCGACCACTCCGACCCGATCGGCGCCCTGGAGAAGTGAGAAGAGAGCCCCGCCCCCGGCGGAACCCTCTTCCCGAACCCGTGGAGGTCAGACGGCCTCGAAGACCTTCACGTCCTCCTGCTCGACAGCGGCGGCCTTGCGCGAGCGCAGGCCGGTGGCCGAGATCACCAGCCCGACCAGGGCCAGCACCAGCGCGACCACGATCGCCGAGCGCAGCGCGCCGATCGACAGCGTCTCGCCGCCCGAGGTCAGCACGGCCGTCACCACGGCCAGCACGATCGCGCCGCCGACCTGGCCGGAGGTGTTGAGCAGCCCGGAGGCCAGACCCTGCTCGTCGTCGTCCACGCCGTTGGTGGCCTGGATGTTCAGCGACGGGAAGGACAGGGCGAACGCCACGCCCAACAGGACCATGCCGGGGATCACCATGCCGCCCAGGCTCGGCGTCTCGTCGATGCCCAGGAAGATCGCGTACCCGCCGGCCAGGGCCGCGGCGCCGATGACGATCAGCTTGCCGGTGCCGAACCTGTCGGCGAAGTCGCCCATCTTGGTCGAGCTGACCGCGACGAGCAGGCCCGCGGGCAGGAACGCCATGGCCGTGCCGAGCGCCGACCAGTGCAGCAGGTTCTGGAAGTACTGCATGGCCACGAACTGGAAGGCCACGTACGAACCCATCAGGATGAGCAGCCCCAGGTTGGCCCGGACGATGTGACCCGAGCGGAGGATGCCGAGCCGCACCAGCGGGTGCTTCAACCGCAACTCGGTGAAGACGAACAGGCCGAGCAGCACCGCGACGGCCACCAGCGAGCCGATCGTCTGGAACGAGGTCCAACCGGCTTCGGGAGCCTGCACGACGGTGAAGACCAGCAGCAACATCGAGGCGGTGATCAGCACGGCGCCGACGAGGTCGTGACCGCCCTCGGCGCGCTCCTCCCGCCCCTTCGGCAGCACCATCAACGCGGCGATCAGCGCGATGATCGCGACCGGCACCGGCATGAGGAGCGTCCACCGCCAGCCGATCTCGGTCAGCAGGCCGGAGAGCACGAGGCCGAGCGAGTAGCCGCTCGCGCCGCAGGCGGTGAAGATGCTCAGCGCCTTGTTGCGCTCCGGTCCTTCGGGAAACGTGGTGGTGATGATCGACAAAGCGGCGGGCGCGGTGAACGCGGCGGCCACACCCTTGACGAACCGGGCGGCGATCAGCAGGCCCCCGTCGTCCACGACACCGCCCAGCAACGACGCGACGGCGAAGACGCCCAGAGCGACCAGGAACACCCTGCGCCGCCCGAGCAGGTCGGCGGTCCTGCCCCCGAGCAACAGAAGACCGCCGTAGCCGAGCACGTAGCCGCTGACCACCCACTGCAGGGAAGACGTGCTGAGCCCCAGATCGTGCTGGATCGCCGGCAGCGCGACGCCGACCATGGAGACATCAAGGGCGTCAAGAAAGATCACTGCACAGAGCACGGCGAGCGCGCCCCAACGGGATGAGGAAGAGGACATGAGTCAGAACAATACATGCGCTCGCATCTAATGCAAGCGCATTTAATGTCGTTGCATGAATCTTCCCAAGATGGTAACCTCCGCGACATGGACGAGGAGTTCGTGGTCGAGACCTGGCATTACGTCCTGGCCAAACACGCCAAGGCCATGTGCGCGCTGGAGCGGGAGCTGGGCGAGCGGCACGGGATCGGGCCCAGCGAGTTCGAGGTGCTCGACCGGATCGTCCACCACGACAGGAAGCTGCGCATCCAGGAGCTCTGCGAGGAGGTCCACCTGAGCCAGAGCGCCCTGTCCAGGGTCGTGGCCAGGCTGGAGAAGAACGGGCTCGTCACCCGCGGCACCTGCCACTCCGACCGCCGGGGCGTGTTCGTCTGGATCACCGACGAGGGGCGCGAGCGGCACACCGAGGCGCTGCCCACGCAGCGCGCCGTGCTCGCGGACGTCTTCACCGACGTCCCCGCCGTCACCACCTGACCGGTACGGGGCCGGGAAAGCGGCGGCGGCCGTCCCCGGGCAGGGGTCCGGCCGCCGCGCACGAGTGCTTCCGGTGGTCAGCCGATGCGGTCGATGACCAGGGGCAGCAGCTCGCGCCCCGACTCGGCGACCTCGTAGCCGCCCTCCAGCGCCTCCAGCGCCCGCTCGAACCTGGCCGTCTCGTCCGCGTGCAGCGTCAACAGCGGCTGCCCCTCGCGGACCAGGTCGCCGGGCTTGGCGTGCAGCACGATCCCGGCCCCGAACGACACCGGGTCCTCCTTGCGCGCCCGTCCGGCGCCGAGCCGCCAGGCGGCCAGCCCCACCGCGTACGCGTCGAGGTGGGCCAGCACCCCCGACGACGGCGCCGCGACCGTCATGGTCTCGGCCGCCCTCGGCAGGACCGCGTCGGGGTTGCCGCCCTGGGCGGAGATCATCCGCCGCCACGCGTCCATGGCCGAGCCGTCGCGCAGGGCGTCGGCCGGGTCCTTGCCGGAGACCCCGGCGGCGGCCAGCATCTCGCGCGCCAGCCGTACGGTCAGCTCGACCACGTCGGACGGCCCGCCGCCGGCCAGCACCTCGATCGACTCCTCGACCTCCAGCGCGTTGCCCACGGCCCGGCCGAGCGGCCGGTCCATGGCCGTCAGCAGGGCGACCGTGCGCACGCCCGCGTCACTGCCGAGCGCGACCATGGTCTCGGCCAGCTCGCGGGCCGTCTCGGTCGTCTTCATGAACGCCCCGGAGCCGACCTTCACGTCGAGCACCAGCGAGCCGGTGCCCTCGGCGATCTTCTTCGACATGATCGACGAGGCGATCAGCGGGATCGACTCGACCGTGCCGGTGACGTCGCGCAGCGCGTAGAGCTTCTTGTCGGCCGGGGCCAGCCCCGAGCCCGCCGCGCAGACCACCGCTCCGGCCGTGCGCAGGACGTGCAGCATCTGCTCGTTGGAGAGCGAGGCCAGCCAGCCGGGGACGGACTCCAGCTTGTCCAGTGTGCCGCCGGTGTGCCCGAGGCCGCGCCCGGAGAGCTGGGGCACGTACGCCCCGCACGCCGCCACCAGCGGCGCCAGCGGCAGCGTGATCTTGTCGCCGACGCCGCCCGTGGAGTGCTTGTCGGCCGTGGGCCGGTCGAGCATCGACCAGTCCATGCGCTCGCCCGAGCGGATCATGGCCTGCGTCCAGTCGGCGATCTCGCGCCGGTTCATGCCGTTGAGCAGGATGGCCATGGCGAGGGCGGACATCTGCTCGTCGGCCACGTCACCGCGGGTGTAGGCGGCGATCACCCAGTCGATCTGGGCGGTGGTGAGCTCGCCGCCGTCGCGCTTGGCGCGGATGACCTCGATGGCGTCCATGGTCACGAGCTCCTGCTGAGGTCGTCGGGGCCGAACGCGTACGGCAGGATCTGCGCCATGCGCTTGGGGCCGTCGATGGTCTCGACCAGCAGGTCCTCACCGCCGAACTCGTACAGGAGCTGACGGCAGCGCCCGCACGGCATGAGCAGCTCGCCGTGGCCGTCCACGCAGGTGAAGGCCACCAGCCGGCCGCCGCCCGACATCTGCAACGCCGACACCAGGCCGCACTCGGCGCACAGGCCGAGCCCGTAGGAGGCGTTCTCGACGTTGCAGCCGGTGACGATCCGGCCGTCGTCGACGACCGCCGCCGCCCCCACCGGGAACTTGGAGTACGGCGCGTAGGCGTTGCGCATGGCCGTGGCGGCCTCGGCGCGAAGGCCGTCCCAATCGATGTTCAATGTTGATCCCCCCGACGGAAGCGTACGCCGTCGGCCTTGGGCATCCGCAGACGCTGCGAGGCGACCAGGAGCACGAGCAGCGTGAGCACGTGTGGCGTGATGAAGACGAACTCGCCCGGCAGCGTCTTCACGGTCTGCCAGAGCCAGAACAGCACGAGCGCGCCCACCGCCGCGGCGGCGATCACGGTGTAGTCCTTGACGCCCCTGGCCACGACCTCGGCCGGCTGGCTCGGCAAGACCAGCTTGCGGATCTGCAACGCGATGTAGATCAGCAGCAGCAGCGAGCCGAACAGGAAGAACGTGGTGACCGCGTTGGCGTCGCCGGAGCTGCGCAGTTGCAGGCCGCTGGCGTAGCCGAACAGGGACGAGCCGGCCGCGAGCCCGCCGGGCCGCCAGTTGCCGAAGATCATGGCGGCCAGGCCGATGAAGCCGCGTCCCTGCGTCTGCCCCTCGACGTACTTGTTGGAGACGAAGACCAGGAACACGCCGCCGAGCCCGGCGAACGCGCCGGAGACGACGACCGCGAGGTACTTGATCCGGTAGACGTTCACGCCCAGCGACTCGGCCGCCCACGGGTTCTCCCCCGCCGAACGCAGCCGCAACCCGAACGAGGTGCGCCAGAGCACCAGGTACGTCACCGGCAGCAGCAGCACGGCCAGGATGATCAGCGCGTTCACGTCGTGGGTGAGCCCGCGCAGGATGCCGGCCAGGTCGGAGAGCAGGAACCAGTGGGTGCTCTCCAGCTTGCCGAGCAGGTCGGGCCCGGACGACAGCACGGGCAGGCTCACCTCGGGGGCGCCCGAGCTGATCGCCGGCGAGGTGGTGATGCCGGCGCCCTTCGCGCTCGCCGAGGTGCCCTCGCCATAGAGGACCTCCGACAGGAAGCGGGTGATGCCGGGTCCGAGCAGGTTGATGGCGACGCCGCTGATGATGTGGTCGACGCCGAACGTGACGGTCGCGATCGCGTGGATGAGCCCGCCGAGCGCGCCGCCGAGGAGCCCGGCGAGCAGCGCGGCCACGGCGCCCCACTGGTACCCGGCCCAGCCGGCGAACCAGGTGCCGAGCACCATCATGCCTTCGAGGCCGATGTTGACCACGCCGGCCCGCTCGGCCCACAGGCCGCCGAGACCGGCCAGGCCGATCGGCACCGCGAGCAGCAGCGCCGCGTTGAACGTGCCGGAGGAGGTCAGGTCGTCCTGGCCGGAGATGACCCGCACCAGCGACAGCAGCAGGATGAGCGCGGCGACGCCGAGCAGCGCCAGATGGTATTTGCCGACCCTGCTCATGCTGCCACCTCAACCGGTCTGTTCGTGTCGAGCTGCCGGGCGGCCCGCTGCTCCTCAAGCCGCATGGCGATGCGGTTGGTCATCTCGTTCGCGATGACCACCAGCAGGACGATGACGCCCTGGATGATCGTGATGACCGACGACGGCACGTCCGCGATCTGCAGCGCGCCCTGCGCCCGGTCGAGGAAGGCGAACAGCAGCGCGGCGATCGCGATGCCGACGGGCTTGTTCCTGCCGAGCAGCGCCACCGCGATGCCGAGGAAGCCGAGGCCGGCGGTGAAGTTGGAGTTGAAGGCGCCCTTGTCGCCGAGGATCTCGGGCAGGCCGATGAGCCCCGCGATCGCGCCGGACAGCACCATGGCCGCGATGACCATCTTCTTCGGGTTGACGCCCGAGGCGAAGGCGGCCGGGCCGTTGAGCCCGCTGGCCTTGACGTTGAAGCCGAAGCGGGTGCGCTCCAGCACGACCCAGACCACCAGGCCGAGCACGACGGCCACGAGCAGGAAGCCCCACACGCCGCCGCCGCGGGTGGGCGGCAGCAGCCCGAACCAGTCGAAGACGAAGTTCAGGTTGGGGAACATGGCCGACTCGGGGAGCTGCGGCGTGGTCGTGGTGAGCTGGCCGGCGGCCCGCTGGCCCGCGAACGGGCCGCGTACCAGGTAGGAGGCCAGGGAAATGGCGATGTAGTTGAGCATGATCGTGGAGATGACCTCGTTCACGCCGCGGGTCACCTTCATGACCGCGGGGATCAGCGCGTACGCACCGCCCACGACCGCCGCGACGACGATGATCACCAGGATCTGGATCGGCTTCGGCGCGGTGAACGTCGAGCCGACGTAGGCCGCGCAGATGGCCGCGATCCGGTACTGGCCCTCGACGCCGATGTTGAAGAGGTTCATGCGGAAGCCGACCGCCACCGCGAGACCCGCGATGAACAGCGGCACCGCCCGGTTGAGGAACGCCGCGATGCCGTTGGAGACCGAACGCGCGGTCTCGCCGAAGTCGAAGAAGGCGGCGAACGCGTCGATCGGGCTGGCGCCCGCCGCGATGATCGCCACGCTGGAGATCGCGATCGCCAGGACGATGGCGACGACGGCGCCTGCGACGGTGAGCAGCGCCCGGTTGAGCCCGGCGGGCATCACGTCTCCTCAGTGCCGGCGATGGCGCCGGTCATGTAACCGCCGAGCCGCTCGGGCGTGACGTCGGAAGGATCGAGTTCGGCCACGAGCCGGCCGCGCAGGATGACCCTGATCGTGTCGGACAGGCCGATCAGCTCGTCGAGGTCGGCCGAGATCAGCAGCACGGCCAGACCGGCGGCCCGCGCGTTGCGCAGGTGGTCCCAGATGGCGGCCTGGGCGCCGACGTCCACGCCGCGGGTGGGGTGTGCGGCGATGAGGAACGACGGCTCGCCGCTCATCTCGCGCCCGACGATCAGCTTCTGCTGGTTGCCGCCGGAGAGGGCCAGGGCCAGGGTCTCGACGCTGGGGGTGCGCACGTCGTACTCCTTGACGATGCGCTCGGTGTCGGCCTTGGAGGCGCGCCGGTCGACCCAGATGCCGCTGCGCGCCGGGGGCCTGGTCTGGTGGCCGAGCACCCGGTTCTCCCACAGGGACGCCTCCAGCAGCAGGCCCTGCCGGTGGCGGTCCTCGGGGATGTAGCCGATGCCGGCCTCCCTGCGCTTCAGCGTGGACCAGGCGCTGATGTCCACGCCGCCGAGGGTGATCGTGCCGTGGGCGGGACGCATGCCCATGATCGCTTCGATCAGCTCGGACTGGCCGTTGCCCTCGACGCCGGCGACGCCCAGGATCTGGCCCGCGTGGATGTCGAAGGAGACGTCGTCGAGGATCAGGCGTTTGCCCTCCTCGCGGAGCTTGTCGACGTACAGGCCGACGGAGGTGCCCTTGGGGACGGGACGGAAGCCGTCGGCCTCCATCGTCAGCCGGGACACGCTCAGCGTGACGCTCTCCCGGACGGTGGACTCGCGGGTCTCCGGCGTGGGCAGCTCGCTGCCGACCATCAGCTCGGCGAGCCGGCGGGCGGTGACCTCGGCGGGGTTCACGCTGGCGACGGTGGTGCCGCGGCGGATCACGGTGATCGCGTCGGCGATGTTCAGCACCTCGTCGAGCTTGTGCGAGATGAAGATGACGGTCAGGCCCTCGGCCTTGAGCTCGCGCAGGTTCTGGAACAGCTCCTCGACCTCCTGCGGCACGAGGACCGCCGTCGGCTCGTCGAGGATGAGGATGCGGGCGC
The DNA here is from genome assembly GCF_044547985.1 of Nonomuraea sp. NPDC052265. Classification (NCBI taxonomy): domain Bacteria; kingdom Bacillati; phylum Actinomycetota; class Actinomycetes; order Streptosporangiales; family Streptosporangiaceae; genus Nonomuraea; species Nonomuraea sp. NPDC052265. Next base: position 852,298 of record NZ_JBIUBJ010000001.1, read on the forward strand.
CGCGGTAGAGGACCTTGAGGATCTCCACGCGCTGACGGTCGCCGACGCCGAGGTCCTCCACCAGCGCGTCGGGGTCGACGCGCAGGCCGTGGCTGCCGGCCAGCTCGGTGATGCGGGCCCGCGCCCTGCCGGTGTCGAGCACGCCGGCCCTGGTGGGCTCGGCGCCGAGGACGATGTTCTCCAGCACGGTGAAGTTGTCGGCCAGCATGAAGTGCTGGTGGACCATGCCGATGCCGACGTCGATGGCGTCGCTGGGGGTGCGGAAGGTGACCTCGCGGCCGTTGACCCTGATCGTGCCCTCGTCCGGCTTCTGCATGCCGTAGAGGATCTTCATCAGGGTCGACTTGCCGGCGCCGTTCTCGCCGACGATCGCGTGCACCGTGCCGGGTTCGACGGTGATGCGGATGTCGTGGTTGGCGACGACGCCGGGGAAACGCTTGGTGATGCCCTCCAGCTCTACGGCGGGTTGCACCGCGGCGAGGGTGTCCGAGCTCATTTCGCCTCTCCTAGAGCATGGGGGGGCGGACGGGGCGGATAGCCAGAAGGCCCGAAGTGGGGACTCCGGGCCCTCGGTCGTCCGTTCCTACCCAGATTACGGCTTGGACGGAACCGTGATTTTGCCGTCGACGATGTCCTTCTTGGCAGCGTCGAGCTTGTCCTTGATGTCGTCGATCTCGCCACCGGTGGTGGACAGGCCCACACCGTCGACCTTGAGGTCGTAGACGGTGTTGCTGCCGCCCTTGGCGCCGCCCTGGAAGGCCTTGACGAACTCGAAGACGCCGACGTCCACGCGCTTGAGCATCGAGGTCATGATGACCGACTGCAGGTCGGTCTCCTTGACCGTCTGGCGCTGGTCGGAGTCGACGCCGATGGCCTTCTTCTTGGCCGCGGCCGCCGCCTGGAACACGCCGAGGCCGGAGTCGCCGGCGGCGTGGTAGACGATGTCCGCGCCGTCCTGGTACATCTTCTCGGCCGCGACCTTGCCCTGGTCGGGGGCCTTGAAGCCGGAGAAGTCACCGTCGGGGGTGAGGTACTTGATGTCGATCTTGATGTCCGGCTTGACCGACTTGGCGCCCATCACGAAGCCCGCCTGGAACTTCTTGATCAGGTCGTTCTCGACGCCGCCCACGAAGCCGACGTGGCCGGCCTCAGACTTGGTCGCGGCGGCGACGCCCGCCAGGTAGGAGCCCTGCTCCTCGGCGAACAGCAGGCCGGTCACGTTCGGGCCGTTGGAGGCCGAGTCGACGACGGCGAACTGCACGTCGGGGTACTCGGCGGCGGTCTTCTTGATGTCGTCGCCGTACGCGAAGCCGACGCCGATGATGGGGTTGTAGCCCGCGTCCGCGAGCTGGCGCAGCAGGTCGCCGCGGTTGGAGCCGTCGGCCGCCGGGCTGAGCTCCTTGATGTCGGCCTTCAGCTCCGTCTTGGCCTTCTCCAGGCCGGCGTAGGCGGCGTCGTTGAACGACTTGTCGCCACGGCCGCCGACGTCGAACGCCAGACCGACCTTCAGGCCGCCCTTGGCGGCCTCGCTGCTCGCGCCGGAGCTCGGCTGCATGCTCGCCGAGGTGCCTCCACCGTCACCGCTGCCGCAGGCCGCGGCCGCCATGAGCATGACGCCGGCTACCGAGCCGACGGCAATCCTGCTGAATCGCTTGCCGAGCAAGGCGACTCCTTCCATTTCCTCGCCGTCGAACTTCATCGCAGGCGCGAAGAAACGTACGGCACCTGCACGGAAGATAGTTGCTTGACCAGGGCAGACCAAACCGGCACACAGGGTCGCAACCGCTCCGTTATCGACATCAAGCGCGTCCGTGACCTGAATCTGGGTTCAGGCACTTGGGACGGCCCTCGGAAAGTTTTGCCCAAGTTTGGTAGGTAAGGGGCCCTTGCCGAGCGGTCGATCATGGCAGAGATTCCGATCAACGGTGGAAATTTCGTATCGGAGCCCCGTATGCAGCCTTGGAAGACACTGGCCGTACCGCTGGTCGCGATCCTCGTCGTGACCTTGAGCGGGCCCGCCCCGGCGACGGCCGCCGCCCCCGCCCTGAAGATCGAGAACAACGCCACCCAGCCCGTCTTCTCCCGCGCCGACGCCGTCAAGCAGACGGTGTTCGTGGAGGTGGCCGGGACCGACAGCGACGACGACGGGCAGCCCGACCGCGTCGCCATGGACATCCTGCGCCCCAAGGAGACCGACCAGGGCCTCAAGGTCCCGGTGATCATGGAGGCCAGCCCCTACTACGCCCCCGGCAACGACGTCCCCAACCATCCCGTGGACGTGGACGCGAACGGCAACCCGCTGCCCACCCTGAAGTCGCCCTCGAACAAGCTCGCCAGTGAGCCCTTCGACGGCTACTACGACAACTACTTCCTGCCCCGCGGCTACGCCATCGCCCTGGTCGAGAACGTGGGCAGCGCCCGCGCCACCGGCTGCCCGTCCTCCGGCGACCGGAACGAGACCGCCGGCCCGAAGGCCGCCATCGACTGGCTGAACGGCCGCGCCCGCGGCTTCGACGCCGACGGCAACGAGGTCAGCGCCGGCTGGTCCACCGGCAAGGTCGGCATGATCGGCGTCTCCTACAACGGCACCCTGCCCAACGCCGTCGCCTCGACCGGCGTCGAGGGCCTGAAGACGATCGTCCCGATCGCCGCCATCTCCAGCTGGTACGACTACTACCGCGCCAACGGCGGCGTCCTGGCCCCCGGCGGCTTCCAGGGCGAGGACCTGGACGTGCTGGCCAAGTTCGTGCTGACCAGGGACAGGGGTTTCGAGGTCTGCGGCGCCAAGATGGACGCGCTCACCGCCGACCAGGACCGGATCACCGGCGACTACGGCCCGCTCTGGGACGCCCGCAACTACCTCAACGACGTGGACAAGGTGAAGGCCAGCGTCTTCCTCGTGCACGGCCTCAACGACTGGAACGTCAAGACCAAGCAATTCGCCCAATGGTGGAACGCCCTGGCCAAGCGGCACGTGCCGCGCAAGATCTGGCTGCACCAGGGCACCCACATGAACCCCTTCAGCCTGCGCACCGCCGAGTGGCTGCGCCAGTTGCACGGCTGGTTCGACTACTGGTTGCAGGGCATCGACTCGGGCATCATGCGCGAGCCGCAGGCCGACGTGGAGATCGGCGTCGGCGATTGGCGGCAGCACGCCTCCTGGCCGCTGCCCGGGGCCACGACGGTCGCCCTGTACCCGGCCGCGGGCGAACGGCTCGGCCTGCTGCCCCGGCCGCTGTCGCCCGAGGAGTCCTTCGTGGACCAGAGCGCCAGGAGCGCCGAGCAACTGGTGGAGGCGACCGGGGCCGACCCGAACCGGCTGGCGTACCGGACCGGTGAGCTGCCCGCCGACGTGCGGATCTCCGGCACGCCGACGGTCTCCGTACGGGCCTCGGTCAAGGACGGCGCCTCGCCGTACCTGACGGCGTTGCTGGTGGACTACGGCACGGATGTGCGCCCGGACGGCAGCCTGCTCTCGACCGGCCAGAGCTACTGCTACGGCGAGGGCGTCCCGGGTGACACGGGCTGCACCACGCTCAGGCGGCTCGGCACGGCGACGACCGCGTACAAGATCGTCTCCAGGGGATGGCTCGACGTGCGCAACCGCCACCGCGCCGACCGCACCGAACCGCTGCGCCCCGGCAAGGAGTACACCTTCACCTGGGACTTCCAGCCCAAGGACTACCTGTTCAAGAAGGGCCACCGGCTGGGCCTGGTGATCATCTCGACCGACCGCGACTACACCCTGCGCTACCCGGCGGGCACCCGGGTCACCGTGTCGCCGGGGCACTCGTCCCTGCGGCTGCCGGTGGTCTTCGGCAGGCTCGCCTGACACGCCGACGGCCCGCCGCGCGACGCGGCGGGCCGTCGGAGCGGCGCTCAGGCCATGGCGTTGCTGATCGAGTCGAGCGGGCCGACGTCCCACAGCGCGGTCAGCGCCGTGGCGGCCATCACCCGCACGCCCATCGCGATCGCCTTCTCGTCGACGTCGAAGGTGCCCTGGTGGATGTCGTACGTGACGCCGTCGGGCGAGCGCGTGCCGAGCCGGGCGAAGGCGCCGGGGATCGACTCCAGGTACCAGGCGAAGTCCTCGCCGCCGAGCGACTGCTGGGTGGGCACCACCGCGCCGGCCCCGAGGGCCCGTTCGGCCGCCTCGGCCAGCATCTCGACGCTGACCTCGTCGTTGACGACCGGCGGCACGCCCCGCGTGTACTCCATCACGGCCTCGACGCCGTACGCGCCGGCGACGGACTCCAGCAGGGCCTTGATCAGGTCGGGTGCGGCGTGCCAGGCGTTCTCGTCGAGGCAGCGGATCGTGCCCTCGGCGCTGCCGTCGTCGGGGATGGCGTTGGCCGCCGACCCCGCCTCCACCCGGCCCCAGACGAGGCTGAGCGAGGAACGCGGATCGACCCGGCGGGAGAGCGCGGCGGGCAGCTCGGTGAGGATCTTGGCGAGCGCGAAGACCAGGTCGGCCGTCAGGTGCGGACGGGCGGTGTGACCGCCGGGCCCGGAGACCCGGACCACGAGCTTGTCGCAGGCCGAGGTGATCGGGCCGCTCCTGAGGCCGAGCTGGCCGACGTCGACGCGCGGGTCGCAGTGGAGGCCGAAGATGCGGTCGACGCCGCTGATGCCGCCGTGGGCCATGACCTCCAGCGCGCCGCCGGGCAGCTCCTCGGCGGGCTGGAAGATCAGCCGGACCCGGCCGGGCAGCAGACCCGCCGCGGCCTGCTGGGCCAGGAAGATCGAGGTGCCGAGCAGGACCGTGGTGTGCACGTCGTGCCCGCAGGCGTGGCACGCGCCGGGGACGGTGGAGCGGTAGGGCACGTCCTTCTCGTCCTGGAGCGGCAGCGCGTCGATGTCGGCCCGCAGCGCGATGGTCGGCCCGTCGCCGCTGCCCACGTCGCAGATCAGGCCGGTGCCGCGCGGCAGCACCGACGGGGTCAGCCCCGCGGCGGTCAGCCGGTCGGCGATGCGCTGGGTCGTGCGGTATTCGGCGAAGGCCAGCTCAGGATGCATGTGAAGGTCGCGACGGAACGCCACCAGCTCCTGCTCGATCTCCGCCAGGAACGCGTCCAGCTCTCCCCGCAGCTCACGTCCCCACATATGTCACCATCCATCCCGTCGAGGCCACGCGTCCCACGCGGCGACGGCGGCTCATGACGCTCTCGAAAATCGTTCATCGTAGCCACCTGGTTGAGGCGGCCGCTCGGCGAATCAAAAGCCACACCCGGAGGTTTCGGTGCGCGCGCGAGATCGTCAGCACGGGCTTCGCGTTCATCGGTCGCAGCAGCCCGGGTGCACAGCGGTAAGCCGTGAGCCCGATGGCGATGCTGCTGACTTTATCGCTCCCGTGCGCCTTCGCGCCGACAGATACACCAAAAGTTGGCCGACGGCATGCCCGTAACCGCAGGTGGTCACGTTCCGCACACGTCCACCTGATCCGGAAAATAGTCACAAGGGATCATTAGATGGTGACCCGATGTCGCCACTTCCAAACGTGCTCACCGATTTCGAATCCTGTCACCTTCTGTCATGGTCATGACACTTTGGCGCTTGCTGCATTTGTGAAGAATGCGTGTTTCACTCGCTATATGATCACTAATATCCCGTTCGGGGAGAAGTATGCCGGGTTGAGCATCTTCGAGCCGAGCGAGGGGACCCTGGTGGTCGTACCCTCGCTCTCCCTGCCGCAGGACGAGCTGCGCCGTATCACGGCAGCCCGATCGTACGAGGAGCGCCTGCTCTTCCTCCTCCTGACGCTCCGGGAACCCGGGGTCAAGGTGATCTACCTCTCCTCCGCGCCGATCGATCCCGACATCATCGACTACTACCTCGGCTTCCTCCCCGACCCGGACGACGCCGCCAAGCGCCTGGAGCTCATCAGCCTCGACGAGCCCTGGTCGCAACCCCTCACCCGGACGCTGCTGCGCCGACCCGACGTCCTCGACCGGCTACGGTCGGCGATCGACGCCGACGCCTGGCTGGTGCCGTTCGTCCTCAGCGAGACCGAGGAGGAGCTGGCCGCGTCACTCAACGTCCCCATCTACGGACCCGCCACCTCGCTGGCCTACTACGGCTCCAAGAGCGGCGCCCGCGAGGTCGGGCACGAGGCCGGCGTGCCCATGGCCCGCGGATTCGGCGACGTGCACAGCATCATCGCGATCGACGAGGCCATCGACTCGCTGCCCGGCGAACGGGTGATCGTCAAGCTCAACGACGGCTACTCAGGGCTGGGCAACGCCATCGTCAGCAAGGCCGACCGCTCGCTGACCCGATTTTCGGCGGCCGGGGAGACCTGGACGAGCTTCACGACGAAGATCAGGGAACGCGGCGCTGTGGTGGAGGAGTTCATCGAACATCGCCCGCTCTACTACCCGAGCGCCCTGGCTCGAATCACGCCCGGCGGGCACGCGGCCGTGCTGGCCACGCACGACCAGGTGCTCGGCGGCGCCAACAACGACGTCTACCAGGGCTGCACGTTCCCCGCCGCCCCGGAGTACCGGCACGAGGTGGGCGAGTCGGCGGAGCGCATCGCCGGCATCCTGGCCGAGCGCGGCGTGGTCGGCCTGTTCGGCATGGACTTCTTCGCCCTCAAGGCCGACGCCGGGTACGCCGCGCTGCTGTGCGAGATCAACCTGCGGATCGGCGGCACGACGCACCCGTACGGCGCCGTGGTGCTGACGACCGGGGCCAGGTACGACCCGGCCACCGGCCTGCTCATGGCCGGGGACCAGCCGAAGTTCTACACCGCGACCGACAACTGCTCCTCGTCCTGCCTGCGTGGCCGCACGCCGGGCGAGGTCATGCGCACCGCCCGGCGGCTCGGGATCGGCTTCGACGCCGACCGGCGCACGGGCAACGTCTTCCACCTGCTCGGCGCCATCCCCGAGTACGGGAAACTGGGCTTCACCACCATCGGCGACTCGCGCGAGGAGGCCGACGAGCTGCACGCTCTCACCCGGCGCCTTCTTTGCGACGCCTGATCCCCGCCTCCCGCAGACCGCGCCACCCGATCACCGCCAGCACCGCACCGAGGATCACGTTGACCCCGATCAGGATCCCGTGCACGACGTAGAAGCCGGTGGGATGCCCGTCGGCCAAGTTAAACCCCAGGTTGATCCACTCGACGATCATGAACACGCCGAGGATGACGAGGAATCCGGCGATCTTTGGTGACATGGTCATCTCTCCAGTATCGAAGGCGGATCATCCGGGGAATGTGTCGCCACATGGGCATTCACACGGAGCTACGCTGAGACCGCCATGTGGACGAAATTTGTGCCGGTTACGGCACTTCTCGCCGCGGTCACGCTCACGAGCGGGACCGCATCCGCCGCACCGACGACGCCTGTCGGTGGTGACGCGCTGGGAAGCCGTGGGCTGGTGCAACCCCAAGGCGTCAAGGCGCCCCCCGAGAGCAAGGCTACTTCCTACGTCATCGCGGACGTGGAGACGGGTCAGGTGCTCGCCGCGAAGGACGCGCACGGGCGCTATCTGCCGGCGAGCACCCTCAAGACGCTCACGGCGCTGACCCTGCTCCCGAAGCTCGACAAGAACCGCAAGGTCCGGCCGAGCCAGAACGCCTGCAACCAGGAGGGCACGGCGGTCGGGCTGACGCCCAAGATGACGTACAAGGTCGACGACCTGTTCCGGGCGCTGATGATGTCCTCGGGCAACGACGCCGCCATGGCGCTGGCCGAGACGAACGGCGGCGTGGCCCAGACCATGCGCGACATGAACGCCGAGGCCAAGCGGTTGCAGGCGTTGGACACGGTGGCCAAGACCCCGAGCGGCCTGGACAAACCCGGACAGAGCAGCTCGGCGTACGACTTGGCACTCATCGCCCGCGCCGGCCTCGCCAACCCGGACTTCCGGCGATATATCAGTACAAAGACTGCCAAGTTTCCGGCGCCCAAGGACTACTACGAGATCAGCAACCACAACAAGCTGCTCTGGCGCTACCAGGGCATGATCGGCGTCAAGAACGGCTGGACGTCCAAGGCGCAGGGCAGCTTCGTCGGCGCGGCCACGCGCGGCGGCCACACGATCCTCGTCACGATCATGCGGCACGAGGGCTACTTCTGGGACGAGGTGGCCAAGCTGCTCGACTGGGGCTTCTCGGTCAGGGGCAAGGCGACCCCGGTCGGACAGCTCGTCGAGCCGGTGCCCGACCGGGTGCGGGCCGCCCCGCAGGCGCCGGTCTCGAAGGTGACGCCGGCCGCCCAGCCGCCGCTGCTCGACGCGGCCGCCTCGAAGCAGACCGACTCCACCCGCACGGTCGGCTCGGCCGTGATCGGCGGCGGGCTGCTGTTCGGGCTGGTGTGGCTCGGCTTCGGCATCCGCCGCAAGCGCAACAGGTCCCGCCTCTGACGACAGGGCGTGGCGCGTAACGGCTCCCGCGGGGCCCCGGGGAAGGGACTTCAGGGCTCCGAGGCCGGACGCCGGGTGACGCCCTTGCACTCGGGGCCGGCCGCCGGGTGCGGGTCGGCCGCCGGCACCTCCGTCGGATCCCCCAGCGACGGGATCGGCGACGGGGACGGCGGGGGGCACAACCCGGTGGTGGACGTCCACGCGGCGGCCAGCAGCACGAGCCTGGCGGAGAAGTTCATCCACACCAGCAACCCCACGGTGGCGGCGAACGCGCCGTAGACCGGGTTGCTGAGCGTGTGGCTGAGCAGCAGGCTCGCCAGCTGCTTGAGCAGCCCGAACCCGATCGCGCCGAGCAGCGCGCCCTTGATGATGACCTTGAACGGCTCGGCGGGCTTGGCGACCCAGCCGAGCATGATCACGAACAGCACCCAGTCGGCCACGACGCTCGCCACCACCACGAAGATCCGGAACGCCTCGGTGCTGAGCAGCGAGTTGTCGCCGAAGATGTGGTCGAGCACCTTGTCCGTGACCGTGGTGGCGGCCCCGGACACCAGCGTGGACGCGATCAGCGTCGCCCCGAGCAGGATGACCGAGACCAGGTCGCGCAGCTTGCCCAGGAAGTAGTTCGGGGGCGGCACGGTGGTCATCGACATCTCGCGCAGCGCCGCGCGCAGGGCGTCCATCGCGCCGAGCCCGGCGTACAGGAGGCCGAGGAGGCCGATGATGCCCGCCGTCGTCCTGGCGCCGGCGATCTGCTCCAGGTTGAGGTCGGCCGCCATGCCGGGGAGCCGTTCGGTGATGGCGGTCTCCAGCGCGTCCCTGGTCGCGCTGCTGGCGTCGAGGGTGTAGCCGAGCACCGCGTACCCGAGGGCGAGCAGCGGGAAGAAGGACAGGAAGCAGAAGTAGGTGACCGAGCCGGCCAGCCGGTCGCCTCCCTGGAGCTGGTAACGGCGCACGGCCCTGACCAGGTGGTCGATCCACAACCTGCGGACCCGCCAGTGGTCGAGCGTCGTCCGGCCCCAGGCGCGGATCGACGCGATCCGCTCGGTCAGACTCGTCATCACGCCCTCACACCCCCCGCCGGAGGCGAACGATCACCTCGTCACGGCGTCGGCCGATTCTGTCAGTGACGCCAGGACCGCCGCCAGATCCTGGTGGAGCATCTGCCCACCTCGCTTGACGGCACGCCCGCTGACCAGCACGGTTTCCACCGCGCTCGGGTCGGCGTTGAGCACGACCGCGCCGATCGGGTCGTGCGCCGCCGCCATGCCGAGCGTGTCCGTACGCAGCAGTTGCAGGTCGGCCTGCTTGCCCGGCCGCAGCGAGCCGACGACGTCGCCCAGGCCCACCACCTCGGCCCCCTCGACGGTGGCCATGCGCAGCACGTCGCGGGTGGTGAAGACCATGCCCCCGCCGCCCGGCCGGCCGCGCTCCAGCAGGTACGCCGCCCGCATCAGGCTGAACATGTCGCCCGGCGCGCAGCTCACCGTGTCGATGCCGAGACCGGTCGGGGCGCCCGCCGCCCTGGCCCGTCCGCTGACCGGGTAGCCGAGGCCGAGCGCAGCGCCCGCACGGTGGCCTCGGTGTGGGCGGGCGAGAGCTGGATGTGGGACCAGTCGAGCAGCGTGGTGATGCCGGTGTCGAGGCATTCCAGCGCGCCGGCGAGGTTGCCCGCGTAGACGTCGGACGGGCGGTAGCCGGGGGCCAGCTCGTCGAGCACGCGGCGCAGGTAGCCGTCGAAGGCGATGTCGGGGGCGACGGCCCTGATGCCGGCCTGCCAGGTGTGCCGGTGGGTGTCGACGAACCCGGGCAGCACGATCCGGCCGGTCGCGTCGATCACCTCGGCGCCCGGGACGTCGGGCAGCCCGGGGCCCACCTCGGCGATCAGGCCGTCCTCGACGCGCACGTCCACCCGGCCGAGCACGACGGGCTCGGGCTCGGTGTCGATCACGGTGCCGTTCTTGATCAGAAGAGTTGTCATGTCGAAAAGCTTAATGAGAAGCTTTTAAGAAAGCAATCTGCCGATGGGTATCCTCGATGGCGTGAAACCGGATGAGATCGATGCGATGGTGCCGCGCTGGACGGAGTCCGGGCTGTCGTCGTCGCTGATCGCCGGTCTGGAGCTGAGCAAGCGCCTGTCCCGGCTGCACCTGGTCTTCGAGCAGGCGATCAAGGCGGAGCTGGCCGAGCTGGGGCTGACCTACGCCGAGTTCGACGTGCTGGCCGCGCTCACCCGTACGCCGGCGCCGCACCGGATGAAGCCCAGCGAGCTGTCCAAGGCGCTGCTGCTCACCTCGGGGGGCACCAGCAACGTGCTGCAACGCCTGACGGCGGCGGGCTACGTCGAGCGGGAGGCCAACGCGGGCGACGCGCGCAGCCGATGGGTGCAGCTCACGGCCGAGGGGTGCCGGGTGGCCCTGGCGGCGCTGGACGCCTCCTCACGGGCGCACGAGGAGGTGCTGGCCGGGGTGCCGGAGAAGGACGTCAGGGCGGCGGCCGACGCGCTGCGCGAGGTCCTCGGCCCCGTCGGCCGCCGCCGCTTCCGCTAGCCCGCACGCAGGGCGTGGCGGTCGGCCCATGAGCGGATCGCCGCCGCGATGGCCTCCGGCTGGTCCTCCGGGGCGTGGTGGCCGGCCGGGCCCAGGTGCTCGATCTCCAGCGCCGAGATGTTGCCGGCGCACCAGTCGAGCACCTCGCCCTGGATGAGCAGGGTCGGCGAGGAGTCGAAGGTGAGCAGCAGCTTGGGCACGTCGCCGCTGCCCGCCAGCCACTTGTCGTAGCGCTCGACCGCCTCGGTCACGTCGGCCGGGTCGCCGTCGAGCGGGATCGAGCGCGCCCACTGCAGCAGCGGGCGGCGGCTCTCCCTGGTCGCGCACGCCTCCAGGTACGGCCGCATCTCCTCCTCGCCCAGCGGGTTCAGCACCCCGCCCGTGTAGGCCGTCCGCACCAGGAAGTCGTCGTCGAGCACCAGCCGCTCCCCCGCCTCGCTCCTGATCAGCTCGCTGCGGGAGCGCGGCCCCTCGCCCAGCTCGCTCCAGCTCATCGGCCGCACGATGGTCTCGAGGAAGGCCACCCCGCGCACCCGCTCCGGATGCCGCGCCGCCCAGTCGAAGGCCAGCGCGCCGCCCCAGTCGTGCCCGACCAGCACCACGTCCTCCAGCCCGAGCCGGTCGAACCAGGCGTCGAGGTAGCGGGCGTGGTCGGTGAAGCGGTAGGCGAGGTCGGGCTTTCCCGAGCGGCCCATGCCGATCAGGTCGGGCGCCAGCGACCGGCCGGAGCCGCCCACCCCGGGGAGCACGTTGCGCCACAGGTGGGAGGAGCCGGGATTGCCGTGCAGGAAGACGATCGGGACACCCTCCCCCCGGTCCTCGTAGTACATGGTCGAGTCCAGCACGTCGACAACAGGCATGACACGTCTCTTTCGTTCGTGATACTAACGTTCGTCGCACTAATGAACTTACATCGTTAGTGCCACTAACGCAACGGGATAGGATCACCGGCATGAGCCACGACATGAGCGACGCCGGCGACCAGGCCGCCCCCGCCCGCCTGCGCGGCCTGCCGAGCCGATTGCTGGCCCACGTCGCGATGCAGGCCGACCGCCTGGTCAGCGAACGGCTCGCGGGCGCCGACGCGCGCAAGTGGCACTACGCGGTGCTCGTCGCGCTGCGCGATTCCGGCCCGGCCAGCCAGGCGGAGCTGAGCCGGCGCACCGGGATCTACCGCAGCGACATGGTCGCGCTGCTCAACGAGCTGGCCGAGCGTGACCTCGTCGAGCGCGCGCCCGACCCCGGCGACCGCAGGCGCAACGTGATCTCCCTGACCGAGCGCGGGCGCGACCGGCTCGCCGGGCTCGACACGCTGATCGACACCGTCCAGGACGACCTGCTGGCCCCCCTGACCGGCCCCGAGCGGGACCAGCTCGTCGGGCTGCTCGCCCGACTGCGCGACCACCACTCCCGACCACCCCAATAGTGGGCAAAAACCAGTAAAAGCCGAGGCGTGGGAGCTTGCCGACATACCTCCTGACCAGGGGGAACGCATGGCAGCGCCCGTCCGGTGACCCTAGCCTGTGCTGTGTTGGGACCGAGCCAGGAGGCGTCACCCCCATGACCGACATCAGCACCGGGCAGATGGTGCGGCTCCAGCGCGAACGAAGGGGCATGAGCACGACCGCGCTGGCGACCCAGTCCGGCTGCACCACCCGGCACATCGAACTGATCGAGCACGGTAAACGCACTCCCTCACTGCCCCTTCTCCGCGAGATCGCCAAGGTCCTCGGCGTACGGACCGCCGTGCTCCTGGGCGAGACCCCCCGCGACTCCCACGAGCCCAGCAGGCCGCAGATCCGCGACATCGAGCGCGCCCTGTTCGCCTGCCGCGCCGGCGAGCCCGACCTCGAACCGCCCGGCGCCGAGCAACTGACCGAACGCGTGGCGGCGGCGCGCAACGCCTGGTTCACCTCGGCCCGCCGGTACTCGATCCTGATGGCCGCGCTGCCCTCGCTGGTGGCCGACGCCGAGACCCTGGCGGCCGAGCGCACGCCCACGGCCTACCGGGCAGCCACGGACGCGTACATGCTGGCCAGGGGGGTGCTCAAGCACCTGCAACGGGTGGATCTCGCGCATCTGGCCGCCGACCGGGCCATGCGCTACGCCGAGGAGTCGGCCGACCCGCTGATGCTCGCCTGGGCCCACTGGAACCTCGGCCAGTCGATGCTCTCCGACGACATGCACCAGATCGCCCACGACGTGGCCCGGCGCGGCGTCGAGATCCTCGAACCCCATGTGCCCGACGGCGACGTACGGCACATCAAGGCCCTCGGCGCGCTGCACCTGCTGGCCGCCATCAGCGCGGCCCGTGGCGGCGACGACGAGCAGGCCAGGGAGACCGTGCGCGGCATCGCCGCCCAGCTCGCCGACCGCGCCGACGACCACTCCGGCACCTACGACCTGGCCTTCTTCGGCCCCACCAACGTGGCCATCCACATGGCCAGCATCGAGCACGACACCGGCCGGCCCGAGGCCGTGCTGCGCCTGGCCGACGACATCGACATCCGCAGGACGCCCTCCATCGAGCGGCGCACCACGCACCTGTGCCAGGTCGCCCGCGCCTGCGAGGACCTGGGCGACGACGCCGCGAGCCTGGTCTACCTGCTGCGGATCGAGCGCGAGAGCCCCGAGGAGCTCGACCACAAGCTGTTGCTGCGGGAGATGGTGCGCTCGCTGGCGCGCCGGGCGCGGCCGTCGTGGGCGCCGGAGGTGCGCTTCCTCGCCGAACGCCACAACATCGACGTGTGAGCCCCGCGACCGAACTTTGAGTTCGCTCCGGCCGAACGGGGAGATCTGTCGCCGCGGTTCGTCACCGAGCGGCGCCGGAGTGGCACTGTGCGTCCATGACCACAACGCCGAGTGCCACCGTCGTCATGGAACGCCTGCTGGAGGAGGCGATGCGCGAGTTCCCCGGCTGGGCGTTCAGCCGGGGGCGAGCGGGATGGACCGCCGTGTCGGGCGACGTCCGGCTCACCGGCCGGAGCCTGGCCGCGCTCCGCGCCCGCCTGCGTGTACGCCCCCTCGACCGGTCAGGCGCGCGCCCGGGATGACCCGTGAGGGGCGGCGGCCCGCCGCCCTTCCGGCGTCACAGCTTGGGCAGGAAGCCCACGCGGTCGCGGACCTCGGCCATCGTCTGCCGGGCCACGGTCGCCGCGCGCTCGGCGCCGACGGCCAGCAGGCGGTCGAGCTCGGCCTCGTCGGCCAGCAGCTTCTCCGTGCGCTCCCGGATCGGCGTGAACGTCTCCACGACCGCCTCGGCGACGTCCTTCTTGAACGTGCCGTAGCCCTGGCCCTCGTAGCGGGCGACCAGGTCGGGGATGGGGGTGCCGGTCAGCGCCGACTGGATGCGCAGCAGGTTGGAGATGCCCGGCTTGTTCTCCTCGTCGAACAACACCTCCGAGCCCGTGTCGGTCACCGCGCGCATGACCTTCTTGCGCAGCGGCCCCGGCTGCTCCAGCACGTCGAGGATGCCCGCCGGGCTGGAGGACGACTTCGACATCTTCGCCATCGGGTCCTGGAGGTCGGTGATCTTCTCGACCTCCTTGAGGATGTACGGGTCGGGCAGCGTGAACGTGTCGCCGAAGCGGTGGTTGAAGCGCTGGCCCAGGTCGCGCGTGAGCTCCAGGTGCTGCTTCTGGTCGGCCCCCACCGGGACGGCGTTGGCCTGGTAGAGCAGGATGTCGGCGGCCTGGAGGATCGGGTAGGTGAACAGCCCGACGCTGGCCGCGCTCTCGCCGAACTTGGCCGACTTGTCCTTGAACTGCGTCATCCGGGCCGCCTCGCCCATGCCGGTGAGGCAGATCAGGATCCAGGCGAGCTCGGTGTGCTCGCGCACGTGCGACTGCACGAAGACGGTCGAGCGCTCGGCGTCGAGCCCGGCGGCGAAGAGCTGCGCGGCGGCCACCCGGCTGCGCCTGCGCAGGGCGGCGGGCTCGGTCGGCACGGTGATCGCGTGAAGATCGACCACGCAGTAGAAGGCGTCGTGGGTCTCCTGCATGGTGACCCACTGACGGACCGCACCCAGGTAGTTGCCCAGGTGGAATGAGTCCGCGGTGGGCTGGATGCCGGAGAGAACACGAGGTCTGGCCATGGCAGGCAATTGTGTCAGGAATCCTGGTCGGGCGGCGACTCGACGGCGGCCCGGCGTTTCACCCTCACCCGCGCGATGCGGCGGCCGTCCAGCTCGGTGACCGTGAGCTCGAAGCCCTGGATCTCCACCTTCTCACCGGCGGCCGGAACGTGCCCCAGCATGGCCATCACGAACCCGCCCAGCGTCTCGTACGGGCCGTCGGGCAGCCGTACGCCGGTCTCGGTGGCGAAGTCGTTGAGGTTGGTCAGGCCGTCGATCTCGATCTCGCCGGCGGGCAGGACGACGACGTCCTCCTCGACGTCGTACTCGTCCCTGATGTCGCCGATCAGCTCCTCGACCAGGTCCTCCATGGTGACGATGCCGGCGGTGCCGCCGTACTCGTCCACCACGATGGCCAGGTGCTGGCCCTCGTCGCGCATCTCGTTCAGGGTGCTCAGCAGGCGCTTGGAGGCGGGCACGAACTTGGCGGGCCGGATCGGCACGACCACGCTGATCGGCTCGGTGCGCCCGATCAGCTCGGGGTCGAGCAGGTCGCGCACGTGCACGAAACCGATGACCTCGTCGTATGACTCGCGGTACACGGGGAAGCGGGAGTGCGGGAGCGCGGCGGCCAGGTTCGCGGCCTCGGCCAGCGGCGTCTCGGCGTCCATGAACTCGACCTCGGTGCGGGGCAGCATGACCTCGCGGAGCTGGCGCTTGCCGGCGGCGAACACCTCGGCGATGAGCTTGCGCTCGTCGGCGGTGAGCTCGGCGTGCCCGACGACCATGTCGCGCAGCTCCTCGGTGGTGACCTCCTCCCGGTCGGCCTCCGGGTTGCCGCCGAGCAGCCGGACGACCAGGTCGGTCGACTTCGACAACATCCAGATGATCGGCCGTGACAGGGAGGCGATCCGGTCGAGGAAGGGCGCGACGAACAACGACAGGCCCTCGGTGCGCTGCAGGGCCAGCCGCTTGGGGGCCAGCTCGCCCAGCACCAGCGAGACGTACGAGATGGCCAGCGTCACCAGCACGAGCCCGAGCACGGGCGCGACGCCGTGCGGCACCCCCCAGCGTTCGAGCACCGGGACGAGCTCCATCCCGAGCCGGTCGGCGCCGAAGGCGGCCGAGAGCATCGTGGCGACGGTCACCCCGATCTGCACGGCCGACAGGAAGCGGTTGGGGTCGCGGGCGAGCTTGGCCACGCGCTCGCCCCTGCGGCCACGCCCGGCGAGCTTGCGGACCTGGCTCTCACGCAGGGAGACCATCGCGATCTCCGCACCCGCGAAGAACCCGCCGACCAGGATGAAGAGCAGGACCAGGGCGATGTTCGCCCCGAGGGTGTCAAACATGGTGGTTGGCAGCGTACTCGGCGGGTTTCCCGCGTATGCTGAACGGCAAGCCGTACAAAATCAAACATATCTAAACAGGAGTGAACATGAGGCTGTTGGTCACCGGAGGCGCCGGGTACGTCGGCAGCGTCGTCGCCGCGCAGCTCGTCGAGGCGGGGCACGAGGTGACCGTGCTCGACGACCTGTCCACGGGCCACGAGGACGCGGTCCCCGAGGGTGCCCGGTTCGTCCGCGAGTCGATCACGAACGCCCACGACGCGCTCGACGGCATCGACGCGGTGCTGCACTTCGCGGCCAAGTCCCTGGTGGGCGAGTCGGTGGAGAAGCCCGGCCTTTACTGGGCCAACAACCTCGGCGGCACGCTGGCCCTGCTCGACGCCATGCGCGACCAGGGCGTGCGCAGGATCGTCTTCTCCTCCACGGCGGCCACGTACGGCGAGCCCGAGCGCTCCCCCGTCGAGGAGGGCGACCCGACGCGCCCGACCAACCCCTACGGCGCCTCCAAGCTGGCCGTGGACACCGCCCTGAGCGCCTATGCGGGCATCCGCGGGCTCGGCGCGGTGAGCCTGCGCTACTTCAACGTGGCCGGCGCCTACGGCCGCTTCCGCGAGCGGCACACGGTCGAGACCCACCTCATCCCGAACGTGCTCAAGGTCGCCACCGGCGAGCGCGACTCGGTGAGCGTGTTCGGCACCGACTACCCCACCGCCGACGGCACCTGCGTGCGCGACTACGTCCACGTCAGCGACCTGGCGCGGGCGCACCTGCTGGCCCTTGAGGCGATCGCCGAGGGCGAGCACAAGATCTACAACCTGGGCAGCGGCACCGGGTTCAGCGTGCAGGAGGTGATCTCGGTCTGCCGCGAGGTCACCGGCCACGAGATCCCGGTCGTCGTCGGGGAGCGGCGGCCCGGCGACCCGGCCGTCCTGGTGGCCTCGTCCGCGCGGATCCAGCGCGACCTGGGCTGGAAGGCCGAGCGGGCGGCGCTGCGCGACATCGTCTCCGACGCGTGGACGGCACTTTCCAGGAACGCCTGATGCGGGTGGCGAGTATGTGCTGTGATACCCAAATGTGAGGAGCTTTTCACCAAGGGTCACGAAGCTGGTCTTTGGTGCCCTCATCCTGCTGGGCAGCCTCGCCGCGGCGGCCGGGGTGCTCTTCGCGACCTCCCAGCCCGCGCCGGCCGCCCAGCCCGTCCCCTCCTGCCCGGGGGTGGAGGAAAAGGACATTCCGGGTGACCAGTAGCGTGTTCCGCCGTGTCACTCCTCCCCGAGAGCGGGCCCGTGCGCGCGCTCACGTACGCCACCCTCCTGCGTTCCGTCGGCCGCGGCCTGTTCGTCACGGTGAGCGTGCTGTTCTTCAAGCTGTCGGTCGGCCTGTCGGACGCTGAGATCGGGCTGGGGATGACGATCGCCGCGGCCGTCGGGCTCACCGCCGGGCTGCCGGCCGGACGGCTGGCCGACCTGGCCGGGCCGCGCGGCGTCCAGATCGCCTTCTCGGCCGCGGGTGGGTTGCTGGTGCCGGTGTATGCCCTGGTGTCGGGGTTCGCCGGGTTCGTGGTGGTGGCCGCCCTGGTGACGTTCGCCGAGGCCGCGGAGGGCACCGCGCGGGCGGCGCTGGTCGGCGGCGCGGTACCGGGGCCCGACCGGGTGCGGGTGCGCGCGTACCTGCGGGCCGTGACCAACGTCGGCTGGTCGGTCGGCGGGCTCGGCGCGGGCGCGGCGCTGCACTTCGACAGCAGGCCCGTGTACCTGGGGATGATCTTCGGCTGCGCGCTCTGCTACCTCGGGAGCGCGGCGCTGACGCTCCGGGTGCCGCCGGTCGCGCCGGTCCGGCGGAAGGCGGGCGAGCCGGTCTGGATCGTGCTGCGCGACCGGCCGTACGCGGCGCTGGCGCTGCTCAACGCGGTGCTGTTCATGCAGAACGGGCTGCTCACCATCGCGATCCCGCTCTGGGTGGCCGGCCGCACGTCGGCGCCCACGTGGACGGTGGCCGCGGTCGCCATGATCAACACCGTCACCGTCACGCTCCTTCAGGTGCGGCTCAGCCGCGGCACCGACGACGCGGCCGGCGCGGCCCGCGCCCAGCGCCGCTCGGGTGTGTTCCTGCTGCTGGCGTGCGTGTTGCTGGCCCTGGCCGCCGGGCAGCCGGTCTGGGTGGCGCTGGTCGCCCTGTTCGGCGGCGCGCTGCTGCACGTCTTCGGGGAGCTGCTGCAGGCCGCCGGCTCGTGGGGGCTGTCGTACGAGCTGGCCCCGCCGCAGGCCATCGGCCAGTACCAGGGCCTGTACGGGATGGGCCAGCAGGTGGCCAACATCGTCGTGCCCGCCGTCATGACCACGGTCATCGTGGGCTGGGGGCTGCCGGGCTGGCTGCTGTTCGGCGGGCTCTTCCTGGCGGCCGGGCTCGCCGTGCCGCCGGTGACCCGCTGGGCCGAGCGCACCCGCGCCGCCGCCCTCCCCCTCACGACGACGGACGCGCGCCCCCGCTGAGCCGGGGACGCGCGTCCGGTGTGTCGCGCCGGGTTCAGATGAGGCCGAGCTCGCGGACCGCGTCGCGCTCCTCGGTCAGCTCGCCCACGCTGGCGTCGATGCGCTCGCGGGAGAAGGAGTCGATCTCCAGGCCCTGGATGATCTCGTACCGGCCGTTGACCGAACGCACCGGGAAGGAGGAGATGAGCCCCTCCGGCACGCCGTACGAGCCGTCGGAGACGACGGCGGCCGAGGTCCACTCGGTGCCGTTGACCCAGTCGTAGACGTGGTCGATCGCGGCGTTGGCGGCCGAGGCGGCCGAGGAGGCGCCACGGGCCTCGATGATGGCGGCGCCGCGCTTGGCGACCGTCGGGATGAACGTCTCGCGCAACCACTCGCCGTCGACCTGCTCGGCCGCGACCTTGCCGCCGACCTCGGCGTGGTACAGGTCGGGGTACTGGGTGGCGGAGTGGTTGCCCCAGATGGTCATCTTCTTGATCTCGGTGACCGGGACCTGGAGCTTGGCCGCGAGCTGGGACAGCGCGCGGTTGTGGTCGAGGCGGGTCATCGCGGTGAAGCGCTCGGCCGGGACGTCGGGCGCGTTCTGCTGGGCGATGAGCGCGTTGGTGTTGGCCGGGTTGCCCACGACCAGGACCCTGATGTCGTCGGCGGCGTGCTCGTTGATCGCCTTGCCCTGGGGGCCGAAGATGCCGCCGTTGGCGCCGAGCAGGTCGCCGCGCTCCATGCCGGCCTTGCGCGGCATGGCGCCGACCAGCAGGGCGACGTTGGCGCCGGCGAAGGCGACGTTGGCGTCGTCGGTGATCTCGATGCCGGACAGCAGCGGGAACGCGCAGTCGTCGAGCTCCATGGCGGTGCCCTCGGCCGCCTTCACCGCCTGCGGGATCTCCAGCAGGCTCAGCTTGACCGGGACGTCAGCGCCGAGCAGCTGTCCCGACGCGATGCGGAACAGCAGTGCGTAGCCGATCTGACCGGCGGCCCCGGTGACGGTTACCTTGACGGGCGTGGCCATGGCCTTCCCCTAACTCACAGGATGAATTCGTTGGACTTTCGGATGTTACCGCTCGTCATTCGCAGGGCTCCATCGCGGGCACCTTCAGCTCGGGCGTGAAGTCGACCTTGCCGAAGTGGCTGTTCAGGAGCTTCTTGATGGTGCCCTTGCGGTAGAGGTCGGCGATGACGCCCTTGACCGCGGTGCAGGTCTTGGCATCGCCGTCGCGTACGCCGACCGCGTACCGCTCGTTGTTCAGTTTGGCGCCGATGATCTTGTAGCGCATGTTCTCCCGGCTGGCGAACCCGGCCAGGATCAGGTCGTCGCCGGGCACCGCGTCCACCTTGCCCTGCCTGAGCAGGTCCATGCAGGCGGCGTAGTCGCCGGCGGTCACGGGCTCGACCTTCACCTTGTCCTGCACCTCGCCGACCGTCGGGCTGTTGGGCGCGCAGATCTTCCTGCCCTTCAGGTCCTCCAGGGCGTCGATGTCCGTGCCCGCGCGGACCAGCACGTCGTGGTGGGCCACGTAGTACGGTCCGGCGAACTCGACCTCGCTCCGGTCCACCGAGTACGTGGCGACCACCAGATCGACCCTGCCGTCGGCCAGCGCGCCCGCCCGGTCGTCCCGGCTGACCCGGGCGAACGTGGTCTCCTCGGCCCCGAGCGCGGCGGCCACGAGCTTGGCCACCTCGACGTCGAAGCCGGCGAACTCGTCGCCGTTCTGCAGGCCGACGCCCGGCAGGTCGCCCTTCACGCCGATGACGATCTTCCCGGTCTGGGCGACCTTGTCCACCACCGAGGTGAACGTGGGAGGCCGCTGGGTCTTCTTGCCCGTCGTCGCAGGGGTCACGACCTCGCCCCTGAACGCCAGCGGCGACCAGCCGTTCGCCATCGCCGCGACGGCCGCGACCACCAGCATGACGAGGGCGGCGGCCAGCGCGAGCCACACCTTGAGCCGCCGCCGGGCGCCGGACGGCACGGGTTCGGCGAGGGGCCGCGGCACCGGGCCCTGGCCGGGCGGCGCCGTCTCCATGTGCCCTGCGACACCGCCGGCGCCTGTCCCGGTCCCTGTGCCGGTCCCTGTCCCGGTCCCTGTGCCGGTCCCTGTGCCGGTCCCTGTCCCGGTCCCTGTGCCGGTCCCTGTGCCGGTCCCTGTGCCGGGGGGCGCGGTCGCCGGCCCCGCATGGCTCTGCTGCCCGGTCGTGCGGTCGTGACGGGGTTGCTGCCCGGTCGTGCGGTCGTGGACGGGGGCCGTGCCGGACGTCGGGCGGCCGGGGCCCGCGGGGCCGGCGGGGTGGACGGGGTGACCGGTGGCCTGCGTGGCGGGCCGTTCGGTGATGGACGTCGCCGACACCCGCGTGAACGGCGTCGTGTCGTCACCGGCCACCTGCACGCCCCGGGTGAGCACCGCCGTGGACGCTCCCGTGCCCGTGCCGGTCTGGCCGAGCAGGCGCAGCAGGAGCTGGTCGGCCGAGGGCCGCTCGTCGGGCGACTTGGCCAGCGCCGAGCGCACCACCCCCCGCAGCGGCTCGTGCATCATCTCCACGTCGACCTCGTGGTTCAGGATGCGGTTGAGCACCACTGCGATCGACTTGCCCTCGAAGGCCGCCTTCCCGGTGGCGGCGAAGGCCATGGTCGCCCCCCAGGCGAACACGTCCGTGAAGGGGCCGATGTCGTCGCCGGCGATCTGCTCGGGCGCCATGTACGCGGGCGTGCCGATCGCGCGGCTGGTGATCGTGCCGGTCGAGTCGATGATGCGGGCGATGCCGAAGTCGACCACGCGCGGCCCGTCGGCGGCGATGAGCACGTTGTCGGGCTTGAAGTCCCGGTGGACGATCGAGGCGTGGTGGATGGCGGTGAGCGCGGTGGCCGTGCCGATGGCCAGCCGGTCGAGCACCGTGCCGCCGAGCGGGCCGTCGGTCTCGACGATGTCGCGCAGCGCCCGCCCGTCGATGTACTCGCTCGCGATGTACGGCGTGTCGCCGTCGAGGTCGGCCTCCATCACCCGCGCGGTGCAGAAGGAGGCCACCCGCTGCGCCGCCTTCAGCTCCCTGGCGAAACGCGACCTGGCGATCGTGTCACCGCTGAACTTCACGTGCAGCAGCTTGATCGCGGCCCGCTCGCCCTGCTCGTTGACGCCCAGGTAGACGATCCCCTGGCCGCCTTCGCCGACCCGTCCGGACAGCCGGAACGATCCCAGCAGCGCGGGATCGCCGGCCACCAGCGGCGAGATCTGCGGCATTCGTCTTCCCCACGTTCACTGAACCCCAACCACGCAAACTTTACGACGCTCAGCAACTTCCCAGGGATCCGTTAACCGTTCGTGACTCACCGGTTTTTGCACAAAGCCCGTACACAGCGTCCATTCGGACCCTGTAACAACGGTCTTGACTGGTTAGTCGCAGATCATGGATCGGCCCTATGACGTGGTGCTCTTCGGAGCGAGCGGGTTCACCGGCGCGCTCACGGCCGCGTATCTGGCCAGGGCCGCGCCGCCCGGCGCGAGATGGGCGGTGGCCGGGCGCGACCGGGCCAAGCTGGAGCGGCTCGGGCTCGACGTGCCGATCCTGACCGCCGACGCCACCGACTCCGTCCCCTACGACCTCGGCGTCCTGCACACGGTCGAACTGCTGCCCCGGGGCGTCCCGCTGCGGGTCAGCGGCTTCCTGCGGGCCGCCATGCGCCCGTCCGGCGGCACGGTGGCCTCGGCCATGACGGTCTTGTCCCGCGCCCGGCAGACGCCCGCCTGCTCGACCGCTACGGCCCCGACTTCTCCCACCGCCAGCACTACGCCGTCAGGAGCCTGCCCGCGGCTCTGGCCACGGCGGCGGGCGCGGGCGCGGTGGCCGCCCTGGCCCGGATCCCCGCCGTCCGCGACTGGGTACGGGGACGGGTACCGCCCGGCGAGGGCCCGACCCCCGAACGCCGGGCGCGAAGCTGGTTCTCGGTCACGTTCCTGGGCGAGGGCGGCGGCGCACGCGTGCTGACCGAGGTGACGGGCGGCGACCCCGGCTACGACGAGACCGCCAAGATGCTCGGCGAGTCGGCCCTGTGCCTGGCCTTCGACGACCTGCCGGCCCGCGCCGGCCAACTCACCACGGCCTCCGCCATGGGCCGCCCCCTCATCACCCGCCTGAACACCGCGGCATCAGGTTCACCGGAAGGTCACTCCCCGGCGATCGTCAGTAGGGCAGGCTCCAGGTGGTGAAGGACTTGCGCAGGTACGGGTTCTTGAACTTCGGGTACGCGACCGTGCTGACGTCGCCGTCCGAGGTGTAGCGCATGTCCGGGTTGTTCTTGAGCCAGTCGAGCCAGGCCGCCGAGCAGAACTGGGCGCAGTCGCCCTTCTTCTCCATGACCCGGATCCGCGGGATGCCGCCCGGGTCGAACGCCTTGCTGAACGGCGAGGGCGCCGGCGTGTAACCGGCCAGGAACGCGCCGGCGTGGTTGTAGAACTTGCCGTGCAGCGCCCATTCCTTCTTGCTCGGCTGGTTGCCGTACGGCAGGGCGATGGAGTTCGGCTTGACCTTGGTCAGGTCGTCGATCTGCTTGGCGATGCCGCCGATCTGGTCCTCGACCTCCTTCTCCGAGCGTCCGCGCAGGTTGACGTGGTCACGGGTGTGGTTGCCGATGTCGAAGCCGTTGTCCTTGAGCCAGCCGAGCGTCTGGGCCTGCTCCTCGCGCACGGTCTTGCCGAACATGTCGCGGGTGACGTAGAAGGTGGCGGCCGGACGGAAGCCCGGGTGCTTGGCGGCCACCTCGCGCAGGATCGCCACGGCGGTGTCCGGTTGCGGGACGCCCATCTCGTTCAGGGTGAGCTGCGAGGGCGAGGAGTCGTCGAACGTGAGCACCACGGGATGCTTGCCCGCCGGGACGTTGATCTTCCCGGTCACCATCTCCGAGGCGCTGATCGGGACGTAGTCCTCCTTGACCAGCCGTTCGAGGTCCGAGCGGAACTGCTGCGGAGTCCTGTCGTCGGTGGTGGCCGGGTTCTTGATGACCCGGTGGAACATCAGCACCGGGATCTGGCCCAGTTCGTTCGCCTTGACCTTGCGCGCCAGCGCGATCTTGGCCGCCTTGCTCTGCTTCAGCCTGGCCGCGGCCTCGGCCTTGCTGTCGGTGATCTTGGCTGTGTCGGGCGGCGAGTCGCACCCGGTCAGGACGACGGCGACCGCGAGCAGCCCCGCTCCTGTCAAAATACCCAGTCGCATCCGAACCCCCCGAGACGCGTACGACTGTTACAGGTTGGGCCTTACCCAGGTGATCAACTGCGCCACGCCGCGACCTCGTCAAAGAAGCGTCAGGGATTGCGAAAAGCGTCACCGCAACCCGTGCCAGAGATTCGTCCCAGGTTCGGGAAAACACGACACAGGATGTCGGGTTTCCGGTCGAGCATGGTCCCACCGGCCGGCGCCGACCGCGGGGCCGGTACGTACGGACAGACAAGGACCTCAATGCGTGAAACCCCGCAGGAGCTCGAAGAGCTGCAGGCGCTCCTCGACGCCTCCCTCTCCCGCTCCACCTCGCACCTGCGCTCGATCGTCGCCGAGCGCACCCTGAACGCCGAGCAGCTCACCCGGGTCCTGACCGGCATGTGCACCCTCGCGCTGTCCACCGTGACGGCGAAGGGCGAACCGCGCATCAGCGGCGCGGACGGCCACTTCCTGCACGGCAGGTGGCTCTTCGGCACGGCACGCGACGCCGCCAAGGCGCGCCACCTCGCCGCCCGTCCGGTGGCCAGCGTCGCGCACATGCGCGGGGACGACCTGGGCGTGTTCACCCACGGCACGGTGGAGATCCTCAACCCGCGGGACGGCGAGCCGGCCGCCGACTGGCCCGGCCTGCTCGCCTACTTCAAGGACTTCTACGGCGAGAACGCCTTCGACTGGGACAACGACGTGGTCTACTACCGGCTGCACCCGCACTGGATGACCGTCTACGCCCCCGACCTGGCCAAGCTCACGTCCTGACCGCCGGCGCGGCTCTCACGCGTAGAGCCGCAGCAGGTCCTCCTCGCTCTCCCGGCGGACGATGGCCCGCGCCTCGCCGTCGCGCACCGCCACGACCGGCGGCCGGGGCACGTGGTTGTAGTTGCCGGCCATCGAGCGCTGGTAGGCGCCCGACACCGGTACGGCGAGCAGGTCGCCGGGCCGGACGTCGCCGGGCAGCGCGATGTCCCTGACCAGCACGTCGCCGCTCTCGCAGTGCTTGCCGACCACGGTGAAGGCGCTGGTGGGGGCGTCGGAGGCGCGGTTGGCCAGCGTGGCGGTGTAGGCGGCGCCGTACATGCCGGGGCGGGGGTTGTCGCTCATGCCGCCGTTCACGCTGACGTACCGGCCCTTGATCGTGCCGATCTCGTAGAGGGCCACCGTGGACGGCCCGGCGATGGACCTGCCCGGCTCGACGGCCAGGCGCAGGCCCGCGGTCTCCTTCCTGAGCACGGCGAGCAGCTCGGCGGGCGTGGGCGGGGTGGGGTCGTCCGGCGTGTAGGCGATGCCGAGGCCGCCGCCCAGGTCGAGCCTGGTGACGCCCACCTCGGCGGCGAAGGCGGCCATCCTGGCCGCGGCGGTGCCGAAGCCGTCCAGCTCGAAGATCTGCGAGCCGATGTGGGAGTGCAGGCCGTACAGCTCCAGCGAGGGCTCGGCGGTCACCTGCGCCACCGCGAGCGCGGCGGCGCCGGCGCTCAGCGAGAAGCCGAACTTGGAGTCCTCGCCGCCGGTGGCGATGAAGGCGTGGGTGTGCGGGTCCACGCCCGGTGTCACCCTGATCATCACCCGCTGCCGCACGCCCAGGGACGCGGCGATCCCGGCCAGCCTGGCGATCTCGGTGAAGGAGTCGACGACCACGCAGCCGATGCCCCACGCCACGGCCCTGCGCAGCTCGTCCGCCGACTTGTTGTTGCCGTGGAAGACGACCCGCTCGGGCGGCATCCCGCCGGCCATGGCCACGGAGAGCTCGCCGCCCGTGCAGACGTCGAGGGACAGGCCAAGCCCGTCCAGCCAGCGCACCACCTCGGGGCAGAGGAACGCCTTGCCGCCGTAGTGCACGTCGCCGTCGGGCAGCGCGTCCAGCCAGGCGCGGGCGCGGGCGGTGAAGTCGGCCTCGTCCAGCACGTACGCGGGCGTGCCGTGCACCCGGGCCAGTTCGACCGCGCCGATCCCGCCGAGATGCAGCTCCCCGTCGTGCCATGCGGCGGTCTGGGGCCAGATGTCCAAACTCATGAGGGGCGAGCGTAAGCAATCGCGAGGCCGGTGGGGGTCGAGCATCGACGGATTCGTTGCTGAGGGCCGCATGCCTTCACGAGGCTTGGTGGCGCCTGACTGCCTGGCCACCATGACATCCCATGCGAACACACCTGGTCATCGCCCTGGTGGCGGCCTGCGCTCTCGGCGCGGGGTGCGGGAGGTCCACCTCGGGTACGGCGACCCCCACGCCGCCCTCCTCGACCGGCAAGAGCGCCAAGGACCTCGTCCCCGAATCCGTACGGAAGTCGGGCGAGCTCCGCATGGCGACCTCGGAAGGCTATCCCCCGATGGAGATGTACAAGCCGGGCACCCAGGAGATGACCGGCGTCGACGCCGACCTGGCCGCGGCCGTCGGGGAGCGGCTCGGGCTGAAGACCCGGATCATCAACGCCTCCTTCGACGGTCTCATCCCCGGCCTGCAGGGCGGCAGGTGGGACATCGCCATGGCCGCGCTCAGCGACCTCGAACAACGCCGCAAGGCCGTCGACTTCGTCGACTACTTCAACGCCGGCGGCTCGATCATGGTCAAGAAGGGCAACCCCGAGGGCATCAAGACCCTTGAGGACCTGTGCGGCAAGAAGGTCGTCCTGGCCAAGGGCAGCTCCAACCTGGAGATCGGCAAGCGCCAGAACGAGAAGTGCGCCCAGAAGATGGAGATCATGCAGAGCGAGGACGCCCCCACCGGCCTGCTCACCATCGACTCCGGCCGCACCGTCGCCACCATCGTCGACTCCCCCGTGGCCGCCATGTACGCCAAGGAGACCGGCAAGTACGAGGTCCTGGCCGAGCAGTACGACGCCGGCCCCTGGGGCATCGCGATCGACAAGAAGCAGACCGGCCTGCGCGACGCCGTCGCCAAGGCGCTCCAGGAGCTGATCGACAGCGGCGAGTACGGCAAGATCCTGGAGAGGTACGGCACGACGGCCAACGCCGTGCCCAAGGTCACGATCAACACCGGCGCATGATGGAGCTCCCGATCGAGGCGGTGAAGCCGCCCAGGCCGGGGCGGCTCGTCGCGGCGGTGGTCGCGGCGCTGGTGATGGCGTGGCTGGCCTACACCGTCATCGTCAACCCCAACCTCCACTGGGACGTGATCGCCGAGTTCCTGCTGGACGGCCGCGTGCTCGGCGGCCTGTGGATCACGATCGCGCTCACCGCGCTGTCCATGGTCATCGGCGTCGCCCTCGGCGTGGTCGCCGCCGTCATGCAGCTCTCGGACAGCCCGGTGCTGCGCGGCGTGTCCGGCCTCTACACCTGGTTCTTCCGGGGCACGCCGCTGCTGGTGCAGCTCATCTTCTGGTTCAACATCGGCCTGGTCTTCCCCGAGATCGGGCTCGGCGTCCCGTTCGGCGGGCCGATGTTCCTCCAGTGGCCGGCCAACGAGCTGATCACGCCGTTCACGGCGGCGCTGCTCGGGCTGACCATCAACGAGGGCGCGTACATGGCGGAGATCGTCCGCGCCGGCATCCGCTCGGTCGATCCGGGACAGCGGGAGGCGGCCGAGTCGCTGGGCATGACGCACCGGCAGATCCTGCGCAGGGTCGTGCTGCCGCAGGCGATGCGGGTGATCATCCCGCCGACCGGCAACCAGTTCATCTCCATGCTGAAGACCACCTCGATGGTCTCGGTCATCTCCGGCGCGGAGCTGCTGACCGTCTCCCAGCGCATCTACCTGGACAACTTCGAGGTGATCGCGCTGCTGGTGGTCGCCTCAACCTGGTACCTGCTGCTCACCAGCGTGGCCACCGTCGGCCAGCGCTCCCTGGAGAGGAGGTTCAGCCGTGGCCACTAGCATGGTGAAGATCGAATCGGTCAGGAAGCGCTTCGGCCAGCTCGAGGTGCTGAAGGGCGTCAGCCTCGATGTGCCGACCGGCTCGGTGGTCTGCGTGGTGGGCCCGTCCGGGTCCGGCAAGTCGACGTTGTTGCGCTGCGTCAACCGGCTGGAGACGATCGACGCGGGCCGGGTGTGGGTCGACGGAGAGCTCATGGGCTTCAGCGAGCAGGGCGGCAAGCTGCACCTGCTGCGGCCCGGCGAGCTGTGCCGCCAGCGCCAGGAGATCGGCATGGTCTTCCAGCGCTTCCACCTGTTCCCGCACATGACCGCGCTGGAGAACGTCATGGAGGGCCCGTGCACGGTCAAGCGCCTGCCGAAGGCGAAGGCGGCCGAACGGGCGATGACGCTGCTCGACCGGGTGGGGCTGGCCGACCGGGCCCGCCACTACCCACGGCAGCTCTCGGGCGGCCAGCAGCAGCGGGTCGCGATCGCGCGCAGCCTGGCCATGGACCCCAAGCTCATGTTGTTCGACGAGCCGACCAGCGCGCTCGACCCCGAGCTGGTGCAGGAGGTGCTGCAGGTCATGCGCGACCTGGCGGCGAGCGGGATGACGATGATCGTGGTGACCCACGAGATGGGATTCGCCAGAGAGGCGGGCGACCACCTGGTGTTCATCGACGACGGCGTGATCGTGGAGGAGGGACCGCCCCGCGAGGTGCTGTCCTCGCCGCGTCACGAGCGCACCCGGGCCTTCCTCGGGCAGGTGCTGTGAACGGCTCGCTTCTCGGGAAGGGTTCGGCCACGTGAGCCTCGACATGCTGATCAGCGGTGGCCTCGTGGCCGACGGGACGGGCGCGCCGCTGCGCCGTGCCGACGTCGGCGTCCGCGGTGACCGCCTCGTCCTGCTGCCGGAGGGCGGCCCGTCCGACGGTGGCGGGGGGCGGGTGATCGACGCCGCCGGGCTGGTGGTCGCGCCCGGTTTCATCGACGTCCACACCCACTCCGACGCGGTCACCCTGCTCGGCGAGGCGGGCCGGGAGCTGGCCGCCGCCCCCGTGCTCATGGGCGTCACCGTGGAGATCTGCGGCAACTGCGGGTCGAGCCTGTTCCCGGCGCTGCCGGAGCGGGTGCCGGCGCTGCGCCGGTCGAGCAGGGCCGGTTTCGGCGGCGACATCCCGATTTTTCAGGACTACGAAGGGTTCGTGGAGGCGCACGAGCGGGCCCCGCGGTCGAACCACCTGACCTCCCTCGTCGGCCACGGCACCCTCCGGGCCGGCGTGCTCGGCTACGAGGACCGTCCGGCCACCCCCGCCGAGCTCGACACCATGTGCGCGCTGCTGGACGACGCGCTGGCCGCCGGCGCCGCCGGACTGTCCACCGGCCTCATCTACACCCCCGGCACGTACGGCGACACCGCCGAGGTGGTCGCGCTGGCCCGCGTCGCGGCCAGGCACGGCAAGCCGTACGTCACCCACCTGCGGGACGAGATGTCCCGCGTCGAGGAGGCGCTGGAGGAGGCCGTCGAGATCGCCCGCAGGAGCGGGGCCGCGCTGCACGTCAGCCACCACAAGACCGCCGGGAAGCAGGCCTGGGGCAGGACCCTGCGCACGCTCCCCCGCATCGCCGCGCTGCGCGCCCGGGGCATGGACCTGACCTGCGACGTCTACCCCTACACCGAGGGCAGCACGTCGCTGTCGGCGATGTTCCCCCCGTGGGCCAACGACGGCGGCACCGAGGCGCTGCTCGACCGGCTGCGCGATCGCGGCCAGCGCGACCGGATGCGCGCGGCCATCGAGGCGGGCGTGCCGGGCTGGGAGAACACGGTCGGCAACGGCGGCTGGGACCGCATCTCGGTCGCCTGCGCCACCCGTCACCCCGAGGCCGAGGGCCGCACGATCGCGGAGCTGGGCGGCGACCCCGTGGACGCGGCGGCCGAGCTGCTCCTCGCCGAGGAGGGCGAGGTGACGATCATCAGCCACTCCATGCGCGAGGACGACGTCCAGCGGGTGCTGGCCAGCGAGTTCGCCATGATCGGCTCGGACGGCGTGCCCAAGCCGGGCCACCCGCACCCCCGCCTGGCCGGCACCTTCCCCAGGGTGCTCGGCCGCTACTCCCGCGAGCAGGGGCTGTTCCCGGTGGAGACCGCCGTCCACAAGATGACCGGCATGGCGGCCGACCGGTTCGGGCTGGAGGGCAGGGGCGTCGTACGCGACGGGGCGCACGCCGACCTGGTGCTCTTCGACCCCGGGACGGTGGCCGACGGCGCGACCTACGCCGACCCGCTGCTGCCCCCCGTGGGCATCAGGGCCGTCGTCGTGGCCGGACGGCTCGCCGTGCAGGACAACAGGCTCACCGAGGACAGACCAGGAAGGATCATCGGGCGGTGAACGACATCACGCTCGCCGTCGCGACGCGGGATCTGGTGACGGGCGAGTTCCACGGCGTCAACGAGGACGCCGAGCTGCCGCTGGCCAGCGTCGGCAAGCTGCTGCTGCTGGCCGAGGTGGCGATGAGCGTCGAGGGCGGCATCCTGGCCCCCGACACGCCCGTGACGCTGCACGACGACGACTACTGCGGCGGCTCCGGGCTGCTCACGTCGCTGTCCGCGCGCAGCTGGACGGTCGGCGACCTCGCCCTGCTGACCGCCGCCGTCAGCGACAACACCGCCACGAACGCGCTGCTGCGCACGATCGGCCTGGACCGGGTCAACGCCGC
The DNA here is from genome assembly GCF_044547985.1 of Nonomuraea sp. NPDC052265. Classification (NCBI taxonomy): domain Bacteria; kingdom Bacillati; phylum Actinomycetota; class Actinomycetes; order Streptosporangiales; family Streptosporangiaceae; genus Nonomuraea; species Nonomuraea sp. NPDC052265. Next base: position 882,849 of record NZ_JBIUBJ010000001.1, read on the forward strand.
CGCCGCGGCGCTCGGGCTGTCGCGGACCAGGCTGCTCGACCGCATTCGCGAGCCGCGCACCGCGCAGGACCCGCCGACGTTCGCGATCGGCACCGCGGCCGAGCTCTCCGGCCTGGCCGCGCTCCTCGCCGGTCCGGGCGGCTGGCAGGCGCTCATGCGCGGCTGGATGCGCCGGAACACCGACCACGGTCTCGTCCCGGCCCTGGTCAGGCACGATCCCGAGGGCGACTGGCTGGCCAACAAGACCGGCACCGACGAGGGCGTCCGGTCCGACGTCGGCATCATGGACGGCCGCATCGCCTACGCCGTCCTCGCCCACGGCCCGGCGGGCAGCGAGCACGACCTGACCTCCGCCGTACGGCGGGCCGGCCTGGACGTCGCCGCCCGCCTCAGCGCAGCGAAGGCTCCAGCGAGTTCCTGAGCTGGGCCGAGGCCGTACGCAGGTAGGCCAGGAACGACCGGGCGGCCGGGTTGGGATTGGTCGGCCGCCTGGCCACGCCGATCCTGCGGAACAGGTTCGGCGTGGTCAGGCGGCAGGTGTGCAGCCCGGTCGCGCCCTGGAGTCCGAGGCTCGGCACCAGCGCGACGCCGAGCCCGGCCCGTACCAGGCCGATCGTCACCTCGTAGTGGTCGCTGCGGCAGCGGATGCGCGGCGAGAAACCCTCCAGCGTGCTGGCCCGCTCAAGGATCGACACCGGGTGCTCGGCGCCGAACGTGGTGATCCACGGCTCCTCGGCCAGGTCCGCCAGCCGGACCTTGGGCCGCTGGGCGGCGGCGTGGCCGGTCGGCAGGACCAGGAGCTGCGGCTCGTCGAACAGGTGGACCACCTCCACCCCTTCCGGGCACTGCCACGGGTCGAGCGCGTGCTCGAAGACCACCAGCACGTCCAGCGCGCCGCGCTCCAGATCGGGCAGCAGCTCGTACGGCTGCCCCTCCACCAGGTCGAGCGCCACCTTGGGATACCGGGAGGCGAACCGCGACAGCGCCAGCGGCAGCAACCGGTACCCGGCGGAGGCGAAGAAGCCGATGCGCAGCTCGCCGGCGTCCACCCTGGCCTGGGCGAGCAGGTCCTTCTCGGCCGCCTCGATGATGTCGACGACCTCCTGGGCGCGGATGGCCAGGCGGCGTCCCGCCTCGGTCAGCCGCAGGCTCTGGGCGTTGCGCTCGACCAGCCCAACCCCCGCCTCCTGCTCCAGCCGGGACAGCTGGTGGGAGACGGCGGACGGCGACAGCTTCAGCACCCTGGCCGCACCGGCGATGCTGCCCGTCCTGAACACCTCAAGCAGGACACGCAGCCGGTTACTACTCAACACGGGACCAAGCGTACGAGCTCTCCCAGGTCACCCCGCCATGCCCGGCCACCGGCTGCGCCGCCACGTGCTGTACCGCCTCACCCGGCCGGTCACTGGTAGTCCGGCCTGAACCAGCGGGCTTTGTAGATCTTGGCGCCCGGCAGGGTGCGGGACGCGGTGCCGCCGAAGAACTCCACGGTGTCGGTGCACCAGGACGCGCCGCAACCGCTCTTCGGCCGGGTCCTGAGGATCTGCCCGGTGCCCTGCTGGTCACCGACCGATTTGACGAGCCGCACGTTCACCTTGTCAGCGTTCGCGTACTCGGTGGTGAAGGTGCTCGTGGATTTCACGTACTGGTGGACGGCGTCGTTCGTGGTGATCCACAGCCGGTCCTTGTCACCGAAGACCGGGCCCAGGTCGTGGCCCCCCTTCTTGCCGGGAAGCGCGACCCGCCGGGTCTCGGTCAGAGTCGGCTGTGCGGGCGTACCGCCGACCTTGAGCGCCACCAGGTCTTTGTCGCCGAGCGCCCACAGGAGCTCATTGGCCGGGTCCCAGAGCACGCCATGCCCTCCGGGCAGCTTGAACTCCGCGTACTTCTTCGACGTCGAGCTCTGGGAGGCCGTGTAGACCCGCACCCAGCTCCCTTGGGTGGCCGCGGCGGCGACATTGCCGTCGGGAAGCAGTTCCACGGCGTGGGGCAGGATCCCGTCACCTCCCGTGTCCACGGCCCACAGGCGCTCGCCCGACGGGTAGGAGGCCACACCGATGAACCCGCCGTCGTTCACCGCGAGGACCGACTTGCCTCCCGTCTGGCGAGGCCCGCCGTAACGGAGCCGGGCGTCCGCGATCGCCCCCGAGCACAGCGTGCAGTCATCGAGCTCGGCCTCGGGGAATCCGTTCTTCGCCGACGGCTTCCACTTCCACTTCAGCGCCCCGGGATCCTTCGCCGGGTCCCACGACGCGTTCCGCGAGTCCAGCACCACGACCTGGCGGCTCTTCCCGTCGCCCGCGACCACCCAGCCGTAGGCATCCCCACCGCTCGCGGCCTGCGCCGGAGCGCTCATCCCCAGGGCGGCGACCAGGGCCACGCCCGTCGTCGCGGACAGTATTCTGCCGTGTCCCATCGAGTCTCCTTCAATACACACGCGAACCGCGTCCGCGCACGGCCGCATGAGGGCTCTGAGCTCCATGCGGTGGATTTCGTCGAGGTCGGAGACTAGAAGAGCTGGCTTTTGATTCGTTATCGATCGGATTCACCTGGTTGGGGCTTCCTCGATCCTGCGATCGTCCGCACGGCCCACCCCGTCGGCCCGGTGGCACGGCGCCGATACCCGCTCGTGGCCGGCGGTCATGTGTCCTGAAGACCACGGAGATGATCCTCGATTTCCCCGCCCTCCTGTTGCCGACGGGTTTCGAACGCAGGACACTGGATGGTCAACGGGGGACGTCATGACAACTCACATGGAGTTTCGGGTTCTTGGTCCGCTGGAGGTCGGTGTCAGGGGGCGCCCTGTCAGGCTGGGCGGGCTTCGGCAACGTTCACTGCTGGCCGCGCTGTTGCTGGATGCCGGGCGGGTCGTGTCGGTCGATCGGCTGGCAGCCGCGGTCTGGGGCGAGCGCCTGCCCGAATCGGTGCGCACCCAGGTCCCGATTCACGTGCACGGGCTGCGTAAGGCATTCAAGGCCGCCGGCTGCGGCGTACCCGTGATCGTCACCGAGCAGGCCGGTTATCGCCTGAGCACCGACGGTGTGTGGCTGGACACGCGCGAGGCGGAGGAACAGGCGGCAGCGGCCCGAAGGGCGGCCGCCGCGGGGCGGAACGAGCAGGCGGCGGCGATGCTGGGGCGGGTCCTCGGGCTGTGGCGAGGGCCGGTGCTGGCCGAGATCGACACCACCGAGATCGCCGCGGTGGCCCGCGGTCTGGAGGATGCCCGGCTGGGCATCGCAGAGGAGTGGGCCGAGGCGGCGCTGGCCTGTGGCCGCCCTCGCGAGGTGGTGGCACGACTGGCGGGGCTGGTGGAGGATCATCCCCTGCGTGAGGGCCTGCGCGCACAGTTGATGCTCGCGCTGTGGCACTCGGGACGCCAGGCCGACGCGCTGGAAAGCTTCCACCAGGGGCGTGGACATCTCCTGGAGGAACTGGGCCTGGAGCCGGGCCGAGGGCTGCGAGAGGTCCAGCAGGCGATCCTGGCCGGCCCCTCCGCCTGCGACGCCACGGAACCGGGGGTTCCCGCGCTGCCTGCGCCGCGCCTCGGCGGGAAGGCGGACGACGAGCTTCTTCCGGCCGGCTCAGGGCCGGTCGTGACGGTACGGCCGGCGCAGTTGCCGCCGGCGGTATCAGCGTTCGTGGGCCGGATGACGCAGATGCGGACGCTGGATCGATTGCTGCGACAGAACGGGCGCCACCTGCCCATGGGCGTGATCAGCGGGGCGGCCGGGGTGGGCAAGACCGCGCTGGCCCTGCAGTGGGCGCATCAGGTGGCCGACCGGTTCCCTGACGGCCAGTTGTTCGCCAATCTTCGCGGCTATGACCTCGACGGAGAGTCGGCACAACCCGCGGCGGTGCTGGAACGCTTCCTGAGGGCGCTCGGAGTGGACGGGGCGACGGTTCCGGCCGGGATGGAGGAGCGGACCGCGTTGTTCCGCAGCATCCTGGACGGCCGGCAGGCGCTGGTCGTCCTGGACAACGCCGAATCGGCGGCACAGGTACGGCCATTGCTGCCGGCGACGCCGGGCTGTTGTGTGATCGTCACCTCCAGGCGCCGGCTGGAAGGGCTGCTCGTGGGCGGGGGTGCGCTGCCTGTGCCGGTGGAGGTTCTGACCGAGCAGGAGTCCACCGAACTGCTGGAGCGTGTGCTCGGAGCGGAGCGAGCGACCGCCGAGCGGGAAGCGGCGGCGAAACTCGCCGCTCTGTGCGACGGGTCACCGCTGGCGTTGCGCATCGCGGCGGCGAAACTGGCCATGCGGCCGCAGTGGCCGGTCGCCGACATGGCCGAGCGTCTGGCCGACGAGCGTAGCCGGCTGGACCAGCTCAGCCGAGGTGGGCTGGAGCTACGAGCCAGCATCGAGCTGTCCTACCGCGAGCTGTCGACGCGGGCGGCCCTGGCGTTCCGGCGCCTGGGGCTGATGGACGCACCAGGCGGATTCGCGCCCTGGCTGGTGGCGGCGCTGCTGGACACGACGGTGCATGACGGCGAGCGGCAGTTGGAACAGCTGGTCGATGCCCAACTGCTGCAGCCGCTCGGCAGAGACGGAGCCGGCCAACCGCGTTACCGGTTCCATGATCTGATCCGCCTGTTCGCCCGCGAGCGAGCGGAGGCCGCGGAGCCGCCTGACGCCAGGCTGGCCGTACTGAGCCGCGCCTTCGGGGCGTTGCTCGGCCTGGCGGAACAGGCCCGCGACATGCGATACGGCAGCCGCTACCAGATGGTGCCGCGCGGCGACACTCCGCGCTGGCTACCGGAGGACGCCGAGCAGGCGGCGTTGCTGAACGATCCGCTGGAGTGGCTGGAGAGCGAACGGCTGAACCTCGTCTCCGCAGTGACACAGAGCGCCCAGTCACAGCTCGCCGACGTGTGCCGCGATCTCGTGGCCAGCTTCGTGCACATGTTCGAGTCGCGAGCCTACTTCGACGACTGGCGGTCGGTCGCCACCCGAGCTCTCGATGCCTGCCGCACCGCCTCCCACCTGCCGGGCCAGGCCGCGATGCTGTTCTCCCTCGGCTCCCTGAACCTGTGCCAACGTCGGCTGCCCCAGGCCGCCGACCTGCTGGAGACAGCTCTTGAGCTGTTCCAGCGGTTTGGAGACGTGCCCAGCCAGGCCATCATGCTCCGCCACCTCGGCACGGTTCGTCTCTCCCAAGGAGACCTCGACAGGGGGAGACGGGAGCTGGAACAGGCCCTGGCACTTTTCGAGCAGGTGGGCGACACCACCGCCCTGGCCCACGGCCTGGGCTTCCTCTCGCACGCGCACATGCTGGAAGGCCGGCTGGAGGAGGCCGCGCGGCTGCTGGACCGCGCGCTGACCATCAGTCCAGGAGGCAGGCAGATCGAGGCGCAGCTCCTCAAACGCCTGGCCGAGGTCTATCGCCGTCAAGGCCGGTGCGCCGAAGCGATCAGGGAGGGTGAGCGCGCCCTGGCCATCACCCTCGACCTGAAGGACCCGGTCGGCCAGGCGTACGTGTTGCACGCGCTGGGCGAAGCGCGGCTCGACCTGGGAGAGACCGTCGAGGCCGGCGCCACCTTGCACCAGGCGTTGCGCATCGCCCGCCGGGTGGGGGACAGGCTGATCGAGGGCCGGATCCTGCTCGCCCTCGGCCACCTCGAAGACGATGACAGCACCGTCCATCTGCGACAGGCCGCCGAGACCTTCGCGGCCATCGGCGCCGCAGGCTGGCACGACGAGGCGATGAGGGCGGCGGCGCGGGTGAGCGCCTGAGCATCGGCCGGGCAACCTCTGCCGGACACTCCGCTACGATGCATGTCCCTGAAATGAGGGGATGATGGGTCGAGAAGTGGAATTCCTGATTCTCGGATCAGCCGGTCGGCCGGTCGCGCTGGAGATCATGCCGGCCTCGGCGTTGCCGGGCATCGCCGCCGGCCGAGTGGGCGTGGGCCTGCGGGACGTCGTGGCCGCTGCCCGCGAGGGCTCGTAGTGGGGAAGTCCAACCGGCCGGAAGGCCGGCCGGAGTCGGGGCCGGGCGTCCCGGCGCAGGTCGTCGCTCAGCTCGCGGCCCTCGAACGACCGATCCCGGCACAACTGCCCAGCCCCACCGCGACGTTCACCGGCCGCGAGGCAGAGGTCGAGAGGCTGTGCACCCTGCTGACCGACGGCTCCGAACGCGCGGTGGCCATCTCCGGACCGGCCGGCATCGGCAAGTCGGCTCTCGCCCTCCAGGTGGCCCACCGCATCTCCCACCACTTCCCCGATGGGCAGCTCTACGTCAACCTGCAGGGATCCACTCCCGACACGGCCCCCTTGCCCACCGCGGAGGTGCTCGGGCGATTCCTGCGCTCGATGGGAATCGCCACCGCAGCGATCCTGGGCGAGCAGGAGGAGGCCATCGCGACCTTCCGCTCGCTGACACACGGGAAGCGCCTGCTGATCCTGCTGGACAACGCGGCGAGCGCCGAGCAGGTACGCCACCTGCTGCCCGGCAGTGCGGCGTGCGGCGTGCTCATCACCAGCAGGCGAATGCTGAGCTCGATCGACGCCGCGAGCCATTCCCAGCTCCACGGGCTGGCGCCGGACGAGGCCGGCGCGCTGCTCACCAGGCTCCTCGGCGCTGACCGGCTCGACCGCGAAGCCCAGGCTGTGGCCGAGGTCATACCGCTGTGCGGCGAACTGCCGCTGGCGCTGTCCATTGTCGCGGCGCGGCTGCTCGGACGTCCGGACATGTCAGTTCGCGCGCTCGCCGACAGGCTCGCCAGCGAGCAGCGGCGGCTGGCCGAACTCGAGATCGACGACCAGGCGGTACGCGCCAGTTTCATGGTCAGCTACGAGGACCTGGGCGACGGACCGGCGGCCCGGCTGTTCCGATTGCTCGGCCTCCTGGACGGGCCGGACATCGGCGTCCCCGTCGCCGCGGCTCTCGCGGAGCTGCCGGAGCGGCGCACGGCCGCGCTGCTCGATCATCTGCTGGAGAGCCAGCTCGTGGTGTCCGACATCCCCGGCCGGTATCGCATGCATGACCTCCTGCGGTTGTTCGCCAAGGAACTCGCGCTGGAGCAGGAGAGCAAGGATGCCCGCGCCCTCGCCATCCGACGGGCTTTCCACTGCTATCTCGCCACGGCACGACGTGCCGCGTTGTCGGTAGAGCCGCTGATCGCCTGGCGGATCGACTTCGTCCCCGAGGTGCTCACGCATTCGGGGGTGCCGCTCGCCTCCGTCGAGGAGGTCAACACATGGCTCGACGTCGAGATCGAGAACCTCGTCGCCACCGCCCGTCAGGCCGTGACGAGCGCTGATCCGGCGATCGCGGCCTATCTGTCCGCATGCTTGAACACGCCGTTGGAACAGCGAGCGCGCTGGCGCGAGCAACTGGCCTTGGGGCACCTGGCTCTGGAGGCGGCGCGGTCCACCGGTGATCTCCGGCAGGCGGGGCTCGGCAACAATGACCTCGGTTGGGCATTGCACGCGTTGGGAAAGCCCGCAGAGGCTCTGCTGTCCTTCGATCGTGCTCTCGATGCCTGGAGGCCGATGGGCTACGACACGGGCCAAGCCCTGGCCCTGAACGGATGTGGTGCGGCTCTTCGTTCGCTGGGGCGCCACGAGGAGTCGCTTGTCGCCCTGGAACGGGCAGGCGCGATCTGGCACCGCTTGGGCCACGCCCGGCATGAGGCATCGTGCCTGACCGGCATCGGACTGACCCATCAACGACTCGGACGTTACGGCGAGGCGGTCGTCGCGCACCGAACGGCCCTGTCTCTGGCGAGGGAGTCGAACGCCAGGGTCACCGAGGTGATGGCGCTGGGCAACCTCGGCGAGGCGCACAGACTGGACGGGCAGGCGGACGAGGCGGCGACGTGCTTCCAAGAGGCCCTCCGGCTGGATCGGCAGCGCGGCTTGTCCGGCACCTATTGGGAGGCGGAGCACCTGTGGGGGCTCGGCCGGGCGACCGGTGACCGTGACTGCCTGAACAAGTCAGCGGCGATCCTGCACGACCTGGGGCTGATCACTTACAGCGAAGCCCGCGCGATCGAACTCGACCCGGTGCCCGGCACGCCAGACGCCATCTCGCAGCAGCTGTAGACGTACTGATCACCAAGGTCGAGAACGCGGCTCGACGCGATCCCGAAGATCGTCGCGGAGGGGAGGGCCTGCGGGTCCGGTGTGGACTGCGACATCCACGCCGGTCCCCGCGGGCCCTTCATGCCCCGCGGGGACGCACCCCCACCCTCGGCGGCCGCGGACCGGACCTCTCAGATCAGTACGACTAGCAGTGAGCGACGCCCGGGAACGGGTCCTTCCAGGTGTAGACGCTCTCGGCCGCGACGTAGCCGGTGCGCTTGCTGACGTCGCCGTACGTCCGGTACCAGATGTTGTTCCCGCCTCCATGCTTCTGCCCGGAGACGTAGCACTGGAAGTAGCTGGGGTTCGAGTTCAACGTGTCCACGGCATCCTGATCGTGCTCGCTGTAGCGCGGGCTGCGCCACAGGCTCACCCCGGCCTTGTTCCCGCAGTACAGGTGCCCGCTCTTGGCATAGCACGATGACTGGCCCTGGGCCTGAGCCGGTGTCGTCACCAGCAGGCTCGTACCGGCCAGCGCGAGCCCGCCGACCGCCATCGCGATCTTCGTGTGTAGCCGCATTCCAGATCCCCCTTCGTTCGAATCCTCCATGTACAGGGCGACGCTAGGCGGGACGCCTTCAGATCCGTTATCGAGGCGAATGACGCACCGCGGAACGTGGGCTTGACGACGACCACTCTCCGGTACGGCGACGGGACCGGCTGGTCCCTCCTGACCTGCCGGTGGAGCGGTCGGCTGCTCGGCTTCGCCGGGCGGGGTGGATCGGTGAAGCGAATCTGAATCGCGCGTCCTCAGGGTTCCGTGGCATGGTCAGGGCGATGCGCGCAGTGTTGCCGTGGGCCGCCTTCTGCTCCGCGGCCGTGCCGGCTGTGGGAATGCCGGGCTTCAGGCCGCCGGCCGGTGGGGATCGGTGCACCACGCGCCCGCGGGTGGTGCTGTCATGCGAGGCCCTGGGTGTCGTCAGCCGCGGGTCCCGCCGGGATGAGGCGTTCCCGTTCCTCCCTGACGATCCGCTCGGCCAGCGCCTCGTCGGAGACGTCGATGGCGTCGGGCGTGGACTCGGCGAGGTCGCTGCGTCTGGCGTAGGCGTCGAAGAGCGCGGACTTGGCGTGCATGATCCGCAGCAGCCGTTCGTCCATGCTGCCGGGCGTGACCAGCCGATGCACCTGCACCCGACGTACCTGTCCCATGCGGTGCGCCCGGGCCACGGCCTGGCTTTCCAGCGTCGGCTTGACCTGCGGCTCGCAAATGATCACAACGGAGGCCGCTTGCAGGTTGAGCCCGACCCCGCCCGACTGGATCTGCGCGAGCAGCACCGCGTGACCTCGGGCCGCCGTGAACGCGTCGACCACCTCCTGGCGGCGTTCCGGCCCCAGGCCGCCCCAGAGCGGGCCGTGAACCGGGGAGCCGAGGGCGTCGCCGACGGTGGTGAGCACGTCGCGGAAGTAGGAGAACACGACGACCTTGAGCCCGGCGCGTTCCGCCTCGTACACCAGCTCACGCAACCGTTCCAGCTTCGCGGACCTCTCCGGCACCGCGTAGGCCGCGCGGCGCATCGCCATGAAGGAGCCCGACACCACCGCGTCCCGGTATGCGACGGCGTCGGCCGCGCTGAACTCCTCCCACTCGTCCACCTGGACCAGATCGGGCAGCTCCGTGACCACGTCCCGCTGGTTGCGGCGCAGGTAGACCGGCGCGACGGCGCGGCGGAACGCCCGCGCCCGATCAGCCGTGTCACCCGGCTCGGCCCGGCCGAACAACCCGGGCTGGAGGTGGTCCACCAGGGAACGGAACTCCTCGACGCGGTTCTCCATCGGCGTGCCGGTCATGAACAGCGCCCTACCGACCTGAGCGCACCACCCGGCCACGGCCTTGGAGCGGCGGGCCTGCGGGTTCTTCACGAAGTGCGCCTCGTCGACCACGAGCATGCCCACCTCCGGCACCGGGTCCAAGGCGTGCAGCCCGTCGAACGTCACGACCGCCACCCCGCCGCGTTCGAGCCACGTGGCGTGGGCCAGGGACCGTTCGTCGCCATGGAGCCGATAGGCCGTGAGCGAACTGCGGGCCTCGATCTCCCGCAGCCAGTTGATCAACACGCTCGCCGGGCAGACCACCAGAGAATGCGTCGTCCCCCGCGCGTGCAGATGCGCCAGGACCGCGATCGCCTGGATCGTCTTCCCCAGCCCCATGTCGTCGCCGAGGATCACCCGGCGCTGGGAGAGCGCGAACCGGGCGCCGAACGCCTGATAGCCGCGGAGCGACACGCGCCGCAGGGTGTCGTCGAGCTCCTGCTGCCGCACCCGCGCGGCCAGTTCCTCGGGCAGGAATCCCTCGGCGGCGGTCTGATCCGGCGGCGCTCCGGCCGACAGCTCCGCGAGCAGGTTGTAGTAGTCGGCAGCGCGGACCTCGAAATCGATCCACGCCGACGTTCCGTCCGGCGACGGGCGCAGCAGGTCCGTCGTGGCCTGGGTGACCAGTAGCCGCGTCTCGACCTCGTCGGCGAGCAGGCCGGCGATCTGCTCCGCCGCCGCTTCCGCACGGGCACGGCGGCGGCCCGCGGACAGGAGCCTGCGCAACCAGCCGCGCAGTGGACGCGCCTGGGGAATCAGCTCGCCGAGCCGCCGTACCACCGTCTCGGCCGTGTGACGGGCACGCGGGATCTCGGGGCCGGCGGCGACCAGCCGGTGCAGCGCGACCAGCAGCCGGGTCGTCTCGGCGTCCCGGTCGTCGACGTCGATGTGGGCGGTGCACGACTCTCTCGTGGCCCGCGCGATCCGCTGGGCGGCGCTCTGCGCCTGCGATCGGGTCTGGGGCCCGACGCCGGGTAGTTTCTGCAGTTCGTACGGCGTCGCGTCCAACACGCCGAGTACCGTCGTGTACCCCGCCTCCTGCAGTGCCCCGATCCGCACCCGGCCGCCGGTGACGTCCTTCAGCCGGGACACCGGCATGGCGGCGAGCTCCACCCTGGCCTGCCGCCCGCGGAGCGGTTCGAGGGCGGAACGGACCTCCGCCACCGCCCTGTCGTGCTCGGCGATCAGGTCTCGCGCGTCGCCCAGCAGCCGCGCGGCCCGCCGTAACAGGTCCCGGACGTCCCCCGCAGACGTTGATGCCATAGGCCAGAACGTATCGCCTGGGACTGCCGCACATGGAGTGCGGACACGGGTGGATCCGCGGATCCACGGGGCTCAGCCCTGCACGAAGGCGAACGCCCGCCCCCGCATGACAGAAAACCCATCTGAATCAGATCAATATCGCACCTGGTTAGAGTCCGGCCATGCTCCTACGTGGAATCACGGCCGCGGCCATCACCCTGCCTCTTCTGTGGCCGAGCACGGCCGGTGCGCACGCCGTACGGCAGGCACCGCTCGGCGCCGTGTTCAACAATCCCAACACGGCGGACAGGACCAGGATCGTCAGTCAGTTGATCACTCTGATCGACGGCGCCGAGACGGGCTCGGACATCCGGGTGACGGCGTTTGAGTTCACCGACCCCGATGTGCTCACCGCCCTGAAGGCCGCACATGCCAAGGGCGTCAACGTCAAGGTTCTGGCCGACGGCGGCGCCAAGGACGCCGATCAGTTCAAGGATCTCGCCGCGGCGCTCGGCGGCGAGACCGGGAAGCCCTCCTGGGCGACCCACTGCCGGCACGACGGCAACTCCTCGACCGCCTGCATCGGCGATGTCCCAGGCGACGACGGGTCGAAGATGCACAACAAGTTCTACCTGTTCTCCAACACCCTCGGCAGTTCCGACGTCGTCATGCAGTCGAGCGCCAACCTCAAGCGAGGAGGCTCCGGGACGGGGCAGTGGAACAGCTCCTACACCTTCTCCGACAAGGCCGTCTACGACGCCTACCTGGCCTACTTCGACGACCTGGTGAAGATGAAGCTGATCCCCGACTACTACGAGACGCATCCACCGGTCGAGACGCCCACCATGAAGGTCTATCACTCGCCCCGCAAGGACGGCGACACCATCTACAACATCCTCGGCCACGTGAAGTGCAAGGGAAACACGGAGGGCGGCACCACCGGGGACCATCGTACGATCATCCGGGTCTCCACCTGGCACATCGCTCAGGAGGCCGTGGCGAGGCGGCTGTGGGACCTCGACCAGCAGGGGTGCTACGTCGACATCGTCTACCGGCACGTCGGCGCGGCCGCCCTGGAGGCGCTGCTGAGGCCGCCGAACGGCTATCACGGTCCGGAGATCCGGACGTTCGGGAACGTCCCCGGAACGCATCAGAAGGACGTCTTGATCGACGGCACGTACAACGGGAAGATCAATCAGAAAGTTGTCTTCACCGGCAGCATGAATCTCAATCCTTCGTCGCTCCGCGAGAACGACGAGACGATGCTGCGGATCACGGACCCCGAGGTCCATCGCGCCTTCAAGTACAACTTCTGGGAGGTTCAGAAGGCCGCGGACGTCGTCGTCCAGACCAGCGAGGGGCTGACCAGTGAGGGGCTGACCATGAATCCGCCCCCTACGGTCGAGTCCCCCGACGAACGAGCAGAGTGATCCACTCGAACGGGAACAGGGGACGCCGGCGCCCCCCCGGCTCGTCCTCGCTGTACTTGAGCGAAACGCGAACGGCTACGAAACGGCCCCTACCGTACGACGAAGCCGCAGGTAGAGGCCGTTCTCTCTCAAGCAGACATCTTCTTCTTGAGGTTCTCGTCCAGGGCGGCCAGGAAGTCCTGGGTGGTGAGCCACTTGGCGTCGCCGCCGACCAGCAGGGCGAGGTCCTTGGTCATCTGACCGCTCTCGACGGTCTCGATGCAGACCTGCTCCAGCTTGCCGGCGAAGTCGCTCACGGCGGGGGTGTTGTCGAGCTTGCCGCGGTGGGCCAGGCCACGCGTCCACGCGAAGATGGAGGCGATCGGGTTCGTGGAGGTGGGGTTGCCCTTCTGGTGCTCGCGGTAGTGGCGGGTCACCGTGCCGTGCGCGGCCTCGGCCTCGACGGTCTGGCCGTCGGGGGTCATGAGGACGGACGTCATCAGGCCGAGCGAGCCGAAGCCCTGCGCGACGGTGTCGGACTGCACGTCGCCGTCGTAGTTCTTGGCGGCCCAGACGTAGCCGCCCTCCCACTTGAGCGCCGCGGCGACCATGTCGTCGATGAGGCGGTGCTCGTAGGTGAGCCCGGCCTTGTCGAAGTCGGCCTTGAACTCGGTCTCGAAGACCTCGGCGAAGATGTCCTTGAAGCGGCCGTCGTACGCCTTGAGGATGGTGTTCTTCGTCGACAGGTAGACCGGGTAGTTGCGGGCCAGGCCGTAGCGCAGGGAGGCGCGGGCGAAGTCGCGGATCGACTCGTCGAGGTTGTACATCGCCATGGCGACGCCGCTGCCCGGGAAGTCGTACACGTCGAGCTCGATCGGCTCGGAGCCGTCCTTCGGCGTGTACGTGAGGGTCAGGGTGCCCTCGCCGGGGATGACCAGGTCAGTGGCGCGGTACTGGTCGCCGAACGCGTGACGGCCGACGACGATCGGCTTGGTCCAGCCGGGCACGAGCCGCGGCACGTTCGACATGATGATCGGCTCACGGAAGATCACGCCGCCGAGGATGTTGCGGATGGTCCCGTTGGGGGACTTCCACATCTTCTTGAGCCCGAACTCCTCGACCCGCGCCTCGTCCGGGGTGATGGTGGCGCACTTCACACCGACGCCGTACTTCTTGATGGCGTTGGCGGCGTCGATGGTGACCTGGTCGTCCGTCGCGTCCCGGTACTCGATCCCCAGGTCGTAGTACTTCAGGTCGACGTCGAGGTAGGGAAGGATCAGCTGGTCCTTGATGAACTGCCAGATGATCCGGGTCATCTCGTCGCCGTCGAGCTCGACGACGGGACCCTCCACCTTGATCTTGGGCATGCGAATGGTTCCCCTTCAATGAATGGATGCGTTGAGGCTATCGGACCGTCCCGTCAACCGGCCAAAAGGGACAGGAGCCAGGCCTTGAACGCGTTGTTGTACAGCGCCAGCGAGGTCAGGGCCATCAGGAAGCCGAACGCGGTCAGCGTGATGACGTCCGTCTTCCTGTCGCGGACGGCCAGTTGCCCGTCGAACCCGGCGAACCGGAGCGCGGCGGCCACCATCAGCACGCCGCCCAGCGCGAACCCGCCCCAGCGCGGGTCCACCAGCAGGATCACGAGCACGGTGACGACCGCTCCCGCCACGATCAGCGGGAACGGTCCCCAGCGTTCGCGTTCGTTCTCTCGGCTCAACGCTCTTCTATTGGCTTCCACTTCTGATCGCGCTCGCCAATGTATTCACTGTCGGGCCGGATCAGCCTGTTGTCGGCATGCTGCTCGATCACGTGCGCGGTCCAGCCGGACATGCGGCTGATCGAGAAGACGGGGGTGAACAGGTCCGTCGGGATGCCAAGGTAGTGGTAGACCGACGCCGCATAGAAATCGACGTTCGGATAGAGGCCCTTCGTCTCGAAGACGACCTCCTCCATCTCCTTCGACATCCGATAGTAGGTGTCGTCGCCGGTGGACCCGGCCAGCTCGGCCGACATCCGGCGCAGGTGCGTGGCGCGCGGGTCCTCGGTCTTGTAGACGCGGTGGCCGAAGCCCATGATCTTCTCGCCCGCGGCGAGCTTGTCGCGTACGGCCTGGGCCACCCCGCCCGGCGGGATCGACTCCAGCGTCTTCATGACCTGCTCGTTCGCGCCGCCGTGCAGGGGGCCCTTGAGCGTGCCGATGGCCGCGACGATGGCCGAGTGCATGTCCGACAGGGTCGCGGCGCAGACGCGGGCGGCGAACGTAGAGGCGTTCATCGTGTGGTCGGCGTGCAGCACCAGGCACTCGTCGAAGATCTCGACCTCGCGCCGCTCGGGGGCGCGGCCGGTGACCTGGAGCAGGAAGTTCCCGGCGATGCTGAGCTCGGGGTCGGCCTCGGGGACCGCGCCGCCGGTGCGCGCGGCGTGGTACCGGGCGACCAGCACGGGCTGCTGCGCGGTCAGGCGCGCCGCCTTGCGCAGGTTGGCGTCGGGGGCGGTGGAGTCCTTGTCGGGGTCGTCGGCGCCGGAGAGGGAGACGAGGGAGCGGAGCGCCTCCATGGGTTTCTGCTTCTCGGCGATCTCCGCGACGTTCGCCGCGACCAGCGCGCCGAGCTCCCTGCCCTGCGCCAGGTCGGCGCCGTACGCCTCCAGCTCGGCCCGGCCGGGCAGCTTGCCGTACTGCAGCAGGTACGCGGTTTCCTCGAACGTCGCTCGGCCGGCCAGATCGTGGATGTCGTATCCACGGTAGAAGAGGCGACCGGCCTTGCCGTCGATGTCGCTCAGCGCTGTGGACGCGGCTACGACATCGGCCAGGCCTTTCGTGGGCTTGTCCGCCATGAGTGTTTCCTCCGCTTATCTTCCTCCGAAGTCTACCCGTGAGCAGGTAAAACCGTCCGCAGAGGTCCAGACCAATTTCACGACGGATTCTCCTTTCGGCAAAGGAGATTCCGCATCCCCTCGGTTGGGTAAGCCGGAGCTGTAGTAATAGTTACGGCGGGCTACCTGGGGAGGAACTGCCGTGGAGGGGCCGTTCATACGCATCGAGGACACCGGCGACGTGGTCCCGTTGCGCCCCGAGATCACGACGGTCGGGAGAGGCCGGGGTGTGGACATCCGGCTCACCGATCCCAGTGTGTCTCGACTCCATGCCGAGTTCGTCAGACGAGGACCCTACCTGTACGTCGTTGACCTGGGCCTGTCCCGCAACGGCACACGGGTGAACGGCAGGCCGATCGCCCGGAGGGTCCTTGACGACGGAGACGTCGTCTCGTTCGGCGCGGCGCGGGGTCGCATCGGTGGAGTCCCTCGTGAGGACTTCACCCCCGAGGTCGAGCTGCGCAGGGCGGCGGCGCCCGAGCTGACCAGGCGCGAGGTCGATGTGCTGACCTCGCTCTGCAGGCCGGCGCTGTCCGACGAGGCGTTCGTCGCTCCGGCGACGGCGCGCGAGATCGCCGACGACCTGGTCGTGACCGAAGCCGCGGTCAAGCAACACCTGCTGCGGCTGTACCAGAAGTTCAGGATTCCTGAGGGCACCAACCGCCGCACGCGCCTCGCCAACGAGGTCGTCGCGCTCGGGCTGGTGCGCCCGACCCCTGTGGTGCCACCACAGCGGTCGGCGGGCGCCACGGCTGAGCAGCCGTCGGCGGCCGGTAGGAGGGCTTCCTAAGAGGGAGCCAGATCGCGACCGGGGCTTCGGCGAGGGGTTCCGGCAGCGTCGGAACCATCGAGAGATCACCGTGCCCATCCCTGCTGGGCGCGGAACGGGCAACGGCGGGTGACCGCGGGCCGAAAGGCCCGCGGCGCACGCCAAGCTTGTCGCCGGTCAGGAAACGTGCCGACGACGCGCGCTGGTCGGCCATGCGCGCGGCGCCGGAGGTGAACGTTTCCTCACCGGCGTATTTCAGATCACCCGGAAACCGTGGCTGGGCTTGCTGGTCCGGTTGGCCCGGTCCACCGCGACCGCGTAGTAGTGGTCGCCGCGCTTGCCGTCGGGGTCCGTCCAGCGGATCTGCCGGTCACCGGGTACGACGGCGACCAGGTTGCGCGCGTCGGCGAAGGCGTTCTGGCCGGCCTCGCCCGGGAAGCGGAAGATGGCGAACTGGAACGGCTCGTCCCGTCCGGTGGCGACCACGCGTACCTCGACGCCACCGGTGCGGCGCAGCGCGTACGCCACCACCGGGCGGCGCGGCGGCTCTCCGCCGGCCAGGCGGGGCAGCACGGGCGCGAGCGCGGGCCGCTGGTAGTGGTCGTTGACGGCGGTCGTGATGGAGGCGAGCCTGTCCACCTTGACGTCGTTGGCGTTGTACCAGATGTCGCCGCCGACCTCGGGGTGGTCGCGGTTGAGCGTCAGGTGCTTCGACAGCTCGGCCGGGTTCTGCCATTCGGCGGCCTGGGCCGGGTCGCCCGCCTTGTACGCGGCCTGCCCGATCCACAGCAGCGTGTTCGTGCCCGCGGCCACGTCCGACCACCACGGGACGAGCTTGGAGTAGTCGGCCGGCGGCTGCCCGATGTACCAGTAGAGCTGCGGCGCGATGTAGTCCAGCCAGCCCTTCTTGACCCAGCCGCGGGTGTCGGCGTGCAGGTTGTCGTAGGACTGGCCGCCGTTGGTCTCGGAGCCGAGCGGGTCGGTGCCCTTGTTGCGCCAGATGCCGGACGGGCTGATGCCCCAGGCGATCTCGGGCTTGGCCTGCAGGACGCGCTGCTGCATCTCGCTGACCATGAGGTCGACGTTGTTGCGCCGCCAGGTGGCCAGGTCGGGGAAGCCGGCGCCGTACTTGGCGAACGCGGCGCTGTCGTCGAAAGCAGTGGTGTTGGTCGGGTAGAAGTAGTCGTCGAAGTGCAGGCCGTCGATGTCGTAGCGGGTGATCGCGTCCATCATCGCGTCCTGGCAGAACTTGCGGACCTCGGGCATGCCCGGGTTGTAGTAGAGCTTGCCGCCGAACGGCAGGATCCAGTCGGGGTTCTTGCGTCCGGGGTGGTCGGGGTGCAGCTTGCTCGGGTCGGGCTGCATCGACACGCGGTAGGGGTTGAACCAGGCGTGGAAGGCCAGGCCGCGCTTGTGGGTCTCCTCGACGGCGAACCCGAGCGGGTCGTAGCCGGGATCCTGGCCCTGGGTGCCGGTCAGGTACTGCGACCACGGCTCGTACGACGACGGCCAGAACGCGTCGGCGGTCGGCCTGATCTGCACGAACACGGAGTTGAGCTTGCGCTGTACGGCCACGTCGAGCCAGGCGAGGTATTCGGCCTTCTGCTCGTCGGCGCTCAGCCCCGGCTTCGAGGGCCAGTTGATGTTGACCACGGAAGCGATCCACATGCCGCGCATCTGACGCAGCGGGGGGACGTGGTCGGCCTGGGCGAAGGCCGGCAGCGGCACGGCGGACGCGGCGGCGGCGAGAGCGAGACCCTTCAGGAGAGTCCTTCTGCTGGGCATGGGGGGTGGCCTCTCGACAATGGTTGTGTCGAGGGCGACGATGACAGAAAATTACCTTCAGATCAACAACCGTGAAGGAAAATGCCGCATGAGCGCAGAGCTGGTCCGACTTGCGATGACGGTGCTCCAGCCGGGGTTCGAAGGGACGTCGCCTCCCGACTGGCTGCGCCGCGCGCTGGGCGAGGGCCTGGGCGGCGTCATCCTGTTCGCCCGCAACTCCATCGGCGAGGAGCTCGTCCGTTCGGTGCGCGCCGAGAACCCCGGCGCGATCGTCGCGATCGACGAGGAGGGCGGCGCGGTCACCCGGCTCGAAGTGGCCGCGGGCAGCTCCTTCCCCGGCAACCGGGCGCTGGGCGTGGCCGACGACGTCGACCTCACCGAGCGGGTCGGCCGGCAGATCGGCCGGATGCTCGCCGAACTGGACATCTCCCTCGACTACGCCCCCTCCGCCGACGTGAACGCCAACCCGGAGAACCCGGTCATCGGCGTGCGGTCGTTCGGGCCCGATCCCGAGCTGGTCGCCCGGCACACCGTCGCGTACGTGGCCGGGGTGCAGGGCGCGGGCGTGGCCGCCTGCGCCAAGCACTTCCCGGGGCACGGCGACACGACCACCGACTCCCACCTGGCCCTGCCCACCGTGCACGCCTCGCGGGCGGTGCTGGACGAGCGCGACCTGCCGCCGTTCCGGGCCGCCATCGCGCACGGGGTGCGCTCGATCATGTCCGGCCACCTGCTC
This sequence comes from Nonomuraea sp. NPDC052265, assembly GCF_044547985.1. Taxonomy (NCBI): domain Bacteria; kingdom Bacillati; phylum Actinomycetota; class Actinomycetes; order Streptosporangiales; family Streptosporangiaceae; genus Nonomuraea; species Nonomuraea sp. NPDC052265. Next base: position 901,557 of record NZ_JBIUBJ010000001.1, read on the forward strand.
GTGCCCTCGCTCGACCCGTCGATGCCGGCCACGCTCAGCCACAGCGCCCTGACCGACCTGCTCAGGGGCGAGCTCGGCTTCGACGGCATGGTCGTCACCGACGCGATCGAGATGCGGGCGGTGGCCGCCATGTTCGGCCCCGGCGAGATCGCGGTGCGCGCGCTGGCCGCCGGCGTCGACACCATCTGCGCCGGCCGGGCCGACGAGCAGAGCCTGTACGAGATGCGCGACGCGATCGTCGAGGCGGTGCGCTCGGGCAGGCTGGCGGAGGAGCGGCTGGCCGAGGCTGCCGGACGGGTGCTCGCCCTGTCCGCCTGGTACGCCGAGCGGTCCGCGCTGCGCGAGAAGGCCCGCGCCGACATCGACGAGGGCGTCGGCCTGGAGGCCGCCAGGGCCGCCCTGACCACGACCGGCACCGCCGTGCTCGACCGGGGGCCGCTGGTCGTGGAGGTCAACACCCGGCTCAACCAGGCGGTCGATCCCGCCACGCCGACCGGCATCACGGCGGCGCTGGCCGCCCGGCTGCCGGACACCGACAGGGTGCGCCTCGACCGCGACGGCGAGCTGGCCGCCTTCGACGACCGGCCCGTGGTGCTCGTGGTGCACGACGCGGCCCGGCACCCGTGGGTGCGCGAGGCACTGGCGCGGGCGCTCGCCGTCCGGCCCGACGCGATCGTGGTGGACACCGGCATCAGCGACGCACCCGTGGGGGCCACCCACCTCGCCACGCACGGCATCTCCCGCGTCTCCGCGCAGGCGGCGGCCGAATGGCTGACCCGTTGAGCACCGAGCCCGCGAACCCGGTCGCCACCGTGCGCGCGGTGCTGCCGTCGCTGACCCCGGCGGCGCAGGCCATCGGGCGCATCATCCTGGACGACCCCGGGCTGGTCGTGCGGAGCACGATCACCGAGTTCAGCGCGGTGTCGGGCACGAGCGAGGCCACGATCGTGCGTACCGCGCGGGCGCTCGGCTTCGCCGGGTACTCGCAGATGCGCTTCGCGCTGGCCGCCGCCGTGGCCAAGCAGCCGGAACGCCTGGTGCCCGGCGACCTGGGCCCCGACGACCCGCTGACCGACGTGATCGCCAAGGTGGCGCGGGCGGAGTCCGACGCGCTGGCCGACACGGCGGCGCAGCTCGACCCCGACCAGCTCGGCGAGGTCGTCCAGGCCATCGCGATGGCGCGGCGGGTGGACGTCTACGGCGTGGCCGCCTCGGGGCTGGTGGCCGCCGACATGTCGCAGAAGCTGCTGCGCATCGGCCTGTCCAGCCATCCGTTCAGCGACGCCCACCTGGCCCTGACCAGCGCGGCGCTGCTGCGGGACGGCGACGTGGCGGTGGCCATCAGTTGCAGCGGCGAGACGCCGGACGTGCTGGTCCCGGCCCGTACGGCGGCCGAGGCGGGGGCGCTGATCGTGGCCATCACCAACAACCCGCGCTCGTCGCTGGCCGACCTGGCCAGCCACACGCTGGTGTCGGCGGGCCGGGAGACCGCCTTCCGGCCCGGCGCGCTGGCCAGCCGGATCAGCCAGCTCCTGATCGTGGACTGCATCTTCGTGGGCCTGGCCCAGCGCACCTACGACCGGGCCGAGGCGGCGATCCGCGCCACCCGCGACGCGACCGACCGCTACCGCAACCGGTGACGGACGCCCGGCGACCGGCGTCAGGGCGTCGGAGCGTCGGGTGCGGATCACCGCGAGCCCTCTGGCGGGCGACCGCACATGATCGACCAGGGTGACCGTCCCCATGTACTTCACCACCGGCCGGGCCGACCCCGGCCTGACCAAGCGGTTCACGGCGGCGATGCTCAGGTCGCTGGAGTACGCCGACGGCCATCCCGACGAGGTGCGGCGCATCCTCGGGACGTACACGAAGATCGTGCCCGAGGTGATCGCGAAGATCGACCTGCCGCGCGACCGGGACCAGCTCACCACCCGGTCGCTGCCGCGTTCCGGCGAGCTGCGCGGGCAGGTCTACCGGCGGATCCAGCAGGCGAGAGGGGCACGATGACCACAGTGAGGGCGGCGGCGTTCGAGGTGCTGCGGCGGTACGGGCTGACGACGATCTTCGGCAACCCCGGCTCGACCGAGGTGTCCCTGCTGACCGGGCTGCCGGACGACCTCCGCTTCGTGCTCGCGCTGCACGAGGGCTCGGTCGTCGGCATGGCCACCGGGTGGGCGATCGGGCACGCCGCGCCCGCGCTGGCCGTGCTGCACACCACGGCCGGGCTGGGCAACGCGGTGGGCGCCCTCGCCACGGCCCGGGTGAACCGGGCGCCCCTGGTCGTCCTGGTGGGGCAGCAGGACCGGCGGCACCTGGCGCTGGAGCCGTTCCTCGCCGGGCGGCTGGCCGGGCTGGCCGGCGACTACCCGGTGTGGACGGACCAGCCGGTGCGGGCCCAGGACGTGCCCGGGGCGCTGGCCAGGGCCTTCCACGAGGCGGTCACGCACCGGGGCCCCGCGCTGGTCGTGGTGCCGATGGACGACTGGGACGCGCCCTTCGACGGCGAGACCCCGGCCGCGCCCGCGCGGGTGCTGCGGCCCGCCGCGGTGCCGGACGCCGACCTGGCGCCGCTGACCGAGCTGCTGGCGGGGGCGCGGTCCCCGGCGATCGTGGCGGGCGCCGGAGCGTCGTGGGGGCCGCTGGTGGAGCTGGCCGAGCGGCTGGCGTGCCCGGTGTTCCAGGAGTCGTTCGGGGCGCTGGCGGGGTTCCCGCAGGACCATCCCCAGTACGCGGGGGCGCTGCCGGCCGACCGCGCGCGGCTGCGGGCCGCCCTGGCGGCGCACGACGTCGTGCTGGCCGTGGGGGCGCCGGTGTTCCGGCAGTACCCGTACGCGCCGGGGCCGCTCGTCGAGCCGGGGACGGCGGTCGCGGTGGTCACCGACGACCCGGCCGAGGCGCACCGGAGCGCGGCGGCCCTGGCCGTCCTGGCCCCGCCCGCGGCCGTCTGCGCACGCCTGGCGGCGCTGCTGCCCGCCCGTTCCGCCGCTCCCGTGGCCGTGCCCCCGGCTGGGCCCGTGGCCCCCGCTCCCGAGGTGCCCGGCGGGGAGCCGTTGCGGGCCGCGTACGTGCTGCGCGAGCTGGCCCGGCGGCTCCCCCGCGACGTCGTGCTGCTGGAGGAGACCCCGTCGTCCCGTCCGGATCTGCACCGGCTGGTCCCGGCCAGGAACCCGCTGGGCTTCGTCTCGGCGGCCATGGGCGGGCTCGGGTTCGCCGTGCCGGCCGCGGTCGGCCTGCGCATGGCGCTGCCCGGCCGCCCGGTGGTCGCGGTCGTGGGCGACGGCTCGGCGCTCTACGGCGTGCACGCCCTGTGGAGCGCCGCCCACTACCGGGTGGGCGCGCTGTTCGTCGTGCTCGCCAACGGCCGCTACGCGGTCATGGACCGGCTGGCCGACCGGCAGGGCGGCAAGGCCCCTTGGCCCCCGTTCACCGAGGTGGACATGGGGGCGCTGGCCAGGTCGCTCGGCTGCCCCGCCCGGCGGGTGGACGGCCCCGCCGAGCTGGCAGCCGCGCTCGACGAGGTGATCCCGTCGCTGGCCCGGCGCGAGGAGCCCCTGCTGCTCGACGTCGCCGTGACCGTGGACCCGGACTTCCAGCCCTGAACCGGCTCACCAGGCCGCGGGATGCCGCCCGTCGTCGGTTGTGGGGTCGAAGCAGAGCTCGGGGGCGGCGTCCGGCTTGAACACCTCGTCCAGGGCCCACCGCTCGTACGGGCGGGCGCACGGCGGCGCGCCGGCGATCGCCAGCTCGCGGGCGTCGAGGTCCATCACGACGGAGTAGACCGTGCGGCACTGCTCGGCCGGGGTGGCGGCCGGGTCGAGGTGGCGGCAGACGCCGTCGGGGAAGGAGTAGTGGTCGCGCAGGGCGGCGACGACGTGTTCCAGGCCCACCGCGCGCTCGGCGGCGGTGTCCTCCAGCAGGTGACGCACGCGTTCGGGGCGCAGCAGGGTCAGGCCGGACCTGGCCGCCTTCATGTCCTCCAGCGGCAGCTCGGCCTCGAAGTGGTTGGCGTGCGTGAGCAGGCCGTCGCGCGGCAGCAGCGCGCCGAACGCGCCGGGGGCCACCTCCAGGTCGATGGCCTCGCCTCCGGCGTCGGCGATGAGCAGGTTGCCCGAGGAGACGCGCGGCACGTCGAGCACCTTGCGGTGGGCCCGGCTCATCCGCTCCGACTGCAGCACCCCGCGCAGCAGATAGTGGTACGGGACCCCCGCCCCGGCGTGGTCGCGGTCGGACTGCAGGCGGTTCGCGCACACCCCGAGCCCCGCCGAGTTGAGCCCCGACTTGGCCAGCATGCCCGCCTCGGCCAGCGTGAGCACCGCGAACCCCTCGGTGTCGCGGGTGGCCAGCAGGAAGGTGACCGCGCCCTGCTCGGGATGCCAGTCCCAGTTCTGGGCGAGCAGGGTGTGACCGTCGCGGGTGTACTTGGGCAGGACGGCGAGCGCGGTGCAGCCGTCGTCGTGGTAGCCGGTGCCGTCGAGCAGCTCGGTACGGGCGTTGAGCGCCGCGATGTGCTCGACCGGCTGGCCCGCGCCCGCCGCGAGGCCCTCCAGCATGGCGGCGATGCTCGCGTCGTACTCCCTGGCCACGTCGAGGAAGGTCTGACCCCAGCGCAGCACGTCGGCGGCGGAGAGCCCGGACTTGTCGCGGAAGCGCCGCAGGTAGGTCTCGACGCTCCGCTCGACCAGGTCGGCGGTGCGGTGGCCGATCCCGGCCCCCATCTCCTCGTAGGTGCCCTCGACAGCGATGAGCGGGGTGTCCATGAATCGGCCTTCCGTGATGGGGGTGGGGCTCGCTCTTCTTCCCATTCCCCCCATCACGGGTTCATCCCCACCGCTCAGGAACGCTCGGCGGCCTCCACCACATTGGACAGCAGCAGCGCGCGGGTCATCGGGCCGACGCCGCCCGGGTTGGGGGTGAGGAAGCCGGCGACCTCCTCCACGTCGGGGGCCACGTCACCGGCGATCTTGCCGTTGACCCGGGAGACGCCCACGTCGAGGACGGCCGCGCCGGGCTTGACCATGTCACGCGTGATGAGCTCGGGCACGCCGGCCGCGGCCACGACGATGTCGGCGCGGCGCACGTGGGCGGCCAGGTCCTGGGTGCCGGTGTGGCAGAGGGTCACCGTGGCGTTCTCACTGCGGCGGGTCAGCAGCAGGCCGAGCGAGCGGCCGACGGTGATGCCGCGGCCGACCACGACGACGTCGGCGCCCTTGATCGGCACGTCGTACGCCTGGAGCAGCAGCACGATGCCGTGGGGGGTGCACGGGAGGGGCGCGTCGACCATGTGGACGAGGCGGCCGAGATTGACCGGGTGGAGGCCGTCGGCGTCTTTGGCCGGGTCCATGCGTTCCAGCAGCGCCATCGTGTCGAGGTGCTTCGGCAGCGGGAGCTGGACGATGTAGCCGGTGCAGGCCGGGGAGGCGTTGAGCTCGTCGATGGCCGCCTCGACGTCCTTCTGGGTGGCGGTGGCCGGGAGGTCGACGCGGATGGAGGCGATGCCGACCTCCGCGCAGTCGCGGTGCTTGCCCGCGACGTAGATCTGGCTGCCGGGGTCGTCGCCCACCAGGACGGTGCCCAGGCCGGGCGTGATGCCGCGGTCCTTGAGCGCGGCCACCCTGGTCGCGAGGTCTGCCTTGATCCTGGCGGCTGTCGCCTTGCCGTCGAGTTTCACTGCGCTCATGCCGTCAATCCTTCCACGACTCCCCTGCCACCCGGCACCGGCCGCGCGCCTGTCCACAGTTTTTCCACAGACGGGAGGCAGGCGGCGTACGTTGTCCACAGGGTAACGATGACATCGTTGTCATCGATCAACGAAAGGCATATCGTGTCGGGCGCCGACACCACCTGACGGAGGTACCCCTTGCCTGCCCGCTCCCCTCTCCCACGCCTCGGCGGTCTCCGCCGGCCCGGCCGTCCCGTACACGGATGACCTGCGTACTCGCCGTCGACATCGGCGGGACCAAGCTCGCCGCAGCGCTGGTCGACGAGGCCGGCTCCCTCCTGCGTCCGGCCACCCGGCCCACGCCGCGCGCCGACGTCATGGCCGCGCTGGCGGCCCTCGTCGCGGAGGTGACCGACGGCGGCCCGCCCCCGCACGCCGTCGGCGTCGGCTGCGCGGGCCCGCTCGACCTCACCACCGGCACCGTGAGCCCGGTGAACATGCCGAGCTGGCGCGGCTTCCCGCTGCGCGACGAGCTGCGGCGGCTGACCGGCCTGCCCGTGGTGCTGGCCGGCGACGCCCAGTGCATGGCGCTCGGCGAACACTGGCTGGGCGCCGGGCAGGGCAGCACCTCGTTGCTCGGCGTCGTCGTGTCCACCGGCATCGGCGGCGGCCTGGTGATCGGCGGCGCGCCGCTCCTGGGCCAGGCGGGCAACGCCGGGCACGTCGGCCACATGAGCGTCGATCCCGGCGGCGAGCGCTGCGAGTGCGGCGGCCGGGGCTGCGTCGAGCGCTACTCCAGCGGCCCCAACCTGGCCCGCTGGGCCCTGGAGAACGGCTGGGCGCCCGTCGGCGACCGCGACGCCAGGGCGCTGGCCGCCGACGCGGCCGGCGGGCATCCGGTGGCCGTGGCCGCCTTCGAGCGCGGCGCCAGGGCGCTGGCCGGCATGATCGCCTCCACGGCGGCCGCGGTCGAGCTCGACACCGTGGTCATCGGCGGCGGCGTGTCGGCGGCCGGCGAGGTGCTCTTCGGCCCGCTGGAGCGGGCGCTCGACGACGTGGCGGGGCTGGCGTTCGTCCGGGCGGTCCGGGTGCGGCCGACCACGCTGGGCGTGCGGGCGGGGCTGGCCGGGGCCGCCCGGCTCGCCTGGCGGCTGTCCGGCTAGTCTCGCTCGGCGAAGCGGGCCTCGCGGCGCTCGATGATCCGCCGGGTGAAGGGGATGAGCTCGACGACGCGGCTGCCGAGGTACGCACCGGCGAAGGCGAAGACCAGGAGGACAAACGGGCTGGTCGAGAAGCCGTTCATGGTCACGAAGGCGTGCAGGGTCGCGTCGAGCATGGAGACTCCGGGGGAGATGAGCACAGCAGGGCGGCAATCAGGGTAACCGGGCGACACCGATGCTCGCCGCCAAAACGGATAAAGGGCGACAAGTGATCTCTTGTCGCCCTTTATGTGATCAAGCGGTGATCAGTGGAAGAAGTGGCGCGTGCCGGTGAAGTAGAGGGTGACGCCCGCCTGCTCACAGGCGTCGATCACCTCCTGGTCCCGGATCGAGCCGCCGGGCTCCACGATCGCCTTGACCCCGGCCTCGATCAGCACCTGCGGCCCGTCGGGGAACGGGAAGAACGCGTCGGACGCGGCGACCGAGCCCGCGGCCCGCTCCCCCGCCCGGCTGACCGCGAGGCGGCAGGAGTCGACCCGGTTGACCTGGCCCATGCCCACGCCCACCGTGGCGCCGTCGGCGGCCAGCAGGATGGCGTTCGACTTGACCGAGCGCGAGGCGCGCCAGGCGAAGGCCAGGTCGGCCAGCAGCTCGGGCGAGGCCGCCGCGCCGGCCTTGAGCTCCCACGCCGACGGGTCGTCGCCGTCGGCGTCGATCCTGTCGACGTCCTGCAGCAGCAGGCCACCGTCGATCCGGCGGAACTCCAGCGACTGCGACGGCCGCTCCGGGCAGCGCAGCAGCCGCAGGCTCTTCTTGGCCCGCAGCACCTCCAGCGCCTCCGCGCTGAAGCCCGGGGCCACGACGACCTCGGTGAACACGTCGGCGATCTGCCGGGCCAGCTCGACGGTGACCTCGCGGTTGACCGCGATCACGCCGCCGTAGGCCGAGACCGGGTCGCAGGCGTGGGCCTTGCGGTGCGCCTCGGCCACGTCGGCGCCGACGGCGATGCCGCACGGGTTCTGGTGCTTGATGACGGCCACGCACGGCTCCGCGAAGTCCCAGGCCGCCCGCCAGGCCGCGTCGGAGTCGAGGTAGTTGTTGTAGGACATCTCCTTGCCGTGGAGCTGCTCGGCGTTGGCCAGGCCGACGGAGCCGGCGGTGTAGAGGGCGGCGCGCTGGTGCGGGTTCTCGCCGTAGCGCAGGACCACCTTGCGCTCGTACGCGGCGCCGGCGAACTCGGGGGACCCCTCCCCGCCCGTGTACGGCCCGGCGAACCAGTTGGCCACGGCCACGTCGTAGGCGGCGGTGCGGGCGTACGCGAGACCGGCCAGGTTGCGGCGCTCGTGCAGCGTGAAACCGCCCTCGGCCAGCGCGGTGAGCACGGAGCCGTAGGCGGCGGGGTCGACCACGACCGCGCAGGTGGCGTGGTTCTTGGCGGCGCCCCTGATCATCGCGGGCCCGCCGATGTCGATCTGCTCGACGCACTCCTCGTCGACGCCCCCCATGGCCACCGTCTGCTGGAACGGGTAGAGGTTGACCACCACGAGCTGGAACGGGTCGATCTCCAGCTCCTCGAGCTGGGCCACGTGGTGCGGCTTGGTGAGGTCGGCCAGCAGGCCGGCGTGCACGCGCGGGTGCAGCGTCTTGACCCGGCCGTCGAGGCACTCGGGGAACCCGGTGAGCTGCTCCACCTTGGTCACCGGGATCCCGTGGGACGCGATCGCGGCGGCCGTGCCGCCTGTCGACACGATCTCCACGCCGGCGCCGTCGAGTGCCCTGGCCAGCTCTTCGAGCCCGGACTTGTCGTAGACAGCGATCAGCGCGCGCCGGATGGCGATGCGAGTCACGTGCTTTCCCCTCCTGATTGGTTGCCGATGCGGACGATGCGTCCGCTGACCGTCCAGCCCTCGCGGGCCATCCGGCCGACGATGTCGACGAGCAGGCGGCGCTCGACGGTCTTGATGCGCTCGTGCAGGACCGGCTCGTCGTCCTCCGGCAGCACGGGCACCGCCTCCTGGGCGACGATCGGCCCCGTGTCGACCCCCGCGTCGGCCAGCATCACCGTGCAGCCGGTCACCTTCACCCCGTGGGCCAGCGCGTCGCGCACGCCGTGGGCGCCGGGGAAGGACGGCAGCAGCGCCGGATGGGTGTTGAGCACGGGGAACGCGTCGAGCGTGGGCGCGCCCAAAATTTTCATGAAGCCCGCCGACACCACCAGGTCGGGCTCGTACGATGCGATCTCGGCGGCCAGGGCGGCATCCCAGTCCGCCCGAGTCGCGTGATCGCTCAGTTTTTCAACAAATGTCGGGACATTTGCCTTGGTGGCCCTGGCCAGGCCTTCTATGCCGTCCCGGTCCGCGCCCACCGCCACCACTCGCGCACCGTACGACGGGTCGGCGGAAGCGTCCAGCAGGGCCTGTAGGTTGGTTCCAGAGCCGGAGACGAGGACGACGAGCCGCCCAGCCTTTGACACGCACACTCCAAAGAATGGAAACAGGGTGGGGCTGACAGGGTATCTGTTCCTCGCCCGGCGACGCAGAGGAGGTCAGGTGTCGACACCGGTGCAGGCACCGGCGGGTCAGCAGCCCGCCGATTCAGCGGGTCGCCGTGCGATCTGGTTGTCCATCGCGGCGCTGGCGATGACGTTCATGCTGCCGCTCGCCGGCCTGGTCATGGCCCTGTTCGCGCTCATGTCCGGCATCCGCGCGCTGCCGCGGCTGAGGAGCGCCCGCAAGCCCACGGGCACGGCCGTCGGCGGCATCACCATCTCCTCCATCGCGCTGGCCCTGTCGGCGATGGCCACGGGGATGCAGCTCTACCTGATGGACGAGTACTCCGCCTACCAGGAGTGCATGAAGGGCGCGGGCACGGTCTCGGCCCAGGGCGAGTGCTTCACCCAGTTCAGGGACGCCGCGCAGCGCAAGCTGCCGCCCGACGTCCTCCAGCTGCTCGGGGCGATGCAGCCCTAGTCGCGGTCCCAGGCGTAGGGGTCGACGTAGATGACGTGACCGCCGCGGTCGTCGGACTCGTCCACGATGTCCTTGCGCGGCGGGCGGGGCGGGCCGTCGGGGGTGGCCTCGGCCGGGCGCGGACGGGCCTGGGCCAGGGTCTCGGCCTCGGCGGAGGCGTGCTCGTCCTGCCAGTCGTCCCTGATGACCGGGATCTCCTGGGTGTCGGCCTCGGTGGCGTCCATCCAGTGGCCGGGCAGGGGGCGCGGGTCGGACTCGGCCAGGCCCACCTTGCTGGCCGCCTTGGCGATGGCCGCGCCCGCCTTGCGGACCGGCGCGGCGGCCTTGTCGAGCGGCGCGCGGGCCTTCTTGTTGAGCAGCAGCAGGTTGGCCACGCCCGCCGAGATGCCGGCGGCCACGCCCACCTCCAGTGCCACCGACAGGGCCACCTCCCACGGGGACGGGCCGATCGCCGACAACCGGCCGCCGCCGATGGGACCGCCGGACAGCGCGGCCAGCAGGCCGGCGACCAGGCCGGTGGAGACGCCGGTCAGGAAGCCCCACAGGGGGGCGGCCTCGTACGAGTGCGAGGGCGAGATGCGGGCCACGAACACGCCCGCCACCGCGCCCGCCGCGAACGGCAGCGCGATCACCGCCATCATCCACGCGGGCACCGGCCCGCTCTCGGGCAGCGCGCCCAGCATCGGCAGGCTCGGCACCGTGCCGAGCTGCACACCGGTCGGGGCGACCAGCGTGTCCGCGCCGATGGCGAAGCCGGGGCCGGCGATGTAGGAGGAGGCCCAGACCACGGCGTTGAGCAGGTAGAGGAGCTGGAGGAGCAACAGCAGCACGCCGCCGACGAACCCCGGCGCGAGCACGTTCGACAGCTCCCTGACCTGCCCGAAGTTCAGCACGACCGCGACCAGCACCAGCCCCAGCCCGGACGCCAGCAGCGACGTCGTGGCCACCGCCGTGCCGACCGTGACGGCCCGCAGCCGCTCGGGCAGCAGCTTCAGCATGATCCGCCAGGGCCCGATCATGCGCGCGGTGGCCAGCGAGCCCGCCAGGAAGGCCAGCACGAAGTGGCTGAGCAGCGCCTCGCCGATGAACGGCTGGGTGATCTCGTTGCTCGCCACCAGCGCGATCAGCCCGGCCAGCAGCGCGTAGGGGGCCGCCAGCGAGACGCCGGCCTGGCCGACCAGCACGAGTTGCGCGCGGCGGCGGGCGTTGGCCTGCTCGCGCGGGCTGTTCTTGGGCAGCCGGGCGGGCAGGCGCAGCCGCAGGTCGGCGTCGCGGGCCATCCAGCGGCCGGCGCGGTAGAGCAGGAACGCGGGCAGGACCATCAGCCCGAGAGGCAGCAGCCCGACCCGGCCGCCGGGCATCGCGAAGCCCGCATGGTGGGCGGCCAGCCAGAGCTGCGCCGCCGCGCGGAACACCCCCGGCAGGCCCGCGCCGAGCGTGCCGCGCGGCGCGGCGATCCAGCCGACGAGGGTGAGCGTGGTGAGCACGGCCAGGCCGACGCCGAGCGTGCAGGCGGCGGCGAGCATCCCCGACACGGGTAGCGGCCGCCTCGACTCGTCGTCGTCGGTCGAGACCCCGGGGAGCTTGCCGAGCACCGACTTGGGGGCGGTACGCAACTGGTCGAGAATGGCCGTCACAGATGTGATTTTCTCAATCTTTCCCAACCATCGCTTGGTTGACGCGCCGCAAGGGGTCCACTTTGTCGCCGCAACACCCCCGCGAACGCGCTCCGCCCCCTTTCCCCGGCCTTTACGCGCCGCCCCTGGAGGCCCAGAGCATGGAAAAGCCCCGCATGGCGACAGCCAGGCGGGGCTTTTCCACGCGTGACTAGCGGGACTGCATGATCTCGCGCATCAGGCGGGCCGTCTCGGAGGGGGTCTTGCCGACGCGGACGCCGACCTTCTCCAGGGCCTCCTTCTTGGCCTGGGCGGTGCCGGCCGAGCCGGAGACGATGGCGCCGGCGTGGCCCATCGTCTTGCCCTCGGGGGCGGTGAAGCCCGCGACGTAGCCCACGACCGGCTTGGTGACGTGCTGCTCGATGTAGGCCGCGGCACGCTCCTCGGCGTCGCCGCCGATCTCACCGATCATCACGATCGCGTCGGTGTCCGGGTCGTCCTGGAACGCCTGGAGCGCGTCGATGTGCGTGGTGCCGATGACCGGGTCGCCGCCGATGCCGACCGCGGTGGAGAAACCGAAGTCGCGCAGCTCGTACATGAGCTGGTAGGTCAGCGTGCCGGACTTCGAGACCAGGCCGATGCGGCCGGCGGTGGTGATGTCGGCGGGGATGATGCCGGCGTTGGACGCGCCGGGCGAGGCGATGCCGGGGCAGTTGGGACCGATGATGCGGGTCTTGTTGCCCTTGGCCACCGCGTACGCCCAGAACTCGGTCGAGTCGTGGACCGGGATGCCCTCGGTGATCACGACGCAGAGCGGGATCTCCGCGTCGACGGCCTCCTTGACGGCGGCCTTGGTGTGGGCCGGCGGCACGAAGACGACCGACACGTCGGCGCCGGTCTGCTCCATGGCCTCCTTCACCGTGCCGAACACGGGCAGGCCCTCGTGCGTGATGCCCGCCTTGCGGGCGTTGACGCCGCCGACGACCTTCGCGCCGGAGGCGAGCATGCGGCGGGTGTGCTTGGTGCCCTCACCGCCGGTCATGCCCTGAACAATGATCTTGCTGTTCTCGGTCAGCCAGATAGCCATGACTCACGCACCTACCGCAGCGAGCTCGGCGGCCCGCTTGGCCGCGTCGTCCATCGTGTCAACCAGCTCGACCCGCGGGAGCGCGGCGTCGGCCAGGATCTGCCGCCCGAGCTGGGCGTTGTTGCCGTCGAGGCGGACCACCAGCGGGTGGGTCACGGCCTCGCCGCGGCTCTCCAGCAGCTTGAACGCCGAGACGATGCCGTTGGCGACGGCGTCGCAGGCGGTGATGCCGCCGAAGACGTTCACGAAGATCGACTTGACGCTCGGGTCGGAGAGGATGATCTCCAGGCCCGCGGCCATGACCTCGGCCGAGGCGCCGCCGCCGATGTCGAGGAAGTTCGCCGGGGACGGCTTGCCGGGGAACGCCTCACCGGCGTAGGCGACCACGTCGAGGGTGGACATGACCAGCCCCGCGCCGTTGCCGATGATGCCGACGTCGCCGTCGAGCTTGACGTAGTTGAGGTCCTTCTCCTTGGCCTTGGCCTCCAGAGGGTCCTCGGCGGCCTTGTCGGCCAGCGCCTCGTGGTCGGCCTGGCGGAAGCCGGCGTTCTCGTCGAGGGTGACCTTGCCGTCGAGGGCCTTCACCTGGCCGTCGGCCGACAGGATCATCGGGTTGACCTCGACCAGCGTGGCGTCCTCGTCGACGAAGCAGCACCAGAGCTTCTCGATGAGCTCGGCGGCGCCGTCGAGCGCCTTCTCGGGCAGGCCGCCGGCCACCGCGATCTCACGGGCCTTGGCGCGGTCGATGCCGCCGAGGGCCGAGACCGGCACCTTGGCGACCTTCTCGGGCGTGTTGTGGGCGACCTCTTCGATGTCCATGCCGCCGGCGGCGGAGCAGATCGCGAGGAAGGTCCGGTTCGCACGGTCGAGCAGGAAGGAGAAGTAGTACTCCTCCGCGATCGCGCTGGCCTCCTCCACGAGTACCTTGTGGACCGTGTGGCCCTTGATGTCCATGCCGAGGATGGCGGTGGCCTTCTCGACCGCGTCGGCGGCGTCGTCGGCCACCTTCACGCCGCCGGCCTTGCCGCGACCGCCGGTCTTGACCTGGGCCTTGACGACAACGCGGCCGGTCAGCTCCTCAGCAGCCGCCCGCACCTCCTCCACGGTGTTGGCGACGATGCCGCGTGGCACCGGGATGCCGTAGTCAGCGAAGAGCTCCTTCGCCTGATGTTCGAACAGGTCCACGAGGGTCCGTCCTTGCTTATCCGACTGATGTTCGACGGCCCGGGCAACTGCGCTTACGGTCGCGTCCGCTCGCCGATCGTGTCGGCTTCGTGCCTCGCTCTCTCACGGCGAGCTCCTACGCTCAGGGGTGCGTGCCGGGCGTTTCCGCCAGTGAAGCCTAGCCCCAAGCTTGACCTGCACAGGTCATCGGGGCACGGTTCTTCCGCTATGTGACGGTGATCTCACTTCACCATGTCCCTCTCTGCACCGAAAGTGCACCAATTCGCTGCCTTATGCGGTGTCTGTCGATATATGGTCGTGATCTTCAATTGGCAGGATTCCTGCTCCCCTCATTCTTGATCTGAAGGAATCGGATGAAGCGAATTATCGCGGGCCTGGCCCTGGCCTCCGCGGCGGCGCTCGTGGCCGCGACCCCGGCCCAGGCCGCGCCCGTGGACCCGGCGAAGGCGCTGAAGAAGCAGTACGTCGCCGGGCACGGCGTACGGTTCACCGAGACGTCCCGCACCTCGCTGGACGGCAAGAGCACCGGCGCCACGAGGATGACCGGCGTTTTCGAGTTCGGCGGGTCCGGAATCATCGCCTCGGACCTGAGGAATCGCAGCACCGGCAAGAACTCCGACGTGTTCGCGTCACTGATGCCGTCCCGGATGATCACCGTGGGCAAGCACGTATACGCGCAGGGCGGTCTCTACAGCGAGGGCCTTCCCGAAGGCAAGAAATGGGTCCGCTACCCCGACACCGGCCTCAGGACCAGCAGCTACAACCAGATGCTCGACGTCTTCGAGCCCAAGGTGCTGAACGCCCTGGTCTCCCACGCCAAGAGCACCAAGGGCGGGATCTACCGCGGCTCGCTCACGGTCAAGGAGCTCGGCAAGATCTACGGCCAGCCGGTCGACAAGAAGGTCGCCAAGGTCGAGGTCTCCTACCTGCTCGCCCTGAACTCCAAGGGCCTGGTCACCAGGGTCGTCAGCGACTGGACCCTCGACTACGGCATCCTCGGCGCCAGCCACAACACGACCGAGACCCGCTTCACCGGCTGGGGCTCCAAGGTCAAGGTCAAGGCCCCGCCGGCCGACCAGGTGGCCGACATCACCGAGCTCGGCGACGACAGCACGGTCCCGCAGGACATCCCGAACGGCTCGCTCAACTCGCTGGGCGGCGTCAGGTAGCCCCGTCGGGTCCCTTCTTCCTCAGGAAACTCATGAAGCGATTGCTCGCGGCCGCGGTGACGGCCGCGGCGCTCGTCCCGGCCGCCCCCGCACAGGCGGCCGGGGACCCGGGCGCGGTGCTGAAGCACCAGTTCGTCCCGGGCCACGGGGTGACCATCTCCGAGACCACGCGCTACACGTCGGACCGTCCGCGCGACACCGAGGTCACCCAGATCACCGGAGCCGTGGAGTTCGGCGCGTCGGGGCCGTGGCGCCCAGCGAAAGTCGAGCAGCTTCTTCAGGACATCCCCGAAGGTTCCACCAGCTCGCTCGGCCTGATCAAGTAGGCCGTCGAGCTGTCGTCAATCCCCCTCACATCAAGGAACACAACCGCACATGAAGCGAACCCTCACCGGCGTCGCGCTGGCGACGGCCGCCGCCCTGGTGGCCGCGACCCCCGCCCTGCTGGCGACCCCGGCGCAGGCGGCGGCACCCAAGAGCCCCGTGACCGCCGTCAAGAAGCAGCTCGTCCCGGGCAAGGGAGTGAAGTTCAGCGAGCGCATCACCCTCACGGACGGTGCGCGGAGCGAGGTCTTCATCCGGCGCACGGGCACCTTCCAGTTCAGCAAGTCGGGCATCGCCGCCTCGGACATCACGGGCAAGTTCGCCCTCTCGCTGTCCGACCTGAGCGAGGAGGCGCCCGAGGAGATGAAGGCCCTCGCCACGCCCGAGCGCACGATCCGGATCGGCACGACGTCGTACATGTCCGGCGGCCTGTGGAGCACGGTCCTGCCGGAGGGCGAGACCTGGTTCAAGGCCCCGCACGGCCCGACGGGCGGCCTCACCGGCACCTTCGGCCAGCCGGTGAACGTCGCCGAGCAGGCCACGCTCAAGACGCTGCTCAAGACCGCCAAGCCGGTGAGCGGCGGCTACGCGGGCACGATCACCGTCCGCGACCTGCGGAAGGTCTCGCCCTGGTACCGGGCGAGCGCGATCGACCCGAGGCCCACGGCCAAGGCGCTGAAGAGCGTCATCACCTGGAAGCTCACCGTGAACGCGGCCGGCCTGCCGGTCCGCCTGGTGGCCACGTTCCCGCAGACCGCGATCACGGGCTCGGGCTCCAAGCGGGACGGCGTGCGGGTCGACACCCGCTTCACCGGCTGGGGCGGGGCCGTGTCGATCAAGGCTCCGACGGCTGAGGACGTCTCCAGCGAGTTCGACAACGGCAAGGACGACATCTCCTCCCTCGACCTGCCGTTCGGCGTCAGCGTCGCCAAGTAGTACCGCGCTCCGCGCCTCTCCCGTCGCCGCTTGGCGGGAGAGGCGTGGCGCCGGGCCCTCGTGGCCGCCCGGCGCGCGGGTCAGGCGAGGCGTGAGTCGCGCAGGGCCGCCCACTCCAGCGAGTGCCTGATGCCCTCCTCGACGGTGAACCGGGCCTGCCAGCCGAGCAGCCGGCGCGCCAGGTCGCTGCGCGTGTACGCCCCCGCCACGTCACCGGGCCGGGCGGGCGCCTCGACCACGTCGATCGGCCGGTCGACCACCCGGTTGAACGCCTCGGCCAGCTCCCGGACCGTCGTGCCGGCGCCGGTGCCCAGGTTGATCACATCGGCGTCCAGGGAGTCGAACCGGCGCAGCGCCTCCACGTGCGCGGCGGCCAGGTCCCAGACGTGGACGTAGTCGCGGATGCCCGTGCCGTCGCTCGTCGGGTAGTCGGTGCCGGTGATCCGGAACGGCACGCCGTCCTCGTACGCCTCGATCATCTTGCCCAGGGCGTGGCTGGGACGGCGCAGTTGCAGGCCCGTGCGCATGGCCGGGTCGGCGCCTATCGGGTTGAAGTAGCGCAGCGAGAGAATACGGATCGGGCGGGTGGCGGCGATGTCGGCGAACATGGCCTCGCAGACCGCCTTGGTCCGCGCGTACGGGCTCTGCGGGGCGAGCGGCGAGCCCTCGTCCACGGTGTGGTCCTCGCCGGCGCGGTAGATCGACGCGGACGAGCTGAAGATCATCCGCTCGCAGCCGTTGCGCAGCAGGTGGTCGGTGAACTCCAGGCTCTTGGCGACGTTCGCGCGGTAGTAGCCGACCGGGTCGGCGACGGAGTCGGGCACGACGATCAGGGCGGCGCAGTGGACGACGGCCTCGATGCCGGGGTGCTCGGCGAAGATCTTGTCGACGAGGGCGCCGTCGTCGATGTCCCCCTCGTAGAAGGCCCGGCCCTCGGCGAACTCCCTGCGGCCCGTCACGAGGCTGTCGAGGATCACGGGCTCGATGCCGGCGTCGAGGCACGCCGACCCGATCGTGCTGCCGATATAGCCCGCCCCACCGGTAATCAATACGCGCATCCCCGCAGCCTATGAGGACGCCGCGAGGGCCGCGCGCCGTCACGATGATCTTCATGACGTCCGGCTCGCGGGGACGCCGGGCCTGTCTTTCGCTGGTCATGTCGGCCCAGCCGTGCGACATTTCCTGGTATGGGCAGGGACGTGCCAGTCGTCGTGTTCAGCCGGGACGATCGCCGGAAATATCGGGAAAAGGTGCGTCGATGTCTCGACGTCTTCGCCCAGATGTTGCGCGAGTCCCGCTTCGAGTTCGACCGCCCCCGCGCCGGCCTGGAGATCGAGCTCAACATCGTGGACGCCCACGGCGAGGCCGCCATGCGCAACGCCCAGGTGCTGGCCGCGATCGAGCAGCCGGACTGGGCCACCGAGCTGGGCCAGTTCAACATCGAGATCAACGTCGAGCCGCAGGAGCTGACCGGCGACGGCCTGCTCCACCTGGAGGAAGACGTACGGAGGCGGCTCAACCACGCCGAGGAGCGCGCCCGCTCCCAGGACGGGCACCTGGTGCTGGTCGGCATCCTGCCCACGCTGCGCGAGCAGGACATCGGCGAGGGCACCCTGTCGGCCAACCCCCGCTACCGTCTGCTCAACGAGCAGATCTTCGCCGCCCGCGGCGAGGACCTGCACCTGTGCATCGAGGGCGTGGAACGCCTCGACACCCACGCCGACAGCGTCGCGCCCGAGGCCGCGTGCACCAGCGTCCAGCTCCACCTCCAGGTCAGCCCGGAGGCGTTCGCGCCGCACTGGAACGCCGCCCAGGTCATCGCGGGCCCCCAGGTCGCGGTCGCGGCCAACTCCCCCTACCTGTTCGGCAGGGAGCTGCACCGCGAGACCAGGATCGCGCTGTTCGAGCAGGCCACCGACACCCGTCCGGCCGAGCTGAAGACGCAGGGCGTGCGGCCGCGGGTGTGGTTCGGGGAACGCTGGATCACCAGCGTCTTCGACCTGTTCGAGGAGAACGTCAGCTACTACCCCGCGCTGCTCCCCCTGTGCGAGGAGGAGGACCCGCGTGCCGAGCTGGAACAGGGACGCATCCCCCATCTGCACGAGCTGACCCTGCACAACGGCACCGTCTACCGCTGGAACCGGCCCGTCTACGCGGTCGTGGACGGCGTGCCGCACCTGCGCGTGGAGAACCGCGTCCTGCCCGCCGGTCCCACGGTGGCCGACATCGCCGCGAACGCCGCGTTCTACTACGGGCTGATGCGCGTGCTCCCGTCGGCCGAGCGGCCGATCTGGAGCCAGATGTCCTTCCGCACCGCCGAGGACAACCTCGCCGCCGCGGCCCGGCACGGCCTGGACGCCCGGCTGTACTGGCCGGGGCTGGGCGAGGTGCCGGCGGCCGAGCTGATCCTGCGCCGGCTGCTGCCCATGGCGCGCGAGGGCCTGGCCGAGTGGGGCGTGCACACGCCGGTCGCCGACCGGCTGCTCGGCATCATCGAGAGACGCTGCCTGACCGGCCGTACGGGCGCGACGTGGCAGGTCGAACGGGTGCGCGCGCAGGGCGGCGACCGGCACGAGGCGTTACGCGCCATGACGTTGGACTACATCGACCGCATGCACGGCAACGATCCGGTGCACACTTGGGACGTGTGAACCTCGTGCGTCGCCGCGTCCTCGTCCTGGCCCTCGTCCTGCTCCTCGCCGCGTGCGGCGTCACCCGGCCCGCGTCCAGGGACGTCCAGGGGGCCGACACGTTCGAGGACGACATGCGGACCGCGCGCACGCTCACCGAGTCGTTCTGGGCGGAGTTCTTCGACCAGCAGGGAATGACTTATCGGCCTATAGCCGACTTCATCCCTTACTCCGGGAGCTCCGGTCCCACCTGCGGGGGCGAGCCGTCCGTGCCGAACAACGCCTTCTACTGCCCCGAGGGCCACTACATCGCCTTCGACCGGGCCTGGATGGAGTCCCTGTGGAACGACATGGGCGACGGCTCGGTGTACGTGATCATCCCCCACGAGTTCGGGCACGCCGTCCAGGCCCAGCTCAGGACCGGTTTCGAGCTGAACGTCCAGGCCGAGCTCCAGGCCGACTGCTACGCCGGCGGGACGCTGTCGGCGCTGGTCCGCTCGGGCTCCCTGCAGGCTCAGCCCGGTGACGAGGACGAGCTCATGACCAGCCTGGAGTCGGCCGGCGACCCCACCGACGACTGGCTGAACCCCGCCGCCCACGGCACCGCCGAACAACGCCAGACCTCCTTCGCCGACGGTTACGAGGGCGGCGTCGGCGTCTGCTGAGGATGTACGCGCGGGTCAACCCAGAGGATGATGTGTCTGATCATGACCTGCGTCTACGGTGGAGTCATGCCACTGGAGGAGATCGGCTGGCTGCGTAAAGGCGCGTGCAGGTCCAGCGACCCTGACCTCTTCTTCCCCCTCGCCGCCTCACCGTTGCAGGAGGCGCGGGCGAAGGCCGTCTGCGCCCGCTGCCCGGTCGTGGACGAGTGCCGTTCCTACGCCTTACGCGCGGGCGAGACGGAAGGCATCTGGGGCGGCCTCACCCCGCAGGAACGCCGCCGCACCCGCTTCCCCGCGGGCTGGCGCAACTCCGCCGCCTCCTGACCCCTTCCCCACCAACCGGACACGCCCCCGCCGACCGGCGCCGCCCCGCCGTGCCCCTGGTGCCTTCTGACCGGACGGCGCGACGCCAGGGCCCGCTGACGCCTTTTCGCCGGGCGGCGTGACGCCGGGGTTCTGGGGCGCGACGTAGCCTGCAAGGGTGCTGTTGCGCTCGATCGCCGTCCTCGCCGCCGCCAACGTCCTCAACAACAAGATCGCCCCCAGGCTCGCCCCCCTGACGTCCGCCGCCGCCACCGCCGCGCTCGTGGCCATGGCCCGCCGGCACGGGGTGTCCTGGCGGGAGCTCGGGTTCGAGAAGGCCCCCAAGGGCGCGGCCGTCGGCGGGGCGCTGGCCACGGCCGTGGCCGCCGTCTACACCGTGGGCATCGCCGTACCCCGCACCAGGCCGCTCTTCCACGACGAGCGCGCCCTGTCGCTCACGCGCGCCCGCGCCCTGGAGGAGGCCCTGATCCAGGTCCCCCTGGGGACGGTCCTGCTGGAGGAGGTCGGGTTCCGCGGCGCGCTGCACGCCATGGTGGCCGCGCGGCACGGCGCGGTGGCCGCCACGGCGGTCTCCTCGGCCCTGTTCGGCCTCTGGCACATCCTTCCGGCGATCGACATGGCCCGCGCGAACCCGGCGCTCGGGGCGCTGACCGCGGGCGAGCCGCCCGCACACCTCGACGTCGCGCGGGTGGTGGCGGGCAGCGTGTTGTCCACGGCGGCGGCGGGGGTGCTCTTCTGCGAGCTCCGGCGGCGCGGCGGGCTGCTGGCGCCGTCGATGCTGCACCTGGCGACCAACTCGCTCGGTTACCTCTTCGCGAGGATCTCGGCGAAGGCTGCCGGTGACGGCCGGGGAGAGACTTCCTCCAGCGGGGGATGAGGATTCCACCTCGGAAGATGAGAATCCTTCCCCATGTCCTTGGAACGGTCCAGGAGCCTGCCTCGATGCCTCTAACGTC
Organism: Nonomuraea sp. NPDC052265; assembly: GCF_044547985.1. Lineage (NCBI taxonomy): Bacteria > Bacillati > Actinomycetota > Actinomycetes > Streptosporangiales > Streptosporangiaceae > Nonomuraea > Nonomuraea sp. NPDC052265. Next base: position 922,237 of record NZ_JBIUBJ010000001.1, read on the forward strand.
TCGGCCACGCCCTCCTCGGAAGCGGACCAGTCCGGGGGAGGCGTATATCAAGATCGCTATTCCTGATATACGCTGGAGGTACGGAGGTGGTGCTGCATGCGTACTGTGATCGACATCGACAAGGGACTGCTGGAGCTGGCCCAGCACGAATTGGGGACATCGACCATGAAGGAGACGGTGAACGCTGCCCTGGAGGAGGTCGCCGACAGGGCCAAACGACGCGAAGCCTTCGAATACTGGCGCACCCGCGACAATACGGATCTCCTCGACTCGGAGATCATGAAGCATGCGTGGTGACCACCGGAGTGGTCTACCTCATCGACAAGAGCGCGCTGGCCCGCATGCCGCATCCAGCGGTCCACCAGGCCCTCGAACCGCTCATGCTCGACAAGACGCTCGCCGTCTGCGAGGTCACGCAACTGGCGGTGCTCTACAGCGCCCGTGACCCCAAAGGCTACGAGAGGGACGCCCGCTACCTGCGGGAAGGCTTCCGCCTCCTGTCCATCACGCACAAGGAGGTCGGGCCCAGGGTGCTGGAGGTGCAGGCGATGCTCGCCGGGAGGTCGCACCACCGGGCGGTCGGGCCGAGCGACCTGCTGATCGCCGCCTGTGCCGAGGTGCATCAGGCGACGATCCTGCACTACGACCGGGACTTCGACATCATCTCCGAGGTCACCGGGCAGCCCGCGCTCTGGGTGGTGCCGCCGGGTTCGATCCCCTGATCCGAGGGCGGAAGGGTCAGGCCGTGGGCACGACCTGGAAGCCTTCCGCGTAGTGGCCCTCGCCGAAGCCGGCCTGCTCGGCCCAGGCGGCGAAGCGGCCGCGTACGAAATCGGCGAAGCCCTCGACGTGGGCGACCTGGCTGACGTGCGACTGCAAGGCCGCGAGCTTGCGGTCCATGACCTCGGTGACGTCGACCCAGTGGTTGGGGGTCGGGCCGCCGTTCAGCCAGACCTCCCTGACCGTCCACGCCTCAAGGCCCTCGTCGCGCAGCAGCTCGGGGAAGGCGTAGGGGTTGCGGGCGTCGGGGTAGACCGCGTCGAGCGCGGCGCCGCCCACGGCCCGGTGGTCGGGGTGGCTGGGGGCGACGAACTGGTAGTTGCGGTCGGGGTGGTGGGTGATGACCAGGTCGGGGCGTACCTGGCGGATGACCCTGGCGATGTCGCGCCGGAGGTCGAGCGAGGGCACGACGCGGCCGTCGGAGTAGCCGAGGAAGCGTACGTCCGTCACTCCGACGGCCTTGGCGGCGGCGAGCTGCTCGGTCCTGCGCAGCTCGGCCATGCCGGAGTTGTCCAGGGCGCGCTCGTTGCCGCCTGCGTCACCGTCGGTGACCAGCAGGTACGTCACCTCCACACCCCGCTCGACGAAAAGCGCCACGCTCCCCGCCGATCCGAAGTCGACGTCGTCGGGATGGGCGGTGACGGCGAGTACCCGGTTGATCTCGGCTTCCGGCAGCATGGTTCCCCTTCCTGGACCCTGTACGGAGGACAACCGGCACCCCGTCGGAGGCATTCCGGGCGCCGTTTGTCGGTGGCGCGTCTTAACCTAGGTGGGTGCCGACCCAAGTCTCTGTTGACCACCCCTTGCTCGACGGCCTCAACCCCCAGCAGCGCGAGGCCGTGATCCATCATGGCAGCCCGCTGCTCATCGTGGCGGGTGCGGGGTCGGGGAAGACGCGGGTGCTCACCCACCGCATCGCCTACCTGCTGGCCGAGCGCAACGCGCATCCGGGCGAGATCCTGGCCATCACCTTCACCAACAAGGCCGCCCGCGAGATGAAGGAGCGCATCGACAAGCTCGTCGGGCCGCGTTCCAAGGCGATGTGGGTGATGACGTTCCACAGCGCGTGCATGCGCATCCTGCGGCGCGAGGCCAAGCGGCTGGGCTTCCCGTCGAGCTTCTCGATCTACGACCAGGCCGACTCCCAGCGGCTGATGGCGATGGTCTGCAGGGAGATGGAGCTCGACCCGAAGCGCTACCCGCCGCGTTCGTTCTCGGCGCAGGTCAGCAACTTCAAGAACGAGCTGGTCGACTACGAGACCGCGCTGGACAGGGCGGGCTCGCACCTGGAGAAGACGCTCGCGCAGGCGTACAAGGCCTATCAGCTCAAGCTGACCGAGGCCGGCGCGATGGACTTCGACGACATCATCATGAACACGGTGACGTTGTTCCAGCTCTTCCCCGAGGTGGCCGAGCACTACCGGATGCGGTTCAGGCACGTGCTGGTCGACGAGTACCAGGACACCAACCACGCCCAGTACATCCTGATCCGCGAGCTGGTGGGCCATCCCGAGCTGCGCACCGCCGACGGCGACGTGGTGCGTTCGGGCAGCGACATGTCCGAGTTGTGCGTGGTGGGCGACGCCGACCAGTCGATCTACGCCTTCCGCGGCGCGACGATCCGCAACATCCTGGAGTTCGAGCGCGACTACCCCGACGCCCGCACGATCCTGCTGGAGCAGAACTACCGCTCCACCCAGAACATCCTGGCCGCGGCCAACGCGGTGATCGCCCGCAACGAGGGGCGCAAGCCGAAGAACCTCTGGTCCGACCAGGGCGACGGTCCCAAGATCGTGGGCTACGTCGCCGACAACGAGCACGACGAGGCCATGTTCGTGGCCCAGGAGGTCGACCGGCTCAGCGACGAGGAGGGCGTCAGGCCGAGCGAGGTCGCGGTGTTCTACCGGACCAACGCCGCCTCCCGCGTGTTCGAGGAGATCTTCATCCGCACCGGGCTGCCGTACAAGGTGGTCGGGGGCGTGCGCTTCTACGAGCGCAAAGAGGTCAAAGACCTGCTGGCCTACCTGCGGGTGCTGGCCAACCCGTCCGACGTGGTGTCGATGCGGCGCATTCTCAACGTGCCCAAGCGCGGCATCGGCGAGCGCGCCGAGGCGATGATCGAGGCGCTGTCCTCGCGCGAGCGCATCTCGTTCTGGGACGCGCTGCGCCGGGCCGACGAGGCGTACGGCATGGCGACGCGCTCGCTCAACGCGGTGCGCGAGTTCGTGGCGATGATCGAGGAGCTGATCGCCAAGGCCGAGGGCGTGCCGCCGTCGACGCTGGCCGAGGAGATCCTCGTGGCCACCGGCTACCGCGCCGAGCTGGAGGCGTCGGAAGACCCCCAGGACGAGTCCCGCCTGGAGAACCTCAACGAGCTCGTCTCGGTGGCCTCGGAGTTCGAGGAGGCCAATCCCGAGGGCACGCTGGTGGAGTTCCTGGAGCAGGTGTCGCTGGTGGCCGACGCCGACCAGATCCCCGACGCCGACGGCGGCCAGGGGGTCGTCACGCTGATGACGCTGCACACGGCCAAGGGGCTGGAGTTCCCGGTCGTCTTCCTGACCGCGATGGAGGACGGCGTGTTCCCGCACGTCCGGTCGCTGGGCGAGCCGAAGGAGCTGGAGGAGGAGCGGCGGCTGGCCTACGTCGGCATCACCCGGGCGCAGAAGCGGCTCTACCTCACGCGGGCGGCGGTGCGCAGTTCGTGGGGGTCGCCGTCGTTCAACCCGGCCTCGCGGTTCGTGAACGAGGTGCCGGGGCAGCTCATCGACTGGCGTACCGACCCGGAGAAGTCGGCCTGGAGCGCGGCGACGCGCCGGGAGCCGGCCCCGCGGCCGGCGCCCAAGGGCGGGGGGCCGCGGCAGGTCCTGTCGCTGACGCCCGGCGATCGGGTGACCCACGACAAGTGGGGGCTCGGCACGGTGGTGTCCGTGGACGGGGTGGCGGAGAAGACCAAGGTCAAGATCGACTTCGGTGGCGACGGGGAGAAGACGCTGCTGCTGGCGTACGCGCCCCTGGAGAAGCTCTGACCCCTGGCCGGCGGGTGCCGGGCTCCTGACGGGGCCCGCAGGGGGCAGGGCTCCTGGTGGGAGCCCTGCCGGCGGGGCCGCGGTCAGGCCTTGAGGGCGCTGCCCTGCTTCCACTGGGTCCAGTTGAGCTGCCAGTAGCTCCAGCCGTTGCGCCAGTCGAGCTTGCGCTTGGTACCGGTGATCTTGACGACGTCACCGCGCTGGGCGATGCCGTAGAACCACTTGGAGCCCTCGGGGGTGGCGCGCACGCAGCCGTGGCTCTGGTTGGAGCGGCCGAGGTACTGGTAGTAGCCGGCGCTCTGGTGGACGTACTCGCCGCTGTCGGAGATGCGCACCGCCCAGGGGATCTCCTCCTTGTAGTAGCGCGGGTCCTTGGGGTCGGTCACCCCCATCCAGGACGACGTCATCGTCTCGACGGACTTCTTGCCCATGGTGAGGTGCACGCCGCTGGTGGTGAGGTAGACGTCCACGCCGTTGCGCATCAGGCCGCCGCGGCCGGCGCTGATCGCGATCTTCTTGGCGATCTTGCCGTCCCGGTAGACCTTCATCTGGTGCCTGCGGGTGTCGACGACCGAGATGTTCGCGGTGCCGACGGCGAAGCGGCGGGTGACGTCCTCGGCCTTGTTGCCGGGGAGCTGGCTGAGGCGCGCGGTGAACAGCACCTTCTGGTGCGGCTTCCAGTACGTCTTCGTCCGGTAGATGACCTTGCGGGCCGACACCCAGCGCCAGGCGCCCTCGGCCGGTTTGTCGGCCTGGACCTCCAGCAGCGCCTCGACGGCGGCCTTGTCCTTCACATCCCGGTCGAACGTGACGATGATCGGAAAACCGACGCCGACCTTCTCCGACGTCTCCCCCATGGGCGTGATGTCGGCGATGTCGAGCTTGACCTTCTTGGCCGGGGCCGCGACGTGAGCAGCCGCGGCGGCGCCCACGGAGGCGGTCGTCCGGACCTCCGGGGCCTGCTGGGCCGGTACACCTTCTGCCGAACAGGCCGCGGCCGAGACCAGTGCGACCATGGCAAGCAACCGGGGGACGCGATTCAAGGGGGTTACTCCTGGATTATGTGCTTCTCCTTCCATGTGTGACTACTGAGACGAGTGATTCGTCTACGTATGGCCGTAACGACCTTGTAACGGTCCAGAAAGCAGGGTCAGACCAGGCGGCGCGCGGTGGCCCAGCGGGACAGCTCGTGCCGGTTGGAGAGCTGGAGCTTGCGCAGCACGGACGAGACGTGGGTCTCCACGGTCTTGACCGAGATGAACAGCTCCTTGGCGATCTCCTTGTACGCGTAACCGCGGGCGATCAGCCGCAGCACCTCGCGTTCGCGCTGGGTGAGCGAGTCGAGCTCGGGATCGATCGACGGCGCCTCGGACGAGGCGAAGGCGTCGAGGACGAACCCGGCCAGCCGCGGCGAGAAGACCGCGTCGCCGTCGGCCACCCGGCGGATGGCGTCGGTGAGCTCCCTGCCGCTGATGTTCTTGGTCACGTAGCCGCGGGCGCCGCCCCTGATGACGCCGATGACGTCCTCGGCGGCGTCGGAGACCGACAGGGCGAGGAAGCGGACCTGCGAGCCGGTGCTGAGGACGCGGCGCAGCACCTCCTGGCCGCCGCCGCCGGGCATGTGCACGTCGAGCAGGACCACGTCGGGCTGGTGCTCGGCGATGGCCTTGACCGCCGTCTCGACGTCCTCAGCCTCGCCCACGACCTCGATCGAGTCGCCCAGCTCCGCGCGTACGCCGGATCTGAACAGCCGGTGGTCGTCGACGATCAACACGCGTGTCATTGCTTGTCCACCTTCATCGTCAGCATCACTTCCGTGCCCTCCCCGGGCTCGGTGCGGACCCTGGCCGTGCCGCCGTGACGTTCCATTCTCCCGATGATGGACTCCCTGATGCCCATTCTGTCGAGGGGCACCGCCTCAAGGTCGAAGCCCTTGCCGCGGTCCTTCACGAAGATGGTCACCTCCAAGCCCTCCACCTCCGCGTAGACGGAGATGGCCGGGCTCTCAGAATATTTGGCCGCGTTGACCATCGCCTGCCTGGACGCATTGAGCATCGCCGCCAGCTTGCCCTGCGGGTCGAGGTCGATGTCGCCGACGCAGACGACCTCGATGGGCACGCCGTGGGAGTCCTCCTCCTCGGCCGCGATCCTGCGGACGGCGGCGGCCACGGTGGCGTCGGCGTCCTGGGCGGGCTGGTAGAGCCAGTTGCGCAGCTCGCGTTCCTGGGAGCGGGCCAGCCTGGTGACCTCGCGGGGGTCGTGGGAGACGCGCTGGATGAGGGTGAGCGTGTGCAGCACCGAGTCGTGCACCATGGCGGCCACCTCGGCGCGTTCCTCCTGCCGGATGCGCTCGCGGCGTTCGAGCTGGAGCTCCTTCCACAGGCCGGCCAGCCAGGGCGTGGCGATGACCGCGATGCCGCCGACCACGACGACGGTGAACATCAGGCCGGGCCTGGCCTTGGCCAGTTCGCCCTGGGCGTACAGGAAGCCGGCCGCGCCGATGACGACCAGCGTCACACCGAGCAGCGTGCGCACGCGGTTGGTCCGGATGCTCTTGGTGGCGCCGCTGACCCAGTTCTTGCGGCGTTCGGGATCGGCCTGCTGCCAGAGGATGAGCGCGCCGATCCCGCCGACGGCGAACGGCAACATGCCGATCCCGCCCTTCGAGGCCCCCGTCAGCCAGCCGAACGCGGCCAGCGCCACGCCGATCGCGCTGAACGCGGCGAGCTGACTCCAGTCGCGCTGGGGCGGCTGGCCCTCGTACGGCTCACGCGGAGTGATCATCCACAGCACGGCGTACGCCACCATGCCGACCCCGTCCACGACGCTGAGCAGCACGAACATCAGCCTGATCACGACGGGATCGAGGGAGAGCTGCGCCGCCAGCCCCTGGGCCACGCCGCCGAGCAGGCGGCCCTCCATGGGGCGGAGCATCCGGCGATAGGGTCGATCGCCGGTGGGCTCGGCAAGTGTCTTCTGGTCTGCCATAACATCGCCATCGTCACATGTCGCGGGCACTTCGGGCATCAGGGAACAACCCCCAGGGTCGAGTCAGGGGTCTCCCGGATGCGGGCACCCCGCCCGACGGTCCACGATGGTTTCATGACAGAAGCTCCGCCCAGGCAACCCGCCGCCCCGCCCCGGGAGCTGCGACGCAGCAGCGAAGGGCGCTTCCTCATGGGCGTCTGCGCCGGCCTCGGGCGGCACACCGGCATCGACCCCGTGGTGTTCCGCGTGGCGTTCGCCGTGCTCCTGCTCGGCTCGGGCATCGGCATCTTCCTGTACATCGCGGCGTTCCTGCTGATGAAGGAGCCCAACGGCGGGCCGGGGATCATCGAGCAGTGGACCCGGCGCGACTTCGACGCCGAGGCCGTGATGGCGCTGCTGACGGCGGTGCTCGGGTTCGGCCTCGCGCTCAACCTGGCGACCGTGTGGCTCGACACCGGCACGCTGGTGGTCGGCGTGCTGCTGGCCGTCTCGCTGCTCGCGGCCCACTCCAACGGCGTCGACCTGCTGGCGCTCGCCCGCTCGATGCCCGAGCGGCTCGGTCGCCGGCGCTCCCCCGACGCGGAGGCGCCCGCGCCGTCCTACGCGCCGTCCGCGCCCGCCGCCCCGGTACGTCCCGCCGAACCCGGCTGGTCCGGCCTGGGCGACAGCGCGGCGGCTCACCCCGAGTCCGCGGCGCCGGCCCCCAGGACGACGGCCGCCGCCCACGCCGAGGCCGTGGCCGCGCGACTGCGGGCGATGTCCGCCGGACGGCAGCCCGAGGCACCCCGTACGGACGAGCCCGAGGCGCCCCAGGCGAGGGAAGAACGGGCCGAGATGTCGAAGATCGAGGCCGCACAGGCGATGGAGACCGCCGGAGCCGTCACGGCGGAGCACCGCCTCCCGCCGGACGCGACCCGCCAGGCCGAGCCCCCGCGGACGGACGCCCCCCACGCGGAGGCCCCTCAGACCGACGCCCCTCAGACGGAGGCCCCTCAGACGGAGGCTCCCCAGACGGACGCACCTCGGGCGGAGTCACCGAAGACCCGGGTCGAGGCCCCGCAGGCGGCGTCGCGGCAGGAGCCGCCCGCCTACCGCCCCCAGCCGAAAACCGCGATCGACTACAGCGGCTACGGCGAACCCTTCGCCCCGAAGGGCCCCTACCGCCCGCTCGACCCCGCCAGGCGGTCCGGCTACTCGCCCTACGACCCCGCCCTGTACGGCCGCCCGGCCCCCAGCCCGGCGCCACGGCAACGGCGCCCCAAGTCGTTCATCGGGGCCATCACCATCTTGCTCGCGATCATAGTGGGAGGGATCGTCGTGGCGGTCCAGGCCAGGTCGGCCGGGGGCGTGAGCCCGACCATCGTCGGCGGCGCCGTGCTCATCACCATCGGCGCCGGGCTGCTCATCGCCGCCTGGTGGGGCCGCGGAGCCGGCCTCGTCGCGGCGGGCACCACGGTCGCGCTGCTGATCGGCGTGGGCCTGATGCTGGGCGGTCTGCCCCGCAACATCGGCGACTCCACCTGGTACCTGACCAAGCCCGCGGAAGCCGGCAAGGTCTACGACGTGGGCGTCGGCGACGGACGGCTCGACCTGACGGAGCTGAAGGCGCTGCCGGGCACGAGCCTGACGTTCGACGCCAGGGTCTCCGTGGGCGAGCTGACCGTGATCGTGCCGCCGACGGCCAGGGTCGAGGTGCACGCGTCGAACAAGGTCGGCGACATCAAGGTCGACCAGTCGATCAGGGGCGGCGTCGACGTCAAGTTCGACAAGGTGCTGGAGCCCGAGATCAGGTCCGAGGACGAGGAGTTCACGATCGTGCTGAACCTGCGGAGCGGCCTCGGCGACATGGAGGTGCGGCGTGGCGCGTGACGTCGAGCAGCGCGTCCGGCGGCTGCACAGGACCGACTGGATGGCCCTGCTGAGCGGCACGTTGTTCGTGGTGCTGGGCATCCTCGTCGTGACCCGCGAGCTCAGGGACGCCCTGGTCCTGATCGGGGTGACGGTGGTCGGGCTGGCCTTCGCGGGGGTGGTGGCGATCATCGCGCGGGTGGTCCGCGGCAAGTAACCCTTGACCGGGAAAAACACCGGCGTAGTTTCGGGTGTGTCCGCCTTTCCCCCTGCTCCTGAGGGAGGACGTATGCCCCGAATCACCGTCACCGTCGACGGGATCAAGTACGAGGAGGACGTCGAGCCGCGGCTCCTCCTCGTTCATCTCCTACGTGAGCGGCTCGGCAGGACCGGCACCCCGGTCGGCTGCGACACCAGCAACTGCGGCGCGTGCACGGTCATGCTCGACGGCAAGAGCGTCAAGAGCTGTTCCGTGCTCGCCGTGCAGGCCGACGGCGGCGACGTCGTCACCATCGAGGGCCTGGGCGCGAACGGGTCGATGCACCCGATGCAGCGGGCCTTCCACGAAGAGCACGCGCTGCAGTGCGGCTACTGCACCCCCGGCATGGTCATGGCCGCGATCGACCTGGTCCGGGAGGACCCGGAGCCGTCGGAGGAGACGATCAGGCACGGGCTGGAGGGCAACCTGTGCCGCTGCACGGGCTACTGCAACATCGTGCGCGCGGTGAAGCGCGGCGCGCAGGAGATGGGGCAGGCGGTGAGGACGCAGTGAGCGAGCTGAGCCCCGAGGCCGTCGCCGGGCAGATCGCCGGGAGCGGCCAGATCAACGAGCCGGCCGGCGTCCGCGAGGTGGGCCGGCCGCGCAGGCGGAAGGAGGACGCCAGGCTGCTGACCGGGCGCACGCGCTGGACGGACAACCTCTCCCTGCCCGGCACGTTGCACGTGATGTTCCTGCGCAGCCCGATGGCCCACGCCCGGATCACCCGGGTGGACGTGTCCGCGGCCCGCGGCCTGCCCGGCGTGGTGGCCGCGTTCAGCGGCCAGGACTTCGCCGCCGAGCAGGGCAGCCTGCCGTGCGCGTGGCCGGTGACCGACGACGTCGTCATCCCCGACCACCCGCCGATGGCGACCTCCGAGGTCCGGTACGTCGGCGAGGCCGTGGCCTGCGTGGTCGCGACCGACCGGTACCGGGCGGCCGACGCGCTGGAGGCCATCGAGGTCGACTACGAGCCGCTGCCCGCGGTGCTCGACATGACCGAGGCGCTGTCGCCGGACAGCCCGAAGGTGCACGAGGCGGGCAACCAGGCGTTCTCCATGAAGATCACCTCGGGGGACGTCGAGGCGGCGTTCGAGGGCGCCGCCGTCGTCGTCGACCGGACGTACGTGCAGCAGCGGCTCATCCCGACGGCGATGGAGCCGCGGGCGGTGCTCGTGGACACCGACGGCGACTCCTTCACGATGTGGACCTCCACCCAGATCCCGCACATCCTGCGCGTCATGCTGGCGGTCGTGACCGGCATCCCCGAGCACGACCTGCGGGTGGTCGCGCCCGACGTGGGCGGCGGGTTCGGCTCGAAGTTGCAGGTCACCGCGGAGGAGGTGCTCTGCCTGCTGATGGCGCGCAGGCTGGGCCGGCCGGTCAAGTGGACCGAGTCCCGCTCCGAGGGCAACCTGACCGTGCACCACGGCCGCGACCAGCTCCAGCGCATCCGGCTCGCCGCCGACGCCGACGGGCGCATCCGGGGGCTCCAGGTGGAGCTGCTGGCCGACATGGGCGCGTACCTGATGCTGGTGACGCCGGGGGTGCCGCTGCTCGGGGCGTCCATGTTCAACGCGATCTACAAGATGGACGCGTACGAGTTCGGCTGCAGGGGCGTGTTCACCACCAAGATGCCCACGGACGCCTACCGGGGCGCGGGCCGTCCCGAGGCCACCTTCGGCATCGAGCGGACGATGGACGAGCTCGCCGCCGAGCTGGGCCTGGACCCGCTGGAGGTGCGCAGGCGCAACTGGATCAGGCACGAGGAGTTCCCGTACACCACGATCTCGGGGCTCACCTACGACTCGGGCAACTACGAGGCGGCCACGGAGAAGGCGCTGTCGCTGTTCGGCTACGACAAGCTGCGGGCCGAGCAGGCCGACCGGCGGGACCGGGGCGATCCGGTGCAACTCGGGATCGGGGTCAGCACGTACACGGAGATGTGCGGGCTGGCGCCGTCGAGGCTGCTCGGGGCGGCGAGGTTCGGGGCGGGCGGCTGGGAGCACGGCTCGGTGCGCATGTTGCCGACCGGCAAGGTCGAGGTCATCACCGGCACGTCCCCGCACGGCCAGGGGCACGTGACGGCGTGGAGCCAGATCGTGGCCGACGCGCTGGGCGTGCCGTTCGAGGACGTCCGCGTGCTGCACGGCGACACGGCCGTCGCGCACAAGGGCATGGACACCTACGGCTCGCGCTCGCTGGTCGTGGGCGGCATCGCCGTGCTTCAGGCGTGCGAGAAGGTCAGGGAGAAGGCCAGGAAGCTGGCCGCCCACATGCTCGAATGCTCGCCGGACGACCTGGAGTTCGACGGCGGCGCGTTCAAGGTGCGCGGCACCGGATCGAGCAGGACGATCCAGGAGCTGGCCTACGCCGCCTTCCAGGCGCACGACCTGCCCGACGGCGTGGAGGCGCGGCTCGACTCCGACGCCACCTTCGACCCGGACAACTACTCCTTCCCGCACGGCACGCACCTGTGCGCGATGGAGGTGGACACCGAGACGGGCATGACCCGGATCCGCTCGTACGTGGCCGTGGACGACGTCGGCAAGGTGGTCAACCCGCTGATCGTCGAGGGCCAGGTGCACGGCGGCATCGCGCAGGGCGTGGCGCAGGCGCTGTACGAGGAGGCCGTCTACGACCCCGACGGCAACCTGCTGACCACGACCATGGCCGACTACCTGCTGCCGTCGGCGGCGGACCTGCCGGCGTTCACGACGGACCGGACCGAGACCCCCGCGACCGGCAACCCGCTGGGCGTCAAGGGCGTCGGCGAGGCCGGCACGATCGCCTCGACCCCGGCGGTGGTGAACGCGATCGTGGACGCGCTGCGGCCGTACGGCATCGACGACGTCCGGATGCCGTGCACGCCCGAGCGTGTCTGGCGAGCGCTGGAAGGAGCGCGGCCATGATCCCCGCACCGTTCGACTACGTGCGTCCCGACTCGCTGGCGGCGGCCTGCGCGGAGCTCGCCTCCGACGAGGACGCCAAGGCCCTGGCCGGCGGGCAGTCGCTGCTCCCGCTGCTGCGGCTGCGACTGGCCTACCCGTCCAAGCTGGTGGACATCGGCCGCCTGCCCGGCCTGAACGGCGTGCACGACCGGGGCGACCACGTCTTCATCGGCGCGCTGGCCACGCACGACGAGGTCATGCGCTCCCCGGTGGTGAACGCCGGCGTCCCGCTGGTGGCGCTGGCCACGGCCAGGGTGGCCGACCCGGCGATCAGGCACCGGGGGACGTTCGGCGGCTCGCTGGCGCACGCCGACCCGGCGGGCGACCTGCCGGCCGTGGTGCTGGCGCTGGACGGCGTGATCGTGGCGGCGTCGGCGGAGGGCGAGCGGGAGATCCCGGCCGCCGAGTTCTTCGTCGACTACCTGGAGACGTCGTTGCGGGCCGGGGAGATCCTGGCCGGGGTGAAGCTGCCGAAGCTGGGCGAGGGCTGGGGCTTCCACTACGAGAAGTTCCACAGGACCGCGCAGTCGTGGGCGATCGTCGGCGTGGCGGCCGCGGTCAGGCGTTCCAACGGCGCGATCGCCGAGGCCAGGGTCGCGCTGACGAACATGGGCCCGACCCCGGTGCGCGCCCGCACGACCGAGACCGCGTTGCGGGGCGTCGAGCTCGGCGACCGGCTGCGGCAGGCGTGCGAGCAGGCCGCGGACGGCGCCTCGCCGCCCGCCGACCTGCACGCCCAGCCCGACTACCGCCGCCACCTGGCCCGGGTCCTGACCCACCGGGCGGTGCGCACGGCCGCCGGGTCCCCCTGAGTGAGGCGGGGGCGCCTCTTCCGGGGCGCCCCCGCCCCGACGTAGTGTCGCAACCAACCTCGGAAGGAGCGGATCGATGGCGATGCGGTTCGAGCACGAGTTCACTGTCCCGGTTCCGGTCGAGCAGGCGTGGGCGGTGCTGCTCGACGTCGAACGGGTCGCGCCCTGCCTGCCGGGGGCGACGCTCGACATCTTCGAGGGCGACGAGTTCACCGGCCGGATGAAGGTCAAGGTCGGCCCGATCACCGTCACCTACCGGGGCTCGGCCAGGTTCGAGGACGTCGACAAAGACGCCCACACGCTCACGATCCAGGCGTCCGGCAAGGAGGCCAGGGGCTCCGGCACGGCGTCGGCCACGGTCAGGGCGCACATGACGCCGGCCGAGGGCGGCACGTCGGTGGCCGTGGAGACGACGTTCAACGTGACCGGGCGGCCCGCGCAGTTCGGGCGCGGGGTCATGGCCGAGGTCGGGGCCAAGCTGATCGACCGGTTCGCCGGCAACCTCGCCCGGCTCCTGTCCGAGCCCATGGTGGAGCCGGTCGTGCCCCAGGAGCCGCAGCCGCGAGAGGAAGAGGAGGAGCGGCACCTGAGCGCGCTGCCCGTTCCCGAGCCGGACGTGCGGCCTTCGGGCACGCTGCGGACCTCGCGCACGCCTGACGAGGAGGCGCTCGACCTGCTGGAGATCGCCGGGCAGCCGCTGCTCAGGCGGCTCGCGCCGATCGCGGGCGGGCTCGTGGCGCTCACGATCCTCATCTGGGTGATTCGTCGCCTTATACGCTGATTTTCAGCAAAAACCCCATAAAGTCCGGTCACTTCCCGCCGCCAGGGGGAAGTGCCATTCCCGCAGGTCATTACTGGGGGGACGTCGGGATGCCGGACTGCAGCGTGGTCGTGATCTCGTACAACGACGCGGCCCGCCTGCCCAGGGCCGTGCGGTCCGTGCTGCGTCAGTCGTTGCGCGACCTCGAAGTGATCATCTCCGACGACGCCAGCACCGACGGCACGCCCGAGGTCGCCGCGCGGCTCATGGCCGAGGACCCGCGGGTGCGCTACCTGCGCAGGGAGAGCAACAGCGGCGGCTGCGGGGCACCCCGCAACGACGGGATCGACGCCGCCAGGGCGCCGTACGCCATGTTCCTCGACAGCGACGACGAGCTGCCCCGGCACGCGTGCAAGAGCCTGCTCACCGAGATCGAGCGCACCGGGTCCGACTTCGTGTCGGGGCAGATCTCCCGGCTGTTCGAGCGGGACGGGCGGCTGCGCCCGTACTATCCGTCGTTGTTCGCCCGGCGGCGGGTGGTCGAGGGCATCCGCGCGGAGCCCGAGCTGTTCCTCGACTCCTTCAGCACCAACAAGCTCTACGACATCGCCTGGCTGCGCGACAACGTGCTGCGCTTCCCCGAGGACATCCACTACGAGGACCACGTCTTCGCCACCGAGCTGTACGCCGTGGCCCACCGGTTCGCGATCGTCCCGTGGGTGGTCTACCACTGGCACCGGGCGCGCTCGAACGAGTCGATCTCGCTCAGCATCGACGAGATGGACAACGTGCGGCAGCGGGTGACCGCGGCCCGGCTGAGCGACGACATCCTGCGCGGCTACGGCGCCGAGGACCTGGTCCCGCACCGGCAGTACCGGTTCCTGCGGCAGGACCTGCGGGTCTACCTCAACCCGCTGCCCGCGCGCGACCTGGTGTGGGTGAAGGAGTTCGCCTCGGTCGTGCGGCCGTACCTGGAGGAGATCCCCGGCGAGGTGTTCGACCGCATCGAGCCGATGGACCGGGTCTGCTGCCGGCTCATCCTGGACGACAGGATCGACGACCTGCGCGTGGCGGCCGGCTCGCTGACCGGCCCCCGGGCCGCGCCGCGGGCGGCCGTGCAGGTGGACGGGCACACGTACTGGGGGACGACGGCCGCGCCCTGGCTGGACATCACCGCGCTGCGCCTGGCCGAGCTGCCCTACACCGACTCCCGGCTGCGGCACGAGGTGACCGGCCTGGCCACGAACGGCGAGCGGGTGCGGATGATCGTGCGCACCTACGACCCGTTCGGCGTGCTGCCAGCCGAGTGGGAGGCGTTCCTGGACGCGGGCAGGGAACGCGTGCCGATCCGGCCGGTCCCCTCGGGCGACGGCGGGTACGTCAGCGAGGTCGTCTTCGCCCCCTGCGGCAGGAGCGACCCGCGCATCGGCTTCCGACGCCGCTCCGACGGCCACGTCACCACCGACCGGCTGATCGTCGACCCCAACCTGGAGCCGATCGAGCTGCCCGGCTGCACGGTGAAGACCGAGGGCTACGCCGCCTACCTGTGCGTGCGCACGCACTCGCGCGCCCGCTCGGCGCTGCGGCGGGCCCGCCGGTTGCTGCTGAGGAAGCTCAACACGCCGCGCGTCAAGCTGCGCGCCTACAAGCTGCTGATCAGGGTGGTGCCGCGGCGCGACGACCTCGCCCTGTTCGAGTCGGACGTCGGCAAGGGCTACAACGGCAGCCCCCGGGCCATCTACGAGGAGGTGCGGCGGCGCGGCCTGCCGATCGAGGCGGTGTGGTCGGTCGCCAAGGGCCGCGGGAACTTCCCCGCCGACGCCCGGCTGGTCCGCCGGGGAAGCTGGCGCTACCTGTGGACGATGGCCCGCGCCGGGATCTGGGTGGACAGCCACGGCTTCCCGCTGGACTACCCGAAGCCGCCCGGCACCCGCTACCTGCAGACCTGGCACGGGCAGGGCATCAAGTCGATCGGCTTCGACGCGCCCGACCTGCGCGGCGACTTCGACAGGCCGCGCGAGCAGTGGCGGGCCGCCGTCGCCCGGTGGGACGCGCTGGTCTCGCCGAGCGCGGAGTTCTCACGGGTGTTCCTGCCCTCCAACGGCTACGACGGCAAGGTCTACCGGTGCGGCACGCCGCGCTGCGACGCGCTGGTGCGGGCGGAGGCGGCCGGCGACGTACGGGCCCGGCTGGAGATCCCGCCGGGGCGCAAGGTCCTGCTCTACGCGCCCACCTACCGCGACCGGGACAAGATGAGCGGCCGCTCGGTACGCGCCGACCTGGACCTCATGGCGAAGGAGCTGGCCGGCGAGTGGGTGGTGGTCCTGCGTACACATCCGGTCGAGAAGTACGAACCGCCCGAGCGGCTCAGGCACTTCGTCCGGCCGGCCTCGTCCTATCCGGAGATCAACGACCTGATGCTGGCCTCGGACGCGCTGCTGACCGACTACTCCTCCGTGATGTGCGACTACGCGCTGACCGGCAGGCCGATGGTGTTCCTCATCGACGACTGGGACGACTACCGGCTCTGCGAGCGCGGCGTCTACCACGACCTGCCCGCCATCGCCCCGGGCCCGTGCGTGACCACCACGGCCGAGCTGGTGGACGTGCTGCGCGACCTGCCCGAGGTGCACGCCGCCTTCGCCGCCAAGTACGCCGCCTTCCGCGACCTGTGGTGCGCCGACGAGCACGGGGACGCCTCCGCCCGCATCGTGGACGACTTCTTCGAGGGGCGTACGCGATGACCGTCGTCTTCGCCTGCCTGGACGCCGACACGCTCGGCGGCGTCCAGCAGGTCACCCACACCCTGGCCCAGGGCCTGGCGGAACGCGGCCACGAGGTGCACGTCGTCGGCCTGCACCGCGCCGCCACGCCCTTCCGCTACGTGGACCGGCCGCGTTACCGGCAGCACGTGGTGGGCGGCCCGCTCGGCGCGCAGGGCCCGCTGGCCCGGCGCCTGGCCGACCGCAGGGTCAGGGAGCTGCTGCGCGACGTCCGCCCCGGGTACGCGGTGATGACCTCGCCGTCGGTGGTGGCCAGGCTGGCGGGGCTGCTGCCCGCCGGGTTCCGCTCGATCGGGCAGTACCACGGCTCGTACGACCACGCCCGCGGCTGCTGGCACCTGGCCTCGATCAAGAAGCACTATCCCGACCTCGACCAGGCGCTCTTCCTCAGCGAGGACGACGCCTGGTCCTTCTCCGAGCACGCCCTGCTGCCCAACGCCTGGACGCTGCCCAACCCGCTGGGCGCCTGGCCTGCGGAGACGTCGGCGCTCGACGTGCCGCGGGTGCTGGGCGTGGGCCGGCTGGAGGGCGTCAAGCGGTTCGACCGGCTGATCAGCGCCTTCGCCCGCGCAGAGCCGCCGCCGTCCTGGGAGCTGCACCTGATCGGCGACGGCGCCGAACGCGAGCGGCTGCGGGCGCACGCGGCCCGGGAGGGCGTCGCGGACCGGGTGGTCCTCCGCGGTCTGGTGCCCGCTCATCGGATGGGCGAGGAGTACCTGAACGCCTCGCTGGTGGCGCTGACCAGCGAGCACGAGGGTCTGCCGGTCGTGCTGCTGGAGGCGTGCGCCCACGGGGTGCCGTCGGTCGCGTTCGACGTGTCGGGCGGCGTGCGCTCGGCGGGCCCGGTACGGGTGCCGCCGGGGGACGTGGACGCGTTCGCCGCCGAGCTGGCCGCGCTGATGGGGTCGGCGCGGGAGCGGCGGCGGCTGGGGGCCGCCGCCCGGACACGGGCCGAGGCGTTCCGCCTCGACCACGTGCTGGACCGCTGGGAGTCCCTGTTCGCGCACATCGAGCGCTAGACGGTCACCTCGGGACGCTGCTGCGGGATGCCGGCCAGCGTCTGCTGCGTGGAGGTGAGCAGCGCGCCGACCGGGCTGGGCTCGCGCAGCCGGTTGAAGCGGTCGCGCATGGCCTTGCGCGACCGGCTGGCCTTGCGCTTCTGCATGGTCTTCTGGCAGGCCGTCACGTGTTCCTTGGCCGGCCTGGGCACGTCGGTCAGCTCGTAGCCGTTGGCCTGAAGGCGCTCGCCGAGCATGTGCTCGCACAGCGCGATCTCCCAGTCGTCCAGGCGGTTGGCCCAGCTCCCGACGCGGCTGCGGGTGACCTCGCGGTGGGTGTTGCTGTGCCAGACCTTGTGCTGCGGGACCGCCTGGACGGCCGCCTCGCGGGGGGAGATCATCGACGGCGCGAAGTCCTCCTCCAGGAAGTGGCAGAGCTTCTTCATCTCGGTCATCGGGTCGTCGGTGAGGTCTTCGTAGCGCAGCTCATAGTAGGTGTCGTCGGGCAGCGTGCGCCGCAGCCGCTCGCCGGCGTCGATGGCCTCGGCCCAGGTGGAGATCGCGTGGAAGGAGTCCAGCGTGTACCAGGGCATCTCCTTCAGCGAGGCCACGCAGTCGCGGCCGTCCCTGATCAGGTGGATGAACTGGGCGTCGGGGAAGAGGCGCAGCAGCAGGTCGGTCTGCTTGACGTAGCTGGGCCTCTTGTCGCCCCAGCGGGCCTTGTCGAAGCGGTCGGCGTACATGCGGAAGGCCGTGCCGATGACCGAGCCGAGCGAGCCCGGCCCCTCCACGGCCTGCCGGATGAACTCGTCCTTGTCGATCTTGAGCTCGCGGAACTTCGTGCTGCGGTCGGTGGCGATCCACTGCGCCAGTGCCTTGCGCCGCTGAGGGACCCGCAGGTCGCCCCATGTGCGGCGCCGGTAATAAGCGGGAACGAGGAAGCGCGTCTCCGGCGGCACCGCCATGCGCGGGTGCGAGTGGAGCATGAGCTGGAGCATCGTGGTGCCGGACCGCGGGCATCCAATGACGAAGACTGGCCGGTCGGACATTTCGTACTAACCCCCGAAAACTTAGACGAGAACGTGCTCTCGGCTCTCCTGGGAGGGCACGCTGTGCCTGCGCGTGAAGAGCCACATCCGGTAGACAAGGAAGATCTCGTTGGCCAGGAGCATGACCCCGGCGGCCGCCGCGAGCGGGATCAGCGCCCACACCCCGGCGAGCGGCGCGATCACGAAGACCGCCGCATGGAACTCGATGCCGCTGATCAGGTGCGAACGCACCCGGTGCCTGGCCAGGAACCTGTTGAGGCGCCTGAAGAAGGCGGGCAGCCGCCGCCTGCGGCCGCCGGGGCGCGGGGCGCGTTCCATGAGCATGCGCAGGTCGAGGTCCGCGGGCGCCCGATCCAGAGGGACGGTGTCCTCGCCGGGCGGCTCCGGCTCGCCCCGCTCCTCCCTGACGGCCTCGCGCACCCGCTTCATCTGCGGCGCGTTGACGTACCTGAACAGGTCGAGCACGGCCACCGCCGCGCCGAGCACCACGTACCGGACATCCGCCGTCAGGACGTACTGCCCGTACGCCAGCCCCCCGGCGCACAGGACGACCCTGACCCGGTCCCCCACGTAGTCCAGCCAGAGCCCGAAGGGCGTCCCCGTGCCCTTGAGCCGGGCTATCTTGCCGTCCACGCAGTCGATCGTGAAGCTCAGATAGAACATCAGGGCGCCGGCGACGAGCTGGTCCAGCGCGAAGCAGGCCGCCGACACCATGCCGAGGACCAGCGAGAACACCGTGAGCCCGTTGGGCGTGATCCGGGTGCGGTTGGCGACGGGAAGGGCGACCCGGCAGGCGACCGGGTCCACGAAATACACGGTCCACCAGGAGTCTCTCCGCTTGCGTGTCTCGTAGACGTCATCCAGCGAATAGGTCCTCATGGATCCCAGCATGGCTACGGACCGCCGTCTGACGATTACTGTCTGGAACTACTGGGGGATGTCCATGCCGCTTCTTGACCAAGCTTGCAGGGAAAACCGCCACGCACCGTGCGCGTCCGCGTCGCGGAACCAGCCCTTGAGCACGAGGCCACGGGTCTCGGCCTTGACCAGCAGCCGCCAGCTCGGCCCGCCGCCCTCCAGCGCCCTGGGGTCGATGCCGGCGGTCACGCCGTACCGGCCGGTCCGCCCGACCTCCAGGGGGATCCGGCGGCGGCCGTCGCTCAGCCACATGCTCACCTTGCCGACCTTGCGATCGACCCGGTGGACGGACACCTCGCCGCGTACCCGGTACTCGGTGCCCGTCCAGGAGCAGTCGTCCACCCGGGCGATCAGCTTGAGCTCGTCGCGGGCGTCGTAGACGTCGTCGGGGATGCCGAGCCGCCGCCGTTGCCGGAAGTAGGGGTAGTCGCCGTACCAGTTGACGGTGCGGAAGCCGCGCGGGCGCACCCGCGTGCCGTCCACGCGGCTGCGGCGGAAGTCGCGCACCGCGCGGAGCTGGTCGATCATGCCGCGTCTGGTCAGGTGCAGCTCCAGGCGGCGCAGCGAGGGCGCGGTGGCCAGGGCCCGGGGGCTCAGCTCGTCCAGCCAGGCGTCGGCCAGCCCGAGCAGCGGCACCAGGTCATGGCCCTCCTCCCGCGCCGACTCCAGCGCCTGGAACAGGAAGACGATGTCCTTCTCCAGCACCAGCGCGTCGAACTCGGGCAGCAGCTCCGGCGCGCCGTCCTCCAGGAAGGCGCGCACCGCGCGGATGGCGCTCAGGCGCTCGTGCAGGTTGGGCAGCTGTGAGCGGCGTTGCGTGATCGAGGTCTCCCCCTCGTCGCGCCGGCGCCAGTGGTAGACGACGTCGTCCACCATGTCAACGCTGGTGGCCAGGACGTGGGCCTGCATGGCGACCGGCACGTCCTCGTAGATGCCGGCGGGGAAGCGCAGGCCGTGCCGTCGCCAGAAGTCGGCGCGGTAGACCTTGTTCCACACCGTACGGTCCCTGACCAGGACCTTCTTGTCGGTGATGTGGGTGCACAACACGGGCCGCCGGAAGACCCGCTCGTGCAGGATCGACTCCTCCAGCACGCCGTCCACCATGCGCCTGACCGCGCCGCACGCCAGGTCGGAGCCGGTCTCGCCGAGCTTGGCGATCAGCACCTCGTACGCGTGCGGCGGCACGACGTCGTCGCTGTCGGCGAAGGCGAGATAGGTGCCCCTGGCCCGCCTGATCCCCTCGTTGCGCGCCGGCCCCGGCCCCATGTTCTGCTGCTCGACGATTGTGAAGCGGGAGTCGCGGGCCACGAAGTCGTCGGCCAGCCGCCGGCTCCCGTCGATCGAGCCGTCGTCGACCATGATGACCTCGAAGTCCTCCATGGTCTGCGCGGCCAGCGATTTCAGGCACTCCGCCAGGTACGGCTCCACATTGTGGACCGGGACGATGACACTGAGCAGGGGGATCATGACGCTCCTTGGCTCTCGTGGAAGGCGGTAGAGGGCAGCATGCCGCGACCGCCTCGCCGGTTCCGCGCCCGATGCCCGTCCCTGATGAGCTCTTTACCTGACACGGAATCCGCTACGTTGTGCAATGAGTCGAGCACGAATGGTAGGGGGAGCGGTGCTGAGACGCGTCCGGGACGATGATCTGCCCGTCATGCGCCACTGGCGCAACCATCCGCGCGTGCGCGCCGCCAGCTTCACCGGCCACGAGATCTCCGAGGACGAGCACGCCCGCTGGTGGGCCGCCGTCCGCGCGGACGCGGCCAGGCAGGTGCTGATCTACGACCACGACGGGGCACGCGCCGGGGTGGTGACGTACTCGGGGCTCGGCGGCGACAGCGCCTCCTGGGGCTTCTACCTCGACCTCGACGGCCTCGAACGGTCCGGGGCGGTGCTGAGGGCGTGGGCGGGCCTGGAGCGGGCCGCCATCGACCACGCGTTCGGCCCGCTGGGGCTGACGACCCTGCGCGGCGAGGTGCTGGCCGACAACGAGCCGGTGCGGCGGCTGCACAGGCGCTTCGGGTTCGCCGAGGTCGCGACCTACCTGAGACCGGTCGACGGGGTGCCGCGCGAGGTCGTCGCCGTCGAGCTGAACAACGCCGTCCAACCGAACAACGCCGTCGAACCGAACATCGCCGTCCAGCCGAACGTCGCCGTCGAGCTGAACGAGGAGGAGCAGGGATGATGTCCATCGGAGGGCGGACGATCGGGGCCGACCGGCCGCCGTTCGTGATCGCCGAGATGTCCGGCAACCACAACGGGAGCCTGGAGCGGGCCCTCGCCATCGTCGACGCGGCGGCGTCCGGCGGAGCGCACGCGCTGAAGCTGCAGACCTACCGGCCCGACACGATCACGGTCGACGCCGACGGCCCCGCCTTCCGCGTGGGCGACGGGCACGAGCTGTGGGGCGGCGAGAACCTCTACCGGCTGTTCGAACGCGCCCACACCCCCTGGGAGTGGCACGAGCCGATCTTCGAACGGGCCCGCGAGCACGGCCTCCTGGCCTTCTCCGCGCCCTTCGACCCCACCGCGGTGGAGCTGCTGGAGAAGCTCGACGCGCCGGCGTACAAGATCGCGTCCTCGGAGATCGTGGACCTGCCGCTGATCAGGCTGGCCGCCTCCACCGGCAAGCCGCTGATCATCTCCACCGGCATGGCCACGGCCGGCGAGATCGAGGCCGCGGTGACGGCGGCCCGCCAGGCGGGCTGCACGCAGCTCGCCGTGCTGTCCTGCACCGCCTCCTACCCCGCCTCCCCGGCCGAGAGCAACCTGCGCTCGTTGCCCCTGCTGGCCGCGCTCACCGGCGCCGAGGTCGGCGTCTCCGACCACACGCCGGGCATCGGGGCGGCGCTGGCGGCGGTCGCGCTGGGCGCGTGCCTGATCGAGAAGCACGTGACGCTGTCGCGGGCCGACGGCGGCGTGGACGCCGCCTTCTCGCTGGAGCCCCCCGAGCTGGCGGCGCTGGTGGAGGAGAGCGAGCGGGCCTGGCAGTCGCTGGGCCGCCCGGTGCTCGGGCCGCGCGAGTCCGAGCGCGAGGGGCTGCGCTTCCGCCGGTCGCTCTACGTGGTCCGCGACGTACGCGCGGGCGAGGCGGTGACCGGGGAGAACGTGCGGTCGATCCGCCCCGCCGGCGGCCTGCACCCCGATGCCGCCGACGAGGTGATGGGCCGCCGGTTCACCCGCGACGCGGCCCTCGGCACGCCGTTGACCTGGGACCTCATCTGATCCACAGGTCGAGGAAGGCGTCGGCGACGCGTTCCCTGCCCTTGCCGTCGACCAGCCCGCCGCCCCGCCTGCCGTGCTCCTCGCGCAGCGCGGGGTCGGCGAGCAGGCGGGCGAGCACGCCGACGGCCTCGGCGTCGGCCGCCCGGCCCAGCCCGGCGGCCACCCCCCGGCCCACCAGCGCCCGGTAGCCGATGAGCTGGTTGTCGGCCACCCAGCTCAGCGCCGTGGGCACGCCGAGGTGGAGCAGCTCCCAGATGGCCGACCCCGCGGCGGTGACCACGAGGTCGGCGGCGGCCATCAGCTCGGGCAGGCGGTCGGTGGGCGGGATGACGGTGATGCCCTCCCCCGCCTCGAACGGCTCGGGGCTGACCAGCGTGGCCTGGAACGGCACGCCCGTGCACGCCAGCGCCTCGGCCCAGGCGGGGGCGACGCCCGCGCTGTCGGTGCCGCCGAAGAAGCAGAGCACCCGCGGCACCGGCCCCGGCTGCCGCGTCCTGCGCCGCCCCCGGACGCTGTCGCGCAGCAGCGCGTACCGGGTGCCCGCCAGCCGCCAGGAGTCGCGGGGCAGTGGGAAGGGCCGGTCCTCGGCGCCGAGGTTCTGGTCGAGGTAGAGGTCGGCCTCCTGGCCCAGCGGGTCGCCGTCGACGATCGCCAGCACCGGGAAGCCCACCGCCCTGAGCGCCCCGCCGGTGCCCTCCGGCAGCTCGTACGAGTCCAGCACCACGGCGTCGAGCCGCAGCTCGCAGGCCAGCGCGACCAGCCGGTCGGGCCGCCGGGGGGCGGCCACCAGCGGCAGACCGCGGCTCCTGAGCTGGTCCATGGCCCATTCCGAGCCGGAGACCGTGCCGAGGAAGACCACCTCGACGCCCCTCGCGCTCAGCTCCTCGGCCAGCGCCACGCAGCGCACCAGATGTCCGGCCCCGCTCCCCGCCGCGGCGTCGCAGCGCACGCCCACCCGACCGCTCATGCGTCCTGCAACTCCTTCTGGCGCACGTGGGCGTTGAGCTCGCAGACCTCCGGCCGGGCCCGCAACCAGCTCACCAGCGTGCGGACGGGCACGCAGGCGTCGCCCAGCTCCTCGACCACGCGGGCGACGAGCCGCCAGTCGTCGTCGGTGTCGAGCGTGACCCGCAGGTCGTCGGCCGCGGCCATCGGCTGGGGGGTCAGGCCGAGCAGCCGCGACTCGCCCGGGTGCGCGTAGACGTAGGAGGTGACGTGGGTGCGGTGGAAACCGGTGGCCTCGGCGTCGGCGCGCTCCAGGGCCGCCCTGCCGACGATCTCGACGTCGAGCCCGCGGGGCAGCGACCCGCCCAGGCTCGTGCTGACGTAGTCGAGGCCCGGGACCGCGCGGAAGACCAGCGCCGCCTCCCTGATCACGGCGGGGTCGAGCAGCGGGCAGTCGGCCGTGAAGCGCATCACCGCCTCGGCCCCCCGCCCGGCCAGCGCCTCCATGAACCGGGTGAGCACGTCGTCGACGGGCCCCCGGTGGCAGGCCACGCCGAGCCGGTCGCACTCGGCCGCCACCGCGTCGTCGGCGGCCTGCGTCGTCGTGGCCACCACGAGGTCGTCGAGCGCCCCAGACTCGCGCGCGGCGCGCACGACCCACCCCAGGACCGAACGTCCGCCGAGGTCGCGCAGCACCTTCCCGGGCAGCCGGGTGGAGCCCATCCGAGCCTGGATGATTCCGACAATACGCATCAAAACCACATTCCCCCGTGTGACCATACGTGGTTGACCGGTCGCGCTATGCTACCGGCCAGCTCGAACGACTACGGTTCGTCAGCGCGATTTCAGGGGGCCGCGTGAGCATTCTCAGTGGATCGTCCATTCTGATCACCGGAGGAACGGGGTCCTTCGGCAAGGCGTTCATCCGCCACGCGCTCGACTCGCTCGGGGTGCGCCGCCTGGTGGTCTTCTCCCGCGACGAGCTCAAGCAGTACGAGCTCAAACAGCTCTTCCGCGACGACGAACGCCTGCGCTGGTTCATCGGCGACGTACGCGACCGCGACCGGCTCACCCGCGCCATGCACGGCGTCGACCACGTCGTCCACGCCGCCGCGCTCAAGCAGGTCGACACCGCCGAGTACAACCCGTTCGAATACGTCCGCACCAACGTCGCCGGGTCCCAGAACGTGGTCGAGGCGGCCATCGACTGCGGCGTGCGCAAGGTCGTCGCGCTGTCCACCGACAAGGCCTCCAGCCCGATCAACCTCTACGGCGCCACCAAGCTGGTCGCCGACAAGCTGTTCGTCTCGGCCAACCACTACGCCGCCGCCCACAAGACCCGCTTCGCCGTCGTCCGCTACGGCAACGTCGTCGGCAGCAGGGGCTCGGTGGTGCCGTTCTTCCTGCGCCTGGCCGAGCAGGGCGGCAGCCTGCCGATCACCGACAAGCGCATGACCCGGTTCTGGATCACCCTCGACCAGGCCGTGCGGTTCGTGGTCGACTCCTTCGACCTCATGCAGGGCGGCGAGCTCTACGTCCCGCGCATCCCCAGCATGCGCATCACCGACCTGGCCGAGGCGCTGGCCCCTGACAACCCGGTCTACGAGATCGGCATCAGGCCGGGCGAGAAGCTGCACGAGGAGATGATCGGCCCCGACGACGGCCGCCGGACCCTGCGCCTTTCCGACCGCTACGTCGTCCAGCCCACGATCGCGACCTGGGGCTACCAGGCGCCGCAGACCGGCGAGCTGCTGCCCGAGGGGTTCTCCTACCGCTCCGACACCAACGACCGGTGGCTGTCCGTGCGTGACCTGCGCGACATGGTGGCCGGCTGATGCTGCCCTACGGACGGCAGTCCATCATCGAGTCCGACATCGAGGCGGTGGCTGAGGTGCTGCGCGGCGACTGGCTGACCACGGGCCCCGCGGTCAGGCTGTTCGAGAGCGAGCTGGCCCGGTGGACCGGCGGCGTTCCCTGCGTGTCGGTCACGTCCGGCACGGCCGCGCTGCACGTCGCGTACGCGGCGGCGGGCGTCGGCCAGGGTGACGAGGTGATCACCTCGCCGCTCACGTTCGTCGCCACGGCGGCCACGGCCGTCCTGCGCGGCGCGCGGGTGGCCTTCGCCGACGTCCAGCCCGACACCGGCAACATCGACCCCGACTCGGTCACCGCGCTGGTCACACACCGGACGCGGGCGATCACGGGCGTCGACTACGCGGGCCATCCCGCCGACTACGACGAGCTGCGCACGCTCGCCGAGCGGGCGGGCGCGGTGCTGGTGGCCGACGCGGCGCACTCGATCGGGGCGTCGTACAAGGACCGGCCGGTGGGGTCGGTGGCCGACCTGACGACGTTCTCGTTCTTCCCGACCAAGACCGTGACGACCGCCGAGGGCGGCGCGGTGGCCGTGGCCGATCCCGGCCGGTTCGAGCGGGCCGCCCGCTTCCGCAACCACGGCCTGGTCCGCGACCCGGCCGAGCAGCGCGACCCCGACCACGGCGGCTGGCACCAGGAGGTGCACGAGTTCGGGCTCAACTACCGGCTGCCCGACGTGCTCTGCGCGCTGGGCGTCAGCCAGCTGCGGCGCCTCGAACGGTTCCGCGCCCGCCGCGCCGAGCTGGTCGCCCGGTACAACACGCTGCTGCGCGACGTGCCCGGCCTCACGCTGCCCGCCCAGCGGGCCTACGTCACGCCGAGCTGGCACCTCTACCCGGTCAGGGTGCGCGACGGCCGCCGGCGCGAGGTCTACGAACGCATGCGGGCCGCGGGCATCGGCGTGCAGGTCAACTACATCCCGGCGTACTGGCACCCGGTGTTCGAGGACCTCGGCTACCGGCGTGGGCTGTGCCCGCGCGCGGAGGCGTACTACGCCGAGGAGCTGTCGCTGCCGCTGTTCGCCGACCTGACCGACGGCGAGCAGGACCTCGTCGTCGAGACCCTCGCCGCGATCCTCGCCTGAGAAGGCCGGCCGGTCAGCGTTCGGCCAGCAGCAGGCAGCCGTCCTCGCTGCGGTCGATGAGGAACCGCCGGTCGTCCACGGTGGCGACCTGGCGCTCGGCCCGCCGTACGAGCGGGCGGATGGGCCGGCCCTGGTCGATGACCACCTCCCACCACGACTCGCGGCCGACGCTCTCGTCGATGCCGGCCAGCGGCACCCGCGCGGAGAAGTCCTGGCCGGCCAGCGCGACCGGGAAGTACATCTCCTCGCCGTCGCTCTTGCGCCGCAGCCGCACCACGGGCTCGCCGTCGCCGAGGTCGTTGATCCGGCCCGAGAACACCAGGTCGCCGTCGTCGACGCGGCACTCGCCGATGAGCGCCTGGGCGTGCCGCAGCCGCAGCCCCCAGGCGCCCTTGGAGCTGCGCGCCGGCACCAGCCACACGCCCGACCTGCGGCGCGGCGCGGGCACCGGCGGTGGCAGCCAGCGCCGCCCGGCCACCTTGGCGTCGAGCTTCAGCCCGGGGCCCTTGAGCATCACGCGCAGCTCCCAGTGGCCACGCCGGGCGAGCTGGGCGGGCGTGAACACGGCGGGGTCGACGGCGAAGGCGAACGGGAAGCCGTGCTCGGGCACCATGACGCCCTCCTCCAGCTCGACGGTCTCCCAGGTGGGCGCGCTCTCCTCGTCCGACAGGTGGATGACCTCGCCGGACGCGCGCTCGGCCAGCCAGGCGCGCACCCGCACCCGGCGCAGCGCCCCGGCGTCGAAGCGGCCCAGCGCGGCCCGGCCCGCGCCGGTCAGCACGCCGTCGCGCCACTCCAGCGACACCAGGCGGGCGGTCAGGGTCAGCCCCTCGGAGACCTCCGACAGGCGCGCGGGGATCGCCGGGTGGCGGCCGTACCAGCGCCTGCGCAGCAGGCCCGCTGGTCGGAGGCGGGGTTGCAGCCGGCCCTCGCGGGCCTGCTCGAACACCGCGGCCAGCTCCTCCAGCCGTCGCCGGTGCAGCAGGTGCACCTGGATCCGGTGCTCGAACGGGACGCTCAGCCAGCACTCGCGGGACACGCTGTCGAGGTAGCGGACCATCAGGTCGAGCAGCTCGGGCCGGACGCCCGTCGTGGCGGCCGCCTCGACCGCCACCGTCATGTCGATGTCGAGCGTGTCGCGGTCGAAGTCGGGCTTGAGCTTCGGCGCGTCGCGGGCCAGCAGGTCGGCGGTCTGCAACACCGACAGGAGCCGGTCGCGCAGGTTGCCCGCCTCCAGGCGGCGCTGGGTGATCGAGGAGCCGGGCTCGTCGCGCTGCCGCCAGTGGTAGACGACCTTGGACAGCACGTCCACCGAGCGGGCGCCCACGTGGGCGGCCATGGCGACGGGCTGGTCCTCGTACATGCGCTCGGGGAAGCTCAGGCCCAGCCGGTCCCAGAAGGACCGGCGGTAGACCTTGTTCCACAACATGCGGTCGCGGATCAGCAACGGGTGGCGGGTGATGTGGGTACGCCTCATCGGCGTCGCGAACGCCTCCCGATGGGCCCAGGAGGGGATGAGCAGGTTGCGGTAGAGCCGCATGACGTTCCCGCAGGCCAGGTCGGAGCCCGTGGACTCCAGCGAGGACACCAGCCGTTTGAACGCCTCGCGCGGCACGGTGTCGTCCCCGTCCACGAAGGCCAGGTAGCGGCCGGTGGCCTGGGTCAGGCCGACGTTGCGGGCCCGTCCGACGCCCTGGTTGGGCTGCCTGACGAGACGGATCCGGGGATCGGCCGCCTGCCTGGACTCGACCTCGGCGCATCCGTCGTCGCGGCTGCCGTCGTCGACGCAGATGACCTCCAGGTCGGACATCGTCTGCGCGGAGATGGAGTCCAGGCAGGGACCGATGTACTTCTCGACGTTGTGGAACGGGACGATCACCGTAAGAACCGGCACATGCACTCCTCAGCGTTGTCGTCGGCTCGTCAGCCGGACAGCAGGCGGATGACCCTGCGGGCGACCTTTCGCGGGCGGGCCAGACGGCGGGAGAGGCGGTACCCGAGCGTGCGCCGGTAGGCGGCGGCCTTGCGCTGGGTCCTTCTCAGCTTGGACCTGGCCCTGACGAGCTCGCGCTCGCGGTAGGAGAGCTTGGTCTCCAGCCTGGAGACCCTGGCCAGGGCGGCGGTGAGCTGGTCGGCCAGGCGGTCGCGGGCGCCGAGCAGGTCACGGTAGGTGGGCGGGTCGGCCTGCTCGGCCGGGTGGCCCAGCTCGGCGTCGAACTTGCGGGCCAGGTCGAGGTCGCCCTGGTCGCAGGGGCGTCCGGCCATGCCGCAGAGCGTCAGCGTGAGCTGGTCGGCCTCCAGCGGCCACGGCCAGGGGTGGTGGTGCCCGGCCGCGAGCAGCCGTACGGCGAACCGCCACAGGATCCTGCACAGCACCACGCGCGGCTCGGGCGGGACGGCCGGCGCGGCGGTCTGGACGATGGCGGCGAACCGCTCGCCGTCGTGGACCAGGCCATCGGCGGTCACGCACGGGCCGCCGTCGGCCTCCAGCCAGGCGGCCAGCGCCGACAGCAGCTCGCGCACGGCCTTGGTGTCCTCGCGGGCGCACGCCTCGACCAGGATCTCCTCGACCACCCGGCCGGCCGGGACGGGACGCTCCGCGCCGTCGGGCAACCGCCGCGCGCCGGCCCTGGTCAGCTCGTGGACGACGGCCCCCTCCTCGATCAGCCCGAGCGGCAGCTCAACCGCCCCCTCGGCGTCCCACGTCGCGGGGGGTGCGTCGAACTCGCCGCAGGGCTCGTCGGCCGAGCCTTCCGCGTGCGGCGTGCGGAGGGACGCGGAGGCGGCGTCGTCGAGCGGCGGTGACGCGGGCCGCGGGGGCGACGGCGGCCGGGTGGCGACCGCGAGCCACAGCGGCGCCAGCTCCTCCCCCAGCCGGTGCCGGAACACCAGCCGGGTCAGCCGCAACGGGTCGGCCACCAGCATCCGGTCACCGCCCCTGGCGCTCAGCGGGAACGTGACCGCCTCCGGCAGGTCGAAGGCGAGCGCCTCGCGCGCCAGCAGCGCCCGGGGGGCCTGCCGCCCCGGATAGGCCGCGTAGCACCGCTCGACGCTCAGCCCCGCCGCCTCAAGAGCGCCGTCGAGCGCGCCGGGCCCGCTCGGGTAGCTCGGGTCGAACCCGTGGGGGGCCCACTGGTCGTCGCCGCCTTCCCGGTCGGCGGGCCTAGCCTCGATGAACCGGTCGACGCCCAGGTCGTTGCGCACACCCAGCACCAGCCGCCCACCGGGCGCGACGAGCGCGGACAGCGCGTGCAACGACTCGATCCACGCCGCCGCCGGCGCCTCGGCCGAGTGCGTGCGCAGCAGCCCGTCGAGCGCCAGCACCAGCTCGTACGGCTCGTCCGCGTCGAACACGTCGAGCCGCCCGCAGTGGACGGCGAGCTCCGGGTGCCGTTCGCCGAGGGCGCAGGCGTCGGGGTAGGACCGCAGCAGCACGGCCGTCTCAGCCGCCCGGCCGACCACGTCGTCGACCAGCAGCTGCGGGTGCGGCCCGACCAGCAGCACCCGGCCGGTCGCCGGGATCATCCGGCCGACCAGCTCCAGGGCCGCGCCGCGCCAGTCGGTGACGCCGGCCACGTTGGACAGGTCCGACCACAGCAGCATCTCGCCGCCGATCAGGCGGACGTTCTCAGGCGCCTCGCTCACGCGCTCGCTCATGACGTCACCCCGTGGAGCAGGACCGGCCGTCCGGAGGCGGTCGCCCTCCCCCGTGGCTCGGGCCGCCTCGCTCCCGCCGCGCCTCCTCCTGCCTGCGCTCCCGCGGGCACCCGCTTCCATCCGAACATTCGCCGTAGCTCCTCCGGTGTCGCCTGATATTCGAATCCCAGCTCCTGCCGCGCCACCTCGGCGGCCAGCTCGGGATCGACGTGCGTGCCGTGCAGCTCGGGCCAGAGCCGCATGCGGCGCGCCGTGCCGCCGTACTCGGGGCGCTCGTCCTCGTACTGCATCGGGTCTCCGTACACGGCGACCTCGCAGCCGACCGAGGCGCCGTAGAACAGCGCGCTGCCGAGCCGGTTGGAGGCCACCCTGCGGTGGCGCCGCAACTGGATCAGCTGCCGGCGCAGGAAGTCGCGCCCCTTGCTCTCCCACCGGGAGCCGCGCTCGCCGTGACAGATGACCTTGAATCCCCTCGCTTCGTACGCCCGCCGGATGTCCGGATTCGCATATTCCAGCCAATAAAGACAGACAGTTACCGGTTCGGTCTCGACATTTCGGATTTCGTCGGCGAGATGGGCATGGTCTCCGGTCACGGAGGACTTTTCCCAGCCATGAAAGGGATACCAGATCGTACCCTTCCGCTCGGAGACCACGCCGAGATCCGGCTCCAGGTAAAGGAGGTAGATCCAGGGCGCTCCGATGAGATAGTGGCCACGCCTGCCCATCGACCAACCCCGACGACGAAGCACGTCAGACCAGATGAAACGGGGATATCCGGGGCTGCACCAGTGGTCGTTCGGGGGAAATCCGTGGAGATAGTTCCATCCGTGTTGAAGGAAGCCCTGGATTCGTTTCGGCGTCTCGTCCGGCACCTCGCAGTACCTGCCCAGAATGCGCGAGTGCCCGTACCAGTGATTGGATTCGTCCATCATTCCCCCTGTAGCGGTTGGCGCGCCTCTTGGGACATTCCCAGCCCTGAACGACGGCCACGCGCCGTTATACGCTTCCATTACTCACGTCGGGGGTTTGGTTTCTCCTGCCACCCGAATCCCCGCTACACTTCGTCGTGGCTTGAGGACAGAGAGTGAGACATTATGAGTCATCTCGACCGCCTGCGGGCCGTCTTCCGCACGGCGCTCAACCTGTCGGCCGACACGCACGTCGACCGCCTCGAATACCGCGGCATCCCCCAGTGGGACTCCCTGGCCCACATGGCGTTGATCGCGGCGATGGAGGACGAGTTCTCCATCATCATCGACACCGACGACATGATCGACATGAGCTCGTTCGCCAAGGCGGGCGAGCTGCTGGAGAAGCATGGAATCGGCGCAGCCGCGGTCTGAGGCCCGCGTCGCCCTGGTCACGGGGTCGACGAGGGGCATAGGCCGCGCCATCGCCACCACCCTGGCCGCGACGGGCCACACGGTCGTCCTCCATGGCCGCGACGCCGAGCGCGCCGACAAGGCCGCCGCCGAGGTGGCCGCGGCGACCGGCGGCCGCACATGGGCCGTCCACGGCGACGTGGCCGACCGCACCGCCGTCGCCGGCCACATGCGCGAGATCACCCGGCGCCACGGGCGGCTCGACGCCCTGGTGGTCAACGCCGGCGTCCACGCGTCCGGCCCGCTGGCCATGGCCCGCGCCGAGACCCTCGACGAGCTCTACCGCACCAACGCCCTGGCCCCGGCCCACACGCTGCAACTGGCCTTCCGGCTGCTGCTGCGCGGGCAGAGCCCCGCCGTCGTGCTGGTCTCCTCGCTCATGGGCCGCGCGGGCGGCGCCAACCAGGCGGCCTACTCCGCGACCAAGGCGTCCGTCATCGGCCTCACCCTGGCCGCCGCCAGAGAGATGGGCCCGGCGGGCATCAGGGTCAACGCCGTGGCCCCCGGTTACATCGAGACCGACATGCTGAAGTCGCTCCAGCCGGAAGCCCGCGAGACCGCGATCTCGGCGACCCCGCTCCGGCGCCTCGGCAGGCCCGACGACGTCGCCCAGGCGGTCGCGTTCCTGCTCTCGCCCGGCGCGTCGTACATCACCGGCCAGGTGCTCGGGATCGACGGCGGGCTGGTGTCGTGATGTTCCCATCCGGGCAGGCCCGGCTCCTCGTCGCCGGCGACCAGGAGGGGCTGGCCGGCGACGAGCTGACCCGGCGCGTCGGCCGCGTGGCCGACGCGCTGTCCAGGCTGCGGCCGGGGCCGCTGTTCTGCGGCATGCGCAACAACCTGGCGTCCGTGCTGCGCTATCTCGCCGCCTGGCAGACCGGCAGGCCGATCGCGCTGCTCGACCCCGACCTGTCGGCCACGGCCCTGGCCGACCTGGTGAACCGGTTCCGGCCCGCGGCGCTGGTGGGGTTCACCCACGCGCCCGACGGCCCGCCGGGCGCCCGCGGCCAGGCCCCCGACCCGCATCCCGACCTGGCCGTGATGCTGGCCACCTCGGGCTCGACGGGCAACCCCAAGCTGGTTCGGCTGTCCCGCGAGGCGGTCTCGGCCAACGCCGCCGCCATCGCCTCGGCGCTGTCGATCATGCCCGGCGAGATCGCGCCCACCAGCCTGCCGCTGCACTACAGCTACGGCCTGTCCGTGCTCAACAGCCATCTCCATGCGGGGGCGACGGTCGTCCTGACCGAGGCCGGGCTGCTCGAACGTTCCTTCTGGACGCACCTCGACGAGCACAAGTGCACCTCGCTCGCGGCCGTCCCCTACCAGTACGAGATGCTGCGCAGGCTCCGCTTCGACCGCGCCGAGCATCCCACGATCTGCACGCTCACCCAGGCCGGCGGCCGGCTCAGCCCCGAGCTGGTGACCCTGTTCGCCACCCAGGCCGACCGCTTCTTCATCATGTACGGCCAGACGGAGGCCACGGCCCGCATCGCCGTCCTGCCGCCCGACCGGCTCGCCGACAAGCCGGGCTCGGCGGGGCAGGCCGTCCCCGGCGGGCGGCTGGCGATCGACGGCGGCGAGGTCGTCTACCACGGGCCCAACGTGATGATGGGCTACGCCGAGACCGCCGCCGATCTGGCCAGGGGCGACGACCTGGGCGGGGTGCTGCGCACCGGCGACCTCGGCCGGCTCGACGACGAGGGGTTCCTCTACGTCACCGGGCGGCTCAGGCGCATCGCCAAGATCTTCGGCGTACGGGTCAACCTCGACGACGTCGAGCTCCTGCTGCGCGACACCGTGCCGGTCGCGGCGACCAGCGGCGACGACCGGGTGACGGTGTGGGCCGAGGGGCTCGACGCGGCCGGGTGCCGCAACCTGGCCCGCCGGCTGGGCGCCGAACTGCGGCTGCACTGGAGCGGCTTCGACGTGCGCGCCGTCGAACGACTGCCGCTGCTGCCCACCGGCAAGATCGACTACCGGACACTGGAGTCGAGCCCGGAGGCCGGGTGATGAGCCTGTCCATGGTCGACGCGGATGGGAGCCGGGTGATGAGCCTGTCCATGGTCGACGCGGATGGGAGCCGGGTGATGGGGCTGTTCACGGTCGACGCGGGGGGCCGGGGCCTGTGCGGGGTGGCCGAGTGGCTGTTCACGGTCGACGCGGGGGGCCGGCGGTTGTCGGGGGTGGCCGGGCGGTGAGTGTGTTCACGCTCGACGCCGCCGCGCGGGAGGCGGTGCTGGCCGGGGAGCTGGCGGCGCTGACCGAGCGGCACCGGCGGGCGTGCCCGCCCTATCGACGGATCCTCGACGCGATCGGCTCCCGTCCGCCCTACGAACGGGTGGTCGACCTGCCGTGGCTGCCGGTGCGGCTGTTCAAGACCCACGAGCTGCGCAGCGTCCCGTCCGAGGAGGTGTTCCGGGTCCTGACCTCCAGCGGCACCACCGGGCAGCGGCCGAGCCGGGTCTACCTCGACCGGGAGGCGGCCGCCGCGCAGCCGCGCATGCTGGCCGCGACCCTGCGGGCGGTGCTGGGCGAGCGGCGGCTGCCGATGCTGATCGTCGACGGCCGCTCGGTCGTCCGCGACCCGACGCTGAGCGCCCGGGGAGCCGGGGTGCTCGGGATGATGAACTTCGGCAGAGACCACACCTTCGTCCTCGACGAGCAGGGCGAGGTCGACGCGGAGGCCGTCAAGGCGTTCCTGGACCGCCACGGCGGCGAGCCGTTCCTGATCTTCGGATTCACGTTCATGGTCTGGCTCTACCTGCTCGGTCTGGGGGCCGACCTGTCCCGGGGGGTGCTGATCCACTCGGGCGGCTGGAAGCGGCTGGCCGAGCAGGCGGTCGACAACGACGGCTTCCGCCGGCGGCTGGCGGCCGAGTGCGGGCTGACCAGGGTGCACAACTTCTACGGCATGGTCGAGCAGATCGGCACGGTCTTCCTGGAGGGCCCCGACGGCGACGGGCTCTACTGCCCCGACTTCGCCGACGTCGTCGTCCGCGACCCCGGCACCTGGCGGGAGGTCCCGCCGGGCGTGCCGGGGCTGATCGAGGTGGTCAGCACCCTGCCCACCTCCTATCCCGGCCACGCGCTGCTGACGGAGGACCTGGGCATGGTGCACGGCGTCGACGACGGCCACTGGCCGGGCAAGCGGTTCACCGTACTGGGCAGGCTGCCGCGGGCCGAGGCGCGCGGCTGCAGCGACACGTTCGGGCAGGGCGGCCGATGACCGATCAATCGATCACCACCCGGATCCCGCGGGTGGGCGACGCGGCCGGGGTCGCGGTGCGCTTCCCGCCCGGCGCCTCGCCCGTCGGCGTCGAGGATCTGCTGGCGCAGTTGCGGCAGGGCGTCACCCTTGAGGTGGGCGACGAGCGGATGCGGGCGTTCCTGGCGGCGTTCGGCAAGCGGCTGCTGCGGCCCGCGCTGGCCCGCCGCCATCCCGAGCTGGGCTCGCTCGGGTTCTTCCTGCGGCCCAGCGAGCTGGCCCGCACCCTCGAAGGGCTGC
This sequence comes from Nonomuraea sp. NPDC052265, assembly GCF_044547985.1. Lineage (NCBI taxonomy): Bacteria > Bacillati > Actinomycetota > Actinomycetes > Streptosporangiales > Streptosporangiaceae > Nonomuraea > Nonomuraea sp. NPDC052265. Next base: position 957,082 of record NZ_JBIUBJ010000001.1, read on the forward strand.
GCACGTCCCACGTACGCGTGCCGCGCGGCCTGGTCTTCCACCTCCCGCCCGCGAACGTCGACACCGTCTTCGTCTACTCCTGGGCCCTGTCGGCCCTGATGGGCAACCGCAACGTCGTCCGCCTGTCGCCGCGCGCGGGGGCGGTGGCCGAGGTCATCATCGACACGCTGCGGGAGTCGCTGGCCGACGCCGATCCGGTGGTGGCGGCCACGCAGCGCATCGTGTCCTACGACCGGCGGGCCGAGGCGGTCACCGCCGGTCTGTCGGCGGCCTGCGACCTGCGGGTGATCTGGGGCGGCGACGACACCGTACGCGAGGTGCGCCGCCATCCGCTCGCGCCGCACGCCCGCGACCTGACCTTTCCCGACCGGTCGTCGTTCGCGGTGGTGAACGCGGCGGCCTGGCTGTGCGCGCCGCGCGCGGCCCGGGTGGCGGCGGCCGAGGGGTTCGTCAACGACAGCTACTGGTTCGACCAGGCCGCCTGCTCCTCCCCCCGGACGGTGTTCTGGGTGGGGGCCGACGGCGACTGCGAGGCGGCGCGGGGGGACTTCACCGAGCAGGTGTCGCGGGTGCTGGCCGGGCGCGGGTGGGACGTCGACGCGGCGATGGCGGTGGAGAAGCGGGTCTCGGTCTACGGGCTGGCCGCCGACGGGCTGGTGGACCTGATCGAGTTCCGGGGCAACGCGCTGGCCAACGTGACGCTGGCGGCGGCGGCCGCCATGCCCCGGCGGTGGCTGGGGGCGGGCACCTTCGCGCACGCGCGGGTGCGGACCCTGGCGGAGCTGATCCCGATGGTCGAGCGCAAGGACCAGACGTTGACGCACTTCGGGTTCTCGCTGGGTGAGCTGGAGGACCTGGCCCGGGGGCTCGCCGGACGCGGGGTCGATCGCATGGTGCCGGTGGGGAGCGCGCTGAGCTTCCACCGGGTGTGGGACGGGGTCGATCTGCCGGGCGAGTTCACGCGACTGGTGACCGTGGTCAGATGAGCCCTCATCGGACGAACCGGCCACGCAAGGGGCTGGCCCACCGATGACGACCGGGTTGGGGGCGGCTGCTTTGGGAGTTGGGGGATGACGGCTCTTCTGGTGGAGGGGGTGGGGGGTCGGCGAAGGCTTGGTGCTCGGGGGCGGGGGCCGGCGGGGTGGGTGCCGGCGGGGATCGTGCTCGGCGGGGCGGCGTGGGTGCTGCTGTGGTGCGGGGTTCCGGTGCGGGATCTGGTGGCCTTCGCCGCGTACGTCGGGCTCGGGGTGGCGCTGCCGGGGACGTTGCTGTGGCGGGCCCTGACGGGCGGCGGCCGATCGCCGGCCGAGGACGTGGCCGCCGGGCTGGCGCTCGGGTACGCCGTCGAGGTCCTGGTCTACATCCCCGCCCGCGCGGCGGGCCTGCCGCTGCTCGTGCTGGGCTGGCCGGTCGCCGTCGTGGGGGCGTTCCTCGCGGTGCCGCGGTTGCGGCGTCACTGGCGGGGCCGGGCGGAACGCGACCGTATGCCCTGGTGGTGCGCCTGGTCGCTGGCGGGGGTCGCCGGCTATCTGCTGGCCTTCTGCGCCCGGTCGCTCTACCGGGTGCCGATCACCGACGCGTACGTCGACATGCCCTACCACCTGGCCCTGCTGGGCGAGGTCAGGAACCACGTGCCGCCCACCGTGCCGTCGGTGCTGGGCGAGCGGCTGTCCTACCACTGGTTCGTCTACGCCGAGATGGCGGCCACGAGCTGGGCCACCGGGATCGAGCCGGTGACGCTGGTCTACCGGCTGTCCACGCTGCCGATGACGTTCGCGATGGTCGTGCTGGTGGCGGTGCTCGGGCGGCGGCTCGGCGGGCGGTGGGGGGCGGGGGTCGCGGCGGTCGGCGTCACGTACTTCCTGTTCGCCCCGGCGCTGCAGGAGGGTGTGGTGTTCACCTCGCGATCGATGTTCACCGCGTGGGCCAGCCCGACGCAGACGTTCGGCGCGTTGTTGTTCGCGCCCGTGGTGCTGGTGCTCACCGCCATGCGGCCGAGGGGGTGGGCGGCGGTAGCCGTGCTGCTGCTCGCGCTGACCGGGGCGAAGGCGACGTTCCTGCCGCTGCTGCTGGCCGGGTTGCTGTTCGTGCTGGTCGTGCGGTTGCCGGTGGAGCGGCGGCTGCGGCTGGAATGGGTGGTGCCGACGGCGATCACGTTCGGGTGCCTGCTGATCGCGCAGTTCGTGGTGTTCGGGCGGGGGGCGCAGGGGACGGTGGTGGCACCGTTCGCCACGATGCGCACGCTGTGGGGGGTGGTGGCGGACGTGCAGCCGCCCGCGCTGGCCGCCGAGCCGTGGGGGCCGGTGCTGGTGTTCGCCGGCGTCCACCTGTTCTGCCTGGTCTGCGTGTGGGGCGGCGTGGCGGGGTTGAAGGCGCGGCTGCTGGATCCCGCGGTGCTGCTGCCGGCCGGGATCGGGCTGGCGGGCATCGGCGCGATCATGGTGCTCGGCCATCCCTCCGACGCGCAGCTCTACTTCCTCGAAGGGGTGCGGCCGTACCTGTCGGTGGCGTCGGTGTGCGGGGTGGTGGCGGCCATGGACCGGCGGCGGGTGCCGTGGGCGGTGGTCGCGGGCCTGGCGGGGCTGGGGGCCGCGGTGGCCGTCGTGGCCGCGCGGCTGGAGCCGCCGGGCGAGACGCTGGTGCGGGTGATGGTGCCGTACCTGGTACTGGCGGGGGTGGCCGTGGTGGTGCTGGCGTTCCGGCGGAAGGGGTTCTCTCTGGCGGTGGTGGCCCTGCTGGCGGGATACGCCGTGCCGACCTCGCTGCGGGAGGTGGTCGTGCACGTCGCGCCCGAGTCGTGGGAGCGCGAGCGGCTGATCCCCGCCGGGGCGCTGGAGGCCGGACGGTGGCTGCGCGACCATTCCTCGCCCGACGACGTGGTGGCCACCGACCTCCACTGCCGCAACCCGGCGCCCCGCCGTACGTGCGACAGCAGGCACTTCTGGGTGTCAGGGTTCACCGAGCGCCGGGTGCTGGTCGAGGGCTGGGCGTACGCCGAGAGCACGCTGTCGCGCGCCGAGCTGTTCGTGACCCCCTACCTCCAGGTGCCGTTCGCCGACCAGGCCAGGCTGGCGGACAACGACGCGGCCTTCCGGGAGCCGTCGGCCGCGAACCTCCGCCGGCTCCAGCAGCAATACGGCGTCAAATGGCTGTTCACCGGCAATGATCCGGCGTTGGGGAAATACGCCGAACTGCGCTTCCGGAACGCCGACTCCTCCGTCTACGAGCTCACGACCGGGTAAAGCTTGTCCCCGTTCATGGAATGGTGACGAGAAACGGCACGCGCCCCGCTGGACGCCCCCAGCACCATTTCCGTGAACCTACCGCCACAAGCGATCAGGGAACTCTATGGACACGCGCGCCGCCATGGACCCGAGCCCCAACGTCCTGGACACCTCGGCCGGCCTGGCGACCGTCGACATCGTCATCCCCGTGCTCAACGAGGAGCGGGCGCTGCCGGGCTGCGTGCGCACGCTGGCCGGTTTCCTGGAGGCCAGATTCCCGCTCCCGTGGCGCATCACGGTCGTCGACAACGGCAGCACCGACGGCACCTGGTCCATCGCCACCGGCCTGGCCGCCGAGTACGACCGGGTGCACGCCCGCAGGCTCGACATCCGGGGCCGGGGGGCCGCGCTCAAGGCGGCCTGGCGGGAGAGCCCGGCCGACATCGTCGCCTACATGGACGTCGATCTGTCCACCGACCTCGGCGCGCTGTTCCCGCTGGTCGCGGCGGTGGCGAGCGGGCATTCCGAGATCGCCATCGGCACCCGGCTCGCGCACAGCGCCCGTACTCTGCGCTCGATCAGGCGCGAGGTGGTGTCGCGCAGCTACAACGCGCTGCTCCGGTACGGTTTCGGGGTCCGGTTCAGCGACGCGCAGTGCGGGTTCAAGGCGGCCAGGACCGACGTGGTCCGGCCGCTCATGGACAAGATCGAGGACGACGCGTGGTTCTTCGACACCGAGCTGCTGCTGCTGGCCGAGCACAATGGCCTGCGTGTGCACGAGGTGCCGGTCGACTGGATCGAGGACACCGACTCGCGCGTCCGCGTGGTCAGGACCGCGATCGACGATCTGAAGGGCCTGGCCAGGGTCGCCTGGTCGATGTCGACGGGCCGGGCCGAGGTCGAGGTGGCGCGTTCGGAGCTCACGCCGACGCATCCCGACGCGGTGGTCGCCCGGCCGAGGGCGGTGACGCTGGCGAAGTTCACCTCGTTCGCCGCGATCGGGGTGTTCTCCGTGCTTCTGTACGCGCTCATCTACCTGCCGTTGCGCGGGGTCTGGGCGCCGGCACCGGCCAATCTGGGCGCGCTCGTGCTCACCGGGTTCGTCAACACCGAGGCCAACCGGCGGTGGACGTTCAACCGGCTGGGCGGGCGGCGTACCGCGATGCACTTCAGGGCGGCGCTGCTGTTCCTGGCCAACTACCTCCTGACCACCTCCGCCGTGCTCGGGCTGCGCAGCGTGTCTCCCGGGGCCGGGCGGCTGATGGAGATGAGCGCGGTGGTCGCCACGTACGGACTGCTCACCCTCATCCGCTTCACCGCACTGGACCGCTGGGTCTTCTCCCGCACAAGGAATCAAGCACATGGAAACCACTGAAATCCGTCGGCTGCTCGACCTGGAGGACACCCACTGGTGGTACCGGGAACGCCGCGCGATCCTGCGCAGGGAGCTGCGCGGGCTGGGCCGTCCCGGGCGGGCCCTCGACGTCGGCGCGGCCGGCGGCGGGAACACCCGGGTGCTGGTCGAGGCGGGCTGGGACGCCACCGCGACGGACTACTGCGAGACGGCCGTCGAGGTCGCCAGGGAGCGCGGGCTCAAGGCCGTGCACGCCGACGCGCGGGCGCTGCCGTTCGAGACGTCGAGCATGGACCTGGTGACCGCCTTCGACGTGCTGGAACACATCCACGAGGACCATCTCGTCACCGAGGAGATCGCCCGGGTGCTGGCGCCCGGCGGGCACGCGCTGATCGCCGTCCCGTGCGACATGGCGCTGTGGTCGGCGCACGACGACGCCGTGGGCCACGTACGCCGCTACGGTCGCGACACGCTGACCGTCGTGGTGGAGAAGGCCGGGCTGAAGGTGGACCGGCTGTGGAGCTGGAACGTGCTGCTGCGCCCGCTCGTGGCCCGGCACCGGCGGCGGTCGCGGGGCAGCGACCTGCAGCGGACGCCCGCGGTGGTCAACGCGGGCCTGTCGATGGTGGTGCGGGCCGAACGCTACCTGCCGGTCAGGTCGCTGAAGGGCGTGACGCTGTTCCTGCGGGCCAGGCTGGGACGGTAACCGGGGGGCTGGGGGCCGCAGGGGCAGGTCTCAACTCGATGTCCGGGCGCGCGGGCGGGCCCGGATGGTTCTAGGCTGTCGCCTGTGGTGATTCACGCCCTTCTCGCGGCCACCCTGGCCCTGACCGCCACGCCCGCGGCCGCCGCCCCGAAGATCGACTGCGCCCGGCTCAAGTGCCTGGCGCTGACCTTCGACGACGGCCCGAGCGAGCACACGGCGACGCTGCTCAAGGTGCTCAAGAAGGAGGGGGCCAAGGCCACCTTCTTCCTCGTCGGCAAGCAGGTCGAGCGGCGTCCGGCGCTGGCTCGGCAGGAGGCCGCCGAGGGGCACGCGATCGGCGACCACACCTACTCGCACCCCTCACTGCCGACGCTGCGCGACGACGACATCCTCGAAGAGCTGCGCACCACGCAGGCCCTCATCGAGGACGCCACGGGTCGCCGGCCGAAGATGTTCCGCCCGCCCTACGGGCACACCGACGACCGCGTGTTGCGGATGGCCGACCAACAGGACCTCGCCGAGATCCTGTGGACGGGCACCACCCTCGACTGGAAGCTGCGCGACGCCAAGAAGATCAAGGCGACGGTGCTCAAGCTGGCCAAGCGCGACGGCGTCATCCTCATGCACGACACGGTCCCGCAGACCGTCAAGGCGATGCCTGAGATCGTCAAGGAGCTCAAGAAGCAGGGCTACACCCTCGTCACCGTCCCGACGCTGTTGCGCGGCAAGGGGCCGGAGTCCGGAGTGAGCTACTTCTGAGCACGCCTTCCTCCGAAGTGCTGGAACCATGGAAAGCGTCAGCGCCGCCGCCACACGTCCCAGGCCGTGGGTCGCCCTCGCGACCTTCCTGATCATTCAGGCGGTGCTCGCCTGCTGGTGGGCGGCCTTCTACCCCGGGCTGTTCAGCCGCGACTCGGTGCTCTACCTCAGCCACACGGTCGTCGGGCCGTGGGTGAGCGATCACTCGGTGGCCTACGACGCGCTGCTGTGGCTGAGCTTCACCAGGACCGGCGACCTCGGGGCGGTCACGTTCGCGCAGACCACGGCGATGGCGGGGGCGCTGACGTACCTGGCGCGGTCGCTCGGGGCGTTGGGGGCGCCGCGGTGGGCCACGACGCTGGTGGCGGTGCTGGCGCCGGTGACGCCGACGGTCGGGGCGTTCACGGTGACGCTGTGGAAGGACGTGCCGTTCACGATCTGCGCGATCATGATCGCGGGGGTCTGCGCGCGTATGGCCGCGCGCCGGCGGGTCTCCCTGGCCGGGCTCGGCGTGCTCATGACGTTGCTCGGGCTCTTCCGCGCGAACGGCTTCCTCGTCGTGGGCATCGCCGTCGTCGTCCTGCTGGTGGTCGTCACCACCAGGCGCGTACGCCTGGCGCTCGTCGGCACGGTGGCGGCCGCCGTTCCGCTGCTGCTGACGAACCTGCTGTTCCCGCGGTTCGGCATCACGCCCCCGTCCAGCACGTACGTCTACCACACGGCCTTCGCCGACGTGGCGGTGGCGTTCAGGGAGCGTCCTGAGCTGTTCACCGAGCAGGACAAGACGCTCATGACCTCGGTCGCGCCGCTGAGCAGGTGGTGGGAGGGCGGCACCTGCGCCACGGTCAACCTGCTCATCTGGCGGCGCGACTTCAGCTGGCAAGCCGCCGACGCGCACGCGAGCGAGCTGCTCGACCTGTGGAAACGGCTGCTGACCAGCGAGCCCGGGATGATCGTCGACGCCCGGTTGTGCCGGGGGGCGATCGCGTGGAGCCCGGTGCAGGATCCGTTCGTGGTCGGCGGGATGACGTACCGGTTCTCCCGGCGGCCCAGCGCCGACACGTACGTGGGGCCCGGCAAGGTGCCGGACTTCGCCGGCCGGGGGGTGTTCTCGCTCCGGCCGCTGTCGGCCGAGCTGAACCAGGTGGCCGAGCCGTGGCTGACGGGGGCGCTGGTCCCGGAGTGGGACTGGGTGTTGTGGCGGGGGGCCTCGTGGGCCTACCTGTCGTACGCGGCGGTGGCGCTGGGGGCGCTGGCCCTGCGCAACCGCTACGTGGTGGGGGTGGCGGCGGTCGTGGCCGGGCAGCAGCTCGCCGTGCTGGCCAACATCTCGGCGCAGGACTTCCGGTACATGGCCGCGCCGATCTTCGTCGGGCTGCTGCTGGTGCCGCTGCTCCTCGGCAGCGCCGGACGGCTGCTGCTCGCCGCGGCCCGGCGGGCGTGGCGGGCATTGCGGGCGTCGCGCCGTCCGGCCCCGCCCGCCGCGGAAGACGGCTAGGCCAGCCCCCGGCCGTCGGGCAGCCGGGTACGGCCGGGCAGCCGCACCACGGTGACGAAGAACTCGTCGATCTGCCGGATGACGGCCATGAACTGCTCAAGGTCCACGGGCTTGGTCACGTACGCGTTGGCGAACAGCTTGTAGCTGCGCAGGATGTCCTCCTCGGCCGAGGAGGTGGTCAGGACGACGACCGGGATCGCCCGCAGCTCCGGATCGCCCTTGATCTTCTCCAGCACCTGCCGCCCGTCGTACTTGGGCAGGTTGAGGTCGAGCAGGACGTGGTCGGGCCGGGGCGCGCCCACGTGCGCACCGCGCTGGTAGATGAAGTCGAGCGCCTCCAGGCCGTCGCGCACGACGTGGAGGTTGTTGCGGATCTTGTTGTCCTCGAACGCCTCGCGGGTGATGAGCTCGTCACCGGGATCGTCCTCCACCAGGAGCACTTCGATGGGCTGGACGGTCATTCGGGTGCTCCTTCGTCGGTGACGGCGGGCAGGGTGAAGCTGATCCGGGCTCCCTCGGTGTGGCCGGTGTCGAGCCAGATCGTACCGCCGTGGTTCTCCACGATCTTCTTGCACATCGCCAGGCCGATGCCGGTGCCGCTGTACGCCTCGCGGCTGTGCAGGCGCTGGAAGATGATGAAGATCTTATCGGCGAACTCGGCCTCCACGCCGATGCCGTTGTCGGTGACCGAGAACAGCCACTCCTTCTCCCGCTGCTCGCAGGTGATCCGGACGCGGGGGGCGCGGTCGGGGGCGCGGAACTTCAGGGCGTTGCCGACGAGGTTCTGCCAGAGCATGCCGAGCATCGTGGGGTCGCCGGTCACGTTCGGCAGCGGGTCGGGCCGTTCGATCTCGGCGCCGGTCTCCTCGATCACCGCCGACAGGTCCACCAGTGCCTTGTCGAGCGACTCCGCCAGCTCGACCGGCTTGCGGTCGTCGTACAGGCGGCCGACGCGGGAGAAGGTGAGCAGGTCGTTGATCAGGACCTGCATGCGGGTGGCGCCGTCGACGGCGAAGTGGATGTACTGGACGCCACGCTCGTCGAGCACGTCGCCGTAGCGCTTCTGGAGGAGCTGGCAGAACGTGGCGATCTTGCGCAGCGGCTCCTGGAGGTCGTGGGAGGCGACGTAGGCGAACTGCTCCAGCTCGGCGTTCGACCGCCGCAGCTCCTCGGCCTGGGCGTCGAGGCCGGCCGCCTGCTCGCGCAGCAGGACGTGCTGCTTGCGGAACTCTTCGAGAGCGAAGACGATCTTCGTACGCATCGACTCCACGTCCCGGGCGACCTCGCGGATGTCGGCCGGCCCGGTGGCGGGGATGGCCCGGTCGAAGTCGCCGGCGGCGATGTCGCGGGCGGCTTCGCGCAGCTCGTCGAGCGGACGGCCGATCGCCCACCGCAGCAGGACCGCCATCGCGATCCCGGCCAGCAGGAACAGGATCAGCATGACGACGAAGGCCAGGTTGCGGACCTGCTCGACCTGCGCCAGCTCCTCCTGGGCGCGCTGCCGGGTCTTGGCCATCCGGTCGTCCTGCCGGTCGAGCAGCGCTCTGATCTGGTCGAAGGCGTGCTTGCCGCTCTCGATGCGGCTCGCGGAGATGACGCCGTCGGCCCGCTTGTCGGCGGTGAGCGGCTCGGCGTAGTCGCGCCGCCAGGCGGTCGCCGCGTCGCTGATCGCCTGCAGCTCGCTCCTCAGCTCCGGACGGTCGCCGATGAGCGCGGCGATGCGTTCGCGGCTGTGCCGCTCGGCCTCCACGCCCGCCGTGTACGGCTCAAGGAAGTCCTCGTTGCCGGTCAGCAGGAAGCCGCGTACGCCGGTCTCCTGGTCGATGAGCGTGCTGCGCAACTGGGCGGCCTCGATCCTGGCCGGCGAGATGCGCAGGATGACCTGGTCCGACAGCCGCGCGGTGCGGTCGAGCATCACGGTGGCGACCACGACGCAGGTGACGACCAGGACCGACACGGCCGCGATCATCAGCACGAACCAGCCGTGGACGGTCAGCCGCCGCCAGCCCTGCTCGCCCGTTCGCGTACAGGAAACCTTCTGCACTGCCTGCCTCTCCAGCACGGGCGCCTGTCCGCTCACGATTCGTCTTTCCAGCGCAGGTGCACGACGGCGACGTCGTCGGCCGTCGCGTCGTGGACGGAGGCCGCCTCGACGTCGGCGAGGATCGCGTCGAGCAGTTCCTCGCTGCCGAGGCCGGTCCACCGGTGGGACAGCTCCAGCAGGCCCTCCTCGCCCAGCCACCGCGGCGCCTCCCCCGGCAGCCGGCGCTCGAAGAGGCCGTCGGTGTAGAGCGTCACGCCGCCGCCCTCGGGCAGCTCCAGCAGGTCCTCCTCCCACTCGGCCTCGATGGGCAGGCCGAGCGCGGGCCCCTGCCGCGGGTCGGCGAGGAGCACCGAGTCTGGCGTGTGCAGCAGCAGGCCGGGATGCCCGGCGCGCCAGACGCGCATGGTGTGCCGGTCGGGCTCCAGGACGACCGTGGACATCGTGACGAAGATCTCCGAGCCGGCCCGTTCGGCCGTGAGGATGCGTTCGAGCTGGCGCAGCAGAGCGACGCCGGTCACGCCGTTGAGCACCAGCGCCCGCCAGGCGATGCGCAGGCAGACGCCGAGCGCGGCCTCGTCCGGCCCGTGGCCGCACACGTCGCCGATCATCGCGTGCACGACCTTGTCGTCGGTCTCGACGACGTCGAAGAAGTCGCCGCCGAGCGTGGACGAGCCGCGGCTGGCCCGGTAGCGGGAGGCGACCTCCAGCGGCATCTGCTGCAACAGCGGCGTCGGCAGCAGGCCGCGCTCCAGGCGGGCGTTCTCCTTGGCGCGCACGCGCTCGGTGTGCAATGCCACGACCGCCTGCTCGGCCTGCTTGCGCTGCATGGCGTAGCGCAGGGTGCGGCCCAGCCATTCGGCCTCGACCCGGCCTTTGACCAGGTAGTCCTGGGCTCCGGCGGTCACCGCGGCGAGGCCCGCGCCCTCCTCGGCCAGGCCGGTCAGCACGACGACCGCGGCGTCCCCGGCCTCCTCCAGCACCGATGACAACGCGGAGAACTCGTAGGAGTCGGGCAGGCCGAGGTCGAGCAGCACACACTGGGGGCGCAGCCGGGCCAGCGCCCTGCGCGCCTCATCCACCGAACGCGCCCACTCCAGCCGCACGGCGAGGCCGCTGTCCTCCAGCAGCGCCTGGACGATCAGCGCATCCTGCGGATCGTCTTCCACGAGCAACACCAACGGCTGCCGGTCATCCTCACTCGCATGGGCCATGTTGGCAATTGCACCCTTCGTCACCGGCACCGAGCTCTAGCGAATCGACGCCTCAGGTGCCCCACTGCCCACTACGGCCAAGAATTGGCCCAAACTCACCGACTTTTCCCAGAAAACTTTCCGGTATGCGTCCACAGGGTGAGCCATCTTCACGAGCCATGATCCGGCGGGCACGGCGAATCGACCTCTTTCCACCATAACCAATGCTCTGACCTGCATTAACCGCTCTTGGCCGGACATGCGAACGGTCCGGACCGAAGCCGGCCCGGACCGTTCAGCACAAAGGCGTCACTCCCACTCGATGGTGCCCGGGGGCTTGCTCGTCACGTCGACGACCACCCGGTTGACCTCGCGTACCTCGTTGGTGATGCGGGTGGAGATGCGCGACAGGACGTCGTAGGGCACCCGCGCCCAGTCGGCCGTCATCGCGTCCTCGGACGTCACGGGCCGCAGCACGACCGGGTGGCCGTAGGTGCGGCCGTCGCCCTGGACGCCCACCGAGCGGACGTCGGCCAGCAGCACCACCGGGCACTGCCAGATCTGCCGGTCGAGGCCGGCGCGGGAGAGCTCTTCGCGGGCGATGGCGTCGGCCTCGCGCAGCAGCGCCAGCCGGTCGCGGGTGACCTCGCCGACGATGCGGATGCCGAGCCCGGGGCCGGGGAACGGCTGCCGCCAGACCATGGCGGGCGGCAGGCCCAGCTCTTCGCCGGCCCTGCGGACCTCGTCCTTGAACAGCGCGCGCAGCGGCTCGACCAGCTTGAACTGGAGGTCTTCGGGCAGGCCGCCGACGTTGTGGTGGGACTTGATGTTGGCGGTGCCCGTGCCGCCGCCGGACTCGACGACGTCGGGGTAGAGGGTGCCCTGGACCAGGAACTCGACCGGGCCGTCGGCCATGATGGCGCGCTGCTCGTCCTCGAAGACGCGGATGAACTCGCGGCCGATGATCTTCCGCTTCTCCTCCGGGTCGGTGACGCCCTCCAGAGCCTTCAGGAAGCGGTCGGAGGCGTCGACGACGCGCAGCTTGACGCCCGTGACGGCCACGAAGTCGCGCTCGACCTGCTCGGCCTCGCCCTTGCGCAGCAGGCCGTGGTCGACGAAGACGCAGGTCAGCCGGTCGCCGATGGCCCGCTGGACGATCGCGGCGGCCACCGCGGAGTCGACGCCGCCTGACAGCGCGCAGATGGCGCGGCCGTCGCCGACCTGGCGGCGCACGGACTCGACGGAGTCCTCGACGATGTTGAGCATCGTCCACGACGGACGGCAGCCGGCCGCGTCGAGGAAGTGCTTGAGCACGGTCTGACCGTGCTCGGAGTGGAGCACCTCGGGGTGGAACTGCACGCCGTAGAGGCCGCGCTCGGGGTGCTCGAAGGCGGCGACCGGAGTCTCGCTCGTGGAGGCGGTGACCGCGAAGCCCTCGGGGGCCGCGGCCACGCTGTCGCCGTGGGACATCCAGACCGTCTGCGCGGCGGGCAGCCCCTGGAAGATGACGCCCTCGTCGAGCACCGTGAGCGCGGTGCCGCCGTACTCGGCGACGCCCGTGCGGGCGACCTCGCCGCCCAGCGCCTGGGCCATGGCCTGGAAGCCGTAGCAGATGCCGAACGTGGGCACACCGGTCGAGAACAGGCCATGCGGCACGGGCGGCGCGCCATCGGCGTAGACCGAGGACGGCCCGCCGGACAGGATGATCGCCTTGGGCTTCTTGGCCATCATCTCCTCGACGGGCATCGTCGAGGGCACGATCTCGGAGTAGACGTGGCACTCGCGCACCCGCCTGGCGATGAGCTGCGCGTACTGTGCGCCGAAGTCGACCACCAGCACTGTGTCGAATTCAGACACCGTGAGAACCCCCCAAAGGCGAAATGCGGTGCCTTCATTGTATCGGCCTCGGGTATTACGCCTGGCCTCACACCCTCACTCGTGCTAACACAGAACGGTGGATCTTGTCTGGCCGGCCTTGGCGTGGGCCCTGTGGGTCGCCGCGCTGGCCGCCGCGTTCGGGTTGACGACGCGCCGGGCCGCCTCGCCGCAGGCCGCCCCCGCTCCCCTGGCGCCGCCCTCCGTCGTCGAGCTCTTACGCGGGCTGCGGGCCGGCGAGGTCTTCCACGCCACGGTCTTCGACCTGGCCAGGCGCGGGTTCCTGACGATCAGGGACGACCGGCTCATGCTCTCCCCGAACGGCGAGGGGCAGCTGTGGCCGTACGAGCGATGGGTGCTCGACCGGGTGGCCGCGCGGATGGCGGGAGCGCCGCAGGCGCCGGTCGTCGCCGTGATGCCGGACAGCGGCGACCTCGACGCCGAGTTCGTGCCCCTGGTACGGCAGAGCGCCATCGACCTCGGGCTGGCGCGGCGGCGCTGGCAGAGCATGCTCGTGCCGCTGCTGCTGGCCGCCGGGCTCGCCGTGCCCTGGTACGTCACCATCTCCCAGGCGGGAGTGTCCTGGCCCGGCTGGATCGCCACGGCGGGGGCGTTCGTGGCCGGGGCCGCGCTGCTGCTGGGCGGGCGCGGGTTCCTGCTGACGCCGCTCGGCCGCCAGGTCGCCGGGCCCGAGCCCGCGCCGGTGGACCCGCGACAGGAGTGGATCTTCACCGGCGACGGGTGGCGCGGCGTCCTGGTCGAGCCCGCTCCCCGCGACGGCGACGCGCCCAAGCGGCGGGAGGTCGAGGGGCGGGTGGTCAAGCGCTGGATCGTGACCGAGCACCGCGACGACCTGTCCTCCTCGCGCACCTGTTACGTGGCGGTGCACGACGGCACGTCGGAGCGGGCGCCGGCGTACCGGGCCAAGGAGCGCTTCTACCAGGACGTGCTGCCGGGCGACTTCGTCCGGCTGCTGGTCAATCCCCGTCGCGGGAGCGTGGTGAGCGTGCTGGCCCACGAGCGGCGCTGGTAGCGCCGGGCAGGTCGCCGGCGAGCAGGAGCTCGGTCTGCCTGCGCAGGCGCTCGCCGAACTCGGGGTGGGTCAGCACGAGGAAACGTTCCTCGTGGATGGCCCGGACGACCAGCCCGGCGACCTCGGCGGGCTCGACGCCGCGCGCCATGGCCGCCGCGACGGCCGCGCGCGCGGCCGACTCGTCGTCCGTCGGGGTGGTGACCAGGCCGGCCGGGCGGGAGCGGTCGGAGTCGTCGATGCGCGTCCTGACCGCGCCCGGGCAGAGCGCGGTCACGCGGAGCTTGGAGCCCACGGTGGCGAGGTCCTGGGCGAGCGACTGCGAGGCGGCCAGCGCGGCGTACTTGGTGATCGCGTAGCCGCCCGCGCCCGGCGCGGCGAGCAGCCCGGCCACGGACACGGTGTTGACGATGTGCCCCTCGGTGTCCTGCCGCATCATGCGCGGCACGAACGCGTGCACGCCGTGCAGCACGCCCCACAGGTTGACGCCGAGCAGCCAGGAGAAGTCCTCGGCGGTCCTGGTCCACATGTGGCCGCCCTGGTAGACGCCGGCGTTGTTGCAGAGCACGTGCACCGCGCCCAGCTCGCCGAAGCTCCGGTCGGCCAGGTGCTGCACGGCCGCCGCGTCGGAGACGTCGGTGATCTGCGTGAGCACCCCGCCCGGCCCGGCGGACGCCTTCTCCGCGAGCGCGGCCGTCCCGGCCAGCCCGCCGGGATCGACGTCGGCCAGCATCAACGCCATGCCCTCGGCGGCGAACCGGACGGCCAGGGCCCTGCCGATGCCGCTGGCCGCGCCCGTCACCACCGCGACCCTGCCGGACAGTTCACGCACCGCCTGAACCTCCCTAGCGCTCGCTCGGTTCCCCCGACGCTACAGGATCGCGCCGATCAAGCCCAGGGGCGGCGACCCGAGATCGAACAGCGCCTTGTGGAAGCGCTGGAGCGTGAAGCCCGCTCCCCACTGCTCGCGCGCCTGCTCGCGCAGGTCGAGGATGAGCAGCTTGCCCCAGGTGTAGCGGCCGTACGTCGGGTCGAAGGAGGCGCGGCGGGCCTCCGACAGCGCGGCGGGACCGGCCAGGTGGGTGTCGGACTCGAAACGCCTGGCGCCTTCCTCGACCGTCATCTGCCCGGTGTGCACGCCGATCGCGCAGGCCAGCCGGGTGACCCGGATCAGGGCCTCCACCCAGACGCCGATCTCGAAGCGCGGGTCGTCGGGCGCGTAGCCCTCCTCGACGCACAATTCCTCGGCGTAGTGCGCCCAGCCCTCGACGAAGGCCATCGACTGCAGCAGCCGCCGCACGTCCGAGGGGGCCCGGCGCAGGGCGCGGGCGTGCGAGAAGTGGCCGGGGGCCACCTCGTGCACGTTGATCGCGGGCAGCGTGGTGGCGCTGAAGACCTCCAGCCACTCCTCCTGGTCCCGCTCGCTCCAGGACGAATCCGGCGGGGTGATGTGGTACCAGGACGGCCCCTCGGGCTCGCCCGGCGAGTTCCACGCCATCATGGCCATGGCCCAGCGGCGCGACTCCGGCGCCAGCCCGACCAGGCACTCGCCGTCGTGGTAGGGCACGAGGTCCTTCTCACGGGTGAAGGCGATGGCCCGTTCGGTGCCGATCCTGGCCGCCTCGATCACGCCGTCGGCGTCGGGGTGGTCCTTGACCAGCTCGCGGACGACGTCGAGGGGCTGCTCGGAACGTCCCAGCTTGGCGCAGGACTCGGCGAGCAGGCCCATGAGCCGGTCGCGTTCGGCGTCGGCGCGCTCGGCCAGCCTGCCCAGGTCGACCGGCAGGCCCTCGGCGCTGCTCATGAGCTTGACCAGGGCCGCGCCGCCGAGCGCGGCGTCGGGGTCGCCCTCGGCGGCGGCGCGCGCGACGTGGGCCACGAGCCTGCCGTGGGCCTCGATCGCGGCCTCGTCGGTGATGCCCGCGGCCAGGCCCCTCACCGCGCCCAGCAGGGACGTGGCGACCGGCGCCGCGACCTGGTCGAGCGAGGCGATCGCGGCGTCCACGGCGGCCGGCCACTGCGCGAGGTGGGCGGCCTTGGCGGCGGCGCGTTCGGCCTCGGGGCCGTAGTCGCGGTCGTAGCAGGCCAGGTCGAGGTTGGACAGGTGGATCAGCGGGTTCTTGCGGTGCAGCTCCAGCTCGCCGAGCTGGGTGCGCATGGTCTCCTCGAAGATCTGCAGATGCTCGGCGTCGTGCGGGTCGGCCGGCGCGTCGCCCTTGCCGAGGCGTGCCAGACCGGCCCGTACGCCCTCGGGCGACAGGTCCTGGATCTGGCCGTCGTACTCGTGCCTACCGCCCCCCTCGCGTGCCTCGGACACCATCAAATCGGTGATCGCGCGCAATCTGGGGTCAAGTTCTGTCATGCCGCCGACGCTAGCGCACAGCCCTGATCGTGAGGAGCCCGGCGGAGGCGGCGCTCAGACCCGCTGCCGCAGCTCGGCGAGGCGGCCGGCGACGTCGAGGCCCTTGGCGGCGGCCCAGGCGTCGTCGTGGTAGGTCGCCAGGTGCCGCTCGGCCGCGTCGCCCACCAGCGAGACGACCGTGCCGGTCTCGCCCCTGGCCCGCATGCGCCCGGCCAGTTCGAGCGCGGCCCACAGCGCGGTGCCGGACGAGCCGCCCACCGGCAGCCCGGTGAGCTCCATGATGAGCCGGGCCGCCGCCACGCTCGCCGCGTCGGGCACCGGCACCACCAGATCGACCAGGTCGGGCCGGAACCCCGGCTCCACGCGCGGACGGCCGACGCCCTCGATCCGCGAGGGCATGCCGGTGGCGTAGTCGGGCACGTCGAGCGTCCAGCCCGGGAAGTAGGCGGAGTTGTCGGGGTCGGCGACGGCCACCCGGCAGCCGAACTCCCGGGCCACGGCCCCCAGCGTGGCCGAGGTCGCGCCGGTGCCGGCGCCGGTCACCACCCAGTCGGGACGGACCTGGGCGAACAGCTCTTCGGCCAGGTCGTGCGGCGCGGCCCGGCCGAACTGGTCGAGGAAGTGGCCCTCGATCTCCCTGGCCGCGTCGTAGATGGCCAGGGGCGGCGTCACGAACCTGCATTCGCCGCCCAGCGCCTCCACCGCGCGGGCCCGCGCCGGGTCGCGCCTGCCCGGCATGACGACGACGTAGGGCAGGCCGAGCCGCCGGGCGAACCAGGCCTGCGCGACCGCCGCGTTGCCGCCGGTGGCCTCGACCACGGTGACGCCCTCGGTGATCAGGCCGTCGAGCACGGCCTGCCGGAACAGCGCCCTGGCGTGCCGGTGCCGCAGGCTGCCCGTCGGCTGTCCGGACTCGTCCTTCAGCAGCAGGCGCACGCCCGGGACCCGGACGGGGAAGTCGATCAGCCTGGTCGGCGGCCCGGCGGCCAGCGTGTCGAGTGCGCGCGTGCTCCAGCTCACCGGACCACCATGTCAGGACGAGGTCAGGAGAGCTCCACCTGTTCGCCAGGAGCGAGCAGGACGAACCGCTCGCCGAGCCCCTCGAACGCCTTCTCCAGCGTGTCCCGGCCCTGCGTGAAGTGCGCCCACTGCTCGAAGTGCAGCGGGACGACGTGCCGCGCGCCCAGGATGCCGGCGGCGGTGACGGCGTCCTGGCTGGTCAGCGTGAGGAAACCGTCGACGAGCGGGGTGCGCGCGCCGCCCGCGAACAGCAGCGCCACGTCGATCTCGGGGAACCTGGCGGCCACGGACCGTACGACGTCGAGCGAGGCGTTGTCGCCGCTCACGTAGACGGTGGGCAGCCCCTCACCGCTCAGCACGAAACCGGTGACCTCGCCCGTCAGGTGCTCGGTCCCGTCGGGGCCGTGCTGGGCGGGCACGCCGGTGATCCGCAGCGGGCCGACCTCGGTCTCGCTCCAGTTGGGCAGGGCGCGCACCGGCTCGCCCACGCGCCCGGCCGCCGAGGCGGTGGACAGCGCCAGCGGCGCGGCGGCGAGGAACGCGCGGCCCGCGTCGTCGAGGTTGTCGGGGTGCTGGTCGTGCGAGAGCAGCACGGCGTCCACCGGGCCCACCTGATCGGGGCCGAAGGCGGGGCCGGCCGTCTTCCTGAGCACCCTGTTGCCGACCGGATGGTCGCCCGGCGCGTCGAAGGTGGGATCGACCAGCAGCCGCACGCCGCCCAGCTCGATGACGGCGGTAGGACCACCGGCGTAACGAATCTTCATGCCCGTCAAGGACACGGCGGCACGGCGGGTTTATTCCGTACGCCGTCGAGCACCCGGGTCAGCGTGCGGTGGCAGAGCGCGCGGAAGTCGGGCTCTGCCATGCTCATCCGGCCGCCCAGGTACTGCTGGACCAGGCCCTGGGTGCTCGCCGTGACCGCGAGCGTGGTCTCCAGCGGGTCGTCCTCGCGCAGCACGCCCGTGCGCATGCCCTCCTCGACCAGCGCCACGACCACGCTGAACGGCGGGCCCTGGCCGTCGCGGAAGTCGTCGGGGAAGCGGCGGGCCCGCGCCCAGGAGTCGGAGGTCAGCAGGTTGTACAGGTGGGGGCTGCCGAGCGCGAAGTCGAGGAAGTCGTCGAGCGCCGCCACGATGCGCTCCTCCAGGCCGCCCGTCCGGGGCCGGCGGGCCCACGCCTCGGCCAGCTCGCGCGCGCCGGTGTCGGCGACGGCGCGCAGCAGGGCGTCCCGGTTGGGGAAATGCCGGTAGATGGCCATGGCGGTGACGCCCACGGCCTCGCCGACGCGCCGCATGCTGACGGCGTCGGCGCCCTCCTCCAGCAGGATGCGCCGGGCCACGGCCTCGATGCGCGCCGCCGTCCCTCGGTCACTCACGTTTACAGTGTATACAGACGCAAGGCTCCCGGAGCCCGCTCCGGCACGGCGGGACGGCGCGGCGCCACCGGGGGCAGCCGGACGTACGGCGAGCCCGGGGCGGGCCTGGGGTCGGGGTCGCCGGCGTTGGGCCACAGGGACATGGCCCGTTCGGCCTGCGCGGTGATGGTGAGCGACGGGTTCACCCCGAGGTTGGCCGACACCGCCGAGCCGTCCACGACGTGCAGCCCCTCGTGGCCGTGGACGCGGTGGTAGGCGTCGATCACGCCGGTCTCGGGCGAGTCGCCGATCACGCAGCCGCCGAGGAAGTGGGCCGTGGTCGGGATGTCGAACAGGTCGAGCCAGGTGCCTCCGGGCACCCCGCCGATCTCGGCCGCCGCGTGCCGTACGGCCTCGTGCCCGGCCGGGATCCAGGTCGGGTTGGGCTCGCCGTGGCCGCGGGCCGACCGCAGGCCCCAGCGGGTGCGCCGGATGGTGATCGAGTTGTCCTTGGCCTGCATGACCAGCGCGATGACGGTCCGTTCCGACCAGCGGCGCAGGTCGAGCAGCCGAAGCGCGTCCAGGGGCCGTGCGGCGATCTCGCGGAGCAGCCCTCGCCAGCGGGACTGGCCGCCGTCCACGAGCAGGGTGCGGAGCAGGCCCATGGCGTTGGAGCCGTCGCCGTAGCGCACGGGCTCGATGTGGGTCTCGGCGTCGGGGTGGATGGAGGAGGTGATGGCCACGCCCTTGTTGAGCTTCTCGCCGTCCGCCGACGTGCGCTCGAAGCCGAGCAGGGCCTCGGAGTTGGTCCTGGTCAGCGTGCCGAGCCTGGGCGACAGGCGGGGCAGGTCGCCGGTGGCGCGCAGCTTGTGCAGCAGGCGCTGGGTGCCGTACGTGCCGGCCGCGAAGATCACCTGCTTGGCCGTGAACGAACGGCGGCGCAGCGCCGACCCCGTCCGGCGGGCGACGACCCGGTAGCCGCCGGAGGCCAGCGGGCGCACCGAGGTGACCGTGCACTCGGGGTAGACCCGGGCGCCCGCCCGCTCGGCCAGGTAGAGGTAGTTCTTGACCAGCATGTTCTTGGCGCCGTGGCGGCAGCCGGTCATGCACTGCCCGCACTCGACGCAGCCGCGCCGCTCCGGCCCCGCGCCGCCGAAGTACGGGTCGACGCCGTCCTCGCCGAAATAGACGCCGACCGGGGCCAGGTGGAAGGTGTCGCCGACGCCCATCTTCTCGGCGACCCTGCGCATGATGTCGTCGGCGCGGGTGAAGGTGGGGTTCGTGACCGCGCCGAGCATGCGTCTGGCCTGGTCGTAGTGGGGGGCCAGCTCCGACTTCCAGTCGGTGATGCCGGCCCACTGCGGGTCGCGGAAGAACGGGTCGAGCGGCTCGTAGAGGGTGTTGGCGTAGACCAGCGAGCCGCCGCCCACCCCGGCTCCGGCCAGCACCATCACGCCGGTGCCGCGCTCGCCGCGCAGCACGTGGATGCGCTGGATGCCCTTCATGCCGAGCCAGGGCGCCCACAGGAAGTCGCGCAGCTTCCACGAGGTGGCCGGCAGCGTGGACTCGTCGAAGCGGCGGCCCGCCTCCAGCACGCCGACCTTGTACCCCTTCTCGCTCAGCCGCAGCGCCGAGACGCTGCCGCCGAACCCCGACCCGATGACCAGTACGTCGAACGTCACTTGATCCGCAGCTTCCGCATCGCCTTGAGGGTGCCGGCCAGGACGTCGGCCCACGTCTCGTACGTCAGGTCGAAGGGCGGCTCGAAGCCCAGCCAGGACGCCTGCGAGGCCACGGTCTTGGACTCGGTGTAACGCAGCAGGCCCTCCGCGCCGTGCCGGCGGCCGAGGCCGGACGCCTTCATGCCGCCCATGGGCGCGTCGTAGGAGGCGTACGCCGAGCCGTACCCCTCGTTGATGTTGACCGTGCCGGCCTTGACGCGGGCGGCCAGGGCGCGGCCGCGGGCCAGGTCCCTGGTCCAGATGGAGGCGTTCAGGCCGTAGATGGTGTCGTTGGCCAGCTCGATCGCCTCCTCCTCCGAGGTGAAGGGGTAGAGGGCGACCACGGGCCCGAACGTCTCGTTGCGGCACAGGTCCATGTCGTCGCGTACGCCGGTGAGCACGGTCGGCTCGTAGAACAGCGGGCCGAGGTCGGGCCTGGCCCGGCCGCCGGTCAGCACGGTCGCGCCCTTGGCCACGGCGTCGTCCACGTGGGCGCTGACCGCGTCGAGCTGGCGTCGGGAGGTGAGCGAGCCCATCTGGACCGACCAGTCGTGGCCCGCGCCGAGCTTGAGGTTGCCGACCTGCTTGACCAGGCGTGCGGCGAAGTCGTCGAACACGGACGCGTGCACGTACAGCCGCTCGATGGACAGGCAGAGCTGGCCCGCGTTGGTGAAGCAGGCCCGGATCGCCCCCTGGACGGCGAGCGCCAGGTCGGCGTCGTCGAGCACCACCATCGGGTTCTTGCCGCCGAGCTCCAGCGAGCAGCCGATGAGCCGCTTGGCCGCCTCCTCGGCGATCTTCCTGCCGCCCCTGGTCGAGCCCGTGAACGCGACGTAGTCGGCGTCGTCGAGCAGCGCGTCGCCGATCTCGGCGGGCTCGCCCAGCACGACCTGCCAGATCTCGCGCGGCATGCCCAGCTCGGCCAGCAGGTCGATGGTCCACAACGTGGACATGGCGGTCTGGGTGTCCGGCTTGTGCACCAGCGCGTTGCCGGCCAGCAGCGCGGGCACGGCGTCGGTCACGCCCAGCGAGAGCGGGTAGTTCCACGGGGAGATCAGCGCGACCACGCCCTTGGGCTGGCGCAGCTCGGCCACGCGGGTGGCGCCGGGGAAGATGCCCTTGCGGGCGCGCGGCGCGAGCAGGCCGGGGGCCCGCCGCGCGTAGTAGAGGCTGCACCCGGCGACGTCGAGCACCTCCTCGAAGGCGTGCTTGCGGGCCTTGCCGGTCTCGTCCTGGACGATGTCGAGGATCTCGTCCCTGCGGTCGAGGATGGCGTCGTGCAGCAGCAGGAACGGTCTCGCCCGCGCCGCGGCGGGCCTGGCCGCCCACTCGGTCTGGGCGGCCCTGGCCCGCTCGTAGGCCAGGCGTACGTCGTCGGCCGTGGAAATGGGCAGCTCGGCGAGCGGCTCGCCGGTGAAGGGGGCGGTGATCTCCCGGGTCTTGCCGCTGGACGTGACGTGCATGCCAGAAGGATATTCCGCTTGGCTACCGGCGGGTAGTTTTTGCGGATTCGCGGGGTGGGGTCAGAATCCTCTTATGCCATCGTTCGCTCCGCTACGCCCCGGAGATCCAGCGAGTCTGGCCGGCATGGATCTCCTCGGCAGACTTGGCGAGGGCGGCCAGGGCGTCGTCTACCTCGCGAAAGATCATTCAGGCACGCACGTCGCCGTCAAATGGCTGCGCCCCGACCTGTCCGGCGACGACGTGAGCGTCGAGCGGTTCCTGCGCGAGGTCCAGGTGGCCCAGCAGGTGGCGCCGTTCTGCACCGCGACCGTCCTCGGCACCGGCGTCGAGCAGGAGCGGCCGTTCATCGTCAGCGAGTTCATCGAAGGGCCCTCGCTCCAGCGGGTGGTGCAGGAGGAGGGGCCGCGCACCGGGTCCACGCTGCACCGGCTGGCCATCGGCACCGCGACCGCGCTGGCTGCGATCCACCAGGCGGGCATCGTCCACCGCGACTTCAAGCCCGCCAACGTCATCCTGGGCGCGGACGGCCCGCGGGTGATCGACTTCGGCATCGCACGCGCGCTCAACGCGACCTCGACGATCAGCAGCATGGTCGTGGGCACGCCGTCGTACATGCCGCCCGAGCAGATCATGGGCCACACCGTGGGGCCGGCGGCCGACATGTTCTCGTGGGCGAGCGCGATGGTCTACGCGGCGTCGGGGCGGGCGCCGTTCGGCAGCGACACCATGCCCGCCGTGATCAACCGGGTCCTCAACCAGCAGCCCGACCTGGGCGTGCTCGACGGCGCGCTGCGCGACGTGGTGGCCGCGTGCCTGGCCAAGGATCCGGCGCAGCGGCCGACGGCCGAGCAGGTGATCATGCGCCTGCTCCAGCACCCGATGCCGGCGAACTCGCCCATCCTCGCCGCGGCCGCCGCCGAGGCCGTACCGGCCGGGCCTTCCCGGCCCGGCCCGATGACCGCACCGCCCCAGGGACCGCCACAGGGATCGCCACAGGGGTCGCCACAGGGGTCGCCGCCGGGGCCGATGACCGGGCCCGTGCCGGGGGGCCCGCAGCCGTACCCGCAGCAGCAGTGGCACCCGCCCGGCCCGTACGCGCAGCCCACCCATCCGGGCGTCCACCCCCGGCACCCGGCCGGGAAGAGCAGGGCGCCGCTGATCATCGGGGTCACGCTGGGCGTCGCCTTACTCGTGCTGGCCGGGCTCGCCGTGCTCATCGCGAACAACAGGACGACCCTGGCCGCCGACGACGGCGGCGGCACGACCCCCGCCTCCGCCCAGCCGTCCAGCCGGAGCGTCCCGCCCGCCACGCCGTCGGTCGCGGAGGTCTCCGTCCCCAAGGAGGGCCCGCGCAAGGCGCTGCCCGGCGCCGCGATCAGCCTCTACGAGAACGCCTCCGACGCCATCGTCCTGACCTCCTACGAGGTCTTCGACAAGAAGAAGGACGACTGGATCGACCACGCCAGGGACTCGCTGCGCGGCCCGTTCCGCCAGTACGCCGGCAACTGGGAGTCGAACGTCTCCCCCGGCGGCCGCTACCTGGCCACCCGGGGCCGCAAGTACACCGACGACAACTACGACTACATCATCGTCAGCGACCGTCAGACGGGCGACCGCACCACGATCAAGACCGTCCGCGGCCCGCTGATCGCCAGCATCCGCGGCTGGTCCGAGGACGGCTCAAAGATCCTGCTCAACATCGAGCGGAAGAGCGGCGGCACCTGGACCTACCCGGGCTTCGTCATCGTGGACATCGCCACGAAGAAGGCCAGGACCGTCATGGTGGACGACACAGCCGTCCGCAAGACCGCCTTCGGCTGGGACGGCGAGGGCGAGGGCGTGGTCAACGTCTTCGGCCCGGAGAAGAACCGGAGCCTGCGCTTCTTCGACGCCGACGGCAAGGCCACGCGCGACCTGCGCTCGATCGGCACGCTGCCCGCCGGCACCCAGGACATCTTCTCTCCCTCGGGCGAGTCGTTCCTGTCCGACTGTCCCAACGGCAGCGACGGCGACACCTGCGTGTGGGACGTCAAGTCGGGCGACCGCACGCACAAGTTCACCTCCGACTGCGACAAGGTCCTCGGCTGGTACGACGACACCCACCTCTACTGCTGGGAGCAGGACAACAACACCAAGGACGAGATCCAGGTCGTCGACCTCAAGGGCACCCTGCTCCGCAAGATCCTCGACGTGCCCGGCGAGGTGGACTTCAGCCCGGTCTTCACCGCCAACCCGGCCAGGGGCTCCTGAACCATCCGGCCCGCGCAGCCGTCATGGAGGTCATGAAGACGCTGATCCGTACGGCCGTGACCGCCGCGGCCCTCGCCACGGTCACGGCGGCCTGCACCTCGGCGGCGACGGGCCAGGCGCCCGTGCCGAAGGTCACGCTCGACGCCGTCCGCCTGGTCGCCTACGACAGTTGCGACGACATGCTGTCGGGCCTGCGGGAGCACGCCGCGGAGAACGTCGGCCCCTGGGGCTTCGGCGGCCCGCAGATCATGTACATGGAGGACACGGCCGCCACCGCGAGGGCGAAGACCACCACCTCCGACACCCCTGAGCACTCCACCACGAACGTGCACGAGGCGGGCGTGGACGAGCCCGACCTGATCAAGACCGACGGCAACCGGATCGTCACGGTCGTGGACGGCACCCTGCGGATCATCGACACCGCGACCAGGAAGGTCACGGCGTCGCTCAAGCTCACCAAGAAGGACGAGCCGACCTTCACCCCCGCCGACCTGCTGCTCTCCGGCGACCGCGCGCTGGTGCTGTTCCGCGGCGGCGACATCATGGTCAAGTCCTTCGCGCCGCCCGGCGAGACCCGCTACGTCGTGGTCGACCTGGCCGGGCAGCCGAAGGTGCTCAGCACGATCCGGGCGCAGGGCTCGTACGTGGACGCCAGGATGATCGGCTCCACGGTCCGGCTCGTCACCCGCAGCCAGCCCGACATCACCTTCCCCGAGCCCAAGAGCCCGGACGCCACCGAGGCCGACCGCAAGAAGGCCAACCAGGCCGTCGTACGGCAGGCGCCGCTCACCGCCTGGCTGCCCACGGTCGAGATCACCGACGGGTCCGGGGCGGTCAAGAAGGACACGGTCAAGTGCGAGCGGGTCAGCCACCCCGCCGACTACACCGGCACCTCGCTGCTCACCGTCCACACCATCGACGTGGCCCAGGACGTCGCCGCGACCGGCACCGAGCCCATCAGCCTGGCCGCCGACGGCGACACCGTCTACGGCAGCGGCAAGAGCCTTTACGTCGCCAGCAACCCCCGCTGGTGGTTCCCGATGGTCACCGAGCCGGTGCCCGTCGAGCCGGTCCCCACGGCCTCCGCCACGGCCTCCGCCGCGGCCCCGGCCGTCGAGCCCACCCCGAGCGACCCGGCCGTCACGAGCGCACCCACCACGACCGGCAGCCCCGGCGAGCCGGCCGTGACGAGCAGCGCCCCCGCGACGCCCGCCACGTCCGAGCCCGCCCCCGAGCCGGCCCCGACGGCCCCGCCCGAGGAGACCGAGGTCCACCGGTTCGACATCGGCAACCCCGGCGCCCCCGCGTACGTGGCCTCCGGCAAGGTCCCCGGCCGCCTGCTGAACCAGTACTCGCTGTCGGAGTACGAAGGCCACCTCCGCGTCGCCACCACCCTCACCTCCACCGACGGCAGGACCAGCGCCAGCAGCGTGTACGTGCTCGCCGCCGACACCATGGCCAAGGTCGGCGAGGTCGGCGGCCTCGGCCGGGGCGAGCGCATCTACTCGGTCAGGTTCATCGGCCCGGTGGGCTACTGCGTGACGTTCAAGCAGGTGGACCCGCTCTACACGCTCGACCTGCGCGACCCGGCCGCCCCCAAGGTGACCGGCGAGCTGAAGATCACCGGCTACTCGGCCTACCTGCACCCCGGCGCCGAGGGCAGGCTGATCGGCATCGGCCAGGAGGCCAGCGACAAGGGCAGGACGCTCGGCACCCAGGTCTCGCTGTTCGACGTCAGCGACCCGGCCGCCCCGCGCAGGCTGTCGCAGCTCTTCCAGAAGGAGGCGGGCTCCGAGGCCGAGTGGGACCCGCACGCGTTCCTGTACTGGCCCAAGACCGGCCTGTCGGTGATCCCGCTGATGACCCCCAAGGAGTCGGGCGCGCTGGTGCTGAAGATCGACGACTCGGCCGTGACGAAGCTCGGCATGATCAAGCACCCGACGCACCAGGACAAGGACTACGCCTACCAGCCCGGCATCCAGCGCTCGATGATCATCGGCGACGCCGTCTGGACGCTGTCCTGGGACGGCCTCCAGGTCAACGACGCCACGTCGCTGGCCCGTCAGGCGTGGATCCCGCTGCGCTGACCCCCGCGAGGGCGGGTGACCGGTCCGCCGGGACGGTCACCCGCGCTCCGGCGCGACGACGGGCACGATCTCGGGCGCGCCCAGCCGGATGGCGTCGGCCTCCTGGTCGGAGTCCTGCTCCTGCGAGCGCCGCTCGGCCTCGACGCGCTTGGTGTAGTACTCCACCTCCCGTTTGACCTGCTCGGCGTCCCAGCCGAGCGGGCCGGCCAGCAGTTCGGCGGCCTCCTGGGCCACGGCCAGCCCGCGGTGGAAGGTCTCGATGGAGATGTGCGTCCGCCTGGTCAGCACGTCGTTGAGGTGCCTGGCGCCCTCGTGGGTGGCGGCGTAGACGATCTCGGCCCGCAGGTGGTCGTCGGCCCCCGCCAGCGGCCTGCCCAGTGACGGGTCCTGCTCGACCAGCACCAGCACCTCGTCGATGAGCGAGCCGTAGCGCTGGAGCAGGTGCTCGATCCGGGCGACGTGCAGGCCCGAGGTGTGGGCGAGGCGGTGGCGGGAGTTCCACAGCGCCTGGTAGCCCTCGGCCCCGGCCAGCGGGACGCGGTCGGTGCACGAGCGCGGCACCCGCTGGTCGAGCCCGTGCGCCACCGCGTCCACCGCGTCGCGCGCCATGACCCGGTACGTCGTGTACTTTCCGCCGGCGACCATCACCAGCCCCGGCACCGGATGCGCCACGACGTGCTCGCGCGACAGCTGTGACGTCTCGTCGGACTCCCCCGACAGCAGCGGCCGCAGCCCG
Organism: Nonomuraea sp. NPDC052265; assembly: GCF_044547985.1. NCBI lineage: Bacteria > Bacillati > Actinomycetota > Actinomycetes > Streptosporangiales > Streptosporangiaceae > Nonomuraea > Nonomuraea sp. NPDC052265. Next base: position 983,756 of record NZ_JBIUBJ010000001.1, read on the forward strand.
GCGTAGACGCCCTCGACGTCGTCGCGGGTGAGCGGCACCGCCAGCACCGCGTTGACGTGGTCGAGCAGGTAGTCGATGTCGGCCCGGGAGGCCGCCGGGTGGCTCTTGTCGAGCGTCCATTCGGTGTCGGTGGTGCCGATGATCCAGTGGCGGCCCCACGGGATCACGAACAGCACCGACTTCTCCGTGCGCAGGATGATGCCGGTGCTGGAGTGGATGCGGTCGCGCGGCACCAGGAGGTGGATGCCCTTGGAGGCCCGTACGTGGATCTGGCCGCGCCCGCCGACCAGTTCCTGGATGTCGTCGGTCCACACGCCGGTGGCGTTGACGACCTGCTGGGCGCGTACGTCGAACTCCGCGCCGGTCTCCAGGTCGCGCGCCCGCACGCCGGTGACCCGCTCGCCCTCCCGCAGGAACCCGACCACCTGGGCGCGCGGCGCGACCCGGGCGCCGTAGGTGGCGGCGGTGCGCAGCATGGTCATCACGTAGCGGGCGTCGTCGACCTGGGCGTCCCAGTACTGGACGGCGCCGGTGAAGGCGCTCTTCTTCAGCGCCGGGGCCAGCCGCAACGCCCGTGACCTGGACAGATGCCGATGACCCGGCACCCCGCGGGTGACCCCGGAGGCGAAGCCGAGCGTGTCGTAGAGCGCCACCCCGGCCCCGACGTAGGCGCGTTCCCAGCCGAAGTGGGTCATCGGGAACAGGAACGGCACCGGCCGGACGAGGTGCGGGGCCAGGCGCTGGAGCAGCAGGGCCCGTTCCTGCAGCGCCTCGCGCACCAGGTCGAAGTTGAGCTGTTCCAGGTAGCGCAGGCCGCCGTGGATGAGCTTGGACGAGCGCGAGGAGGTGCCGGAGGCGAAGTCACGGGCCTCCAGCAGGGCCACGTCGAGCCCCCTGGTCGCGGCGTCGAGCGCGGTCCCCGCCCCCACCACGCCGCCGCCGACCACGACCACGTCGAACTCCTGGGCCGACATCTCCGCCAGCGCCGCCGCGCGCTCACCGGGCCCGAGCCGGGCCACGCTCCTACCGGCCGTCATCTTCCCCCCTGGGGTCGCCTGCGGTCAGTACCTACCCCTACGCCCGGTTCCATGTAACGCCGTACGGGTTCAGGCGCGTACGACCTTGACGCCCGCGTCGGTGAGCCGGGCGGCGAGCTCGTCGGGGAGCCGGGCGTCGGTGACCAGCGTGTCGATCTGCTCGATCGGGCAGATGCGGGAGAAGGCCCGCCGGCCCACCTTGGAGGAGTCGGCCACCACGACGACCTGGGCGGCCCGGCTGATCAGCAGGTTGTTCACGCTGGCCTCGCCCTCGTGGTGGGCCGAGGCGCCGAGCTCGACGTCGATCGCGTCGACGCCGAGGAAGGCCACGTCGAGGGTGACCTGTTCGAGCACGCCGGAGGCCAGCGGCCCGATCAGCTCGTACGACTGCTGCCGGGCCACCCCGCCGGTGACCACGATCTTGACGTGCTGCCGCACGGTCAGCTCGGCGGCGATGTTCAGGGCGTTGGTGACGATCGTGAACCCGCTCTCCAGCGTGGACGCCGTGGCGAGGGTGCGGGCCAGCTCGGAGGTCGTGGTGCCGCCGTTGAGCCCGACCACGGCGCCCGCGGCCACCAGGCCGGCCGCGGCGGCGGCGATGCGGTGCTTCTCGTCGGCGTGCCTGGCGGTCTTGTAGCGCAGCGGCAGGTCGTAGCTGACGCTCTGGGCGACGGCTCCGCCGCGGGTGCGCATGAGCATCTGCTGCTGGGCGAGCTGGTCGAGGTCCCGCCGGATCGTGGCGGTGGAGACGTCGAGCGCCTCGGCCGCCTCCTCCACCGACAGCCTGCCCTCCTGGGCGAGCAGCTCCAGGATGGCGTTCCAGCGATCGTAGCGGGACACGAAGCCTCCAATGAGATCCGGACAGGAGCAAGCGTGGCACAGGCAGAGAGGTGAGAGCGAACACTGCACAAAGATGCGCTTTTACTGTATAAAAAAGGCAGAAACAAACAACAACGGGGAGGAACGCGGTGACCACCCACACCGAAGCCGAGATCGAGTCCCAGCCGTCCTGCTGGCGCCGAGCCGTGGCCGACGTGCCCGCCGGCGCGCTGCCCGAGCCCGGCGAGCGGGTGGCCGTCATCGGCTGCGGGACGTCGTGGTTCATCGCCATGGCCTACGCCACGCTGCGCGAGCGGGCCGGGCAGGGCGAGACCGACGCGTTCGCCGCCTCCGAGGCGCCGGCCGGCCGCCCGTACGACCGGGTGCTCGCGCTGACCCGCTCGGGCACCACGACCGAGGTGCTGGAGCTGCTGTCCAGGACGAGCGCGCGTACGACGGCCATCACCGCCGACCCGAAGACGCCGGTCATGACGGCCGCCGACGAGGTCATCGTGCTCGACTACGCCGACGAGACCTCGGTCGTGCAGACCCGCTTCGCCACCACCCAGCTCGCCATGCTCCGCGCCAGCCTCGGCGAGGACCTCACGGGCGCGATCGCCGACGCCGAGCGGGCCCTGGCCGAGCCGCTGCCCGCCGAGCTGACCGAGGCCGAGCAGTTCAGCTTCCTCGGCAGCGGCTGGTCGGTCGGCCTGGCCCAGGAGGCCGCGCTGAAGATGCGCGAGGCGTCGCGGTCGTGGACGGAGGCGTACCCGGCGATGGAGTACCGGCACGGCCCGATCAGCATCGCGGGCCCCGGGCGCGTCACGTGGATGCTCGGCACCGCCCCGGAGGGCCTGCGCGAGCAGGTCGAGGCGACCGGCGGCACGTTCGTCGAGAGCGGCCTCGACCCCATGGCCGAGCTGGTACGCGCCCAGCGGGTGGCGGTCGCGCGGGCCTTCGCCCGTGGGCTGAACCCCGACGAGCCCATGCACCTCACGCGATCTGTGATCCTTTCTTCATGAGCCTTACTCTCGCCGACGCCCGGATCGTGACCCCCGAAGGGGTGCACGAAGGGTGGCTGACCATCGAAGACGGCCGCATCACGCATGTCGGCCACGGATCGGCCCCCGGCCCCGGCCTGAGCCTCGGGGGGCGGCACGTCGTCCCCGGGTTCGTCGACATCCACAACCACGGCGGCGCGGGCGGGTCGTTCCCGACCGGCGACCAGGACAGGGCCCGCGACGCCGTGGCCCTGCACCGGCGGCACGGCACGACCACGATGATGGCCAGCCTGGTCACCGACGCGCTCGACGGGCTGTCCAGGGCCGCCTCCTCGCTGGCCGAGCTGTGCGAGGAGGGGCTGCTGGCGGGCATCCACTTCGAGGGGCCGTACATCGCCAAGGCCCGCTGCGGCGCCCACGACCCCGCGCTGCTGCGCGAGCCGTCGCCGCAGGAGCTGTCCGGGCTGGTCAAGGCCGCGCGCGGGCACGCGCGCATGGTCACCGTCGCCGCCGAGCTGCCCGGCGGCCTCGACACGATCCGCACGGCCGTCGGCGAGGGTTTGATCGCGGCGCTCGGCCACAGCGACGCCGACTACGACCAGGCCATCACCGCCATCGAGGCGGGCGCGACCGTCGCCACCCACCTCTACAACGCGATGCCGCAGCTCGGCCACCGCGCGCCCGGCCCGATCGCCGCCCTGCTGGAGGACGAGCGGGTGACGGTCGAGCTGGTCAACGACGGCGTCCACGTGCACGCGGCGATGCTGCGCCTGGCCTACGAGGTGGCCGGCCCCGGCCGGACGGTGCTGATCACCGACGCGATGGCGGCCACGGGCCTCGGCGACGGCGACTACGTGCTCGGCCCCATGCGGGTGCGCGTGACCGACGGCGTGGCCAGGCTGGTCGAGGGCGGCTCGATCGCGGGCTCCACCCTCACCATGGACGCCGCCTTCCGCCGCGGCGTCCGGGAGCTGGGCATGTCGCTGCCCGACGCGGTCCAGGTGGCCTCGCTGACCCCCGCCAGGGTGCTCGGCCTGGCCGAGGAGATCGGCTCGATCGCCGTCGGCAAGGCGGCCGACCTGGTCGTGCTCTCCGGCGAGCTGGAGGTCGACGGCGTGCTGAAGAACGGCGAATGGATCACGGAGCCCTGATGATCATCACCGTGACGCTCAACGCCGCGCTCGACGTGACCTACGAGGTCCCCTCCGTCACCTGGGACGGCGTCAACCGGGTCGGCGCCGTCCACCGGCGCGCCGGCGGCAAGGGCGTCAACGTGGCCCGCGTGCTGGCGGCCCTCGGCCATGAGGTCCTGGTCACGGGGCTGGCGGGCGGGCCCACCGGGCAGGCGATCGAGCACGACCTGCGGGCCGCGGGCCTGCCCGGCGCGCTGACCGGCATCGCCGCCGACTCCCGGACCACGCTGGTGGTCTCCGAGCCGGGCGGCGCCACGCTGTTCAACGAACCCGGCCCCGAGGTCACGGCGGCCGAGCTGGCCGCGTTCGTGGAGCGGTACACGTCGTTGCTGGCCGGCGCGGACGCGGTGGTCATCTCCGGCAGCCTGCCGCGCGGCGTCCCCGCCGACGTCTACGCGACCCTGGCCGCGGTCGCCGCCCGCGAGGGCGTGCCGGCCATCGTCGACGCCGACGGCGACCCGCTGCGCCACGCGCCCGAAGGCCGTCCGTCCGTCGTCAAGCCCAACGCCGAGGAGCTGGCCAGGGCGGTCCCCGGCGGCACCCCCGAGGAGGGCGCCCACGCGCTGCGCGAGCGGGGGGCCGAGGCCGTGGTCGTCTCCATGGGCGCCGACGGGCTGCTCGCCGTGACGGGCGAGGGCACCTTCCGGGCGCGGATGCCGTACACCGTGCGGGGCAACCCGACCGGGGCCGGCGACTCGCTGGTCGCGGGGCTGGCCCTGGGCCTGGTCGAGGGCTCCCCGTGGCCCGACAGGCTGCGGCGGGCAGCGGCGCTGGGCGCGGCAGCCGTCGCCGCGCCGGTCGCCGGCGACTTCGACGGCGAGGTCTACGCCGACATACACCCCCAGATCATCATCACGTAAGGAGCTCGTCATGGCCCTCGCCGGAATCGGCGACATCGTCCGGCAGTCCCCCGCAGGGGTGGGCGCGTTCAACGTGATCCAGCTGGAGCACGCCACGGCCATCGTGGCCGGCGCGGAGGCCCTCGGCCTGCCGGTCGTGTTGCAGATCAGCGAGAACTGCGTGCGCTACCACGGCGCTCTGGAGCCCGTCGCGCTGGCCGCGCTGGCCGTCGCGCGCCGCGCGGAGGTGCCGGTCGCGGTCCACCTCGACCACGCCACCGACCGCGCGCTGGTGGAGGAGGCGGTGGCGCTGGGCCTCGGCTCGGTCATGTACGACGCCTCCGCCCTGCCCGACGAGGAGAACGTGGCCGCCACGGCCGAGGTCGCCGCCTGGTGCCACGAGCGCGGCGTCTGGGTGGAGGCCGAGCTCGGCGAGGTCGGCGGCAAGGACGGCGTGCACGCCCCCGGCGCCCGCACCAAGCCCCACGAGGCGGTCGACTACGTCGCCAGGACCGGCGTCGACGCTCTCGCCGTGGCCGTCGGCACCTCGCACGCCATGACCACCAAGGACGCCGTGCTCGACCTGGAGCTCATCGCCGAGCTGCGGGCGGCGGTGCCGGTGCCGCTGGTGCTGCACGGCTCGTCCGGCGTGCCCGACGACGTGCTGCGCGAGGCCGTCCGCAACGGCATGAAGAAGATCAACATCGCCACCCACCTGAACAAGGCGTTCACCCGGGCCGTACGCGACTACCTGGCCCACGACGAGCGGGTGGTCGACTCCCGCAAGTACCTCAACGCGGGCCGCGACGCCGTGGCCCGCGAGGTGAGTCACCTGCTGGGCGTGCTCACCGGCTGAGCTCCTTGCGCATCATCACGGCCGACCGGCCGTCGAGGTCGGCCCGGCCGGTCTCCACGTAGCCGAGCGAGGTGTACAGCGCGATGTTCGAGGCCATCTTGACGTTGGTGTAGAGGCGCAGGGCGGGCAGGCCGAGCCGGGCGGCCTCCTGCTCGGCGTAGGCCAGCAGGCCGCGGCCGATGCCCCTGCCGTGCAGGTCGGGCCGGACCGCGACGTTGTCGACCAGCAGCGCGCCCTCCTCGGGCACGAGCACGACGAGCCCTTCGAGGCCGTCGGTGACGTGCACCCGGCCCGCGGCGATGAGGGCCGGGTAGTCGGCCTCCATGGGCAGCGGCCGCATGCCGATGATCTCGGCCCAGGGCTGGTAGGCGTCATGGACGAGTTGCTCGACGGCGGCTCTGTCGGCCTCCTGCGCCAGTCTCATGCGCCCAATGATCGCAGCACCCTCTCGACCTGACGAGCGAAGGTGCCGGGCGGATTGCGCGGGCTGTCGTGCGAGAGCAGGAACAGCCAGACCAGGCTTTGCAGCCTGCGGCAGTCGCGCAGCCGGCGCTCCTCCGGCCCGCTCAGCTCGAACCGGGCGGCGATCTCCACGTCGCCGTCCACCCACATCGAGACGTGCTCGGACAGCTCGGCCAGCTCGTAGGCCAGGTCGCTGCGCCCGGAGTCCTCGAAGTCGACGATGCGCACGCGGGCGCCGTCCCACAGGAAGTTCGCCAGGTTGCCGTCGCCCGCCCCGAACGCCGGCCGTACGCCCGCCTCGCCGGGACGCCAGGCCGCCAGCCAGCGCATGCCCTCCTCGACCGCGCGGTCGGCCCGCGGGTCGCGGGGCCGCCAGGCGTCCGCCCGTTCCCTGACCCAGTCACAGACCGCCTCGGCCTGCCACGGGCGTACCGGGACTTCCGTGAGCACGCCGGGCGGGACGGCCGCGTACAACTCGGTGAGCGCGGCGGCCATGGCGGTCAGGGGCGCCTCCCCGGCGGCCAGACCGCGCAGGGGCACGCCGTCGATCCTGGTCATGCGTACGACGCCGTCCTCGAAGGCGATCGGCCGCGGGGACAGGTCCGGCGCGTGCTCGGCCAGCAGGGTGAGCGCCCGCCACTCGCGCTCGGCCGCGCCCGGCTTGCCGTCGATGTAGCGCTTGGTGACGACGTCTCCGTCGATGTCGAGGAGATGGGTGTGCGCAAGATCGGCCATGCTACGGCAGGATACGCTCGACCGCCTGCCTCACGAGCTCGCGGATCTTGTCCTCGCCGAACACGTCGGGCAGTGTGAGCCGTTCGACCACCAGCCAGTTCATCGCCAGGTAGAGCAGCTCCACGCTGGTGGCGTCGCCGGGCAGCCCCGACTCCAGGTGGTAGCCGATGTTGGCCTCGACGTCGGCGCGGATGCGCTCGGTCAGCACGGCCCGCAGCTCCGGCCGCCTGGTCGCCTCCAGCCGCAGCTCCAGCAGCGCCAGGTAGCCCGGCCTGAACGCCGAGATCCGGTCGACCAGCTCGATCATGAGCCGCACCACGCGCTCCCGGTCGCGGGGGCCGGACAGGCTCTCCGCGATCGTCTGCGCGTCCGGCTGCAGCCGCTCGTAGATCCGGCCGCCGGCCTGGGTGAAGAGATCGTCCCTGCTGGCGAAGTAGTTGGACGCCGTGCCCGTCGGCACCCCGGCCTGCGCGTCGACCGCGCGGAAGGTCAGGCCGCGGGCCCCCTCCGCGGCCAGCACCTCGATCGCGGCGTCGATGAGCGCCGCCCGCCTGGCCAGGTTCTGTCGGACCATGTTGACACCACTCCATCTGTAGTACTACGGTCAAACCACTTCACTCATAGTACTTCAAACGGAGTTGCATATGCGAAAGCTTGTCTACTACGTCGGCGTCTCCATCGACGGCTACATCGCCGGCCCCGAGGCCGAGGTGGACTTCTACCCCCTGAGCGACGCCCTGATGGGCTACATCAACGGGGAGGTGCCGGAGACCGTGCCCACCCACATGAGGGCGCAGCTCGGCCTCGACGCGCCCAACCAGCGCTTCGACACCGTCGTGATGGGCCGCGGCACCTACGAGCCCGCGCTCCGGGCGGGCATCCCCAGCCCGTACGCCCACCTGCGCCAGTACGTCGTGTCGGGCACGCTCGGCGGCATCGACGACCCGGCCGTCGAACTGGTCGCGAGCGACCCGCTCGGCCTGGTGCGCCGCCTGAAGCAGGAGGACGGCCTCGACATCTGGCTCTGCGGCGGCGGCAAGCTGGCCGCGGCCCTGCTGCCCGAGATCGACGAGCTGGTCGTCAAGGCCTACCCGGTGGTCGCCGGAGCGGGCATCTCCGCGTTCGACGGGGCGTTCCGGCCGACCACGTTCACCCTGACCGGCGCCCGCCCGTTCGAGGGCGGTGTGGTCCTCATGACCTATGCCCGCTGATCACCACGGCAACGGCAGGCCGTCGCGGAAGAACCCGCCGGTCGGCCCGTCGTCGGGCAGGTCCGCCGCCCACAACACGCTCCGCGCCCCCTCGGCGACCGGCCGCCCTCCCGGGCCGCCCATGTCGGTCGCCACCCAGCCCGGACAGACGGCGTTGACCAGGATGCCGTCCCCGCGCAGCTCGGCCGCGAGCATCTTCGTCAGCGCGTTCAGCGCCGTCTTCGACACCGTGTACGCGGGCGTGCCGCCGCCCATCGAGGCCAGCGAGCCGACCTCGCTGGAGACGTTGACGATCCGCCCGTGCGCGCCGGCGCGCAACAGCGGCAGCAGCGCGAGGGTGACCCGCCAGGCGCCCAGTAGGTTCGTCTCCAGCGCCTCCGACACCACGCCCAGGTCCGCCTCGCAGGCCCGCTGCCAGGTGTCGTAATGGATGGCGGCGTTGTTGACCAGCACGTCGACCCGTCCGTGGGTCGACTCCAGCTCCCGCGCCAGCCCGGCCGCCGACCGCTCGTCGGCGACGTCGAGCCGCCGCGCGAGCACGTCGCCGGGGATCCCCGCCGCGGCGTCGCGGGCCTTGCGCTCGTCCCTGGCGGTCAGCACCACGGTGTCGCCGGCCGCCGCGAGCTGCCTGGCCACCTCCAGCCCGATCCCCCGATTGGCCCCCGTGACCACACACACCCGGTCCACCCTCACGTCCCCCTCAACGTCGCGCGCCTGCGGTGCAGGAACTCTCGCTCGACCTCGTTGCCCGCGCGGGCGATCGCCTCGCCGTACGCCCGCGCCGCCTCCCCGTCGCGCCCCAGCCGCCGCAGCAGGTCGGCCCGTACGGCGTGGAACAGGTAATAGCCTGTCACCTCAAGCCCCTCGACCAGCCTCAGCCCCGCCTCGGCCCCCTCCACCTCGGCCACCGCCACCGCGCGGTGCAACGCCACGACCGGCCCCGGCGTGAACGTCAGCAGCAGGTCATAAAGCTGGACGATCTGCCCCCAGTCGGTCTCCCCCGCGCTCGCCGCGTCGCCGTGCACGGCGTTGATCGCGGCCTGCGCCTGGTACGGCCCCGGCCGCCCCCACCGCAGGCAGCGCCGTACGATGTCCTGCCCCTCCTCGACCAGCGCGCGGTCCCAGAGCGCGCGGTCCTGCTCGGCCAGCGGGACCAGCTCACCGCCACCGTCCGCGGTGCGCGCCGCCCTGCGCGACTCGATCAGCAGTATCAGCGCCAGCAGGCCCCACACCTCGGGCTCGTCCGGCATCAGCTCGGCGAGCAGCCGCCCGAGCCGGACGGCCTCCGCGCACAGGTCCTCCCTGACCAGCCGCTCGCCCGAACTGGCCGTGTACCCCTCGTTGAAGATCAGGTAGACCACCGCCAGCACCGCGCGCAGCCGGTCCGGCAGGTCCGCCGCCGCCGGCACCCGGTACGGGACGCCCGCCTGCCGGATCTTGTTCTTGGCCCTGACCAGCCGCTGGGCCATGGTCGGCTCCGGCACCAGGAACGCGCGCGCGATCTCGGCCGTGCTCAACCCGCCGAGCAGCCGCAACGTGAGCGCCACCCGCGCGTGCGGGGCGACCGCCGGATGGCAGCAGGTGAAGATCAGCCGGAGCCGCTCGTCCCGCACGGGCCCCTCCTCGGCCGGCTCGTCCCGAGCGTGCAGCAGCGCCGCCTGCACGTGCCTGTCGTGGCGGCCCGACTCCCTGCGCAACCGGTCGACGGCCCGGTTCCTGGCGGTCGTGATGATCCAGCCGGCCGGGCTCGGCGGCGGCCCCGCCTGCGGCCACTGCCGCGCCGCCACCGCGAACGCCTCCTGCACCGCCTCCTCGGCGACGTCGATGTCGCCGAACACGCGGACGAGCACCGCCACCGCCCGGCCGTACTCCTCCCGGAAGGCCCGTTCCACCTGATCGGACATCCTGTAACCACCTCGCCGAGACGGGCGTTCCTGTGCACGTCCTACACGAACGGCGGCCGCCCGATTCGACACGGCGGCCGCCCAAGAACCCCGGAAAAGCACTCGGCTCCCGGAGGCCGCAACCTCCGGGAGCCGTCACTGGACGCCGGTCAGCGCTGGATCGGCGCGACCACGACCTCGACCCGCTGGAACTCCTTGATGTCGGAGTAGCCGGTGGAGGCCATCGTGCGCTTGAGCGCGCCCATCAGGTTCATCGAGCCGTCGGCCACGCTGGAGGGGCCGTGCAGGATCTGCTCCAGCGTCCCGACCGTGCCGAACTCCACGCGACGGCCGCGCGGCAGGTCGGGGTGGTGGGCCTCGGAGCCCCAGTGGAAGCCGTGCCCGGGGGCCTCGGACGCCCTGGCCAGCGGCGAGCCCACCATGACGGCGTCGGCCCCGCACGCGATGGCCTTGGCGATGTCGCCCGAGGTGCCCATGCCGCCGTCGGCGATCACGTGGACGTACCGGCCGCCGGACTCGTCCATGTAGTCGCGGCGGGCCGCGGCCACGTCGGAGATCGCGGTGGCCATCGGCACGGCCACGCCCAGCACGTTGCGGGTGGTGTGCGAGGCGCCGCCGCCGAAGCCGACCAGCACGCCCGCCGCGCCGGTGCGCATCAGGTGCAGCGCCGCCGTGTACGTGGCGCAACCGCCCACGATGACCGGCACGTCGAGCTCGTAGATGAACTGCTTGAGGTTGAGCGGCTCGGCGCGGCCCGAGACGTGCTCGGCCGAGACGGTGGTGCCGCGGATGACGAAGATGTCCACCCCGGCGTCGATCACGGCCTTGTGGTACTGGACCGTGCGCTGCGGCGACAGGCGGACGGCCGTCGTCACCCCGGACGCCCGGATCTCCTCGATCCGGCGCCCGATCAGCTCTTCCTTGATCGGCGCGTCGTAGATCTCCTGCAGCCGGCGGGTCGCGGCCGCGGCGTCGAGGGCGGCGCACTCCTCCAGCAGCGGGGAGGGGTCCTCGTAACGCGTCCAGAGCCCTTCGAGGTCGAGGGGGGCCAGGCCGCCGAGCCGGCCGATCTCGATCGCGGTGGCGGGCGAGACCACGCTGTCCATGGGGGCGACGACGACGGGCAGCTCGAACCGGTAGGCGTCGATCTGCCAGGCGATCGACACCTCTTCCGGGTCACGGGTGCGTCGCGAGGGCACGAGCCCGATCTCGTCGAGCGCGTACGCCCTCCGCCCGGTCTTGCCCCGGCCGATCTCCACCTGCTGAGTCATGAACTTACCTTCTGTGATAGTTCGGAGCTTCCACGGTCATCTGGATGTCGTGGGGGTGGCTCTCCTTGAGGCCCGCTGCCGTGATCGGCATGAGCTCGCAGTCGGTGTGCATCTGCGTGATCGTGCGGCACCCGGCGTACCACATGCCCTGGCGCAGCCCGCCGATGAGCTGGTGGGCGACGGCCGCGACCGGCCCGCGGTAGGGCACCTGCCCCTCGATGCCCTCGGGGATGAACTTGTCCTCGCCGCCGACGTCGGCCTGCGCGTAGCGGTCCTTGCTGAAGGAGGTGCCGCCGCGCTCCCGGTTGCGCACCGCGCCGAGCGACCCCATGCCCCGGTACGACTTGAACTGCTTGCCGTTGATGAAGATCAGCTCGCCCGGCGACTCCTCGCAGCCGGCGAGCAGCGAGCCCAGCATGACCGTGTCGGCGCCGGCCGCGATGGCCTTGACGATGTCGCCGGAGTACTGGAGGCCGCCGTCGCCGATCACCGGCACCCCGGCGGGACCGCACGCCTTGGACGCCTCGTGGATGGCCGTCACCTGCGGCGCGCCCACCCCGGCCACCACCCGGGTGGTGCAGATCGAGCCCGGCCCGACGCCGACCTTGACCGCGTCGGCGCCCGCGTCGACCAGCATCTGGGCGCCCGCCCTGGTCGCGATGTTGCCGCCGATGACCTGGACCTTGCTGTTGGCCTTGAGCTTGGCGATCATGTCGGCCAGCCCCTTGGAGTGACCGTGGGCCACGTCGACGACGACGACGTCGACCCCGGCCTCGATCAGCGCCTTGGCCCGCAGCTCGGCGTCGCCGCCGACGCCCACGGCCGCGCCGACCAGCAGGCGGCCGTCGGAGTCCTTGGTGGACAGGGGGTACTGCTCGCTCTTGGTGAAGTCTTTGACCGTGATCAGGCCGCGCAGCCTGCCGTCGGGGTCGACGAGGGGAAGCTTCTCGATCTTGTTCTGCCGCAGCAGCGCGAACGCGTCGTCACGCGACACCCCCACCGGCGCGGTGACCAGCGGCATCTTGGTCATGACCTCGCGCACGGGACGCGTCTGGTCGTTCTCGAAGCGCATGTCACGGTTGGTCACGATGCCGACGAGCGTGCCCGCCACGTCCGTCACCGGCACCCCGGAGATCCGGTACGTCGCGCACAACCGCTCGACGTCGGCGAGCGTGTCGTCGGGGCTGCAGGTGACCGGGTTGGTCACCATGCCCGCCTCGGACCGCTTGACCAGGTCGACCTGCTGGGCCTGCTCCTCCACCGACAGGTTGCGGTGGAGGATGCCGATGCCGCCCTGGCGCGCCATGGCGACCGCCATACGGGCCTCGGTGACGGTGTCCATGGCCGCGGAGACGAGCGGGATGGACAGCGTGATGTCCCGTGACAGACGGGAGCCGGTGTCGGCCTCACCTGGTTGGAGATCGGAGTAGCCGGGCACCAGCAGCACGTCGTCGAAGGTCAAACCCATCTCGGTGAACTTGGACATGCCTCGGCCCCCTCCTGACCTCTGCGCTGATTGACCTAAGTCTAGGGCCTGCCTCCAAAACGCAACGAAGCCGGGAGGACGACGGCCCCCATGGTCCGTCGTCCTCCCGGCTTCGCCGTCCGGAACGTCAAAAGTGCCGGGGGATGGGACGGTCGGTGATCCGTCCCATCCCCCGGCCACCGGCACCCGGGCCCGCGGCGCGTTCACGCCACCGAACCCCCCTCCGCGTCCTGATGGCGGCTGCCGCGGGGCCCCGCTTCAGGGTGCCGACGCTAGGTAAAGCCTGCGTCACTCAACGGCACGACGCAATGTGAAAACGTGCAATTGCACGAAGTTGCACGTTCCGCCGACGATTCCGGGCAAGGCCCGGACACGCAGGCGGTACGGGGTTATCCTCGCGGCACGCCCGTGTCCCCCCGACGGAGCCGCCCATAATGCGAAACCAGCCTCGGCGTGTTGCAGAGCCCTTCGAGACGCTGGGCCTCGACCCGGCGCAGACCGCCCTGTACACGGCGTTGCTGCGCCTGCACAGGGCCACGCGCACCGACCTCGCCCAGGCCATGGACGGCCCCGTCGAGAACGTCGGGCGGCAGCTCGACGACCTGGTCAAGCTGGGGGTGGTCGACGAGCAGTCCGGCGAGTACCTGGCCAGGCACCCGGCGGCGGCGCTCGGCCGGGTCATCGCCGAGCGGCTCGACCGGCTGGCCGAGGAGAGCCGCAGGATCGATTCCGCGCTCGGCTCGATCCGCGGGCTGATCCACGACTACGACGCCGGCCGCGATTATCAGAGTGGGACATTTCCGGTGGAGATGGTGAACGGCGCGGACGTCCTCTACGAGAGCGTCGTCGGCATAGCCGTGCAATCGCCGCCGATGGAGTTGTTGACCGCAATCCCCGATGAGCGGACAATGGCAGATTTCGTTCGTAAATTTGCGGACCCATGGATTGATGCGCAGAAACGGCAACTTCTTACCGTCCAGGTGATCATTCCGGTCTCCACGCTCAGCTTGCCGGGCGTACGCGAACAGCTCACCCGCCTCCTCGACACCGGCGGCAAGGTGCGCACGCTCGACCGGGTGCCGAGCTGGTTCATGACGGCCGGGCCCGAGGTCGCCGGCCTGCCCGCGCTCTGGGGCGGCAACCTGCCCGACCACGCCTACAACTTCTACCTGGTGCGCACGCCGATCGTCGTCGGCATGCTGCGCTCGTTGTTCCAGGAGTTGTGGGGCCGCGCCGTGCCCCTGCCCTGGGGGCACAGGGGCGACGGCATGGTCCAGGTGCTCCGCCTGGCCGCGCAGGGCGTCTGCGACGACTCCATCGCCCGCCAGCTCGGCGTCTCGGTCCGGACCGTACGCGCGAGGTTCGCCGACGCCATGGCCGAGCTGGGCGCGCAGTCGCGGTTCCACGCCGGCGTGGAGGCCGCCAGACGGGGATGGCTCAGCTAATACTCTCCGCCGGGGCCGCTTCGGTCATATGGTGGGAAGGTGCTGGAAGACGTCCCCCGCGACCCGTTCGCGGACGACCCGAACGACCCGTCCTCGGCGATGGGCGCTCTCGACGACGCCGAGCCACTCACCGCGGCCGAGCGCGACGAGGCCATCACCGACCTGGCAGACGTCGAGGTCTTTCGCTCCCTGCTCGAACCGCAGGGGGTGCTGGGCCTCGTGCTCGACTGCCCCGAGTGCGGCGAGCAGCACTTCTTCGACTGGGAGCTGCTGCGCGGCAACCTTCGCCAGATGATCGAGAAAGGCCAGCCCCAGGTGCACGAGCCGGCCTTCCACCCCGACCCCGCCGACTACGTCAGCTGGGAGTACGCCCGAGGCTACGTCGACGGCGTCATCGACACGGAGGAGCGCCGCTGATCGACTTCCGAGACATCGTCCAGTAGCGCGCCCAGCAACCGCACCGCAGGGTCGGACGAGTCCCGCGCCCGGCCCTGTGCGACCGCGTCGAGCAGCTCGTCGGTCTGGAGCAGGTCGTCGGTCGCAAGAAGCGCATGGAGCTCGTCCTCCGGCGTCAAGCCGACTCCAGCTCGGCCATCTGCCGCAATCTGGCCAGCGCCCGATGCTGGGCTACGCGGACCGCACCTGGTGACATACCGAGTACATTACCGGTCTCCTCGGCCGACAGCCCCGACACCACCCGCAACAGCAGCAACTCCCGCTGGTTGTCGGGCAGCCTGGCCAGCAGCCTGCGCGCGTGCTCGACCTCGATGTAGCGGACCACCGTCTCCTCGGGCCCAGGGCCGTCGTCGGGCCCGTCAGGCAGGTCCTGGGTGGGCACGGCCGAGCGCACCGAGCTGCGCAGCGCGTCGGCCACCTTGTGCGAGGCGATCCCGAACACGAAGGACGCGAAAGGCCGCCCCATGTCCCGGTATCGCGGCAACGCGGACAACACCGCGATGCACACCTCCTGGGCTACGTCATCGGCAATGTGATATTGCCCTGAAACCCTGCCCAGCCTGGCGCGGCAATACCGCACCACCATGGGACGCAACTCCCCGAGCAGAGATTCGATCGCACTGCGATCTCCCTGCACGGCGAGGCTCGTCAGTTCCCTTAGGTCGGAGTCATCCGTCCGTGCCGGAAGTCTCGACGCGAGCCTTACCCCAATTTTGGCGTCGGCGACGCTTCCCTCGCTCACGATAGGCATGATGCCCGCACTGATCCGGCCTGTCCCCATGGCGAACGGCTACGGATTGGTCACATTGAAGCGACGATAACCAGCAGTAATCAGACGACCACACTAAGCCCGAAAAACTGACATAATATTTCACCCCATTAGCCGAAATGCACGACAATTGCCAGCCCCCGACGCTTAACCGGCACTCCCGGTTTACTCCAATAATCCACCTCTTCCCCCACTTTTCCCCGTCGCCGGCCGCTCACGCCCCAGAAGCCTCAGGCGTATTTGCCTCCCGTCCGAAACCCCGGTCCGGGGGCGCCGCCCACCGCGCGGGACCGCTTCCCGGCGCCGCCGAGGCCCCACGGCGCCCTCCCGGCGGCGTCCGGACGGGCCGGGAAAAGCCGACGGCCCGCACCGGAGGGAACCGGTGCGGGCCGTACAGGCGCGGGGGGAACCAGGCGGGTCAGTGACCGTGGCCGTGGCCGTGGCCCTGGCCGGCGGCCGCAGCCTCCTCCTCGGGCTTGTCCACCACGAGCACCTCGGTCGTCAGGAGCATGCCCGCGATCGAAGCCGCGTTCTGCACCGCGGACCGGGTCACCTTGACGGGGTCGATGACGCCCTGGGCGATCAGGTCGACGTACTCGCCGGTGGCGGCGTTGAGGCCCTGGCCGGCGGGCAGCTCGGCGACCTTGTGGGTCACCACGTAGCCCTCCAGGCCGGCGTTCTCGGCGATCCAGCGGGCCGGCTCGACCAGCGCGCGGCGCACGACGCCGACACCGGTGGCCTCGTCGCCGGTCAGGCCGAGGTCGTCGAGCTCCTTGCCCACGTGGATGAGGGCCGAGCCACCGCCGGAGACGATGCCCTCCTCGATCGCGGCGCGGGTCGCGGAGATCGCGTCCTCAAGGCGGTGCTTCTTCTCCTTCAGCTCCACCTCGGTGGCGGCGCCGACGCGCAGCACGCACACACCGCCGGCGAGCTTGGCCAGGCGCTCCTGCAGCTTCTCGCGGTCCCAGTCGGAGTCGGACTGCTCGATGGCAATCTTGATCTCCTTGACGCGGTCCTCGATCGCCTGCTGGTCACCGGCGCCGTCGACGATGGTCGTGGCGTCCTTGGTGACGACGACGCGGCGGGCCGTGCCGAGCACCTCGAGGCCGACGTGCTCCAGCTTGAGGCCGACCTCTTCGCTGACGACCTGGCCGCCGGTGAGGATCGCCATGTCCTGGAGCATCGCCTTGCGGCGGTCACCGAAGCCCGGGGCCTTGACGGCCACGGAGGTGAAGGTGCCGCGGATCTTGTTGGTGACCAGGACGGCCAGGGCCTCGCCCTCGACGTCCTCGGCGACCACGAGCAGCGGCTTCTTGGTCTGGGCGATCTTCTCCAGCAGCGGCAGGAAGTCGGCGATGGAGGAGATCTTGCCCTGGGTGAGCAGGATGTACGCGTCCTCCAGGACGGACTCCATGCGCTCGGGGTCGGTCACCATGTAGGCCGACAGGTAGCCCTTGTCGAACTGCATGCCCTCGGTGAACTCGAGCTCCATGCCCATGGCGTTGGACTCTTCGACGGTGAGGACACCGTCCTTGCCCACCTTGTCGAACGCCTCGGCGATCAGCTCGCCGATCTTGGCGTCCTGGGCGGAGATGGTGGCGACGTTGGCGATCTCCTTCTTGTCGCCCACCTCGCGAGCGCTGGCCAGCAGCCGGTCGCTGATCTCCTTGGCGGCCTTGTCGATGCCACGCTTGAGCGACAGCGGCGAGGCGCCGGCGGCCACGTTGCGCAGGCCCTCGCGGACCATCGCCTGGGCCAGCACGGTGGCGGTGGTGGTGCCGTCGCCCGCGATGTCGTTGGTCTTGGTGGCAACTTCCTTGGCGAGCTGGGCGCCGAGGTTCTCGTAGCGCTCCTCCAGCTCGATCTCACGAGCGATGGTCACACCGTCGTTCGTGATCGTCGGCGCACCGAACTTCTTGTCGATGACGACGTTACGGCCACGCGGGCCGAGGGTTACCTTCACGGCGTCCGCGAGGGCGTTGACACCGCGCTCAAGCGCGCGGCGGGCGTCCTCGTCGAACTGCAGGATCTTCGCCATTGCTGAAAGTCCTCTCCTGGCGTCGAAAGCCCCGGGCCCTCAAGAGCGCCCGGGGCTCGACACAACCGGCCTACTTCTCGATGATCGCGAGAACGTCGCGGGCGGAGAGCACGAGGTACTCCTCGCCGCCGTACTTGACCTCGGTACCGCCGTACTTGCTGTAGAGGACGACGTCGCCCTCGGAGACGTCGAGCGGAATACGCTTGTCGCCGTCCTCATCCCAGTTGCCGGGGCCCACCGCGAGGACCTTGCCCTCCTGCGGCTTCTCCTTGGCGGTGTCCGGGATGACCAGACCGGAAGCGGTGGTCTGCTCTGCCTCAAGCGGCTGAACCACGATGCGGTCGCCGAGCGGCTTAACGGGAACCTTGGTGGCGGTCGTCACGATCGGACCTCCCCTTCAGATTTGAATGATCTAGAAGAGGCGACCAGCGGGGCCTGCCGTCGCGGGTGTCAGACCTGCCTCGTCGCACGTTGGCACTCTCAAGGTGAGAGTGCCAACAGGAAACATATGCAAGAGGGGCTTGACAGTCAACACGAACGCGTCTGCTCAGAGCGATCAGACGTAGGAGCCCTCGACCAGATCGGCGACGACACCGGGCCGGGAGGGGGTCCAGCCGAGCTCGGCGCGCGTGCGTGTCGCGCTGATGCGCTGGCCGAGCGCCAGGGCCTCGGCGAAGCCCGTCCCCAGCACCTGGGCAGCCTCGGCCAGCGGCCAGGGCTCGGCCTGCGGCTTGACGCCCGCGGACCGGGCCGCCGCCTCGGCCACGTCGGTGACGGGCACGGCCTCCTCGCTGATGCCGTGGTAGACGCGGGCGCCGCCCCTCTCCAGGACGGCGACGACGAGGTCGGCCAGGTCGTCGACGTGCACGAACGTCCAGGTGGGCGGCTCGCCTCCGGCGGTGACGTACACGCCGGAGCCGCGCTCGGCGGCCTGGGCGCGCAGCAGGGCCGGGATGCCCGCGCCGCGCCCGTGGACGACGCCGGGCCGGATCACCGAGCCGCCGCCCTCGATGACCAGCCGCTCGATCTCGTGCCGGTACGCCACGAGCGGAATCGGGTCGGCCGGGCTGTCCTCGTGCCCGTCGGCGGTGGCCCCCAGCACCCACACGCCGCTGGTGAAGACGACCTTCCGGCCCGACGCGGCGAGCACGCCGATCGAGGCGAGGTCGGTCTCCCTGTCGCCGCTGAGCTGGGCGGCGACCACGACCGCCTCGATGTCCGGGGTGATCGCGGCGGTCAGCGCCGCGGCGTCGGCCAGGTCCCCGTAGCGCTCGTCCGCCACGCCCGGCACCCGCCGGGACCCGTCGGCGGCGGGCCGCACCAGGACGGCCACCTCGTGCCCATGGTCGGACAGCCGCTCGACCACCGCGCCGCCGATGTACCCGGTCGCGCCCAGCACCAGCACCTTCATGATGATCCCCACCTCGAAAATTTCCACGTTGAACATTTCGACGTCGTGGACAGTACCGCACGACCCCGAACATTTCAACG
This sequence comes from Nonomuraea sp. NPDC052265, assembly GCF_044547985.1. Taxonomy (NCBI): domain Bacteria; kingdom Bacillati; phylum Actinomycetota; class Actinomycetes; order Streptosporangiales; family Streptosporangiaceae; genus Nonomuraea; species Nonomuraea sp. NPDC052265. Next base: position 1,002,769 of record NZ_JBIUBJ010000001.1, read on the forward strand.
TCGAAGCTTTGATAGGGTGATCCCGTGGATGACGCGGTCGACGCGATACTCGGACAGTGGGCGCGGACACGGCCCGACGTCGACGTGTCCCCGATGGGCGTGATCGGCCGGGTCTCGCGCGCCTCGCGCCTGCTGGAGCGCGGCGTGAAGGACTTCTTCGCCGAGCACGGGCTTGAGGCGTGGGAGTTCGACATGCTGGCCACGCTCCTGCGCAGCGGCGCCGACGCCACCATGTGCATGAAGGACCTGTCCTCCTCGGCCATGGTCAGCCCCGGCGCGCTCACCAACCGGATCGACCACCTGGTCCGGCGCGGCCTGGTCCACCGCTGGCCCGCGCCGCACAACCGCCGCATGACGCTGGTCGCCCTCACCGACGAGGGCAGGAGGGTCGCCGACGAGATGCTCGTCCTGCACGCCGCCAACGAGGAGCGGCTGCTCGACGGGCTGTCCGAGGAGGAGCGCGAGGCGCTGGCCGGGCTGCTGCGCAGGCTGCTGGTGTCCCTGGGCGACACCTCTTTGTGAGCGATTGCGAGTTATGGGCGATCCCGAGTTGTGAGCGGAGTGCGTACATGGATCTCGACGCCTTCGGCGAGCTGCTGACCCCGCGCGGGCAGCGGGCGCTCGCCGAGGCCGCGGAGCTGGCCGGGACCGATCCGGTCGCGGCGGCGACCAGGCTGCGCCGCACCTACGACGCGGCGCTCACCTCCGCCGCCCTGACGCAGGCGGCGCTGCGGGAGCGCGCCAGGGCGAAGTTCGGCGCGGACGCGGCGGTCATGTACTTCACCCCGCACGGCCTGGAGCAGTCCACCCGCCGGGAGGTCGCCGACCACCGCGCCCGCCGCATGGGCGGCGGGCGGGTGATCGACGCCTGCTGCGGAGTCGGCGGCGACCTCCTGGCGCTCGCCCGCTCCGGCTGCGCCGTCGACGCCGTCGACCTCGACCCGCTCACCGTGGCCGTGGCCGCGGCAAACGCCGGCGCGCTCGGGCTGGCCGACCGGGTGCGGGTGCGCGTGGGCGACGCGGCGCGGGTCCGGCCCGAGGAGTACGACGCGCTGTTCGCCGACCCGGCCCGGCGCAGCGGCAAGGGCCGGACGTTCGACCCCATGGCGTACTCGCCGCCCTGGCCGGTCGTGCTCGACCTGGTCGCGCGGGCCCCGCGGGCCTGCCTGAAGGTCGCCCCCGGCATCCCGTACGAGTTCGTCCCCGAGGGCGCCGAGGCCGAATGGGTCTCCTACAAGGGCGAGGTCAAGGAGGCCACCCTCTGGACCGGCCCGGGGAACGGCCCGGCGGACGGCACCGGCTTCGCCCGCCGCGCCACCCTGCTGCCCGGCGGGCACACCCTGGCCGCCACCGGGGCGCAGGCCCCCGTCGGCCCCGTGGGCCGCTACGTCTACGAGCCCGACGGCGCCGCGATCCGGGCCCACCTCGTGGGCGAGGTGTCCGAAATGATCAACGGACGCCTACCCGACCCCATGATCGCCTACATCACCACCGACGAGCCGGGGCACACCCCGTGGGCCGCCGGATACGAGGTGGACGAGGTCATGCCGTTCTCGCTGAAAAGGCTCCGCGCGGCCCTCCGTGAACGGCGGATCGGAAATGTCACCATCAAGAAGCGCGCTTCGGCGGTCGACATCGAACGCCTGCGAGCCGATCTCCGACTTTCCGGCGAGAACTCGGTCGTCATTATCCTGACCCGCATTCTCGATAAGCCTTCGGTTATCATCTGCAACCCCATCTCACCTGCCTGAACAAACCAAAGCGGTCATTCTTCCGCTAAATACGATCTTTCACTTCGGCCCTGCCGGACCTTGATCGAAAGGCTAAGGTGGACGGGCGGGAGTTCTCCCCCTTATGCGGTAACCCGCGTACTCGCCTTTTCATCTGCAAACCGGACCTATCCCACCGCTGCGCGGCAGACCGTCGGCGAGCGAAGGAGCCTTTCGGTGGACCATTCCAACCACACCACCCTTCTGCAGGCAGGCGGCCAGTCCGCCATCTCCGAGAGGATGCGGGACCTCCTCGCGCGCGCCGCCCAGGACCACGTCTACGAGCAGCGCACCCAGGGAGCCGTGCTCGACGAGATCCGCCAGCGTCTTGAAGGCATGGAGTGGCTGCTGCGCGAGGTGCGCGAACGCGAGCTCGGCGGCCTGAGCGGCACCCTCGAATCGGTGAGCGGGCGGCTCGACGACATCACCGCCAAGCCGCCGATGTGGGCGGAGGGCCTGGCCCAGCACGTCGAGGCCGTACGCGACCACGTCGACGCCGTCGGGGAGAAGATCGGCCACGTCGACGCCCGGGTCGCGCCGGTGGCCGAGCTGCCGAGCCTGTGGGCGGATCTGGGCACCGTGGGCGAGGCCGTCGACGAGGCACTCAAACGCCTGCAGTCGGTGCTCGACACCACCGACGGCATCACCCAGGGCATGTCCGACTTCGCCGGCAAGCTGACCCAGCTCAACTCCAGCATGGAGGCCGCGGCCAACCGCTTCACCCGGCTCGACAAGTCGGTGGCCGACCTGTCGGGCCGCACCGAACGGGTCGAGAGCGTGGTCGGCGGGCTGGCCGAGAGCGTCGTGGCCACGTCGCAGCAGGTGGCGGTCAAGATCGACGCGGCCGAGCAGCGGCTGACCGGTCGGCTCGACGACACCGACCTGCACATCGCCGCCCGCCTCGACGAGGCCGACAAGCGCCTGGCGGGCCGCCTCGACGAGACCGACGAGCGGCTGACCCAGCGCCTGAACGAGCGGCTCGACCGCGGCGACGAGCGCCTGGCCGCCAAGCTCGACGAGGCCGACCAGCGGCTCACGGTCCGGCTGTCCGACGTCGAGCAGCGGCTCACCGGCCGCCTCGACGAGGCCGACCGGCACCTCGCCGTCCAGCTCGGGGAGAGCGAGCTGCGGCTCAGCGGGCGACTCGACGGCGTCGACTCCCGGCTCGACCGGGTCGAGGGCCGGCTTCTGGGGCTGGACACCCGGCTCACCGGGTTCGACGGGCGGCTGGAGTCGGCCGACGAGTGCCTGGCCGACATCGACACCAGGCTCGACGGCGTCGACGGCCGCATCAGCGGCGTCGACAAGCGCCTCACCTCGGTCGACGGCCAGCTCGGCGGTCTCGGCAAGCGCCTGGGCACCATCGACGGCCACCTGGTCCGCCACGACGACCGCTTCGACGCCCTCGACGGCCGCCTGGGCTCGCTCGACGAGCGCGCCTCGGCCACCGACCAGCGCCTCACCGAGACCGCCGTCCGCAGCGAGGGCCGTTTCAACAAGCTGGACAACCAGATGGAGTCGATCGACGAGCGGCTGGTCGAGGCCGAGGAGCACCTCATCACCCGCTTCGACACCCTCGACGGCCAGTTCAGCGGCCTCGACAGCCGTTTCAACGGCCTCGACACGCACCTCAACGGCCTGGCCGCCCGCGCCGATCAGGCCGGCGCGCACCTGGAGTCGGTCGACGACCGCGTCCAGGCCATGAACCAGCACGTCAGCCAGCTCCCGGCGGCCCTGGCCATCCCCGAGCGGGTCGGCGAGCTGATCGAGTCACAGGCCGGCGCGCAGGCCGACCGCCTGTCGGCCGCCGCCGACGCGCTCACCGAACTGGTGCGCTCCCGGCCCGACCGCGACGAGCTGAGCGAGACGGTCAGCGGCATCGTCCAGCCCGCCACCGACGACCTCACCAAGCGGCTGGCCGCGCTGGAGGAGACCATGCTGGCGCTGGCCGAGGCCCTGCTCCGGCCCACCAGGACGAAAGACTGAAGCCCCCGGCGGTGCGGCACACCCGCGCCGCACCGCCGGCCTTCCGGCCCGCCAGGGCTCAGACGTGGACGGTCGTGATCGGCAACGACGAGTCCGCCGGGATTTCCAGGGTCGAGGGCGTGACCCCCGCCGCCACCAGGTCGGACCCCAGAGCGGCGACCATGGCCCCGTTGTCGGTGCACAGCCCCGGCCGGGGCACCCGCAGCCGTACGCCCGCCTTGTCGCAGCGCTCCTGGGCCAGCGCCCGCAGCCGCGAGTTGGCCGCCACGCCGCCGCCGATCAGCAGGTCGTGCACGTCGTACTTCTTGCACGCCTGCAACGCCTTGCGGGTCAGCACGTCGACCACGGCCTCCTGGAAGGACGCGGCCACGTCGGGCACGTGGATCGACTGCCCGGACGCCTCGCGCGCCTCCACCCAGCGGGCGACGGCGGTCTTGAGCCCGGAGAAGGAGAAGTCGAGCGTGCCGTCGTCGATCTTGCCCCGGGGGAAGGTCACGGCGGTGCCGGAGCCCTCGCGGGCGGCCCTGTCGATGTGCGGGCCGCCGGGGAAGGGAAGCCCGAGCACCCGGGCCACCTTGTCGAACGCCTCGCCGGCCGCGTCGTCGACGGTCGAGCCGAGCGAGATCACGTCTTCGGCCACGTCGGGCACCAGCAGCAGCGAGGAGTGGCCGCCGGAGACCAGCATGGCGATGCACGGCTTGGGCAGCGGCCCGTGTTCGAGCTGGTCGACGGCCACGTGGGCGGCCAGGTGGTTGACGCCGTAGAGCGGCACGCCGAGGCCCAGCGCGTAGGACTTGGCCGCGGCCACACCCACCAGCAGCGCCCCGGCCAGGCCCGGCCCGGCGGTGACGGCGATGGCGTCGATGTCGGAGAACCTGAGCCCGGCCTCGGCCAGCGCCGCCTCCACGGTCGGGGTCATGGCCTCCAGGTGCGCGCGGGAGGCGACCTCGGGCACCACGCCGCCGTACCTGGCGTGCTCGTCCATGCTGGAGGCGATGGTGTTGGCGAGGAGCGTGTGACCTCTGACGATGCCGATGCCGGTCTCGTCGCACGACGTCTCGATGCCCAGGACCAGGGGTGCGTCAGCCATCCAGCTTCCTTCTCATCATGATCGCGTCGGTGCCGTCGTCGTAGTAGCGGCGGCGGGTGCCGATCTCCTCGAACTCGAAATGCCGGTAGACGGCCTGGGCGCGCGGGTTGTCGGCGCGCACCTCCAGGAAGATCTCGCGCGCCCCCCTGCGCCGCGCCTCGGCCAGCAGCTCGGTCAGCATCGCGCTGCCGATGCCGGTGCCCTGGTGCTTCTCCAGCACGGCGATGGTCTGCACGTCGGCCTGGTCGGCCGCGACCGCGATGCCGGCGTAGGCGACGATCTCGTCGTCGGCCAGGGCCACCACGTAGTGGCGCGAACGCGGCATGTCGGCCAGCTCGCCGCGCATCATGCCCTCGCTCCACGCGTCGAGCGGGAACGTGGCCCGCTCGATCGCCATGACCGCCGGCAGGTCGGCCCCGGTCATCGGCCGCAGTCTCACGCCGTCACCCTCTTGGGCGCGCCCGGCACCACGGCGTCGGGCCTGCGCAGGTAGATGGGCCGCGGCGGGTCGAGCGGGACGCCCGCGGCCAGCCGCTCGGCGGCCAGCGCGGCCAGCGCGCCCGCGTAGGGGTAGGGCGGGGCGTCGTGGCTCCCCAGGACGTCGGGGTAGAGCGCGGCGCCGGCGCCCACGACCGGCAGGCCCTCGACGGGCACGTCGGCGGGCCGGTCGACGAACGGGCCGTCGAGCCGGGTGCGCATGTCCTGGTAGCGCGCCCAGAACACCTCCTTGCGCCGGGCGTCGGTGGCGGCCAGGAACGGCTCGCCGAGCCCGCTGCCGTAGGCGACCGCGTCGAGGGTGCAGATGCCGTACGCGGGGACGGCGAGCGTCGTCGCGAGCCCCTGGGCGGTCATCAGGCCGACGCGCAGGCCCGTGTAGGGCCCGGGGCCGCTGCCCGCGACGACGGCCGTCACGTCACGCAGGGCGGCGCCCGACTCGGTCAGCACGCGTTCGATGGTGGGGACGAGCAGCTCGCCGTGGCGGCGGGCGTCGATCGTCGTGGACTCGGCGAGCACCCGCTCACCGTCGTGGAGGGCGGCGGTGACGGCGGGCGTCGCGGTATCAAAGGCCAGGACCAGCACGACTGTCTAGCCTACCCGCCGGACGGGTCACACCCAGCCGGTACGCCGTTTCAGCCACTCCAGCGCGACCACTCCCTGCGCCCGCTGGAACGCCCTGAGCGTGGGCAGCCCCGGCGGATCGGGCTGCCGGCCCTGCCGGACGAAGTAGCCGGTGAGGGCCGCGACGACCGCGGTGACCGCCGGGTCGGGGTCGTCGAACAGCTCGTGCGGGGCGGGACCGCCCTGCATGCCGACCGACGGCAGCATGGCCACCTGGTCGTACCAGGGCGCGGCCAGGCAGGCCCACGGCCAGTCGACCACGTAGACGCGGTCGGGCGTGAGCATGATGTTGTCGGCCCGCAGGTCGGCGTGGACCAGGGTGTCGCCGGCCGCCGCCGTCTCCCAGCCGGACTCCAGCTCGGCCAGCTCGGCCAGGTGGCGCAGCGCCCACGGGTCGAGCCCGGCGGCGTCCTCGCCGAGGAGCCTGCGCCAGCCCTGGAAGGAGTCGCCCATGACCTCGCCGACCGTGGACGCCTCGATCGGCGACGGGGTGAGCGCGGCGGCCATCTCCTTCAGGGCCGTGAGCACCCGGTCGAGCTCGTCGCGCCGCCAGGGCATCGCGGGGCGCGGCCTCGACGTCCTCGAAGACCAGCGTCACCCAGCCCTCCAGCTCGAACGCCGTCAGCAACCTCGGCGCGGGGACCGACTCGGGCAGCGCGGCGGCGTTCCTGAGCTCGGAGCGGTAGATGCGCACGCTGTCGGGGTTGGGCTCGGGGCCGACGGCCTTGACGAACGCGCGCCGGCCCCCCTTCGTCCGCAGGCGCACGGCGGCCGCCGGGGAGAAGCCGCCCTCCTGGGTGACGGCCTCCACGACCCGGTCGCCGAGGAAGCCCTCGACCGCCTCACGCACCAGCGGATTGACCTCTTCCCAGGGCACGCGGGCGCCGGACGCCGGCGGATTGCTGTCTGTGCTCATATCCCCATGATCAGGCTCGGGAGGCGTAGACGATGATGTTGTCGACGTACTCGCCTCTGGAGTAGTCGAACTTGCCGCCGCAGGTCACCAGTTTGAGCCCCTCGTCGACGTACACGCGCCGGGCCGGGAAGTGGTCCTTGGAGACCTGCTCGATGGCGTCCACCTTGAAGCTGACGACCTTGCCGTCGCTGCGTTCCACCTTGACGGTCTCGCCCTTGCGCAACTGCCTGAGCTTGTAGAACACGGCGGGGGCGGTCTTGGTGTCGACGTGGCCGATGATCACCGAGGCGCCCCTCTCGCCGGGCACCGCGCTGCCGCTGTACCAGCCGGCCATCTTCGGCTTCTCGTACGGCGGCAGCTCGACCTCGCCGTCCTTGCTCAGCCCGAGCTTCATCAGCGGGGCCTCAAGGTCGAGCGACGGGATGTCGATGCTCTTGGGCACCACGCTCGCCGCCGGGGTGGAGGAGGAGTTCTGCATGCTCTTGCCGAAGGCGACCAGCAGCAGGCCCGTGACGGCGCCCGCGAGCACCACCCGTCCTGGACGTGCCATCGGTCACGCCCGGCTGCGCCGCTTGACCACCATGACCGCGCCTCCGACGAGGACCAGGGCGACCAGCGCGCCCGCCGGGCCCAGCGGGATCGAGGACTCGTCGTCCACGTCGCGGCCGAAGGTGCCGCCGCCGCCGGCCTTGGGCGCCTTGGTCGGCACGCCGGTCGGCTCGGCCTCGGCCCTGACCACCTTGAGCGTGGCCTTGCCGACGTCGTTGGTGCCGTCGCACTTGACGTCGACGGTGTACGAGCCGCGCTTGACCGTGCCCGAGACCGTCGCCTCACCCCGGACCCAGGGCGAGCCGTTGGCCGGGGTGCTGGTCGCGGCCGGCGTGGCCGATCCGGCCGGCACGGGGTTGAGCGGGACGCCGTTGATGAACGCCTTCGAGGTCGCGGTGCCGGTGTGGGCCGGGCCGCCGGACGGCAGCGGGCAGTTGGCCAGGATCCACACCTTGGACGTCTCCCCGGCGGTGACCCGGTCGGGGTTGAGCTGGACCGCGATGCTCGGCCTCTTGGCGGCCGGCGTGGCTGTCGCCGTGGTCGTGGCCGTCGTGGTGGCGGTGGTGGACGTCGTGGCTGTGGCTGTCGGTGTGGCTGTCGGGGTGGTCTCGGCCGAGGCCGCACACCCGGTCAGCCCGACCACCATGATGGCACCCGCGTACGCGACTCGCCTGACCCTGAGCACCGCCGCACCCCACTTTGCCGTCTTGCACCCAGCATCCACCAAAAAAGCGGATGTCGCCCCTCCTGATACCCAGAAATTCTGGGCAAATCCCTGACCAACGATCATGATTTATGTCTTCGGACAGGTACGTCAAGGGTGACAGCTTTGCCAGGAATTGACGGACGTTTTAGCCTTCGGCCGGATCAGACGGCGTGTCGGCCCACCGGGCGCCCACCCGGCGCAGGGTCACCAGGCGGGCGTCGTCGCCGGTCTCCCGGTCGATGTGGATCTCCAGCCGGTCTTCGGCCAGCCCCTCGACCAGGCCCTCGCCCCACTCGACCACGGTGACCGACTCCTCCAGCGAGGCGTCGAGGTCGAGGTCGTCGACCTCAAGGTCGCCGCCGAGCCGGTAGGCGTCGGCGTGCACCAGGGGCGGGCCCTGCCGCAGCGACGGGTGCACCCTGGCGATCACGAAGGTGGGCGAGGTGATCGGCCCGCGTACTTTGAGACCTTCGGCGATGCCCTGGACCAGCGTGGTCTTGCCCGCGCCGAGCGGGCCGGACAGCACGATCAGGTCTCCGGGACGCAGGTGGGCCGCCAGGCGCGCGCCGTAGGCCCGCATGTCCTCCGCTGTCGCCAGTCGCACTACAACTCCACTCGCTTGATCAGGTCGCGCAGCGCGTCGTTGACGATCCCCGGGCGCTCCAGCTGGATCAGGTGGGAGGTGTCGGGGACCTCGGTGAGCTGCGCCTTGGGCAGCGCCGCCGCGATGGCCCTGCTGTGGTCGGGCGGGGTCAGCCAGTCGCGCTCGCCGTAGACGACGGCGGTCGGGACCGGGTCGAGGACGTGCAGCGCGGACAGCTTGTCGTGGTTCATCAGGGCCGGGTAGAAGGCGGCGAACACCTCGGTGGGGGTCTGCCTGATCATCGACTCGGCGAAGTCGACCACGGTCGGGCTCACGTTCGCGGAGTCGCCGAAGCCCATGTAGCGGGTGATCAGGAAGGCGATGTCGCTGCCCGCGTGCCGGGTCCTGTCGACCAGCGAGCCCTTCCTGCCCAGCAGCGACACCGTGGACGGCGCCACCTTGTGCACGGCCTTGGACACCATCGCCGGCAGCCCCAGCGTCAGCTCGGCCAGCTTGCCCGCCGAGGTCGCGATGAGCGCGGCCGCCCGGATCTTCTCGCCGAACAGCTCAGGGTGGCTGTCGGCCAGCGCCATGATGGTCATGCCGCCCATCGAGTGGCCGACCACCACGCACGGGCCGGGCACGAACTCCTCGATCACCTCGGCGAGGTCCTGGCCCAGCCGGTCGATCGTGCTGTCGTCGGCCGTGCCGCGCTGCGAACGGCCGTGGGAGCGGATGTCCCACAGCACCATGCGGTAGTTCTCGCGCAGCTCCTTGCGCTGGTAGTGCCACGATTCGAGGTTGAGGCAGTAGCCGTGGCACATCACGATCGTCAGCGGCGCGTCTTCAGGGCCGTCGATCTCGACGTGCAGCGCGACCCCGTCGGAGGTGACGAGCGTGCGCTCCCTGCCGCGCAGCTCGCCGAACGGCTCGCTGGCCTCCTCGTCGTGCCGCAGCCTGATCCGGCCGACCGCGTAGCGCTTGGCCAGAGCCGCCGCCGCGACACCGGCCGACGCCGCTCCGACGATCGCGCCGGCGATCCCGACCCTGCGCCGCCGTGTTGTCGTCGTCATGTCCCCGATCCTTCTCCGCTCATGGCCGCTCCGGAGTGCCCGTCGTCACATGCTGGTGGACCCGTGGCACCCGGGAACCGATCCTGGTCACGATCTCATGCGTGATCGTGCCGAGGGTATCCGCCCATTCCTGAGCGGTCGGCTCGCCCCCGTCGCCGGGGCCGAACAGCACCACCTCGTCGCCCGGCGACAAGGGGTCGTCGCCGACGTCGATCACGAACTGGTCCATGCACACCCGGCCCGCCACTTTCCGGCGGCGCCCGCCCGCCAGCACCTCGGCTCTTCCCGTCGCGTGCCGGAGTATGCCGTCGGCGTAGCCGAGCGGCACGAGGCCGAGGGTGGTCTCGCGGTCGGTGACGTAGAGGTGACCGTAGGAGACCCCCGACTCCTCAGGGACCCGCTTGACGAGCGCGATCCTGGCCGTCAGGGTCATGGCCGGACGCAGCCCGAAGTCGCCCAGCTCGGGGACGGGGCTCAGCCCGTACATGGCGATGCCCGGCCTGACCAGGTCGAAGCGGGCGGCCGGCAGGGTCATGACGGCGGCCGAGTTGGACAGGTGCCTGATCACCGACGACCCGGCGGCGCCCGCCTGCTCGGCCAGCTTCAGCGCGCTCTCGTACGCCTCCAGCTGCTGACCGACCGACAGATGGCCGGGGACGTCGGCGCAGGCGAAGTGGGACCACAGGCCGACGATCTCGACGACGCCCTCCGCCCGCAGCTCCAGCGCCCTGCCCAGCAGGCCCGGCCAGGCGGCCAGGGGCGCGCCGCCCCTGCTCATGCCGGTGTCGGCCTCCAGGTGGACCTTGGCCGGGCGGCCCGCGCGACGGGCGGCGGCGGCGATCTCGTCGAGCAGGCCCTCGTGCGCGGCCGACAGCTCGATGTCCTCTTCGACGGCCCGGTCGAGGGGCTCACCGGGGGTGATCAGCCAGGCCAGGACGGGCGCCGTGACGCCGCCTTCGCGCAACGCCAGCGCCTCGGCGACGAACGCCGTGCCCAGCCTGGACGCGCCACCCTCAAGGACGGCCCTGGCCGAGGGCACCAGCCCGTGGCCGTAGGCGTCGGCCTTGACGGCACCCATCAGCTCGGCGCCGCCCGCCCGCTCCTTCAGCAGGGTCACGTTGTGCCTGATCGCGGCCAGGTCGACCCGCGCCTCGGCGGGGGTGGCCATCGAGGAGTACATCTCTCCAGTGTGGCAGCTCAGACGGGTGGTCGAGCGCGGTTTCCGCCGCTCAGGGGCGGGGTTCGCCGTGGACGGAGCGGATCGCCTCCGGTACGGCCGCCGCCACCCCGGCGGAGGTGAGCGGGGCCCCGCGCGCGGCCAGCCGGCCCGCCAGCCCGTGCACGTACGCGCCGACGGAGCCCGCGTCGTAACAGCACAGCCCCTGGGCCAGCAGCGCGCCCGCCACGCCCGACAGCACGTCGCCGGTGCCCCCGGTGGCCAGCCAGGACGTGCCGGTCTCGTTCACCCGGACCGGCCTGGCCTCCTCGGCCACCACCGTGGTCGAGCCCTTGAGCAGCACGGTCACGCCCAGCTCGGCGGCGGCCCGGCGGGCGTGCTCCAGCCGGGCGGCCTCGATGTCGTCGCGGCTCACGCCGATCAGCCGCGACAACTCGCCCGCGTGCGGCGTGATCAGCACGGGCGCCCGCCTGCGCAGCAACGACCGGTCGCGGGCCACCAGCGTGAGCCCGTCGGCGTCGATCAGCACCGGGACGTCCGAGGCCAGCACGCGGGCGGCCAGCTCGTGCGCCCAGTCGCCGGTGCCGAGCCCGGGGCCGAGCAGCCACGCCTGGACGCGGCCGACGTCCTCGACGGACGGCCGGTCGAGCGGGGTGACCACCGCTTCCGGCCAGTGCGCGCGCACCTGCCGGACCGGCTCGTGGGTGCCCGCGTAGCGGACCATGCCCGCGCCCGCCCGCAGCGCGCCGCCCACGGCCAGTACGGCCGCGCCGGTGTACAGGTCGCTGCCCGCGGCCACCCCGAGCACGCCCCTGCGGTATTTGTCGGACTCGTTGCCGGGCCTGGGCAGCAGGTCCTCCACGTCCGCGCGGGTCAGCGCCGCCACGTCGGGATCGGGCAGGAAGGGGCCCAGCCCGATGTCGACCAGTTCGACCCTGCCCGTGTGCGCGGCCCCGGGATCGACCAGCAGGCCCGTCTTGTACGCCCCCATCGTCACCGTCACCCGCGCCCGCACCGCCGCGCCCGCGACCCGCCCCGTGCTCGCCTCGACGCCGCTCGGCACGTCGACCGCGACGATCGTGCCGTGGGCCGCGTTCGCCTCCTCGGCCAGCCGGGCGTACGGCTCGCGCAGCGCGCCCTGGGCGCCGATGCCGACCAGCCCGTCCACGATCAGGTCGGCGTCCTCGACGGCCGCCCGGCCGGGGACGCGGCCTCCGGCGGCCAGGAAGGCGCGCAGGCCGGCCTCGTGCGTCCTGGAGCCGGCCAGGACGGCCTCCACCCGGGCTCCCCGGCGGGCCAGGCGTTCGCCGGCGTAGAGGGCGTCACCGCCGTTGTCGCCGCTGCCGATCAGGAGCACGACGCGGGCGCCGTACACCCGGCCCAAGAGGTCGGCGCAGGCGGCGGCGAGACCGTGGGCGGCCCGCTGCATGAGGGCGCCCTCGGGCAGGCGCGCCATCAGCGTGCGCTCGGCGTCCCGGATCTGGTCGGCGGTGTAGGCGGTCTTCATGGCCTCACTCCGTTCGGCTGCTCGGTCGCCATATGCCGCCGCCTCTCCCCGCTCTGGTCGCTTCGCTCCCGCCGCTCCTCCACGCGACGGCACGCCCTCGCGCGCATGATCCGAAGCTATCCCTCCGCGATCACGTAGGCCACGGCGACGCCCCCGTCATGGCTGAGCGACAGGTGCCAGCGCTTGACCCCGAGGCCGTACGCCACGTCGGCGACCTTGCCCGACACGTGCAGCTCCGGCTTGCCCAGCTCGTCGCAGCGCACCTCGGCCTCCAGGTGCCCGAGCCCCCTGGGCGCGCCGAGCGCCTTGGCCACGGCCTCCTTGGCGGCGAACCTGGCGGCCAGCGAATGCGTCGGCAGCGGACGTTCGACGTCGGTGAACAGCCGCTCGCGCAGCTGCGGTGTGCGTTCGAGAGCCGCCTCGAAGCGGGCGATGTCGACGATGTCCACTCCGATACCCAGGATCATCGTCCCAGGCTACTCAGAACAGGCCGCGCTCCCACGGCCCCCAGATGGCGAACGAGCGCCCCTGCCCGGCCTGGACGTTCACGAAGAGCGTCCGCCCGCCAGGCCCGAACGTCGAGCCGGCGAACTCGGCGCCCGGGTCGCCCTGGATCGGGTGGAGGCGGCAGAAGTCGAAGATCTCGCCCGTCCTGGTGAGGCCGCGCAGGTAGTTGTCGCCGTCGCCGTCCTCGCAGAGCACCAGCGTGCCGCGCCGGCTGACGGTCACGTTGTCGGGAAGGTCGAGCGCCGACGAGCGCGGCGACTCGTACACGAGCCTGAGCCGCCCGCTCCACGTCTCGTACGCCCACACCTGCCCCCGCCCGTCGCCGAACCCGGCAGGCGGCGGGTCGCCCGGCGCGGTCGCCCCGCCCTGGGTGGAGACGAAGTACACGACGCCCTGGTGGAACACCGCGCCCTCCAGCCGGGCGAAGATCGCCGCGCCGCCCGCGCGCCCCTGCCGGCCCACCGCCTGGACGGCCTCCTCGTACGGCGGCCGGCCGGTGAAGCGCGGGTCGGGGTCGTCGATGTCCACCCAGCGCGTGGCGTACGCGGCGCCCGCCCGCTGCCCGCGCGACAGGTCGGCGCGCTTCACCCCCTCGACGGCGAGCATCTGCAGCCTGCCGCCGTCGAGCAGCCGGCCCTCCCGCATCGGGTGCTTGGGCGGCAGGTAGCGGTAGAAGCCGGAGGGGAAGGAGAAGTTGTCCTCGGTGAGGTAGAGGGCGCCGGTGGAGGGGTCGAAGGCGGCCGACTCGTGCGGGAAGCGGCCGGCCGACCTGATCGGGCGCGCGCTCGCGACCCCGCCGACCGGCACCTCGAACAGGTAGCCGTGCCGGCGGGTGAGCCTGGTGTTGTCGCCCCCGGACGGGTCGTCCCCGACGTCGGGGCCGTTGACCGTCTCCTCACAGCTCACCCAGGCCCGCCAGGGCATGGAGCCGCCGGAGCAGTTCATCATGGTGCCGTTGAGCGAGGGGCCGCTCCTGATCACCTCGCCGTGGCCGGTGACGTGCAGGGTCGAGGTGCCGCCGCCGGCCGCGGGGTCGTAGGCGGCGTCCTTGTCGCCGAACGCGCCCACCGGGCCGCCGACCTCGTGGTTGCGTACGAGGATCGTGCCGCCCTTGGGGCCGGCGAAGGCCGCCATGCCGTCGTGCCTGCCGGGGACCGTGGTGCCGTCGGAGAACTTCTCGCCCGCGGCGCTGAACGAGCGGTAGCGGAAACCGTCGGGCAGGTGCAGGCGTACCTTGCCGTCGCGCAGGTCGGCGGCCGGTTTCAGGGGCCCGTAGCCGGCCGCGGGCCGGACGCCGCCCCGCGCCCCGGCGCAGGCGACCCCGGCGAAGGGCCCGGCGACGGCGAGCACGTTGGCGAGGAAGCGGCGACGATCCACAAGACCTCCCGGGAGGCTACGACCGGAACAGTAGCCGCCCGCCGGTTCCGCCATACCCGGATCGTCGGGACCGGTCTTCCTTCCCGGAATCATCCTTTGGTAATCCCACGTTTTTATCCACAGGCTGTGGATACTCGCCGGGCCGCACCCGCCCATGATCGCATTTGTCCCCCATCGCTACGCTGCCTAGGTGAACAACGGCTACGTGGAACTGAGCAGGGAGCAGTGGAGCGAGCTCCGCAAGAACACGCCCTTGACTCTCACCGCAGACGAGCTGGAAGACCTGCGCGGCGTCGATGACCCCATCGACCTCACCGAGGTCACCGACATCTATCTCCCCCTGACCCGGCTGCTGAACCTGCACTTCACCGGGTCCAAGCAGCGCAGCAGCGTGCTGAGCGCCTTCCTCGGGGACGCCGGGACGCGCCTGCCGTACATCCTGGGCATCGCCGGCAGCGTCGCGGTCGGCAAGTCGACCACGGCGCGGCTCCTGCACACGCTGCTGGCCCGGTGGCCCGAGCACCCGCACGTGGAGCTGATCACCACCGACAGCTTCCTCTACCCCAACGCGGTGCTGGAGGCCAAGGGCATCATGCAGCGCAAGGGCTTCCCGGAGAGCTACGACCGGCGCGCGCTGGTCAGGTTCGTGGCGGAGGTCAAGGCGGGCGCTCCCGAGGTGTACGCGCCCGTCTACAGCCATCTGGAGTACGACATCGTCCCCGGCGCCCGCCAGGTCGTGAAAAATCCAGACATCCTGATCATCGAGGGCCTGAACGTCCTCCAGCCCGCCCCGCCCACGTCCCTGGCCGTCAACGACTACTTCGACTTCTCCATCTACGTGGACGCCAAGGTCGAGGACATCCGCACCTGGTACGTCGAGCGCTTCCACAAGTTGCGCCGCACGGCCTTCGAGGACCCCAAGTCCTACTTCAAGTACATCGCCGAGCTCACCTACGAGCAGGCCACGGAGTTCGCGGTCAACGTGTGGCGCGACATCAACGAGCGCAACCTGGTCGAGAACATCGCCCCCACCAGGGGCCGGGCCGATCTCGTCCTGCAGAAGGGCGCCGACCACGCGGTCAGGCGGGTACGGCTTCGCCGGACCTGAACACCTCGTCGAAGACGTAGGCGGCGAACCGGCCCGCGCACTCCTGGTCGTCGATGTCGGCGAACCAGCATTCCTCACCGTGATCGTGGCATCTGAAGCGAGTCATGTGAGGCAGCCTCGCGTATGCCGGTCAACGCGACGTCAATGTCCGATGGACAACAATGGCGGAGTGCTGCATCTGCGACTGATCATCCCTTCCGACCGCACCGATGAGGCCGTCGCGCTGCTGCGGGACTGCATGGGCGTCACCAACATCATCGTCCTGCCGGGCGCCGCCCGCGAGCCGGCGGGCGACGTCGTCCTCTGCGACGCCGCCCGCGAGTCGGCCAACGAGGTGATCAGCCGGCTCAAGTGGCTGGAGGACGTCGGATCGATCGCCATCGAGCAGGTGGACCTGTCGCTGTCCAGGGCCGCCACGGCGGCGGTCGAGGAGGCCCCCGGCGATCCCGACGACGCGGTGGTGTGGGAGGAGCTGGCCCACAAGGTCTCCAGCGAGTCCCGCATCACCTGGGCTTACCTGGCCTTCCTGGCCATCGCGACGCAGCTCGCGGGCATCGGCGTGCTGCAGAACTCGCCCATCCTGATCGTCGGCGCGATGGTGCTCGGCCCGGAGTTCGGCGCGATCGCCGCGATCTGCTTCGGCCTGCTGCACGGGCGCGGGCGCCTGATCATCAGCTCGTTCAGGACTCTGGTCGTGGGCTTCACGGCGGCGATCGCCCTCACCTTCGCCTGCGCGCTGGTCTCCACCTGGCTCGGCTGGATCACCGAGAACAACCTCGGCGTCAACTCCGAGGTCCACTTCATCGTCACTCCCGACAAATGGTCGTTCATCGTGGCGCTGCTGGCCGGAGGGGCCGGGGTCCTGTCGATCACCGCAGGCAAGTCCTCGGCGTTGATCGGCGTCTTCATCTCGGTCACCACGGTCCCGGCGGCCGGTTACCTCGCCGTCGCACTCGCCCTGGGTGACTGGAAGGAGGTCTCCGGGTCGGTCTCGCAGCTCGCGGTGAACATCCTGGGGATGGTCATCTCAGGCACGGCCACGCTGGTGGTCCAGCGGAAATTCTGGCCTCAAGTAGGACAACGTTCATCCGTGTGAACGAGGCCACGCCCACCCCGTGCCCGGTAGTGTCCGCCACATGCACATCCTCGCCACCGAGGGGCTGACCAAACGCTTCCCCACCGTCACCGCGGTCGACCGGCTCACGGTGACCGTGGGATCCGGCGTCACCGGTCTGGTCGGCGCGAACGGCGCGGGCAAGTCGACGCTGATCAAGATCCTGCTCGGCCTGCTGCCGCCCAGCGAGGGCGTCGCGCGGGTGCTCGATCTCGACGTGACCGCCCGGGGCGCCGAGATCCGCCGGCTCGTCGGCTACATGCCCGAGCACGAATGCCTCCCTCCCGACGTCTCCGCGACCGAGCTGGTCGTCCACCTCGCCAGGATCTCCGGCCTGCCGCGTACGGCCGCCCGCGAGCGCGCCGCCGACGTGCTGCGCCACGTGGGCCTGGCCGAAGAGCGCTACCGCCCGATCGGCGGCTACTCCACCGGCATGAGGCAAAGGGTCAAACTGGCCCAGGCCCTCGTGCACGACCCCAAGCTCGTCTTCCTCGACGAGCCCACCAACGGGCTCGACCCGCGCGGCCGCGACGAGATGCTGACGCTGATCAGGCGCATCGGCACCGAGTTCGGCATCAGCGTGCTGGTCACCTCCCACCTGCTGGGCGAGCTGGAACGCATCTGCGACCACGTGATCGTCATCGACGGCGGCCGCCTGCTGCGCTCGTCGGCGATCTCGGAGTTCACCCAGGCCACCCAGACCGTCACGGTCGAGGTCGAGGACGGCCTGGAGTCCCTGGCCCGGCGCCTGAGCGAGACCGGCCAGACCGTCTCCCAGCAGGGCCGCCTGCTGGTGGTCAAGGTGGTCGGGCCCGAGACCTACGACGCCGTCCGCGACGCCGCCGCCGACCTCGACCTGTGCCTGATCCGCCTCGAACAGGGACGCCACCGCATCGAGGACGTCTTCAGGGAGGAAGCGGCCAGTGTCTGAGATCTACGACATCGGCTACCGGCACTACGACGGCCCCCGTATGGGCGGCGCGTACGCCACCCGCGCGCTCACCGTCCACAGCCTGCGCGGCGTCTTCGGCCTCGGCCGCCCGGCGCGCAGCAAGATCGTGCCGTTCGCGCTGGTCGTCATCATGCTGCTGCCCATGGTGGTGTCGATCGCGCTCATGGCGCTGGCCAAGCAGCGCGGCATCCCCTACAGCGGGTTCGCGGTCGTCATGCAGCCCGTGGTGGCGATCTTCCTGGCCTCCCAGGCGCCCACGGTCGTCGCGCCCGACCTGCGCCACCGCGTGCTGCCCCTGTACCTGTCGCGTCCGCTCACGGTCCTCCAGTACGTGACCGCCAAGGTCGCCGCGATGACCGCCGCGCTGTTCCTGTTGGTCGGCGCGCCGCTGACGCTGATGTGGATCGGCGAGCTGGTCGTGGACATGCCGGGGCCGCCCGCCACCGGCGAATACCTCGGCGCGCTGCTCATGGCGCTGCTGCTGGCCCTGCTGCTGGCCGCGTTCGGCCTGGCCCTCGCCTCGTTCACGCCGCGGCGCGGGCTGGGGGTGGCCTCGGTGATCACGGTCTACCTGCTGGCCTCGGCGTCGGTGCCGCTGCTCTACGGCACGATGATCAACACCGGGAACGAGTCGGCGGCTCCCTGGGCCTGGTTGATGAACCCGTTCTGGCTGGTCGACTCCGTGCAGTCGTGGCTGTTCGGCACCCCGTCCCACGCCGACGGCCCGTACCCGAACGGTCCCGCCTCGGCGGCGATCCTGGTGGTGCTGATCGGCGTCGGCCTGGCCGCTCTCGCCCTGCGCTACAGGAAGGCGGCCTCGCGATGAAGATCGAGCTCTCCCAGGTGTCCCGCTGGTACGGCAACGTGGTGGCCGTCAACGACGTGACCATGACGATCGGCCCCGGCGTCACCGGCCTGCTCGGCCCCAACGGCGCGGGCAAGTCGACGTTGCTGCACATGATGGCCGGGTTCCTGGCGCCGTCCGGCGGCTCGGTCACGTTGGACGGCACCCAGGTCTGGAAGAACCACCACATCTACCGAAATATCGGCCTGGTCCCGGAACGGGAGGGCGTGTACGGCTTCCTGACCGGCTGGCAGTTCGTCCTGTCCGCCGCCCGCCTCCACGGCCTCCCCGACCCCGTCGAGGCCGCCCGCAAGGCGCTCGCCATGGTCGAGATGGAGGAGCCGAAGGACCGCCGCGTGGAGACGTACTCCAAGGGCATGCGCCAGCGCGTCAAGGTGGCCGCCGCCCTCGTCCACGACCCGGACGTGCTGCTCCTGGACGAGCCGTTCAACGGCATGGACCCGCGCCAGCGCCTCCACCTGATGGACCTCGTCCGCGCCATGGGCACGGCGGGCAAGACCATCCTGTTCAGCTCGCACATCCTGGAGGAGGTCGAGCGGGTCGCCCAGCATATCGAGGTCCTGGTGTCGGGCCGGCACGCGGCCTCGGGCAACTTCCGCGAGATCAGGCGCCTGATGACCGACAGGCCCCACCTGTTCGTCATCCGTTCCAGCGACGACAGGAAGCTCGCCGCGGCCCTGATCCGCGACGAGTCGGCCGGCGGCATCACCCTGCGCCAGGACGGCCTGGAGGTCCAGGCGACCGAGTTGCGGCGCTTCGCCCGGCTGCTCCCCCGCGTCGCCCGGGACGAGGGTGTGCGCCTGCACCAGGTCTCCCCCGCCGACGAGGACCTGGAGAGCGTCTTCTCCTACCTGATCAACAGGAGCACCTGAATGAACACCGTGGTCGCGGGCATCACGTACCGCTCACTGCTCGGGCGTCGCCGCATCATCCTGCTCCTGCTGCTCCCCCTGGCCCTGATCGGCCTGGCCGTGCTGCTGCGCGTGGCGACCGGCGCCGACCAGAAGCTGGCCGTGGACCTGATGAAGAACTTCGCGATCCAGGCGATGCTGCCCCTGCTGGGGGTCATCGCGGGCACGGGCGTCATCGCGCCGGAGATCGACGACGGCACCGTCATCCACCTGATGTCGAAGCCCATCTCCAGGCCCGTGATCGCCCTGACCAAGTTCGTGGTGGCGGCCTCGCTCATGGCCCTGTTCGCGACCGTGCCGACGTACGTGGCGGCCTGGATCCTGGTCGGCGGCGAGGACGGCATCGCGGCCGGCTTCGCCCTCGGCGCCCTGGTCGCCGGCATCGCCTACGCCGCGCTCTTCCTGCTCCTCGGGGTCGTGACCAAGCACGCGGTCACGATCGGCGTCATCTACGCCCTGGTCTGGGAGGTCACCGTGTGCAGCCTCATGCCGGGGGCGCGCAGGTTCTCGATCCAGGAGTGGGGCACCACCGTCGCCGACCAGATCAGCGACTCGCCGTTCCTGACGTCGACCGTCACGGTGGGCTTCGCCGTACCGGCGCTGATCGTCGTGACCGTGGCGGCGGTCTTCTGGGCCGGGCGCAGGCTGCGGGTGTTCGCCCTCACGGGCGACGAGTAGCGGCCCGGCGGGTACGGCGCGCCGCCGTACCCGCCCAGGCGCCTCAGGAGGCGCAGGCCGTACGGACCACGTCCGCCAGGCGGCCGGCCACCTGGTTGGCGTGCTCCTCGGAAGCGGCCTCCACCATCACCCGGATCATGGGCTCGGTGCCGCTCGGCCGGATCAGGACCCGGCCGGTCTCCCCCAGCTCCGCCTCGGCCTCGGCCACGGCGGCGATGAGCTCGGGCACCGACGCCTTGCCCTTGTCGACGTCCTTGACGTTGATCAGGATCTGCGGCAGCGGGGTCATCACCGAGGCCAGCTCCTTCAGCGGGACGCCCGACTTGGCCACCACGCCCAGCAGGTGGAGCGAGGTGAGCAGGCCGTCGCCCGTGGTGGCGTGGTCGAGCATGATGACGTGGCCGGACTGCTCGCCACCCAGGTTGACCCCCTCGGACTTCATGCGTTCGAGCACGTAACGGTCGCCGACCGCGGTCTCGATCACGGTGATGCCGGTCTCGCGCATCGCCAGCTTGAAGCCCAGGTTGGACATGACGGTCGCGACCACGGTGTCCTTGGCCAGCAGGCCGTCGCCGTGCATGGCGGCGGCCAGCACCGCCATGATCTGGTCGCCGTCGACGACCGTGCCCGTGTGGTCGACCGCGAGGCAGCGGTCGGCGTCGCCGTCGTAGGCCACGCCAAGATCGGCGCCCCTGGACACGACCACCTGCTGGAGCTTGTCCAGGTGGGTGGAGCCGTGCCCGGCGTTGATGTTGAGCCCGTCGGGTCTGGCGCCGATGGCCTCGACCCGGGCGCCCGCACGCACCAGCGCCTCGGGCGCGACCATGTGCGCGGCGCCGTGCGCGCAGTCGACCACGATGTGCAGACCGTCGAGCGCGGCGGTCATCGTGGTCAGGACGTGCGAGATGTAGCGGTCGGCCTCACCATACGCGTCGCGTACGCGGCCGACCCCCGAACCGACGGGGAAGGACCAGCTCTCACCGAGCCGGCGCTCGATCTCGTCCTCGACCGCGTCGGACAGCTTGAAGCCGCCCCTGGCCAGGAACTTGATCCCGTTGTCCGGCGCCGCGTTGTGCGAGGCGGACAGCATGACGCCGAGGTCGGCGCCGAGCGCGGCGGTGAGATGGGCGACGGCCGGGGTGGGCAGCACGCCGAGGCGCAGCACATCCACTCCGGACGCCGCGAGGCCAGCGACCACTGCGGCCTCCAGGAATTCCCCGGAGGCTCGCGGGTCCCGGCCCACGACGGCCACGGGACGACGTCCCGTGGCCGCGAACGCGCCCGCATCACCGAGTACGTGGGCGGCCGCCACGGACAGGTCCATGGCCAGCTCGGCCGTGAGGTCGCGACCAGCGACCCCACGTACCCCGTCGGTGCCGAAAAGGCGCGCCAATTTAGCGCTTGCTGTACTGCGGAGCCTTGCGGGCCTTCTTGAGGCCGTACTTCTTCCGCTCCGTGGCGCGAGCGTCACGGGTGAGGAAGCCGGCCTTCTTCAGCGGCGCGCGGTTGGCGTCGACGTCCAGGATCGCCAGGGCGCGGGACAGACCCATGCGCAGCGCACCGGCCTGGCCGGTGACACCGCCGCCGTCGATGCGCGCGATGACGTCGAACGCCTCTTCGGCGCCGAGGACCACGAAGGGCTCGTTGACGATCTGCTGGTGGACCTTGTTGGGGAAGTAGACGTCCAGCGAACGACCGTTGATCGTCCACTTGCCGGTGCCGGGGACGATGCGCACGCGGGCGATCGCCTCCTTGCGGCGACCCGTGCCGTACGAGTTACCCGTGGTGACGGGCTTGCGCACGGGCGCGTCAGCGCTGGCAGCGGACTCGGTGGTGTACTCGGACGGGAAGTCCTCGCCGGAGATTTCCTCCAGCTCGGTCTCGACGGCCGTCTCGACACCGGTGGGCTCAGCCACGGTTCTCCTCTAACTCTTTCGAACTACTACTGGGCGATCTGGGTGATCTGGAACTGCACCGGCTGCTGGGCCTGGTGCGGGTGGTCGGACCCCGCGTAGACCTTCAGCTTCTTGGCCATCTTCCGGCCGAGGGAGTTCTTCGGCAGCATGCCCTTGACGGCCTTCTCGACGGCCTTCTCCGGCCGCTTGTCCATGAGCTCGCCATAGGTGACGGAACGCAGACCGCCCGGGTAGCCCGAGTGACGGTACGCCTTCTTCTGCTCACGCTTGTTACCGCTCAGCGCGATCTTGTCGGCGTTGATGACGATGACGAAGTCACCGGTGTCGACGTGGTTCGCGAAGATCGGCTTGTGCTTGCCGCGGAGCAGGTTCGCGACGTGGCTGGCCAGCCGGCCCAGCACGACATCGGTCGCGTCGATGACGTACCACTGACGCTGGACGTCGGCGGGCTTCGGTGAGTACGTGCGCACGGTCGTAGCCTTCTTTTGCTCGCGTCTTCGGCGCTGTCGGATGCGACAGCTAAATGGGTCGGTCGGTGCGGGCACACGGCAGCCCGGACCTTCCGTCTCCCGAGCCCGATGGGCTTGATGATGGGAGATGACGCCGGACGCGCCGCGCATCGGTCACGCTGGACCTATGCACACAACGAACGATTAGGTTACCCGCCTACAGGCGCGCAGGTCAAAAGACCGGTAACCCTGCACGATTCTACCCGACGACAGAACGGTTCCATTTCGTTTCCCTGGGATCCCTTCATTCCCAGTACCCGACATCTCTATCGTTAGCTGCGGTATGTGGCGGAACTCTCACACCCGGCAAACCCAGCGGGGCGCGCGGCGCCGGAACAGCCTGGGCGTGCTGGCCTGCCTGATGGCCGCGTTGTTCACGGGTGTGCTGCTCGGCCGGCTGTCCGACGACGTAGAGCCCACCGCCCACATCTACCTCAACGAGACCGCCCCGCCCGCCGCGGCCACCGCGCGTCCCGCCCCGACCACGGCGCAGAAGGCCCAGCCCGAGCTGGACCGCATCCCGCGGCAGGCCACCACGGTCAGGACGCCGCGCGGCAGGACCACCCCCAAGCCCACGAAGACCCCGGAAGGGCAGATCGCGGGCTTCGACGCCAAGGACGACCCCACCCAGGTCTTCACCGGCGGCGGCGACCAGGCCAAGGTGATCCCCGGCATGGCGGCCCGGGTCGTCACGCTCACCAACGCCGCCCGCGCCGAGCACGGCTGCGGGCCGCTGCGGGTCGACGGCAGGCTGGGACGCTCGGCGCGCGAGCACTCGCTGGAGATGGCGCGTACCGGGCAGCTCGCCCACAACTCCCCCGACGGCGCCTCCCCCTGGGACCGCATGGACCGCGCCGGCTACCACTGGGGCGCCGCCGAGAACATCGGCAACGGTTACGGCACGCCCGAGCAGGCCGTACGCGGCTGGCTGGACAGCCGCGACCACCGCAGGAACATCCTGGACTGCACCCTCAAGGCCATCGGCGTCGGCGTCGCCTCCGGACCGGACGGCCCATGGTGGACCCAGGACTTCGGGACCCAATGACGAACATCACGGTAATGTCTCCGCATGGTTTCCAACGGCAATGAGGAACGTGGCATGGACAGCGGTCCCCGCCGTTCGCGTAGAGAGCGCGCCGCCGGGGGCGAGACCACTCAGCAGTCGCCGCAGGCCCCGCCGTTCGCGCAGTCTCCGTTCTCACAGTCTCCGTTCACACCGGCCCAGCAGCCGCCGCCGTCCGGGCAGCCGCCGCTGCCCGGACAGTCGCCGCTGACCGGGCAGCCCGCGCAGTCGCCGGAGTCCGAGCAGGCGTCGCAGTCCCAGCAGACGCAGCAGAGCAGGGTCGGCTGGAGTCCCTACGACGAGGGCCGGCGCTCGCGCGCCCCGCTGTGGTTCGCGATCGGCGGCGTCCTGCTGCTGGGCCTGCTCGGCGGCGGCCTGGCGATGATGTGGAACGCGGGCGGGCCCAGCACCGCCGAGGCCGGCGCGCCCACCCGCACCTCGGCGCCGCTCCCCTCGGCCCCGCCCGGCAAGTACGGCTTCGCGGCCGAACGCAAGACCGACCCCGACCCGATCACGGTCAAGGAGATCTTCGGGTCGACGAAGAAGATCGCCATCTCGGGACGCGCGTACGAGATGACGGTCACCAGCAAGGACAAGAAGTGCACCGACGGCGCCCTGGGCGACAAGCTCCAGAAGGCGCTCAAGTCCGGCAAGTGCACCCAGTTCCTCCGAGCCAGCTTCCGTGACAAGGCCGGCAAGGTGATCGGCACGATCGGCGTGGCCAACCTCAGGACGAGCGGCACCGCCACCAAGGTGGCCAAGGTCGGCGACGCGAGCAACTACGTCAAGCCGCTGGCCGGCAAGGACAGCGTCACCAAGATGCTCGGCTCGGGCAGCGGCGGCGCCAAGATCTCGGCCCACGGCCACTACGCGATCATGGTGTGGTTCCAGAACAAGGACGGCAGCAAGCCGGACAAGAAGGGATCGAAGCGCATCTTCGAGGCCATCAAAGACCTCACCGACGCGACGGTCTTCAAGGCTCTGGACAACCGTTCGATGACGGGGAGCGCCCTCAGCTGAACCGACATAGCGCTCGATAACCCCACAAAAGGGACGGCGGATCCCGTTGGGAACACCCATACCGACATAACGATCTCGCTACTCTCGCTAGGCTCGCCCTATGCGTGGCCAGGAACCCGGGTCTGAGCACGATCGCAGGGAAGCCGACCGTACGACCGCATCACCGATGCCGCCGCCGAGCTTCGGCCGCATCGACCGTGGTGTGCCGTCGGCGTTCACCCCGTCCGGCGAGCCGACCGATGACGAGACGCGGGTTCCGCGTGGCATCCCACCGGAGCCCGCCGAGGCGTCCACCGGCGTACAACCGTGGGAGGTGGCCGGCGACGACTCGGCCCCCTACGACTGGTTCGACGACGACACCCCCGACCCCACCCCCTCACCCCCCACCAGCACCAGCCACCCCCCCTTCGGAACCCCTGGCCCCGCCACGGGCGGCTCCCACCCGACACCGGGGCCTCACACCAGCGACCCGTCGGGGGCTCACGACTCCGCCATCGGTGGCCCGTCCGGCACCCACGGCGCCTTCCGCGGCCCCATGGCCGACGAAGAGACCATCACACCCCGCGGAAACACCGAGCCCACGTGGGCCACCGGCACGCCCGCCCCGGCTTCCGCCGCTCCCGGCACACCCGCCGGAGTCTCCGATCCCGCCGGGCCCCCCGACTGGGCCATCGACGCCCCCACAAGGCCCGCCTGGGCCCCCCGCGCTCCCGAGGAGCCCGGAGTGCCGCCCCTACCGTCCAACCAGCCCGCCTGGCCCCCCGGCACCTCCCCCGAGACCGGATGGACGCCCGAGCCCGCCGGGCCCCAAGGGCACGCCCCCGGAGCCCCCACCCACCCCGCATGGGCACCCGAAACACCCAACGACACCGGACGACCCCACGGAAGCCCCAGCCAAGCCGCATGGGTCCCCCCCGACGTCCCTGGGCGAACTCCCGGAACCCCCGCGGCCTGGACGCCCAGAACCGCCGCCGAAGCCACCTGGGGTCCGCAACCCGAGAACGACACCCCCTGGGCCGCCGCCCCCGGACAGTGGGCCGCCGCCCCGGAGGAGGACCCTCCCGGCTGGCCCGCCGAGCCGGTCGTGCCCGGCGCCCCGCCGTGGGAGCCGCCACCGGCGTTCACGGCCGCCGCCGCGGGCCTCCAGGTGTGGCCCGCGCCGGTCGCCGACCCGGACGTCATGCCCCCCTGGCCCGCCGCCACGGGCGAACTGGTGGCCGAGCCGGACACCGACGACCCGACCACCGGCGACCCGGCAGGCGCACCCACCGCCCGCTTCCCCACCACCCCGACGGGCCATCCCACGGACCGGGCAGCAGCAGGCCGGCACCCCGACCAGCCCCCCACCCCCCCGACCGGCACGCCGACCGCCCGCCCTTCAGAGCCGCCGACCAGCCCGTCGACCAGCCCGTCGACCGCCGGGGCCGACACCACCGGGGCCGCCGCCACCGCCGCGCCCGCCGATCGGCACGCCCCCTCGTTCTCCCGCGACCCCGACGCCACACTCCCCGGCCGCAACCCCGCTCCCCACGACTCCGACACCCCGCCGTACGGCTCCGACGCCGGCCCGCGCCGCCCCGACACCACGACATACGGCGGCTCCGACACCGGTTCGTACGACCCCGATGCCACCCGTCCGGGCGGGTTTCCCACACCGGCTCACTACTTCGACCCCGACGCCGCCAAGCGCGACGCCGCTGTCGTCGGACAGCAGCACGCCGTGCCCGCCCCTCCGCACGAGGAGCACGAACCGACCGCCCAGGACACCCCGCCCCAGGGCATGCGCGCGTCCGACCCCCGTGAAGAGCCCACGGGCCCCATGCGGACGGCCCATTACGTCGAGCCCCACCCCACCAACCCGACGGGCCGCCCCCCGGAGCCCGGCGACGTGCCCGTATGGCCCCCCACGGCCCCCATGCCCCCCATGCCCCCCGCCGAGGAGAGGCGCCCGGAGGAAGGGCACACCGGGGGAGGCCGCGAGGACGCGAAGCAGCGCACGCCCGGTCACTCTCCGTCGACACCCCCGGAAGGCACAAACCCGACGGACAATCAGCACGAAACCAGGCACCCGGCGGACAAAGCCTCAACCGGGAAGCGTCCGGAGGACGAGCGGGCCGAGGAGAAGCGCGCGGACGAGACGCCCGCGGCGGACAAGCTCCCCGACCTGCCCTTCAACCAGGACCTGTGGACCAAGAGGCCCGGCACCGCCCTCGACCTGCCCACCCCGCCCCGCGGCACCCCCACCTTCCCGCCCGGCGCGTTCAGGCAGCCCCCCTTCCAGATCCCGCCCCCACCACCCCCGGCCCGGGGCAAGAGCAAGCGAGCCCTGCTCGTCACCCTCGGCGCCCTGGCCCTGGCAGGCGTCGCGACCGGCGGCTTCTTCGCCTACCGCGCCCTGAACACCGCCCCGCCGCCCGCCACGACCGCGGGCACCCGCCCCACCCCGCCCACGCTGCCGCCCACCACGGAACTGTCCGCCAGCCCGCCCGCCGACGTCCCCGGCTCGTCCATGCTGAACTCGGAGGAGACGGACCCCAAGAAGATGTCCCTGACGGAGGCGTTCCCGAAGAAGAAGGTCTCCGCCGCCGGCACGACGTTCACCAGGGTCAAGACCGACACGGAGACGAGCTGCGACAAGGCGGCGACCGGCGCTTTCGCCGACGCGCTGAGCGAGCAGAAGTGCAGCCGGATCATCCGGGCCACCTACGTGGACAGCAAGCGCCGCTGGGCCGTGACCACCGGCATCGCGGTGCTGCCGACCAAGGAGGCCGCCGCCCTGACCGACCAGGCGAAGAACCTCTCGCGCAACATCTGGTTCCGCGCGCTGCCCGGCGCGAAGGGAAGCGGGGGCGAGCGGGTGTCGATCGCCGGCGGTTACGCGGCCGGCCTGGTGTGGGGCAGGTACATCGTGTTCAGCTACGCCACCCACGCCGACGGCCACACCCCGGACGCCAAGGACAAGACGCTGGCCAAGGTCAGCGGGGCGTTCAGGGACCAGACCTCACTCGTCCTGGAGCGCCGCGTCACCAAGGGCTGAGAGCGTGCGGACCCGCCGCGTGGCAGCAGCCCGCGCGGCGAGTTCGTCCGCCCCCGGGTAGCCCACCTCCTCCAGGCACAGCCCGTGCGCGGGCGCGACGTGCACCCCGGAGTCCCGTACGGCCCGCGTCAGCACCTGGCCGGGCCACTCCATCGGCCGGCGCCCGTCGCCCGCGGCCAGCAGGGAGCCCACCAGCGCCCTGACCATCGAATGGCAGAACGCGTCCGCCACGACGGCGGCCACCAGCACGCCGTCCGCCTCGCGGGTCCACTCCAGGCGCTGCAGCTCCCTGATCGTCGTGGCGCCCTCGCGCTTCTTGCAGAACGCCGCGAAGTCGTGCTCGCCCACCAGCCGCCGGGCCGCCGCGTTCATGGCGTCGAGGTCGAGCGGACGGCTGTGCCAGACCACCTCGTGCCGCCGCAGCGGATCGACCCCGCCGGCCGTGTCGCACACCCGGTACGCGTACCGCCGGAACATGGCGGAGAACCGGGCGTCAAAGCCCTCAGGAGCCACCGAGACCCGATGAACACGTACATCCAGGGGCAGGATCCCCCCCAGCCGCCGGACGAGCGCAGAGAGCCGCTCATCGAGCTCCAGAGGCCCGCGGTTGCCGTCGAGCTCGGCGAGCGATCCCACCGGCACGTCCACGTGCGCCACCTGGCCGCGCGCGTGCACGCCCGCGTCCGTACGGCCCGCCACGGTCAGCGCGGCGGGCTCGGCCAGGCGCAGGATCCTGGTGAGCGCCAGCTCGATCTCGCCCTGGACCGTACGGCGACCGGGCTGTCTCGCCCATCCGGAGAAGTCGGTCCCGTCGTATGCCAGATCCAGGCGGAGCCGTAGCACGATCGTCCCTTTCGCGTTCACGGAAAAGGGCCCGGACCCCCGAGAAGGGGATCCGGGCCCGATTCAACCAGCCTGAGAGATCAGGCCTCGTCCTTCTTCGCCTCGGCCTCGGCGGCCGGAGCCTCCTCAGCGGCAGCCGGGGTCTCCTCGGCGGCAGCCTCGGGGGCCTCGGTCTCGGCGACCTCGTTCTCCTCGGCGGCCGGAGCCGGGGCGGCAGCGGCGGCCGGAGCCTCGGTACGGCGGGTGGTGACACCGTTCAGCGGCTCGGACACCAGCTCGATGACCGCCATCGGAGCGTTGTCGCCCTTACGCGCGCCGATCTTGGTGATCCGGGTGTAACCACCCGGACGCTCGGCGAACGTCACCGCGATCTCGGTGAACAGGTGGTGAACCACGCCCTTGTCCCTGACCACGGTCAGGACCTGGCGACGGTTGTGGATGTCGCCCTTCTTCGCCTTGGTGATCAGGCGCTCCGCCAGCGGACGAAGGCGCTTGGCCTTGGTCACCGTCGTACGGATCTTGCCGTGGCGGAACAGGTCCGTGGCGAGGTTCGCCAGGATCAGCCGCTCGTGCGCCGGGCTGCCGCCAAGACGTGCACCCTTGGTGGGCTTGGGCATTGCTTTCTCCTCTTGGGTTAACCCGCCCCGGCCGTACCAGGTACCGGAGTCGGGCCGGCCTCAGTCATGGCGACTGGGCCGTTACGTTCGTCACGCGCCGAGCGGCTTGGCCACTCGGCGCGTGCGGGGCACGTGCGGAGACGGGTCTCCGCACGAAGCTCAGTACTGCTCGGTCTCGACGTACGCGCTGTCGTCGTCGTCGTAGCCGCCGCCGGCCACCGCGCTCGGGTCGAACCCGGGCGGGGAGTCCTTGAGCGCCAGCGTCATCTCGTGCAGCTTCTGCTTGACCTCTTCGATCGACTTGGCCCCGAAGTTCCTTATGTCGAGAAGGTCCTGCTCGCTGCGGGCGACGAGCTCACCCACGGTGTGGATGCCCTCGCGCTTGAGGCAGTTGTAGGAGCGAACGGTCAGGTTCAGCTCCTCGATCGGCAGCGCCAGGTCGGCGGCCAGGGCGGCGTCGGTCGGCGACGGGCCGATGTCGATGCCCTCGGCCTCGACGTTGAGCTCACGGGCCAGGCCGAAGAGCTCGACGAGGGTCTTGCCGGCCGAGGCCACCGCGTCGCGGGGCTTCATGGCGGGCTTGGTCTCGACGTCGAGGATGAGACGGTCGAAGTCGGTGCGCTGCTCGACTCGGGTCGCCTCGACCTTGTAGGTGACCTTGAGCACCGGGGAGTAGATCGAGTCGATCGGAATACGCCCGATCTCCTGGCCCGGCTGCTTGTTCTGGGCGGCGGAGACGTAGCCGCGACCGCGCTCGACGGTCAGCTCCATCTCCAGCTTCGCCTTGCCGTTGAGCGTGGCGATGCGCAGCTCGGGGTTGTGCACCTCGACACCGGCCGGCGGCGCGATGTCGGCGGCGGTGACCTCACCCGGGCCCTGCTTGCGCAGGTACATCACGACCGGCTCGTCGTGCTCGGAGGAGACGACCAGCTCCTTGAGGTTCAGGATGATGTCGGTGACGTCTTCCTTGACCCCGGGAACGGTCGAGAACTCGTGCAGCACGCCCTCGATGCGGATGCTCGTCACGGCCGCGCCCGGAATGGACGACAGCAGCGTGCGGCGCAGCGAGTTGCCGATGGTGTAGCCGAAGCCCGGCTCCAGCGGCTCGATGACGAACCGGGACCGGGTCTCGTCGATCGACTCTTCGAGAAGAGTCGGGCGCTGAGCGATCAGCATGGTGTGGGTTCTCCCCTTGTCGTGTGGCGCCCGCTATATGACGCCACTCCGATAAACAGTCTAGTTCGGGCACGGATGTCCGTGCCCGAACTAGTACGTCACTGACTACTTGGAGTAGTACTCGACGATGAGCTGCTCTTGGACCTGGGTGTCGATCTGCTGGCGAACCGGCAGCTGGTGGACCAGGACGCGGAGCTTCTCCGGCACGACGCCGAGCCACGCGGGAACGGTGCGCTCGCCCGCGGTCGCCCGAGCGACCTCGTAGGGCAGCAGGTTGCGCTTGGTCTCGCGGACCTCGATGATGTCGTGCTCGCGAACGCGGTACGACGGGATGTCGACCTTCTTGCCGTTCACCAGGATGTGGCCGTGGCGCACCTGCTGGCGAGCGGCGTCACGCGACTGGGCGAAGCCGGCGCGGTAGACGACGTTGTCGAGACGGCTCTCCAGGATCTGGAGCAGCACCTCACCCGACTTGCCGCTCTTGCCCGCGGCCTCTTCGTAGTAGTTGCGGAACTGCTTCTCGAGGACACCGTAGATGCGACGGGTCTTCTGCTTCTCGCGAAGCTGAAGCTGGTACTCGGACTCCTTGGGGCGTCCGCGGCCGTGCTCACCCGGCGGGTAAGGACGGATCTCGATGGGGCACTTGGCGGACTCGCACTTGCTGCCCTTGAGGAAGAGCTTGGTCTTCTCGCGACGGCAGAGCTTGCAGTCCGCGCCCGTGTAACGAGCCATTTCTCAATATCTCCTGGGGAAATTCAGACGCGGCGGCGCTTCGGCGGACGGCAGCCGTTGTGCGGGACGGGCGTGACGTCCTGGATCGAACCCACCTCGAGGCCGGTGGCCTGGAGGGAGCGGATCGCGGTCTCACGGCCGGAGCCGGGACCCTTGACGAACACGTCGACCTTGCGCATGCCGTGCTCCATGGCACGGCGGGCGGCGTTCTCGGCGGCCATCTGAGCGGCGAACGGGGTGGACTTACGGGAGCCCTTGAAACCCACGTGGCCGGCGCTGGCCCAGGAGATCACGTTCCCGTTCGGGTCGGTGATCGAGACGATCGTGTTGTTGAACGTGCTCTTGATGTGGGCGTGCCCGTGAGCGACGTTCTTCTTTTCCTTGCGGCGCACCTTCTTCGGGGCACCCTGACGGCTCTTAGGAGGCATTGTTTGCCATTACTCCTGAGATCTTCGGTCCGCGGCTGTGGACTACTTCTTACCGGGCTTCTTCTTACCGGCGACGGTCTTCTTCTTGCCCTTACGGGTACGCGCGTTGGTCTGCGTGCGCTGACCGTGGACCGGAAGGCCCTTGCGGTGCCGGATGCCCTGGTAGCAACCGATTTCGATCTTGCGACGGATGTCGGCCTGGACCTCGCGGCGCAGGTCACCCTCGATCTTGAAGTTCGCCTCGATGTAGTCACGCATCGGGACGAGCTCGGTGTCGGAGAGCTGGTGCACGCGGAGGTCGCCGCTGACACCGGTCGCCTGGAGGATCTCCTGGGCGCGGGTGCGGCCGATTCCGTAGATGTAGGTGAGAGCGATCTCCAGCCGCTTCTCGCGGGGGAGGTCGACGCCAACCAGGCGAGCCATGGTCGGGCATTCTCCTTCTTTTGGCGGAGGTCTTGCGCCGCACTACCCCTCCCCATGCCCGGGGTGAGGGCCCCGGCCTCCGACCGGGGGTCTCCTGAGTGGTACGGAATGCTCCGCCTGCCCAGGTGTGAGACGCGATTACTTTCGCAGGCTCCTCATACGTCGAGCCCGCTCCCTAATTCGGGGCGGACTCGGAGAAACCTTGCGTACGACTAACCCTGACGCTGCTTGTGGCGCAGGTTGTCGCAGATCACCATGACGCGACCGTGCCGGCGAATCACCTTGCACTTGTCGCAGATCTTCTTGACGCTCGGCTTTACCTTCATTGTCCTTCGTGTTCCTCAGACGTCTTACTTGTATCGGTAGACGATCCGCCCACGACTCAGGTCGTAGGGGCTCAGTTCAACGACTACCCGGTCGTCCGGCAGAATTCGGATGTAGTGCATCCTCATCCGTCCGCTGATGTGGGCCAGGACCTTATGGCCGTTGTCGAGCTGCACCCGGAACATGGCGTTCGGGAGCGACTCAACCACAGTGCCCTCGATCTCGATGGCGCCGTCTTTCTTGGCCAAAATCCCTCGCGTTTCACTGATCGATCGTCTGAGGCCCGGTTCACTAAGCAGCCGCGACCTCACGCTTCGAAGAGAGCGGCGATCGGCAAAGACCGCCGACGCGTGATAGTCATAGTGAGCCGACTAAGGAGTGTACGACACCTGAGCCAAAAACGCGAAACGCGTGCCAGGTGTCCTGACACAACCATGTAAGAGTCTACCCCACGGCCCCTACTCCTTCGACCATGCGGCGGAAGGCCCGCCGGGAGATCGGCGGGCCTTCCGTGAGGCGTTCCTAGTGGATGCGGTGCCGGTCGCCGCAGTAATTGAACGAGCCGCCCCAGCAGGTCCAGGTGTAGATCTTCTTGATCCCCCGGCCGGACCAGGTCTCGTCGTGGCTCCCGTCCCACTTCCTGGAGAACTGGTGCCAGCTCCCGTTCGCGTAGTACCTGAACCACACGTAGCCGAACTTCGGCGTGGACTCCCTGCCGTACCAGTGAGTGTAGATCTTGCCGTGCGACCGGTACGTGCGACCGTGGGTGTCCGCCTTGTGGTTGCCGGCGTAGAACGTGCCCCACCCGCCGGACGAGGCCGCCTGGGCGGCTGGGGCGGCGGCGAGCCCGGTGACGGCGATCGAGCCGGCGAGGGCGGCGGCCGCGAAGATCCTGCGCATCTGATTCCTCCGTGAGTCGTGTTCCCGACACGGCTCACGCTAGGAACGACCGCCGTCACGCACTGCGGAGGAATACACACAGTGCATTAAGCCACAAAACGGCCGCGGGCTAGTTGCGCTTCGGCCCGTTCCCGAAGATCGTGCTCATCAGCAGGATCGCGCCCCACGGCCCCATCACCCACAGCGGCCACGGGTAGATCATGTCGCCGGTCGAGACGCTCACGATCAGCCAGATCACCCAGTTGACGGCGCTGGCCGCGGCCCAGGCGCCCCAGGCCGCCCGCATGCCCGGATGGAGGCTGCCACGCGTCGCGGGCACCGCCTCGGGCTTGGCGGGCCGGTGGCGCAGGTCGACGTCGGGCAGGTCGGCCGTCAGCTTGGCCAGGTCGCCGTAGGTCTTGCTCTTGTAGAGCTCTTCGAGCCGCTCGTTGAACTCGTCCATCGTGATGCGGCCCTGCGCGGTGTGCTCACGGAGGATGGCGGCGACCCGGTCGCGGTCGACGTCCGAGGCACGCATCTCGGGGCTGTTCGCCATTCCACCACTCCCGGGGGTCAGAGCTGAAGGTGACTCAGGCGCTCTTCGCCGCCGTCCAGGGCGGTAAGCACCCAAGGACCATTATGTGTCACCGCGACGCTGTGTTCGAAGTGCGCCGACGCCTTCCCGTCGATCGTCACCACCGTCCAGTCGTCGGACAGCACGCGCGTGCGCTCGTTACCCAGGTTCACCATGGGCTCGATGGCCAGGCACATGCCCTCCTCCAGCAGCGGGCCGCGGCCCGGCTTGCCGTGGTTGGCGATCCACGGGTCCATGTGCATCTCGGTGCCGATGCCGTGGCCGCCGTACTCCGGAGGGATGCCGAAGCGGCCCTGCGACTTGACGTAGCGCTCGACCTCGTAGCCGATGTCGGACAGGTGGCGGCCGATCTTCAGCGCGGCGATGCCGCGCCACATGGCCTCCTCGGTGATCCGCATCAGCTCGGTCAGCTTGGGGTCGACCTCGCCGACCGGCACCGTGACGGCGGAGTCGCCGTGCCAGCCCTCCAGGATCGCGCCGCAGTCGATGGAGATGATGTCGCCCTCGCGCAGCTTGCGGGCGTCGGAGGGGATGCCGTGCACCACTTCGTCGTTGACGGACGCGCAGATCGTCGCGGGGAAACCCTGGTAACCCTTGAACGACGGGATCGCGCCTTCGTCCCTGATCGCCTTCTCGGCGATGGAGTCGAGGTCGAGCGGCGTCATGCCCGGTTCGACGGAACGCCTCAGCAGGTCGAGCGTCCGGCCGACCACCAGGCCGGCGGCCCGCATCTTCTCCAGCTGCTCGGGCGACTTGATCTGGATTCCGTGTCGGTTTCTCTTGAACATTGTTCGGCACCCCCCGGGGTTTCTGACGGGCCTCGTGGGAGCCCTAATTCCCCCACAATAGCCGCACCCAAAAAAGGAAGGTGGCACGGATATCCGTGCCACCTTCGCAGGAGATCGTGTCCGGCGTCATCCCAGGAACGGGCGGATCGCCTCCATTGCCCGCTGAGTCACCTCTTCGACCGGCCCGGTCGCGTCGACGCCCACGAGGATGTCCTCGTCGACGTAGTACGAGACCAGCGGCGCGGTCTGCTCCTGGTAGACCTCCAGGCGGTGCCTGACGGTCTCTTCCTTGTCGTCGTCCCGCTGGAACAGCGCGCCGCCGCAGGCGTCGCACTTGTCGTCCTTCTTGTCGTCGAACTCCACGTGCCAGATGCGGCCGCACTGACTGCACGTACGCCGCCCCGCCAGCCGCCGGACGACCTCGTCGTCGTCGACGACCAGCTCCAGCACCAGGTCGAGCTCCAGACCCCAGTCCTTGAGCATGTCGCGCAGGATCTCCGCCTGCGCGACGTTCCTCGGGAAGCCGTCGAGCAGGAACCCGTCCTGCGCGTCGTCCTCGGACAGTCGGTCGCGGACCATGGCGATGGTGACCTCGTCGGGCACGAGGTCGCCACGGTCCATGTAGGTTCTGGCCAGCTTGCCGAGGTCCGTGCCGCCCGAGACGTTGGCACGGAAGATGTCACCTGTCGAGATCTTCGGGATGGACAGGTTCGATGCGATGTACTGGGCCTGTGTCCCCTTACCCGCTCCGGGGGGCCCGACGAGAACGAGACGCACTACCGCAGGAAACCTTCGTAGTTACGCTGCTGCAGCTGGCTCTCGATCTGCTTCACCGTGTCCAGGCCGACACCAACCATGATCAGAATGCTCGTCCCTCCGAACGGGAAGTTCTGGCTAGCCCCGGCCACCGCAAGCGCGACGATCGGGATCATGGAGATTAGACCCAGATAGAGCGCGCCAGGCGCGGTCAGACGGGTGAGCACGAAGTTCAGGTATTCAGCCGTCGGACGGCCGGGACGGATGCCCGGAATGAACCCACCGTACTTCTTCATGTTGTCGGCGACTTCAGCGGGGTTGAACGTAATCGACACATAGAAGTACGTGAAGAAGACGATCAGCAGGAAGAACGTGACCATGTAGACCGGGTGGTCGCCTCTGACCAGGTACTGGGAGATCCACTGGACGACCGCGTTGTTCGTCGTCGGGAAGAGCGAGGTCAGCAGCTGCGGCAGGTAGAGCAGCGACGAGGCGAAGATGACCGGGATGATGCCGGCCTGGTTGACCTTGAGCGGGATGTACGTCGAGGTGCCGCCGTACATCCTGCGGCCCACCATGCGCTTGGCGTACTGGACCGGGATGCGGCGCTGCGCCTGCTCGACGAAGACCACGGCCGCGATCATGAAGACACCGACGATCAGGACCACCGCGAAGGTGAACTTGTTCGCACGGAAGATGTTGGTCAGCTCGGACGGGAAGACCGCGACGACCTGCGTGAAGATCAGGATGGACATGCCGTTGCCGACACCGCGGTCGGTGATGAGCTCACCGAGCCACATGATCACCGACGTGCCGGCCGTCATGATGATGACCATCGTGACGATGCCGAAGATGTCGTCGGGGTTGCGCAGGACGCTCTGCTGGCAGTTGGGGAACAGCTGACCGGAACGCGCGAGCGCGATGAAGGCGGTCGACTGGAGGATGCCGAGGCCGATGGTCAGATAACGCGTATACTGCGTGATCTTGGCCTGACCCGCCTGGCCTTCCTTCTTGAGAGCCTCAAGGCGTGGAATCACCACGACGAGCAGCTGGAGAATGATGCTCGCGGTGATATACGGCATAATGCCCAGCGCGAACACCGACAGCTTCAGGAGCGCACCACCACTGAACAGCTGCACCATCCCATAGATGTTGCCGGTGGCTCCGTTACGGGCCTGATCGAAACAGGCCGCGAGGTTCTGGACGTGAACTCCCGGAGTCGGAAGAACCGAGCCGAGACGGAACAGCGCGATGATGCCCAGGGTGAAGAGCAACTTCTTGCGCAGGTCCGGTGTCCGGAACGCCCGGGTAAACGCGGTCAGCACGGTCCCTCCTGCGCGCCTTTATGGCGATGTGAGTATGCGGTGGTGCGGGGATCTGCCATGTCAAGTCTCAAGTCAAACGAGCCGGACAGAATCCTGCCGCCTCGCCGAACTCTAACGCACTAAGGGCGTGGGGGCCCATTGTCGGAACCCCCACGCCTCGTCATAGCGGAGCTACAGCTCGGTAACGGAACCACCGGCGGCGGCGATCTTCTCCTTCGCGGCGGACGAGAAGGCGTGAGCCGTAACGTTCACAGCGACGGAGATCTCGCCGGTGCCGAGCACCTTCACGAGCTGGTTCTTGCGAACGGCGCCCTTGGCCACCAGGGCCTCGACGGTGACGTCGCCACCCTCGGGGAACAGCTCGCCGAGCTTGTCCAGGTTGACGACCTGGTAGGTCGTCTTGAACAGCGCGTTGGAGAAGCCCTTGAGCTTCGGCAGACGCCTCTGCAGCGGCACCTGGCCACCCTCGAAGCCGAGGGGAACCGTGGTACGGGCGTGGCTGCCCTTGGTGCCGCGACCGGCCGTCTTGCCCTTGGACGCCTCGCCACGACCCTTGCGGACCTTGGCCTTGTTGGCACCCGGGGCGGGACGCAGGTCGTGAATCTTGAGCGGAGCCTTGTCAGTCATGACTAGTCGACCTCTTCCACCACGACGAGGTGCGTCACCACGGAGACCATCCCACGAATCTCGGGACGGTCCTCCTTGACGACGACATCGCCGATTCGCTTCAGGCCAAGCGAACGCAGCGAGTCACGCTGGTTCTGCTTGCCACCGATCTTCGAGCGAACCTGAGTGATCTTCAGGCGTGCCATGACTAGCTCACCGCCTTCGCGGCCGCGGCCTCGGCGATGCCCTCGCGCTGAGCCTTGAGCATCCGGGCCGGAGCCACGTCCTCGATCGGCAGGCCACGACGGGCGGCGATCTCCTCGGGGCGCGACAGGCCCTTCAGAGCCGCCACCGTGGCGTGCACGATGTTGATCGGGTTGTCCGAGCCGAGCGACTTGGACAGCACGTCATGGATGCCGGCGCACTCCAGGACCGCGCGCACCGGGCCACCGGCGATGACGCCGGTACCGGCCGAGGCCGGACGCAGGAAGACGACGCCAGCCGCCTCTTCACCCTGCACGGTGTGCGGGATGGTGCCCTGGATGCGAGGCACCTTGAAGAAGTGCTTCTTCGCCTCTTCGACACCCTTGGCGATGGCCGCGGGCACTTCCTTGGCCTTGCCGTAACCGACGCCGACCAGGCCGTTGCCGTCACCGACGATGACGAGGGCGGTGAAGCTGAAGCGACGACCACCCTTCACGACCTTGGCCACTCGGTTGATCTTCACTACGCGCTCGATGTACGAGACGCCCTTGTCGGCGGCGCCACCGCGGCGATCGTCACGACGGTCCCGCCGCTCGCCACCGGTGCCGCCACCGCGACGCGGAGCTGCAGCCATCAGTGGTTCCTCTTCTCAGTTGCCATCAGAATTCCAGCCCGCCTTCGCGGGCGCTGTCCGCCAGAGCCGCGATGCGACCGGCGTAGCGGTTGCCACCGCGGTCGAAGACGACCTTGGTGATCCCGGCTTCCTTGGCCCGCTGAGCGAGGAGCTCGCCGACCTTCTTGGCCTTCTCCGTCTTGTCGGCCTCAACGGTGCGCAGCGAGGCGTCCATGGTGGACGCGCTCACCAGCGTGTGACCGACGGTGTCGTCCACGATCTGGACGAACATGTGACGGGTCGAGCGGTTGACGACCAGGCGCGGACGCTCGGCCGTACCGACGACGAACTTGCGGACGCGGCGGTGACGGCGAGCCCGCGAGACGGTGCGGGCAGCCGTGTGCTTGCTGAACGCAGTCTTCGGAGCCATGCCTACTTACCAGCCTTTCCGACCTTGCGGCGGATCTGTTCGCCCTGGTAACGCACGCCCTTGCCCTTGTACGGGTCAGGCTTGCGCAACTTGCGGATGTTGGCCGCGATCTCGCCGACCTTCTGCTTGTCGATGCCGTCCACGTGGAACAGGGTCGGCTTCTCGACGCGGAAGGTGACGCCCTCGGGGGCGTCGACGATGACCGGGTGGCTGAAGCCCAGCGAGAACTCCAGCTGCGTCGGGCCCTTGGCCTGAACGCGGTAACCGACGCCGACGATCTCCAGGGACTTCGTGTACCCCTGGGTGACGCCCTGCACCATATTGGCGATCAGCGTCCGGGACAGGCCGTGCAGGGCACGGACCTTGTTCTCGTCGTTGGGCCGGGCGACGGCGATGGCGCCGTCGTCGTCACGACCGACCGTAATCGGGTCCGCGACCGTGTGAGAAAGCGTGCCCTTCGGGCCCTTGACCTGGACATCCTGGCCGGTGATCGTGATGTCTACGCCACTGGGCACAGGGATGGGCAGCCGTCCGATTCTCGACATGCTGTGATTCCTCCCCTCTACCAGACGTAGGCGAGGACTTCGCCGCCCACGCCACGCTTGCCGGCCTGCTTGTCGGTCATGAGACCGGCGGACGTCGAGATGATCGCGACGCCCAGACCGCCCAGGACTCGAGGCAGGTTGTCCTTCTTTGCATAAACCCGCAGACCGGGCTTGGAAACCCGGCGCAGGCCCGCGAGCGAACGCTCACGGGTAGGCCCGAACTTGAGCTCCACCACGAGGTTCTTTCCAACCTTGGCGTCTTCGACGGCCCAGGACTGGATGTAACCCTCCTGCTGGAGGATCTCGGCGATGTGCGCCTTGATCTTTGAATACGGCATCGACACGCTCTCGTGGTACGCCGAGTTCGCGTTACGCAGACGCGTCAGCATGTCTGCGATCGGGTCGGTCATCGTCATGGCCAGTGGCCTTCCTCGCCGCGGTTTCCAGTCGGCCAAGCAGCGCTCTGCCGGTGGACCTTCGGCGCGGTCATGGACGCGGAGCGTCCTGTCTTCTTCTGAACATGGGTCCCGGGGGACGACTCAGGGTCGCCCCCCAGGGTATCTACCAGCTCGACTTGGTGATGCCGGGCAGCTCGCCCCGGTGCGCCATCTCGCGGAAGCACACGCGGCACAGGCCGAACTTGCGGTACACGGCGCGCGGACGACCGCAACGCGAGCACCGGGTGTAGGCCCGAACCTCGAACTTCTGCTTGCGCCCCGCCTTGGCGATCAGCGACTTCTTCGCCATTGGATCAGGCCTCCTTGAAGGGGAAGCCGAGGAGCTTCAGCAGCGCCCGGCCCTGGTCGTCGGTCGTCGCGGTGGTCACGACCGTGATGTCCATGCCCCGCGGCCGGTCGACCTTGTCCTGGTCGACCTCGTGGAACATGACCTGCTCGGTCAGGCCGAACGTGTAGTTGCCGTTGCCGTCGAACTGCTTCGGCGACAGGCCGCGGAAGTCCCGGATACGGGGCAGCGCCAGCGCCAGCAGACGGTCGAGGAACTCCCACATGCGGTCGCCGCGCAGCGTGACGTGCGCACCGATCGGCATGCCCTCACGCAGCTTGAACTGCGCGATGGACTTGCGCGCCCGGACGACGGCCGGCTTCTGGCCGGTGATCACGGTGAGGTCGCGTACGGCGCCTTCGATGAGCTTGGAGTCGCGAGCCGCCTCACCGACACCCATGTTGACCTTGATCTTGGTCAGGGCCGGGATCTGCATGACGTTCTCGATGCCGAACTGCTCGCGAAGCTGGGCCGCGATCTCCTCGCGGTACTTCGTCTTGAGTCGCGGCGTCGGGCGCTCGGTCTCAGTGGTCGTGGCGGTCATCAGCTGTCCTCACCCGTCTCCT
Organism: Nonomuraea sp. NPDC052265; assembly: GCF_044547985.1. NCBI lineage: Bacteria > Bacillati > Actinomycetota > Actinomycetes > Streptosporangiales > Streptosporangiaceae > Nonomuraea > Nonomuraea sp. NPDC052265. Next base: position 1,042,934 of record NZ_JBIUBJ010000001.1, read on the forward strand.
CGGCCTTGTCGGCCTTCTTGTCGGCGGGCTTCTCGTCCTTGAGCTTCTTCACGTTGGACACGTGGATGGGGCCCTCCATGGTCTGCACGCCGCCGGTCTTGGCGCCGCGCGGACCCTGGTGGGTCTCCTTCGTGTGCTTCTTGATCATGTTGACGCCCTCGATCACCACGCGGTCCTCGCGCGGGTACGTGGCGATGACGTGACCCTTGGCACCCTTGTCCTTGCCGGCGATGACCTGGACCAGGTCACCCTTCTTCACATGCAGCTTCGGCATTACAGCACCTCCGGGGCGAGCGAGATGATGCGCATGAACTTCTTGTCGCGCAGCTCGCGGCCGACCGGGCCGAAGATACGAGTGCCACGAGGGTCACCGCTGTCCTTGATGATGACGGCGGCGTTCTCGTCGAAGCGGATGTAGGAGCCGTCGGGCCGGCGGCGCTCCTTGACCGTGCGGACGACGACGGCCTTGACCACGTCGCCCTTCTTGACGCCCGTGCTGCCCGGCAGCGCGTCCTTGACAGTGGCGACGATGATGTCGCCGATACCGGCGTAGCGTCGGCCCGAGCCACCGAGAACACGGATGCAAAGGATTTCCTTCGCACCAGTGTTGTCGGCGACCTTGAGCCGCGACTCCTGCTGGATCACGTTGAACTCCTGTTAGTCGCGCCGGTTCTCATTGCTGAGCCTGGCGGAACCTGTCGTTGTCTTGTTCCCACGGCCACAGTCCACGCAGGGGCCGCACCGCAGGCGACGCGAGGCCCGGAGGACCTCGCGTCCTTGGACGCCGTCATGGGGGCCCTGAGGCCCCCACGAGGCGCGGTATATCCGAAAAGGCTTACTTGGCCTTCTCGAGGATCTCCACGACCCTCCACCGCTTGGTGGCGGAGAGGGGGCGGGTCTCCATGAGCAGCACGCGGTCGCCGACGCCGCAGGCGTTGGCCTCGTCGTGTGCCTTGTACTTGGTCGTACGGCGGATGACCTTGCCGTACAGACGGTGCTTGACGCGGTCCTCGACGGCGACGACGACGGTCTTGTCCATCTTGTCGCTGACGACCAGGCCCTCACGGACCTTGCGGAAGTGCCGCGAGTCGTTCGTCTCGGTGGTCTCGGTGGTCTCGGTCTCAGCCATCGCTCGTCTCCTTCTCGACCGTGACGATGCCAAGCTCACGCTCGCGCATCACGGTGTAGATACGGGCGATCTCGCGGCGGACGGCGCGCAGCCGCCCGTGGCTCTCCAACTGACCGGTCGCTGCCTGGAAGCGGAGGTTGAACAGCTCCTCCTTGGCCTCCTTGAGCTTCTGGACCAGGGTGTCCTGGTCCTCCACTCGCAGCTCGCCGGCGGTCAGGCCCTTAGCCATCACGCCTCACCCACTTCACGCTTAACGATCTTGCACTTCATCGGCAGCTTGTGGATCGCCCTGGTGAGGGCCTCACGCGCGACCGACTCCGCCACGCCGGACAGCTCGAACATCACGCGTCCGGGCTTGACGTTGGCGATCCACCACTCCGGCGAACCCTTACCGGAACCCATGCGGGTCTCGGCGGGCTTCTTGGTGAGGGGACGGTCGGGGTAGATGTTGATCCACACCTTGCCGCCACGGCGGATGTGACGGGTCATGGCGATACGAGCGGACTCGATCTGGCGGTTGGTCACGTAGGAGTGCTCAATCGCCTGAATGCCGAACTCGCCGAACACGACCCTGGTGCCGCCCTTGGCGGCTCCGCTGCGGTCAGGCCGGTGCTGCTTGCGGTGCTTGACCCTGCGCGGGATCAGCATGGTCAGCTCCCTTCAGCACCCGGCTGCGCAGCCGGGCCGGTCTCGGGGGCAGCGCCGGCGGGCGCCGCCGATGACGAATCAGTACGGGGGGCGCGGTCGCCACGGCCGCCGCCACGACGCGGACGGTCACCGCCGCCACGACGCGGACGCTCGCCGCCGCCACCGCGACGGTCGTCACGCTCGCGACGCTGGCCGGCACGAGCGCCGGCGGCAGCCGCCTCACGCTCGGCGCGGCTGGTCGGAGCCTCGCCCTTGTAGATCCAGACCTTCACGCCGATGCGGCCGAAGGTGGTACGGGCCTCGTAGAAGCCGTAGTCGATGTCCGCGCGAAGGGTGTGCAGCGGCACGCGACCCTCACGGTAGAACTCCGACCGCGACATCTCGGCGCCGCCCAGACGACCGGCGCACTGGACACGGATGCCCTTGGCGCCGGACTTCATGGCCGACTGCATCGCCTTGCGCATGGCGCGGCGGAACGAGACACGGCTGGACAGCTGCTCGGCGACGCCCTGAGCGACGAGCTGAGCGTCGATCTCCGGGTTCTTGACCTCGAGGATGTTGAGCTGGACCTGCTTCTTGGTCAGCTTCTCGAGGTCGCCGCGGATCCGGTCCGCCTCGGCGCCGCGGCGGCCGATCACGATGCCGGGACGCGCGGTGTGGATGTCCACCTGGACGCGGTCCGTCGTGCGCTCGATCTCGACCTTGGAGATGCCGGCCCGCTCCATGCCCTTCTGCAGCATGCGGCGGATCGCCACGTCCTCGGCGACGTACGACTTGTACAGCTTGTCGGCGTACCACCGGCTCTTGAAGTCGGTCGTGATGCCGAGGCGGAACCCGTGCGGGTTAACCTTCTGGCCCACTATCGGGTCCTTCCCTTCGGCTCGCGGGATTCCACGATCACGGTGATGTGGCTCGTCCGCTTGTTGATCCGATAGGCGCGACCCTGTGCACGCGGGCGGAACCGCTTCAGCGTCGGGCCCTCGTCGACCCAGGCGCGGCTCACGACGAGCGTGCTGGGGTCGAGGTTGAAGTTGTGCTCGGCGTTCGCCATGGCGCTGCTGAGCACCTTGTAGATCGGCTCGCTCGCCGACTGGGGAGCGAACTGCAGCACGGCCTGCGCCTCCGAAGCGGGCAGCCCGCGAATAAGGTCCACCACGCGGCGGGCCTTGAGGGGCGTGACACGGACGAACCGCGCCTGAGCCCTGGCTTCCATCGCTTACTCCTCTAAATGCTTCTGAAGGCGTCTATCGCCGGCTGCGCCGGTCTTCCTTGACGTGGCTGCGGAACGTCCGCGTGGGGGCGAACTCTCCGAGCTTGTGACCGATCATCGACTCGGTGACGAACACCGGGACGTGCTTGCGGCCGTCGTGCACGGCGATCGTGTGCCCGAGCATGTCGGGAACGATCATGGAGCGCCGCGACCACGTCTTGATGACGTTCTTGGTGCCCTTCTCGTTCTGGGCGTCCACCTTCTTCTGAAGGTGGTCGTCCACGAAGGGACCCTTCTTAAGGCTACGTGGCATTTCGGCTGCTCCTACCGCTTCTTCCTCTTGCTCCGACGACGGATGATCAGCCGGTCGCTGGACTTGTTGGCCTGGCGGGTGCGGCCCTCGGGCTTACCCTTGGGGTTCACCGGGTGGCGACCGCCGGAGGTCTTGCCCTCACCACCACCGTGCGGGTGGTCAACGGGGTTCATGGCGACACCGCGGACGGTCGGGCGCTTGCCCTTCCACCGCATACGGCCGGCCTTGCCCCAGTTGATGTTGGCCTGCTCGGCGTTGCCGACCTGGCCCACAGACGCCCGGCAGCGCACGTCGACCATGCGCATTTCACCGGACGGCATACGCAGGGTGGCGTACTGGCCTTCCTTAGCGAGCAGCTGGATCTGGGCGCCCGCGGAACGACCGAGCTTCGCGCCGCCGCCCGGACGGAGCTCCACCGCGTGGATGAAGGTACCGGTCGGGATGTTGCGCAGCGGCAGGCAGTTGCCCGGCTTGATGTCGGCAGCGGGGCCGTTCTCGATTCGGTCGCCCTGCTTGAGGCCGGTCGGCGCGATGATGTAGCGCTTCTCACCGTCGGCGTAGTGGAGCAGAGCGATGTTGGCGGTGCGGTTGGGGTCGTACTCGATGTGAGCGACCTTCGCCGGGATGCCGTCCTTGTCATGCCTACGGAAGTCGATGATCCGGTAGGCGCGCTTGTGTCCGCCGCCCTGGTGGCGAGCGGTCACCCGGCCGTGTACGTTTCGGCCGCCCTTGCTGTGAAGGGGCGCAAGCAACGACTTCTCAGGCGTGCTGCGGGTGATCTCGGAGAAGTCCGAGACACTCGACCCGCGGCGACCCGGAGTCGTCGGCTTGTACTTACGGATGCCCATCTTTTTCGTTCATCCTTCGTCGGTTACATAGGCGAGCCCGCCGCACCGAAATGCGACGGTCTCGTCCCTCGCAGACCTTTCGGCCCGCTTCCTATCTATGGCGCTGCTAGCCGATCTGACCGAAGATGTCGATCCGATCGCCCTCGACCAGGCTCACGATGGCGCGCTTGGTGTCGGGACGCTTGCCGAAACCGGTGCGGGTGCGCTTGCGCTTGCCCGTCCGGTTGATGGTGTTCACGCTGGTGACCTTGACCCCGAAGATCTGCTCAACAGCGATCTTGACCTGGGTCTTGTTCGCGGTCTTCTTCACCAGGAACGTGTACTTGTTGTTCTCATCGATCAGGCCGTAGCTCTTCTCAGAGACGACCGGCTTGATGATGATGTCGCGCGGGTCGGCGATCTTCTCCATCAGGCGTCTTCCTTCCCGCCCTGGCTCAGCCGCGCGACGACCTGGTCGTACGCCTCCTGGGTGAAGACCACGTCGTCGTGCACGAGCACGTCGTAGGTGTTGAGCTGCCCGGCGTCCAGCAGGTGGACCTCGGGAGCGTTACGCAGGCTCATCCAGGTCAGCTCGTCGGCCTCGTCGACGACGACGAGCACGCGGGAAGCCTGAGTGATCTTGCGCAGGGCCTCAAGGGCAGCCTTGGTCTTGGGGGTCTCCCCCGTGACCAGCGTGCTGACCACGTGGACGCGACCGCCACCGGCCCTGTCGGACAGCGCGCCGCGGAGCGCGGCGGCCTTCATCTTCTTGGGCGTGCGCTGCGAGTAGTCACGCGGCACGGGCCCGTGGACGACGCCACCGCCGGCGAACTGCGGCGCGCGGGTCGAGCCCTGACGGGCGCGGCCGGTGCCCTTCTGGCGGTACGGCTTCTTGCCGCCACCGCGGACCTCACCACGGGTCTTGGCCTTGTGGGTGCCCTGCCGGCGAGCGGCGAGCTGGGCCACGACCACCTGGTGGATCAGCGGAACGTTGACCGTCGTGCCGAAGACGTCTTCGGGCAGTTCGACGGTGCCGGCCTTGGCGCCGCTGGCGTCGAGGACGTCAATAGTGGTGCTCACTTCGCAGCCCCCTTCTTGGCAGCGGTGCGGACGAGGACCAGGCTGCCGTTAGCGCCGGGGATCGCACCCTTGATCAGGATGAGGCCCTTCTCGGCGTCCACGGAGTGAACCTTGAGGCTCTGCACAGTGGTGCGGACGTTACCCATCCGACCAGCCATGCGCAGGCCCTTGAATACGCGGCCCGGGGTGGCGCAGCCACCGATGGAACCCGGCGAGCGGTGCTTGCGCTGCGTACCGTGCGACGCGCCCAGACCAGCGAAGCCGTGCCGCTTCATGACACCGGCGAAGCCCTTGCCCTTGCTCTTGCCCGTCACATCGACGAACTGGCCGGCCTCGAAGGTGTCGGCCAGCAGCTCCTGGCCCAGGGTGTAGTCGCTCGCGTCGTCGGTGCGGATCTCCGCGAAGTAACGGCGCGGGGTGATGTCGTGCTTACGCAGGTAGTCGCCGAGCGGCTTGTTGACCTTCCGGGGGTCGACCTGCCCGAAGCCGAGCTGAACGGCGGAGTAGCCGTCCTTCTCTGCGGTGCGGACCCGGGTCACCACGCACGGACCGGCCTCGACCACGGTCACCGGAACCATCCGGTTGTCCGCGTCGAAGACCTGGGTCATGCCGAGCTTCTTGCCCAGGACGCCCTTGATCGTCTTAGCCATGTCAGTGCGTTCCCTCAGAGCTTGATCGAAATGTCGACACCCGCGGGGAGGTCGAGCCGCATGAGCGAGTCAACCGTCTTGGGGGTCGGGTCGATGATGTCAATCAGCCGCTTGTGCGTGCGCATCTCGAAGTGCTCGCGGCTGTCCTTGTACTTGTGCGGCGAGCGGATGACGCAGTACACGTTCTTCTCGGTCGGCAGCGGCACCGGGCCCGCGACCTTCGCGCCAGTCCGCGTCACCGTCTCGACGATCTTCTTGGCCGAGCTATCGATGACCTCGTGGTCATAGGCCTTAAGCCGGATGCGGATCTTCTGTCCCGCCATAGTGGCCTCGGTGTCCTTCGCTGTCGTCTGAAAAAGTATCGTGCGGCCTTGTGCCGCTGTGCTGGTGCAGGTATGACCCTGCGTAACCCCACGAGACAGACACTGTTGATCTGTCTTTTCTTCCGTGATCCGGCAGTTACTTCGGTCACTATGGCCGAAGCGACTGCTGGATCACGGCGCTTTACGCGAGGCCCTTGACGTGGTGCGGCGGTCGGCCCTGAAGTGCGGGGCCGACCGCCACCCCGACGGTCGAGCTACTTGATGATCTTCACGACCCGGCCGGCGCCGACGGTGCGGCCACCCTCACGGATCGCGAACTTGAGGCCTTCCTCCATGGCGATGGGCTGGATCAGCTCAACGCGCATTTCGGTGTTGTCGCCCGGCATGACCATCTCGGTGCCCTCGGGGAGGTTCACAACACCGGTCACGTCAGTCGTACGGAAGTAGAACTGCGGGCGGTAGTTGTTGAAGAACGGCGTGTGGCGGCCGCCCTCGTCCTTGGACAGGATGTAGACCTGGCCGGTGAACTCGGTGTGCGGGGTCGTCGTGCCCGGCTTGATGATGCACTGGCCGCGCTCGACGTCGTCGCGCTTGATGCCGCGGAGCAGCAGAGCGGCGTTGTCACCGGCGTGACCCTCGTCGAGCATCTTGTTGAACATCTCGATGCTGGTGACGGTGGTGGTCGTCTTCTCCGGCTTGATGCCGATGATGTCGACCTGCTCGTTGACCTTGACGATGCCGCGCTCGATACGACCGGTGACGACGGTGCCGCGACCGGTGATCGAGAAGACGTCCTCGACCGGCATGAGGAACGGCTTCTCCGTGTCACGGGGAGGCTCGGGGACGTTCTCGTCCACCGCGTTCATCAGCTCGATGATGCTGTCGGCCCACTTCTCGTCACCCTCAAGAGCCTTGAGAGCCGAGACGCGGACGACGGGCAGGTCGTCGCCGGGGAACTCCTGCGCGGACAGGAGCTCACGGACCTCCAGCTCGACGAGCTCGAGGATCTCCTCGTCGTCGACCATGTCGGCCTTGTTCAGCGCCACGACGATGTAGGGGACGCCGACCTGGCGGGCCAGGAGGACGTGCTCCTTCGTCTGCGGCATCGGGCCGTCGGTGGCGGCGACCACGAGGATCGCGCCGTCCATCTGAGCGGCACCGGTGATCATGTTCTTCACGTAGTCGGCGTGACCGGGGCAGTCAACGTGAGCGTAGTGACGCTTCTCGGTCTGGTACTCGACGTGCGCGATGGAGATCGTGATACCACGAGCCTTCTCCTCGGGCGCCTTGTCGATCTTGTCGAACGGGGTCGCCTTGTTGAGCTCGGGGTAACGGTCGTGAAGCACCTTGGTGATCGCCGCGGTCAGCGTGGTCTTGCCGTGGTCGATGTGTCCAATGGTGCCGATGTTCATGTGCGGCTTGGTCCGCTCGAACTTGGCCTTGCCCACTGGTTCTCTCCTTGAGAATCTGACTGACTTTCGTCTGCACACTCGGGCCCGGGGAATCCCAGACCCCTAGGCGGTGGGGTGGCTCGCACCACCCCACCAGGGACCGGAACTATTCGCCCCGGGCCTTCGCGACGATCTCCTTGGCGATGCCCGGGGGCACCTCCGAGTAGGAGTCGAACTGCATGCTGTAGCTCGCGCGCCCCTGCGTCTTGCTACGCAGGTCACCCACGTAGCCGAACATCTCAGACAGCGGCACGAGCGCCTGGACGACTCGGGCGCCGGCCCGCTCGTCCATCGCCTGGATCTGCCCGCGGCGACCGTTGAGGTCACCGATGACGTCACCCATGTAGTCCTCGGGCGTGGTGACCTCGACGGCCATCATCGGCTCGAGAAGAACGGCGTCCGCCTTGCGCGCGGCCTCCTTGAAGGCCATCGAGCCAGCGATCTTGAACGCCATTTCCGAGGAGTCGACGTCGTGGGCGGCACCGTCGGTCAGCGTAACCTTCACGCCCACCATCGGGTAACCGGCCAGCACGCCGAACTCGGCGGCCTCCTGGGCGCCGGCGTCGACCGAGGGGATGTACTCCCTCGGGACGCGGCCACCCGAGACCTTGTTCTGGAACTCGTAGCCGTCGTTGCCCTCGCCCAGCGGCTCCAGGTCGATGATCACCCGCGCGAACTGACCGGAACCACCGGTCTGCTTCTTGTGGGTGTAGTCGACCTTCTCCACCTTGCGGCGGATGGTCTCGCGGTAGGCCACCTGCGGGCGGCCCACGTTGGCCTCGACCTTGAACTCACGACGCATACGGTCGACGAGGATCTCCAGGTGAAGCTCGCCCATGCCCCAGATGACCGTCTGACCGGTCTCCTCGTCACGACGGACCTGGAAGGACGGGTCCTCCTCGGCCAGCCGCTGAATGGCGGTGGACAGCTTCTCCTGGTCGCCCTTGGTCTTGGGCTCGATGGCGACGTTGATGACCGGAGCCGGGAACGTCATCGACTCGAGCACGACCGGGTTCGACGGGTCGGCAAGGGTGTCGCCGGTCGTGGTGTCCTTCAGACCCATGACGGCGACGATCTGACCGGCGATCGCCTGCGGGCGCTCTTCGCGCTTGTTGGCGTGCATCTGGTAGATCTTGCCGATCCGCTCCTTCTTGCCCTTCACCGAGTTCACGACCTGTGAACCGGTGTCGAGGGTGCCGGAGTAGATGCGGATGTAGGTGAGCTTGCCCAGGTGCGGGTCGCTGGCGATCTTGAAGGCCAGCGCGGAGAACGGCTCGGTCGGGTCCGCGTGACGCTCGATCACCTTCTCCTCGTTGCCGACCGCGTAACCCTTGAACGCCGGGATGTCGGTCGGGGCGGGGAGGTAGGCGACGATCGCGTCGAGCAGGGGCTGGACGCCCTTGTTCTTGAACGCGGTGCCGCACAGCACCGGGTTGATGGAGCTGCTCAGCGTGGCGCGGCGGATGGCCGCGACCAGCTGCTCCTCGGTGGGCTCGGTGCCCTCCAGGAAGAGCTCCATCAGCTCGTCGTCGTTCTCGGCGACCGTCTCGATGAGGCGGTCACGCCACTCGCGGGCGGCGTCGGCGTGGTCGGCCGGGATGTCGACGGTGTCGTACATCTCGCCCTTGGCCGCCTCGGCGCTCCAGATGAGCCCCTTCATCGTGATGAGGTCGATGACGCCCTTGAAGTCGGCCTCGACACCCCACGGAAGCTGGATCACAGCGGGGGTCGCGCCCAGGCGGCTGACCATCATCTCGACGCAGCGGTGGAACTCCGCGCCGACACGGTCCATCTTGTTCACGAAGCAGATGCGCGGGACCTCGTAGCGGTCGGCCTGCCGCCACACCGTCTCCGACTGCGGCTCGACACCGGCGACACCGTCGAACACGGCGACGGCACCGTCGAGGACGCGGAGCGAGCGCTCCACTTCGATGGTGAAGTCGACGTGACCCGGAGTGTCGATGATGTTGATGGTGTGACCGGTCCACTCACAGGTCGTCGCGGCAGACGTGATCGTGATGCCGCGCTCCTGCTCCTGCTCCATCCAGTCCATGGTGGCAGCGCCCTCGTGGACTTCACCGATCTTGTAGTTGATACCGGTGTAGAACAGGATGCGCTCGGTCGTGGTGGTCTTGCCCGCGTCGATGTGGGCCATGATCCCGATGTTGCGGACCTTGGCCAGGTCAAGAGCGGTCGTAGCGGCCACTTTAACTCGCGTCCTCGTCGTCTCGTCGAACCCGCCGGGTTACCAGCGGTAGTGGGCGAAGGCCTTGTTGGACTCGGCCATCTTGTGGGTGTCCTCGCGCTTCTTGACACTCGCTCCGAGGCCGTTGCTGGCGTCGAGGAGCTCGTTCATGAGGCGCTCGGTCATGGTCTTCTCGCGGCGGGCACGGGAGTACTGCACCAGCCAGCGCAGGGCCAGGGTGGTGCTGCGCGCGGCGCGCACCTCGACCGGCACCTGGTACGTCGCGCCACCGACACGGCGGCTGCGGACCTCGAGGGTCGGCTTGACGTTGTCAAGCGCGCGCTTGAGGGTGACGACCGGGTCGTTGCCCGTCTTCTCCCTGCAACCTTCGAGGGCGCCGTACACGATCGACTGCGCGATGGAACGCTTGCCGTCCAGGAGCACCTTGTTGATCAGAGCGGTCACCAGCGGCGAGCTGTAAACCGGGTCAGACATGAGCTGACGACGGCCAGGAGAACCCTTACGAGGCATTGTTAGCTCTTCTCCTTCTTCGCGCCGTAGCGGCTGCGGGCCTGCTTGCGGTTGCGGACACCCTGAGTGTCCAGCGAACCGCGGATGATCTTGTAGCGAACACCAGGCAGGTCCTTCACACGACCGCCACGCACGAGCACGATGGAGTGCTCCTGCAGGTTGTGGCCCACACCGGGGATGTAAGCCGTGACCTCGATGCCGTTCGTGAGCCGAACGCGGGCCACCTTACGCAGTGCCGAGTTGGGCTTCTTGGGGGTGGTGGTGTAAACGCGCTGGCACACACCGCGCCGCTGCGGACTCCCCTTGAGGGCAGGAGTCTTGGTCTTGGAGACCTTGTCCTGCCGGCCCTTGCGGACCAACTGCTGAATAGTGGGCACTGCCACTCCGTTTCGTGCCTTGGCCGGTGTTACGTCATTGGGTGTTGCTTTTCGCAGGTTCTGCCGGTGTCATGACCTGCTGTTTTTCCTCGTCTCGGCGCCCCCGCGGTCGGGCGTGTCGCGCTATTCACACAGACACAGCCACGGAGACTTGCGAGCCTGAGAGTCCAGCCGACGCTCTCCCTATGGATGTGAGCGCACAGCCGAAAGCCCGCTAGAGACGGGCACGATGCTCAAGACTACCCAGGCCCAGCCGACACGTCAAAACGGCACGGCAACGCCTGTCGGCCTCGCCGCTCCGTGCCACCGGGGCCTGTCTCATCCAGCCCATCCGAAGCGCCGCGGCAATGATACCCGTACTGGGGACCGACGTGTGCCGATTCGCCACGGAGCCCCGCAACCGGCCCACAGGCCGTCGTGGCGGCGGACCCTCGGCCCCGGACCACCCCAGGCCCCTGAGAGCGCCTGTGGCCGTCTACGGCAGCGCGTACGGCCGGAAAACGACGCGCCCGGGCCTCTCGGAAGAGACCCGGGCGCGTCGCCTGCGAACTGCTATCGGTTGTACTGACCGAAGTCGTACTCCTCCAGCGGGACGGCCTCGCCGCTGCCCGTGCCGAAGGTGTAGTCGGCCGCCGAACCGTCGTAACCGCCGACGGTGTACATGGCCGCCTTGGCCTCCTCGGTCGGCTCGACCCGGATGTTGCGGTACTGGGGCATGCCCGTACCGGCCGGGATGAGCTTACCGATGATGACGTTCTCCTTCAGGCCCAGCAGCGAGTCGGACTTGGCGTGGATCGCCGCGTCCGTCAGCACCCTGGTCGTCTCCTGGAAGGAGGCCGCCGACAGCCACGACTCGGTGGCCAGCGACGCCTTCGTGATGCCCATGAGCACCGGACGGCCCGCGGCCGGCGAGCCGCTCTCGGCCACCGTCTCGCGGTTCATCTGCTCGAAGCGCGGACGCTCCACCAGCTCGCCGGGCAGCAGGTCGGTGTCACCGGACTCCAGCACGTTCACGCGCTTGAGCATCTGCCGCACGATGATCTCGATGTGCTTGTCGTGGATCGACACACCCTGCGACCGGTAGACCTGCTGGACCTCGGCCACCAGGTGCAGCTGCACGGCCCGCGGGCCGAGGATGCGCAGCACCTCGTTGGGGTTGACCGCACCGGCGATCAGCTGATGGCCGACCGTCACGCGCTGACCGTCCTGGACGAGCAGGCGCGAACGCATCGAGACCGGGTAGGCGATCTCCTCCGAACCGTCGTCGGGGGTGATGACGATCTTCCTGGTCTTGTCGGTCTCGTCGATCCGGGCCCGGCCCTCGGCCTCGGAGATCGGGGCGACACCCTTGGGGATGCGCGCCTCGAACAGCTCCGTGACACGGGGCAGACCGTGGGTGATGTCGGCGCCGGCCACACCACCGGTGTGGAACGTACGCATCGTCAGCTGCGTGCCGGGCTCACCGATCGACTGGGCGGCGATGATGCCGACCGCCTCGCCGACGTCCACGAGCTTGCCGGTGGCCAGCGAGCGGCCGTAGCAGGTCGCGCAGACACCGATCTTGGCCTCGCAGACGAGCGCGCTGCGGGTGCGGACGGTCTCGACGCCGGCCTCGACCAGCTTCGTCACGTGGATGTCGTTGATGTCGACACCCGCCGGGACGATGACCTTGCCGTCGACCTCGACGTCCTCGGCCATGATGCGGCCGTGCACGTTGGACTCGGCGTTCTCCGCCTTGACCAGGTTGCCCGACGCGTCGCGATCGCCGACGTGCAGCGGGACCGCGCGGTCGGTGCCGCAGTCGATCTCGCGGACGATGACGTCCTGGGCGACGTCCACCAGACGACGGGTCAGGTAACCCGAGTCGGCGGTACGCAGGGCGGTGTCGGCCAGACCCTTCCGCTGACCGTGGGTGGAGATGAAGTACTCCAGAACCGACAGGCCCTCACGGAAGGAGGCCTTGATCGGCCGCGGGATCGTCTCACCCTTGGTGTTGGACACCAGGCCACGGATACCGGCGATCTGCCGGACCTGCATCTTGTTACCACGGGCGCCCGAGTTGACCATCATCCAGACCGGGTTGGTCGCCGGGAAGGCGTTGACCATGTCGGTCTCGACGTCGGCCGTGGCGTGGGTCCAGATCTCGATGAGCTCCTGACGGCGCTCCTCGTCGGTGATCAGACCACGCTCGTACTCGCGCTGGACCTTGTCGGCCCGGCGCTCGTAGTTCTCCATGATGTCGGTCTTGTTCGGCGGCGCGACGACGTCCTCGATCGAGATCGTGACGCCGGAGCGGGTCGCCCAGCGGAAGCCCGCGTCCTTGAGCGCGTCGAGCGAGTTGGCGACCTCGACCTTGGGGTAGGTGTCGGCCAGCTCGTTCACGATCGTGGACAGCTGCTTCTTGCCCACCTGGAAGTTGACGAACGGGTAGCTCTCGGGGAGCGTCTGGTTGAACAGGCACCGCCCGAACGTCGTCTCCAGCCGGATCGGGTCACCCTGCTCCCAGCCCTCCGGAGCGACCCAGTCGCGCGGCGGCAGGACGTCCTTGACCCGGATCTGGATCTTCGCCTGGATCTCCAGCTCGCGGCGGTCGAAGGCCATCTGCGCCTCGGCGATCGAGCCGAACACACGGCCCTCGCCGATCGCGCCCTCCTTGTGGGTGGTCAGCCAGTAGAGGCCGATGACCATGTCCTGGGTGGGCATCGTCACGGGCTTGCCGTCGGCCGGCTTGAGGATGTTGTTGGTCGAGAGCATCAGGATGCGTGCCTCGGCCTGGGCCTCAGCCGACAGCGGCAGGTGCACGGCCATCTGGTCGCCGTCGAAGTCCGCGTTGAAGGCGGTGCAGACGAGCGGGTGGATCTGGATGGCCTTGCCCTCGACCAGCTGCGGCTCGAACGCCTGGATGCCCAGACGGTGGAGCGTCGGAGCGCGGTTGAGCAGCACCGGGTGCTCGGTGATGACCTCTTCGAGCACGTCCCACACGACAGGGCGGGCGCGCTCGACCATCCGCTTGGCCGACTTGATGTTCTGCGCGTGGTTGAGGTCCACGAGCCTCTTCATCACGAACGGCTTGAACAGCTCCAGCGCCATCTGCTTGGGCAGACCGCACTGGTGCAGCTTGAGCTGCGGGCCGACGACGATGACCGAACGGCCGGAGTAGTCGACTCGCTTGCCCAGCAGGTTCTGGCGGAAACGACCCTGCTTGCCCTTCAGCATGTCGCTGAGGGACTTCAGCGGCCGGTTGCCGGGGCCGGTCACCGGACGACCGCGACGGCCGTTGTCGAACAGCGCGTCGACGGCCTCCTGGAGCATCCGCTTCTCGTTGTTCACGATGATCTCGGGCGCGCCGAGGTCGAGCAGACGCTTGAGGCGGTTGTTCCGGTTGATGACCCGGCGGTACAGGTCGTTGAGGTCGGAGGTCGCGAACCGGCCACCGTCGAGCTGCACCATCGGGCGCAGGTCCGGCGGGATGACCGGGATGCAGTCGAGCACCATGCCGCGCGGCGAGTTGGTCGTGTTCAGGAACGCCGACACGACCTTGAGCCGCTTGAGGGCGCGGGCCTTCTTCTGGCCCTTGCCGCTGCGGATGGTCTCGCGCAGGTTCTCGGCCTCGGCGTCGAGGTCGAAGCTGATCAGGCGGTCCTGGATCGCCTGCGCGCCCATGCCGCCCTTGAAGTAGCGGCCGAAGCGGTCGCGCATCTCGCGGTAGAGCAGCTCGTCGCCCTCAAGGTCCTGGACCTTGAGGTTCTTGAAGCGGCTCCAGACCTCGTCGAGCCGGTCCAGCTCGCGCTGGGCACGGTCGCGGAGCTGGCGCATCTCGCGCTCGGCGCCCTCGCGGACCTTGCGCCGCTGGTCGCCCTTGGCGCCGGCGGCCTCCAGCTCGGCCAGGTCGGACTCGAGCTTCTTCTGCCTGGCCTCGACGTCGGCGTCACGGCGCTGCTCGATGTGCTGCCGCTCGACGGAGATCTTCGCCTCCAGCGAGGGCAGGTCACGCTCACGCATGTCGGTGTCGACCTGCGTGATCATGTACGCCGCGAAGTAGATGACCTTCTCCAGGTCCTTCGGGGCCAGGTCGAGCAGGTAGCCGAGGCGCGACGGCACGCCCTTGAAGTACCAGATGTGCGTGACGGGCGCGGCCAGCTCGATGTGGCCCATCCGCTCACGACGCACCTTGGCCCGGGTCACCTCGACGCCGCAGCGCTCACAGATGATGCCCTTGAACCGGACGCGCTTGTACTTGCCGCAGTAGCACTCCCAGTCGCGGGTCGGGCCGAAGATCTTCTCGCAGAAGAGTCCGTCCTTTTCCGGCTTGAGAGTCCGGTAGTTGATGGTCTCGGGCTTCTTGACCTCGCCGTGCGACCACTGACGGATGTCGTCGGCGGTCGCAAGACCGATCCTGAGCTCGTCGAAGAAGTTGACGTCTAGCATTTGCGATCTCCCCCTCAGACTTCTTCCACGCTGCTCGGCTCACGCCGGGACAGATCGATACCGAGTTCCTCCGCCGCGCGGAAGACGTCCTCGTCGGTGTCGCGCATCTCGATGGACATGCCGTCGCTGGAGAGCACCTCGACGTTCAGGCACAGCGACTGCATTTCCTTGATGAGGACCTTGAAGGACTCCGGAATGCCCGGCTCGGGGATGTTCTCGCCCTTGACGATCGCCTCGTAGACCTTCACCCGGCCCAGCACGTCGTCGGACTTGATGGTCAGCAGCTCCTGCAGGGCGTAGGCGGCGCCGTAGGCCTCCAGCGCCCACACCTCCATCTCACCGAAGCGCTGGCCGCCGAACTGGGCCTTACCACCCAGCGGCTGCTGCGTGATCATGGAGTACGGGCCGGTCGACCGGGCATGGATCTTGTCGTCGACCAGGTGCAGCAG